>NC_014501.1:4642500-6091620 GCF_000147335.1 Gloeothece verrucosa PCC 7822
TTTCTACCTTCAGTCTTGCTTTCTCATAATTATTAGAACGCTTATTTTTTCTCGACAAACGACGTTGCAGTAATTTCAACTTGCTTTGCTCTTTGCCATAGAATTTTGGGCGTTTTGAGCTATAGCCATCAGAAGTAGCAACATAAGCCCCAAGATTCAAATCTACCCCAATAAAATGCCCTGAAGGACTTTCTGTTGATGGTAGTGATTCGGGACTCGAAATAGTGATGACAGCAAACCATCCCTTGGCTTTACGAACCACTCTAACTTGTTTGACAGCAAAGCTTTCTGGAATAGGGCGATGTAGATTTATCTGAACTTTTCCTAGTTTTGGTAATGCTATTTGCCAACCCGTAACGGGATTGGTTTTGAATTGAGGAAAAAGTAAAGACTTCATCTGTCCATACTTTTTGAAACGAGGAAAACCAAAACCTCTCTCTTTGAAAAAATCCCAAGCATCATGCAGTCTTCTAATAGTGCATTGAAGCACTTGAGATGGAGCATTTGCTAACCTAGGAAATATTTTCTTGGCTTTTGGTAATGCGTTTTGTTGTTTAGAATAACTAGGAAAAGGATAGTCAGCAGGCATTATATACTCAAATTCAAGACTACATCTGTCAACGGGCGACTTCCTAGAAGCTATCCAGTCTTTTATTTCTCTAAGAGCGTAGTTATAACAAGCACGAGAAGTTTCTAGCCACTCCAATAGCATACCTTCTTGGAGTGCGTCTGGGTAAATTCTATAGGTGTAGTTGAAAGTGAGCATAAACACCTCTAAATATCGACCACCAATATCTTACCACATAACAATGTTATAGTAAATATCGTCCCTTCCCTTCGCTGTCGCTCAGGACAAGCCTTACGTCAGAGCAAGGCTTCGCTGTTTCATTTATTGGTCGGGATTCATGAGGTCGCGCATTTGGAGGTTTCCTCCAAATGATTCTCGCTGTCGTCCCCACCGTTCAATGTGGATATTTTTTTAGAATTTTTAGGTGGGGACTTCTCCCGACATTCTGTTAAAATAATTTCGGCGTTTTTATTTAAGAAAATTTAAGGTTTAATTATGGCAAAGTATGTTATGTGGGGGAGTTACTGTGAAAATGCCATTGAGAAACGGACTCCTTATCGTCAAGCGCATTTAGACGGTTTAGCCGCCCAAAAAGAGCAAGGCATTTTGATTACTTTGGGACCCACCAAGGATAATACTATTGTATTTGGCATTTATGAAGCCGAAAGTGAAGACGCGGTCAGAGAATTGATCGAAGGAGATCCTTATTGGAAAAATGGCATTTGGACAGAATACGAAGTTAAAGAATGGATACAGGTTTTTTAAAAGGGCGCTCTTAAACAACGCCCCGACCAACTGATAAACATCCATTAATCCGGACAATACAAAGTATCCTTAGTATCCCGTCCGGTTACCGGGTTAGTTCCCTTCGCAATAGTACAGAGATATTTCTCCACATCAGGACGTAACAAAACATCCGTAAAATCTGCCCCATCAATAATTGCCCCTTTAAACAAAGTATTAGTCGCAAAAGCCCCCTCTAAAACCGCATTAGTAAAATTCACTCTAATCAAACGAGCAGACTCTAAATCAGCATATCTTAAATTCGCGCCTTCAAAATTAGCCGATTCCAAATTCGAGGCAAAAAAGCGCACACCTTCTAAATTCGCATTACTAAAATTGCTACTCCTTAAATTAGCATGATCAAATTTAGAATCCCGCAGGTCTTGGCCCGAAAAATCATGATTAACTAAATTTTGTTGTGCATAATCAAGCGCCGTTGCAGGTGCAATCATCGGATTGAAGAAAACCATTGCTCCTACTAAAACGATGAATAAACCCACTTTTAAACGAGAAAAAATTAAAGATTGCCACCGATTCATATTCATATTAACCCTTATTAGTTAATCAGCGTTTTCTTCACAAGCAATAGCCAATTTACTCAGTTTTTCAGCTTATTGCTGAGATATCTTCAAACCAGTCTACCTCATATCACTGTTTCGTGACTTATATCAGTAAAAACCTCTATTGTTTGGATCACCAAATCGAGTACATTAAAACTATAGTCAAATTTCGCAAATGCTATTCTAAACATGACTAATACACAAGAATTACCCCTGTGGGTACAAGGCCGGGAACAAGTCCTCAGTAACGATACAGATGTTGAGTGGCGAGGTGGTCAACGTCCGGACTATACCCAACTTGACCAAAATGGGGACAAAGAGAGAAAGTATAATCATGCTGAGGGTTCTCTCAACGCCATCGCTCACAATTTAGTCAAAACCTTCGAGATGGAAGCATCTCACAAAGCTAACCCCCAACAATGGTTATCTATTGTTACCGATAAGTTTCGCATGAGTAGCAATGGAGGGCAACAATACACCGCCGAAGAAGTTTACGAGAAAGGAACCTATAATCTATTTCTGACTGATACAGAACATTATCGTGCCTCAGAGGAAACTTTCGACTCATCCTATAATTTGTTTCATACAGCTTTCCCGAAAGGGTTTCACTGGGAACTGATAGAAGTGGTTTCAGGGCCTCCTAATGTGGTGTTTAAGTGGCGGCACTGGGGAACCTTTAACGGTCCCTACAAAGATTCTCAACCCACAGGAGAAACTATCGAAATTGTTGGTTTAAGTATTGCTAAAGTGACCGATGATTTAAAAATTGAATTGGTTGAGCATTATTTTGATAATAGTGCTTTCTTGCAAAAATTAACCAGTGGGGGTAAAAAAAGTTAATTGTTAATCATTGAAAGTTATTAGTTATCCGGGGCTATTTTATTCTCTGCCAGCGCTTCCCAAGAATAAAACAGTCCTGAAAAAATCATGATTAAAATGCAGGAAAGCTAAATATGCCACGTTTTTTAGAAACAGAACGGTTAATACTACGTTATATAACTGAAGCCGATGCCGACAATCTTTTCCAATTAGACAGTGATCCTGAAGTTATGCGCTTTATTAGCGGAGGAAAAACAACTGATTATGAAGCCATAAAAAATAAACTTTTGCCCCTTTTTATCGGATATTATCAAAAATATGGACAATTAGCCGCTTGGGCAGTAGAGGAAAAAATTAGTCAAAACTTCATCGGTTGGTTCATCTTTAGACCGGCATCGGAATTTAAATGGGCCAAAGAATTAAACTTAGCCAGCAAAGAGGAAATAGAACTAGGTTATCGCTTGTGTAGAACCAGTTGGGGAAAAGGATATGCAACAGAAGGCTCTAAAGCTTTAATCCATAAGGGATTTAAAGAATTAAACGTTAAAAAAGTTTGTGCATTTGCTCTAGCCAACAATAAAGCCTCAACTCGGGTAATGGAAAAAGTCGGATTAAAATTAGAAAAAGAGTTTCAATTTACCGAAGCTCAATTTCCTTGCTTTCAAGAAGCAGACCGTAAAGCGCTTAAATACTCTCTCAGAGAAGCTGAATTTTTAGATTAGAGTTAATTTGAATAAATAAATCTTATGAAGCCAGAAATTATTGATCATCTCAGCGAAAAGCAAATACAGGAATTATGTCAACTTTTTCAATCAACCTGGTGGGCAAAAGGCCGAAAACTCCCCGATGTGCAACGAATGCTCAACCATTCAGACTTAATTGTGGCACTTTGCCATCACTCCTCTCGTCAACTCCTAGGATTTTCCCGAATTTTGACAGATTATGTTTACCGAGCTATTTTATTTGATGTAGTCATTCGAGATAATTATCGGCAACAAGGACTCGGCAAAATTCTGATGGAAGCCATCATTAATCATCCAGATTTACAAGAGATTGAAGGATTGATCCTATTTTGTCAGCCTGAAGTGATACCATTTTATCAAAAATGGGGTTTTTGGGGCAAATCTGACCGATTAGAAATAATGATTCGTCCTGCTGCTGAGACAGAATTACTACAAGAAAAAGCGGGTAGTTTAATGAATTAACAGAAAAAATTTTTTTGCCCAAAAATCCGGAATCAGACTGGAGGGGGGTGTAGATATAGATATAAGTTTAAAACCGCCAGCAAATGTTACTGATAAAATCGCTGGTATATAGTAAATCTTAGACTCAGGTGAAATTGATTCGTCTGAGTCTAAATATATATTTGCCCATCCTTAACTTAGTTTCTCAGCTTGGCTGAAATTAAGTCCAGATCCAGAGAACGACCAATAACCACTAATTTAGTTTGTCTTAACTCGGAAGCGTTCCAAAGACGGTCATAATAAGAATCAAAACGATCCCCGACTCCTTGCAATACCATCCGCATTGGTTTATTAGCAACATCCACAAAACCCTTAATACGGTAAATTTCTTCAGTAGCGACTAATTCCTTTAATTTTGTCAGAAAAGCTTTAGGGTCAACTGCCTGATCAAAAATCACCTGAACAGAGTTAATCTCTTCATCGTGGTCGTGATCTTCCTCTTGGTCATGATGAGAAGGGCGGCTATCTAAATTATCTTCTACGGCCGCATTAAACCCTAAAAGAATCTCGGGACTAATTTCCCCATGATGACAAGGAACCACTTTCACACCCGGGCGTAACTCCTGTTTTAAGAAGTTTTGAATCTGAGTTAAAGTCGCATCATCCACCAAATCAGTTTTTGTCAGTAACACCAGATCAGCACAAGCTAACTGATCCTCAAATAATTCTTCGATGGGGGTTTCATGTTCCAGGTTAGGATCGGCCTGTCGCTGTGCTTCCAATGCGGCAAGATCTCCCACTAAAGTCCCTGCGGCTAAAGCTTGGCAGTCTACCACCGTCACCACGCCATCTACTGTAGCACCATTGCGAATTTCTGGCCAACGGAAAGCTTGCACCAAAGGTTTAGGTAATGCTAACCCCGAGGTTTCTATCAACATACAATCAATTTGTTCTCGTCTCTCTAATAATTGCTGCATAGTGGGAAAAAATTCTTCTTGAACCGTACAGCATAAGCATCCGTTCGTCAGTTCGACAATATTATCTTGGGGGTTTTCATCTTCATCACAAATTTGACATCCTCGTAACAATTCCCCATCAATTCCCACCTCACCAAATTCATTAACTAAAATAGCGATGCGTCGGCCTTGGTTGTTTTGCAGTAAGTGACGTACTAAGGTAGTTTTACCAGCACCTAAAAAACCAGTGATAACAGTAACGGGGATTTTGTGCATTTTGGCTTTAGAAACATAAAGGCAATAAAATATTGTGGCATTACCTGTATAACTTACTCAATAATTTTTTTAAATTTTAACACTTGTTTTAGGGATTAACTTCTTGTCTAATCCAAGTTTTAGACTCATCCAAAAAGTATTGATAGCGATTTTGAGGATTTCCTCGTAATTCTAGATGGTCCACTCGTTGAGGATCGAGTAACAACAGACAAAAATTAGTTAAAGGTTGATCAGGAGAGGGAAAAGGAGAACAAAAAGCTGAATCATCCTTGATTCTCGCTTGTGCTGGTTCTGGCCAAGCAAACTGTAATCTAGCCGCATCAGATAATTGTTGCCAAACTAAATGACGTTCTTGTTGTAAGTTAGCAGGGGAACCATTAGCCGTAATAAGATTCAGAATTCCGGCTAGACGAAACTGTTCTCGGGTTTTCGTAAAATACCAACAAATTTCTCCCCAAGCTTGATGCTCAATTTGGCTCACTTTTTCACTGCGGAGATCGGTAACAATTTTGATTTGATTACTATTATTTAAATAACCTCTAAATACGACTGTCCGATTTTTCGGGAGTCCTTCTGGAGTAACAGTAGCCAATTGAAAGTAACGAGAATAGGGTTGACTACGATTGAGATGTAAAGCCCTAGATAAAGAGGTACGCCAAGGAGGTAGATTATTTGTCATAATAGCAATTATAACACAAAAGGAGCCAAAAAAATCCCTAATGACTCATGACTGAATGGAAGCAGTAATTTTCATTGGTATTCAAGCGTCTGGTAAATCAACTTTTTACCGAGAGTATTTTCTTAATAGCCACATTCGCCTAAATTTAGATATGCTCAAAACCCGACATCGGGAAAAAATTTTAGTTCAAGCTTGTTTAGAAGCCAAACAGCCTTTTGTCGTGGATAATACCAATCCCACTTTAGAAGATAGACAGCGTTATATTCTGCCGGCAAAAAACAATAAATTTCGGGTAATCGGCTACTATTTTCCGCCAGATTTAGAAAATTGTCAGCAACGCAATCTACAACGACCTGCTAAACAGATTGTGCCTTTAGTTGGACTCCTGTCCACTTATAAAAAACTAATTGCTCCGGTTTATCAGGAAGGATTTGATGTGATTTACTCAGTAAAAATCGCTTCTAATTTTTCTTTTATCGTCAAGAGAATAGTACCTGGAATTTGATAAAAACTGATTTAAAAAAGTTAATGAGGACAATGATTGAGGGAAAGACTGATAGATTTTGCTCGGTTAAAACGATGAATGATAATTTCATTCGGCCTCTTGGCTAATTGTTAAAGCGAGATATTCATCCATCTCTTCATCATTAATACAATAATCAGAAAATTTTAGACCTGAAGGGCCTGAAACCGAACAAAACTGTTCCCATAAACTCCAGGTATCGTCATCATCCTCATCCATGACGATAAAATCGACAAAATCATTGACCTGCTTGAGAAGATTTTCAGGAAGTTGACGAATTTTCGAGATGGTTTGCTCATGAAGAGTCATATCTTTTCTCCTTTATGATGAGACTTAATAGAGTGGAGGATTATTGGTCTTGGTGCTGCATATCATTAGGATAACTCTGACCCAGAAACCCTTGCAGTGATACTCATCACTACTTTTAAGAGATTATCGTCTCATCACTGTCAACAACAGGGTGTAGGGGGTAGGGTGACCGACGCGCACAAGCGACGAAGGAGCGCGGAGCATCGTAGGGTGTGGGGGAAGAGTTTTAGGGTTTGTTTCCTAAGATCATAATATCCAGTTTAAATGCACAACAGCTTATCCATCCTGCCGCTTGTAAGGCACGCCAACTTCTGCTAGAACAGATCTCGCCGCATTTATTCAACAACCAAAAGCGTAAAACACAATTAAATATGAATGAAAATCTAATTCCCATCTCAACCCTTTTTATCGGAATTAACGGATTAATTGCCTTTGTCCTATCCTATATTGTGGTTATGGAACGTTCAAAAACCCGACTGTGGCATGGTGAGTCAATTGAAGATGTCGCCTCTCAACGAGATCCTTTAGCTAACCCCAATATTGTTGCTGCAACCGTAGAAAAATTCACTCTCATCATTCTTGGCGATCCATTAATTGATCAAGGAGCCTTACAGCGAAAAATCCGCGCTCATGCTAACTTTACCGAATATGTTCCTCTGGCCTTATTGTTTATCGTTGCTTTAGAGTTGATGTCTTCGCCGAGTTGGTTAGTATGGCTTCTCGGTAGTAGCCTAACTATCAGCCGCATTGCTCATGGATATGGTTTAATTAGGGTTTATGGGCCTTCTCCAGGACGAGCGATCGGGTTTTTTGGGACTTGGTTTGTTTATTTATTGGGTGCAGGAGCCTGTATTTATTATGGGTTAAAAGCCATTATGTAATTTATGACCTCTGGAAAAGTATCTCTCATTGGCGCAGGGCCCGGAAGCATTGCCTACCTCACCCTCAAAGGACAACACCTCTTATCCCAAGCAGAAGTTTTAATTTATGATGACCTTGTAGATCCCCAACTGTTGCAACTTGTCCCCTCTAACTGTGTGCAACTTCACGTCGGAAAACGCGGCGGATCACCTAGCACTCCACAGGATATTATTAATCTACTCTTAGTGGACTTTTGCTCACAGGGTAAACAAGTGGTGCGGCTAAAAGGTGGCGATCCCTTTATTTTTGGACGGGCCAACCCAGAAATAGGGGCTCTGATAGCGGCCAACTGTCATTATGAGGTGATCCCCGGCATTTCTTCGGCTTTAGCCGCCCCTTTGCTGGCCGGAATACCCCTCACCGATAAAGACTTGAGTCGCTGTTTTGTCGTTCTCAGCGCCCATGACCCTGATATCCTAGATTGGGATGCCATCGCCAAAATAGATACCATCGTCATTTTAATGGGGGGACGTTTCCTAGAAGACATTATTCAAAACTTGCAAGAAAAAGGACGATCACCTAGCACTCCCATTGCTATTATCCGCCACTGCGCCCGTCCTGAGCAACAGGTTTGGATAGGTACATTAGGAGATATAGTGGATCAGATAACAGAAGAGTCTCTCTCTCCTACCGTGATGGTTATTGGTGATGTTGTTAAGCTTCGGAATATGACTACCTCTCCCTCTCTTCCCCTATCCGGAAAAACCGTTATTGTTACTCGCGCGGCGGAACAATCTAGTAAATTTAGCGACCTCTTACAAGAACAAGGGGCGACAGTAATTGAAATGCCGGCTTTAGAAATTACCCCCCCTTCGAGTTGGGAAGGATTAGATCAGGCGATCGCCACCTTAAAAGATTTTCACTGGTTAATTCTTACCTCCGCTAACGGGGTACATTATTTTTTTGAACGGTTAGCCAATGCCGGCAAAGATACCCGTGCCTTAGCAGGCGTTAAAATTGCTGTGGTAGGCAAAAAAACAGCAGAGAGTCTCAAACAGTATGGGTTACTAGCAGATTATATTCCCCCGGATTTTGTGGCAGACTCGTTAATTGAACATTTTCCAGAAAATTTGTCCGGCCAAAAAATCCTTTTTCCCCGGGTAGAAACTGGAGGGAGAGAAGTATTAGTGAAAGATTTATCTGTGGTTGGCGCTGAGGTGGTAGAAGTGGCGGCTTATCAGTCAGGATGTCCTAAACAGATTAACCCTCAAGCGTGGCAAGTTTTGCAAGAGGGAATGGCAGACATTGTTACCTTTGCTAGTTCTAAAACCGTCCAAAATTTCTATCATTTAGTTAAAGTGGCATTAACATCAAAATCAAAATATACCCCTCAATCTTTGTTAGAAAACGTTTGTCTTGCTTCTATTGGGCCTCAAACTTCAAAAACTTGTTATGAGGCTTTTGGCCGAGTAGATGTGGAGGCGCAAGAATATACTTTGGAAGGGTTGACGGCGGCGTTAATTCAATGGGCCAAAACTCAAAATTAATTTTTTTACTAGACCTTTTGTAATAGTCCATAGGAAAGAGTTACCGGTATTTTACATTTCTTAATACAGAGCCGCTACTATTGATGTTCAGGTAGCTCCTGACTTTACAGAATCTTTAAAACTCAAAAAATCTTGACCCAATCTTTAAAATTAAAGGCGTATTAATCAAATCTTACCGAGTTCTCTTTCAATTGATAGAGTCTATAATTATTTCTTAGGAGAGAAACTCTGGATAAATTGTAAGAGTTATTATTGAATTATAAAAAAATATTATTGACTTTTCGTAAGAGAGGTTATTTAAATTTATGACTCATCCAAATAGTTCCAATAACTACGACAAAGAAGTCCATCAAGAGTCTTATACAGACGGGAATGGCAATATTTATCAAACAAAACAAACCACTGAAACAATTAATTCAAATAGCAATCCTGACGCTTACCGACATGGATATATTCATGGTCAAGCGGCAGAACGTAGTCAGCGTAGAAGAATAGTCCAACGAGATGAAGACAATACAAGTCGTGGTTTATTACTAGGAAGTCTCTTAGCAACCATTGCCATTCTTGCTGGTGGTTTTCTTTGGTATATTAATCAACGAGATAATGACGTGACTCCTGTTACCCCTATAATCGTTCCTAACGCCAATAAACCCCAAGAAAGTCCATCTCCCTCTCCATCTCCCACACCTCAATCTCAAACACAACAAGAATCTAAAAAAGAAACCACTATCATCGAAAAAGTTAGAGAAGTTCCCGTTCCTGTTCCAGTTCCTCAACCAGAAGCGGCACAACCTCCAAGTTCTCAAACTCAATCTTCCTCTCAACCCACAACCCCACAACAACAACCTTCGGGGCCGCAAACCGAAATTAATATTAATCCTGTAACGCCAGAAGCTTCTAAATCAGACAATAATCCCTCAGAATCTAATTCTAAGTCTCAGACTGATACAAACTCTAATGACAATACTCCCCAGTAATTATTAATATAGAAGTGGCTTTTTTAAGTCTTCGGGTTTTGGGTTTATTTTCTCTTATACTCCCCCCTTGTTAAGGGGGGTTGGGTGGGATCTAGGACTTACGCACTCTCCACGAAATCATTACGGTTTGAGATTATCCGCGATCCTTCGCTAACGCTGGTGGATGACATAAAATCGTTGTTTTTAATTGGGAGTGCGTGACTCATAGGATCTATTAGACGCAGCTTCATGAAAAATTGGTATTAGGCTATATTTTTGCCCCGTAGGGTAGGCCATCTCGATGGCCTACCATCACTTAATTTATTGCTTCAGCCATTGACTAATTCTTGTTTCTAAATTACGGATGTCTTCTGGACATAATTGACGAATACGTTTATATTTTTTGGCGGCTTCTTCAGCGAGGATTGTCCGACCTTGATCGGTAGATTTTAAAACATTTCTTTGTGTAGCAAAAGGTAAAAAGTAATTTTCTTTAGGATTAATTTCTTGACGAATATCTGACCAACTCCATTCAGTCGGTAATTAATGACCAGCTAAAAGCCATACTTCTACTTCTTGCCAAGCATTTTCAGCAACGAATAGTTGATCAGTACCTAAAATGTTTGCGGCTTGTTCTTCAAGATTATCTAAAATTTTTTTTCTGGGTTCATTGCCATCTCTATCTACACATAATATAAATATATCTATTTTTGATTTATAGCGATTGATTATCTTTTCAATTCGTTCCCATTTTAGGGCTTCCACATAGCCTGCTAAACGGGGGTCTTGACAGACTCTTACTTTAACCTTTGTTGATTCTAGACCTAGGTACTTAAACAGGGCTTCAATAATAGGTTTAAGAATATATTGGTCTTTGCTAAAATCTTCAGGAATGATGAGAACGTTCAATTTTTTTACTCCTCATCATCGGAAAAATACATAATATCTTCTAACCATCCCGACTCATGAAGCCGCCCTAAGTCCTCTTGTTCTAATACTTCTTTGGCTTCGGGAATATCAAGAATTCTTTGTATTTTTGCTCCGGGTTTTTCTGGTAGGCGGTAAGTTAAAGAAGCATATTCTAAAGATTGAGAACTCAGGAGTCGAAGTAACTGAGGAGAATGAGAGGTTGCTAGGACTTGAATATTTTCTTGCTTGGTTGCTTGTTCGATTAATTGTATAAGTAAATGCAGGCGAGTGGGATGAATGCCATTTTCTATCTCTTCAAAAAAGTAAAATTTAGCGGGATTGGGAGTTAATAAAGCCGCACAAATTGCCAGAAATCTTAAAGTTCCATCTGAAGCGCTATAAGCTGATATTTTTTCTCCATTTGATTCTACTAAAGTCACTAAGGTTTTTCCTGTAAAGTCTGTGGGAAATTCAAAGTCAACCACATCCATAGGAGTTAAGGCTTTAATCCATTCTAATAAGGCTATTTTACGATCAGGTATTTGATAAAGGTCTAGTAATACAGATGATAAGTTTTCACCTCTCTCACCTAATATATTTTGACCCGGATAAGAAGGATTTTTCATGGCGGCTGGCTCTAAGTCAAAAAAGCGAATTGAGCTTAGATTTCGCATTAAATTTTGAATTAATATAAATGATGGTATTCTGCTAAAAGAAGATGCCAAATTATCATAAGTGTAATCGACACTTTTTTGAAAACGCCAGCTAGTTATAGCATTACAAATTTCTGAAATAAAGGGTTGATATTTTTTACCTTTCATTTCCTTGCCATCTATTTTATCTTTGTTAACTAAAATAAAAGTTAACTCTTGTTCAGAATTTGGCTGGGATGGTTGAGAATAAAATAAATTTGATTCGTCATATACTGAAAAAAGACTTTCAGAAACAACTTGAGAAGGCGTAGTATTTTCTCCGGGCTTGACTTCAATTTGATAAATAAGTTCCTGTTCCTGCTTTTGATAATCTAAAAAACTAAAAGCCGCTTCTAAAGAAAAACTAGAAGCCCCCTTAAAAGCAATTTCTCTAGTTCCTCCACGAATGCCGCTCCATTGTAAAGCCCCTCCTTCTATCCATTTTTCCCCTATAATTTCAGCAATATTATAACCCCGCGCAATACCATGTAAAAAACGTAGAGCATCCCGAATATTACTCTTACCGGTAGCATTTTCTCCTACTAATAGAGTAAAGTTACCTAAACTCAGTTCAGCATCTTGGAAATTCTTAAAATTTTTAAAGCGGATTTTCTTCAGCATAATTTAAAATTTAATTCCCTTAATTAGGTTATAACAATATTTATAGACGATCAGTCAACATTGCCTACCCTGAAACAAAATATGTCTCCCGAAAGCCGCATCTTCAGGTAAACTAGAGTTGATACTCCCACCAGAAAAGAGGACAACACCGAGAATTAAAAATCAATGAAAAAACTGATTATCCAAATTCCTTGTTATAACGAAGAAGGCACATTAGGACTTACCTTATCTAAATTACCTCGCCAAATACCCGGAGTTGACAAAGTAGAATGGTTAATTATTAATGATGGAAGTATTGATCAAACTGTAGAAGTAGCAAAGGCTTCGGGAGTCGATCATATTGTTAACTTTGAACATAATCAAGGCCTGGCTAAAGCTTTTATGGCCGGTATAGAAGCCTGTTTAAAAGCCGGAGCAGATATTATTGTTAATACTGATGCAGATAATCAATATAATGCGGCTGATATTCCTAAACTTGTTCAACCCATATTAGATGGTGAGGCCGAAATAGTGGTCGGCGCTAGACCTATTCAAGACATTGAACATTTCTCTCCTGTCAAGAAACTATTACAAAACCTAGGCAGTTTAGTGGTTCGCCTAGCCAGTAATACTAATATTCCCGATGCACCTAGTGGTTTTCGTGCCATTAGTCGTAACGCCGCCCTTCGTCTCAACGTTTTTAGCGAATATACTTATACCTTAGAAACCATTATTCAGGCGGGACAAAAAGGAATCATCATTACTTCTGTTCCCATTAGAACTAACCGCTATCTCCGTCCATCCCGTCTCGTTAAAAGTATTCCGGCTTATGTTCAACGTTCGATTTTTACCATTATTCGCATCTTTATCACCTATAAACCTCTCCGATTTTTCAGCATCGTGGGGAGTGTTCCTTTTACTGTAGGTTTTTTACTTTGTTTACGTTGGCTGATTCTATTTTTAGGAATTTTAGGGCATACACCCGAAAAACCTCGGGTTCCTAGCTTAATTTTAGCCGCAATTTTGATCATCATTGGCTTTCAATTATGGATGTTCGGATTAATTGCAGACCTGATGGCAGTTAATCGTCAACTCCTAGAAGATATACAATTAAGACTTCGCAAAGCAGATATTGATTCCCATCATAAATAATCAGTTATGAGTGATCAGTTAAGATTGACAAATCCTGACCAATGACCAATGACTAAAAACTTATTTGCCACTGAAGCCCTCGCCCAAATTCCTAAAATATTAACGCTTTTAGACCGGAACTTTCATAGCCCTACCTATGGCTGTTTTGACCGCAATTTCTGGCAATACAAAATCATTGACTTCCCCAGTGGAATGTCTCAAGAATTTGTCTATCCTCTCGCCCTAGCCTATCACACAGATCTTGAAAATAATCCTTATTACCATGAACCTGTAATTCGAGATTGGGTAGAAGCCGCTATTCTCTATGCCGCAAAAAGTGCCCATGCTGACGGTTCTTGTGATGATTATTTTCCCTTTGAACGCGCAGGCGGCGCGGCGGCTTTTTCTCTTTTAGCTTGTATCGAAAGTTATCAGTTATTACAATTAAATAATCAAGCGGCTATAGATTTTTTTATCAAACGCGCTGACTGGTTAGCACATCATCAAGAAAGTGGACGACTGACTAATCATCAAGCTTTAATTGTTTTATGTTTAGAATTACTCTCAAGACTTCTCAATACGGATCGCTGGAATGAGCAAAAAGAACAGCGTTTAGAACAGGTTTTATCCTGGCAAAACCCCGAGGGATGGTTTCAAGAATATGAAGGCTGTGATCCGGGCTATCATACTTTAACCATTTCTTGTTTAGCCCGAATTTATCAACTGATTCCCCATAACCGCTTAAAGGATGCTATCGCTAAAGCCGTTATTTTAGCCGCTCATTTTATTCACCCTGATGGGTCTTATGGTGGGGAATATACCAGCCGCAATACTTATAATTTCTTTCCTCATGGCTTTGAATTAGTGGGAAAATGGCTACCCGAAGCGTTAAGTATTAATGATCAGTTTTTAAAAGGAATGGCTAAAGGATTAGCCCCCTGTTATGCTGATGATCACATTATCGGTCATCATACCTGGAATTATTTACTCGCTTGGCGGGATTTTGTGCCAGCAAGACCTCCTTTAAAACCTCGCCCTCATGGTCGTTTATGGCTTCGTGAAGCGGGTATTTTAATTGATCGTCGTCAAGGAACAGAGCTTTATTTAGCCTTAAATAAAGGAGGAGTATTTAAACTTTTTCGAGAGGGTCAATTGATGGCTTCAGATACCCAATTTTCTCTCTCGGTTCAAGAAGGAAAAAAACTTAAAAATGCCGTTGCTCATCTGGTTAGTCAGCATTATAAAATTGGAGTAGATGAAGATATCATTACTATTGAGGGGGCATTAGGATGGGCAAAACAAAAGCAGATGACTCCCCTAAATTTAATGATTTTGCGAATCGTTATGTTGACTGTTGGGCGCTTTTTCCCGAATTTAATTCGTAAACTTTTGCAAAAAATGTTGATCACCGGCAAAAAAAATGCTCCTTTTGCCTTTTACCGTCAACTCCGTTGGGAAGATGACCATTGGAAAGTTATTGATGAACTTCATGCCGACTCTTGGGAACAAGTCCTATCAGCCGCCATTGGATGCGATCAAACTTCAATTTATGTCGTCATGAGCCGCACTTATCAAAGAGGACAACTCAGACAATGGTTAGACTTAACTGATAAAATTAAACCTTTAAAATCTGGAGAAAAATTAATTTTAGAAAGAGAGTTTTAACCGATTTTATTTTTAATAAAAAATTAGATCCCAAGCTCATAAGGTATAGAGAAAATTTCTTCCCTGTTCCCTATTCCCTATTCCCTATTCCCTGTTCCCTGTTCCCTGTTCCCTGTTCCCTGTTCCCTATTCCCTGTTCCCTATTCCCTGTTCCCTAAAACTAGCCACTCTGTATCTCACTCAAACGGGAATTGCTATAGCATTTTTACTTAAATTTTGCGGTTAGACAAAAAATCTAATCTGACAAACTGTGTATTTCATGATAAGATAATAGTTTTGGGATAAATTATATTAGGAGAAGCAGAGTTATATGTCTCGCTATAGAGGTCCTCGGCTTAGAGTTGTCCGCCGTTTAGGGGAATTACCCGGGTTAACCCGCAAAAATGCGCGTCGTTCCTATCCACCCGGACAACACGGACAAGCCCGTAGAAAACGCTCAGAATACGCCATTCGTCTAGAAGAAAAGCAAAAATTGCGCTTCAACTATGGAGTGAGTGAAAAACAGTTGATTCGCTACGTCCGTAAAGCGCGGCGTGCCACCGGTTCAACCGGTCAAGTTTTACTGCAACTGCTAGAAATGCGCTTGGATAATACCATCTTTCGTTTAGGCATGGCGGGCACCATTCCGGCAGCACGTCAGTTAGTCAATCATGGCCATATTTTGGTTAATGATCAGGTTGTTGATATTGCCAGTTATCAGTGCCGCCCCGGAGATGTCATTAAAGTTAAAAACCAAGAACGCTCTCGCAAGTTAGTAGAAGCGAACATGGAATATCCGGGTTTAGCTAATTTACCTTCTCATCTGGAATTTGATAAGAATACCTTCATTGGTAAAGTTAACGGGGTAATTGAGCGCGAATGGATTGCTTTGAATATTAATGAACTGCTGGTAGTTGAGTTCTATTCTCGTCAAGCTTAATTCAGTTATCAGTTATCAGTTATGGTTCTTCGTGCTGATAACTGTTGCTTTTTTTCAAATTAAAAATATAGAGAAACTATCGGCCAAATTAAACTATTACTTTAGAGATTTTGAACCGTTTAAGTCAATCAGATCAATAATTTCAACCTCCAATTTGAGACATAGTACGAGTATAAATGCCGCTTGTAGTTCCCGAATTTCGCTGTTTAAAATTAATTTCGGCTTTAATCTGTAATAATTCCTTTACCTGCTCTCTTAATTCACTAACCGATACTCCTCGACGTAAAGCAGTTTTTAAATCAATTTGACCGGTTTCATTTAATAAACAAGGACGTAACCAACCATCGGCCGATAAACGTACGCGGTTACAGCGATCACAAAAACACTCCGACATCTGACTAATAAATCCTAACGTACCTTTTGCCCCCGGTATTTGAAACACATCCGCCGGTCCATTTCCCCTCACTTGAGACTCCCTTAACCCCCATCTGTCTCGAATGCGTTGGCGTAACTCTTCTGAGGGTATCCAAGCTCTTTGCTCAAATAGATTTGCATTGCCAATGGGCATAAATTCTATAAATCTAACGTGCCAATGACGATCAATACTTAAAGCCGCTAAATCCAAGATTTCCTCCTCATTCACCCCAGGAATAACCACCACATTAAGCTTGAGAGGATCAAAACCTACCTCATGCGCTGCCTGAATGCCTGCCCAAGTTTTTTGCCAGCGACTTCTCCCGCGATTACCAATGATTTTATCAAATGTTTCTGGATTTAGAGAATCTAAACTAATATTAATCCGTCTTAAGCCCGCTTGATAAAGATCGCTGGCAAAATCTGCCAATAAAAAAGCATTAGTGGTCATGGCTAAATCTTCCGTGCCGGGTAAACCTGCAATCTCCCGTACCAAGTTCACTACTCTCGGACGCAGTAAAGGTTCTCCCCCTGTCAAGCGAAATTTTTTAAACCCAAGCGGCATAAAAACCTCTTTGAGAAGCGTTAACAGTTCCTCGTTAGTCAGCAGTTCAGGTAAAAGAATATAATCCAGTTCTGCTCCTTCAGGCATACAGTAATGACAGCGAAAGTTACAACGGTCAATCAGACTGATACGAAGATAGTCGACTTGATTCATAGATCATTAGATACAGGGGCCTTCTTTATCTTAGGATAACGACTTTAACAACCTTTGTGTTGCCAAACTCCACCGAAAAAAATTGACGAGAAAAAATTCTGTGATCCTAGAAAAATTTAAGGTAGCGTGAAAAAAGTAGCCCGAAAATCCACAGGCTTTTTTTGCTCGGAGTAACTCTTATGGATGCAGATACAAAACCAGCAGATCAACACCCTCAAACCCCTAGCACGGATGAGCATCATAACCCCGACAAGGGAGGCGGCTTACCCTTAATACAATATTGGGCAGAACATACCTTGTCTCCTGAAGGGCCCAAACTATGGCAAACATTACTTCATAAAAGCGCTTGTTTGTCCTGCGCTTGGGGAACCGGTGGGCAAAAAGGAGGATTTACCAATGAGGTAGGCGAAAGCTTACAACGCTGTATGAAGAGTGTAGAAGCCATCAGCGCCGAAATTCAACCCCCCGTTAAACATCATTTCTTTGATGAGCATAGTATTAGCCAACTTCAGCAGTTAACCTCCAGAGAAGCTGATCGCCTTGGTCGTCTCAGTTTTCCGGTCATTCTGCGTGAGGGGAAAACTCACTATGAGCGAATTTCTTGGCAGGAAATTTACCAAATTGCTGAAAGTGCTTTCCGTAAAGCCCCTGAGAGAGTAGCCTCTTATAGTTCCGGGCGTTCCTCCAATGAAGCCGCTTATCTGCTACAACTGATGATGCGGACATTAGGGTCAAATAATTTAGCCGACTGTTCGGATCTCTGCCACGTCGCTTCTACCGTTGGGTTAAAAGAGATGTTTGGGTCGGGCACTTCAATGGTCAGCCTAGAAAGCCTACAAAAAGCTGATTGTGTGGTTTTAGTTGGCTCTAATGCCCCTGCTAACCATCCTCGTTTGATGAACGAATTGATTAAACTGCGGGATCGCGGCGGAAAGGTTATTGTGGTAAATCCTGTGCAGGAAGTGGGCTTACTTAAGTTTGCTTCTCCGGCTTTCCCCCTTACATCCTTGATCAATGGCTCGGAAATTGCCTCATTATATCTTCAACTGATCCCCGGTAGTGATGTCGCTCTGTTTGTGGGCATTCAAAAAGCGTTAATTGAACAAAATTTGCTGAAAATCGATTATCTAAAAGACCATACACAAGGATGGGAAGCGGTGATCGACTATGCTCAATTAACGCCTTGGGAAAAGATTACTCAAACTTGCGGCCTTTCTCAACCAGAAATAGAAGTGGCGGCTCAAATGATTGCTAGTTCTAAAGGAGTAATCTTTGCTTGGGCCATGGGAGTCACTCAACATACAAACGGCGTAGATAACGTTTTTGCTATCGCTAATACAGCCCTATTAAGCGGCAATGCTGGTAAAGAGGGTGCCGGTACTATGCCTATTCGCGGACATTCTAATGTTCAAGGATATGGCTCTATGGGGGTAACCATACGCCTGAAAAAAGAAATTCAAGAAGCCCTCGAAAAACTCCTAGGACGCTCTTTAAGTCGTGTTCCGGGATATCACGCCCGAGATTTGATTGAAGCCGCCTATGGGGGCAAAGTTGACACCCTCATCTGTGTCGGGGGAAATTTATATGCCGCTAATCCAGATTTGAATCAAGCTAAAGCCGCTTTAGGCCAAATTGAAACCATCTTTTATTTGGCAACTAAACCCAATTTAGGCCATTTTCACGGTTTAGCTCGGAAAAATACGATTATTATTCCGGTGTTAAATCGCTTTGAAAATCCCCATAAAACCACCACAGAATCCGGTAACAATTTCGTTCGCCTTAATGATGAGGGAAAAACCCATATAACAGAAGGGTACCTGATTTCAGAAGTAGAATTTTTAAGCGAATTAGCCGCACGACTTTTGGGGGATTATCCGGTTAACTGGCGGGGACTTCAAGATACTAAATATATCAGACAATTAATCGCCCAAACGATCCCCGGTTTTGAAAAAATGGCTACCATCGATGAAACCGGCGAAGAATTCACCATTGGCGACAGAATTTTTACAGAACCCTTATTTGCCACTGCTTCCGGCAAAGCGAGTATGTATGTTACCCCGATCCCCGAATTAAGCTTACCTACTCTCAAAGATTTTGGCCTACCTGAATCAGTCAAAGGTATAGTCTTAACTCTGATTACTCTACGCAGTTACTCTCAACATAATACGGTAGTCTATAAGGAGCATGATTACTATCGAGGAATGCCGCATCGCCATTGTATTTTAATGAATCAAAAAGATGCTCACAGTGGCGGATGGCAAGAACATCAGCGCGTCACGGTACAAGGAGATGCCGGCAAACTCGAAAACGTTGAGATTATCTTCGGTTCGGTGCGGACTGGAGCGGCTGTCATGTTTTATCCGGAAGCTAATGTGATTTTTAAAGCTAAAACTGATCCTCGCTGTGGTATTCCGGGTTTTAAGCGAGTTCCTGTGCTGATTTATGCCTAAATTATCGGTTTTTTCGAGGCTGGCTCAAATTGTGTTTAAATCTGTCGCAATTTGTCTTGCGGATGACACTTGGTGCTATGCTCCAATTAACTAGGAAAAATTAACAATTTTTGATGGCTCGTCCCTTGGTGTTAGCTAAGGGACTCTTTATTATGGTTATCAGCCACCGAAGGCTATCACGAAGGTAACTAAAATTGCTAAGATGTAGTTTTTAACTGAGATGCGTTTTTGTTTTATCAGGGCAAACAGCAAATAATAATCATGAATAGGGCACAAGCTTACGAGTTGGCAAAAGCTAGAGGATACAATAAATCTATTTCGGCTTTTGGGGGACAGTTTACGAGAAACCCTCAAGCAGTGGTCTGTGGGATCAAACGTATAGAGAAAGGCGTTTTTGTCGAGGTAGACAGCGAAGCGACCGCCGCCGTCCACAGCAATGACGATCATAATTCAATCACCGTCGAGACTCAACCTCCCTCGTTGCCGCTAAACGAGGAAAAAACATTGCTTGAAGAACCTCCCCCATCCACGACTTCACCAGAAACAACTCAAAAAGATAACAGTCCTCTTCAACAAAAGTCAAAAGACTCCCCAGAAGACGATTCTTCCTCTTTTACTCAAGAATCCGAGGCGCAAGACCCCCAACAACCCTCCGAAACCCAAGAAACTCCCGAACAGCCTGGGGGACCGAACGAGTTCCCGACTGCGGCTACCGAAATCACTCAAAAAGATCAGCTTGCTCCTAAACAGGACGACTCAGCCGAGGAGAAAAAGTCTTTTCGACAACAGTCCGATCGACCTCCGAGAATCAGACGAAAACTCTACACCGCTAACGGGACTCATCAGGCGATCTGTCGGTTTCAAGGCGTTTTGATGCCTAAACCTGAAGGGGAAAAAGGGTTTAAATTACTGCTTCCTGGGTTGGAGGTAGAAGCCCATTTTGCTTTTTCTAAAACCTTGTGGTACTATCGCCAAAATCCTCATCTGTTCGAGGGGGTTAAAAACTATATTGGCTATCCTAAGTTAACCGGCGAGGGCAAACTGGTTAAAATTCAAATCGTGGCCATCGATCAACAGCAAACTTTTCAAAGAGAACAATGGGAATTTATTGGGATGTGGTGTGGGCCTCAGAAAGCCCTTTTTGTTCAGCGTCAAGGACAGATGTTTCCTGATGAAGAACGTCCTCACTACTATAAATATCGCTTTAAAAATCAAGATGAGTATAGAAAGTATCTCTGGGACCGCTATGCCTATCAAATTATTGCCAAGCGGGAAGGGGATGAATTACTCATTGTTCGCAATAACCCCTTTGCTTGTCCTAGAAGAAAACCTGAACCTCCGATGAGAGGCAAACCGCCATTCGGCGATCGCTCGGCATCAGGCGGCAAACCTTCATTCGGTGATCGACCCCCATCAGACAGCAGACCGGACCGTCGGGAACGAGTGATAAGCCCCGGTGAAAGTAAATCTACCTTGCCTAAACCCTCTGGAAAGCCTCAACCTAGAGTGGTGCGAACTTCAGAGTCATAAATCGCGCCGCCAGGCAAAAGCGAGGGCCCGGTGACAACAAACAAAAATAATTACGAGCGAGGGTTAGCCATCCGTTTTAACGGGTGGCAGTCGAACGAGACGGGTTTTGGCGGTTCATTAACAAGTCCCCGATTTGACAAGATTTTAAATAAATTGGTGCAAGATCTGAGTTGGGCAATGGGCAATGGGCAATGGGGCCCGGTGAAATAAAGGATAAAATAGCCTTTGTCCTTTCCCCTTTCACCCTTCCCCTTTAAGCCTTCCCCTTTAAACCTTCCCCGATTTGACAAGGTTTTAAATAAATTGGTGCAAGATCTGAGCCTTCCCCTTTCCCCAAAAACAAGTTTTATTCCTATTCCTATTGAAAGATACATTAATCAAAATTTTCCTAATTAACACTCATTCTTGAGTTAGAAGGATTTTTCCTTTTGCTCGAGTAAGATGAAAAATAAATTAAGTAGGAGATTATGATAAATGTCCTTAATTAAAATTCACGATTACAATCCTAATTACAAAGACGATATTTTTCGCGGTTCCGATATCAAAGGATACAGTATTTATGGAAATCTAGATCAAGATAAAGTCGGTTCGGTTTATGATATTTTAGTAGATGAATCTGGATTTTTGCGTTATCTAGTTATTGATACTGGACTGTGGATTTTTGGCAAAAAAGTTTTACTCCCTATTGGCCGTTGCCGCATAGATTACGCTAATCGTCGTGTTTATGCGACCGATTTAACCCGAGAACAAGTAGAAAGTTTGCCCGAATACAATGATGATCTCACAGTAGATTATAACTACGAGGAGCGCGTGAGAAATGCTTATCGTCGTCCTGGCGTTCAAGCGGCTGCCTACACTTCCAACAGTTACAATTATGAGCATGAGCCAGAACTCTATGGCGTGAGACAAAAGGATCATGATACGATTAAGCTTTATGAAGAACGCTTAATTGCTAATAAAACTCGTGAGAAAACCGGCGAAGTCACTATTGGTAAACGAGTAGAAACTGAACAAGCTACAGCCTCTGTTCCTGTTCAAAAAGAGCGGGTTATTGTGGAACGCAATAATCCTACCAACCCAGATCAGCCTGTAACCCCCGGTGAAGTCGCTTTCCGAGAGGGTGAAGTGGCTCGCGTGGCTGTCTATGAGGAAACAGCAGATATCCATAAACAAGCCTTTGTTCGTGAAGAAGTCACCGTCAGAAAAGAGATCGAACAAGATCAAGTCACCGCTAAAGAAACCCTACGTCGTGAAGAGTTAGATGTGGATGTAGATGGCAAACCCATTATTAACGATTCCACTCTTAACCGCTAAAAACCCTCACTTCAGTTAAGCTGAGGTAGCTCCGAATAAGGGAAAGGGAGGTTAGTGCGGAACGAGTTCCGCACCCGGGCCCATCATTGATGGGTTTCCCTCTCCACACTCATAGAGAATTGCTTATTATTCCATTGACTCATTCTAGCAAACCTCGGTTTAGGTTTGGTCAAATAAATTTTAGGCCAATTTTCACTAATGGGGTCTAGAATCGCTCACCTATTTTAATAAATTTTACAATTAATAATCCTCTAGGACAATGATGACTAACAACGCTCTGAATCCTGACGCAGAAGCTCGAGAAGTAGAAGAGTACCAGATTGAATTATTGGAAGAAAGGCTGAAGATTGATCGCCATAGACGCAAAGTTGGAGAAGTTGTTATTCGTAAAGAGATAGAAATTAAAACAGTTGAAATCCCTGTTCGTTTAGAAAAATTAATTATTGAACAAGTCGGCACAGAAACTCAACGTTTAGCAGAAGTTGATTTAAGTCGGGAAACGATTACAGGCGATGACTTATTCAAAACAACACCCACAACGGCGGCGACTACGGTAGAAGGAACCTTTTCTTCTCTCGAGCAAGCTATAGAAATTTTAGCCATCATCGCTCGTCAACCTCCTCATGGTTGTCAGTCGGTACAAGTTAAACTCCTGCTTGAAGATGGTAAATTTCAGGAAAGTTATCAAATTATGTTCCAAAAATACGCCCAATAAATCGGCTCTTAATCAAGTCAATCTTCAGGCTACTGTGGGGTGTGTTAGCATAATGTTAATGCACCCGTTACCTCTTTCTACAAGTTTTGTGAACGGTTGAGACAGGGTGTAGGGGGTAGGGTGTGGGCTGTCAGTGTAATATCAAGTGTAAGGGTGTAGAGGGCGGTTTAAATAAATTAACCAAGTTAAAATAAGGTTAAATCAAGTTTATCAATTAAAACTTTGACTAATCTCCTGATTTAAGCTTAAATAATACTCAGCAAGAACCACAACAAACCAGGCTGTTATGGAGCAATGGTTAACTCTATTTTTTCGAGTAGCACTACCGGTATTTAAAACCCTAGTCTATGCCGGCACGAATCACTTACTATCCAATTTCTCTGACGAGTTAGAGAGTCAGCAGAAGCATCAAGTTAAACAGATGCTTAGAACAGTAGGAATAGGTAAGCAGCAAGCACTAGAAACAGAATCCATTACCCTTGGCGAACAAATCGCCGAATTAGGCTATCAAAAAGCCATAGAACTTCAGGAATTAGTCAAAGATGTCACCACAACGGTGAATGAAACTCGCCTAGATTTTCATCAGCAGCGATTTCAACAGGAAAAAATCTTACAACAAAAATTAGCCGCCGACAAGCGAGAAGCCATTGTTAAACTGGCGGCTTATCAACGAGAAACGACCTTACTCTTACCCGAAGTCCAAAAAACCTTTGAACATTGGCCGTTACGTCTGTTTCCTTGTCAATTGCTCCACAGTCATCCGAAAGATCAATTGATCCCTCTGCGGGTGTTGTTAGCGCCGCCCCAAATTCCCGCTCAGGCAGGGGAACAGTTTTCAGAAATGGGTTCAGTAGAAACCGAAAAAAGATTATCACAAAAATTAAGAAAATTTCTCAATCAACATTATTCTTTACATAGTTCTCAGAGAAAAACCGAATTTTTAGGGGGGGCTTGGAAACCCCAAAATTTTTATGGAGAATCCAGTATTAAGGCCCTATTTTGGATGTTAAAATCGGAACCCACTTTGATTTTAGAATCGGAAATAGATGGCAATCTATTAACTTTGCGGCTGGCTTATTGGGGATTAGGACAGCAACAATATTTTTATGGCACAATTTTTCAAATTCCCTATCAAGAGTTTCTTTTAGAATCGGCGAAAAAAAGAGCTTTAAAATGGAAAGAAACCGCCGAAAAACTTTTAAAATTAGGAAAATCTCGAGAAGATATTAATCGATTAGGAGGAGACAACCTCTTCAATTTGGCTATTTTAGAAGAATTAGAAGAATTACAACAAGCCGGACTTGATATTAGCCAATTTCCTCTCAATTTAAAAATCCATAGCCAAGATTGGGAAAACCTTTTAAATTTCTTGTCTTTATGCCATTGCTTTGTCGCTGGTTCTATTGCTGATATCCACTATCTGATTCAAAATGATCTTTCTCCGATTTTGCCGGACTTATTGCCTCAGCTAATCGACGAAAAAATCGAAGAAAAATCTTATTGGGGTTTACTGAGGGCAACAGTGACCATTTATGAAGAAGTGATACAGAATTTAGCAAAAGAGCGTCCTTATTGGATACCTGAGTTAACCTTAAAACTCGCTAAAAGCCTCATTCAACTGTCGGATCAGTCCTTAGCCGCCGAACAAGTCAATAGTTCTTTGAAAATTTGGCTACAACAACGACAACTCTCACCCGTAAAAGGAATAGAAGACCTAGAAGTCGTCCAGTCTAGCTTAACCAGTCAAGACCAAGAATATTTAAAAACCCTACAAGAATGTTTTGCCATTTTAGGAGAACATCAAAAAGTCATTCAAGTGCAAGGACTGCTGAGTTATCTCAATACACCCTCTCCGCAAAATACTTCTAATCAACCCATACAGTTTGCGCTGGCAGGAACCATCAATACCACATCCGGGGGGGTAGTTTCTTTAATTTTAAGTGCTGATGGCAAAGAATTAATCAATCTCGGGGATCGCTCTATTCTAGAAGTATGGACCCTGAGTGCTTCAACCCCCATTTTAAGCCAGACCTTAACCCATCATTGTGGTCAAGTTCTCGCTTGTTCCCTCAGTCCGGATCAGCAATTTTTAGCCACCAGCGATCATACCAACAATAGAAGTTATATTAAACTCTGGCATTTACCGAGCGAAACCCTAGAAAAAACCTTATTTGGACACAAAAAAGAAATTTATGCTTTACTCATCACCCCTGATGGTCAAACCCTGATCAGTGCTTCTCATAAAATTAAACTGTGGAACCTCAAAAGCGGCGAACCTTTCCAAACTCTCTTTGGTCATCGAGAATGGGTAACCAGTTTAGCGGTTTCTCCCAATGGTCAAATTCTCGTCAGTGGTAGTGAAGATAACACCCTCAGAGTTTGGAAGTTGCAAACCGGAGATTTATTTTGCACCTTAAGCGGACATCAAGCCGCCGTTAAAACAGTCGCTATCAGTCCTGATGGAAAATTCGCCCTCAGTGGAAGTAGCGACGAAACTATTAATTTATGGGATATTAGAAACGGAAAACTCGTCCAAACCTTAAAAGACCATACAGACGCAGTTAATACCATTACTTTTAGCCCTGATGGTCAGTATTTTGTCAGTGGAAGCGAAGATACCACCCTAAAAATCTGGAATTTTCAGACCTTAGAATGTGTCCAAACCTTAAACGGTCACACTTGTGCGATTAGTTCTATTGCTCTAAGTCGTGACGGACACACCCTAGTCAGTGGCGATAAGGACAATAAGATTTTGATTTGGCAATAGTAAGCTCAGATACATTTCAAGGCTAAACTCCCCTCAAGATATACTGACATACACAATTAATTGATCTAAGATGAGAAAATATCTCATTTATCGCCCCGGCTCAACGCGGCAAAAGCTAGAACAGGGGCAAAAATTCGCCATAAACATTAAAATACGGTTAAGCCAAAATTAACGATTGATAAGGATTAATTTTCAGAATGTTAAAAAAGATAAAAATATTTTTGAACTGTTTCCCATGAACATACGTTATACTTATGATGAAAGTAAGGTTAAGAATAGGTTAACCCAAGGCGAACTCAAGGTCACGTAAAAAATGAACAATGTAGAAAGCACCTGTTCACAGCAGGGGTTTGAGATTCTACATAGTGTTGCTAACCGGGTTCGACTGCGTGCATTAGACACAAAGACGAAGGACAAACTAACGGCCATAGCGCAACACTTGCGAACAATAGCGGGAATTGAATCAGTCCGCATCAACCAAGATACTGGTAGTCTCGTGATTACCTATGATCAAAATCAACTATCTCGCGCACAAGTGCAGCAACTTTTTGAGCCTTATGGTGTCACTCAAGAAACGCCCTCACCAGAATTAACGGGTGCGGATACCTATAACCAAACCCTCAAACGACTAACCTCATTGATTCCCCCAGTGGTGGGACTTGCGGCGGTGCGAGGATTAGGAATCGTCGGATGGCAAGGGTTTGCGGCCTATATGGTGGCCACTCAAGTGACTCGTGGCCTGATGAATCAATTTGAGAGTCCATCGTCAAAATTAGCCGAAAAAAAATTGCCGCTTGAGACAACAAACTCGTCAAAACCGGCTCACTCAAACTATCAAGTGATTCACGAAATACCTGGAAGGATTCGTCTTTCCTTCAAAAAAGTTAAGCAAGACCTTGACTTGGTAAAGAAATTGGAAAACTTAACCCAGTGGGATAACCGTATTACCAGTGTACGAGTTAATCCTGAAGCGGAAACGGTAGTGATCAACTATCGAACAGCAACCCCCTTAAATACCGGACAAATACCTTTAAATGCGGCTGAATTAATCGCTTTAATAGAATTGATTACCGAGCATGAGGCAGACTTAAAAAATCCATCCATCGCCGAAATCTTGAACCCTGAAAAAGTTATCCCTCAAGAGACTGAAAATCGGGCCATTGATCACCCTGAATCTGTGAAACAGAAGGGTCAAGAAAAAAGCGAAAATGTAATCGAACAGACAGAAACCGACTCAACAAATGTGTTAGGCTCTGAACTCGTGTCAGAAGAAGACGAGAATAATCCTCAAGCGCCTTCTGAACCCAAAAATCAACTGGGGGAGAATGCGAGTTCCGTACTCGATGAATCTGAGCCACTCGTTTCCTCAACGAAAGAGCCGCCCGCAGACTCATCAGATGAGAAAACCATTAATTCTATAGAATCAGCACCAGACGCTGAAAGGTTCGAGCTTTCCGAGTATCCTTTAGACAGTCCTTGGCGGCGGTTCAAAGCTTGTATGCTCAATACCATGCTCAGATTAATGGTTAACTTTCCGCTTCAACAAGCTTAATTAATTCATCTATAAACAATAATTCTCACCACCGGGAGGGTGTAAATGGTAAATTTGGCACTGTCTCCTGTTAAAACTATCAACAGGGGAGAAACTTTTAAGAGATCGGCAGCAATTGCAACCACGACAACACAAGACAAATTAGTCTTATCTTGTCCGCCGGTCTCCTATCGGATCGTTCATGAAGTAGCAGGACGAATTCGAGTTCGCATTCCAAAAATCATTAACGATCTCGACTATTGTCAAGCGTTACAAGCCTTAGCCTCGCTAGATGAACAGATTACAGAGCTTAAGGTCAAACGTAGTGCCGGCTCAGTTACCTTTTACTATCAACCCGAAAAGCTTTCTGTCAAAGAAAGCCGCGCTTACTGTAGCGAACTGATAGAACTGGCCAATCATCCCGCCATCTACCAACAGCGCGATGAAATTATCGATGAATGTGAAAAATCCGAGCAGAAAATTTCTTGGTCTGCCCTAAGACTCCCCCTAGCCGCAACGGTTTTGGCACTGCTCAACGGTCCATTAGGATTCACCCTTCCCGCCTTGGTGGTTAGAGGCGTTATCGCTGCGGCGGCTCTCCCTGTAGTCAAACGTGCTTGGGAAGGCATTTTAGAAGAACGCAAGCTCAACGTAGATTTTCTCGACTTGACGGCGATCACCATTATTACGGCTCAAAGTCATTTCTTGACCTCTTGCAGTATGTTGTTACTGATTCAACTCGGGGAAACTATTCGAGAACTAACCGCCCGTTCCTCAAAAAATCAAGCCTTAGATTTACTGAGTTCTTTAGCTCAAAGCGCATGGGTAGAAAGAAACGGGGAAAAACTGCAAATCCCCCTAGAAAAACTGCTCCCTGAAGATACCGTGATCGTCTATCCCGGCGAACAAATTCCGGTGGATGGTCATATTCTGCAAGGAAAAGCCCTCATTGATGAACAAAGACTCACCGGCGAATCTATGCCAGTGGTGAAAAATCAAGGGGAGATGGTGTATGCTTCTACCCTCGTCAGAGAAGGGCAAATTTATGTCTTAGCCGAACGCTTAGGCGAAGAAACCCGCGCAGGACAAACCCTAAAAATGCTCAAAGAGGTACCTATACACGATACCCGCATGGAAAACTATGCCGCCAAGCTGGCTGATAATACCGTAATGCCTACGATATTATTAGGGGCCTTAGTTTTTGCGGTCACTCGTAATCCGGCTCGCGCCGCCTCGGTTCTCACTATCGACTTTGCCACCGGTATTCGCGTCTCAGTGCCCACCACCGTGATGGCTGCCTTATATGGAGCCGCTCGCCGAGGCGTTGTGATCCGCAGTGGACGGGCATTAGAACAACTGGCGCAAGTAGATGCCATCGTCTTTGATAAAACCGGCACCTTAACCCAAGGCAACATTCAAGTCATTGGCATCAAAACCGCTTCCGAGCAAATAGTCCCCGAACGAGTGGTACAACTGGCCGCCGCCGCCGAAAAACGCATCACTCACCCAGTGGCAGAAGCCGTAATTCGTTACGCCAAAGATAACAAAATAGAGGTTCCTTCTCGAGGAGAATGGGATTTTCAAGTGGGTTTAGGCATTCGCGCCGAGATCGAAGGGCACGATGTTTTAGTGGGTAGCGAGCGCTTCTTAATTAAAGAAGGAGTTAATGTCGAGCCTCTGTATGAGCATAACCCAGAACTCAAAGAAAACAGCTATCCCTTAATTTACGTCGCCAGTGATGGGGAAGTGTTGGGTGTGCTAGAGTATACTGACCCTCTGCGGAAAGAAACCCCAAGCGTAATTAAAGCTTTACGCGAGGAAATGGGCGCAGAAATTCACATCCTCACCGGCGATATTCAACAACGCGCTGCCGCCGTCGCTCAAATTTTAAACATTCCCCCCAGTAATACCCACGCTGAAGCCTTCCCAGAAACTAAAGCGCAAATCGTTCAAAGCTTACACAATGAAGGTTATACCGTCGCCTTTGTGGGAGATGGCTTAAATGATTCAGCCGCCTTAGCTTATGCAGATGTGTCGATTTCCTTCGCCGAAGGTTCAGATGTGGCGCGAGAAACCGCAGATGTAGTATTAATGAAGAATAATCTCCAGGGATTAGTAGAAGCGATCGCTATTGCCCGCAACGCCAAACAAATTATCTATCAAAACGCGGCAATTGTGGGCGTGCCTAACCTTTGTGGATTAGCCCTTGCCTCCACCATAGGGATTAATCCCATGACAGCAACCATGATTAACAATGGTTCAAGCGTGCTGGCAGGAATGAATGGACTTCGCCCTGTCCTGACAGCCAAAATCGAAGACGAAGAACAACCACAACTATAAAATAAGGAAGGTGTATTATGGCTTTAATCAGTGATACTTTTGAAGGAATTGGTGCTTTAGTGGAAGATTTCGGCGTTCCGGGTCTAGTGGTTGGGGTTGGTGCTATCGTTTTAGCCCCAGTTTTAGGACCTACTTTAGTTAAAGTGGGTAAACCAGCCGCTAAAGCGCTTGTTAAAGGCAGCATTTTGTTCTACGAAAAGAGTCGAGGCACTTTAGCCGAAGCTAGAGAAGCTCTCGAAGATTTAGTAGCAGAAAGCCGCGCCGAATTGGCCGAAGCACAAGAGCGTAAACTTTTAGAAGGTTCTAGCGGCTCCTCGGTTCAACCCGAAGGATAGATAGACTGCCTCTCTACCATCGCATCCGGCATAGGGAGACAATTTTTCTTCCTCTGCTTTGTATACTGGAAAACCTTATTTTAGGGGATGAATTTAAAAGCTTGTGTATGATTTTAGACATACAAAGATCCCCTAAATTAAGAACTAGATAAACTGTAATTAGGTAAGCCAAACTAGGAGGTGAAAAATGGCTTTTAAGATCACAGACTTATGGGCAAATGCAGCCGAAGAATTTGGTATTCCCGGGATTGCGGCCGGACTTGGAGCAATTGTACTGACTCCTTTAGTGATTCCTGCGGTTGCTAAAGTCGGTAAACCCGTTGCTAAAGCGGCAATTAAAGGTTCTATTGTGCTGTATGAAAAGAGTCGAGGCGTACTCGCAGAAGCCGGGGAAGTGTTCGAAGATTTAGTGGCAGAAGCCAAAGTTGAATTGGCAGAAGAACAAACCCCCAATTCGGTTACTGTTGACACCCCTTCCGAAGCCGGTTAAGGCCGGCTTGAGTTTTTGAGTATACCTTTTCCTCGTCCTGTTGCTTAGGGCGAAGGGAAGGGCTTTTCTATCAGTAAAGATATAGTTTATCGAGGTGATGAAAAAATGGCAATCGCTAGTTATATTCCCAAAGAATTAGCGAGGGACGAAAGCCCAAAAACTGACAGGACAGTAACGGTTGCTCATCTTGTTAGTTCTTCTCCTGGAAGAATTCGGCTAAGATTAGATAAAGAATCTCGTCAACCCCAAAACATCGAGCAACTGGTTAATGTTCTAAAAGAACAGTTAGAAATTTATCGGGTACGCGGCAATCCTCAGACAGGAAGTCTCACTATATTTTATGCTACTAACCATTGGAATTTTGAAAAAATTAGAGAATTTTTACAAAGTTTAAATATAGCTGTTTTAACGGCTGAAAACAAGATTAATCCTCATCCTCATCAATCAGTTGCAGCCGCTAACGTGACGGGCTTTTTTACAGATTTAAATAAACAAGTCAGAGAAGCCACTGAGGGAACAGTTGATATTAGATTTCTGGTTCCTTTAGGTTTTAGTTTTCTGGCGGTGCGGCAACTGTTGATTAAGGGATTAAGTTTAGAGATTATTCCTTGGTATGTGTTTGCTTGGTATGCTTTTGATAGCTTTCTCAAGTTGCATTATACCAGCGATCCAGCTTCTAAGCACAAAATTCTATCTGAGTAAGCTAAAGCCTGAATATTTAGACTTTAACAGTAGGGTGAGTCAGGCTCACTCTAGGATTTTTTAATAGGTAATTTGTCGAATCTTAATTACACTCGGTATTTTTTCCATTGCTTAATGAACCCAGTAAACTTTGCACGATCACACATCGTTTAGAAGGCGGATTTAAGTTAGCCAGAGAAACAACAATTTTCTCATTGACTTGTAACTCTCCACTCGAATTAATTGTTCCATTAGAATTAAAAGTAATATTTTTGCCTTGGGTTAGGGATACTGTTAGATTCTCTGGTTGATCTGACAGAGATTTCCAGGTAGTAGTATTAGTAGCAGAAGGCACACCTTGATAAATTTTGTATTGGAAGTCCTTGTTAGTAGCTACCTGAAACTCCAGCGTATAATTAACTTTTTCTCGTTGAGATTGATTTTGTACCTGCCGCATTAAGAGTTCAACATTTTCATTCAGTTTAGTTAGTTTTTGTTGGCTGAAAAAATTAAAAAAATTGGGTGCAGAAATCGCCGCTAAAATCCCCATAATCATAACGACGACTAAAATTTCTACTAAAGACATTCCCGCTTGGGCGTTTTTGAGGATCAAAAATTTTTTAATCATAGCATTTTCCAGAAATTTTAATCAGAAATAAGCTTGTTAACAACCCCACGACTAAGCACCTGTGATTTAATATAAGCCATGCTGGAATTCTTGAATTTGGTTGTATCATATTTACCTTTTGGACTCCCTTTAAGATAGATAATCAGATCTTGGTTAAAAACGTTTCCTTGAGTATTCTCTGCCGTTTTAACACAGGCAAAAAAACTGAAAGTATCATCACTGGTTTTAGTAGAATCATCAAAAGGTGTGCGGACATATTCATTGCTAGGACAAGTTGGGACTTTCGTTGCATCTAGCACCGTTGTCGGATTAGCAACAAAATCTACTAGAGGGTCTGTCGTCGTTGGGAGAGTGCCGCTTTGAAGATTGCTCCCATCGGCTTTAACAGGCCAACCTTGAAAGCTACTTTCAGCCACAGGATCAACATAGCCGCCAGTTCGTGTTAGGGTACTCAAATCACTGTATTTAGGAAGTTGATAACGTAATATACGAGATTCTCCTTTCCACTGTCCACTAGAGTTATCTGTTGATTGTAAATAAACGACTAATGTGTAAGCACGACGTTCTACTTTTACCGCTTTACATTCATTGAGCTTAGTAGTATTGGTCGCAAAAGATGTATCACAATTAAGACTATTAAGAACATCATTAGAAAGAGCTTCCAGTTTCCAAAAAGCGAGAATCGGACGGACATTAGTCCCAAAATTCGGTAAAAAATCTTGAAGACCTGACTGAGTTCCGACTTGAATATTTGAATTAGTTCTATCTTTTAATTCATTGCCATTATAAATATAAACAGCTTTTCTGGCATCTTCTGAAATATAATTTAAAGCCTGTTTGAGGTCTTTATTAATTTGAGACATCCCTTGCTCTTGCTGATTATAGGTCATGCCTTCCACCATTAAATAGAGTAAAAGGGATACCGCACTACCGGCAATAACTATAGTTGCTAAAAGTTCTAGAATACTAAATCCCAAGGGCTGACTATTTTGAGGGGTATGTATTTTTTTTATTTTAATTAATATGAAGAGAAAATTTTTCATAATTATCCTAATTATTATTGAGATATTGTTTATATTTTTGCAAAGAAAACTGTAAATCGCTGCGACTGACTTCTGCATACAGAACAGCCAAAGGACGAGTTCTTTGCTGTGCCAAACTTTGGGTTACATTAAGACTAATGGGAGTAGTTTGTAAACTTCCTAAATTGCTTTTAGCTAATCCTGAATAAACCCGAACTCCCATGCGAAAAATAGCCAGTTGGTTAACGGCTGTCCCTTGGTCAAAACGAATTCCAGCATCTCGAAAAGTTTGGACTAAAAACACATCATCAGTAGTATTAGGATTATTATCTAAGTCGATTTCTAAGGCTTTACTGGACTGATCAACTGCGGAAATGGTGGCATCTTTAACGCTGGTGGTAGGAGCGGCTACCTGAGTAATGGCGACATTACTGGCCACTGGCGGCGGTAACTGTCCTGTTTCTTGGTCTTGTTTGATTCCTTCAGACATTAAAACTTGAACGCGATTAATCTCGCCTTGAGCAATTTGCATGGCTTGTAGAGCGCGATAAGATTGAAGGCGGGTAGCCATAGCCAGCAAGATTAAGGGAGCAGTAGAAGCAAAAACCAGACCCGCTACGGTAATACCGACTAAAGCTTCTACAATGGTAAAACCTTGATGGGAAGGAGAGGTTGGGTTTCTAATGGGATTGATGGATTTTTTCATGGCTAGTAATCGTAAATTAGAGAGTACATTGACTATCAGTTAAATTGGAATCGACGCGCTTACTATTAACCTTGGCACAGCGTAAAAGCATGATATAGGGATCATCAGCTTGAGGTTGGTCGTAAAACTCGTTACGAGGAGTACCCACATTGATGAAACGACTAGCAATCGGAGAAGGATTAGAATATTGAAGGGCAATATCATAACCCCAAAGGCGATTAGGAGGTTCGTAAAATTGTTTAGATTCACCTGTGCTAGGGGTACTACCAGGTTCCCAGGCTTCTTGGTCCCAAGAGGCCGTGGCCGAGGTGCTAAAGTTGAGTTGGAAAAAGGCCCCGGCAATCTCTAGATTTTGACCCGTCCAATTTTGGAGAAGGCGGGGAAAATTATGTAATCCCCCGTAAGATTGATATTGACGAGAAGGCACTAGGGCATTAATTAAAATGACGTTAACAATTTGTCCGCTATTAGCGTTATTGTCAGTACGAGCCGCATTAACACCTCGATAGCTCGTAAAGATACTACCATCACTGAGAACGATATCTGCATTGCGATTGATATAAATAGAAGACTGATAAGGAGAAATATCAGTGGGTTTTTCTCGTTTCCAGTCAGCCGCCGTCTTGCCACTAGTCGCTAAAGCTAAAACGCTATTGAGATAAGAGGAATTTCGGGAATTAGTGCTACTACAATCACTCCCATTGGTGTTTAGCATTCCGTCCTCAAAGGTTCCATCACAAAAGTTATTAGTGAGAATGCTGACTGCATCTCCGAGGATTTCTGCGACTCGCCAGCGATCACCACTTTGTGTAGCAAAGTTACTATCTAAAGTCCCTTGACCGGTATTGCCTCGAGTGTAAAAGTTGCTCCAATCGCTAGTAAGAGCTTGGGTAAATTCTTGGAGTTTTGTACCACTACTATTTTGGTGTAGATTAAAATTCCCCTGTATGTAAATCGTATTATCGCTAATAAAAGAAATGCCGGCTTTGGTTTCTGTTCGACTTAAGTCAGAGCCATTTTTAAGGCGAAAACCATAAGGACGACGATCAGGATCAGCATAAAAATCTACAGGTTTGGTACTAATGCCATTTTTGCTATTTACTGGGGGGTCTTTAAGCCCGTTGACATCCATCCGACAGGTAGAACTTTGTAACTCGCTCTCAGTATCACAGTTGCTCCAGGCAGCACTGGCCGGTCTGGCGATTCCATCTTCGCGCAAGGCATCTTCTCGGAAGGCATAAATAATTCCACTCTTGGTTAGCCAACTTTCTGAGTTAATTTGGTTGGTTTTGAGTAAATTCAAATCCACATCAAGAGCGCGAATCTGCATTAACTGCCGACCATCATAGAAGGCTTTGTCTAAGAAGGCAGTGTAAACAGGGCTTGTGCTTAGGGCAGTACCTGTGATTGTATTGTCTGTGCCTGTGTCAGTTGTGGTTTTTGGAAGTACCCAATTGGCTAGTTGTCTGGGTTGGAGAGCAATCGCCGAAAAATCATTAGCTGTACCATCTTTTACTTGCTTGTAGGTTTTGCCAGAATTAATGCTTGAGATATAAGTATCAGCAATGTATTCTTCGGTAGCTGGTTGGTTATCCTCGAGCGAGTCAGTGCCTGGATTGATGCCGGTATGATCGTGATTATTTTTCGGGAATAAGTAGAACAAAGAAGGATATTTAGGCACTGCTTGTCTCGGGCACAAAGCTAGAGCCAATCCCAGTTTTTTGCTTTCTAATCCGCTACCGTTACCTAGAGCGTCTGAGAAAATGTTAGGGTCACAAGAGAGTGCGACTAATTGTGTGAGGTCCTTACCGTTAGAGTTTGTCGAAGGAGGGATTGTTTGAGAGAAGACGATATCATTAACACCGTTACCATAAACTCCGGCGTACCAAGGACTCCACTCACCTGTAGTAGAGGTACCAATAAAACCCAGGGTGCGGTCCCGATCGATTTGTAGTTCTGTTATTAAAGCACTAGCCCGTGCTAGTGTATCTTGTTTTTGTGCATCACTTCCTAAGCCATTATCTGCCATCAGGGCACTAATATACTGGTCTGGAGTAAGACTCAGATAAAAGTTAGCTAAATCAATTAAACTAGCATTAGAGGGAGGAGTGAGGTTTAGGAGAGTCGTCACTTCTCCATTAGAGGTATTTCCATCGATCAACTGCCACATATGCTCACCAAGGGCCTTGACTTGACTAGCTGATCCACCATCCATACCCGATACTTCAACATAGTTATCGAGGTTGTAAGCTAACAGTCCCAAGGTAGCGGCGGCTGTGTGCAATGTGGTCTGATCCGCAGGGCTGAGATTATTGTAGCTGGTGCTACCATCCAATAAACTAATCACCCGTCGTAGATTAGAAAAGTCTCCCCACATGGTGAGATAAGGATAAGGATGAGTAATTTTACTAGCTGGAGTCGTGGCGGCTTCTTGTTTAGGCGGAAATGCCCCATCTGGATCACCGGCAAAATAGGCTAAATTGGTGAGGGCAATTCGCAGAGGATCAGTGGTGTCGTCAATTAGGGCTTTAAAATCTGCTGCTGTGGTCACATTTCCAGGAGCATTAAATTCCCAGCCATTGGTTCCCTTCCCTGTGAGAAAGTCAGTCTCAAGGTTTGGCCATGAAGAGATCGCGCTCAGTGTGTCAAAGGTTCTACTCTTGTTTCGTAGGGCAACGCTGCCATTATGAACGGTACTAGCAATAGTGGCCACCGGAAATAAGCCGCTTTGGCTGGCATTATGATAAACCAAGGTTGACTGAACTGCCGCCACATTATCCCTTAAGGTGCGTCGCTGCCGCGCTAAGTTTGTTAAAGGATTAGCCTCTGAAGACTTTGTAGGATTCACCAGAGGAGGAGGATAGAGAGGATCGCCGATTTCTGTGGGTTTAGAGGAGGTGGTGCCAAAGGTGCTAAGGTTTTTCCCTTGCCAACCGTTGGTGTTTCCCAGTTCTAGCCGTTGTCCGACGAGAATTCGGAGTCCTTGCGCTCTAGCACGACGCTCCCAGTAACCATCTAAACCCACATCTGCGGGTAATTCTGTCGGGGGGTCGTTTTTGGTCAGCGTATCGATATAATTATCAATGGTTGTGCCAAATTTGGCGGCACTAGGAATTGGGATCTCTGTCGTATAATTGGGTTTCGGTCCCCAGCGATTATCTGCCCGATAGGTATCATCAACATAGGGTTTACTGACTAGCTTATTAATGATCCGTTTGGATAGAGAATTCGTTGTCCAGTCTGTTGCTCGCGCCGCCACATTAGTGGGATCAGTGGTATATCTTGATTTAGAGATATCTTCGGTAAACAACACGATCGGATCGAGACTAAAATTATAGGGCGAAGAAGAGGAGGTTTGTAGATTGTCGCTAATGGAGTCAGTGGTTTTGTTAAATTCTATGTTGTTGGTATCTGGAGGAGGAGTATCACGAGGCGCTTGTTTCGCTCCTGGATAGATATCCAGATTTGAGGCTCCTTGCCAGTTATCCTTAAAGGGAGTGCCGTTAATGGCCTGGCCCTGAAAGAGGATGTTTCCTTTATCATCTTCCACTTGAGTCATGGCGATTTCTGAGGCATCTTCGGTATAAAAACACGAATTCGGAGAACTGATTAAATTGATATAAAAGTATTTTTTATCAGTATTTTCCCCCCAGATGTAATTGCCACCGGTATACATAGCTCCGTTCCAGTGAAAATCTTTACCTGGATAAGCTTCTAAATCATATCGAAACCAAACGCCCCATTTATTCCCTTTGTCGAGTTGTCTGTCTTGTTGAAACTCTAAAGCGGAGATCTCTTTGTTCTGGGGATTCTTATTGATTACTATGGCATCAATTTGAAAATTTTTACGGACCGAGGAGTTATTGATGGTATACCATCCTTCTTGGGGGGCAAGTGCTGTATTGGTATTGGCACAGACTCCCGAAGTTTGTCCATTGAGGATACTTAAAGGCCCTGTGCGGGTGACTAAATATTTGGCTTTTTTCGCGTCGCTACTATCAAGGGTTATTGTGCTTGTAGTGCTTTCAGTGGCCGAATTCTTGGCGATGATTGCATAAACGACCTGTTCATTAGTACCATTTCCATCTAAATCCGTTTGATAAGACCAAGCATTATCTACTTGGTTATCTCCGTTAATATCAATGCGAGTTTCGCCAGGTAAAGTATAAATATCTACATACGCGCTACTTTCTTCATAACGAGGGACTTGATCTTTGGTGGTTAAGTTATCATCGTTACGATTGAGGAGATACTGGTCTAATATACTAGCCCCAGGAACCGTGTTAGGAAAGCGATAATCTCGTTTAAAGAGAAATTCTAGTTTGGTTTTAGCCCTTTCAATGGCTGGGGTGGCACTGTTGTAGATTACTTGTGCTTGGCGGTCATTGATCACTTCCTGAGTATATTGAGAGGTTCGCCAGAGGATAGCCCCAACTACTAAAGAGAATACCAATAACACCATCGTCATCGTGGGTAAGACAAAGCCTTTGGGAGATAAAGCCAAGGGAAATGGTTTTCTCAATCTCAAATATTTCGGCAACTTTTTCGCCCTTTGGGAGCGATAGGGGGCATTTTCCCTCCTTTTAAAGAAATTACTGCCCTCTTGGAGTCTATAGGGTGAGTTTTTTTTGCTCAACCATTTCTCCCCTAGCGACATCGTGGAAAAGAGCGCGACGGGAATTTTGCTAAAAAGCTTGAAAATCAGCTTTCCTATGGCCAAGAGAAGCTGAATAAAAGAATTTTTTAGTTGACGAACAATTTTGGGTTTTACTTTCATAAATAATCTCCTGACCCGGACCTATTTTTCAGGAATTGATTACGTAATTTGGAAATTTAATTGGCTGGTTTTCTCAGTATTTTTATCGAGACAACTAAATTTTTATTTATATTTTTTAATCCAGATTTTAAAAATTCCTTTATCTTTATTATAGACAGATTTTTTTAGGTTGTAAAGTGACTTTTCTCACTTCTTATCAGTGATAAGAATCACAGCATAGGCGATAATGTTAAGGAACGATGAAGCTAGTTTTCATCTGCAATTTTTTCTTTTATGATGTTGTATAAAAGCTTAATTTTATGGAAAATGAAGAAAATAGCTTAAAAAAACCGAGTGATTCCCATTTAATTCCTGAAAATACTCAAATAAACTCAGAAAAGGCTGATAATTCCACCACCAATCCCGAGGAAAACCCCTCTAAACGTCAGTGGCGTAACGCAGAAGGGGCAGCATCAAAACGAAAGATGAAACCCCCCTCAAAAATAAGATTATGGGGCATAATGTTAGCCACGCCAATTGCTGTTTTTTGGGTCTTCTATTGGACGCTAAAATGGTTGATGAACCTGGTTAATTTTATCTCAGTAAAAATACAGAATTTAGGAAATAGAGAGTTAATTAATATCTACGAGATCTCACCGATAAGCGCCGGAATTTTCTTGATCATTTTGGGAATTATTGCTCCCTTTTTACTGGAGGCAATCCTAAAATATACTTATCATCCCTCTCCTTTCTCCCTCAGTAAATTAGCCGAAAAATCCCCGTTATCGGGGAAATTATTGCAACAATATGCCCAAAAGCGGAGTATTCCTCTACCCTCTTTAAAGCTATTATCCACCTCTTATCCAGTGGTCCTCACCTATGGCAATCATCCTCGTAATACTTGTATCGTCATCAGTGAAGGATTGTTAAACCAATTGACTAATGAAGAAATCGCCACAATTTACGGCACTCAGTTAGGACATCTCATCAACAAAGATGTAATTTTAATGTCTGCCCTAGCCGCCCTACTACAGCTTCCTTATTGCCTGTATTCTTGTAGTGCTAGAGCCGCTAATCAAGTTAAATTGCCGATTTTGCCGCAAATATTAGGGTTTTTAAGCACAGTTTGCTACGGAATTTATCAGTTTTGGCGTTTACCCGCCTTATGGTTATCTCGACAGAGAATGATCGATAGTGATCACGGGTCAATCCAATTAACACAGAATCCTAATGCCCTCTGTCGTGCCTTATTAAAAATCAGTATCGGTATTAGTCAAAACATTGAACAGCAAGGTTACATACCACCCCTTCTAGACAGTTTTAGCTTTCTGCTGCCGCTAGAACCCCGGCAAGTCATGAGTCTGGGAAGTTTAGCGGCGAATATTCCCTATGAATCTGTTCTCCATTGGGACTGTACTAACCCTTATCGTCATTGGTTATCATTATTAGATTCCCATCCACTCCTCGGAGAACGTTTATACTTACTAGGACGCTATGCCAAATTCTGGAATTTAGACACAGAATTAGAATTAAACGAGTATCGCCCCTCATGGCAGACTAAAAGTGAATTGTGGGGAAAACTCGCCAAAAGTTATCAAGCCTTACCCATTTTAGCGGCTGCCTTTCTCTATGCTTTAGGTTTTGGCGTAATATTGAGGATTCTATTTTGGCTAATAGGAAAATACAGTCATCAGCTTGATCTTAAATCCCTGAGTTGGTTAGATACCGCTTATCCTGTGCTAAATGCTTGGGGGGTTTGGCTATGGATTATCGGTATAATAATAGGGATATTCTTATTTAGCGATCACCATCCTCATATTTTTGCCGGGGTAATCTTTCTGAAAATCTTCATGTCACTCATACAATATTGGAGTCGAGGAAGGTTAATCTGGTTCGATAGTATCGATCCATTATTTAATGCTTGTTGTTTAATCATTTTAAGTTTTAGCCTCATTATCTGGCTCAATCGCTACTTTCCTGACCCCAAAAAGACACCCCTATTAACAGATCCCAGTGTAGCCGATCTCTTAAGTGATAGTGAAGCCGTACCCGCTCAAGCAAAATTGGTTAGAATATCCGGTATCCTCTTAGGATATCCAAAAATTAATCAGTGGTTAGGGCAAGAATTAATCTTACAAACCACTACAGGCTTAATCAAGCTTAAATTTATGGGCTTAATTGGTAATATTATCCCTTGGTACTTATATCCCAAACCCTTAATCAAAAAACCCGTCACCGTACAAGGTTGGTTTCGTCGCGGTAGCATTCCCGTCATAGAAATTGAAACCTTAAAACCCATCAGAGGAAAAACCCTTCGTAGTGGGGCAACTCATTTTATCTTTCTCTTAATTGTTATCAGTGCCCTTTGGGGTACTCATTTAATTAGAACCCACTAAAACCCTTTGCGCCCTTTACTCATGAGCGCGAAAACAAAAGAGCAACACCTTTAATTTTTGCCGCAAGTCTATTATCATAAAATTAAATTGCGTTCACAGCCGCTCCCAAACCCAACAAGATAGATCATCACCCAAAAAATCCCATGAGCGAATCCCCCGTTACTGTTACTTATTCATTAGAGAATATCTTAACTAGAGTCGAAGAAAAAATAGAGCGGCAATTTGAGGATGTCAATCGGAAAATAGACAAATTTGAGGAGCGAATCCACGAAAAAATAGACAGGATTGATGATCGCCTGAACGAAAAAATCGATAGATTTGATCAGAATATTAATGAAAAAATCGATAAATTAGATGAGCGGCTGAACGAAAAAATCGAAAGATTTGATCAGCGTCTAAACAATTTAGAAATTGGGCAAGCCGAAATTAAGGGAGACATTAAAGCCTTAGATGAGAAAATACAGGGATTAAGTAAACGCTTAGAAACTCAAGAATGGATCAATCGAGGGCTTTTAATTACTTTAATAGTTGTTATCCTTGGCGGCTTGGCCCTTGGGTTTCGCTGGGTGAGTAATCCTTAAAAACGAACCGGAATTAAATTTTTTGATAATCCGGTAAATCCATAAAGATTTGAGTTAAAGATTTTCCTAAATGTACACCTGCATAGCCTGTGGCCATCACTAAACTAATTTCAAGCGTTTCAGGAATAGCAATAGGTAATAAGATACTGGTGGCCAATCCTCCTAGTAAACCCACTCCTAAACGGGCTGCAACATCAACCGCCTGATTAACTTGAGCCGAGATTTTTTTACCCGTTTTACACCAATGGGCAAAGTGTTCACAATTATTGCCAAAAAGATTATAATTAGGTTCGCCTAATTTATTGATGGCTCTTTCAATAACTTGGTCAGGCTTATAACAAGTGCCTTCCTTATATTGAACAACATAGATTTTTTGATGGCGAGAAAATTTCTCATAAGGTACTTTGGCTATTTGTCCCCTTTTTGATTTACTTTCAAAATGGATAACAATATTTTTGTAATGTCTATTTTGATAATAGATGTCGCCACAATATATCCCATGATGAAAGTGAAATCCGCATGGATAATAAATATGATCACCCGGGTTGAGGTAAAAGCCATTTTTTCCCATAATTGAGCAATAAAAATCTGATAACTAAAGGACAAAAAGTTAGTTCCAATAGATAAATAGTTGGTAGTTACGCTTAGGCGCACTCCCTATTTATTCAAGTAACTCCTACAAATAAAGTTGCTTGTTTATTGAATTTTGACCACTTACTTAGATAAGCTTTACAGTGTTTCTAAACTTATATATACTTTAAAGTTATTCGCTTTCGTAGTGATGCAGAACACTATAAGAAAAAAAATATTTCCATCTATGGTATACTCCCTAAACTCGGTTATAAATAGGAGTTAGGGACTCCCTTCATGCTCCGAATAAGCACGAGAACGAGCAATTCTCAAGCTTAAAAATATGACAGGAATCATCCCCACCAAAACAATCGCCAAAGCCGGAGCCGCCGCTTCAGTGAGCCGCTCATCAGAGGCGTATTGATACACTCGTACTGCCAGCGTATCAAAATTAAACGGACGTAAAACCAGCGTTGCCGGTAACTCCTTCATCACATCGACAAACACCAACATCACGGCAGTTAACATCCCCCCAGACATCAAGGGAAGATGAATATTAATTAATGTGCTGGTGGCCCCATAACCCAAACTACGGGAAGCATCATCTAGACTCGGCTTAATCTTACTTAAACTCGATTCTACCGCCCCCAAAGCCACCGCTAAAAAACGCACCAGATAGGCAAAAATCAAACCGAAAATCGTCCCACTCAAAAGCAATTGAGTAGACACACCCAAGGTGGACTTCATCCAAGCATCAATAGTATTATCAAACTGTCCAATGGGAATTAACACCCCTACAGCAATAACAATGCCCGGAATCGCATAACCCAAGGCCGTGACGCGAACCGCCGAAACCATCAGCAAATTGGCATTAAGACGTTGCCCATAAGCCATCACCAACGACAAGAGCAACCCTAATGCCGCACTGATAGCCGCCAAGATCAAACTATTCTTCGCCAAAATAACAAAATTTTCATCAAGGGTCGTTTCCGCATTGCGAAGCGTCATATCTAGCAAATAAGCGGCAGGAGCGAGAAACCCCAAAGCCAAAGGAATAAAACAGGCCACAGCCGCACTTATTCCCCGAAACCCTTTTAACTGATATTTCTTAAATAGATGCTGACGACTGCTGACTTGATAATATTTGGCTTGGCGGCGGGACCAGCGTTCTAATATAATCAGGGCAAAAATAAATAACATCAAAAAAGCGGCTAACTGTGCGGCTGCTACTCTTGCACCCATTCCAAACCAAGTATTATAAATACCTGTGGTAAAAGCATTTACGCCAAAATACTGAACGGTCCCAAAATCATTGAGCGTTTCCATTAAGGCCAGGGCCAACCCTGCCATAATGGCCGGACGGGCCAAAGGTAAAGCCACCGTAAAAAAACTCCGCCAAGGCCCACAACCGAGAGAACGACTAGCTTCTAGGGTACAGACAGACTGTTCGAGAAAGGCAACTCGGGCCAGTAAATAAACGTAGGGATAGAGAACCAGAATTAACATGATAATCGCCCCCCAGAGTGAGCGAATATTGGGAAACCAATAATCCTCTACACTACTCCAGCCAAAAATCTGTCTGAGCAACGTTTGTACTGGCCCAAAAAAGTCCAGCATATTCGTATAAGTGTAGGCCAAAAGATAAGCAGGGGCAGATAAAGGCAATAACAAAGACCATTCAAACAGACTCGAACCGGGAAACTGACAGCCGGTGACTAACCAAGCTGTTCCCACGCCAATGAGAAGCACCCCAAACCCAACCCCAATCATTAACGCTAAAGAATTAAGAATATAATCTTTAAGAACCGTCGCGGCTAAATCTTGCCAAAGTTGGCGAGTGTCAGTAAATAGACTACTAGCAACAATAATAATCGGAGTACAGATGAGGAGGGCGATCACCCCGACGGCCGTTGTCCAACCATATAAGGATAGTCGGTTCAAAACGCTGTCGGTTTTGACTTGAGTCCAGTTAGAGTTTGCCATTGATTATCCCCTTAAAGGCCATAAATATTATAGTAGGGGACCGGTCTAGGTTTTTCTCTAGCCTTTTACAGGGTATTTACTTAAATTAGGTAAAAGTTTTAAGAGTCGTATTTTTCCCTCAAATCTCGACCTTTCTCGCCTAATTCGTCTAATTTCATGGCTATTATTTTGAGGGCCATCGGAGAGGGATTCGCATGACCTTTTTCCCAACGGTTAACCGTTGTAAAGACTACGCCCACCATCCCAGCAAATTGTTCTTGAGTCAATTGCATTTCTTGACGCAAAGCACGGATCAGTTGTCCGACTTTAGGTTGTTCTAAGTTGATTAAAGTATGGGTGCTCATCATATGTTTAAGGAACACAATAAAGGTAATTTTTCGCACACACTATAGTTAAAATGTAACCTTTTAAATCTTTTTCGGAATCGGGAAATTCACGGAAATTCAATATAAAGTTTGCGTTAAAATATAGGTACAGGAATGAAGCCAGCTTTTTTAATTAATTTTTGGGCTTCATCGGTTCCTAAAAATTTTTGATAGGTATCTCCCACTTTTCCGTCTATTTGAACATTATTTTCTTTGATTAAAAACAATCGACGAGTTAAAGGATAATCACCCTTCTTTAACGCCTCTATATTTAGTTGATTATTACATTTTTTTGGGTCTATTTTTTGGGGTTTATAGGGAAGAATAAAATTTTCGCCTCCTTGACGACTAATCGATAAGGGTTTAAGTCTGCATTGATTGATCAGTTCAGCCGTAGAAGACAAGTATATGCCGCCTCGATTATTTTCTTGACTTAATAGATGCAAAGCCAAATCAGGCTCATCAATGATATTAACCTTTTCAGTTAAATTTTGTTTTCCTAAAATATTTTCTTGAAAAAATTCTGTAGTTCCGCTTTGAACCGGACGCAAATAAGGTATTATCTCTAGGGTTTCTCCTCCGAGTTGATTCCAATTGCGAATTTTGCCGCTATAAATAGCTTCAAGTTGTTTGAGGGTTATATTATTAATATTTAATTTTTGATTGACCACCACAGCAATACTATCAATCGCAATAGGAATTTGTTGAATTTTAATGCCTCTTTGATTAGCCAATTGATATTCATCATTATTCAGGGGGCGGGAAGATTGAGCAAAAGCGATTTCACCATCTAACAACATTTTAATGCCGGTGCCTGAACCGGGCGGCAAAGTGGGATGAGGGGTATAGACAAGATTAAAATCTGGATGTTGTTGTTTAATATGTTGATCGACAATTTCTCGAATCGGTGCCCAAGTTGTACTGCCGCTATATTGCCAAGTTCCGCGAGGATAATCTTTAATGGATTTCAGCGTAGAATAATGCCAATTAGGATAACTTTTCGCCACCCGATAATATAAACTATTAAAAGAAAGTCCGAGCCAAAAACTTAAAAGACTCACGAGGATAATTAAGCCAATTTTCTGAATTAAACTTAATTTTTTTTCAGCCGACACCAGCCGATTATTCTCTGTGTGATTAAGGTCTTTCCAAGTAAGGGGAGTAACCGCCGCCGAAAGACATAAAGTCGGCAACCAACAAGCACCCGGATACTTTTCTCTAAAAGGTTCTAACTTCTTTTTAGCAATTTGTACAGAAGCAAATAAAGATTTATTCGCGGTAAATTCTTTAAAAAAATATTGTAAAAATTCCATCGCCACTTCATCGGGTACCGGTTCGCGCATGACAATACTATGAGGCAAATTTAAATCTGCCAATTGATAGGCTAACCCTAAGCCATCACAAGAATTAAAAATTGCTAATTGTAAGCCCTTATTAATGGCCGTTTTTAAAGCATCTCGAAAAGCTTCTATGCTTAAACTTTCCTGGTCATTGACTTCCAGCCAGCCAATTTTTCCCTCTTTTTCAGAGCGGCTATGTCCTGTAAAAATAAAAATATGATGTCCTGACTCATCCCAAAGCGCCTCACATAATTCTTTTAAAGAGGGTTGCTGTAAACAAACGATTTCTGAATCCGGAGCAAGTTCTCTAATATTTGCTAAATCGGCATAGGTATTAATTCCCTGACTTCTGCCGATAACGACCAAAATTCTCGGAACCGGCGCAGCTTGATGAGGAGAAATTTTTGGCCAGCAAGACTGTTTTCCTTTAGCCGTACAAAAAGCCGCTTCTGTATGAGGATAATACTGTTCTAATAAATCCCATTCTTGCCAGGGAAGATGACATAATTTAAGGTTTTGAGCATCAATAATTAGCTGAATTTCTTCAGTTTCTCGCGACGGGAATTGATGAGCAAGAGAAATTAATCCTTCCCGGATCGGTTGCCAGTCTTTATGATTATTATTAAGCCATTGATTGAGGTGAGTTTTAACCGCTTGGCTATAGCTGGAATGAGAAACAACCGTAACCGATTTGGGCGTAAGACGGAACGCAGATCTTGAGGGATCGAGCCGCAATTCTTCTAATTGACGATAAGCCGTTTGCCATTGCTCAAAAGAAGATAGCAAAGCACTAGGAAATCGAGGCAGAAAACCCTCAATTTCTACAGGCAGACTCTGATGATTAAGAGTAACTAAAAAACCTTTTTCTGAAGTTTGCCTAAATTTAAGTTTAATAATCTGCATAACCGTTATCAGTAAAAATTACTCGAGAGGCGTTACCGGTCACGTCTCTACGGGGAATTCTTGGCATTAGATATTAAATAATTCAGTCATGGTATTTTCTCCTAGGGTTAGGGTTAGGCTAAATTTTTCTGGGGGATGACAGGTAAACTCGAGTTGAATCCAATTATCAGCGTCTCCGGTTTTAGCTTGTAAGGCCGCCGTGCCGGCTTGATCAAAGACAGTAACCTGTAATTGGGAGGGAAGGTGCAAAAGTTGTTGGTTAGGATAAATTTGTAAGCAAATATCAACTTCTTGGGCTGATTGCTCCCGAATTTTTACCCCTAAAATCAGGTTTAATTCTGTCTTTTCCCAGTGTATAACTTTGGCTCGGGAAATACTAGGCTCAAATTCGCTTTGAGCAACAGGGGCCGATCTGAGCGTTGGTCCGGCCAGGGCTAAAATTAAACTGGGCGGCTGCCATTCTGGGGAAAAATTGTCTTGAAACCATTGACGCAAATTCACGGAAATTTGATGACGATCAAGGGTATCCATTAGATGATCAAGCGGTTGCAGTTGAGTCAGGGGAATGGCTTGAAGAACGTCCCCAATGTCTGTACTGTTAATAAATCCTAACAATTCTACTTGATCTAAGGTTTCTCTAAACTGTACCGCAATGTAGCCAAGGCGATCACTACTCGCTTCTGGAGGAATGAAAAACCCTTGGTCATCGGGGAATAGGGGACGACATTCTAATTTACCAATTTGGGGTAATACCAGGTCGGCCACGTTAAAAATGGCTCTTAATTGCGGCTGCCAACAATCCCCTTGTTGAAGACTATGAGGAATAGATAACCATTGACAATAACAGTGAACCGCATAAACAGCAAGAGTATTGAGATAAACTTGTTTCCCTTTTTCGGGGTTAAGTTGTTCACTGGCAAACAGTTGGGCATAATGATGAGCCTGTTTGTCTAACAAAACGGTAATGGGTTGAGGGCGAGAACCTGTGATCATGGATGTGCAAAACCTTGGCCTATCTGTTTGAGTAAAGGAAGACATTTCTGTTTCCAGTGAGAGTAAAGAGTTTGGTTATTGAGGTTAAATTCGCGCGCCACATCAGCAATTTTTTCGGGAGGTTGCTGTAACAATAAGCGAATAGCCAAAAGTTGACAGTGACATTGAGCATTTTTTCTCGGATAAGTGGCGGCTAAAATTCCCTCCGGATCTTGTTCAATATATTGCTGAATGGCTTCTGCTTGGCGTTGTCGACTTTGTTGTTGTAGTTGAGCAATCTGACGATCGAGTAAACTTAGAGTAGAATCGGCTTTTAGCTCTAGAGGATCGAGTATTTCTCCTTCTTCAGTAATAGCCGCATAGACACGCCTCTGTTCATAAGCATTATCTGAGGTATATAAATCTCGAATACGCCACTTGAGATAACCGTTGATCCAGGTGACCAAGCTATTTTGAACGCCCGGCGGCCGCGCTTCAAAACGATCAATATTTTTACAAACCCATTCTAGAGTACGGTTGTACGCTTCGGGATAGTCTTGATGGGAGCATTTATAAATGCCTGGGAGTTGCTGTATTAAAATGAGAAGTCGATGAAGCTGTTTTTGCCGCCCATGACTTCCGGGTTGAGTGTTACACACCTCAGCAATTAATGAAAGCAGTTGTTCATCCACGCTTATTGTTAAACTCAGTTTGCATAACCTCTAAGTTGACTTAACTCAGAGGCTAATATTGTATCAGTGCGCCCAAAGCGTTTTAGGAAAAATCCGGGGACTGACTAAGGATGAACACTACCATCAGGCATAATGGCTTCTGTAAAGTTAATTCTATAAAGACTACTATTGCGGAACTTAGCCCCTCTGAGATCGGCTGCAATCAAAGAAATATCAGTGAGATTGGCGGCTTTTAAACAGACTTCTATTAAATAAGTTTGATGCAATAAAGCATAGCCTAAATTAGCATTTTTAAGCGTTGATGCACTCAGATTAGCACCGGCTAAATTCGCTGAACTTAAATCTATCCGACTGGAAAGTCTGCCGGCGTGCAGGCTAAACTCTGATAGATTAACTAGGTTTAAGTTACTCTCTTTTAATTGTGCCCCGCTTAGATTGGCTCCTTTTAAATTCGCTTTATGTAAATTGGCTCCTTGCAGGATTGCTCCCTCTAAATCTCCATTGCGAAGGTTACTTCTACTTAAGTCGGCTTTATATAAATTTGCTCCGCTTAAATCTGCCCCATTTAAGTTAGCCCGACTCAGATCAACCCGGTTTAAATTTGCCCCGCTTAAATCAATATTGCTTAAATTCGCTTTACTCAAATCCGCGCGGCTTAAATTGGCTCCTGTCAGATTAACCCCCATCAAATTGGCCCCGCTAAGATTGGCACTTTTCAGGTCTGCGTTGATTAAAATCGCCTGTTTTAAGTTAGCATTGCTGAGATTAGCATAGGTTAATTTCGCGCCTTCGAGATTGACCCAACTGAGATCGGCATTACTAAGATCTGCACCGGTTAAATCGGTTTGTATTAATGTAGCACTGATTAATTTGGCCGAAATTAGGTCAGCCCGGTTTAAATTTGCTCTCGTTAAGTTGGTACCACTTAAATTAGACCAATCTAAAGCAGTCCGGCTTAAATTTGCTTCCATCAGTTCCGCTTGGATAATATCTACTCTCTGTAAGTCTAAGCGGCTAAAATCTCTATGCCCTTGGGCATATCGCCATATTAGTTCCTCAACATCCATGTCTTCTCTTGCATCAGATTGGAGATTAAAATTGCTGTTCATGACCTCATTTTTTTGTTCCTAATTATTACCGTCTTAGCAATTTTTGCATGGAAAAGAACGTTAGATTAGTTCACTTTAAAAATTGAATCTAACGCTCCTAATTTTTATACCTCTACGGCATTTTTCCAATTTAAATAAGGTAATTTTTTAGCAGTTTCTTGAATTTCAGAAAGGTTTTGAATGAGTTGTCCGCAGCTATCCCAAGAGCCTTCAATTAACATTTGTCTAGACCCTTCTCCCATGCTAACATCAGCAACAAATTCGCCACATTGCACTTTCATAGCGGCTAAATCTAAACTGAGGGACAAGGCAGGATTTTCTTGCAGGAGAGATTGTATTTTTTCTACGGTTTCAGGAGAAGCTGTCACACAGGGAACCCCGTTAGCAATACAATTGCCAAAGAAAATTTCAGCAAAACTTTCACCGATAATTGCTTTAATTCCCCAACGAATAATGGCTTGTGGGGCGTGTTCTCTTGAAGATCCACAGCCAAAATTAGCGTTAACTACCAAGAGATTAGCTCCCTGATATTGCGGCAGATCAAAGGGATGTTTTCCTTGCATCTGTTGGCGATCATCAATAAAAACTTGTTCTCCTAAGCCTTCAAAGGTGACGCAACGTAGAAACCGCGCAGGAATAATACGATCAGTATCGATATCATCGCCCACTAAAGGGATACCTCGTCCTGAAATTTGGGTGACTTGACTCATGGATGTGTTTTTCCTTTTTATTTATGATCGGTTACGAGAAATAAGGTTATCTATTCCTGCTACTTCTATTTTATGCCAGGCTTGACTAAGCATTCCAGAACTCCCATCACTTTAGCATTTACGGCGAGTCTCTGGGCGGCGGCGAGTGCCAAAATACCTGTCCTGGGTGGCTACTATAGCAACCTCCAAGGGAGTTATAGTAAAAGATACTCATGCGCTCTGGCAAGAAGAAAATCATTGCTGTCACTCGATTTTAGCTTTTAAGACTGTAAATTACGGTCTTGGCGGTTGCTATAACAGCTATAATAGATTTGTGCCAGAACAAATACAAAAGAACCTTTTTTGCCCTTGAGTCAGCAACACAAATGGCTTGACGCTTAGAGATAACAAGTCATTTAAAAAGGCAATATATTCAAATAATAGAAAAAACCGAGGCATCAAAAATTAATAAAAGTGGAGAAAAATTTCTGAGAGCAATAAAACGTTTAAAAAACCTAACAATTATGTCAACCCATTCTTCCGACCATAAGGCCAAAACCATCGTTTATCAAGTGATGAGTTCCATTCCTGGACGTATACGCCTACGTATTCCTAGTTTGTCTGCTAATTTGGCTTTAAGAGAGAACCTGAAAAAATTTATTGAGTCTGTTAAAGGGGTTACCCAAGTTCGCCTCAACCCGATGGCAGAGTCAATTATTGTTAATTTTAATCAAAATCAAATATCCTCTGCCCAACTAGAGAATCAACTCGCTCAAGCAATTGAACAACAAATATCTATTGCATCTCCACCTCCTACACTTTCAAAAGCAGTAAACGTCCAACCCACCACTCCCTCTCAACCCCCTTTACAACCCACTGAGCAAGCCGCTCAACCCCCTTTACAACCCACTGAGCAAGCCGCTCAACCCCCTTTACAACCCACTGAGCAAGCCGCTCAACCCCCTTTACAACCTACTGAGCAAGCCGCTCAACCCCCTTTACAACCCACTGAGGAATTAGCCGCTCAACCCCCTTTACAACCTACTGAGGAATTAGCCGCTCCTCCGACGGCTGAAACCTTTGATTTACCTCCCCTTGAGCAAGAGGCAGCCCAAGGCAATTTTGATCCTTGGTTGCACCAGTGTCAACAACAAGCGAAAATGATTCAACAATTACAACAGCAGTTAGCTTGGTTACTCGCTACCGCTTCTATTGGCTCTAATTTACTCAATAAGGGAAATTTTAACCATTCGACCACCAGTGAGCCAGAAAATGCCTCTACTTTTGCGCCAAATTTATCATTAATGCAAACTCTTCAACGCGAAAAAAAGTGGCAACAGTTAGCCGAACAACAACTTGAAATTATTACTCGTCTACAACAACAAATTACAGAACAAGAACGTTTATCTAAAATTGCAGAATTTCATCTTAATAAATGGAAGAAACGGTTTTTTAGTTAAATTTTAACAATTTCATTTAGCCGAAAAAAAAGTTACTAGGCTACCCTAGTAACACTGAATCAAGGTGAGTATTTAACTTTTGCTCTGACCGAAAACAGAGAAAATAGGCAGTGCTTATCTAACCATTTCATCAACCTTTAAATTGCCTTAGAAAAGCCATGATGTTGTCTCACACGACTATAAGCATCAAAAGTATAGGCAATATTTCTAATTAACAAGCGTCCGATAGGAGTCACTTCTATTCTATCAGAAAATAGGTCAATTAGTCCATCATTTTCTAAAGCTTTCAGTGCCTGTTCTTCCCAAGAAAAATACTCATCGAAATGAATATTATATTTAGTCTCAATTGCTCTTTTATCCAAGCGAAAATGACACATTAATTCCATAATCACTTGTCGGCGTAGAATATTATCAGATTGCGCTAAATATACCCCTCTTTCAATGGGTAATTGTCCCGCTTCAATCGCTCGGTAATAATCCTTCAAGCGTTTATGATTCTGCACATAAACATCATGCAGCATACTAATAGATGTTAAGCCAAAGCCAAACAATTCTGATTCGGGTTTAGTGGTATATCCCTGGAAATTTCGATGTAATTTACCCGCTTGTTGAGCCAAGGTTAATTCATCATTCGGCTTGGCAAAATGATCCATGCCAATAAAGACATAATTGGCGGCTTGTAATTCCTCTATCGTCATCTGCAACATCGCTAGTTTTTCTGTCGCGTCAGGCAGTTCTTCTAGCGGTAAATTCTTTTGTACAGGCTTCATCCAAGGAACATAAGCAAAGTTAAAAACCGCTATTCGATCTGGATTGAGTTTTATCGTTTTCTGAATGGTTTCCTTAAAAGTGTCCCGATTTTGATAGGGCAATCCATAAATTAAGTCCACATTAACACTTTCAAAACCCGCCTCCCTCATCCAACTCATCACATTAAATAACATTTCTTCCGGCTGGACTCGATTAATCGCTTCTTGTACTCGGGGATTAAAGTCTTGAATTCCAAAACTAATCCGATTAAATCCTATATGCCGCAAGAATAAAATATAATTTCTATCTACATAACGCGGGTTAATTTCAATGGAAATCTCAGCATCTTCATCAAAGCGATAATGTTGATTGATTTTATTCCATAAAATTTCAATATGCTCGAGGTTTAAATAATTCGGTGTGCCGCCACCCCAGTGTAACTGAACTACCGGACGGTCTGAATCAATAAATGATGAAACACTCTCAATATTTTTAGACAGATAATTCAAATAAGGATCTACTGCTCGTGCTTGCTGTTGTGTGACAATTACATTGCAACCACAAAAATAACAAGCACTCTGACAAAAAGGAATGTGAAAATAAAGAGATAAGGGAGACTTAGCCTTATTTCCCCGGTTGATCGCCTCAAGAAATTCATTATGATTAAACTCAGTGGTTAATTCAGTGGCGGGTGGATAACTGGTATAGCGAGGCGTAGGACAATCGTATTTTTGCAATAATGTGGAGTTGAATTGTGCTGTTTGCGGTTGAAATTTCATATTGTAGTCAGTAGTCATTAGTCAGTAGTCATTACTCAGTAGTCAATAGTCATTAGTCATTAGTCAGTAGGGATCTCGCGCACTTGTGGGGATAAGAAAAATTTATAATTCGTAGGGTGGGTTAGGTGCGGTAATGATTTTGATGAAAAAAGGATAACTTTTGAGCCGCGCCGTAACCCACCAGAGACAATTTTGTATCTCTATGAACATTTTTCCCCACGAGTCCGAAAGAACCTGATAACGATTAAGTGTTAACTGTTAACTGATGTTCGTGATGATGACGTTCTGTGCTACCGGGTCGGTCTTGACGAGTCAGCAAATCAAAAACATGCTCTCCGACGGCGGCTTTTACATCGTCTTCTAATTCGTGAACAACATCCCGGTTTAGTCCAAAAGCTAAGTTAGCTTCCTCTACTATTTTTTGTGCTAACGCTTCATCAACCGGTAAACTATTGAGACTATCCCGATATTTAAATTTAAAGTCTCGTTTGGCTTCTCCACCGGGTAAAGCGTCAAATTCATAAAAACGAGTTCCTTGGTCGTCGGGTAATTTTAAAGCAGAACGAACAATATTTTTTAATCCTTGACCTCCGGATAAGTCCCCCATGTAACGAACATAAGCATGGGCGATTAAAAGAGCGGGTTCAGTGTGGGCTATTTCACGAATACGCGCTACATAAGTTTTTCCGGCCTCTAAAGCGGTGATTTGTTCGCGCCAGTTGTCCCCGTAATAAAATTTGAGGTCTTCTTCTAGGTTTTCCTTGCGGTTGAGTTCAGGAAAATACATCAATCTCACTACAGCATCACCCTGATAACGTTGTAGTTCTTCTTCTAAGGCACTATAAACTAAGTACAAGTTAGCAATTAGTTTACGGAAAGGTTCTCTTTCAACTATCCCTTTGAGAAAGCATTTCATAAAGGCTGTGTTTTCTGCGGTTGTGTGAGAGTGGGCTGTTCCTTCCCGTAACTGTGTGGCTAAGTTGCTACTCATGGTGGAATCCTCTTTTTTTAGTGCTTTCATAACTATATAGCGATGAAATGATCATCTCGAACATATTTTGCAAATCTTTACATTTTTTCTCGTCCCTAGGACTAGCCAACAGCTTGCTTATCCGTTAATATAACTATAAAGCGATAAAGTGATTAAAAGAGATTCAATGGTTAAGACCTTGCCTAAAGTAGAGATCGAAGAACTCAAGCCAGGAATTAAAGCCCCAGCCAAAGAAACCTTACTTACGCCTAGGTTTTATATTACAGACTTCGATGCAGTGGCGAATATGGACATCAGCCTCCAAGACGAAGAATTGCAGGCGATGTTAACGGAGATGCGTAACGACTATAACCGCCGCCATTTCGTGCGCGATGACGAATTTAAACAGTCATGGGACCATATTGAAGAAAACAAGCGTCGAGTCTTTATTGATTTTTTAGAACGTTCTTGCACGTCAGAATTTTCGGGTTTTCTCCTGTTTAAAGAATTATCTCGCCGCATTAAAAACCGTAATCCCATTTTAGCGGAGATCTTTGAACTAATGGCTCGGGATGAAGCCCGTCATGCCGGATTTCTCAACAAAGCCATGAGTGATTTTCAGATCTCTCTAGACCTAGGGTATCTAACCAAGAATAGAACATACACCTTTTTTAAACCCGAATGGATCATTTATGCCGTATATTTGTCTGAAAAAATCGGCTATTGGCGTTACATCACTATTTATCGTCACTTAGAAAAACATCCCGAGTATCAATATTACCCGCTATTTCGGATGTTCGAGAGTTGGTGTCAGGATGAAAATCGACATGGGGATATTTTTAACGCCTTATTACGCTCTCAGAAGTCGATGTGGAATACTTGGAAAGGCAGACTGTGGGGGCGTTTCTTCCTATTAACCGTATTTGCCACTCATACCTTAACCGTCCATGAACGAAGCGATTTTTATGACACCATTGGACTAGATGCCAAGGAATTTGATCGCATCGTTATTCGTAATACCAACGAAACCTCAGCAAGAGCTTTTCCAGAAATATTAAATACCGATCATCCGGAATTTTTCACTCGTCTAGAGCGTTGCTCCGACTATAATCTCAAGATCTCAGAAATCGAAAACACTAATCAGCCGAAATGGCTCAAATTCTTGCGTAAACTGCCTTATCACATCAGTATTTTTGGGAATTTGCTGAGACTATATCTTATCAAACCCATTGATGCCGAAGCACTACGAGGAACCGTGCGCTAACTTGAATCAAACCATAGAGAACAGTCCTACACAGGGAACAGAGGTCAATAAAATGAATTTCTGTTCCCTATTTTATGGTCGATTAGCTATTTAATCGAGGCGAGAAAAAAGCATTTCTCCCTGTACAACCAATTGGCCATCTACCGTTCCTTGGCCTTGCATTTTAGCAATGCGCTTTTGCTTAAACGATAACAATTCCACTGTCATAATCAATTGATCCCCAGGAATAACAGGACGACGAAAACGCACCTTATCAATTCCAGCAAAAGCAAAAAACTTTCCTCTCATACCCGGCAGCAAACATAACAGAACACCGCCCACTTGAGCCATAGATTCTACAATCAGTACCCCAGGCATAATGGGACGTACAGGAATATGCCCAGCAAAAAAAGGTTCATTAATCGTAACATTTTTGATCCCCACCACCTTTTGACCAGGAACATAATCAATAATGCGATCAACTAAAGCAAAAGGATAGCGATGAGGCAATAATTCTCGAATCTCTTCCACCTTAAAAGTCGTTAGAGTAGATAGGTCAAGTTCTGGTTGTTCTGATTGTTCTGTTTGTTCTGGTTCCTGGTTAATCTGGGCATCAGTCATAGTTAACATATACGTTCTCTAGAAATAATTTTAAAGGTCAGTGGGTAGGGGTCTTTGAGAAAATGCCATCGATCGCCTTAGCTAATTGAAGATGAAGTTTATGACTCGCCTTATAAGCAAGAAAATGAGCTTGAGGAATTTTTCCCAGTAAACTTAAATCTCCCACTAAATCTAACAGTTTATGACGAACTGGCTCATTTGAAAACCTCAAAGGAGGATTAAGCCAGCCTTGATGATCACAAACTAAGGCATTTTCTAAATTACCTCCTTTAATTAAACCAGCCTTCTGTAGAAATTCAATCTGATCAGCCAAGCCAAATGTCCGCGCAGGGGCGATCGCCTCAGCAAAAGTTTCTGTTAACGGACTCCAACTAAACCATTGGTTTCCGATGGCACTATAAGCAAAATCTATCCCATAAGTAAAGCGCGTTTCCGAGGAGGGAAAAGCCGCCACAAAAGCCTCTCCTTCCTGTACCGAGATGACAGAAGTTACTATCGCGGTAAGGCTACTTGGTAGGTTCGCTTCATTTTTTGACCCAGTAATTCCCACAGAAGCGATCGCGCTTACCCATTCTTTGGCCGAACCATCTAATAAAGGCACTTCAGGTCCATCAATTTCGATACGAACATCATCAATACCACTCCCGCCTAAAGCGGCTAAGAGATGCTCAACAGTACGCACAGCATGACTATTATTAGCCAATTCTGTCGATAGCGTGGTTTGATGAACAAAATCGATTCTAGCCGGAATGACGGGTTTTTCTGGTAAATCCACTCTAACAAAATAGCGCCCTTCACCCCATGAAGCCGGTAAGACCTTAACTGTCGTCGTCACTCCAGAATGTAGCCCAACGCCTGAGCGTTCAAAAGGTTCTTTAATCGTGTTCATATAACTTTTAAAATCTTTCCCCAATACCAAAATTGAGGCGAGAATCTCCTTGATCATTAAAACCGTAGTCTACCCGAATCGGGCCCACAGGAGACTGAATACGTACACCCACGCCATAGGCGAAGCCGCTACCGGGTAAATCTCGAACCTCACCCGGTTTGCCCGGAACAGCCCCTTGAGAACCCAAGGTTGTCCCATAATCAAGAAATAAAGCCCCACCCACCACAGCAAAAATCGGGAAACGATACTCGGCGGTTGCCTGAAAATAGCTACGTCCACTCCCCACTTCGCCTTCTGCATAACCTCTAACCGAGTTACTCCCTCCCAAAACAAAAGCCTCATAAGGGGGTAAATCTCCAAAAATCGTTCCCGCCTGCACGTTAAAGGCTAAAGCTTGGGGTCCATTATTCATAAAGTCAAATCTCAGCAATTTAATCGGGAGATAATAGCTATAACTGCCTCGCCAACGATTAAAAGTAATCCCTTCATTACTGGTGGGAATCGTCTGTTCAGCAGCGATACGAGCCACATAACCACTGGTAGGTTGTAGGGGGTTATTGCGAAAATCTTGAGAAGCCGAAAACGTTAAACTAAAAAGGTCATCTACACCACTTGCATTGTAAGCCAATTTTTGAGAACCAAATCGAGCCGCCGACCTTGGGGACAAATCTCCATCGGCATTTTCAATTCTAACGTTCTGATAAAGTACCCCCGCCGACAAGGTCCAATCCGGTTTGGAGAACACATCTTTAGCCAGAGGACGGACAAAAGTCACGCCGCTACCCGTTCGCACTACCCGAGGAGAATCATTTCCATCAGCCGTTCTAATGGTAGAATCATTCCCGTCATAAACCAAAGAAATCGACTGACGACGAAAAAGGTTAGCCGTGTAAGAAGTGCGGAAAGGGTCACCCGCAATCCAGGGATCGGTAAAATTGACATCAAACAGTAATTCTCTTTCCCCGACTTGAATTTCTCCACCGATATTTTGGTTTTTGCCCCAGAGATTTTGCTGCTGATAACTGACGGTTCCAAATAAACCACTACTAGAACTAATCCCTGCCCCTGCCGCCAGTGAGCCTGTATTGCCTTCTACCACATCTACATTAACGACCACTTCTTGAGGGTTTTGACCGGGTTCAAAGCCAAATTTAACATCTTCAAACAATCCTAAGCCATAAATTCGCTGTAGGTCTTGTTGAGCGGTGTTACGGTTAAAAACCTGACCCGGTTTGAGCCGCATTTCACGGGTAATAATATAAGGCCGAGTTTTGCCTTTTTTGGGTTCATCTTGTTTCGTCCTATAGCGAACCTGAATATTTTCTATGACTCCCTCAGCAATGACTAGAGTCACCACGCCATCATCACCGACTTTAGGGGAGCCAATGACTTGAGCTAAATCATATCCCCGGCTGCTATACCACTCATTAATTTTTTGAATTCCTTCCTGCAAGGAGCGTAAGTTGAGGATTTTGCCGTATTGATCCTGAAAAATTTCTTTAATGGCTTCTGGCGGCAACACTCTCGCGCCGGGGGTAGCGGGTACGGTATCAATGGCCACGTCTTTTAAGATGGGATTGGGAGTTACCGCGAAAGTCACGCGAACACCCAAGGGAGTATCTTCCGGCACCACTCTCACATTAGCAAAGTAGCCTGTCGCATAAATAGCATTGACATCTTCTTGCAGTTGACTGCGGGTTGTGGCTCGCCCTGGCCGGGTGCGAATGGTATTGTAAATTAAGTTTTCTAGTTCTGTATTGCCACCACTAATAACCACTTCGGCTACTAAAACCCTCGGTTCTGCGGCGGGTGGAGTTTCAGTGGTATTAGGCGTAGTCGGTTGACCCATCCCTGGAGGCGTGGACTGTTGAGGCGGTTGAGTGTCGACAGGCGGGGTTGCTGGAGAGGGTGAAGGCTGATTGGGTGTTGAAGGTGGCAGGGTTGCGGGAGGTTGTGGACTGTTGGTTTCTGCGGCAACCGGTGAAACGAGGTGATTTTGATCGACATCCGCGACAGATGATTGCTGTGGGGAGACAGGGGCTACCGTCAGGTCTATAGAGTCAGTCTCCTCAAGAGGCACAAGTTCAGCGTTCGCGTCAACAGAAGAGGCTTGGGTGTTGAGATCGCCGCTAAAAGCCGAGGGAGGTGATGGATCTGTTGGTTCAGAAGACGGCATCTCCTCGACAACGGAGAAGGAGTCGGCGGTTTCTGCCTGAGCTATTTTTGGTGATAACAGGATAGGTACCGTTATCATCAGCGACAGCAACAAAGGGGATAAGCGTAAATTAGGATTATCTTTTAGCACGTCCACACACCCAAATAAGCAATCATTAATTTCTATCCGTTGATTGACATTAAGAGATTGTTCCAGCAACAGACAGATAGAATCGATGATCCTGACTGCTTAATTAGTAGAATGTTCCGTTTCTGCTGTTTGGGGGTTCTAAGATTTCAATTGCGAAAGTTGGCTTAAAACTCTTTGCTGAACCTGTTGATAAGCTTCTTCAATCTTGCCTAAATCTCTTCGAAAACGATCTTTATCCATGACTCTTGCAAGGGGGTCAGTTTCTGAACTGTCCCATAGACGACAGGTATCGGGACTAATTTCATCGGCTAAAAGAATTTTGTTTTGGGAGTCTACACCAAATTCGAGCTTAAAATCCACTAGCGTTATACCACAGTCCGCAAAAAACTGGGTTAAATGTTCGTTAATCTTTAGCGCTAAATTTTTCATTTCTTCTAGCTGTTCTGGGGTCACGATTTCTAAAATTAAAATGCGGTCCTTAGTCAATAAGGGGTCTTGTAACTCATCATTTTTTAAATAAAATTCCACTAGGGGAAAGGGTAAAATTTTTCCTTCAGCGAGTCCAGTTTCCCGGCAAAGGCTACCGGCGGCAATATTCCTCACTACCACCTCTAAAGGCAAAATTTTAACCGCTTTTACCCGCATTTCATTGGATGTGCTTTGCTCAATAAAGTGGGTCAAAATACCTTTGGACTCTAACCAACGAAATAACGCTGAGGATATAGTACAGTTGATTTCTCCTTTACCCTGTATTTGACCGCGTTTTAGAGCATTAAAGGCTGTGGCATCGTCTTTAAAATGTGCCAGAAAAATTTCTGGTTCATCGGTACTGTAAAGAATTTTGGCTTTTCCTTCGTAGAGTTTGTTCATCAAGATTTCACCTATTGTTAACCTATGGGGTTAGGAATTTCCTAATAAAATATTAAAAGGATTTCCAAGAGACGAGATAATCAGTTTTAAGGGAGCAGAAAAATTATTCCCTTGTTATTAATTAAAATGTACTCCAAGGCCGAAGAAAGCGGCGTAAAAACAGGCCAATCTATATTGTAACCAATAAGCAACCAAAAAACATGGAAAATAACCAGAGCAAAGAAGAGTTTTTATATCCCCATAGTTCTTACCGGGGACAAGTTAAACCGGAAAATCTAGTATTTAATTCTAATTTACAAGAGTTTGCCCAACGGGTGAGCTATGTTTGTAATTTAGAAACTAATGGAAAAATTACTCCTGTGGAAGCTTACAAACAAATAAAAGCTCTGTGGAAAAGTCTTAGACTGAGTAAACAACAGTTAAGAATAGGAGAAGATCCTTTTGCCCAAGATATGGATGATGATGATGACAGTTGAATCGGCTTTTATACCAAAACAAACTGAATTCGGGGTTCGAGCGGCTCGTTAACCACTCCGATCCCCACATACCCCCAACGTTGTAGCACTCCTTTTAGCTGAGTTGCGGGTATTGACTCTACCGAAAACTGATGAGCGATATCAGGTGCATGAGTATTTAAATAACTCAAAGCATCAAAAGATTCCTTGAAAACTAATAAATAGTTAATCGTTTTATCTCCTGACTCAGTTTTTGCCCTAGCGGCAAGATATTGACCGTCAAGTTTTGAGCGAATTAAATAATGAATTGAAGACAACATTTGAGAAAATTATACCCTGAAAAATTATTTAAGGTCTTCGAGTTTAATGCGAGGATCGACAAATTTAAGCAATAAATCAGCCAGTAAATTCCCCACAATTAACATAGCGGCTCCCATGATTAAACTTCCCATAACTAAATAGAGATCTTGAGCCGTAACAGCTTGTAAAATCAAGCGTCCTAAACCCGGCCAATTAAAGAAAAATTCCGCAATAAATGCCCCACTGAGAAGACCGGCAAACTCAAACCCTAATAAAGTAATTAAAGGGTTAACGGCATTTCGCAAAGCATGAACATAAATAACTTTATTTTCTGGCAAACCTTTAGCCCTAGCGGTTTGAATATAATCTTGTCGAAGCACATCTAATAATTGTCCACGCATTAAACGTTGTAATCCGGCAAAACTGGTAACCGTTAGAGCAATAGTAGGAAGAATCAAGTGCCAGCCAAGGTCTAAAACTTTACCAATGGGAGACAATTCAGAATAATTGAGGCTAGTCATATCTCCCACCGGTAATAAGGGCGACACTTGTTGAGCGATAATTAAAAGGATTAAAGCAGTAATAAAACTGGGAAATCCTTGACCTAAATAACTAATGACTCTGAGAAATTTATCGAGAAAAGTATTTTGCTTAACAGCGCTCACAATTCCCAAAGGAATCGCAATAGCCCAAGTGAGAATAATAGAAAGAATAGCCAGTAATAGGGTTGCAGGGATTCGTTCTAACAACAAAGAAGAAACCGGCCGAAAATAGACAAAACTCGTTCCAAAATTAAAATGAGTTAAGACCTGGACTAACCATGACCAATATTGAACATACCAGGGTTTATCTAAGCCAAAAAGTTTTGTATATTCTTCAATTACCTGACGAGAGATTTTCGGATTTTGGGCTAAAGTTTGGATAAAATTACCTGGGGCAAGTTGGATAATGAGAAAACTCAGAAAAGAAGCTAACAGCAGCGTTAATAATCCCTGTAAGATTCGTTTAATAATATATAAAAAAGTCTCACTCGAGAGTAAAGCTTGTAATCTCGTCAGAAGAAAACCCGACTGTTGAGAAGTTCCTGATTGGCTTGTTAAAGTCATTTTCTACTTCGGATTTATTTGATTAACTGAAAACTGACTAGGATTCATCTGATTAATGAAAATTATGATTAAGGTCTTCAATCCGAGTCTATTTTAATCATAGTCCATCAGAAAATCAGATGAATCATAATCACTAATACTCAACTAAAGTAATGATCGGTAGGTCAGGAAGTCTTTGACGACCGCCCAACTCTTTCAACTCAATGATAAAAGCAAAACCCAAGACTTCGCAGCCAATTTTATCCAACAACTGCGCTGTTGCTCTAGCGGTTCCTCCCGTCGCCATCAAGTCATCGACAATCAAAACGCGATGATGAGAGGATAAAGCGTCTTGATGAATTTCTAGCTTATCAGAACCGTATTCTAGGTCATATTCAATGGTATGAACCGCCGCCGGCAACTTACCCGGTTTGCGGACAGGAATAAAACCCGCATTAAGTTGATAGGCTAAAGGAACTCCAAATAAAAAACCTCGAGACTCCATTCCCACAACGTAGTCAGGACGGAAATTAGCCTCAATAGATTTTTGAGTTAAAGTATCGATCGTGTAACGTAATCCTTCCGGATGACTCAACAGCGTTGTAATATCACGAAAAACGATACCGGGTTTAGGGAAATCGGGAATATTACGAATGAGTGATTTAATATCCATCGCTTACCGTATAATTAAGACCCTGTGGGATGATGTATATGATCTATATCATGACTTGAATGTAGCGTTTACGCTAGTAATAATCAGCCGCACTGCGGTCAAACCGATACTTTTAGATTAAGGTAGTCTAGAAAGCCGTATTTTAGCAATATAATGTCCGATTCTATTTCTATTATCGATTCCAAACCTACTATTTTAGATGTCCTGCCCAATTTACCGATTTCAGGACAACGTTGTGCCATTCGTCTGCAACAGCAGCTAGATTTAATGCTATTAGCTATCGAAGCCTTAGATTTAGAAGCAACCACTCATATTATCGAAACAGTAACTGAATTAGGCCTCGAGGAAATAATCAACAATCGTATTACTTTATGGCGTTTGCGTTGTTCTAATCCCTGGCGGCGTTCCTACACGCGCTCTGTCCTCACTGTACAACAAGCTAAAGCCCTAGCGATTATTATCAGTCATCGGGCTAAATATTTGAGTGTATCAATTCGACAACTACTGTTAGCCGAACAACAAATGCGAAATAAAGGATTACCTGTAGATAACAATTTTCTCATATCTGAATATCTAGAAAGATTTCGCTCTCATTTCCGCAGCCGCATGAATCCTCGTCGTGCTAAGGTAATGGTGTGTCTAGCGATCGAAGATGAGTTAAATGAACTCGCTTTAGCTCTGCTGAATCAGTTATTATTTTGTACAGGAACTACGGGTATGCAACGATTTTGGATTAGTTTATTTGATGGGGAAGTGGCCTAACATGAATGCTAACATTCTCACTTAACCTAGTAAAAACATAAGCATCAAAAGAACTTCCTAGCTTAGATAAACTTGATCAGTAAAAAATTAATGGTTTGATGGATATGGACGTTAAACGACAGTATAGTTTACCTAACTGCACACTGATATTAGTGGGAAGCAGCGATGACAGCGTTACCGATTTTTCAGGGGAGGGAGTCCCCATTTTATCGGTTTTAAATAGTGCCGAATGTCGCTTTGTGGGAGTCAATACCATCCTACAAGGTGGACGAATTTTTTTTGAAAATTTAGTCAAGGCCGTGAGTGCTTACGCCCAAGAATATTTGAGTGGTGTACATCATCCTGAAGATATTTCTCAACAACAAGATCGCATTCATTTAGAAAAGGCACAAAACAATTTACATCGTTTAATTTGGCAACCGGGTTCTGATAGTCATGGCGAACCTGTGGCAATTCAGTTAACAACTATACAATTGTTTGATTTAGTAGAAGCGGTGGATCAGTTTTTTGCTGATAGTCGGACTTTACCGGATTTAGATTTAAAATTACAGCCGGTGTCTCGTCGTTATCGTCAACCCGATGAACCTTTATCTCAGCGTTTAGTACCTCTAACTTTAGGGGTGAGTGGTTTAGCTGTAGCCGCGCTTATTTGTTATTTGATTCCCATTCCCGAAGTTCGCAAACCTGAACCCGATACCCAATCCTTACCCACACAAACGCAACCCACGCTCCCTAGTTCTCCGCTTCCTGGGGCAACTTCGAATCCTCCTAATTCTCAGCCCCAATAGAACTCTTGAGGAAACCTCTATTAACCTTGAATGATTAAGAGTTGAAGAACTTAAAAAAAGTTCCTTGACTCGGTGATAGCAATCACATCCATTGCTTAAAAAAGCATAGAGGATAGAGGTAAAGAAGTTAGTCAAGGAATTTGAGATTCTATGCTCAAAAAACTTTCTCGCCTTGTTGTCATTGGGGTGATCTTATTTCCTGTTCAAGTTTTATCCCAACAAGCTAATATAACTTATTCTCCTCAAGTACCAGAATCGGTGATCGCTCAATATTCCGACTCTTGTTATATGCAAACAGAATCGGGAGTAATTTATAATTTGGGTACATTATGCGGCTCTCGATCTACACCGACAAGCACATACAAACATCCTAATCCTATTAGTGATCCCACTTCAGGAGGGCGTTATGCAGATCCCATCAGCGATCCTACTTCAGGAGGGCGTTATGCAGATCCCATCAGCGATCCCACTTCAGGAGGGCGTTATGAAGATCCCATCAGCGATCCCACTTCAGGAGGGCGTTATGCAGATCCCATCAGCGATCCCACTTCAGGAGGGCGTTATGAAGATCCTTTTAGCTATTAGACCTCATTAGACCTCTTGCATAATTAATTTTAGAGTTCCCTAACTATTATTTTTTTTAGACTTACCTAAATTTTGACTTTTGTCGTGATCACTTTTATTTTTTTTAATGAAAAATAAGTCAACCTTAGAATTAGGAGATTTTCAAACCCCTCAAGCTTTAGCCCTTCAAGTTACTAAGGTGGTTCAACAAATTGGATTAATCCCTCAGTCAATCATTGAACCGACTTGTGGAAAAGGCGCTTTTATTTTAGCCGCCATCCAAATATTTAATAATCTCAAAAAAATTATCGGTGTTGAGATAAACCCAAATTATTTAAAACAAATAAGCTTGAATGAAAACTCTAAAAATATTCAACTGATCAACGATAATTTTTTTAATTTAAATTGGAACGAAATTATCAATGGCTTACCTGAGCCAATTTTAATTATCGGGAATCCTCCTTGGGTAACCAGTGCTGAACTCGGAAAACTAGAGAGTTTTAACCTGCCTAAAAAATCTAATTTTCAAGCTCAAAAAGGATTAGATGCTCTCACGGGTAAAAGTAATTTTGATATATCAGAATCGATGATTTTACAACATCTAGAATGGCTCAAACAGCGACGAGGAACCATTGCTATGTTATGTAAAACGGCTGTGGCCCGTAAGGTGTTAATCTATGGCTGGAAGCATCATTATCCTATTAAACAAGCTTGGATATATCAAATTAATGCTTTAAAATATTTTAATGCCGCCGTTGATGCTGGTTTATTGGTTTTAAACCTTGAACCTGAACCAGCCGCTAAAAAATGTTTTTGGTTTGAAAACTTATCAGACTCCCTACCTAAAAATATTTTAGAGTATGAGCAAAATATTTTGGTGGCTGATAGTCAAAATTATCATCAATATAAACATTTATATGGGGTAGATAAAAACTATATTTGGCGTTCCGGCATCAAACATGACTGCGCTTCCATCATGGAACTCGAAAAAACTGCCCAAGGATATCAAAACCGAGCGGGAGTTCACCTATCTCTAGAAGAGAATTATATTTATCCTTTGTTAAAAAGTTCAGATTTAGGAAATGAACGAATTAGTCAATGTAAAAAATACGTTTTAGTCACTCAAAAATATATAGGAGAAGACACAAAAAACCTTGAAAAAAATGCGCCGAAAATCTGGAAGTATTTGCAAGCTAATCGAGAAGCATTTGCTAAACGGAAAAGCTCCATTTATAAAAACCACCCGAGATTTTCAATTTTTGGAGTGGGTAATTATACCTTTTCTCCTTGGAAAGTTGCCATTTCTGGATTGTATAAACAATTAAACTTTATGAGTATTGGCCCTAGGGAAGGAAAGCCGGTTATTTTTGATGATACTATTACTTTTTTAAATTGTTATTCCGAAAAAGAATCTAGATTTATTGCCGAAATTCTCAATTCAGAAGCGGCTCAATTATTTTTAAAATCAATGATTTTTTGGCGTGATAAGCGTCCCATTACTATTAATCTTTTAAAACGTCTTAATCTTCAGACATTGGCCAAAGAACTCGGCAGAGAAAAAGAATATTTATTGTATCTTCAAAAAAGAGAAAAAAACTAGATCTATTGTAAGTAGTCGGACATAAATAAAGCACTCTATATAAAGAATTGTAAAATGGCTACAATTACCCCACACCCGACACCCGACACCCGACACCCTAACCTCACAGTTAACTTGATTTTTGTCCAGGTACTTATTCCCCCAACAGCCGCCTCAAGGAAGCAAACCAAGGAATATAAGTTGCGCTATCTCTAGCTAATATTGTAAAGTGACTGATCATTAAAAATATCTAAATTTTTTTCAAACAGTGTATCTTGCTGTAATTGCTTTTGGTTCTAACGATAACGCTAAATCCAACTTAGTCAAGGGATTAAAGACTCTAGCCCAAAAAGTACGGATTTTAGCCCTGTCTCCAGTTTATGAAAACCCCGCCATTGGTCATCACACTAGCCCTCCCTATCTCAATGGTGCTTGTTTAATAGAAACAAATTTACCCCCCCTCAAGCTTTACGAGCAGGTTTTACGCCCGACAGAAGACGAATTAGGCCGCATTCGCGCAAAATCTGGGAAAGCCAAATGTTCCATCGACTTAGATCTAGTTCTCTATGAGCAAGAAATCTTACAATTACCTAAGCTACAATTGCCAGCACCGGATATTTTACGTTATGCCTATGTAGCAGTACCTCTAAGCTTTCTCGTTCCTGATTGGATTCACCCCCTAACTCAAGAAACAATGGCTCAAATCGGCAATCGGTTTTCTCAAGAAAAAGCAAGTTTTTATCATCATACAGAGGTTAACGCCGCTATCGCTAGTGAGATCTTTACCCCAACCTCCTCAACCCGACAACCCTTGTATTGGCAAAAGCTGCCCCTCAACAAACGTAGCGGCTCACAAGTTTTTGAAACCTTATTTCTTCATCCTCAAGATAAAATTCACAAGATAGCGACCCTTCTAGAAAGTCCCGGCAATTCAAATAGTTCCCAGTTAGCTCGATATTCCATTTGTGCCGGTTCGCCTCGGGTAATTAACGGTCAACCTCAAGTCTGGACTCCCGCAGTGGGAGATATTCTGCCTTTCTTGCGGCGTTTGCTCGATTCTGCTCACCACAATACCAGTCTACCCGCTATAGTCCCGCCGGAACTGCCTTTTAGCGGTGGTTGGTTAGGATGGCTTGGCTATGACTTAGCCACAGAAATTGAACAATTACCCGAATATAAAGCAGATCCTCTGCCTTTTCCTATAGCTTACTGGTATGAACCAGACTCTTTTGCGGTTTTAGACCATCAGCAGCAAATACTCTGGTTAGCGGCTAGTGATTCCCCTCAACTCGAGGTGATGGAAAAGCGGCTAGAGAAAGCGGCTCAAAAAATAGAAGACCCTCGCCTAAACCTTTGTTCTACTCATCCGGTGACTCCTATTTTTCAGATGAATCAACAAGAGTATATAGCGGCGGTACAGAAAGCGAAAAAATATATTCAAGCGGGCGATATTTTTCAGGCTAATTTATCACTAAGGTTTGAGGCCCATACAGTTTTTGATAGTTGGTCAATCTATCGAGCATTACAGAAGATTAACCCCTCTCCTTTTGCGAGTTATTGGCAAACACCTTGGGGAGCGATGATAAGCTGTTCTCCTGAACGATTAATACAGCGAACAGGACAGCAGGTTCAGACTCGGCCCATTGCAGGAACGCGAGCGCGGGGCGTTACTCCTACGGAAGATGAACAGTTAGCCGAAGAGTTAATTGCCAATATTAAAGAAAGAGCAGAACACATCATGCTCGTTGATTTGGAACGCAATGATTTAGGTAGAGTGTGTCAGTGGGGAACGGTAAAAGTGGATGAACTTTTGACCATTGAGCGTTATAGTCATGTCATGCACTTGGTTAGTAATGTAGTGGGTACTCTACACCCGAATTCGGACACAGTAGACTTGATTAGAGGGGTATTTCCTGGCGGGACGATTACCGGTTGTCCTAAAGTTCGTTGTATGGAAATAATTGAAGAACTTGAACCGGTAAAGCGTAATTTATTTTATGGTTCCTGTGGTTATCTTGATTGGCGTGGAAATTTGGATTTAAATATTTTGATTCGGACTCTACTTTATAGTGATCTCAAAGATTGCTCAGGGGCAATAGTTTGGGGACAAGTGGGTGCAGGAATTGTGGCAGATAGTGACCCCGAAAAAGAATGGTATGAGTCTCTACATAAAGCACAAGCTCAACTGAATGCTTTAAATTTGGCTGAAATCTTTTACCATTCAACATTCTAGCCTTATTAAGAATGAGGGGGTTTTTGCTTAGACCAATCTCGCCAAGCTTTAGAACTACGAATAGCGATCCATAAGAGTAAAAGCGCAATTAATCCCCCATTTTCAGGCGCTTTAAAGGCAAAAAGCACCAAAAAAACACAGAGAATATCCTCTAAACACACAACCCAGATCGGAATTCCCCGCAGACGAAAAAACCACCCCGCTTGCACCAGTTGTAACAATAAAGCAAAAAGACCTCCTACCATCCCAAGCACCCACAGAGGTCTAAACTCTAGTTCAAGGATATGGGCAACGCTAAGACTCATTAAAGCCCCTACCATAGGACTAAACAGAACCTCAACAACTTGAAGAACCCGTTGTCCTAATAAATATTTTGAGCCAAATAACTCAAACAGTGACCAACTGATGAGTATGGTTAATAAAACCCGAGGATTAATCTGAGACAGCAAGGGCAGTTGATTCCACATTTGGCTATGCAACAGGCCAATAATCAACAAAGGCAAGGCAATTCTCATCCCTGCCGCAGCAGATGCTGAAAGAGCAGCTAAAAGTCCTATAATCATGACCTTGTTGCCAGCGAGAGTTTTCTCTAGTTTACTTGATGCACCGATATCACTATCAGTAGAGAGACAGTACATATACATAATTAATAAAAATAAACTGTAACAATTTATACCAAAAAATATGTTTAAATAAAAATAGAACTAATCGAGAATTAATCAACGGGGATCACGAAAAACCAAAGGAGAAATGAGGATATGGATAAGCCGCTATTAGCCGATGCCAGCACTAGATTAGAATCAGCTTTAAAATATGTGTCTATTTCCGAGGATGCCATAGAACGTTTGAAATATCCGAAGGCAAGTTTAAGCGTTTCTATTCCGGTGCGGATGGATGATGGATCACTGCGAATTTTTCAGGGCTATCGGGTACGCTACGATGATACGAGAGGCCCAGGTAAGGGAGGGGTTCGCTATCATCCTAACGTCAACATTGATGAGGTGCAATCTCTGGCTTTTTGGATGACATTTAAATGTGCTTTATTAAATTTACCCTTTGGGGGAGCAAAAGGCGGCGTTACGGTTAACCCGAAAGAGCTATCAAAACATGAGTTAGAACGCTTGAGTCGGGGATATATAGAAGCCATTGCCGATTTTATCGGGCCTGATGTAGATATCTTAGCACCGGATGTTTATACTAATGCGATGATTATGGGTTGGATGATGGATCAGTATAGCATCATCACTCGTAAGATTTCGCCCGCAGTGGTGACCGGTAAACCTTTGACGATGGGAGGAAGTCAGGGACGAGATGCCGCCACCGGCCGAGGAGCTTATTATGTTATTCAAGCCATGTTAGGGCGCTTTGATCTTGAGCCGGCTCATACAACTATTGCTGTTCAAGGGTTTGGTAATGCTGGCGGTGTAGTGGCAGAATTATTATCTAAAGCCGGCTATAAAGTCGTGGCGGTGAGTGATTCGGGTGGGGGTATTTATTCGGAAAAAGGCTTAGATATTCCCAGTATTCGCCGTTATAAACAGGAACAACGAGGCATAAAAGCGATTTATTGTCAAGATACGGTGTGCAATATTGAGGAACATCAGTTAATTACCAATGAGGAATTATTAAGTTTAGATGTAGATGTTTTGATTCCGGCGGCGTTAGAAAATCAAATTACTCAGACCAATGCGGCTGATGTAAAAGCTAAGTATATTTTTGAAGTGGCGAATGGTCCGATTACTTCGGCGGCTGATCAAATTTTAGAGCAAAAAGGCATTTATGTATTCCCGGATATTTTAGTTAATGCCGGTGGGGTAACGGTAAGTTATTTTGAGTGGGTGCAAAACCGGAATGGTCTTTACTGGACTTTAAAGGAAGTGCATGAGAGACTCAAAGAAAACATGGTCACCGAAGCAGAAAAAGTTTGGTCAGTTGCTCAAGAATTTGGGGTTTCGTTGCGGACTGCGGCGTATGTTCATGCTTTGAACCGTCTCGGTGAAGCGCTTGATGCTAAAGGGACACGAGATTATTATATTAACGGTACCATTGGCTGATTCCTTTAATAAGGGGGGGGGAAAATTTTTTCTTCTTGTAGGGTGGGTTAGCGGCAGCGTAACCCACCATTATTTATCTTGATTAGGGCAGCGTAACCCACCATTATTTATCTTGATTAGGGCAGCGTAACCCACCATTATTTATCTTGATTAGAGCAGCGTAACCCACCATTATTTATCTTGATTAGAGCAGCGTAACCCACCATTATTTATCTTGATTAGGGCAGCGTAACCCACCATTATCTATCTTAATAAGCTACAATAACTAACAAAATCCCTATATTTTGCTGTTGGGATGGGTTTAACTAATGGGATAGAGTTTCAGGATTATTTACAAGCACTCTCCTCTACTCGCTTCGAGAATTGGTGGGGATATTTTATTCATACCCATGCGGCAGAACAAGTCCCCATGAAACCGGTTCCCTCTGAGTCATACTTTGAATTTGACTTAATGGTAGAGTTGGTACAACCCCCACCAAAAGACCCTCGACAGCAACCCCAGAAAACAGAAACACACCCTGTCTTAGAAGGTATCCGAAAATATGCCCCAGATCATGTGTTATTGATAGGGCGATCCGGTTCAGGAAAAACAACCGCTTTACAACGATTATTAATAGAAGAAGCTAATAATGCTTTGACCTCTCCCCCTACCCCTCTCCTACAAGGCGAGGGGAGCAATACTTCTGACTTATCAAGGGGGGCAAGGGGGGATCTCGATAATGTTAGATTGACCTCTCCCCCAAATCATCTCCTAAAAGGCGAGGGGAGCAATACTTCTGACTTATCAAGGGGGGCCGGGGGGGATCTCGATAATGTTAGATTGACCTCTCCCCCAACCCCTCTCCTAAAAGGCGAGGGGAGCAATACTTATACTCCACCCTTATCAAGGGGGGCCGGGGGGGATATGCCCAAAATCCCTGTTTTAATCGAGTTAAGGTTTTTTCAGAAGGAAGACCAAGTTATCGAGCGGCTAGGGGCATTTTTACACAAATACGATCCACATTTAGAAGCCGATGCACCCACTTTAAACACCCTTTTGCAACAGGGAAAATTTTTACTGTTATTTGACGGGTTAAATGAATTATCCTCGGATGAAGCGAGACAAACTGTTAGAAAGTTCCGTGAGGATAACCCTCATATTCCTATGATTTTCACGACACGGGATATAGAGTTAGGCGGCAATTTCGACATCAAAAAAACCCTAGAAATGCAACCCCTAAGCGAAAAGCAAATGCGGGACTATATTCAGCAGAAATTGCCGGAAACGGGGGAGGATTTATGGAGACAGTTACAAAACCGTTTAAGAGAATTTGGAAAAACCCCGTTATTATTGTGGATGTTATGCGAGTTATTTAAAAAGACTGGGCAAATACCTCCTCATTTAGGGTTAGTCTTTCGTCTGTTTACCCAAGGATATGAACGGTTTAAAGAGGTTGAAACGAGAGCAAGTGAGCATGAGCGGCACTGGTGGCAAAAGTTGTTACAATACCTTGCTTTTAGGATGATTGAGGGAGATAAGGCGACTGAGGTTAGGGTTGCTATTTCTAGAGGGGAAGCGGAAAGGGTTTTAATTAAGTTTCTTGAGGGTAAGGTTGCTCATGCTGATGATTTTGTTCTGGGTTGTTTAGAAAATTTATTGAAACATCATTTAGTTAATTTAGAAGGGGATAATATTACTTTTCTTCACCAACTGATTCAAGAATATTATGCGGCGGAATATTTATACCAAAATTTAGATGATATTAGTGATGAGTGTTTGAAGTATTATTATCTTAATTATCTCAAATGGACTGAACCTTTAGCCCTGATGATGGGGTTATTGCAGAAGGAAAAGCAAGCTGTTAGGGTGGTTAAGTTGGCACTCTTAGTTGATTTAAAGTTGGGAGCGAGGTTAGCGGGTGAGGTAATACCCAAGTTACAACAGCAAACCGTTAGTTTAGTGATGGGGTTACAAGTTCCGAAATTATATAAGATTTGGCTTTTGGAGGAAACTAAATCAAAATTAGTGATTGATGAGTTAATTAATGCTCTCAAAGATGAAGACGATGATGTTAGCTCCGCAGCCGCAAAAGCTTTGGGAAAAATTGGCAATCACACCGCTATCAAGCCTTTAATTAATGCTCTCAAAGATGAAAACTATTATGTTCGCCACGCCGCCGCAGAAGCCTTGGAAAATATCGGCAATCACACCGCTATCGAACCTTTAATTAATGCTCTCAAAGATGAAAAATATTATGTTCGCCGCGCCGCCGCAGAAATCTTGGGAAAAATCGGTAATCACACCGCTATCGAGCCTTTAATTAATGCTCTCAAAGATGAAGACGATTTGGTTCGCTCCGCAGCCGCAGAAGCCTTGGTAGAAATCGGCAATCCGACCGCTATCGAGCCTTTAATTAATGCTCTCACAGATGAAGACGATTTGGTTCGCCACGCCGCCGCAGAAATCTTGGGAAAAATCGACAATCACACCGCTATCGAGCCTTTAATTCATGCTCTCAAAGATGAAAACTATTATGTTCGCTACGCAGCCGCAGAAGCTTTGAGAAAAATCGGCAATCACACTGCTATCGAGCCTTTAATTCATGCTCTCAAAGATGAAAAATATTATGTTCGCTACGCAGCCGCAGAAGCTTTGGGAAATATCGGCAATCACACCGCTATCGAGCCTTTAATTCATGCTCTCAAAGATGAAGAGGTTGATGTTCGCCGCGTAGCAGCAGAAGCCTTGGGAAAAATCGGCAATCACACCGCTATCGAGCCTTTAATTCATGCTCTCAAAGATGAAGAGGTTGATGTTCGCCGCGTAGCAGCAGAAGCCTTGGGAAAAATCGGCAATCACACCGCTATCGAGCCTTTAATTCATGCTCTCAAAGATGAAAACTATTATGTTCGCCGCGCAGCAGCAAAAATCTTGGAAAAAATCGGTAATCCGACCGCTATTGAGCCTTTAATTAATGCTCTCAAAGATGAAGACTATCATGTTCGCTACGCAGCAGCAAAAATCTTGAGAAAAATCGGTAATCCGACCGCTATTGAGCCTTTAATTAATGCTCTCAAAGATGAAGACGATTTTGTTCGCTACGCAGCAGCAGAAGCCTTGGGAAAAATCGGCAATCACACCGCTATCAAGCCATTAATTAATGCTCTCAAGGATAAATACTATTATGTTCGCCACGCCGCCGCAGAAGCCTTGGGAAAAATCGGCAATCACACCACTATCGAGCCTTTAATTAATGCTCTCAAAGATGAAGACTATTATGTTCGCTACGCAGCAGCAGAAGCTTTGGGAAAAATCGGCAATCACACCGCTATCGAGCCATTAATTAATGCTCTCAAAGATGAAAACTTTTTGGTTCGCTTTGTAGCAGCAGAAGCCTTGGGAGAAATCGGCAATCACACCGCTATCGAGCCTTTAATTAATGGTCTTAAAGATGAAGAATATTATGTTCGCTACGAAGCCGCAGAAGCCTTGGGAGAAATCGGTAATCCGACCGCTATTGAGCCTTTAATTAATGCTCTCAAAGATGAAGACGATTTTGTTCGCCGCGCCGCCGCCAAAGCTTTGGGAGAAATCGGCAATCAGACCGCTATTGAGCCTTTAATTAATGCTCTCAAAGATGAAGAATATTATGTTCGCTACGAAGCCGCAGAAGCCTTGGGAGAAATCGGCAATGACACCGCTATTGAGCCTTTAATTAATGCTCTCAAAGATGAAGAATATTATGTTCGCCTCGCCGCCGCAGAAGCCTTGGGAAAAATCGGCAATCACACCGCTATTCCCCACTTAATTAATATTTTAAATAACGAAACCTTTGCTATGACTAATTACCAAGATATATTTAGCCATGCACTTGAAACCTTACTAACCCTTCAAGAAACCCTCAAATACTACAACCCAGAAATAGCCCAAGCGCCGCCACCAAAACCCCACAAAACACAAACAGACTCAATATATAACATCAATGCTAATTCAGTTCAGATTGTAGGAACAACAGAAGGCGGAGATGCCGTTATCCATAAAACTATATAAACTAAAACTAATACCGAGGGGAGAGGTCATAATTAAACAGGAGGATAATTGATGATTGCCCAAACCCAATACACTCAGATGGCGGTTGATACTCTCTGTGAAGGATTAAATGATCCTATCCCTCAAATTCGCGCTAAATCTGCCGAATCTTTAGGTAAAATAGGCAGCGATCGCGCTGTTGGTTCATTAGTGAGTCATCTATACGACAGTGACATAACCGTCCGTCTTAATATTATCCAAGCCTTGGGAGAAATAGCCAGTCACAACGCTATACCTGATCTCGTTAATTACCTAAATGATCCAGATTCTACTATTCGCAGCGCCACAGCAGAAACCCTCGGAAAAATTGGCAGTGAACAAGCCATATCCTACCTCTGTCAATCTCTCAATGATACAGACTCATCGGTTCGCGCTACCGCCGTTAAAGCATTAGGACAAATTGGTTCACAAGAGGCTATTCCCGCTTTAATACAAGCCTTCCATGATACTGATGATACCGTAAGACTCAATGCGGCTGATGCCATCGGAAAAATAGGTTCACGTTATTCTTAGTTTGACTTCTCCGCGCCGTGCAGACAACGCGAATTCTTCTTAAGAGATTTTAATCCTTAAAGGGTTAGCCAAAAACCCGCTAGACACTCGCTCAAAATCGAGTCTGTGTTTACTTTTAACCAAAATGTTAGCACTGCCATTTATGTCTGCTGAAACGATATGTTTATCCTTAAATGTAAAGCCGCTCTCTTATGGGCGGGGTTTCAAACCCAGGAATTTTCGATGACCGACTGGCGGGAATATGAACAAATCATTATTGATGATTTTTGCCAAGCCTTACAAGCAGATCCTAACCCGAAAATTCGTGCTAAAGTGGCTGAAATTTTAGGTAAGATAGCAATAGGTAATGAAAAAGCCTTTTTAGCGCTGCGTCAAGCTTTTCTAAAAGATAAAAATAGACAAGTAAGAATTAGTGCGGCTGAAGCCATTACCCAAATTATCCCCCAATCTAACTTAAAATCAATTATGTCAGAACCTTCTAAATATAATATTTCTAATCCTCAAAATGTTCAAATAGTAGAAACCACTGCGGGGGGTGATGCGGTAATTCATAAATACGCCCAACAACAAAATTTAACCGAAGCCGCCCAACAAATTCAAGACTTAATTGAATATATTCAAAAAACTAATCCAACCACCACAGAAGAAGAAGCCGTTAAACAAATTATTAAACAAAATCCGACTCTAAAAACAAGATTAGTTAATGCTTTAAAACAAGGCGGTACAGAAGCGTTAAAAGTATTTTTTCCCTTGGTAAGTATTCCTTTAGAAACCATTCGAGGATTTATCGAAGCTGATTAAGCATTTCTTACCCCGTAGAGACGTTGCATACAACCTCTCTACAATGAACGGTTACTCAGCTACATTGGGGATGAGAGGGGGGTTTATTCCCCCTTACCTTGTAGGGAAGGGGGTTAGGGGGTTAGGTTTTTAATTACTCAATCGAATACAGATGAAATTTAGTGGTAAATTTTGTTAAAAGAAAATTATAAAGCTAATATAGCCGCACCCGAACTAACTGTATGTCACTCTCAACCCTTACCACAAATCACTGCTTAAAAGAATGGGAAGTCGCCGTTAACGCCTTAGAAGCCGGCAAAACCATTTTATTATTACGAAAAGGCGGCATAAAAGAAACACAAGGCAAATTTGAAGTCAAAGAACCACAAATCTTACTCTATCCTACCTACGAACATCAAAAACCCGATTTACTTAAACCCGAATATGCAGCACAAGTGACTGCTGTTGAATCTGGATGGCATCCAGACACCGTAAGAATCGGCAGTTGGGCAGAAATTACTGATATTTTCGCCATTACTGAGGAAATCATCCTTAAAAAATTGTACCTTTACCACATTTGGAATGAAAAATTTATTACAGAAAGATTAAAATTTAAACCGCGTCAGCCGCTCTATGTTCTCTTACTAAGAGTGTATCTATTACCCTATCCTGTAATGATTTCCTATCGTTCAGAATACGGCGGCTGTAAATCTTGGATTGATTTAAACGAATCCATAGACTTAGGAGACATTCAACCGGTACTCGATGACACTCAGTACAATCAACACCGAAGCACAATTGGACAAATTGTCAACAATTAAGTGAATTTAAGGAACTATTAAGCTTTATTCCAAAGTGTTTTAGAATACATACTTCGGTTGATAAGATGGGGTTAGAATTCGCCATAAAGCCTATATGAATCAATCCGTAGTAGCTGTATTAGATGGAACTCGTGCCCGCTTCTTTACCCTAGAACCAGCAGAGTCACCTGAATATCAATCCGGACCCAACCTCATCGAAAGAGATTGTCTTACTAACACAGTTAAAGAAACACAAGGCAAAGATCTCTGGGCCAATACCAAAACCGGACGAAATCGAGGTGCAGGCAGTCAAGCTCATGGCTATGATGATCATCGTCAGAATCATATTAACGAATTTGAACGCAGTTTTGCTAAAGAAATTGTCAATAAACTTATCGGTTTAAGTGATGAGTACCATCCTCAACAAGTGGTTTTAGTCGCTGAACCCAAATTTTTAGGTCTTGTGCGCGAGGCCATCACTCCCCAACTCCCTAAATCTCTCAAATTACAAGAGTTGGCTAAAGATTTATGTAAAATGAAAGCCTTAGAACTTCATGAGTATTTAGCAGATAAACAATTGTTACCTCGTCGCAAAGTTGCCGCTAGATAAACATTAAAACTTTAACTATTTTTGCCCCGTAGAGACGTTTTGTTTTAGGCAACGTCTCTATAGTGCTATGGAGTTATTTTTACCTAAACATCCCTATTGAACCAGGGCTATTTCATTCTCTCAAATTCCCTAACCCTGAAGGGTTGGGCTACACGGAACTTTGCCCGCCTGCGCGGGCTATCCGACGAATTATGAGCCTTTTAGCCTGCGTAGGCAGGCTTGGTTCGTATAGCTCCAGGCTTCAGCCTGTGAGCGTTTCAAAAGAATGAAATAGCCCTGCTATTGAACTAATCGCCGCACCTTCCCTAACGCCATATAAGACCCTCCTGTTCCTTCTTTAACTGCATCAGAGACTAAACTTTCTATTTCTATCTCGAATACTTGCGCGGCATCTTGCGGAGATTGAATAAAATAAAAGTTGCCTTTGCCGCCATTGGCCATATTAATTAACAAATCTTCATTAAAATAAGTTCCAAAGCCTAACGTCGTGGTAATAATGCCTTGTTCGGCTTTTTCGGTGGCGGTTTTGGTCAAAATTTTCGGATCACTGTTGCCCACATTGGCTAATCCATCCGTTAATAATAATACTCGATTGAGTCGTTCGGCGGATAAGTTGGCTTTGACATGATCGCATCCCGTTAACCAACCGCCGCTTAAGTTAGTACATCCTCTGGCATTAATACGATTAATCTGATTTTTAATAGCGGCTTGATCTTTAACCGGTTGAGGGGCAACAATCGTCTCTACAAAGTCATCATAAACGACGACAGAAAGAATGTCCTCTGGAGTCAAATACTCCACTAATTTTTGTGCCGCCATTTTGGCATACTTTAAAGCTGAACCCGCCATAGAACCAGAACGATCTAAAATAAGACTTAAATTGAGAGGACGACGGGAACTGTCTTTACTACTCGCAGAACTGATAAAACTGATGAGTAGATCTACTGTAGCCGCACTATTGACAGCGATCAAAGATTGACTAAGGCTGTAATTGACTTGCATAAAAATAATTTTTTAAGGGTTGTTGTAGATAAGTCAACAGAGACTTATTTTTAGGATACCCAAATTGAAGCAAGTAGCCAGACATCAATAAAGTTCACAGTGAAGAAACAAGAGAAGGAGGATGAAATCAGGGCTTAAAATTTGTTTACAATAATCAAACAGCCCTAGTCAAATCTCAGGCGGCAAAAAAGTATTCAACTTTACAATTATTCAAAACAAGCACAAAGAGCCACATCAAACCCTATCCTAAATCAAAAGATAGGAAAAAAGATTACCTACAAAGGTAGATGTTTAAAAACAGAGCTTTTCTTTACAATACGCCAAGATAATCATTTATAGTTAAGATATGGAAAAAACAATCCCTCTACCATCATCTAAAAATCAATATGAAGTAACTCAAAAAGAAGCTGAGATCAAAGAAGATCTCATCAAAACTGAAGAGAGAACTAAAGAAAGTGAAATTGACCTCGAGTTTCTTTATACAAGAGACGTTGAATTTCGCCAAGAAACCATTTATTTTTTAGTAGTAGATCGCTTTTATGACGGCGATCCGAATAACAGTGAAGGCCCTAACCCCGAACTTTATGACCCCCAACAACAAGAATGGGGGAAATATTGGGGAGGAGATTTACAAGGCATTATCGAAAAACTAGATTATCTTAAAAACCTGGGAGTAACCGCCCTTTGGTTAACTCCTTTATTTGAACAAATCGAAGACTTATTTGTGGAATCAGCCGCCATTCACGGATACTGGACAAAAGATTTTAAGCGTATTAATCCCCGTTATATTGGTGAAGGAGAAAACCCCTCTCTTAACCAAACCCAAGACAGCCGCGATACAACCTTTGACCGTTTGATTAGAGAATTACACAAACGGAATATGAAATTAATTTTAGATATTGTTTGTAACCACAGCAACCCAGATATTAGCGGCAAAAAAGGGGAACTGTATGACGACGGCGTAAAGATAGCTGACTTTAATGATGATAAAAATCATTGGTATCACCACTATGGTGAGATCATGGATTGGGAAGATGAATGGCAAGTCAAAAACTGTGAATTGTGCGGACTAGCGACTTTTAATGAAAATAATACCGAGTATCGCAACTATATAAAAGCTGCGATTAAACAATGGCTAGATCGGGGAGTGGATGCCTTGCGGGTAGATACTGTCAAGCATATGCCGATCTGGTTCTGGCAAGAATTCAACGCAGATATCCAATCTCACCGCCCCGATGTATTTATCTTTGGCGAATGGATTTATAGCAGTCCTAATGATCCTGACTCGGTAGCTTTTGTCAACAATTCTGGGATGAGTATCCTAGACTTTGGTTTGGCCATGGCCATTCGTCAGGCCTTGGGAACTTGGGCAGAAGGCGGCTTTCACCTGATTCAAGAAGTATTAGACTTAGATTGTCGCTACGAAGGGGCAACCGAGTTAATTACCTTCATCGATAACCATGATATGCACCGGTTCCAAAGCTTAAACCCCGATCCCGATATCTTACGCATGGCAGTGGCATTAATCATGACCTCTCGGGGTATTCCTTGCCTATTTTATGGAACCGAACAATATCTACACAATGATACCAATGCCGATGGCAACCCCTACGGCAATAACGACCCCTATAACCGTCCCATGATGGAAAAATGGGAGACAGATACCCCCATTTATCAAGATGTGCGCCGCCTGTCGGGAGTCAGACGCTTAAATCCTGCTGTATCGATGGGGAGTCAATGGCAAAAATATCTCACCCCTGATGTATATTGTTATATCCGACGCTATCGGGATTCAGTGGTATTTGTGGCCATGAACCGAGGCGAACCCGTTACCCTAGAAGCAGTAGATACAGAGTTACCCGATGGAGAACATACCGATATTATCTCCCTCAACAAATATCAAGTCGTAGAGGGTCATCTGCACAATTTACACCTAGACTCTAAACAAATACTCATTATCAGCCGCGTTGGCGAACGAGTCAAAGGACAATCCATTGTGCGGGTACAAGTTAACGGCGTAAATACCCAACCCGGCGAAACCATTGTCGTCACCGGTGACTGTCCTGAATTAGGGAACTGGGATATTGGCAAAGCTTACCCCTTGGAATACATCAACCAGAATACCTGGTTTGGCGAAATTCCCTTTAACGAAAGCACTGGTAAACCCATTGCCTATAAATACGCCATGTGGCGCGAAGGACAAGCGCCTTTAAGAGAAAATTTAGTCTCTCGTCGTTGGGTAGTGGCCAGCGAAGGAACCGTCAAATGGCGTGATCGCTGGGCCTGGTAGTTCAAGAGTGAACAGTTAAACCTCAATCACTTAACCCTTAACTGTTCACTTTATTTGCGGACAATTTTATCAAAATAGTAAACCCCTATTATAAATCATGAAACTCGGCGCAAATTATTTAGGAAATAACGAATGTGAATTCACGGTTTGGGCCCCCTTACTCAAAGAAGTCGCTGTAGAAATTGTGGCCCCCGAAAAACGCTTACTGCCAATGGAAAAAGATGACCTCGGCTATTGGAAAGTGAGAGAAAAAAACATTACTCCTGATACCCTCTATTGGTATCAATTAGAAGGAGAAAAAAAGCGACCCGATCCGGCTTCTCACTTTCAACCTAAAGGAGTGCATGACCCCTCCCAAGTCATCGATCACAGTACCTATACTTGGCAAGATCAAGACTGGAAAAACATCCCTTTTCCCGATTGGATAATCTATGAATTGCACGTAGGAACCTTTACCCCTGAAGGCACTTTTGAAGCCATTATTGCGCGGCTTCCGGATTTAAAAGAATTAGGCGTAAATGTGATAGAAATTATGCCCGTTGCTCAATTTCCAGGGGCGAGAAACTGGGGTTATGATGGGGTATATCCTTATGCAGTGCAAAACTCTTATGGCGGTCCTAATGGTCTAAAAAAATTAGTCGATGCTTGTCATCAACAAGGACTCGCCGTTATCCTAGATGTAGTTTATAACCACTTAGGGCCAGAAGGAAATTATGTCAGTGATTTTGGGCCTTATTTTACCCTTACTTATAATACGCCTTGGGGAACAGCCGTTAACTTTGATGATGCTCACAGTTATGGCGTGCGGAATTTTGTCATTGAAAATGCCATTTATTGGTTAGGAGAATATCATTTTGATGGCTTAAGATTAGATGCCATTCATGCCATTTATGATTTAGGGGCTAAACATATTCTGGCTGAATTAGCCGAAGCGGTAGAGGTTTTTTCTCAACAGCAAGAACGTCCCTTATATTTAATTGCTGAAAGTGATTTAAATGATGTCAAAGTGATTAATCCTCAAGAGTTAGGAGGACACGGAATACAGGCTCAATGGAGTGATGACTTTCACCATTGTGTTCATACTTTAGTCACTCAGGAAAGCATCGGTTACTATCAAGATTTTGGTCAATGTCAACAGTTAGCAAAAGTCTTACAAGAGGGGTTTGCTTACACGTGGAATTATTCCCCATCTCGCCGCCGTTATCATGGAAACTATGCCGGTGATCGTCCGCCTTATCAATTAGTCGTTTGCATTCAAAATCATGACCAAGTTGGCAATCGAATGTTAGGGGAGCGGCTGTCTCATTTAACCTCTTTTGATGCTTTAAAATTAGCCGCAGCAACCCTTCTCCTTTCTCCTTTTATTCCTTTATTATTTATGGGCGAAGAATATGGAGAAGACGCGCCTTTTCTTTACTTCATTGATCATTCTGACCCCAATTTAATTAAAGCGGTAAGAGAAGGCAGAAAAGCCGAATTTGAAGAGTTTCATGCTGAAGGTGAACCGCCTGATGCTGATAGTATCGAGACATTTAAAAAGAGTACCTTAAATTGGCAATCAAGAAAAGAAGGCAAGCATAAAGTTTTGTGGGAATTTTATCGAGAACTAATTCGACTACGGCAGGAAATACCCGCTCTCACTCAACGAGAACAGTACAATAGTAAAATTTCTTTTTTAGAGGATGAAAAAATTATTTCTGTCTATCGTTGGAGCGCGGACAGTGAAGTAATTTACCTCTTAAACTTTAATGGAAAAGAAGTGGACTACTCTTTAGTTATTCCTAGTGGAAACTGGCAAAAAAGAATCGATTCATCAGAAAGCCAATGGCAAGGAAGCGGCTCGAAGTTACCCCAGTCTTTAAGCCAATCACAAAGTTTAAATTTATCTCCTTATACAGCCGTTCTTTACCAAAAAGCCTAACTTTGCTTATTTGATTAACTAGGATTTTTTTTAAGTTTAATTCTTAAATTTCCTAATCATAGTTTTACTTTAATCATTGTTTTTAATCAATTAACTAATTATAAAATTATGCGGATTCCTACAGCGACTTATCGGATTCAATTTACCCCTGATTTTGGTTTTAATCAAGCCAGAAAAATTGCCAATTATTTATCAGAATTAGGCATCTCAGATCTTTATGCTTCGCCGATTTTTAAAGCTAGGTCTGGCAGTACACACGGTTATGATGTAGTGGATGCTAATCTGCTTAATCCCGAATTAGGAACAGAAGAAGATTTTAACGCACTAATTTCTGATTTACAAGACAAAAAGATGGGATGGGTACAAGACATTGTGCCTAATCATCGGGCTTATGATAGTGACAATAAAGCTTTGATGGATGTTCTTGAAAATGGGAAAGATTCAGAATACTATAACTTTTTTGATATTGAGTGGGAACATCACTATGAAGATTTTCGAGAAAAAGTTTTAACCCCTATGCTAGGTGATTTCTATGGAAACTGCCTAGAAAATGGAGACATACAACTCGATTATAATCAATCCGGTTTAAGCGTCAAATGTTATGGTTCCTTCAAAATCCCTCTAAGAATTGAATCCTATCTCCAGTTTTTAACTTACGGATTGGGGAAATTAAACCGTCAGTTAGGGCGCAGTCATCCCGATTTTATCAAAGTTTTAGGGATACTTTATTTAATTAAAAATGTCCCTTCTGAAACATCCGGCAGACAACGAAAAGACCAGGTAGAATTTATTAAAGGACTTCTGTGGGAACTCTATAATAATAATCCCGCCGTTCAAGAATTAATTGATCAAAATATCGTCACCTTTAATGGAGAAGCCGGTAAAGCTGAAAGTTTTGATTTATTAGATCAGTTACTCAAAGAACAATTTTTCCGTTTATCTTTCTGGAAAGTCGGAGCAGAAGAACTGAATTATCGGCGATTTTTCACCGTTAACGAATTAATTTGTTTACGAGTAGAAGACGAGCAAGTTTTTCAAAAAACTCATAGCTTAATTAAAGACTTGGTTCAAGCTGGTAAATTTACAGGTTTGAGAATTGATCATATCGATGGACTTTATGATCCAAGTCAATATTTATCCCGTCTTCGAGAAACGATGGGAGACGTTTATCTCATCGTCGAAAAAATCTTAGAAAAAGAGGAAAAACTGCCGACTCACTGGTCAATTCAAGGAACATCAGGTTATGATTCTCTCAATCGTTATAATGGCGTTTTTTCTCAAGTTAAAAATCAAGATAGATTCAGTGAGATTTATGAAAAAATTACCCGTTTTGATGGAGACTATGAAAAAGTTTTAGCCGATAAAAAGCGGCTGATAGCTGAAACAAACTTAGTGGGAGATGTGGATAATTTAGCGCATCTTCTCAAGCGCATTGCCGGTCAATATCGCTATGGACGAGACTTCACCTTATCTGGACTTAGAAAAGCCATTTTAGAAGTGTTAGTTCAGTTTCCCGTTTATTGTACTTATACGAATCAAGAGGGGATAACTGACATTGATAAAGCTTATGTCAAAGAAGCGATTGAGAAAGCTAAAGCGAATTTACCTCGACTCTTAAAAGAATTAGATTTAATTGAGAAATTCTTGTTGCTGGAATACGATGAAAATCTCTCAGAAGAAGAACAGAAAAAATGGCTACACTTTACCATGAGGTTTCAACAGTTTTCAGGGCCATTAATGGCAAAAGGCATAGAAGATACCTTATTTTATGTTTATAGCCGCTTTGTCGCTTTAAATGAGGTGGGAGGATTTCCGCAAACCTTTGGCATTACTCTTGAAGAATTTCATCAATTTAATCGAGAACAATTTGCCGGTCATCCTCATACGATGAATGCTTCTTCTACCCATGATACAAAACGCAGTGAAGATGTAAGAGCGAGATTAAATGTCATCTCAGAAATTCCTGACGAATGGGAACGACAACTTAACGAATGGCGGCAACTGAACAAAGACAAAAAAGTTAGACAAGGGAAACGAATTATCCCTGATAACAACGACGAATATTTCTTTTATCAAAATCTTTTGGGTGCTTTTCCCTTTGATGACAGTGATTATCCCCAATTTGTAGAACGCATCAAAGACTATATGATTAAAGCTGTCAGAGAAGCTAAAATTCATACCGCTTGGTTACGTCCTGATAGCGTTTATGAAGAGGGTTTTATCAAGTTCATTGAGCAAGTTCTCGAACCGGAAAATAATCACTTTTTAGAGCAATTCAGAATTTTTAAAGACAAAATAGCTATTTATGGGATTTTTAATTCCCTCTCTCAAACCTTAGTAAAAATCACTTCCCCGGGTTTACCAGACTTTTACCAAGGAACCGAACTCTGGGATTTAAGTTTAGTTGATCCTGATAACCGTCGTCCTGTAGACTACGAAAAACGCCTGTCTTATCTCGAAGAGATTAAACATCGTCAAAATGATCTCCATTCGTTGATTGATGAATTAAAAGAAAATCCTACCGATGGCAGACTGAAACTATTCCTAATTTTCCGCGCTTTAGCCGCCAGAAATCAACATATTTCCATTTTTCAACAAGGAGATTATCTACCTTTACAAGTTAAAGGTCAGTATCAAGATCATGTCATTGCTTATGCAAGACAGCATGAAAATCAAACTGCCATTACTGTTGTTCCTCGCTTTATTACCACATTAATTGAACCTTATCAAGCTCCTCTAGGTGAAGAAATTTGGGGAGATACTTATCTAGAAATTCCTTCTAATTTACAGTCGGATTGGAAAAATATTTTTACTGATGAAACAGTTACTCAAACAGATACAATCCCTATCGGTAAAGTTTTAAATTCCTATCCGGTAGCCTTATTAATCAGTGAATAACCTGGGGTGCGGAACTCGTTCCGCATTCAAACTAAAAATGTAGAGACTAGCCCGGGCAACGTCTCTACAGATTAAAAATAGTACAAGGAAAAAGTAAGAATCAACTCTAAAAAAAGTCGATAGGGTTATTTTTGATCAGGAACAGGATTAGCAATATAACGGAAATTTTCATCAGAATTCCAAGGGCCGCGTTGATCTTCTTGTCCGTTTGTAGACAAGTTAAAGTAAAGATCAACCGTTTCATCAGGTTGAATATTGCCAAAGAAAGGATCGTCCAATTTACCCAAAGAATCAAGGGCTTTCATGAACATTTTAGTATGAGAAATTTCTCGAGTCAAAAGATGAATTAATACTTCTTTGGTTTTCGGGTCTGGTGCGAGTTTAATTAAAGCTTCATAGGTTTGACGCGCTCCGCCTTCTGCGGCAATGTTAGCTCGTAAATCTCGAACCACATCTCCGCCTTCATTGATATAATTGGCAGTCCAAGCGGAACCTTGAGAGTCTAAAAAGTGAGGGCCTTTTCCTCGTATAGCAAATAAAGTGCTGCTAAAAGCTTCTGTTTGATCGACTTTTTGGGTATGAACTTCGATTAATTTACCCACCATTTCTAAATGGCTAAATTCTTCTACGGCAATGTCTTGAAGCATATCCCGAATACCTGGGTGTTCTACATGAAACGATTGCACCCAATATTGCAAAGCCGCCGTTAATTCACCAGTTGCGCCGCCAAATTGCTCTAAAAGAAGTTGAGCAAAGCGAGGGTTAGGGTCATCAATATTTACGGCTTTTTCAATCAGTTCTTTTTTGTGATAAAACATAAATTCAGTTTAAGAGCGTATTGTTGGTTATGATCGTCCAAAAGACTTTTTTATGGCTGAACCTAGTTTATCTAAAAAAAACTTCTCCTTTGGTCTGTCATGTTGAAGAGATTCTCACTATGACTATTGAAATAAATATCAACAGAACAGTCATTTTTTTTGACTTAAGAATTATTTCAAAAGAAATAAGTAAAAGGACTAATTAAGTTAAGGAGCTTTGGTTTTTGTCTCCACTTTTGACTCGGGCAAATTTTCTAATTTTTCAGGAGGGGAATTACTCCCAGTGGCGGGTACAAATATAATTAAACTATGGGGAATACATTCCACTTCGATCTCAGTGTGACCAATGACTTCACCATCAACAACCACATTCTGAAGCGGCGAGGTGGTAATTTTAACTCGCTTGGTGCGTAAATAACCAATATCATCTCGTTGAGCTTCTTCATTTTGTAAGGCAGTTTGCAGCAAATGATAAGAAGCTGTAATGGCACTGGCTCGATTTTTGGGCGCTACGATGGTCACATCTAATAACCCATCATCACAGATCACTCTTGCAGGCCCTTGAGCTAAAATGGAGGTAGCCGGAGCGGCATTGGCCACTGTCACGGCGGCGGCTGTCACTTCAATGAGTTTGTCATCTGTCTCAATTTCTGCCTCAAATCGTTCAAATTCTCGCAGTTGTCGCAGTCCCGAGAAGACATAAGCCAGCATTCCCCAATTTTTTTTCGCTTGTTTATTGGTTCCTTCGATGGTATCCGCTTCAAAACCCACCCCTGCTAACAGAAGCATCGGCTGTCCATTACAGGTAGCTGTATCAACGATGCGGGTATGTCCGGCCAAAATCGTCTGACAAGCTTCTTCGGCGGAGGGGGGAATGCCTAATGTTGAAGCCAAGGCATTAGCTGTACCACAGGGTAAAATGCCAAAAGCGACATGACTATTGATCAAAACGCCGGCTGTGGCTGAAATGGTGCCATCTCCTCCGGCCGCAATCACGGTTTTAAAGCCTTTTTCAATAGCATCCTTGGCCAGTGCCGCCGCATCAACTTCTTCTGTCGTCTTTTCGGTATAAAGGTCAAACTCAGGTGCTAACAGACTTTGAATGAGTTGAAGTTCTTGCTCAGGATCGCCCTGACCAGCAGTAGGATTGTAAATGAGATAGGCAGAACGGGTCATCGTTTTTAGGGTTCAGAGGAGGAATATAGCTGTTTATTCAGTTTAATTCCTCTCTCTATCTTGAGATAACACCCGCTAGGCAGATTATTACTCTTTTGTGATTTTAACTACTACTTTTTATTGCTGACTCGTGCCGGATCGGGAAGACTTGGGTCAAGGCTGAGTGCTTTGTCAAAATTGTCTTTAGCCGCTTGCACTTTTCCTTGTTCTCTTAAAGCCAAGCCCAGGTTATAGTAAGCTAGGGCGTTATTAGCATCGATTTCGATGGCTGACTTGTATTGCATGATCGCTTCGTCTAAATGCCCTTGTTGGTGTAAGGCTGTCCCTAAATTGTTATAAGCCAGAGAATTCTTGGGGTCGAGTTTGATGGCTATTTCAAAATTGAGAATGGCTTCTTCAAATTTTCCTTGATCTGAGAGAACGCTGCCTAAATTATTGTAAGCGGCGGCATATTCTGGATAGATGAGAATCGCTCTTTTGAAGCTCATGGAAGCTTCTTCTAATTTTCCTTGGTCATATAGGGCCGTTCCTAAATTGTAGTTGGCCACAGAATCATCAGGATAAAGTTCAACGGCTCGGCGATATATTCGTTCTGCTTCAGCAAAATTTTTCTGAGTTGCTGCTTGTGTCCCCGCTTTAATGAGTTCTTGTATGGTTGGCTGTTTGCCGGCTACGGCGGGCAGAGAAAGGGCTGTTACAGAGAAGGCTAACAGCACGGGCATAAGCTGACGCAGCATTTTATCATTAAATTTCATCTTACACACCTAATTGAGGGAGGAGAACTTGCCCGTAATTCTATCTTATATTTTCCCCTCAGAAACACAATTTAAGTTATCAAAACAAGACTTTTAGTCGGGACTGGTTACAAAAGTTCTTGCCGTAATCGATAAATAATGGTATTGGGTTCTATTTGAGCCAGAATATCTTGTATAACCGTAGAGGGTCCCATTGGCCCCCAACTACAGCCGCGTTCTAAATATACCTGTGCGGCTTTTCCTATGGCATAAGTTCCATAACCGGCAATGCCGCCTTGAGTCAGGGCTGCCCCCCCATAAATGGTTAAAGCTGTGGGATTTTCAAACATACTGGTGACGGCCGCCGCACTTTTTCCCACACCGATGATTAAACTACTGAACAGTTCCCCTAATAATAATCCTCCCGAACTGATAACGATGGTGCGCCAAAGTTTGCCGGCCTGATAATTAGTAATGGGTAAGCCGTATAAGCGAGCTAAAGCGCGTATAAGAGCTAAATCAGCAATGATCGCTCCTAAAATATCCAAAATCCCAAACGGGTTAACCGCCACCGCTAAGGCTTTGTATTTAGCATATTGCCAAATCAGGGCTTCTGCTTCTTGTTGGCGAATTTCTACGGTTTTCTTGGCGATATTGGCCTCGGCGGCTTGGGCTTGAAAAAGGGCATTAAGCGCGAGTAAAGACCGCCCTTCTCGGTTTAAGAGGGTGAGAATTTTTGCTTTTAATTCTTCAATTTGGGGGGGTGGGGTTTCCCATTCTTCTGTCACTCCACCATCAGGCCATTCTACTCGCACCGGTACCGGTTGAGGTTCAGCCGCTACCATGACAATTTCATCCGTAGACAATACCTCAGAGAGGTTTTCCCCGGCTTTCCCCGTGGCCCATGTTTGCAATTGCTGATAAATTTCCTGACGGTCTTTCTCGGGATAGAGGTCAATTTTATTAAAGACAATCAAGATCGGTTTTTGGCTTTCTCTGAGTTCACAGAGGGCCTGATATTCGGTGCGGGTGATATCGGAGGCCACCACAAAGAGGATCAAGTCGGCTTGATAAGCGACTTCTCTGGCCATTTGCGCCCTCGCTTCCCCTTCTATTTCATCTAAACCGGGCGTGTCAATTAATTCTATTTGGACTTTTCCACTGGCCGGAGTCCAACGCACTGATCTGGGCCATTGAGTTACACCATGAAGCGGTCCGGTTTGTAAGACTTTTTCACCCAGTAAGGCGTTGACAACTGCCGATTTTCCCCGGCTGACTAAACCAAAGGTGGCTATTTTAATGACGTTTTGTTCGAGTTTTTCTAAGGCGGCTTTGAGGGTTTGTAAGTCTTTCCTGACGGCGGCTTGTAGGTCTAAATTGGGGGGATAATTCCAATGGCGGCGAAAGCTAGTATACCAAGATAGGGCTTGTTGCAAGCTGGTGCGAGCTTGATTAAGATGCTTTTCTTGTGGGGATGGCGGCTGGCTCACGGGTCAGGGGTTCACTGTTAATGATAGGTTGTTTCTATTTTAGTCGCTGTCTGCTGTCTTTCGCCTTTTCTAAAAATTTCCGAAATTCAACCGACTCCAGTTGTATTTAAAATCAGAACAATATACTCAAGAGCGGTCAGGGAAAAAGTGTTAGAAAATACAGGTGATAGCGGTTCTCGTAGTCGTGATGCTGTTAACGGCTTTAAACCAGAGCAGTTTAAGCCGATGAAGCTTTATCAAAAAATCAAAAAGCGTTGTTCATTTCAAAAAAATTTCTCCTGGTTTCTCTTGTGTGTATTTTTTGTTTTACAATATTCTCTGCCGATTTTTTTAGTAGTCCTGGGTAGCCTCACCGCTTCCCAAGAACCTGTGGCAAATTTTTTGAATGGTATTTATCAGCAAGGAAATTTAGAAGCGGATTCAAAAAAAACAGAAACTTTAGTCTCAGAAATTATATTTATTTTAGGCATTCTTACGATTTTTTTAGGAGTAACTAATACGACTATTCGTCCAGCCGAAAGTTATGATATTTCTGCAAAATTTAATAATAAATTTGCCCAGTTTGAAATTGACTTGGATATTGAAATGTCCAAATTTTTCACCCAAAAAGAAGATAATTGCTCAGAAATTTTGAAGTTATTACAGTCTAAAAACGAAGAACTAGCCAAGATCATAGAGCGATATAATGAAGATCGATCTTTACGACCAAGACAAGCGGATATAGACCTTTTAAATCAAAAAATCGAAAAACTTATGGTGGTACAAGAAGATAAAAATAATATGAATAACTCAAAATAAGCGACTATCAAAGTCTAATTTAAATCAAAAAAAAGTAAGTCGGGCAATAGAAGTATAGGGCATGAACATAAAGGCTGAAAGCTTTTTTTAGTAAACTCTTGCCCATAGCGGTATAACTTTAAACTTCCGTAGCCTCTGACACAAGTTTGACAAATCATTAATACAAAAAAAACACAAGTCTCAACTACAGTGTTAATTAGTTAATTTGAATTGAAAAGCAACTCAACTTAGGCCACTTAAAAAACAGCACACTTCCCTTAGCTATAACTCTCTCTAATTCGGTAATATGATAGAAGAATAGCTGTAACCTCTGGTAGAGGAAGCTAACTTGAAAAACTCCATAGGCTAGAAATAAAATTATTGTTCAAAACTCACTCAACAGTTTAGCACTATGTTACTTCATGACAAGCAAACAGACTCTCTAGTCGAAATTCTAGACCTACAATCCTTATTTAATCCCGTTCAAAATACAGTCAAAGGCAGTAGCCAAGCTGGACAAGAAGAACAGTCACCCAAAGAATTTGCTAAAGATAGCTTAAACTTTCCCTCCGGCGAAAATTTACCCCGATGCTGGATAGATGCAAACTATCGAAAAGCTCATTAGTCATTGGTCATTAGTCATTGGTCATTAGTCAGTTGTCAGTGGTTAACACTTATAACTTATTACTTATCACTGTTAACTGTTTAAGATGGTTTCACTTGCTCGCAAAAACTTATTCGAGGATTTACCTCGCTTTCTCATTGCTCAGGCCGGAATCCTATTTGCTGTCAGTTTGGTCACAATTCAAACAGGACTACTAAAAGGATTTACTCAATCTACTACTGCCTTAATCGACAAATCTCAAGCCGATCTTTGGGTCGCTTCTAAAGATCTTACTAACTTTGAGCTAACTTTGCCGATCTCCTATCAACGTTTAGCACAAGCGCAAAAAGTCGAGGGTGTAGCCTCTGCTGAACCTTTAATTCTAAACTCAGGATTATGGCGTAACTCTCAAGGGACAATTTCTACCGTTAGAGTCATTGGTTTTGATCCTAAAGGTAAACTTTTCTCCCCAGGAGTTATTACTCAGGGTAGTGTCAATGCTCTAGCCCAACCTTATAGGATAATCGTAGATCAAACACAATTAAAGTCCCTTGGAATTAAACAGGATGGAGATGTCGGACAAATTGGTTCATACAAAGCTACTCTAGCAGGACAGACCACCGGCATTCAATCGATCGCTTCTAGTCCTTATTTGCTCACTTCTCTGGAAACGGCCAAAGCATACAGTTATGCCCGTCCGGATTTTGAGGCCAAACCGACTACACCAGATATTGCTGCACTAACTAACACTGATAAGATTACTTATGTTTTAATCAAAGCTAAACCCGGCCAAAATTTACAAGTCCTTAAGCAAAGACTAGAAAAGGCCCTCCCCAATACCCTTGCTTTCACCACTCAAGAAATAGCCAACCAAACCCAAAATTATTGGGTACAACGAACTAGCATCGGCTTTATTCTCGGCCTCGGTGCGATCGTGGGTATCATTGTGGGGATCGTCATTGTCGGTCAAATTCTCTACGCCTCCGTATCTGATCACCTCAAGGAATTTGGCACTCTTAAAGCGATGGGTGCCTCTGACTGGGCAACTAATCGAATCATTATAGAACAAGCTTTGTGGATGGCTTTATTGGGCTATATTCCTGGGATGGGGCTATGCCTTGGCCTAGGAACTTGGACAGCCGCCACTCAAGGTGTCGTAATTTTAATTACCCCGGTTATGGCGGGCGGCGTATTGGCCGTGACGGTGTTTATGTGCATTGGATCAGCCTTGTTTGCGATCCAAAAAATCAATCGAGTCGATCCCGCTATGGTTTTTAAAAGTTAGTACAATAATTTGAGGTTTTATGACTACATCATTAGTGTTTTCTGGCGTTAAGCCGCAGATCGAGCCTGTTACTACTCCAGAGGGGGCTGCCATCGCTACAAAGGGGGTGGAAATGGTTTATCAAACCCAAGCCGGACGATTTCCTATTCTTAAAGGCATTGATTTAGAAATTCCCTACGGGTCCGTAGAAATTTTAATGGGTCCTTCCGGTTCAGGTAAAACTACTTTGTTGACCATCTTAGCTGGACTTTTAACACCCACATCAGGAAGTGTTAAGCTTCTCGGGCAAGAAATTACCACTATGTCCCGAAAACAATTAGCTAAGTTTAGATTGCATCATATTGGTTTTGTGTTTCAGGATTTTAACTTGTTTCCCGCTTTAACGGCGGCGGAAAATATTGAAATGGCATTCCATTTAAAAGGAATACGAGGCAGAGAAGCCCGTCGTCAAACTCAGAGCTTATTAGAACAGGTAGATTTAGGAGATAAAGGGGGAAATCTGCCGAGCCAATTATCCGGCGGACAAAAACAACGAGTAGCCATTGCTAGGGCTTTGGTGGGTCGTCCTCAATTAATTATGGCAGATGAACCCACCGCTTCTTTAGATTCTCAGAGCGGCTATACGGTGGTGCAATTACTACGTCAACTTGCTCGTGAGGCAGGTTGCACGGTGTTGATGGTGACTCATGACCCTAGAATTCTCGATTTAGCGGATCGTGTTATTCACCTTGAAGATGGGAAACTTGCCCAGAGTCCTACTATACAAGAGGTTCACAGCCGCTAATATCAATTATTCTAGGGTAAAGGCCAGGGTACAGTGCGGAACACAGTGAAGCACCCCAGTTAATATGAGCGACTTGAAGCAGAATCCTAGAAGCCCTGCCTTTTGCCTATTACCTTTAGCCGTCATTTGGGGGAACAATTTTTGTAAAAAAAGGTCATATCATAATCTTTTTCTCAGAATTAAATCCCAAAAAAATCATCAATTCAGGAACCCAAAAGCGTTAATAAACCGTCAGAAAAATTGAACATTATTAAGATTAAATTGCCTTGCCCATACAAATTATTTCTGCCACTCCTGGTCCAGCCACCCGAGAAATTATATTAAACTTAATTCTATCTCATCCAGAAGGATTAACGCTCAAAGAGTTAAGCCAGAATTTAAACCGTCCTGTTTCTATGCTTCAGATTTGTTTAAAATCACTTGTTGCTGACAAAAAAATTTCGGTTCGAGTTAATCAAAATCGGACGCAGCGCATTTATTATCCGGTTTATTCAAGGTTACCAGCCAATTACAATGAACGTAATTAATTACTGATCAAAAGTAATATTTATCAAAGTAGAGGCGTTGTCTGTAATGTCTCTACAAAGAAATAATTTTATTACAACTCATGTAGGATTGCTATCTATCTTTAACTAAGTAGATGGGCAATATAAATCAACAATAAATTAATTCTTTAAAAGGCTTCAAACCCTCCCCTGTTAAAAGATCTGGCGTTGTTTAGACCCTCGAGAGAGGGTGACAATTAGGCCCACTGACTGAGCAAATTTTGTCTAGCCTGTTTGAACGGCTCTGTGTGGGTTGGTCATTCCCGTCTTAAAATTAGATCAGGTAACCATTCATCAGTAGAAGCAATTGAACTCAATTCAGTGGCAACAACTTCTGAAAAAATATCGGGCGATCGCGGTTATTCGCTGTCAAGATGTAGCTCTAGCAGTAGCAATGGCTAAAGCGGTGGCCAAAGGAGGCATAAGACTTATCGAAATTACATGGAATAGCGAAAAACCGGCGAAAATCATTAGCCAACTGCGGATAGATTTACCCAAGTGTATTATTGGCACAGGAACGATTTTAACCCTAGAGGAGTTAAATGAGGCTATGGCTTGTGAGGCTCAATTCTGTTTTACTCCTCATGTTAGTCCAATTTTAATTGAAGCGGCGCTCTCGGCTAATTTGCCCATTATCCCAGGTGCGTTATCTCCCACCGAAATTGTTAATGCTTGGCAAGCGGGAGCCAGTTGTGTTAAAGTTTTTCCGGCTCCATCTCTTGGGGGAGCTAATTATATTAAAGCTTTAAAAAGTCCTTTGCCTCACATTCCTCTCATTCCCACTGGAGGTATTACCCTAGAAAATGCTAAAGCTTATATCGATGCCGGGGCAATTGCGGTGGGCTTATCTACTAATTTATTTCCTGAATCTTTACTGGTGGCCAATGATTGGCAGGCCATTACCGAGCGGGCTTTTTATCTTAATCAAACCGTAAACATATCTTAATCTTGCACTCATATAAACTCAGTCAATTCTTGCTAACCTAAAGAGGATCTAGGCGAACAATTCAATATGAGAACTTTAGCCATAGGAGATATTCACGGCTGCTTAGAAGCTTTTAATCTGTTATTGGATGTAGTCGCCCTAAGGCCAAACGATACTATTATTACTTTAGGTGACTATATCAATAAAGGCCCTCAGTCTAAAGGAGTAATTGATCAATTGATTGCCCTACATGAACGGGGACAACTGGTAGCCCTCAAGGGAAATCATGAATTGATGATTTTAGAGGCTCGTAAGAGTTTAGAAAAAGAGTTTGAATGGTTGAAAAAATATGGAACATCCACTCTATTATCTTACTCAAATTGCGGTTTAGGAGCCACCTTAGAAGATATTCCCCCTCATCACTGGGATTTTCTGCAAAATATTTGTTTAGACTGGTGGGAGACGAAAGAGCATTTTTTTGTTCATGCTAATATTGATTCCCATTTGCCCTTAGATCAACAATTAGAAGACAAACTGTTTTGGGCTAAATTTGTTGACCCACAACCTCACTACTCGGGTAAAGTGATGATTTGTGGGCATACCAGTCAAAAAAACGGTTTGCCGCTTAATATTGGTCATGCCATTTGTCTTGATACTTGGGTTTGTGGAGAAGGTTGGTTAACCTGTTTAGATATCGATAGTGGGCAAATATGGCAAACCAATCAACAGGGAAAAGTGAGAACAGCTTTTATTGAAGATTTTTATCGAGATAAGCAGCAAAAATTGAGGTTAAGTACCATAAAAGCCATCTAAGTACCTGGACAAAATTAAAGTTAACTGCGAGTTTGGGGAATGGGCAATGGGGAATGGGCAATGGAGAAGGGTTGTAGGCGTTTTACAATTCTTGACACAGTGGACTTTATTTATGTCCGACTACTTAGTCCACTGCGGGATTAGGCACTTAATTACTTATAATTATTTTTGGCTCTATCTAAAGAGAGATTTATTAAATAAAATTAAGCTCATCAATCAAAAAAAAATCGGCAAAAGCCGGCTTGAATCTTAATCAATATGGTTGTCACTTAAACCCGAAAAATTTATTACCATCGACAGATTTTGTGGCCGCCGTCAACTGATAATTATTAAATAGTATTTGATGAAAAATAGGAGAAATCATTATGGTTCAACGTGGTTCTAAAGTTCGTATTCTCCGTAAAGAATCCTATTGGTATAATGACATCGGCGTTGTGGCTTCTATCGATAAAAGTGGTATTCTCTATCCGGTGATTGTCCGTTTCGATAAAGTTAACTATGCAGGAATTACGACCAATAACTTTGGTGTAAATGAAGTAGAAGAAGTGGAAGGACCTTCTGCCAAGCGGCCTACTGCCACCGTCAAGAAAGGAGATACTCCCCTTGATGAAAGAAAGCGTACCACAGGACAAGCACAAGGAGGGTCTGATGCAGATCCTAACACCAATATCCGACCAGGAGCCGTACCCGAAGCACCCGGAAGCGAAAATCCTCGCGTTGCCGGCGATCCTAATCAAGGCACTGAACAGCGATAAAATTAATTTTAGTCATTAGTGAGTTGTTTGCTAATAAGTTAACCCTGACCACAAGGGACAGGGTTGAAAAATTATGATTCTTAAAACTTTCTCTATATCTAAATATTAAATATAGAGTCAAACACAATTAACTAGGCAAAGAACTTTGCTGTCTAAACTCAGAAGAGAACTCCAGTTCTTGTCCGTAGGCTTCTTCTCCATGTTGGGGAATATCCAACCCTTGAACTTCGTCTTCTTCTTTCACCCGCAAATTCATCACCAAACTCAACAGTTTAAGAATGATGAATGTCCCTACAGCCGCAAAGACATAGGTAGCGAAGACTCCGATAAATTGAGTCACCACTAATCCCGGATTTCCATAAAGCAAACCATCGTTTCCTGCACTATTAACCGCTTTGCTGGCAAATACGCCAGTTAACAAAGCCCCCACTGTTCCGCCAATTCCGTGAACTGGGTAGGTATCGAGAGAATCATCAAAGCGTAACTTCACTCGGAAACTGACAGCAAAGAAACAACAAACGGATGTAATTGAGCCAATTAAAATCGCTCCAATGGGAAAGACATAACCAGCCGCAGGGGTAATTCCCACTAATCCAGCTAAAAACCCAGTAGCGATGCCTACAGCAGTCGGTTTACCCCGCAAAACCCATTCCAGAATCATCCAGGTTAAACCGGCGGCGGATGTGGCCATAGAAGTATTAACAAAAGCAACGGTGGCCAAAGAACCCGAAGCTAAAGCACTACCTCCGTTGAAACCAAACCAGCCAAACCAGAGCAACCCAATCCCTAAAAGCACATAGGGGACATTATGAGGAACGTGCGGCTGACTCATAAAATCACGGCGCGAACCGATGACATAAGCCGCCACTACCGCAGAAACACCGGAACTAATATGAACGACTGTTCCTCCCGCAAAATCTAAGGCGCCTAAAGCCCCGAGCCAACCTCTACCCCAAACCCAATGAGCTAAGGGAGAATAAATAAAGGTAGACCACAATACCAACAACCAGAAATAGGCTTTAAAACTGACGCGCTCAACGATCGCCCCAGAAATCAGAGCCGGGGTGATGATAGCAAACATCATCTGATAAGCCATAAACAGTTGATGAGGGATAGTAGCCGCATAACCGATGGGATCGGGTTCACCGGCACTCACCCCATTGAGGAATAACCAACCGAATCCCCCTATTAGAGCTTGTATACCTTGCCCAAAGGTTTGACCCTGAGCCAGTTTAACATCAAAAGCTAGACTATAGCCCCACAAACACCAAGTTACGCCAATCAGGGCCATGGCCACTAAACTCATCATCATGGTGTTGAGAACATTGCGCGATCTCACCAATCCCCCATAAAAAAAGGCTAATCCTGGGGTCATCAAAAGAACGAGTGCAGAGGAGACTAGCATCCAAGCACTATCCCCTGCATTAATGGGATTGGCGGCGGCAGTTCCTTGAGCTAAAGCCTGACTCATGGGCCAAGCTAACAAGCACAGTAAGGTAATTAGGGTAACAGATAGAGTTTTTTTGTGAAACATCACTTTTTGTTGTCAATCAATCAGAAATTTAATTATTTAAGCCATAAAGCCAAATAATCAACACGGGAGTCGCTATGGTGAGTATAATATTTAGCGGCAATCCTACCCGTGTAAAGTCTAAAAACTTATAACCCCCCGGACCATAAACCATTGTATTCGTTTGATAGCCAATTGGTGTTAAGTAGCTATTAGAGGCGGCAAAAGTAACCGCAAACATAAAAGCCATCGGATTAAGGCTTAAGGTTTGAGCGACTTTCACGGCAATGGGTATCATCAACACAACGGCAGCATTATTAGACAATATTTCCGTCAAAAAAGACGTAATCAAATAGAAAAATGTTAAAATCCAATATCCACTTAAATGTCCTCCTATAGCAACTAATTGATTGGCTAACCATTCGGTTGTTCCCGAATTTTCCATCGCGATTCCCAAGGGAATTAAACCGGCTAAGAGAAAGATAATATCCCAGCGAACAGCCCCATAAATTTCTCCGGGCTTGAGACAACCGGTGATAATCATTAAGAGTACACCGAGCAAACTGCTCACTAAAATCGGTAACCAGTCGAAGGCAGCTAAAATCACCACTCCTAAAATTATCGCTAAAGCGATCCAGGCTTTGTCTTTCCTAAGATTTTCTATATCTTTCTCTTCTAAAACCAAAAGTTCTCGGGTGGTATGAAACCCTATAAAGCTTTCTTTAGGACCTTGAACCAACAGTAAGTCGCCAAAGCGAAGAGGCACTTTTCCCAGTCGTTCTCGAATTAACTCTTCACCCCTACGTATGGCTAACACAGTGGCGTTGTAGCGTTGTCGGAAGCGTAAATCTTTGAGGGTGGAACCAATAAGACGAGAATTTGATAAAATTAACACTTGAGCGACTTTTTCGGCTCCTGTACTGATTTCTTCTTCTACCTCTTCCTGGCTAAATTGCACATCAGCAAAAATCTCAATCCCTCTTTCATCTTTAATTTTTAGCAAATTTTCTCGACTTCCTTTAACCAATAAAATGTCTCCCGCCGACAAGACTTTATCGGCTAAAGGTTGAGGAAAGTGGCTATCATCGTGAATAATTTCTAAAACCGCTAAATCAAATTTTCGCTGAATGCCGCTTTGACGTAGAGTTTGTCCGATTAAACTCGAGCGAGGGGGAATCAAAATTTCACTCACATAATCTTCTATCTGATAATCTTGCTCGAGACTCTTGTTACTTGCCGATTTTCGATCAGGTAATAATCGAGGCGCAAAAAAGGCTAAATAGGCCAACCCGATCACAAAAGTAATCATTCCTAAAGCACTAAATTGAAATAAGCTAAATTCTCCGTAGCCTAATTGTTTTGAGACTCCACTGGCTAAAATATTGGTAGAAGTTCCCACTAGGGTAATCATTCCTCCCATAACCGTCACATAAGACAGAGGCATTAACAGTTTAGATACCGATATTTTTCGTTGCTTACACCATTCTTCTACAATCGGCAAAAAAATAGCTACCACAGCCGTATTATTAATAAACGCTGTAATGGGACCCACAATCATACCCATCACTAAAATTTGCTGAGAAGAGTTTTTTCCTCCCCATTTCATCAGCAAATCTCGTACTATTTGAATAATTCCTGTGCGTGTTATTCCTGCACTGAGGATAAACATCGCCATAACTGTAATGGTGGCTGAATTGCCAAAACCTGAAATGCCTTCTTCTGGACTGACTAATTTTAGCAGAATTAGCACAACGGCAACAGACATTGCTGTAAGATCTACCGGTAGCCATTCTGCGACAAAGGCGATCAAAGCAATAATCAAAACAGCAAGGGTTAAAACAATTTTCATTGAAATTAAAGGTTAGGGGAAGCCTTGAAATAGGGGATGGTGGAAAGGGAGGATTAAAACTGATAACAAGTGTTAAATTATACCTGATAAATTTATATTTATTTATTAAGAATTAATTAAATTGTGGGAAACAAGGGGAACTCGCCTTAAATCATCCTTAAGTTATAACTTTTGCTATAGATTCTGCAAGGATGAACCCGGGTTTAAAGGCGGCTATTCCCCTTGTTAACTCTCTACAAAGGAGAGTTATGTTTATGTTTGTTGAAGTAATTGATGACGAGCTTTTCCATCTCAATCCAAACAAACATCAGAAGGCTAAAACCAAAACAAATGGATAATTCGCTTAAACTCAGCGCATGAGTGCCAAAAAAGCTTTGTAAGGGCGGAAAATAAATCAATAGCAGTTGTAAAAAGGTGGTGAGAGTAATGGCTCCTAAAACATAAGGATTAGAGAAAGGATTTAATTGCACAGTGAGTTGGGTATCTGATCGAACCGCTAAAGCATGACCCATTTGAGCTAAACAAAGAGTGGTAAAGACCATCGTTTTCCAACGTTCGGGATCTCCAGAGGCATGAGCTTGATTATAAGCCCAGATCATCAAACCAATGGTTAAAATCGCAAAAATAATTCCGATTCGGATCATATAAAATCCTAACCCTCTGGCAAAAATACTCTCCCGAGGACTGAAGGGAGGACGTTTCATGACATTGGGTTCAGCCGGTTCCATCGCTAAAGCGAGGGCGGGTAAACCATCAGTAACCAGGTTCATCCAAAGAATCTGTAAAGGAGACAAGGGAACACCCCCTAAACCGAGCAACGGCGAAGCCGCAATCACCAGCACTTCTCCAATATTACTGCCCAAAATGTATTTAATAAAACGGCGAATGTTACTATAGACGACTCTTCCTTCTTCTGTGGCGGCGACAATGGTGGCAAAGTTATCATCGAGTAAAATCATATCACTGGCTTCTTTGCTCACATCAGTACCGGTAATGCCCATAGCAATACCGATATCAGCTTGTTTGAGGGCAGGTGCATCATTTACCCCATCCCCAGTCATCGCCACGAATTTGCCTCGATTTTGCAAGGCTCGAACGATCCGCAGTTTATGTTCTGGAGAAACCCTGGCATAAACGCTGACCTGTTCGACATTTTCTTCTAATTGCTGTTGATTGAGTTTTTCTAATTCTCTTCCAGTGAGAATCTTCTCTCCGGGTTGGGCAATGCCTAAGTCATAAGCGATCGCCTGAGCGGTGAGTTGATGGTCGCCAGTAATCATGATCGGGCGAATGCCGGCTTGTCTACAGCGTGCTACGGCTCCTTTGACTTCTTTACGAGGAGCATCGAGCATTCCCACTAATCCGAGCCAAACTAACTGTTGTTCGGCGATTTCTTCGCTTTCGAGTGAGGGAATTTCTCGGAGGAATCTATAGGAAAATCCCAGTACCCGCAACCCTTGCATGGCCATTTGGTCGTTTTGGAAAAGAATCTGTTCTCGTTGTTGTGGGGTTAGCACTTGAGGCTGATCACCGATCAGAATGTGGCTACAGCGTTCTAAAATCAACTCGGGTGAGCCTTTGGTAAACATGGTATAGGGTTGAGCGCCGTTTTTCAAAGCGGGTAACCCTTCCACTACCACTGACATCCGCTTTCGATCAGAAGAGAAAGGAATTTCTCCACACCTCGGCATTTGAGGCGCGATCGCTTCTGAATAAATGCCTCCTTTGGCGGCTAAAGTCAGTAAAGCGCCTTCTGTGGGGTCTCCTAATATTTCCCATGAGCCTTCTTTTTGTTGTAAGAGAGCGTCATTACACAGCACACAAGCGGTTAATAGGGTTTGAATTTCTGGGTTTTGAGCGTCATTAACGCCCATTTCGGTGATAAAGTCTCCTAGCGGCGCGTATCCTTCCCCAGTAACTTGAAAGCTGACACTGCCTGTCTCGACTTTCTGCACCACCATTTTATTTTGAGTTAAGGTGCCGGTTTTATCAGAACAAATGGTAGTCACTGAGCCTAGGGTTTCCACTGCCGGGAGTTTACGAATTAAAGCATTGCGCCGCACCATACGCTGAGTTCCGATGGCTAAAGTCACGGTTACCACTGCGGGTAAGCCTTCTGGTACCACTGCCACCGCCATACTTAAGGAAACTTCCAACAGTTCCTCGAATAAATCCCATCCGGCTCGCCATACGCCACCGATCACCACCAAGCCAACTAATACTAAAGAACTGCTCACCAGCACATTTCCCAATTGAGACATTCGTTGTTGCAGGGGAGTGGGTTCAGTTTCAACCGATTGAAGCATGGCGGCAATGTGACCAATTTCTGTGTCCATGCCGGTTTTGGTGACGAGAACTTTGGCCCTGCCTTGGATGACTTCTGTTCCTTGAAACACAAGATTAATCCGATCACCCAAGGGAGCATCTTCACTTAAGACTGTCTCGGCCACTTTATTGACGGCTTCGGCTTCTCCGGTTAAGGCAGATTCTTTGACTTGTAAGTTTTGGGCTTCTAGGAGGCGACCATCTGCGGCAATCTGGACACCGGCTTCTAGGAGCATAATATCACCCGGCACTAATTCTTTTGCACTAATTTCTATGGTCTTGTCCGAGCGGATGACTCGCACTTTGGGGGAAGACAGATTTTTTAGGGCGGCTAAGGCTTTTTCGGCGCGGCTTTCTTGTAAGTAGCCTAAAATTCCATTCAAAATCACAATGGAAAAAATGGCGATCGCATCTTTGGGAAATGCTCTTGCCTTGAGGTCTAAAACGGCCGACACAACCGCCACAGCAATCAGCATTACCAACATAATGTTAGTAAACTGTTCCCAGAGAATTTTTAAGGCACTACGACCGCCGGTTTCTTTGAGTTCATTGGGGCCATAATATTGCTGTCGTTGGAGAATTTGCTGTTGAGTTAAGCCTTGTTGTGAATCGGCTTGAAGCAGTTTTAAAGCTTCTTCCACTGTTTGGGTATGCCAAGGTTGAGCCGCAGTCGGGAAAGAGGGAGCCGATAAAGAAGAGGTGGTGGGAAATGACATATTTTTTTGAATAAAGTGAGCAGGATTAGCCAGTGTTTAAAGTGATTTAACTAGGAAAATTATCCCTAGGGAAGGAGTGCTATATTTTTTCAATAATTTCTGATGATTAAACTCAATAAAAATCATAAACCCATTTCAATACCCTGAGCCAGACTCTGTTGTCTGATCAGGTTAATTTTTGATTTTACCATTGTTGATTACCTTGATCTAGTCTCAGGGATCAAGAAATTAGCTTAACCCCTATCCCTGTTCCCTCATTCTGGCAGAAGCAACAGAAAGCGAAAGGCCTATCCGATGAACCAGCAATTTGTGCTTTTTGATACTAAAATAATTAAAAAATAATTAATATTAATTAACAACGAAAATTTTTCCCGAAAAATCATTAATAGTAAATTAATCTAAAGTTTTAATATTTTCCCACCAATTATTAAGAGGATAATAAAGGACTGGAGTCCATAAACTGCTTAGAATAGCTGAGGAAAGGGCTATTTGTTGATAATCTAGCCAAATTTCGTCAAGAGGGCGAATACCGGATATAACATACTGAAAGGCCAGTAAAGTTTCAGAGAATAAGCTCATCATGAAAACAATCAGAACCACCGACATCAAATCTTCTTTAATATACCGTTGCTTCTGAATTTGGGCTGTGATATAAGCAATTAACACTAAAACCACAACATGGGAAGGATAAGAGGAGGTGATGCCATCTTGAATCAAGCCTAGGGTTAATCCTGCTACCACAGCCTGAAAAATCGTGCGCTTGACGCTCCAAGCAATCACCCACATCATCAGCCAATTGGGGCCAATTCCCAACAACTCCATCCCAGGTAAACGAGTCAGCGAGAAAAAAATGCACAGCAAAATCGAACTAACAATAACAAATCCGTTGAGGATTTGCCGCGTCTTAGGAGATAAGCGGGCTACTTTAATCACTCTAGTTAAACTCTTCGTGGCTTTTTAGGGGATGAACAATCACCCATTCTAAATTATTAATAGGGGCAATCAATTCTATTTTGGCTTCAGGGGCAGGGCCGCGACTTTCTAAATTCACAGACTGAACACGACCAATGGGCAACCCAGCAGGAAATAAACGACTGACACTGGAGGTAGTCACGGTATCACCCGGACGAACATCAGGAACTTTCTCAAAAAATCGCATAACAGCAATTTTCGACCCTTGTCCTTCAATTAAGCCCATAGAGCGGCTGCGACTAATGGTCACCCCTACGCGAGAAGTAGGATTACTGATTAATAACACGCGAGAAGTATGAGGAGTCACTTCACTAATTCTCCCCACTAACCCACCAATGCCAGTTACAGCAGCCCCTGTTTCAATTCCATCTCGACTCCCTCGACCTAGGATTAATTGTTGCCACCAATCATCAGAACTTCGTCCAATCACAGGAGCGGTGATAGCCGGTTTAGGTTGTGCTTCAAAATACCCTAATAAAGCTTTCAGTTGTTGATTTTGCTGTTCTAATTCCTTAACCCGTTCTTGCAACTCAGATACACGAGCATCCGTCAGTTGCTGCTGTTTGATTTGAGCAGAATCAGTTTGAAAAGGACGGGTAACGACAGCATATAACTCAAGAATGGCCGCGCTATGAGTTTGATAAAAAAACCAGCCACTGCCCAAGGCTAATCCTGCTAGGACCATTCGCAAACCCCGTCGAGTCCATCGGCGTCTTACTATGAACATACCGCAATTGACCTATATACCCGTCATCAACTAAAGACACCTAGGCATTGCGAGAAGTTTCTGCCAAGATCCGATCTAAAAGTTTTTGATTTTTTAGCACTTCTCCTGTTCCTTTAACGACGCATCTTAAGGGATCTTCAGCAATATGAGTCACAATACCGGTTTCATGACCTATCAGGGTATCCAATCCTCTGAGTAAGGCTCCGCCACCAGCCAGCATAATGCCTCGGTCGATAATATCAGCCGCTAACTCAGGAGGTGTTCTCTCTAAAGTGCGTTTGACAGCATCAACGATCACTGATAGGGGTTCAGCCATACTTTCGCGGATTTCCTCGCCTTTAATGGTTACGGTTCGCGGTAATCCGGACATCAGATGTAAGCCTCTGACTTCCATGACCGGTTCATCTTGGTTTTGCATCGGATAAGCCGAACCCAGACGAATTTTAATTTCTTCTGCGGTTCTTTCTCCGATTACCAGATTATGAACTTTTTTCATGTATTGGATGATGGAATCGGTTAACTCATCGCCGGCTACTCGTACCGATTCACTGAGGACTCTTCCTTGTAAGCTGAGTACCGCCACTTCTGTGGTCCCGCCTCCAATATCGATGATCATATTACCGGTGGCCTCAGTCACCGGCAGTCCGGCCCCGAGTGCCGCCGCAATTGGCTCATCGATCAATCCGACTTCTCTGGCTCCGGCTCGGGTGGCGGCTTCCATCACCGCTCGTCGTTCTACTCCAGTAATGCCACTGGGAATACCGATCACCATACGAGGATTTCCCAAGGTACTTCCTTCATGAGCGCGGCGGATAAACTCTGCCAACATAATTTCGGCGCTGTAGAAATCGGCAATGACCCCATCGCGCAGAGGACGTAAGGCCACCACATTACCCGGAGTCCGTCCGAGCATTTTTTTAGCCTCTTCACCCACCGCTAGGGGATTCTTGTCTTGGTCTATAGCTACCACGGAGGGTTCTTCTAGAACTATGCCTTTATTCGAGACATAAACTAGGGTATTGGCAGTCCCTAGGTCTATACCCATATCTCGTGAGAGAGAAAGAGAAAAGCGACGAAACAAACCCACTTGTTTTACTGCCCCCATTTTGGAAATTGTGCTATTTTTTGACGAAGTAATAATCGCTCCGTCACTCAGTGGCGGATGCTTTCTTACCCCTAGGGAATCGAAGTGGATTTTATTATGTTTTTCCTCCTAAGTCTAGTTGGATTAATTAATTTATTGTTATAATTCCCTTATCTCTAAGATAAAGTTATCATTGATTCCCTAGGAAAAGTCAAATATCTAATTATTTTTACAATAACTTAGTTGGCCTTAAAATAAATGTACTGATGTACTCGATCAAAGAATCAAGTCAAGTTATGAGTCTGAATGTTGTTCATTTGGTGGGTCGTGTGGGTAGAGACCCAGAAATTAAATTTTTTACCTCGGGGAGTTCTTTATGTACATTAACCTTAGCCGTTAATCGTCCCACCAGTAAAAGTGATGAGCCGGATTGGTTTAATTTGGAAATTTGGGGGAAAACTGCCGAAGTAGCCGCTAATTATGTGCGGAAAGGCAGTTTAATTGGCGTTAAAGGCTCATTAAAAATCGAAACCTGGACCGATGCCAATACAGGAGCGAATCGTTCTAAACCAGTGATTCGAGTGGATAAGCTGGATTTATTAGGCTCAAAACGGGATAATGATCAAAATGCCCTGAGCGGCTATGGTGATGACCCGACCCTGTAGTTTATGAGATATGCCCTAGTTCATGAGTGGTTAACCCCGAAAGCCACAGGCGGTTCCGAATTAGTCGTCAAAGAGATCTTGCGGCACATAGAAGCCGATGTTTATGCGCTGATTGATTTTGAATCGACTAATCCGGATAGCTACCTTTACGGGCGCTCCATCGGCAAAACTTTTTTACAACATTTGCCGGGGGCGCGCAATGGAGTGCAAAAATACTTACCCTTACTGCCGTTGGCCATTGAACAGCTAGATGTACGAGATTATGATGTAATTTTGTCTTCTTCCCACGCGGTGGCCAAGGGGGTTTTGACCACTCCTGAACAACTTCACATCTGCTATTGTCACACGCCGATGCGTTATGCCTGGGATTTAACCTTTGATTATCTGCAAGCGAGTCCAGCCGGCAGAGGTGTAGCGGGAATTTTGACTCGCTATCTTCTGCATCGCCTGCGTCAATGGGATGTGATTAGTGCTAATCGAGTGGATTACTTTATTGCCAACTCGAACCATACCGCTCGTCGCATCTGGCGTTGTTATCGCCGCTCGTCTAAAGTGATTTACCCCCCCGTCGAGTTGGATCGTTTCCCCTTTAAAGCTCAAAAAGAAGATTTTTACTTAACGGTGTGCCGCTTGGTGAGTTATAAAAAAGTCTCTTTAATCGTAGAGGCTTTTAATCATTTAAAATTGCCATTAGTGATCATTGGGGATGGGCCCGAATTAAATTTTATCCGTCAACGGGCTAAATCGAATATAACAATATTAGGGGAACAACCCAATGAAGTGGTAGAAAAATACATGGCATCAGCGAAAGCTTTTGTCTATGCAGCTTGTGAAGATTTTGGCATTGCCCTAGTTGAAGCACAGGCCTGTGGAACCCCTATAATAGCTTATCAAGGAGGTGGTGCCTTAGAAACGGTTCGAGATATCCGTCAAAATCCCATAAATGGGACTGGGATATTCTTTTATCCGCAAACCCCAACCGCGTTAGTGGAATCTGTCGAAACTTTCTTGGAGTTTCAACATCAAATTAGTTCAGATAGTTGTCACTCGATGGCAACTCAGTTTACAGCAAAAATATTTCAAACGTCCTATCTAGAGTTTTTAGAAGATTGTTGTCGCCACTCCCGTGCGAAAAATTTTTCGAAAAAATTTCGATTTTTGTGACGAGAGTCGCTCACTTAATCGTCTTCTAGCTTTATGATCGGGACAGTGTGGTGTGATGTGATGTGAAGGAGCAAGATGACTGCTAATAGCCAATTCATCTCCGTCAAGGCTTTACAAGCTTTGGTCAGACGAGGTTTCCAACCTCTAGTTTTGCGCTCAAAACCCAAAAGATCGGGGTTAGAAGCTATAAACGGGGATTTTGCCAAAAGATTGTTTGATATTGTCTTTTCTTCATGGGTTTTAATTTTCTTTTCTCCGCTTTATCTAATTATTGCCTTATTAATTGCCGTTAGTTCTCCGGGGCCGATTTTCTACATACAGGAACGAGTCGGAAAAAATTATAAACGCTTCGACTGTATCAAGTTTAGAACAATGGTCACTAACGCTGATGAGATCTTAGAGTCCATGATGGCTAACTCAGAAGAGATGCGTGAAGAGTTTGAAGATAATTTTAAACTCAGAGACGATCCACGAGTAACTTGGATTGGAAAATTTTTACGCATAACTAGCTTAGATGAATTTCCTCAATTTTGGAACGTTTTAATGGGGGATATGAGTGTTGTTGGCCCAAGACCTTTAGTTCCAGAAGAATTATATAAGTACGGAAATCGGATTGATAAAGTGCTGACAATTCAGCCGGGAATTACAGGATTATGGCAAGTTTCTGGGCGCAATGATATTCCTTACCCCTTAAGAGTTCAAATGGATGTTTACTACGTAAATTCCCGCAATTTTTTCATGGATTTGTGGGTGATGGTAAAAACCATTGGCGTAGTGGTTTTCCCTCATAACAATGGAGCTTATTGAGGAATAAGTATTACTCAATTTTCACAAGGTTTTGGAATGGCTTTTAGCTAAACAGAACCCATCTAAAAATTATTGCTGAAAAAATCCAGAAATTTCGCTAACAAGGCAAAGGATTCCTCTTTTTGCCTTGTATTTTTTTCAAGCCTTCCTTGGCTCTCGTGAATTCGTCTGGAGAATAAATTAAGCAAAATATTGTGTATAATTGCATAAAATTGCTATAAAAATTAATATAAATTTATTAAAGAAAGAATTTAATTGAATTTAAGAAAATGATAAATTAAATTTAAGTAGGTATTTTGCATTAGACAACCTCTGAGGATCATTAAACATGACTCAAGCAAAGACGGCTTTAATTACTGGTATTACTGGACAAGATGGTTCTTACTTAAGTGAGTTACTATTAGAAAAAGGCTATCAAGTTCATGGAATTATCCGTCGCACTTCCACCTTCAATACAGACCGCATTGATCATATATATGTCGATCCCCATAACTCAGAAGCACGACTATTTCTACATTATGGAGATTTAACCGATGGGACAACCCTGCGGAGGATTTTAGAACAAGTTCAACCGATAGAAATTTATAACTTAGGGGCCCAATCTCATGTGCGTGTGAGTTTTGACTCACCAGAATACACAGCCGACTCAGTGGGAATGGGAACACTACGATTACTAGAAGCAATTCGAGATTATCAACATCGCACAGGCATAGAAGTGCGTTTTTATCAAGCGGGTTCATCGGAAATGTTTGGCAAAGTCCAAGAAATCCCGCAAAAAGAAACAACCCCATTCTATCCCCGCAGTCCCTATGCCTGTGCCAAAGTTTATGCTCACTGGCAAACCCTTAACTATCGTGAATCTTATGGAATGTTTGCCTGTAATGGAATACTCTTTAACCATGAATCCCCAAGGCGGGGTGAAACCTTTGTGACTCGCAAAATTACCAGAGCCATCGCCCGTATTTTGGCCGGACAACAGAAAAAACTCTATTTAGGTAATCTAGATTCTAAACGGGACTGGGGTTATGCTAAAGATTATGTTAAAGCTATGTGGCTAATGCTACAGCAACAAGAACCTGATGATTATGTCGTTGCTACTAATGAAACCCATTCCATCAAAGAATTTCTAGAAATTGCCTTTAAATTCGTTAATCTCGATTGGCAAGACTATGTAGAATTCGATGAGCGCTATTTACGCCCGGCTGAGGTGGATTTATTGATCGGAGATTCCTCTAAAGCTAGAACTAAGCTCGGTTGGCAACCCTCAGTCACTTTTGAAGAATTAGTTCATTTAATGGTAGAAGCTGATCTAGCGGCTTTAGACATCCCCATCGCCAAGGGAAATCATAGTGAACACTTTTTAGCCGATACGGCTTATATTCGTCATGAGACGAGAACCACCATAGATTAAATTAATCACAGTAAGCCAACTAATAAGGGGAGAAATCATGCTGAATCTCAGTGAAAAACGGATTGTCGTCACTGGTGGGGCCGGATTTTTAGGACGACAAGTGGTTGAACAACTTTTAATCGCTGGAGCTAAGGCTGATCAAATTACGATTCCTCGTTCTCACTCTTGTGATTTGCGAGTGCTAGATCATTGTCAAAGGGCGGTTACTGGACAGGATATTATCATTCACTTAGCCGCTCATGTCGGAGGGATTGGATTAAATCGAGAAAAACCGGCAGAGTTATTTTACGATAACTTAATGATGGGGACTCAACTGATTCATGCTGCCTACTGTGCAGGGGTAGAAAAATTTGTCTGTGTGGGGACCATTTGTGCCTATCCTAAATTTACGCCCGTCCCTTTTTCTGAAGATGACCTTTGGAACGGCTATCCTGAAGAAACGAATGCGCCTTATGGCATCGCAAAAAAGGCTTTATTAGTTCAACTTCAATCTTATCGTCAGCAATATGGCTTTAATGGGATTTATCTTCTGCCCGTCAATTTATATGGTCCTGAAGATAATTTTGACCCCAATAGTTCTCATGTTATTCCGGCTTTAATTCGTAAAGTTTACGAAGCTCAACAAAAGGGGGAAAAGCAGATTCCCGTCTGGGGTGATGGGAGTCCTACTCGTGAGTTTCTTTATTCTACTGATGCCGCTAGAGGAATTGTCATGGCCACTCAGTCTTATGATCAATCTTTACCCGTTAACTTAGGAACAAATTTTGAAGTCTCTATTCGGGACCTAGTGGAGATGATTTGTGAGTTAATGGGATTTAAAGGGGAAATTGTTTGGCAAACCGATAAGCCCAATGGTCAACCCCGCCGTTGTCTTGATACTAGATTAGCCCGAGAAAAATTTGGTTTTGTTGCTCAAATGGACTTTAAAGAAGGACTAAAAAATACAATTGAATGGTATAGACAGCATCCGGGATAAATGGGTTAGGGAGGGTTAAAACAGCCCTCCTGATATAACCTAATTAATTTTGGCGAAGCTCTTAAAATTTCTTTACATTGACCTAGAGCTTACGGGGAAAATCATAGAGAGAAATGTGATCAAAAGAAGGGTTCTCTAAAGGGTACTTTTTTGATAAATATAAAACATTGACCTAGTCTCGTGACTAACCATGACCCAACTAACACTCAACTTGATTCAAGGTGCTGTAAGTTTTAGTTTTACAGTAGAGGCAGCACTCTCCCTAAAACAAGAAATTAATCAATTAATGGAAAGCTTAAAAGCGATCGCGGTCAATACTTCTACTGGAGGTAAGCCAACTCCTAAAAAAGCGATGGAATACCGCCATACCGGGGAAGTCTTTCTAGAAGTCTTTTGTAACCCGAACATTTATCCGAGTCCTTTTGCGGCTAAAGTCTTGCTAACGGTTCGTGATGAGCGTATTCGTTTAACCACAGAAGCCGAATTGACTCGTCTTATCGAAGATCTCGAGCAATATTTAGAACAAGCGGCTTAAAAGGGCTTGCTGTTTCCCCTCCTAAAATGAAAAAAAGAAATTGACTGAACAAAAAGTCCGTAGCTTAATTGACCTACTGTTCAGTCAAATCCATGACTAACAACTCTAGTTAGTTGTCTTCTAACATAAGTATTGCAAACGCTTTGTCTAACTCAGATGACAAAATACTAATCAATAATTCAATCGAGGAACTTACCGACCTTTTTTCTCGTTCTTAATAAAGTTAAATAAAATAGCTACCTCGACTTTAATGATCTCTGTTAATTATTAGGTTTAGTCATCAGTCCAAGTTTCAGGGGCAATGAGATCACTAATGCGATCACGCAACAAATAATCACATCTTTCTAGTTCACACTCAACCTCTACCCATTCCCGAGCCGGAATATATTGACACAGAACATAGATAGGCTGTTGACGACTGATGACTCCTTGAGCGACTAATTGACGGGCTTCTTCCTGGATCACTTCAATGGTATAGTGGCTAATTTGAAGGGAGGATACTGCTTGACTGCTCATAAATTACCAACCTGTTTAAGTAGTTTATAGACTAACCCCGATTGCTTAATCCTTTTTGGATCTCTTAGCGATCCCCATTTTTTTTGTATACTTAGTTACAATCTTTTGGCATTTTTAGACGAAAGCTAGAAAATTTAGGTTTTTCTTAAGATTTCTCTAACTTTTTCTTGAAAATTTTACCCTTCAGTCTTTTAGCCCTAGTTTGTGGACTAGGGCAGGTGATTCAGAAAGATTGTGCTTATCCAAGGCAGTGTACAAGGGTATACTACAGTGTTCAAGTTCGGTATCAGCAGGAGAAACTGCTTATGAGAAATTTAATTAATCATTATCCCAACATTCAGAAGCGATTAAATCTCCTATTTGGTCCCGTAGCAGGTAATCACATCTTTCTAATTCGCATTCTACATAAACCCACTCGCGAGGCGGGATATATTGACAAAGAACATAAATCGGCTGATGACGGCTGACGGTTCCATGTTCCACCAGTTGACGAACTTCTTCCTTGATCATCTTGATGGAGTAATGAAACGTTGAAGCCGATGCCAGTGTACTAACACTCATGAGAAGTTACCTATCAACTAACAAGACCTATGATTTATCATAATCCAATTGCTCAAAAGAATAAAGCGATTTCTTGCTGTATCGTTAATTACAATTTCTTATCTTTTTAGCAAAGTGCTATCCGGTAAGGGTTAGAAATGCCTAGACTGATTTTAAAAACCCGATGACAAAACTTAAAATTCTATCTGGCGATAGTGTGGTAATCTAGCCGCTCGTCTACTGCCCTTGTATTCACCCTAGCATTTTTACCAAAAGATGTGCCAAGGAAAACTAGGCTGATCTATATTGAGTAAAAATCCGATCAACTGTGATGTCAAACTCTATAGAACAGATCGATGCTTATATTGCCTTAGCGCTACAAGTTACTTGTCATGGGGTGAACCAGGCCACTAACGCCACCGAGGCGCGAAAAATCATGCAGGAGAGTATCAAACGTATTGGACAACAAATTAGTGCCGCCAAAGCTTTTATTGGGCCTAATTGCCGTTTAGTGTTGCTCCCTGAATATGTACTCACCAGTTTTCCAATGGGAGAGTCGATCACCGACTGGGCAAAAAAAGCCTGTTTAGAGATGGCTGATCCCCTCTACCAAGAATTAGGACAGATAGCCAGCAAAAATAACCTCTTTTTGGCCGGCAACGCCTACGAACTCGATGACAATTTTCCTAATATTTATTTTCAAACCTGTTTTGTCATCGATCCCACTGGCTCAATCATTTTACGCTACCGTCGGCTCAATTCTATGTTTTCTCCTACCCCTGGAGATGTCTTAGAGCGTTATTTAGAGTGTTATGGCGTAGAGGGAATGTTTCCGGTGGCAAAAACCCCCATCGGCAATCTAGCCGCCGTTGCTTCCGATGAAATTTTATTTCCCGAAGTCGCTCGAAGTTTAGCCATGCGGGGAGCAGAAATCATCCTTCATCCTACCTCAGAAGTGTTTGGCAATGCACGAGCGCCTAAAGAAGCGGCTAAACTTTGCCGCGCGGTTGAAAATATGGCTTATGTCATTAGTGCCAATACAGCCGGTATTAGCGGAACAGCGATCGCGGCTTCTTCTGTGGATGGAGGGTCGAAAATCATCGATTATCGGGGACTGGTATTAGCCGAAACCGACACCGGAGAAAGTATGGCCGCTTATGCGGATATTGATCTGGCGGCACTGCGGCGCTATCGTCGTCAACTCGGGATGAAAAATTTACTAGCTCGTCACCGCAGCCAAATTTATCCTCAACAATATGAAAACCCCAACTTTTACCCCAATAATACGATGCTAACAGGAGAAATTGAGCGCAGCCATTTTATCAATACTCAACGAGAAACCATTGAACGTTTAACAAAATTAGGAATCATATAAATTTTAATGAATGGATACTTCAATACCAATTCGTAACCCCCGAAATGGAAAAATCGATTACACCATCACGCCGCCAACAGAGCAACAATTGACTGATCTGTGTGGGCATCTACGACAACATCAAAAACAATGGGTTTTAGGCGGACTCCAGCAACGAATCGAAGTTTTACAAACTTGGAAACAAGCAATAAAAGCTGATCAAGCCGAACTTTTAGAGGCTTTAATCACTGATACGGGCAGAAAATCCGAATCAATTTTAGAAATAGACTCTTTGATTTCTGGGATTGATCGCTGGTGTCGTTTAGCCCCTCAATTACTGGCCCCAGAAGCAGAACGGACTACCGCTATTCCTTTTATTAACCTACAACATCAATCTATTGCTTATCCTTTGGTGGGGGTTATCAGTCCTTGGAATTTCCCGTTACTCTTGTCTACGATTGATACAATTCCAGCTTTAATGGCAGGATGTGCCGTAATCGTCAAACCCAGTGAAATTGCTCCTCGTTTCATTCAACCTTTAATTAAAACTATTAGCACTGTTCCCTTATTGCGGGATGTTTTAGCCTATATTGAAGGAGCAGCAGAAACGGGGGCGAATTTAATCCAAAAGGTAGATTTAATTTGTTTTACCGGGAGTGTAGCCACCGGCAAAAAAGTAGCCGCCGCAGCCGCTAAACAGTTTATTCCTGCCTTTTTAGAATTGGGAGGAAAAGATGCCGCCATTGTTTTAGAATCCGCTAATCTTGAAGAAGCCACATCAGCAATTTTATGGGGATCAGTGGTTAATAATGGGCAATCTTGTTTATCTTTAGAACGGGTTTATGTAGCCGAGTCTATTTTTGAATCTTTTGTCGAACAACTAACAGCAAAAGCCCAAAGACTTAAACTCGCTTATCCCACCTTTGAAGATGGACAAATTGGCCCCATTATATCAGCTTCTCAAGCAGAAATTATGGCAACTCATTTAGAAGATGCCCGTTATAAGGGGGCAAAAATCCATTGTGGCGGAGAAGTAGAACTGTTAGAAGGGGGGTTTTGGTGTCTTCCTACTGTGTTGAGTGAGGTTAATCATTCGATGAAAATTATGAGTGAGGAAACGTTTGGCCCCATTATGCCGGTGATGGCTTTTTCAAGTGTTGAAGAGGGAATTAGATTAGCCAATGATAGTATTTATGGATTAAGTGCGGCCGTTTTTGCCGCTTCTACTGAGGAAGCTTTAGCGGTGGCGGCTGATTTAGAGGCAGGAGCAATTAGTATTAATGATGCCGGCTTAACGGCTTTTATTCATGAAGGAGAGAAGAATTCTTTTAAGTTTTCGGGGTTAGGAGGTTCTCGCATGGGGGCGGCGGCTTTGCAACGATTTAGGCGTAAAAAAGCTTTGTTAGTAAAAACTCAATCGATGGCTGATCCTTGGTGGTTTAAGTAAAGTTTATTAATTCTCACACCCTGAAGGGTGCAGCTACACGAACAAAGCCTGCCGACGCAGGCTTCAAGGTTTAATATTTATTATTAATAAATACTTTAGTCCGCGCAGGCGGGCTTCGCTCGTATAGCTGCACCTTTTAAGGTGTCAGTGCTAAAAAATAGGGTTCACAACTCAAATAAAAACACGATATAATAAATAATCAAAAAACTGCGATAAAATATGACTAATATTCGTGAAGCTATGCCCGTACTTGCCCGTCATGAGGGAGAATGGCAAGGAACTTACACCTTAATTGATATTAATGGGCAAATTTTGGATCATCATCAATCGCATTTAAGTTGTCAATTTCCCTCAGATAAACCTGACACTTACTATCAAGTGAATCGCTACAGTTGGCCAGATGGAAAAGTGCAAGAATTTCACTTTCCGGGAATTTATCGAGACAAAAAAGTCTGGTTTGATACTGAAAGATTAAATGGCTATTCTTGGGAAGCGGATGATTCAACCCTTATCCTTTGGCTCACTTATAAAGGGATTCCCGAAGAAATGTATATTTATGAAATGATTCAAATTAGTCCTTGTAATAATCATCGGGCAAGAACTTGGCATTGGTTTAAAAATAATCAAATTTATCAACGAACTCTAATACAAGAAAGTAGAATTACATAAAATGACAATTAGATACAAAGAATGAACCCAAAAACTTACCGAAAATTAATGGTGAAACAGTATAGTCATGATTTTCGAACAGCCGCAGAAATTGTAGAAGTTAACTTAGAACAGCCACAAGCTGATGAAATTGTCATTCGCAATCAATTTGCGGCGGTTAATGGGGGGTTTGATACCTTAATATGTCAAGGAAAAGTCCCCTATGTTAATCCGACTCTTCCTTTTGATCTAGGGGTAGAAGTGGTGGGAGAAGTAATAGCCAAAGGAGAAAAAGTGGGAGCCTTTGAGGTAGGAGATGCTGTATTAACCACTGCTAGAGGCGGAGGCTATCGAGAATATCAAACCATTAAAGCAGAAGAAGCTTTTAAAGTTCCTTTTGCCTCACCCGAAATTTTAACTTTAATGCCTACTGGTGTATCAGCTTTAGTCGCCCTCGAACAAGTAGGAGAGATGAAAAGCGGCGAGGTGGTGTTAGTTACTGCGGCTGCCGGAGGAACCGGACATATTGCTGTCCAACTGGCAAAACTGGCCGGAAATCATGTCATAGGGGTTTGTGGAAGTCCAGAAAAATCCCAACTTTTGCAACAATTGGGTTGTGATAGAGTTATTAATTACCGTCAAGAAAATGTGGATGAGGTCCTTAAAAAAGAATACCCCAAAGGCGTTAATTTAGTCTTTGAATGTGTTGGCAAAGGAATGTTTGATACTTGTGTCAATAATCTGGCGATTCGGGGGCGTTTAGTTGTTGTCGGATTTATCTCGGAATATGCTAAGGATATAGAAGTCGTTTCTGGGCCTCGGATTTATCATCAACTGTTTTGGAAAGCGGCTTCAGTGAGGGGGTTTTTGATGCCTCAGTATAGAGAATATATGCCCGAAGCGCGAGAGCGGCTTTTACAATTGTTAGAAACTCATCAAATTCAAGTGGCCATTGAACCGAGAGAGTTTAGGGGAATAGAATCCATCGCTGATGCAGTTGAATGGCTGATCGGTGGGAAAAATCAGGGTAAAGTGGTGGTTAGATTTTAAAGCAATAATAGTGTAACGAATAGAATTATGTTCAGACCTAATCGACTCAAGAAAATGCTCCAAACCGGTTCTCAACCCATCGGTTGCTGGATTTTTTTCTCAGGTGGTGACTCGCTCGAACTTCTTTCTATGTGTGGGTTCGATGCTTTTATCTTCGACCACGAACATATTGCTACTGATATGCGCGTCCTAGTAGAGCAACTCCGTGCGGCTCAGGCGACAGATGTTACCTGCATTGTGCGAGTGGCTTCACACGATCCAGTCTATATTAAGCGAGTCTTGGACATGGGCGTGGAAGGTTTGCTCGTTCCGACTGTAGAATCAGCAGATGAAGCGCGAGCCATTGTTGCCGCCACTCGCTATCGACCTCATGGGGGAAACCGAGGTGTGGGTTATCCGGAGTGCCGCGCCGCCAACTGGGGTTTGACAGAGCTAGAGTATGTTGCCAATTATCGGGAGAACCTACTGATAGGCGCTATCGTTGAAACTCGTCGGGGTTTTGAAAATCTAAAAGAAATTGCCGCAGTTGAGGGTATCGATATCGTATTTTTAGGACCCGGGGATCTGATGGCAGATATCGTCGACGATTTTGCTGCACTGACTAAGTTAGGAACTTATGATCATCCAGAATTTAAGCGGCTGATGACGGAAGCTGAAGCGATAGTTCGCTCTACGCCTAATTGTTGGCTTGGGGGTGTCAGTCGCACGGTGGCCGGAGGTCGAGAACTGTTCGCTAAGGGCTATGATTTCGTGACACCTGCTGCTGACGGATGGTTGATGACCGATGCGGCACGCTCAATTATCACTGCTATGAGAGGTTAAAATTCATCGTGAATACTCGTGAAGTTATTATTCCCCAAGGGATGGAAATTTTATATGAAAAATATCACTACTGCCCGGGTATTAAGGTAGGGAATACTTTATATATTTCAGGACAGGTGGGACGGGATGAAAATTTACAGGTAGTAGAGGAAACCGAAGCCCAATTTATCCAGGCTTTCGAGAATGTTAAAAAAGTCCTTTGGGCAGCAGGAGCTAGTTTTGATGATGTGGTAGAAATGATTACTTATCATGTGACAGTTCAGCCGTCTAATGCTTCAGAGCAACAGCCGCTTATCATTCCACATTTGCCACTGTTTATTAAGGTAAAAGATCGCTATTTCACCAATAAATTTCCCACTTGGACGGGTGTTGGTGTAACGGCTTTATCGACACCTGGATTAATCGTAGAGATTAAGTGTACAGCTATCCTAGGACTAGAAAATTAGACTAATTCTTAAAAATATAGCATTTCTCATTTTAGTGAGGTACATAGTTTTTTGATTTTAGGGAACAGGGAACAGGGAACAGGGAACAGGTAATAAAAAATAAAATTGAGGTGTACCTCATTGATATAAAACTCCTGTTTTTGATGTGTTGGGAAGGCATTTTACTATTGTCAATTATTCAGAAAGTCGATGACTACCTGTGATACTTCTTCGGGGATCTGATTCATCATACAAATTGTTCCTTGTGGAAATTCAACGACTTGGCCATGAGGAATGGCTTGAGAAAGAAAATAACGATCGTTGGCTTTTGCTAAACTCAGTCTTTCAAATTCTTTTACATCATCTATTCCCCAGATAATGAGAGTTGGACACTTGATAGAACGAAATCTTTCGGGTGCATCTAGACAGTAATGACCTACAGCCCAAACTGCGTACAAAGGATGACCAAAACATTTTAAATCGTCTAAAACCCAACGGTGATTTAATTCGGCAGAGCCTACGTATCGAGAACGGGCTAACCATCTTTTCATGAGGTGAGAACCATCTTCAGTGATTTTAAAACCTTCCTCAAACAGTCTTAATAACTCTGCTTGTCCTCCTTCTCCAAAACCAGCCACATTACCTAAAATCAATTTTTCAACGCGATCTCCATAAGCGGCTGTTACCTCTCCCGCCACAAAAGCACCGGTATGATTTCCGAAAATGCTCACCTTTTCGATGCCTAATTCGTCCAAAAGAGCGATCACTGTTTTGGCGTAGTCCGCCATTGTGTACATTCTCGGCGGCTTATCAGAATCCCCAAAGCCCATCAAATCCATTGCTATTACTCGTCTATTTTGAGCAAAAATAGGCATCAACTCCCGATATTCATCGCTACTGCGGGGGTTCATGTGTAGCAAAAGCAGAGGTTCACCTTCGCCGCCGATTCGATAGAGAATCTGTCCATCTTCTGTGTCTAAAAAGGCTCGTTTAATTTTTTGTGTCATTTTCCTTTAGCGATCGCAGTTATATTTTTTTTTATATCATTTTTCGTTAGCAGTGGCCTGTAGCTTTTTTGGGAGGGAAATTCGCGGCGGCATCTTGAGAATCTCGCGGGCTTGCGCTGGTGTTGCCACTTCCCGGCCGAGGGTATGGGCCATCTTAGCAACTTTTTCCACTAACTCACCGTTGTGCGGCTTGCCGAAGCGAGTATAAGAATAATCTCCCAGTCCAATACCGACGTGACCTCCCATTGTAATTGCCCAGGCGGCTACCCTCATCACGTCTCCATTCCAGCAAAGTGCCAGCCACTGGTTATCCGCAGGAACCTCAGCCACGAACGCCTGCAAACCCGGTATAGTCGCCGCCGCGCCAGCCGGCATCACTTCCCCGGTAAAAACCAATTCCCAAAGCGTTTCTCGTGGCAGAAGTCCCATTTCCTGAAAGCAACGCGCGGTTCGCATTTGTCCTACGTCCCAACAGACTGAACTGACGTGGAGATTGTGCTTCTTGAATACTTCAAGCACCGCCATAAGATTAGCACGGGTATTAATGTAAACTTGGTCAGTTGTCGTGAACTCTTTCGTCTGGGGATTCCAGAAGTCTACATTGAGCGACCCGAAATCCACCGGCACCATATCAACCCGCAGCAGGGGATCGTCGTTCACTGCCAAAATGTGTTTGACGCGGTCTTCTACCCGATGCTGTGTGATGTAGCCAAGGGTCGGATGGATTAGGAGATCTGTGTGTTCTCGAATTCCCTGTATCACTTCGAGATAGAGTTCAACGTCGTTGCGCGGTTTTCCCGTATCTGGGTCTCGCCCGTGCCAATGGAAAATCGAAGCCCCTGCTTCCCAGGCCCTTATGGCTTCGCGGATGATCTCTTTTGGACTGTGGGGCAACGCAGGATTGTCGCCGCGAGGGGTTATTTCGTTACAACGACATTCGATAATGAGGGGTAATTCGTTATTCATGGTTTTTTTTAAATAAGCGGCAAAATTTTAGTATGCCGCGAGCATTAATTTGATACCATTGCTGACTGATTGTCCAGAAAATTTACGATTATTTTTGATATTTCTTCAGCCATTTGATTGAGCATCCAGAGGGTTCCTCCTTCGAGTTCAATCATTTGACTATGAGGAATTGCCTCTGTGAGCCATAATTGATTCTCGGGTTTAGCTAAACCGAATTTTTCTAATGGTTCTAAAGCTTTTGTGCCGGTCAAAATTAAAGTAGGACACTGAATTAAACGAAATCTTTCTTTAGCAGAAAGACAATAATTTCCCACAGCTACACCCGGATAGACAGACCCCCCCAAACACTTCAAATCATCCAAAACACAACGGTGATTTAATTCTCCTTTTCCCACATAATTAACACGAGATAACCATTTTTCCATCAGGTGAGATCCATCTTCTTTAACGGTAGATCCAAGCGAGTACATTTTAAGGACTTTCTCTTGTTCTTCTGCGTCAAATCCATGTGTATTGCAGAGGATGATCTTTTCAACTCGTTCTGGGTAAGCGGCGGCTATTTCTCCGGCTATATAACCCCCGGTAACACTCCCAAAAATAGAGCTTTTTTTGATGCCTAATTCATCCAAAAGGGCAATGACTGTTTTAGCATAGTCTGCCACTGAATAAACTCTAGGAGGTTTGTCAGAATCCCCTAACCCCATTAAATCCATTGCAATTAGCTGTCTATTTTGCACTCCTATTGTCATCAATTCTTTAAATTCATCGCTACTGCGAGGGACCATGTGCAGTAACAGCAAGGGTTCACCTTCTCCAGCGATACGGTAGAGAATTTGTCCATCCTCTGTGTCTAAAAATGCTCGTTTAATCTTTTGTGTCATTTGTTCAGTTTATTATGGATTATTATGGATCTACAGAGAAGATCTTTTTAAATAACGTCCACTGGGTGAACCTAAAACTTGTCCGTTATTATAGATCATATTTCCGCATAAGAAGGTTGTTTTAACTCGTCCGGTTAATTCCATTCCTTCAAATGGGGTATAACCTTGTTGTGATTCTGACTCGGCCGCACGAACTACAAAAGTTTCATTAGGGTCTAATAATACTAAATCAGCATCATAACCAACTGCAATATCACCCTTGGAATCTAACCCAAATCTTCGCGCAGGATTCCAACTTAATAACTGGGCCATTTTATTGTAGGACATTCCCCGTTTACTGCCTTCACTAAATACACCAGAAAGTAAATATTCTGTCCCCCCAAAACCCGATTTAGCCAGCCAAATATTATTAGGGTCTTTCAAACTCGCTTTCTTCTCGGCAGAACAACAGGCATGATCGCTAACAATCCAATGAATTTGATTATTAAGTAGAGCTTGCCACAAATATTCTACATCTTCTCGGGGACGAATTGGGGGGTTAACTTTTGCCCATTTACCTGTCGGAGTATCTACATCTAATAACAAATGTCCGATAGTGACTTCTCGGCGAAAATTAATGTGAGGAAAGATAGTTTCCATCATTAAAGCGGCTTCTATGGCTTTACGAGAACTGAGATGTAATAGGTTAATATTCAGACAATGGGTTTCATTGGCTAAATAAGAAGCAATGCAGATGGCTAAACCTTCAGAATGGGGGGGACGTGCGGCACTGTAAGCTTTTAAACCGGTTAAAGTTGTATCTTGCTGGACAATTTTGGTGTAGGCGTTGAGGATGTCTGCCACTTCACAATGAAGACTTAAACTAATGCGCTCGCTCTGTTGGGGATATAATTCTCTTAGCCGAGTTAAACCCCGCATAATAAATTCAAAATGCGCTAGATCATATCTTTCCTCTTTGTTAATCATTAAAAAGAGGTTTTGGTGGTCGGAAAGACCATGTAAACCATAGCCGCCGTAAAACATAAATATTTTAAATGACCCAATCCCATATTTTTCAAATAGCATTGGCATCTCATCAATATGAGCGGCACTAATGGGGGCAATATGATAACCGTAATCTACAAAAAAATTTCCTTGGGATAGGGTTAAAACTTCGGGAAAAAAATCTTGGTAAGAGCCGCCTTTGTTGAGATAATATTGCCCGGTACGGATGTAATTTAGGCTGGTGGTTACTCCTCCGCTTGCAGCCGCTTTGCTTTCAGTGATCGCATCTTGATCGAGGGGTTGATAGATGCCGATGTGCATATGAGCATCCACTATCCCAGGAAATCCTAACAAATTTTGGGCATCAAATAACTCTCGGCTTTCTTCTGGGTTAATATTAGGAGCCATCTTGGCAAATTTGCCGTCTTTAATCCCTAAATCAAGAATTTCGGCTCTATCTTGATGGGGACGAACTACCTGCACATTTTTGATAATTAGATCTAATAGGGGAGTTTCAGACACAGTAAACCTTACACTAAAATGAGTACAGTAGTAAAAGTTCTGGTTTGGTCAGCAATTGCAATATTGTCCCGAAATTCTAACCAAGTCCTATTAGTATTAAATCATCTTTAGGAGCAAAGCCAATGTCAAGTTTTAATGAATATCATCTTAATCCCGAGCAATTCCCTTTTCTAAAAAGTTTTCAAGCGAGTTGGCAAGAGATTAGAGATGAGTTTACAGGCTTTATGAAACAGGCATCTGATCAGGAGTTGAAAATTACTTATGATATTTTAGGCCCGAAAAGTAAAACCATTAAAACTAAAGGCAATTCAAAATATAGTGCTTTTGGGATTTTATTTCAAGGTTTGTTTATTGAAGAATATATTCAATTGCATCAAATTCGCTATCCCGATTATGACACAGATGAGGCTTCAGCTAAAGCACTGGCATTAAGACAAAAATATTTCCCTCATTTGGCTAAGGTGATAGAACAAGTAAACATTGATTTTGAGGACCTGATTAGAAATGTCTATTTTGGCACATTTCATCCAGGCTTAGATATCAAACTCCATGTCAATTATAATCCCCACATGAATCGCGGCTATTTAGGATTAATCGTACCTGAAGGGGATGTGGCGATGAAAATATGCCACGATAAGCTTTATTGGCAGGAAGGAAAATTTATGGTTTTAGATCACAGCTATCCACACTGCCCACATAATTACACCAATTATGATAGAACTGTTTTGGTGATAGACTTTTTTAAACCCGATGAACCTAGAGAGCAACTGAGACGGTTTGAACAAGAACAAGTTAGAGAACGTATGCAGGATAATCCCTATAGTTTGGGTGTTTTTGGCAAAAGTGATCGCGCTCTAGAAGAAGATTTTATTAAGTATGGTTTAGCTCATCAATTAGAGTGGGATAAAGCTTTGAGTTGAGAATAATCATTGAGTAGTAGGATAAATTTAAAGGCCTTTCCAGTCCGGACAATGATCGTCGGTTGTCCATCCATAGGGATGAAACCCACAAATTAAACGGGTGCGAGTGGTGCGAGTTTGACCATAAGCTTTACCATGATAGTGAGTACATCCCTGACAAACGGTAGGACGAGATGAGGCAACCTGATTAAATCCTAACTGAGAGCGTAAAATTTGACATTTAGATTGATGACGATGCCAACGCCGATAGATGGTTTGTTGTTGTATCCAATTTGCGGTTAAGGGAACAGAGGTAGTCTGACTAAATGTACTAGGCATAATTTGACGTAGATGGATGAGTAGCTTGATAACACTTCCATTGTGCCAAATATTAAAAAAATATTTATATATTTTAGGTTGTAAAAATTTTAACTTATCCTAGCTACTTAATTGCTCTGGATCTATTCCGCGTTCTCTGAGTAACTCGGCTAGGCGATCGGCGCGTTGCCGCTCTTGTTCGGCGCGTTGCCGCTCTTGTTGGGCTATCTCATCTCCTGTTAAAAGTAGATTCCCCTGACTGTCGCACCAACGTAACCAGTTATACGGTTGACCTTCAAATACTCCCTCCCATAAAGTTAAACCTAAGTCAATATCCTCCATCCAATAGTCATCCCGCCGACGATAACGCAAGGCTTGTAATTGATAAACCGAGAGGACCTCACCTTTTAAGCAGCGTAAAGGATCAAAAACCACATAATAAGCGACTCTTGCTCGTGCATAATCTTCTAATTTCGAGCCTAATTCATTGCCTACGGTATTAGAGACTATCTCTATGGCTACCTCTGGGGGTTTTCCCATATTCCAAACAAAATAGGAGCGGTTTTTCTTTTGACTCCAGTCTTCGGGAACACTTACCCCAAAACTAAGCATAACATCAGGAACTAAGGGCGGATGTTTTTCGGCATAGAATAAGCCGACATTCGCTAATACGACAAAGGGAGTTTCTCGCTTTAAGCTACTGTAGGCACTTGCCGTTAATAATCTTTGCTGTTTTTCAGAGAACCAACTATCCACAGGCGTATCATCTTCGATCGTTATATTGCTGATATCGGGTTCGATAAATTGTTCTTCTTCTGTAATAGAAGGTTGTTGGGTGGGAGTGGTAGCTTGTGACATAAATTTAGTTATTAGAACTATTATAAGATTATTTGTTTTAATTCTAGTCCTTTTTCAAAAATTTCCTCAATGGGTAACATTTGACCGTCATCTGTCATGAATTTATGGTCTTTGGTGGCTCGAATAATTGACCCATCTTCTAGACAATATTCAAAGACTTCTTGCTGTCCTCGATGATGCCATTGGGCTATAGGTTGAGTATAGACTAATCCATTTTTGTCAACCGTGTAAACGGTGCATTCTATTTGTTCTTCGACAATTTTACCAATGGGCATGGGCCCATATTCAACGGTTAAAATTTCTGTGTCATAGCTGAGGCAATATTCAGCAAATTTTACCATCTGATCAAATAAGTTTTCGGCGATTTCTTGCGGCACTCCATTTTTAGTTGAACCATCAATAAAAATCTCCTTGTGCTTCTGCATTTCTGAGATTTTCTTTTTCCCCATCGCGCGACGCAATAAGTCAGCTTCTCCTAAAGAATAACCCGCTAAATCTTGCGCCATTTTCATGATTTGTTCTTGATAGACAAGAACCGCATAGGTTTCTTTTAAAATAGGTTCTAGTAGAGGATGATCGTATTTAATCGGTACTCGTCCATGTTTACGGTCAATAAATTTAGGAATCAGTCCGGCATCAAGAGGCCCAGGTCGGTAGAGTGCTAAAATCGAAGAAATATCTTCAATACCCGACGGTTTTAAATCTCTAACAATTTGACGCATTCCCGAAGATTCTAATTGAAAGATTCCTTCTAAATCTCCTCTTTCTAAAAGCTTATGGGTGGCTTCTATATCTTTCGGTAACTTTTTATAGACTCCTTTAGCGATGATTTCTAAAGCTTTTCTTTCGTCTAAAGGTAAGGTTTCTACATCGATGTCTTCCTGTTTATTCTGCTTAATTAATTCAGCCGTTTTTTGAAGAGTGGTTAAATTTTTTAAGCCGAGAAAGTCCATTTTTAGCAGTCCTAAAGACTCTAAATCTTCCATGTAATACTGAGTGATTACTGCCCCATCATTATTTTTTTGTAGCGGCACTATTTCATCTAACGGTTGAGAAGAAATTACCACGCCTGCGGCATGAACCCCAAAGGTTTTGTTTGTTCCCTCAATGCGGATAGCCATGTCTACCCAACGTTTTACGTTAGGGTCATTATCATATTTGGCTTTAAATTCGGGTTCGGGGGTTTCATCAGAAATCATGACCTTTAATTTCGTTGGTTTTCCTCGAGAAACGGGAATTAATTTAGCCATTTTATCTGACTCAGCGTAGGGAATATCTAATACTCTGGCCACATCTTTTAAGACAGCTTTAGAGGTGAGACGGTTAAAGGTAATAATTTGAGCAACATTTCCCTCTCCATATTTTTTCGTTACATATTTAATCATATCGTCCCGTCTTTCTATACAGAAATCGGTATCAATATCAGGCATAGATTTCCGTTCAGGGTTAAGAAATCTTTCAAATAATAAACCATGATGAACGGGATCGATATTCGTAATTTTGAGGGAATAAGCTACTAAAGAACCGGCGGCTGAACCTCGTCCTGGGCCAACGGGAATTCCATTATCTCTGGCATATTTGATATAATCCCAAACCACTAGAAAATAAGTAGAAAATCCCATCTGCTGAATCATTTTTAGTTCATATTCTAGCCGTTTTTTATAGAGGGGATTCAGTTCAGTAATGGAGTGGCATTTAAGACGTTCTAGTAATCCCTGCCAAGCTTTTTCTTCTACATAAGTGTCAGGGGTATGACCGGCAGGAACAGGATAATCCGGTATACGCGGCTCCCCTAAAATTTTATAATCTTGAACAACTTTCTCGGCAACTTCTAAGGTATTTTTAATCGCTTCTTCAATAATTTCATCTTCTAAATGATCGCGGAATAATTGCCGCATTTCCTCGGCTGATTTGAGATATTCTGTGCCGCTATAGCGCATCCGCTTTTCTTCGGAAATTAATTGACCGGTTTGGATACATAATAAAGCATCGTGGGCTTCTACGTCATAACAAGAAATAAAGTGAGAGTCATTGGTTGCAACGATTTTAATGCCTAATTCTTTGGCGATTTTAACGATTCCTAGATTGACAATTCTGTCTTCTTTTGAACCGTGATCTTGTATTTCTAAATAGTAATCATCGCCGAATAAATCTTGATACCATTTAGCGACTTTTTTCGCTTCTTCTAAGTTGCCGGCTAAAATCGCTTGAGGAACTTCACCCCCTAAACAAGCACTGGTGACAATTAATCCTTCATGATATTGTTCTAGCAGTTTTTTATTAATACAAGGACGGGCAAAAATTCCTTTTCCATGCATACCATGAAGACTCGAAATAGTCGTCAGTTTAACTAAATTTTTATAGCCTTGATTATTTTTAGCTAAAACCACTTGATGATATTTGCGCTGCTTTTTTGTCCGGTCATCAAGATCGGCATTAATGATATACATTTCATTGCCAATAATGGGTTTAATATTTTTGCCGCGACAGATTTTAATTAATTCGATCGCCCCATACATTACGCCATGATCTGTCAGCGCGATAGCCGGCATTCCTAATTCGATCGCCCGATCAATTAAGGCGGGAAGTTGAGAAGCGCCGTCAAGAAGACTATAATCACTATGGATGTGTAAACCAACAAAAGACATAATTAATTTAAAGTTTAATCTTCAAAATTCAGCTTTAATTCTCCTCTATTTTACCCCCCTTATTCAGAGGGGATAGAGAGGATCAGTGGGGGGGGTGAGGACAAGTCCCTTATCAATAATATTAAGGGTTAGTGTGGATAATATAAGGGAAGGGACCTGTTTCTAAATTAAACCATCGTTGTTGAAGTTGGGCATTATTTTGACTGCTAATGGTTTGATCAACAAATTCCTGCCATTCTGGGTTATTTTTAGGAAGAATACAGGCGTAAAGTTCAGTAGTCATAGGAACATTAGGCATAATTTCAAAATCTCTCGGCTCGTTGCCTTGTCTGACTATTTCCCCCACTAACAAGATACCATCACTAACCACTGCTGTTACTGCCCCCTGTTTTAACTTTTTTACCCCTTCCTCTCGGTTTCTCACGGGTTGCCATCGGGCAAAGGGATATATCTGACGGATAATTTCATCAGTGGTGGTATGGGGAATATAAGCAATAGAAACATCTTTTAATGTCCCATTGATGTCAAAATTGGCGGCATCTTCTAGCTTAACTAAAAATTGTGAACCTGTCATAAAAAAGGGGAGGGAGAAGTCGACTTTTTCTAGGCGCTGTTGGGTGACAGTGGTGGCACCGCAGACGATCTCGACTTCTTGTTTTTCTATGGCTTGAAAGCGGCTATCGATAGTCACTTCTTTAAGATTTAGTTTGATGGGTTTGTTGAACTTTTTTTCTAAGTCTTGCTGAATGAGTTTGAGTAAGTCTACTGAGTAACCTGTCCATTCGCCTTTGTCGGTTTTGTAACCAAAGGGGATAGCGTCTATTCTTGCACCGGCGTTGAGTTCTCCTGTACGTTGAATTTTTTCTAAGACGGTTTCTGCATCAACTTGTGCAGGGAAGTTGCCCAGACAAATGAGACTGAGTAATAAGAGGGCTAATGGGTTTTTTTTCATAGGGAATAAGAGAGTTAAGATGTTTTCCGAAGGCATCCTACCTCTTTTTGCTACCCTTGTCATACAGTTGACTTGAGTTTTGTTGTCAGCTTACTGAGTCGTTGTTGAAACCAGAGTTTGATCAGTTGAGTTTGAGTTAAGTCATCAATATCGGCTTGAAGGAATTTTTGCTGATCAAAAAAGCTATTAATTTCTGTAAAAATTATTTGTAATCTTTTTAATAAATTCTCCGTCCGATAGGGTGCTAAAAATGATTCCGAACTAACATAATTCTCATTTGAATGCAAGACAGAGAGAATTTTTTTTACATCATATTGTAGAGAATATTGAGCAATTTTATAACAATTAAACCCTGGATCTAAATAATCAGCTAAGGCACTATTGACACTGGAAAATACTTGACAACCACAAGCTAAAGCTTCTAATGGCGGCAAACCGAAACCCTCTGTTAAGTGATTAACAGCCCAATACTCGGCTGAGTCATAAAGATAAATTTTGCTACGATTAAATAAGGCGGCTAAATCTTCTACATAACCCTCCAATAGTTCAAGGCGGCAGTGCTGGCGAAGTTCAGGAACTAATTGTTTGAGCAAATATTGAGAAGATTTACGGACTTGAACGAGAACATCTATATCGCGTATTTCGCCACGATTATAAAATTCATCTGAGATGTGATTCGGTAGATAATAAATCAGAGAATTAGGCGATTTTTGTCCCCAGTAACCCATCGTATTACGACTGACTGTAATAATGGGAATGCGTGACGGGACAGTAAAATTATAACCTGTGGAGTGAGCCTGATAAATCACATGATAATGCTTGAGTTTGGCGATTAATTTCGGAATATCAAAGCCCCAACTGATAATAAAAATCGCCTCGTCTGGCTCTGAATTTTTGAGGAGGTGGTCTAAAAAGGGAAAATTCGCTTCTTGCTGGCGATAAGTCACCAATTGAGCGGCACATATTTGTTTAGCCAAATCTAGTATTTTTATTTGCGCCCATAGTCCACCCCCGCCAAATTTCTGAGTGGTTCCAGGCACTAAAAAGTACAGCTTTCTCATAGAAGGGTTTATTTTGTTCGATTTAGTTTATCCCTAAAGGTTCGCCAAATCAAGCGGCATTTTTTTTGCCCCATACCCTAGGAGAAATCTCTTGATTAAACGGTGACTAAATTTTCTGAGGGTTTTTCCAGGGTTCGCTGTCCTTTTAGGATCATTAGTACTCCTCTGGCGGGACCTAAAGTTAAGCCGCGCCGTTGCAGTTTTTCGGGGCGAGTATCTGCTAAGGAGAGGTCATAACCAGACACAATGGAGGCTAGGACTAACTTTAACTCAAAGGGGGCTAAGGCATCACCCACACAGCGACGAGTACCGCCGCCAAAAGGAATAAATTCATAGGGCGAATATTTCCGTTCTAGAAAACGTTCAGGTTTAAATTGTTTAGGGTCAGGATATAAATCTGAGCGTCGATGGGTTAAAAACATACAACCAAAAATGGCTGTGCCGGGTTCTAGAGCATATCCCAAGATTTCTAGGGGTTCTTGCACCACTCTAGGCAAAGCTAACATCGCCACTGGGGTGATGCGTAAGGTTTCATTGCAGACAGCACTCAGATAAGGAAGACGCACAATTTCCATTGGGTCTGGTTTTTCTTTTAAGGTGGCTAGTTCTTGCAGCAGTTTTTCTTTAACATGGGGAAGATGATGAATCCAGTATAAACCCCAAGCCATAGCCGTAGCGGTGGTATCGTGTCCAGCCATCAAAAGTGTCATCAATTCATCACGCAATTCTTGATCGCTGAGGGGTTGCCCGTCTTCATAGCGCACTGACATTAATAACGAGAGAATGTCTGTCGCTTCTGGATTGGGGTTGGCGCGGCGTTCTGCTATCTCTTGATAAAGTAAGTGATCGATTTGTTCTCTTTGACGCAAAAATTTATTCCAAGGACTCCAAGTCCCTAAATCTAATTGCAGCGCCGGAAATAACAGTAAAGCTGAGGCGATAGGAGAATTGAATATATCTAACATTTTGCTTAACAGTTTCTTCAGTTGTTGATATCTTTCTCCCTCATAAAGGCCGAAGACAACTTCTAAAATGACTTGCATCGTAATACTTTGCGTCACTTGGCGGGCTGAAAATGGTTTGTTGAGGGGTAGCTCACTCAGCACTTTATGAGTGATCTGACAAATAGATTCTCCATAGCTATACATCCGTTCTCCATGAAAAGGAGGGGCTAACAATTGTCGCCGTTGTTGATGGCGCTGTCCTTCTAATAACAGTATCGAATAATCTCCCACTAAGGGACGCACGATTTCATTAGTCTTTTTAGGGGCACTCAGTTGTTTTCGGTCGTTAGTTAGTATGTACTGTAAGGCTTGGGGATGGCTGACAAATAAAATGGGTTGTTTCCAACCGGCTACATTGGCTAAAAATAAATCGGGATATTTTTGCTGATTGCTTTCTAAATAGCCAACGGGATCAAATGCCCAGTGAAGTTGCTGGAGTAAACCAGGTGTTTTGGAACCGGGAAGAACTGTGGTCATAATTAATATTTAAGATAATTTTTATGGCACTAAAGTAACAGTTTTTTCTGGGGATGATGCTTGAGGGTGGCGTTTAGACTTCAACAATAGGGGTATGCCGCCTGAAGGAGCAAGGGTCAGCCCTCTACGTGTAATTTTGACGGGTTTATTATCTACTAGAGCTAGTTCATAACCCGATAAAATTTTGGCAATCACCAGCTTCATTTCTAGCAGAGCTAAAGCATAACCTAAACAGCGCCGGCTTCCTCCTCCAAAAGGAAAATATTCTGAAGGAGAATATTGACGCTCTAAAAATCTTTCCGGTTTAAATTCTTGGGGTTGGGGATAAAGGTCTTCTCGATAATGAACTAGATAAATACTCGGTGTTAGGATTGTTTGAGGTTCAAAGTGATAATTTCCTATGTCCATTGCTGTTTTGGTGATCCGTGAGAAAACAATGGGAATCACTGGATACATTCTCAAAGTTTCTTGACAAACTGCGGTTAAATAGGGCAGTTGCGTTATCTGCATGGGATTGGGATTTTCCCCTAAACTATCGAGTTCTTGTAAGATTTTTTGCCGCACCTGGGGGAGCCGGTGAATTTGATAAAATGCCCACGCTAACAGGGTGGCGGTGGTTTCATGACCGACAAATAATAGCGTCAGCAGTTCATCTTTTAATTCTAGGTTGCTCATGGGTTCTCCCTGTTCATCCCTAGCCGCTATCATTAAACTGAGTATATCTTTACCTATTTCGCCTTTTTGATGGCGTTTTTCTTCTATTTCTGCTTGCAACAGTTCTCTTATTTCTAGTTGATAGCGTTTTAATATGCCGCCAGGACTCCAGTACCCTAGGTCTTTTTGTAAAAAGGGGATAAAAAATAAACTCGAGCGCAGGGGCGAATCGGTTAAGTTGAGCATCGCCGCCAATAAGGGTTTAATCTTTTGATATCTTTCCCCCTCCCGCAAGCCGAAGACTATTTGTGTGATCACTTCTAGGGTAATCTTCTGCATAGCCGTCCGCGCAATAAAACCCTTACCTTCCTGCCATTGACTCGCTACGGCTTCAGTAATTTCACAAATCTGTTGGGCATAAGTTTGTAATCTTTCTCCATGAAAAGATGGCATTAGTAATTTTCGTTCTCGTTTATGCCGCTCACCATCCATCAACAATAGAGAATTTTGTCCGACTAAAGGAGCGATAATTTGATTGCCTCGACCAATATGAAATTGTTTTGCATCTTTATTAAAAATTTCTTCAATTATTTCGGGATTACTAATAATCACTTCATCTCCTATTCCCGCCAGACTGATCGTAAATAGGTCTGGATATTTTTTCGCCCATTTTTGCAGCAAGTTTAGCGGATCGATGATCCACTCTGCCAGTAGCCACCAGGCAGGACGATTGACAAGATTGGGAAGTGCTTTTTTCATGTTTCCCTTTTTCTTCGTGTTATATTCGCTTATGTTTACTTTAACAAGTCTTCACATTTTTGGGGCTACTGAAATTTTTGCCTCTTTATAAGTAAAATTAATTACTTTTTTGATTTTATTTTAAAATTCAAATTAAAAATCGCCAACTTAATCTAACGTAATGTGTGAAAAAGATTCTCAATAAGCCGGTTAGATAACGGAATTGCGCTTTTTCAGAGCTTATAGTAAAATCATAATTAGGGTAAGTATAACCTTTTTTGTAAAACTACTTTTCAAGGCTTATCAAATAAAGGTTTCAGACTGGCTCCCTCGACAATTGGGTCAAGTTTATGAATTTTGCTCGCTTTTTTTTTGATGAAGTTCTATAAAGTAAAGTAAATATTTGTAAAAAGGGGTTGACAAATCAATTTGAGTTAAATCGAAAAACGGATGCAATAATTGATCAAGATGAAATGATTTTTTTGCCACTCAATGAATAAGTATTTATGCGTTACAAACTTTTGGGTAACAGTGGACTGAGGGTATCTGAACTCTGCCTTGGCACCATGACCTTTGGGGAGGAGTGGGGATGGGGAGCGGCGTTTGACGAGAGTCAAAAAATGTTTGAAGCTTATGCCGAAGCCGGGGGGAATTTTATCGATACAGCGAATTTATATACCAATGGAACGAGCGAGAAATTTGTCGGGGAATTGGTCGCAGGAGAGCGTGATCGCTGGGTAGTAGCGACTAAATATTCTCTCAACACAGGCAACGGAGAAATCAATACCGGTGGCAATCACCGTAAAAACATGGTGCAAGCGGTCAACGCCTCTTTAAAGCGGCTGAAATTAGACTATATTGATCTGTTATGGCTTCATGCCTGGGACTTTACCACACCTGTAGAAGAAGTGATGCGGGCGTTTGACGATTTAGTCAGAGCCGGAAAAGTTCTTTATATAGGGGTTTCAGACACACCTGCTTGGATTATTGCTCAAGCCAACACCCTAGCACAATGGAGGGGTTGGACAGGTTTTATCGGCTTACAGATTGAATATTCCCTCAGAGAACGAACTCCTGAACGAGATTTACTGCCGATGGCGAAAGCCTTGGGAATTGGGGTTACCGCCTGGAGTCCTTTAGGCAGTGGAGTGCTAACGGGTAAATATAATCAACCCACTCCAGTAGAAGGACGTTTAAGCAACCCTCAAGTGGCGATTCAAGTCACTGAACGGGACTTAAAAATTGCAGAAACCGTTGTCAATATCGCTCAAGAAATTGGGCGTGCGGCTTCTCAAGTTGCGCTTAATTGGATACGTCAGCAACCCGGCAATATTATTCCCATCATAGGGGCGAGAAAACTATCTCATATACAAGAGAATTTGGGCTGTTTAGACTTTGAATTATCGCCAGAACATCTAAAAAGACTCGATGAAGTCAGTGCCATAGAATTAGGGTTTCCCCATGACTTTTTAAAAAGTTCAATGGTGCAAGATTTTGCCTTTGGGGGGGCATTGGGCAAAATTGATCGCTGATCAACTCCTCTCTCGATATTCGGACAAAAATTAGGTGGGCATGGCCCACCCTAGCGAAAATTAATGAGAAACCGGAATATCGGGCGCTTTAAAGGCCATTTGTTCCATCGGAGTATTAGCCGCTTCAGTCACCAAACTCGGCACAGAATGACGTAGCCGCGCCGTTAACTGATTAGTGGTTGCGTCATAAATCGAAGTAACAATTTTCGGATAAAACCCAATACCAATAATCGGCACCAACAGACAAGCAATAATAAACACTTCTCTGGGTTCAGCATCGATCAAAGCTTGATGAGAAACTAACTCTTTATTTTCCGGACCATAAAGCATTTCTCGCAGCATAGACAGCAGATAAATCGGAGTAATAATTACCCCGATAGCCGCTAAAAAGATCATAATGACGCGGAAAGTAGAATTATAAGCATCACTGGTGGCAAAACCAATAAAGACCATTAATTCTGCCACAAAGCCGCTCATACCCGGCAAAGCCAGAGAAGCCATCGAACAAGTGGTCCACATGGCAAACATCTTCTTCATTTTTTTACCTACGCCGCCCATCTCATCCAACATCAGAGTATGAGTGCGGTCATAGGTAGCGCCCACCATAAAGAATAAACTTGCCCCGATCAGTCCGTGAGAAATCATTTGTAGGACAGCACCACTAAGTCCTATATCGGTAAACGAAGCGAGTCCTATCAAGACAAAACCCATGTGGGAAATCGAAGAATAGGCAATTTTCCGTTTGAGATTACGTTGTGCAAAAGAGGTCAAGGCGGCATAGACAATATTCACCACCCCCAAAATAATCAAAACGGGGGCAAACACCGCATGAGCATCGGGTAACATTCCCGCATTCATCCGCACCAGGGCATAACCTCCCATCTTTAAGAGGATACCCGCGAGTAACATATGAACCGGTGCCGTTGCTTCTCCGTGTGCATCCGGTAACCAAGTATGGAGAGGAAAGATCGGTAACTTCACCGCGTATGCAATAAAGAAAGCCGCATACAGCCACAATTGTAAATTCAGGGCGTACTCTTTAGCCGCAATGGCCCGCATATCAAAAGTAACATCACCCCCATAAAAAGCCATCGTTAGCCCCGCCACGAGAATAAATAAAGACCCGCCGGCGGTATAGATAATAAACTTCGTCGAAGCATAAAGGCGGCGTTTTCCGCCCCAAATTGCCAGCAACAGATAGACCGGAATTAACTCCAACTCCCAAACCAGGAAGAACAGAAGAATATCTTGCACAGCAAACACAGCAATTTGTCCGCCATACATAGCCAGCATCAAGAAATAGAATAATCTAGGCTTGAGGGTAACTGGCCAAGCCGCTAACATAGCTAGAGTAGTAATAAAGCCGGTAAGAAGGATCAGAGGCATCGAGAGACCATCAGCCCCTACAGACCACTTTAAATCTAATTGAGGAATCCAACTATAGCTTTCCACCAGTTGTAGATTGGGATTACTGAAATCATAGCCGCTATAGAAGGCATAGACAATCAGAACAAAATCAATTAAACCCACAATCAGGGCATACCATCGCACTGTACGGGCAGTTTTTTCTTGAACTGCCTCTGAACCTTCACTAGGAAAAAGAAAGATCAGCAGTGAGGCAACGACGGGAAAAATAATAATGATAGTTAACCAAGGAAAATTAGCAACATTCATGGGAAATTAGCCATTGAATCCAAACAAGTGCTTAGACGGGTTTTGTATCGAGTTATTTTGACAGGGGACAGGATTTGGGTAGGTAATTTTAACCAAATTGAACTACTGTACCATCAACCAATCTAACAGCATTTCTCAGGGGGGGGTCATTTTGATCATGTTTAGTTTGGTTTTTGGCACATCTTGATGTTGGTAGTCGCCTTTACTATGGATAAAATTCTATGTTAAGCACAAATCTGGGTTACAAAAACCGACTTCTGAGTTTTGACTTGTGACTTGTGACTTCGTTAACCAACTACTTAGAACAGCGATTATGCAAATCGATTTCCATCACGGTGTCACTTATACCGTTGCTCGTTTAGCAGGATTTAACCATCAACAGGCCGATATTATCGCCTATTGCGCTCAGTATGTCGATGATGCCACCAACTCAGGGGTAATTCGCTTTAATAACGGTGCTTTATTTCGGCGCAGGAGTTCAGCCCATAAGCGGCTAGACTATCGGAATTTTAGGCAACTGGCAAGTCATCATGTTTGGATACCCTTTCATTTTCTGCCCGGCAATGGGGGATTACCCCGGGACGAAAATCCGCCAGGAAAATTTATTAACAAACTGATCTGTTATCCTAATAGCCATGTAGCCCAAGATATGTTAAAAGAATGTATCGAACAGCGTCATCTCCCGCATGGATTACATCGCTTAGGAATTGCCATGCACGTCTATGCAGATACTTGGGCACATCAAGGGTTTGCCGGCGTTAATCATAAGGTCAATGAAGCTAAATTAATCTTAGATGATCAAGGAAATCCCGACCTCGCCAAAACCGAGAAAATTAAAAAATATTTCCGAAAAAATATCTATGAACGCATGGCTAATGCCTTTATGAGTGAAGCCTTTCCCATTGGACATGGTGCAGTCTTAGGAAATCCTGATAAACCTTTTTTAAAGTGGGGTTACATCAATGGCTTAAATGAAATCATCGATAGAGATAATTCAAAAGACTTTTTAGAAGCTGCCCAACAGATGTATCAATGGATGCAACGCTATCGCCTAGGAAATTCGGCGGCTGAAGTGGCGGCTATGTCGGTATCTGACCAAAAACTTATTGCCCAAAAATTACAAAATATCACTGAATTAAGTGGTAAAAAAAGACATAAATATTGGTTAAAAAGTTTAGAAAATGGAGAATTTAGTTTTGGCAATAGTGAAGTTAATTATATAGCAAAAGGCAAAGGATCTTGGAAATATGAGGCTTTAAAAAACGAGCAAGAAAAGGATAGTGGAGACGAAATTTATATTTATGAAACTAATTTTTTAAACAGTAATTGGAAACTATTTCATGATGCCCTAGAAGCGCATTATTTTTATATAATTCATGTTTTGCTGCCTCAATACGGCATTTGTATGATTTAATCATAGACCATGCGGTAAATACTGTGAGTAGTATCACAGAGGCGGGGTGGTAGAGATTACTGCTCACGGCTTTTCAGAAGTGGTATTACTAATAACAAGTAAAAAAGCAAAAAAACAACCGCCAATGCTATGTTACTAACCGCCGCTCAATCCTTCAGAGAGCAAACCCTCTCACAGCCGCACCTTAATGATATCTTAAACTTTGCTGAGACAGTGATTCACCGCAAAAGTGGAAAACATCTCAACGATTTACAGCGAGTGGTTCTCTATGAATCATTACTAGCCACCAAAAAAACCTATGAACAAATCGCCAACGAACATGGCTATTCCGAAAACTACATCCAACAAGTAGTGGCGACAAAATTGTGGAAACTGTTAACCGAAGGTATCGGCGAAAAAGTCACCAAAGCTAATGTACGTTCGGTTTTAGAAAGGAATCTCTCCCAATCGAGTCCACAGCATCTCTCAAAAAACCGAGAATTTCAGCCGCCGCATCAACCCGTCAAAAGCGAAGAAAGCACCCCTCAAAAAAAGAGATTATTAATTCTCTATCCTGATGGAGAAACGGTAGTCACCCTTGTGCAAACCTTGGAGAGTGCTTTATCTAACTACGAACTATCGCTCAAATCTTGGCAAAATCTCTTTGAGAAAGCGCAAGACTCACAACAGAAAGCAACGATCAACGATTATGATTATTGCCTCCTACTTTTAGAGGGAACCTGTCCGGTTGATCAATCTATCGTTGATCAATCTATGATAGAAGTGATTCAATGGGCTATTACCTGCAAAGGAAACCCTCAAAAGCCGCCCTTGATAGTGATTCGGATCAGTGCTTTCCCCCTTTTTCCTCTTACTCCTATGAACGAGCAATTCAAACATCACTCTTTACAGATTCCTCAATTGCTATGGTCTAGTTCATCTGATACAGCCAAACTGCTCAAAGATATCAGCCGCCATTTAGAGATGAACCCGGAGTTAACTCAAAACCTGTCAGGATTTTGTCCTTGGATGGAAGCGGAATTGAGCGAGGGAAGTGTCGCCTTAAATTCTCGCTTTTATGTAGAGCGTCATCCGGATGAATTGAGATGTTATCAAGAGATTACTAAACCCGGGGCAATGGTGAGTCTTAAAGCGCCTAAACAGATGGGAAAAACCTCTTTATTAAATCGCATTTTAGCTTATGCCGCTTCTCGAAACTATCAAACTGTTCTGATTGATTTTCAGAAAGCTGATGCAGAAATTTTGAGCGATTCTAATAAATTATTACGTTGGTTATGCGCCAATATTTGCCGGCAATTTGAATTTGAGGTTAAACTCGATGATTATTGGGATAGCGATCTCGGTAGTAAAATGAGTTGCTCGTTGTTTTTTCAGGAATATCTTCTCAAACAAGTGCAAACGCCTTTGGTTTTAGCTTTAGAAGAAGTTAATGAAGTTTTTGAAAATCTATCGAGTGCTAGAACCTTACTCACCCTGCTGCGTTCTTGGCATGAAGAAAGTAAATTTAGTTGTATTTGGCAAAAACTCCGTTTAGTGCTGGTGCAATCTACCGAAGTGTATGTGCCGCTTAATATTAATCAATCTCCTTTTTATGGTGGATTAGTGATCGACTTACGGCCTTTTAATGTGCAACAAGTACAACAATTAGCCAAGGCTTACGAGCTAACCTTAAGTGTAACTGAATGCGACCGACTGATGGCTTTATTGGGCGGACATCCTTATTTAGTGCGCTTAACTCTAGAGCATATAGCGAGGAAAAAGTCAAGTCTCCAAGAATTGATTCAATCTGCTGACACAGATACGAGTATATATATAGAGCATTTACATAGACTGCTAGGGCAGTTACAACAGCATAGTGAACTTCAGAGAGCTTTTGCCCAAGTTTTAAGCTCATCAGAGTCAGTCATGCTCGAGCCAAGCCAAAAATTTAAACTCAAAAGTATGGGTTTAGTGCGACTGCATAATAATGAGGTAAGCGTGAGTTGTCAATTGTATCAACGTTATTTTAAGGAGCGTCTGCACTGACTAAATTCCCTGATTGAGTAAATCAGCAATCGCTTTTTGTCTTTGTCCATTTTCGGAAGAGAAAACTTGACGAGCGTCGGTAATTAACCAATCTAAGGCAGCCGCTTGTACATCAATGGCGGCTCCGGTTTTATCGACACAATAGCGCCCAAAGACTAATTTATCCACCAAGCGAACTCCGGGGCCTAAACGAGAATATTCAAAAATCACGCTATTGTCTACAGTGGCTCCACTACAAATCCAACAATTAGGGCCTATCATGGTAGGTCCAATAATCTTAGCACCGTCTTCGATGCGGGTCATACTGCCAATATAGACGGGTCCGGTGACTTCCACTTTATCCCAGTTAACGGCGATATTTAGCCCTGTAAAAATGCCCGGTTTAACTTCAATACCCGGAATAGCAACATTTTTAATTTCTCGATTTAATACCCCTCGGATAGCGTGCCAATAGTCAGGAACCTTTCCAATATCCACCCATTCAAATTCCATATTTAAGGCATAGAAAGGGGCCCCTTTTTCTACTAATTTCGGGAACAATTCACCTCCTATATCATATTTTTGATTAGGCGGAATAAAATCGATCACTTCAGGCTCAAAAATATAAATACCGGTGTTGATCTCGGTGCTAAGAGCTTCTTCTACAGAGGGTTTTTCTTGGAAACTTTTAATACGTCCTTCTTGATCGCTCACCACTACCCCATAACTAGAGACTTCTTCTTTAGAGACAGTTTTAGTAATGACTGTAGCGATCGAGCCTTTTTCTTTGTGCCATTTAACGGCGGCGGTTAAATCGAGATCGATTAAAGCATCTCCACAAAGAACCACAAAGGTTTCATCAAAGAAAGGATTAAAATCTTGAATACGTTTAATTCCCCCGGCTGATCCTAAAGCTTCTCCCACTAACTTGCCATCTTCGCCGATGTATCCTTCACAGGAATAGCCAATCTGAACTCCGAAGCGCTGACCATCTCGAAAATAGCTTTCTATTTCTTCTGCTAGATGACTGACATTCACCATAATTTGGTCAAAGCCATGTTGACGTAGTAATTCCAGCAGGAATTCCATGACCGGTTTTTGTAAGATCGGTATTAACGGTTTAGGAGTTGTATAGGTGATAGGACGTACACGAGTCCCTTTTCCAGCCGCCAGAATCATGGCTTTCATGAATAGTTCTTCCTTATATTGGTTATGCCAGAGTAAATTTGATGATAATGAGACCAGTTTAGCATCTCGACAAACAAAGTTTCTACACTAGGACTCGAATTTGTAAATCTTGATAAAATTCGCTTTGGGATAACTCTACCTTGGATTGAGAAGACAGTAATAAAAGTGCCCAAAAAACCCCCACTCGATCCGGGTTTTTGGCGGATTGATCTGGGTCAACCTTCCAACAATGTAACAATTCTTCTAGCTCAAGAGAATTTTGATTTCCAGTCAGTAGAGGCAATTCTATGCGGAGAAATTGATCTAATTGGTTGGCTAATTCGGTTAAATTTTCTTGGTGTGCTAGTTGGGTAATGACTCTAAGTGCTTCGCGTCGAGATACAGAACGATGGCTTTTCGAGACAGGAGAAGGTGAAGCTTTTTCTAATTGGCTGGCAATTTGTTCTAATTGTCCGATCAACTCACTGAGGGTAACTCGACGTTTACGTAAGGGAGGGGCACTTTTACGTCTTTTGATGTGCCGTTCTAAATCGAGGGGTAAACGACGTTTTTGGGCTTCGTTTTCTAATTCTTCAGGTTCGATGAGGCTTTCTGGTTCTTCTTCGTTTTCTAAACTTTCTAGGGTATCTGCTTTGAGTAATACCAGCATCGAAGCCCATAAAAAAGTTTGTCCTGAACGAGATAAATTGCCTTGTTGATCAGCCGAATCTAGGTCATCCGGCAATCCTAACTCCACTAAAAAACGGTCAATAACATCAATAACTTGTACATCCCAAGGGTCTATTTCCCCTTGTTGTGCCATTTCGATTAAAGTGGCAATCGCTGCTTGAGCCGGTGTTGTGGTCATAATATTAAAGAAATGGATTAATAAAGATGAGTGAACGATGGATCAATCAATCGCTGATTTACGGCAAAATTATACCCTTGCTGGCTTAAGCTTAGCCGATGCGAATCCTAACCCATTTTTACAGTTTCGACTCTGGTTTGACCAAGCCCTCTGTGCCGGTTTACTTGAGCCTAATGCGATGACTATAGCAACGGTTGACGCTGAGGGTAAACCCAAGGCGAGAATGGTATTACTAAAAGATTTTGATGAGCGAGGTTTTGTTTTTTTTACCAACTATGACAGTGCTAAGGGACAACAATTAGCCCAAAATCCTTGGGCGGCGTTAGTTTTTTGGTGGGATGTTTTAGAACGTCAAGTTCGCATCGAGGGAAAGGTGGAAAAAGTTTCTCCCCAAGACTCAGATGCTTATTTTGCTTCTCGCCCTCTATTATCTCGTCTCGGTGCTTTAGCTTCCCCTCAAAGTCAAGTGGTGGAAAGTCGAGAGGTTTTAGAACAGCGTTTAGAACTCTTAAAAGAAAAATATCGTGACCAAGAAATCCCTCGCCCGCCCCATTGGGGAGGTTTGAGAGTGGTTCCGGACCTGATGGAATTTTGGTGTGGCCGGCCTAGCCGCTTACATGATCGTCTACGCTATCGTTTAAGTGTTGAGGGAACTTGGGTGATTGAGCGTTTATCACCTTAATCTAGGCATAACTAACTATTTTTTGGACTAACTTTGGCGATGATGCACGGTTTTATTCCTCCAAAGCGTTTTTTTCCTTATCTAACCTGGACAGATATTCAGGCCATGCCAGATAAGGAAAATGTGGTGATTATTCAGCCTGTGGGTGCTATTGAACAACATGGGCCCCATTTACCGATTATTGTTGATTCGGCTATCAGTATGGGAGTCTTGGGAAAGGCACTGTTAAAATTAGATGCTGAAATTCCGGCTTATGCTTTACCCTGTTTATATTATGGAAAATCTAACGAACATTGGCATTTTCCAGGCACTATTACCCTCAGCGCCCAAACCTTGTTATCGGTTATCCAAGAAATGGCCCAGAGTCTCTATCGTTCAGGTTTCCGTAAATTGGTATTGATGAATTCTCACGGGGGGCAACCCCAAATTATGGAAATTGCCGCTAGAGACCTACACCAGCAATATCCCGATTTTAGCGTTTTTCCTCTGTTTACCTGGCGAGTTCCTCATATTGCTAAAGAATTACTCACCCCTCAAGAGTTAGAATATGGTATCCATGCAGGAGATGCTGAAACGAGTATTTTGCTCTCTTTGTTGCCGGAACAAGTCAAAATGGATCAGGCCGTCAAGGAATATCCCCAAGGTTTACCGGCAGATAGTTTGCTCTCTATGGAAGGAAAGTTACCTTTTGCTTGGTTGACAGCCGAGTTAAGCCAAAGCGGCGTGATGGGAGATGCTACTGCCGCCAGCCGCGAAAAAGGGGATCGTCTTCTCGAATCTGTTAGTAATGGATGGGTTCAAGTGATTAAAGATGTTTATCAGTTTCGCCAACCTAAGCGGCACAAAGGTTAAATAGATAAATTCCCTGACCCTGAAGGGTCGGGCTATACGGACAAAGCCTGCCTACGCAGGCTTCAATATTTAATATTTATTAATAACAAATAATTTAGCCCGCTCCTGCGGGCTTCGTTCGTGTAGCTGCACCCTTCAGGGTGGCAGCGTTTGGGAATATGAAACAGCCCTGCCCTTGATAAGGGGGGAACAGTTTCAACGCTCATGTCCTAATCTATACTTCGATTGCTATATTTTTCTAAAACCACTATAGTATCATGTTTGATTGTGCCTGCCCAATTCACATTTCTAGGAAGATTTAATTTTCGATTTTTAAGCAATAGATGAAATTGAAAATTTTGTCGAAATCCGACTTCGCAGGCTAATTCAGTTAATAGCTGTGCTACCGGAATATCAACGCCACAAATTTTATTGACATCTCCTATAGAAAAGCAATAATATCCTCCAAATTTAAGACAGTTAAAGCTTTTCATTAAGTGGTTTTTCATATCTAAAAAATATTGATAAACCACTCTCGATCTCAGTTGATTTTGTCCTTTTGAAGCTTGATAATTTTTGCAAAAATAAATATTTTCTATTAACTTATCAAGATAGGCATTTCCAGTTATCCCTAACTCTTGACAGGCTTTTCTGTCTAATCTCTCTGTGCCAATTTCCTGAGAATATAAATTTAATCTATCCTGATCATTTTTGACCATCCCTAGCCAATGTAATTCAAATTTAGAAGCCCACACATAATCTATAGCATTAATATAAGGGGGTGAAGTAATGACCGCATCGCATAATTGAGAAGTTTGTATATCTTTAGCATTATTAATAGGAAGTTGATAAGCCTTGTTTAAGTTTTTAACTCGATACTGCCATTCGCTGATGGCTTCAATTGCTTTATCAACATAAAACTTAAAATATTGATAGACATCTTGACGAGAACGTTTGGGAATTTGTTCTATATGAGAACGTTTTGCCGCTAAAATCATCCCATCATTCATATCTGAGGTTTTTCTAACCGTTGAAGCCAAAGCCAACCAAAGAATAGGCTGTAATGATTCAGGGATTGTTAAAATCTGTTCTCGAAGAATTTCTAAACCTTCTTGAACCTGTTTTTGAAACCAAAAATCTTTATTTTTAAACTTAATTGTACAGGGAGAATACTGTTGAGCAGTCGCTTTAATTATAATTTTAGAAGCGGCTTCTAAAACTTCTTGTACATCAATGGGCGTGGTTTTTACCTGACAAATTAAACGACTTAAAGGATGATAGTCTAGCTAGTAAACCGATGCTCCATAAAGAAGACTTTCAAGAATCGTTGTTCCCGAGCCTGCAAAAGGTTCTAAAATAGTAAAAGAACGAGTTCCATATTTATGTAAAAACCAGCGACTAATTTCTGGAATAGATTTAGCTGGTTGAAATCCGAGCGAGTAAATTTTTAGAGGAGAATTTGGTGTTAGAAGTAACAAAAATTTTAAATGCAGCAATAAGGTTTGTGGATGGTTAGGCGATGCAGATAGAAACGGTGCAGAAATGATTAGACTTTGGGGCTGCTCAGTAACTCAGCCTAGAGGTTCTCAAATATTGTCTTGTACGATATCTGAAGGGCTACTGAAAGCCCCGCACACAGCGTAGCGACGTGCGTGGGTAATTTACCTTCTATAGATAAATATGAATTGTTTGATTCTGAAGCAGGGAATAAACCAAGTTGCTCAATCCTCATGACTGATTAGCACTGAGTACAAAAGCTGATCTTAACAAGTTCACTAAAATTATATAGCAATCCTCCTTTTTATGTAATACTGTCTTTAATTGCTATAGAGACGTTGTCGGCAACATCTCTATTTTTTTGCCGGAAAAACTCGGCGCTTGATTTATTCTATTGTGTGACCGGTTGCTGTAATGGCTTGTTTGATAGATTCTTCTGACGCTTTGGCTTCCACTGCAACGGTTTTTGCCTCAACATCAACCTTTACATTAGCTTCTGGTTCCACTGTTTTGATCGCTTTAGTAATGGTATCTGCACAACCGGAACAGGCAATACTGGGTACTTTTAATTCTAATGCCATAACTCTTGAATACAATTTTCACTTGACTGATATCTTCACTATAGCAAATAATAAGTTCCCTATCCAATATTTATTTATATTGCAGAATCCGAAGAATTTTCGGGGAAATTTAACAATCAAAAATATAACTTAAGATAGAGTATTTAAATTTGCATCTCACCCATTTTTGCTGATGACAGAAAAAGCTTTGACACTTTTGGTGAAATTCTTTATTTTCAATTTGACAAATTTCTTTGATGGTTTAATGATAGGTGATCGGAGTTGTTCGAGAATTCAACCGAAAAAATAATTAACACTTTTTTGGGGTCTTATCAGTATTTAGACGTAACTGAAAAACATGATGTTAAAAAATATAAACTTGACAAACCCTTAACAGTATGGCTGATGACGGGTTTTTTTTGTTTCCTATTTGACGGTGGATGGGTTATGCTAGTAGTCAAACTAGCACCAAAAGATAAAATTATGCTCTAGGAGGAATGTAAAGAAAATAAGTCTTTGCCACTAGATGTTAACGAAACAAAAGTAAAGTTAAACACTGAATTTGAGCCGGGTAGGTAGCTTAAAGATGAAGAAGTTTTTGTTACTGTGCTTATTTATCATAGGAGTAGGATTTGCCCTATTCAATTTTAAAGGATTAGCCAATAAGGGAGAATATGACTCGGTTGTGCTAAATTTTCGAGAAGATATTCCGACGGCTGTTATTAGTCAACAATTAGACGCACTCGCGTCAAAATACAAAAAAACAGCCAGCCTCAACAGTATATTTTCGGTGGACGGAAATGTTTATACTGTCAGTGGGGATAAAGCCTTTATAACGGCTCTACGCAACTCTTCTTTGAAAGAATATGTAGAGTATATTGAACCTAACTATATATATAGTGCCTTAGAAGTGCCCAACGACCCAGACTACAGCAAACAGTGGAACTTCCGCAGTATTAATGTAGAAAAGGCATGGGATGAAACCCAAGGCGAAGGAATAACCGTTGCGGTGATCGATACAGGCGTGAGTCGAGTACCCGACTTAGAAGAAACAGAATTTGTCGAAGGATACGACTTTGTTAATGACAAGAACGATGCAACAGACGACAATGGGCACGGAACTCATGTAGCCGGAACCATTGCCCAATCCACCAATAATAATTATGGGGTAGCCGGCATCGCTTACAAAGCCAAAATCATGCCGCTAAAAGTCTTATCGGCCGGCGGAGGAGGAACCGTGGCCGATATTGCCGAAGCGATCCGTTTTGCCGCCGATCATGGGGCAGATGTCATTAATATGAGTTTAGGGGGCGGAGGCGAAAGCGAATTAATGGAGCAAGCCATTGATTATGCTTATAGTAAAGGAGTAGTGATCATTGCGGCTGCCGGCAACTCCGGTGACAATGCCTCATCCTACCCTGCCCGTTATCCTAAAGTGATCAGCGTAGCCGCTTTGGATGCCGCCGGCAATAAAGCCTCTTATTCTAATTTTGGCGCAGGGGTTGATATTTCGGCTCCTGGAGGGGATGAACTCGCAGAGATTTTACAAGAAACCATTGACCCTCAAACCGGCAAAGCCGCTTGGGTAGGATTACACGGAACCAGTATGGCCTCTCCCCACGTAGCCGCCGTAGCCGCCTTAATTAAAGCTGAAGGCATATCCGATCCCCAAGAAATCCTCGAGGTTCTCTTACAATCTTCTCGTAAAATCACTGAAGATCCCTTTAACTATTATGGTGCCGGTCAATTAGATGCAGCCGCATCAGTAGAATTAGCCCACAAAGGCAAAATTTCCTTGCGTCACTTTTTCCGTTGGTTACGGGATAATGGCTATCTAAGCCTCCGTTTTTGGTTCGATGGCGGCGCAGTGGCCTTAATGCCCAAAATTTTGATGATCGTGGGTTCTTATTTATTGGCCTGGTTTTTACGCACTTATTTACCCTTCGCCTTGCCGTTGAATTTCGGTTTGATTATGGGTAGTACAGGCTTGTTTTTCTTACGAGGATTTTATGTGTTTGATTTACCTCAATGGCCTTTCCGACTCATGGGAAGTTCCATTCCTGAATTAGGCAGTATTATTCAGGGAAGTCCTCTATTAAACCCGATTGTTGCCAGTGTGTTAATTCCTTTTGGCTTGATTGCTCTATTCTTAGGACATGAAAAGTTAAAATGGTTTGCCATCGGGACTACTCTAGGGGTTGCCTCTTGTTTAGCAGTCAGTGCGGCTATCGATCCCGGTTTACAATGGATCGCCTCACCAGAGATTGCTCGCATCTTTTTAGGCATTAATGCCTTACTCTGCTTCGGGTTAGCTTTTTTGGCCAGTAGAGGAGAATTGAAACTGTCATGAGTATTACTCTAAGGGGGAAAATTGAACGCAAGTCCCTGGGAATGGGGGCTTGGGCCTTAGTCACTGAAGAAGGAAAGACTTATGAATTAAAAGACCCTCCTTCACAATTGAAGAAAGATCAGGCTAAGGTTCAGGTGACCGGAAACGTTCGAGATGATGTCATGACTATTGCCATGATAGGCCCTGTATTAGAGGTGACATCGTTTGAAGTTTTAGATTAGGAAGAGTCTGAGGAGGTGGGCCTTTGTGTCCACCTCATTTTTTTTGTTTCGCGCAAAGAGTCCGCCAAGATGTAGCTTGGTGAAGACCTACTGAGAATTTACCTTTAGATACCCAAAAAGCGAGTTTTCTTTTTATTTTTAAGAGAGCCTTGTCGGCTTAACTTTTCTTCATATCCTGAAGGACATTTTTGTGCAGGGATACGAGGGCGAAGCGCTTATATCTTTATCTAAATAACGCCGACTAAATCTTCACAATTTAATTAGATTTCCCGAAAAAAAAGATTGTTAGTTTTGAGAAATTTTTGGGAATACTATAATTGTCAAGGAAAAATGAGCTTAACTCATCAGACCGGTGATAAATGAATATATATTACTAGCTCAATAAATTGTCAAAATTAGTTACATTTATTTACGAAAAATGAAAAAAAAGTTTACACCCAAACAAATTCCAAAAACCTGAAAAGATCACAAGGAGAGAAGAAAAAATGAAATTAATGAGTAAAATACAATTAGCAATTGCTTTTCCGGCAGGCTTTTTAGTAGTAGTGGGATTGTGGTCAACTTGGGGATTTTGGAAAATTAATCATCAAGTAGCAACGATTTATGATGATCGAGTGGTTCCTTTAAAACAGTTAAAAATTATTTCTGATGAATATGGTTTGGATGTGGTCGATCAAGTGAATAAAGTTCATGCCGGAACCATCAGCTTAAATCAGGCTCTTAGCAATATTAAAGCCGCGCAAAAAAAAATTGAGGAAAACTGGAAAGCTTATCGACAAACTTACCTCACCGAAGAAGAAGAAAAACTCGCCGCCCAAGCCGAACAACTGTTTAAAGCCGCCAATGCACAAATCAGCGAAATACTCGTCGCTTTAGCATCAGGAAATGCCGCTCAAGTTGCTCAATTTGACGGTCCCCTGTACCAATATATCGATCCTCTCAGCGCAAAAATACAACAATTGAGTGATCTACAGCTAGAAGTAGCCCAAGAAGAACGAGCAAAAGCGACAGGAATCTTTTTGTTGATGACTAGCGTTCTCATTGTTTTGAGTGTGGCTACCATCGTAATCGTATTGCTACCCATTAGACTCTTCGTCAATCGCTTAATCGTCGCCACATTAAGAGATACAGTTAACACCGTCGCGCAAACCTCCACAGAAATCGCCACAGCCACCGAAGAACAAGAACGACTCGCTGAAAGACAAGCCTCCTCGGTTAACAAAACCACAACCACAATGGATGAACTGAAAATATCATCCCAACAATCGGCTCAACAAGCTTTTACTGCCGCTCAGGGTGCCCAACAAGTGCTACAACTTTCTCATGAAGGCAGACAAGCGGTAGCCCAAACCCTAGCCGGCATGGAAGACTTAAAAGAAAAAGTCGGCAGCATTAGCAGTGCGATCGCCTTTCTCAATCAACAACTTTCCCAAATCGATACCTATCAACAAGTGGTTGCTGAAATAGCCGATCAAACCAATATGTTAGCCCTAAACGCTTCTGTAGAAGCCGTGCGAGCCGGAGAACAAGGCAAAGGTTTTGGGGTAGTGGCGGCGGAAATTCGTAAATTAGCCGAAGGCAGCAAACAATCAGCCGAAAAAATTAATAATTTAGTAGCTGAAATTCAAAGAGCCTTTACGAACACTGTAAAAGCCACTCAATCCGGTTCACAAACCGTTGAAGAAGAATTAACAGGGCTGCAAAACATGGCTGCAACCTTTAGCAGCGTTGCTAATGCTGTGGACGAAGTCGCCGTTAGTGTACAACAAATTTCTCTCAATGCTAAACAACAAGCAGTAGGGGTTGAACAAGTGGTTGATGAAATGAACCTACTCAACCAAGCGGCTGCCCAAACGGCAAGCGGCATCACACAAACCAAAGTAGGAACCCAAAAACTCAATGAGAAAGCCAATGAACTCAAAGCAATGGTGTGAAGGCAGAACCCATGACTAATAACCAATAACTAATAACCTAATGGCTAGAAACGATTATGATTGAAGACGAAGAACTGCGCGAAGTATATGAGATTTCCGGTAAAGAGCATCTACAAAACCTAGAAGCTCTTTTGCTGGAATTAGAAAAAAAACCCGACTCTGAGGTAGTGCTACAAACCTTACTCAGAGAAGCTCACAGTCTCAAAGGAGATTCTCGAGTAACCGGCGTTAGAAGCGTTGAAATGCTCTCCCATAAACTCGAAGAAATTCTCGGAAGTATTAAAAGCCAGGACATAACCCTAACGCCAGCTATTAGTGATAGTCTCTATCGGACTGTGGACGCAATGCGAAAATTAGTCCATGAAGCCGTCACCGATGAACCGAGTGGAGTCGATGTAGAGCAACTCCTAGCGCATTTATCCCCAAAACCCCAAGAGCAAGCCCCTATTCCTCACACAAACGGAAACGGGAATGGAAATGGCTCAAAAAACAGCAATAATTGGTTTATTCAAGATGAAGATTTACGGGATATCTATAAACTATCGAGTGAAGAACACTTGAGCAAACTCAAAGCCGGCTTACAGGTATTAGAAAAACATCCCTTTGATGAAAACTCTATAGAAGCATTATTACAAGAAGCACAAAGCTTTGAGTTAGATTCTCGCATAGTCGGACGACAAGATTTAGAAAGCCTCATTCACAAAGTTGAGGAAGTTCTAGAACGAGTCAAAGGTCATGAAATTGCCTTTACCGCCGCGAGTAACCGTCTCAACCAAGGATTAGAAGCCATCGCCCTTTTAGTTAAAGAGGCCGTCACCGGTGAACCCAGTGGTATAGACCCCAATGGCATAGTACAACTCTTAAGCGCACTACTCACACCCGGCAAAAAACCTCAGCCCTCTCCTCCTGCCTCAAAACCGCCGCAACAAAAAGCCGCACCGGCACCCGAGGTAGAAAGCTTGCAGGCCGTACAAGGGATAACAGTACCCAGTGAACCCTATCGTATTGATACCCTTCGGGTTAATGTGCGCCACCTAGACTCATTAATGACCCAAGCGGGAGAATTAACGGTAACCAAAACCCGTTTAGCCCATGCCAGTGAGGAAATCCGCGAATTAACGACCCTCTGGGAAGAATGGAAACCGCGACTCGGACAGCGTGAGCGGCACAAATGGGGAGGCAGACTGCAAAGCTCTTGGGAACGCTTAGACGGCATTATTAACCATCTTTCCGCGATTGCGCCTGAAAACCAGACGCGATTAGACCTGATTTCTCGAGAATTAGATGATCGGGTTCGTACCCTAAGATTATTACCCTTATCCACCGTTTTTAACCTATTCCCTCGCTTTGTGAGAGACTTAGGCAAAGAACAGGGCAAACAGGTAGAGTTAGTCATAGAAGGGGGAGACATTCAAGTTGATAAACAAATTCTCGAAGAAATCAAAGACCCCCTCCTGCATTTGCTCCGTAATGCTATAGATCACGGCATTGAAACCCCAGAAGAACGCCAACAGATGGCCAAACCCCTGTTAGGAAAAATCTGGCTGCGAGGTTATAGACGAGGAAGTAATATTGTCATCGAAGTAGCCGATGATGGACGGGGATTAGATGTAGAAGAAATTAAACAAACGGCCATTAAGCGCAAACTTTACCGCCCTGAAGAATTAGCCAATTTAACCCCAACTCAATTAAAGTATTTAATTTTTACCCCAGGGTTCTCTACCCGAACCTTTATCACAGAAATCTCTGGCCGAGGAGTCGGGTTAGATGTAGTCCGTACTAATGTCGAACGACTCAAAGGGAATATTCAACTCGAGTCAATTCCTGATCATGGTTGCACATTTCGGATGCAAATGCGAAGTTCTGTTGCAACTTTACAGGTGATGTTAGTCACCGTTAATGGAATCATCCACGCCATTCCTTTAGAATTCGTTCGACAAACTTTATTAGTGAGTCCTGAAGATATCTATACCTTAGAAGGACGGCCCACGATTTCCCTAAAAGATGAAGCCATTTCTGTGGCCAAAATGGGGGAAGTGTTGGAATTACCCGAGGTGATTTCCGGAATCAGTGCAAAAAAACGGTCTTTAAAAAAAGAACGGTTCATTTCCCTGGTGGTGTTGAAAGTCGAATCAGACCAATTAGCACTGATCATCGATGATTTATTAGAAGTTCTCGATGTAGTCATTAAACCCCAAAGCGACATTTTAAAACGGGTACGCAATATCATCGGCGCAACCATTTTGGGGACTGGGGATGTTTGTATGATTATTAATCCACCTGACATCCTCAAGTCTGTGGCCAAATCCGATATTGCTGTAGTCGAATCTGAAACGGAAAAAGAAGCAGAAAGCGTCGTTAAACCGGTCATTCTCTTAACCGAAGATTCCATCGCCGTTCGTACTCAAGAAAAACGCATTCTTGAAAAAGCCGGTTATGAAGTCGTGGTTGCTGTGGATGGTATGGATGGCTACAACAAGCTGAGAACTCGGGACTTTGATGCAGTTATTTCTGACGTACAAATGCCCAATATGGATGGCTTAGAATTTGTCGCTAAAATTCGACAGCATCCCGAATATCGAGAACTTCCCGTTATTCTCGTGACTTCTTTAGCATCCGAAGACGATAAGCGTCGGGGAGCTTCTGCCGGGGCAAACGCCTATATTGTCAAAGATCAATTCAACCAAGAAATGTTACTAGAAACTTTAGAAAGACTTGTCTAGGAGGACAAAAATTATGAGTATTTTAGATACCAAAAAACTACAAAATCGCATTTTCTTAGGCTATACTGTCCCCATTGCTATTATGGTGCTAGTAGGAACCATTACTGGAGTCAGTGTCATCAATTTAAAAAGTTTAAGTAATGATGTGGCACGCACCAACAAAGTGTTAATTGGCGTTCAACAAACGGATTTGGCCCTTAACCGCATGGTTCGCAATGTCAGAGGTCAAGCTTTGTTTCCGGCTGATCCAACTTATCGGGATGCTTATAACGAAGGACAACAAAATTTTAAAGATATCATTGATGAGGTAGAAAGCGACATTAAAGACCCTCAACAAAAAGAAAACTGGAGCAATTTTCATAACGAAGCCGAAAATATTGCCAAGTTGAGTGATGATATCGTGGCTTTATTCTCTCAAGGAAAAGTCAAAGATGCCATCAATAAAACTCAAGACCTGAGAATGGTTGATTTGGCAAAATTGTATGATAAAATCCGCGATCGCCAAGAGGAAATCATCGGAGATATAGAAAAGAAACAAGGTACAGCAGAAATGGTTGTGGCCACCAGTTTAATTTTAGGCACTATCATTGCTGCGGTAGGGACTTTAATTTTAGCTATTTGGATTTCTAAAGCCGCCACCGGGCAAATCCGAAAATCGGCTCATGAAATTACCACCGCTTCCTCGGAAATCGCCACCACGATGGAAGAACAAGAACGCACCGCTAATCAACAAGCCGCTTCGGTTAATGAAACCACCACGACTATGGATGAATTAGGGGCATCTTCGAGAACTTCTGAAGAACAAGCTGAATCTGCTGCTAAAGCGGCTCAAGAAGTGCTAGAATTAGCCCGCCGAGGCAATCAAGCCGTAGCAGAAACCGTTGCCTCTATGATGGACCTCAGAGGTAAAGTCGCCGCTATTGCTGATCAAACAGTTCGCCTCAGTGAACAAACCAATTTAATCGGTAATATATCTGAATTAGTCAGTGATTTAGCACAACAAACCAATATGTTAGCCCTTAATGCTTCAGTAGAAGCTGTGCGTGCGGGAGAACATGGTCAAGGTTTTGCTATTGTCGCCGAAGAAATCCGCAAATTAGCCGATCAAAGTAAACAATCTGCCGGCAAAATTAGTTCTCTGGTGTCTGATATTCAAAACGCCATCAACACAACGGTGATGGTTACTGATGAAGGCACTAAAACCGTTAATGCAGGCATGAATGTCACTGAAAGAACGGCTCAAGCTTTTAGCGGCGTTGTGGAAGCGGTTAATAATGTCGCCATGAATTCTCAACAAATTGCCCTCAATATCAGACAACAAAGTCGGGCAGTGCAACAAGTCTTAGCGGCTATGGATAGCATTAACCAAGGGGCACAACAAAGCGCAACCGGCATCACTCAAATTAAAACCGGAACCCATCAACTAAACAAAACTGCCATAGAATTGCAAGAAATTGTTTAAATTTAGCCATGAATCATCACTCATTAACGACCTAGACATCATTAATGTCGATGATCTAACAAAATGTAAAATTCCCTAGTGATTCCTGGCTGCTGCTTATTGATCATTTTAATTCGTCTAATTTTTCCGATTTTTAAACCCAACTAACGAGGATAAAACCCTGCCGGTGATGATTTTAATTGTTTCAAAAATTTTCTATTGATAACAGCCAAATAAAAGGTTAGTAAATTTTAAAAATATTACCTAATGGTTCCTGTTTATCCTGTAAAGTATTGAGCAATTAATAGCAGTTTTAAAACATGAGGAGTGAATGAATTTACAAAGAAAAAATAAATAGTCACCCTGATTTATTTCGGAGTAAAAGCATGAGTATTTTCGACATGAATAAACTGCAAAATAGAATCTTCGCCGGCTATGGAATTCCTTTAGTGATTTTGCTGGTTTTAGGCGGAACAACTTTAGGCGCAATGAACTACCGTAACCAATTAAATAAAGAGGTAGAAAACTCTAATGCCAGTATTCAAGCCTTAGATCAATTAGTGATTGGAACCGGTAAGATGGTGCGGGCTATTCGCGGTCAAGTGCTATTTCCCCAAGATGTTTATTATCGAGAAAATTTTCAAAAAGGACTAGAAATTTACCAAGCAGCCGCCAAACAAAGCGATAAACTTTTAACCAATACTGATTACCAAGGGGATTGGCAAGCGATCCTTGACGGCGCTGAGAACATAGAAAAGCAAGGTCAAGAAGTTCTGGATAATATACAAGCCGGGAAAGTTCCTCAAGCGAAAGCGATGGTAGCTGAACTAAAAGTATCATCTTTTGATGAAGCTTATCAGGACTTAGTTGAAAAACAGAAAAAACTGATCGAAACAGATACTAATCGAGAAGAATTCGCTAGTGCGATCACCTCATGGGTGACCATTGGGGGAACGGTTTTAGCCATAGGGGTTTCCGGGGCGGCAGGTTGGATCATTTCCTCGGGAATTAGTCAACAACTGCGAAAAAGCGCCCATGAAATCTCCTCTTCTTCGGCTGAAATTGCGACCACGATGGAACAACAAGAACGCACCGCTAATCAACAAGCCGCGTCGGTTAATGAAACCACCACGACTATGGATGAATTAGGGGCATCTTCGAGAACTTCTGAAGAACAAGCCGAAGCCGCCTCTAAATCCGCTCAAGAGGTGCTAGAATTAGCCCGCCGAGGCAATCAAGCCGTAGAAGAAACCGTTGCCTCTATGATAGACCTCAGAGGTAAAGTCGCCGCTATTGCTGATCAAACAGTTCGCCTTAGTGAACAAACCAATTTAATCGGTAATATATCTGAATTAGTCAGTGATTTAGCGCAACAAACCAATATGTTAGCCCTCAATGCTTCCGTAGAAGCCGTCCGCGCGGGAGAAAATGGCCAAGGTTTTGCTATTGTCGCCGAAGAAATCCGCAAATTAGCCGATCAAAGTAAACAATCTGCCGGCAAAATTAGTTCTCTGGTGTCTGATATTCAAAACGCCATCAACACAACGGTGATGGTTACTGATGAAGGCACTAAAACCGTTAATGCAGGCATGAATGTCACTGAAAGAACGGCTCAAGCTTTTGGCGGCGTTGTGGAAGCGGTCAATAATGTCGCCATGAATTCTCAACAAATTGCCCTCAATATCAGACAACAAAGTCGGGCAGTACAACAAGTCTTAGCGGCTATGGATAGCATTAACCAAGGGGCACAACAAAGCGCAACCGGCATCACTCAAATTAAAACCGGAACCCACCAACTTAAGCAAACTGCAACAGACTTACAAGCCATTATTTGAATTTAGTCATTAGTCATTAGTGATGAGTCATTAGGACCTTTAACCATCGACCCTTGACAATTGACTACTGACCACTAACCCCAGATCCGTGATCTATGACTATCAAAGTTCTTTTAGTAGAAGATTCACCCGTTGCCCTCACTGTCCTCAAGCGTATCTTAAATGAGCCGCCGCTAGTAGAGGTAGTAGGTACAGCCCGCACAGGTATAGAAGCATTAGAACTTATTCCCAAAATCAAGCCTGATGTTATCTGTACTGACCTCCATATGCCGAAAATGGATGGTTTAGAATTAACCCAAGAAGTGATGGAACGCTTTCCTCGTCCGATTTTGGTTATTAGTATTTCCGTACAAGATGAGGACAGACAAAAAGTCTTTAAACTTCTACAAGCCGGGGCAGTGGATGTATTTCCTAAACCCCGTAGTGGACAACTAGAAGACTATGAACAAGTCAAGGATCAATTGCTCAATAAGATTAAGGTACTCGCCGGCGTAAAAGTGTTTACCAAACGCCGCAAGCCTTCTTATTTGAGCGATGGCCCCAATGAAAGACCCCCTCGCCCGCTTGTTGCGACTCCTTCTCTGCCTTCTCCTCCCGCTTCTCCTCCTGCGGCGACAGTTAAATTGGTAGTGATAGGCGCTTCCACAGGAGGTCCTCAAGCACTACAAGAAATTTTTAGTCATTTACCCAGTAATTTTCCGGTTCCTATTCTCTGCGTACAGCATATTAGTGAAGGGTTTTTACAGGGATTTACAGACTGGTTGCAAAATAATTGCGCTTTGCCGATAGAAATTGCTAAAACCGGTAAGATTCCTCAAGCGGGTAAGATTTATCTGCCGCCAGAAAAAGAACAAATGGAGATCGATAAACAGGGTCGCTTTTATTGTTGTAAGGCACCGCCTGTAGATGGTCATTGTCCTTCAGTCACCGTGTTATTTCAATCTGTTGCTCGGGTTTACGGAGCCGGAGTGATTGGAATTCTCTTATCGGGGATGGGGCGTGATGGGGCTGCCGGTTTATTAAGCATTGTCCAAAAAGGCGGCTTTACTATCGCTCAGGATGAATCTACCTGTGTGGTTTTTGGTATGCCTCAAGAAGCAATTAAGTTAAGAGCCGCACATCAAATTTTACCCGTTCAAGACATTGCCCCTTTGCTTGTTAAACGTGTTCAGTATAACTCATGACTACCTCAGAATTTCTCAGTTCAGAACTTAAACAAGAATTTATTGACTTAATTGCCAAACAAACCGGCATAGAAATTAGAGAGCAAAACTATGCAGGCTTGAGTGAAAATATTTACTCTCGCCTGAAAACTCTGAAATTAGACTCTCCTCAAGCCTATTATTATTTGTTGGCAACTCCCAATCACAATAGTGATCAAGAATGGCAGCAATTTGTCTGCTTAATGACCAATAAGGAAAGTTATTTTTTTAGAGACAAAGGACAATTTATACTATTACGAAATAAAATTTTACCCGAACTCATTCAGCGTAAACAAAAAAGTCAACATCTACGGATTTTAAGCGCTGGATGTTCCACCGGACAAGAGCCTTATTCTTTAGCGATTCTTTTGCGGCAAATGATTCCTGATTTTGCCGGTTGGCACATCAAAATTTTAGGAATTGATATCAATCAGGATGCCATCACTCAAGCTCGAAAAGGCGTTTATAATGCTTGGTCATTTCGACAAGTAGATGAGGAAATAAAAGAAAAATATTTTAATTTCACTAATGAGCAATATGAATTAAATCAGTCCATCAAAAGCCTAGTTAAATTTGAAAGAATAAATTTAGCTAAAGATATTTTTCCTCAAATGGATACAGATTTAAGGGATATGGATTTAATTATTTGCCGAAATGTTTTTATTTATTTCACTTATTCGGCTATCGTTAACGTCATAGAAAAATTTTATAATACTTTGCAAATAGGAGGGTATTTACTCACCGGACACGCGGAACTCAGTCCCGAACAGGTAAGAGGGTTTCAGGTTCATCTTTTCCCCGAATCAGTCATTTATCAGAAGCGAGAAAAATGGGTCAGTCAGTCCTCAGTTTCTCATCCGGCTCCCCCTCAAAAAACGGCTTTAGAAAAATTGTCAACTCAGTTGAATAATACCGTTATTCGTCCCCCTCAATTCTCGGAAATAACGGCTTTACCAAAAGCCACAAAACCGCTAGATAAAATTGTCCAAAATCTTGAATCTAAGCCCCAGCCTTCAATTCCACCAACCCCCCTTAAGTCTAGTCTCAAAGACGAGGAGCTTCTTCAAGAAGCTGAAAGTTTAATTGCTGCTAAATCTTATTATTTAGCCAACAAAAAAATTGAAGAGTTTTTATCGATTTCTCCTCGCTCATTTTCGGGACATTATTTATTGGCAAAAATTCAGGCAAACTTAGGCAAACATGAAGCGGCTATACAAGCCTGTAAAAAAGCCATAGAAATCGACTCTTTTTCCGTTGCGCCTTATCACTTATTAGTCCAAATCTCCGAAGAAAAAGGAGACTTAGAAGAAGCCAAAACTCTACTTAAAAAAATTATTTATCTAGAACCCTGTTCGGTTTCAGCTTATCTCAATCTAGCTAACTTATATCAGCAAGAAGGCGATCAAAAACGAAGCGAGAAAATGCAGCAAACCGCTCTAACTATTCTCAAAAAACTTCCCAATGACACCCAAGTACCCGAATTGGGTAATATTACTGTACAAGAGCTTTTAACCCAATTAGAGTAACAGACAAATCTTATCTGTGTTTATCTGGGGACTTTCATTTTAAAAAATTATACAGGAGAAAATCATGCAAAATAATTACTATTTAACCTTTACATTAAATAACCTCTGCTATGGAGTAAACGCCTTAGCAGTAGAAGAAATTTTTTATCTGCCGGAAGTAACACCCATTCCTGAAGCGCCTGCGGATATCGTCGGAATCATTAATTACCGGGGCAAAATTGTCCCCATTATGGACCTTAATCTTCGTTTTGGTTATCAAGCAACCGACTACCAGCTAACAGATAGTATTATCCTCTTAACCTGGAAAGAATTACGAGTAGGAATTATTACCAATCAAGTCCACGAAATCAAAAAAATATTCCCCTCTGAAATTACCACAGAATTATCCCACGACCAAAGCATCATTCCCGTACAACAAGAGAAATTTATCACCGGCATTGCTCGCACAGGTAAAGATTTATCAATAATTCTAGATTTAGAGCGGCTATTACGCTATGTAGAACAGCAAAATATTTTCTCAGAAGAAGCTCCCGAAACAGAAGAAACTGAGCAACCCATCATTAAACCCTCTATCTTTTTTGCTCATGCCACTGCTAAAGAACGGGAAATATTACGCAAAAGAGCCGCAGAACTTCAAGAGTTTATTCAACGCAAAGAAATAAGCGGCGCTAAACCTTTAGCTGTGGTGATGTTAGGAGAAGAATTTTTTGGGGTTGACTTAAAATTAGTGAGGGAATTTATCAAAGTTAGTAAATTAACTCCTATTGCTTGTACGCCGCCGCATATTCTGGGCAATATGAATCTTAGAGGTGAAATACTGACTGTGGTAGATTTGCGAGGATTACTCAATCTGCCCATGAGCGGCATCAATGCGAATTCAAAAGCAATGGTGATTGAGGTAGAAGGAATTGTCGCGGCTATTTTGGTGCAAGGAGTGCGAGACGTGGTACTTTTAGACCCTAAAGAAGTGGTAGAAGTCCCAACCGTGACTCATTCGGTTAATGATGAGTATTTAATTGGGATAACTTCTTATGGGGAAAAAATGATGAGTATTTTAGATTTATCTAAGGCGTTGCTTCACGGAGGGTTAATTGTCGATGAAGCAGTTTAAGAAACAGTCTGGGTTTCTATTGCCTTAACTAATTCATCTAACTGCTGTTGCATTTGCTCAACCACTTGATGATAACAAGCCTCAACATAAGCACGGTTTCGAGAGGCTTTTTGTCCATACTTTTCAAAAACAATCGGAGGACAAACCCGAGTATAAATGGGCACCGGTAAAGGAAGATTCGGTAGCGGGCCGATGCCTAACCCCCAAGGTAACCCTAAATAAATCGGAAATACTTCAGGGTCTAGATTAAATAACCAAGGTATTCCCCATTCATGTAATTGTTTTGCTTGTTCATAACAATCTCCTAGCACAAATAACGTATCATGAGCGCCGTAGGAAATTAAGGGAATAATGGGCACTTCTTCCCGTAAAGCAAGTTTAATAAAGCCTCTACGTTCGGCAAAATTAATTTTATTGCGTTCCCAGTGAGGACGAAAAACATCTTGTGGCCCCCCTGGATAAACTAAAACACTAGCTCCCCGCTCAAAGGCCGCCATCGCCATTTTGGGATGAGCCGCGATGGCCCCTAATTTTTCCATAGCTCTACCGGTTGGGGGACTCACTAGCCAGACTTTGGGGTGCATTAACCCATATACTAAGCGCTCTGTTCCGAAGCGACGAAACCAATCATCAATCATCATAAACATATCCGGAGCGGCTAATCCTCCATTATGAGAACCTACTAATAGAACTTTTCCATCGGGTATATACTGCCAACCATCGGTTTTAACGCGAAAATAGTAGTGGTAGAACCAATCCCAATAAGGGAGAAAGGATTCAATAACTTTAGGGTCTCTTTGTTCGAGTGACCAACCAGGACGATGAATCATTGAGGACTTTTAACGTTTTGAGTTATCAATAAGCCAAAAATGGCTCTATCAGTTATCTTAAATTTTTTCTTTATACTATGAAATTTACTCTCCGATTTGCTGACTGGCTAGAAACCCACTGGGTAACCCCTGCCTATAGCGGCTGGTTATTAATTGCTCTTGCGCTTTGTTTTTTTGGGGCAGCAACGAATACAATGGCGGGATGGTTATATGTTCTATGCGGCTTAATTATGGCTCTGTTGGGAATTAATACTGTGATGGCTAGGGCGGCTCTTGGCCGTTTACAGGTTCGTCGTTCTCCCATTGAACCGGTTAGTGCTGGAGAAGATTTAACGATTAAACTAGATATTGACAACCCTTCCGCTAAAGCCAGTACCCTACTCCAAGTTCAAGAGGTTTTACCCTTTGTTTTAGCTCAAAAACAGCAAACCGCTATAGAAGTCATTGCTCCTGGAAGTACCTATCAATGGGTTTATTATGCCCCTACTGCGGTTCGAGGGGTTTATCGATGGAATGAGGTTAATTTAAGAACAGCGACTCCTTTGGGGTTATGTTGGTATCGTCGCTCTTTGGAAGTGGCGGCTAAAGCGATAGTTTATCCTCAAGTTTTACCATTACTTCGATGTCCTATCATCGATACCATTGGACAGGATGAAAGTATTAAACTTCAAAGCGATCACCGCTATGTGACTGCTACAGAAGGGGTAACTCGGACTTTGCGCCCCTATCGTTATGGTGATCCGATGCGTTTAATTCATTGGCGTACTAGCGCTCGTTTGGGAGAGTTTAAAGTCCGCGAGTTAGAAATGATTACAGGGGGACAAGATTTAATTATTTGCTTAGATAGTGCTTCGAGTTGGCATAAAGAGGTTTTTGAATCAGCAGTTATTGCCGCAGCCTCTTTATATTTTTATGCTAGTCGCGCTCAAATGAATGTTAAATTCTGGACGGCTGGTTCAGGCGTGATTCATGGGAATCGGCTAGTGTTAGAAACTTTAGCAACGGTAGAATCTGAGGAAGAAAAATTGACAGATTCTCTTCCCAATGTATCGTTAGTTTGGTTGACTCAAAATGCCTCAACCCTAGATAGGCTTTCCCTCAATAGTCGTTGGGTTTTCTTTGCTCCTAGTGAAGGCGATAAAATTACTCATCTCATGACTGAGAATTTTTCAGGCTTATTGATTAACCGAGATGAGCCGTTACAACAACAGTTACAGAGAGGGATCAGATAATGGGTTTATTAGTCAATATTTTTGCTCAAATTGAGGGTAAATTTGCCCAATTTTTCGGGTTGTTGGCCCCTCAACTAAAAAAGTGTTAAACTTAACTAAAAATTTACTATTAATGGTATAAACTTTAAGTAATGTAACTTTAATTATATAGAATAAGCTGGAAATTTGACTTCCCTAACCTTTCCGGCTTATCCTATTGTTTTTCTCAAAAATTTGAGTCTATTCAGGTTAAGATTCCTTAAAGAATCATCCTCTAGAAGTGTTGGTTATTTCATCTAGCTCAAGAAATAAAAAACTTGAGACATTATACATCATGACTTAACATTATTCAAGGATAGCAGTGAGCCAACGGCAGAAGGTTAAAAGTAGAGACGTTGCTCTTACGTCCCTACTCAGATTTATCGAGAAAGTTTACTACTATAAAGCGGCTCTGTAGTAATCTGTATGCGTCGATCTAAATAACGAGAAATGTTAATTCTTCCATCTTGTTGAGTGGTGAGTAATTGTCGATTTGCTTGTCCAACTTCTATTCCTCGAGCATGACTGGCATAACGTTTTAAGGTATCTTCAGAAATGGGGTGATCTACATTGGTAGAAATAATAATTAATTGTGGGTGACAATAGTTAAAAACTTCAGGACAATAACCTTTAGCTTCTCCGTGAGTAGAAGCGACAAAGAAATTCACTTGTTTTAATTGATTGACAAACTCAGGATATTCTAAAAGCCGCCGCCATCCGCTCACGGTTAAATCACTGGGAAAAATAATTTTTACATCTTGGTAAGAGAGAAAAGTGACTAAACTTAGATCATCTAAATCTTCGGTTTCTGTAGCATTATTCCAAAAGAAAGTTAAATGAAGGTCATCAAAATTCAGGGTATGTTGAAAGGCTGTTTTTCCTTGTTTTTCTTTAGCGAATACTTTGAGAACATTGGCAATTCCCAGGTCATTTAAAGTCGTGGTAGCTAACTCTTCAGAGGTAATCGAGGGATTAGCGACAATTAATTTTGGGGTAAAGAAATGATCGATAAACTGGGTGAGTAAGTCAGAAAACCCCTCTAAATGATGCTGACTATAGGCGGGTAAAATCAAACAATCTACTTTAGTATGATGGGTTTTAACCAGATACATTCCCGGACTAAAACCTTTACTGAAATTATAGCCGCAGTCAATTAAAATTGTATGGCTGTCATCCATGTCAACTGTGGCACAAAATCCATGTTCAACGTTGAAAAATTTAATGTTCATAGTGATTGATGAGTATTCAACTTGAGTAAATTTTAAAATAAAGGAGCGTTAAACCTTCAACTCGAAACCGTTACCGCCGTCTTAACGGATGACTTTAGCAATAATAAGCCGTATTCAATTCCTTCTACTACTGCCTGATAGGAAGCTTCTAAAATATTGGAAGATACTCCTACGGTTGTCCAGCGTTCTTTGCTATTTCTCGACTCAACTAATACGCGAGTTTTAGCGGAAGTGCCGGCACCGCTATCTAAAATCCGAACCTTATAATCTGCCAGATGAAAATCGGCTATTTCTGGATAAAAATTCATTAAGGCTTTTCGCAGGGCTTTGTCTAATGCGGATACGGGGCCATTTCCTTCTGCCACTTCTAACATATCTTGCCCATTGACGGTTACTTTAATGGTGGCTAGAGCGTTACTATAGGGCATTTCAATCCCCTGTAACATATCACAATGTACTTGAAATCCTTTGAGTTGAAATAATTCTTCTCGTTGTCCTAAAGCTTCTCGCATCAATAATTCAAAACTGGCTTCTGCCGCTTCAAATTGATAGCCTTCATGTTCTAAGTCTTTCAATCTTTCTAAAATTTGGCGGCAGGTGGGGTCATCTTTATTTAAATCAATGCCAAAATTTTTCGCTTTGGCTAAAATATTACTTAATCCTGATTGATCAGAAACTACTATTCTCCGTTGATTGCCGATGGTTTCGGGGGTAATATGTTCATAGGTGAGGGGATTTTTGGCCACGGCTGAGACGTGAATTCCTCCTTTATGAGCAAATGCTGAACGTCCCACAAAAGGCGCATGGTCATCCGGTGCAAGATTGGCGATTTCACTAATTAAGCGGCTGGTGTTGGTTAACTGACTCAGTTGCTCATTTTCTAAGCAATGATAGCCCATTTTTAATTGTAAATTGGGGGCCACTGTACAGAGATTCGCATTGCCGCATCTTTCCCCATAACCGTTGATAGTTCCCTGCACCATTTCTACGCCTTCTCTGACGGCGGCTAAAGCATTCGCTACGGCTGTACCCGCATCATTATGGGTGTGAATGCCTAATTTAGGCGAGTTAGCATCTTGAGGGTTAATCTTGAGGGCGTTTACCACTTCCCCCACAATTTGAGCTATTTCATGGGGCAACGTTCCCCCATTGGTATCACAAAAAACTAACCATTCTGCCCCTGCCTTGAGAGCGGCTTTGAGGGTTAAGATCGCATACTGAGGGTTATGCTTATAGCCATCAAACCAGTGTTCTGCGTCATAAATTACCCGTCTGCCCTGAGAGCGTAGATACTCAATGGTATCTTGAATCATGGCTAGATTTTCCTCGAGGCGGGTTTTTAGCCCTTCTGTGACGTGTAGGTCCCAAGATTTTCCGAAGATGGTTACCCAACGAGTCCCGGCTGCTAAAATGGCTTGTAACAGTTGATCTTCGGCCGCTATTTGACCGGGGCGACGGGTGGAACAAAAAGCCACTAATTCTGCTTGTTGCAGGGGTTCTTCTTGCATTTTCCAGAAAAATTGGACATCTCTAGGATTAGCACCTGGCCATCCTCCCTCAATAAAAGGAATGCCCATTTTATCAAGCTGATGAGCTATTTTCACTTTATCTTCTAGAGACAGAGAAAGTCCTTCTCGTTGCGCGCCATCTCTGAGGGTGGTATCGTAGAGCCAAATTTTTCTAGCAGTTTCCATGAAATTCGTCAATAATTGTAAACTTATATAAAGAACAAAAAGGATGTCGTCAAATAAACCCTAATGCCTACAATATCAGTTCAAGGTCAAACAATCACCTGTGAAAGCGGCGCGAATTTGCGTCAAGTGTTGTTAAAACATGGTGTTGCTCTGTATAACGGAAAGGCCAAAGTGATCAACTGTCTTGGCTTGGGCAGTTGCGGCACTTGTGCGGTAGAAATAGAAGGAGCAGTGACGGACCCTAATTGGAAAGAGAAGGCCAGATTATCTCTTCCTCCTCATTCTCCTACAAAAAAGCGCCGTTTGGCCTGTCAAATTCGAGTGACCGGGGATATTCAAGTGAAAAAATATAACGGTTTTTGGGGCCAAGGAGAGGATCTTGTCTGGAAATCAGAATATTAATGATCAGGGCGGGAAAAACCCACCCAATAGGTAGAAATTCTAACCTTTATAAGTTAATTCTTTTCCTGATTTCTCTCTAACTCGATAATCGGGATCGATCCAGCACAGGGGAAGAGATTCACCAGAAGGAAAAGCCATCTCAAATTTTAAGTAGGATTCTGGTTCTTGCATTTCTTCGCCGGCATGAGACCTTCCCATGACTCTTTTTTGACAGGGATCATAAAGAGTTGCCATATCGAGAATTTCTACAAGTTCGTTAGTTCCTTTGTGTTGTAAAAACATAAAATATCCCTCCGTTATCACAATTTATTAAATCTATTTTTGGTATAACATACATAAGAGGTAAAATATGTCAAATAATGTAAATTTAGACCCCAAGAAAGATAAAAAAGTCAATAATTCAGAGAGAGAGAATAAAACTTCCTTTAGTATGATTTTTCGTCTTTCTCCTTTAATTCGGATAACTTTGTTGAGTTTATATGTTGCACTAACCCTTCCTCTACCTTTTTTAGCTAGGGCAACATCTGCGCCGGTTTCGCCTAATCTGTTATGGGGAGGACTGGTGATCGGGTTAGTAGTTTTGTATGGGGTACTGAGTGAAAGGGTAATAGTAGATGACGAGAAAATAGAGGTCACTTATCCGCGTTGGGTTCCCCAATTTTTTCGTCAGGGATGGTCTTTATCTTGGGCAGAAATTAAGGATTTAAAGTTAAGAACGACGGGACAAGGGGGACTGGTTTATTATTTTATTACTCATTCAGGAGAGCGGGCTTATTTATTGCCGATGCGGGTGGTAGGTTTTGCTCGTTTAGTCAAGTTTGTGGAGGAAAAAACGGGGATTGATACAAAAGATATTCGTCCTCTTGCTCAGCCTTGGATGTATTTAATTTTGTTGTTATTTACCCTATTTCTGTTGTTAATTGATGGCTGGACGATTGTAACGGCTATTTCTACCGTTTCTTAGAAAACCTGACCTCAAATCCGCTATTACTTTGATTAATCTTCGATGTCTAAAGCTAATTGATAAATCTGACGACGAGGAAGAGAGGTTAATTGTGCTAAATGGCGGCTTGCTTGTGATCGCGTCATTCCCTGGCTTAGAAGTTGTTGTAATTCGGCCTTTAATTCGGCTTCTGATAAGCTCTCTTTTTCGGCTAATGTTGCGCCCTCTAGCACCAAAGTAAATTCGCCTTTAGGAGAATGCTGTTGATAGAAAGCGATCGCATCGGCTAAAGTGCCGCGCCAAACCTCCTCATGCAGTTTCGTCAATTCCCTCGCTAAAACGATTAATCTAGACTCTCCTAAAACCTCGGCTAAATCTTGTAACGTTTGGGGTAAGCGGTGGGGAGCTTCATAAAAAATGAGAGTACGAGTTTCATCCTTGAGACAGTTCAGGCGCTCACGTCTTTCTTTACCTTTAGTGGGTAAAAACCCCTCAAAGACAAATCTATCAGTCGGTAAACCCGAAACCGCCAACGCCGTTACCCCTGCTGTCACCCCAGGAATAGGAATCACCAAGATCCCCTCCTCAAGCGCCGCTTTTACCAACTCATAACCCGGATCACTAATACCCGGCATTCCCGCATCCGTCACTAAAGCAATAGTATCTCCGGCTATTAAGCGATCAATTAAGACTTGTTGGCGAGAAAAACGGTTATGGTCGTGATAACTAATCTGAGGCGTGGTAACTTGAAAATGTTGTAATAACTTACCCGTATGACGAGTATCCTCGGCGGCGATCGCATCTACCTGCTGTAAAATTCTCACCGCGCGAAATGTCATATCTTCCAAATTTCCGATCGGCGTTCCTACAACATAAAGACATCCCCGTTTCAACTGATCTGTGTTCATCTGCTACATTTTGTGGACTTTTGCCATGAAAGGACTCTTTATCGGTTTATCCACCCTAGATTGTATTTACCTTACTTCTAGTATCCCATCTCCCAATCAAAAAATCGTTGCTCTCGATCAAACCATAGCGGCGGGGGGTCCGGCTACTAATGCGGCTGTCACGTTCAATTATTTAGGCAATGAAAGCATTTTACTCAGTGTGATGGGACAACATCCTATTAGTGAACTGATTCGCGCTGATTTAAAAAACCTCACGTTAATAGATTTATATCCCAACTACCAAGAAAGTCCCTCAGTTTCTTCTATTATTGTCACCCAAAAGAGCGCCGATCGAGCAGTGGTTGCCATTAATGCCAGTAAAATACAAGTTTCTCCCGAACAAGTACCGGAGAATATTTTAGAAGGGGTTGATATTGTTTTAATTGATGGACATCAGATGCCAATTAGTGAAGTTATCGCCCAACAAGCTAAAAGCCGCCATATCCCTGTAGTTATTGATTGTGGAAGTTGGAAAACCGGTCTAGAAAAGGTTTTACCTTATGTTGATTATGCCATTTGTTCAGCTAATTTTTATCCCCCAGATTGTCAACCTGTCGAGAAAATTTTAAAATTTTTACAAGATTTTACTATTCCTTTTATCGCCATTACTCAAGGAGAAAAACCGATTATTTATGGCTCTGAAAATCAAGTTAAGGAAATTTTAGTTCCTAGTATTAAAGCTGTAGATACTCTTGGGGCAGGAGATATTTTTCATGGGGCATTTTGCCATTATATTCTATCAGAAAATTTTCCCAATGCCCTCTTAAAAGCTTCGGAAGTGGCGGCTTATTCCTGTCAATTTTTTGGCACTCGTCAATGGATGAAAAAAGTCAATGGACCTTTCGGCATAGAAGGAAAAAATGTTCATTAGGATACAAAATCGGGGAGGCAGTTGACGGGGTGTGGGGGGTAGGGAAAAAAATTAAGCGGCGTTTGCGGAATCTTCAATAAGACTGATGAAGAAACTTATATCAAAAAGAAAGTCGCAAACGATACAGAAATGTCTCGGGAGGGAAAAACAAATGTTTCAACGATTTTTCGGAGCCGCCACAATTACTTTAGGACTGTATTTCTATTTGGCTTTAAATGGAATGTTTGTCAAGCCTATCTCTCTGGATAAACTCTTCTTTTCGCTATTATCCCAACCGACGAACAATACTCAGCAACTTATGACCTCACCTCGTAAGCTGATGGATATATGAACTACCCTCGATTTTCGCTGTCGCGATTGGCGGGGTTTCTGACGCTTCTTCTGCTGAATTTGCCTAAATCCTCCGCAATGCTGCGGGGTTTTAGGTAGTGACTCAGCATCGGCGTTTGAGAGGCTAGTTCCTAGCCCCTTGCGGGCATAATTGAGCATCACACGGGCTGCTGCCACATCGCGGTCACCGACTAGCCCACATTCACAATTATGCACTCGCTCGGATAACTCTTTTTTCTTTTTGTTGCCACATTTTGGGCAAGTTTGTGAAGGAGCAATCGACAAGGGAACATAGACAAAAAGACCGTCAGCTTCATCTAATTTATATTTGATGAGAGAGATTAGATTCCCAATTCCTACATCTAACAAATTACGATTCATCCCCGTTTTTTGTCGCTTTATTTTACCCGTCTTCGCTTTACGAGTCATCCCTTTTAAGTTCAGTTTTTCCGTAGCTACCATGCTATTATCGCTTACTATCTGTTAAACTAAGCCGATTTGTTACCGCCTCGGCTCGTCTTCAAAACCGTACTTGAAGGTTTCCCCTCATACGGCTCCTCAACTACTCGATTCTTGTCATGAATACCTCGTTTTTAGGCTTCCATCGGTTCTAGTCTTTTTGTCGTGACAGTGGGCGTGTATGAGTTGTAAATTTTCATAACGGTCTTTCCCACCGAGGCTTTTTGGGATGATGTGGTCAACCTCCCATAAATCCCCTGCTTTGAATTTTTCTCCACAGATAGGACAATCGCCCTTTTGTTTTTTGAGTAGTTTTTGTTCTCGTGTTGTTAGTTCTAATGATTTGGATAGCCTTTCTCCCCAATAGACCACATCTCCGTCGTAAGGTGATTTTACATCTTGTACTTTGATGTGTCTTCTAATTTTGGTGTGGTTATGCTGGATTAGTTCGTGTCCTTTGGCGGATTTGAATACCCAGTTTCTTAGTTCAACCTTTTTGTAGTATTTTTCTTTTATCCACTTTAAACTTTTGTTAGGATGCCTCCTTAACATCCATCTTTTTAGTATTCGGTATATTAGGTCGTTGAAGTGGCTAAAGATTTTTTTACTAACATAGGGTTGGTAGTAGTTACACCATCCTCTGATAATTGGGTTTAATAATCCTATAAGTCCTTCTTGACTTATACTTTTATTTTCTCGGATTTGGTTGGCTATTGTGTCGTAGTGCCTTTTGATTGCTTTATCAGACGGTTTGATAAGTGTTTTGAACCCTATTAGCTTGTTGTTGTGTTTTCCACAATGGTGTTTGCCTTTTGGGTAATGTCTGATGTTGCATCCTAAGAAATCAAAGCCTTCTAGCGTGTGTACTACTTGGGTTTTTTCGGGTTTGAGTTCGAGTCCGATTGGTTTGAGGTATTGGCTAATTAATTCTTTAGCTTTTTCTATAACCTCTTTTGACTCGTGGATGCAGACAAAATCATCTGCGTATCTGATAAAGGCGAATGACCTAAGATTGTCTCTTTTTCCTCTACCTTTACTTCCTTTCCAGGTTTTGACCCATTCGTTTAAGTAGTTTTCTATTCCATGTAATGTTATATTAGCCAATAGAGGACTGATTACGCCTCCTTGTGGCGTTCCTTCGGTACTTGGAAATAGTTCTTTTCCTTCCCTATATCCCGATTTTAACCATGCCCTGATTTGACGTTTGAAACCTATTAGTGTGTCTCCTAGTTTTTCTAATAGGTAATTGTGGTTTATTTTGTCAAAACATTTGGCTATATCAGCATCTAAAACCCATTTGTTTTTAAATCTTATTTGATTAAAGATAGCTGATATTGCGTCGTGACATGACCGACCTTTTCGGAATCCGTAGGAATTTGGTTCAAAGACTGCCTCCCATTCTGGCTCTAAAGCCAGTGTGACGAGCATTTGTGTTGCTCTATCTTTAATGGTTGGTATTGACAGAGGGCGTTTTTCTCCGTTGGGTTTTGGGATGTATATCCTTCTTAATGGTTTAGATTTCCCGGAGATTTTAAGTTCACTAAGTAGTGTAAAGCGTTCTTTGGGTTTTAGGGCTTTTTTGCCGTCTATTCCTGCTGTTCGCTTCCCTCTGTTATCTTGTGTTACCTTTCTGATTGCTAGGGCTTTGGCACTACGACTATTAACTAACAACCGTTGCAGTTTCTTGACTAGCTTTTGGTTTCCCTCTACTTTGGCTCGGTATATTCTCTTTTGCAGCTTCCAGACAGTTTTCTCAATCTGTTTCCAGTTGATAGACTGCCAGTCGCTATACTCGGTTTGTTCCTTGTTCATGCTTTATTCGTCTGCTACTTAAGACTATACCTTTCGAGTAATCGGTTAACTTTGGGCTTATCCTTAACGTTACGTTAAGACGTTTGCTTCGGTTAACATCCTTGCCTCATAAGACTTGCGCTGGTTACTACTTATTGGCTCGACCTGCCTTTAAGAATCTTATGAGGCTTTCCCCGTTCCGATTGGTGATTTCACGTTACCTTTAGACCTCCTAAATATCCCGAATTGGTTTCGTTTGGTGGCGTTATGAACCCGCACACATTCATAACCTTCCAATTGCTGACTATTTGTCTGCTGCTAATCAGCCCTGTTTCGCAGCTTAAAATTCACGAGATTTTAATAGGATTCATGTTCTTGGTCTTGGGTAACTTTGCTAACACTTACACTCGCTTAGGGCTTTGGAGCTTGGGTGTATTTCCTAGGGCTTCGGACACTTGATAACCAGTCTCATGCCCGCCTAGGATGCTTTCATATAGCCACATATAGGAGGGAATTTAACCCCCATCATCCAATCAGTTATTAAGAATCTTTCTAGGATACTTGATTCTAACCTCCAGATTTTGACCTCTGGAGAACGGGTCGCACGTGCAGCTATTTTATGTTGCCAATCTCTTCTCTGATTAGCCACTTTGGTTTGGAGTTTACTGACCTTTTTCTTGGCTTTGCGCCATCTTTTTGAGGCTTTAATCTTTTTCTTCCAGTTAGGGCAACGCTTGCGTCTTAATTGCTTAGAAGCTTTTTTGATTTTTCTTGGTTTTTAGCTAGAAATTTAGGATTATCTATGATAGTTCCGTGCACCCAAACAACAATATATCGGTGTTTGTCAAAAACCTAAAATCATCTTCTTCTCGCTTACTCCGCAAAGAATTTGAGCTAGAATTATCTAAGACCTACTCGAAGCCGGTATTATGGTCTAGTTCTCCGCAGCGTTATTTCGGCAGGAGGTGCGCCATTAGAAGTTCTCAAGAAGTATATCCAGAATCAATCAACTCCGTCCTAAATCCTGCCCTCGCTCTCATCCCTCGAACTCCACTACGTTTCGTTCGGGGATTTCCCGCTCGGAACTGTTAAATTAATGGCGTTGGAGGAGGACAAATTAATTCTATTAATTTACCGGTTACTGGATGAAAAAAAGATAAACCATAAGCGTGCAGATGATAGCCGCCATCCCCTGGAACCGGTAATTTTTCCCCTGCTATTGGCTCCGGAATACGAGGAACCCCACCAATTTGATAAAGAGGGTCGCCAATTAAAGGATATCCCGCCACAGCTAAATGAATGCGGATTTGATGAGGTCGTCCGGTCAGAATTTTAACTTCCACTAAGGTCGTGGTAGGATTACGTTTTAAAACATGACACTCGCTATAAGCTTTCATTCCGTCAGCAGTCGCACCGAAGACATAGCCCAAAACTGGATGAGGAATTTTACCGATGGGATGAGTAATCACGAAATGGTCAGGTATATTGCCGCTCCCCACCAAAGCGCGGTAAATTTTCCCCACTTGATGAGAGCGCATTTGCTCAGTGAGATTTGCTCTAGCATGGGGTGAACGAGCTAATAAAACTAACCCCGATGTCCCTCTACCCAAACGATGAACCGGTATAGGAGTGCGCTGTGGGTATTGCTGTTGCAGTAAAGATAGCAAAGTATGTTCTAGAAAACCCCCACCGGGTAATACAGGCAATAAAGAGGGTTTAGCCACCACTAACACCTCATCATCTTCATAGAAAACCTCAAAAGACAAAGGAACCTCCGGTTCTTCCCAAGGAGGACGATGATAAGTGAGCTTTTGCCCAGGTTGCAAGAGGGTTTGAGGGTCTTGAGAACATCCGTCAATCAAGATTTGCCCTGATTGAATTCTCTCAAGCCACTCAGATGGACCTGAATGAGAATATTTTTGTGTATAGTATTCTATAAGCGTCAATCCCGCCTCAGTTTTGCTGACTTGTTCCTCATAAATCCAGCCCTTGTTCATAGCCAAGAAAAAATCAATTTTATCCCACGTGATGGCCTAATTCTTCTTGTAACATTTTCTCGTAAATTTTCGGTAAATGAGGACTCATAGAATTATTTTCTATGCCATAGCCTAAACTCGTCCAAGTTCCCGACAACAGACGCAAAACCTCTTCTATTTTGCCCTCTTTTAACAACTGAGAAATATTCACACCCCAAGCTAACGGGTCATTTAACCAAGCGTAAATCACCCGGTCTTGATACTCAGGTTCAAAACTGTAGGATTTCCACCACAAAAAGCCAGAAGGATGAGGGTGATAGCGTTGGGCTTTTTCATACCAAGTGGTGTTGAGAAATTGATAACGTCCGGCTGCGGTACTACAATTACCCACATTAGGCCCTGTCACAATCGGAACACATTCACTCGGATGTTGACTTAAATCTGACACATATTGGCCCCCATAAAGCACATTATAGGGTTGTTCGACATTAGACTCACTGGCGGTAATGGTTCGCATCAAAGCGCGAATATAGGGATCACCTCCAGTCATCACTAGGGGTTGAGGTTCGTAGTTATTAAAAAAGCGAGTCAGTGACGATGACTTTTTAAGCTCTGTAGTCAATAAATTGAGCAATAAAATCGCCAGAACCGAAAAACTCAATAAACTAAGAATTTTAAACGGTTTGAGTTTTTGGCGAGTGCGAGAGCGAGTAGAGCGCGGCAATTGTTCACTCCTGTTTGATTAACTCAATCACAAGCAGTATCTTAAGCAATTCTAGCAAATAGCTCTTGCCAACTTTTGGGAGTTGCCTCACTGTTTGTAACAATTTCTAAGATTTTATTACGAGATTCGGGATAAAACAGAGATTCTACGCAAACTTGGGCCACTTGCTCGCGAGGAATTCTGCCTTCAAACAGGGTATCTGCGGATGACATCACTAGGGAATCTCGGTTATCTTCATTATTAAGACCACCTGGACGGACAATTGTATAAGTTAGGCCACTGTTGGTCAGATAGATTTCCGCCTGTTTCTTCCAATAGAGGATTAACCAAAACAGGTTTAAGGGATGGAAAAATTGAGAAACGCATAAAGAGGTCACTAACACAAAATGCTCTATTCCTTTGGCTTTGGCTGCGTCTACTAAATTTTTCGTTCCTAAATAATCCACTTGGTAAGGCCCGGTAGGATCAAAACTTGGTCTAGCTCCTGTCGCGCAAAGTAGTACGGTGCTGTTTCCAATGGCTCCTTTTAGTCCTTCTGAGTTGAGAACATCACCAACTACCAATTCTGTTTCGGGAGGCAAGATCTTTTTTGCGGGTTCTAAGTCTCTCACTAGGGCCCGCACAGGAATATTTCTACTGAGTAATTCTTTGACGATTCTTTGTCCGGTCTGCCCCGTGCTTCCTGCTACAAATGCTTTCATCGATTTCTCCTTAAGAGTGATTTTTGAGCGACTTATCACTATCTGAACATCTAAAAACTAGATTCGTCTTTAAAATATAAAACAGTGCTTAATAAAAGTTTACCGTCAATTTTGTTTGGGGAGGAGATTATGCAGTCCCATTACTTTAACCAACAAGCTCTAGATTTGTCTGAATCATCCTCAATGTATTCAGTTATTGACGAGTCTACAGAACAATTGGAACTAGCATCTGCAACTCCTGTGGATTTTCAAACCCATTTTGCCGGTTGTATGGAGATGTATAGCGATGCTCAAACGGTAGCTCACTATTTAGCCGCTCACGAAGGATGGTTTTGTCGCTGCGCTGAACCGATGAAGACTCAATCTTTTGGAGAGAATGGTTATATTTTAGCGATAGGGCGGTATGGGGCTTTTGGTTTTGATGTGGAGCCGAAAATGGCGGTTATTTTAGCGCCTGCGGTGGATAACACTTATGATATGTATAGTGTGGCTATTCCTGATGAGCCTTATATGGGCTATGAGGTAGATTATCAAGCGTCGATGCGACTCGATGAAATTTCTGTGGATCAAGCGGCTAAGGGAATAGAACAGATTTTTAAAAAACAGGGCATGAGTGAAGTTCCACAAGTCATCACCCGGGTAAAATGGCAGCTTCATTTAAAAGTTTCCGTGAGATTTCCTAAGTTTATTTATAAGTTACCTGTGTCTGTGATTCAAAAAACGGGTGATCGGGTTTTAACGGAAATTGTGCGCCAGATTTCTCCTCGTCTGACCTTAAAAGTTCAAAAAGATTTTCATCAGAGTCATGAGTTACCTTTACCCTCAAAAGAAGGACGGGAGTTTTATAAAATTTCGGCTTCTGAAGAAAAGGTAGCCTAAACTGAGATCTTGCACCAATTTATTTAAAACCTTGTCAAATCGGGGAAAGGTTAAAGGGCAAAGGTTAAAGGGCAAAGGGGAAAGGACAAAGGCTATTTTATCCTTTACTCCACCGGGTCCCATTACCTATTACCCATTACCCATTCCCCATTCCCCATTCCCCCTGTGGAGTGGTGTAATTTCTATCACTTCCTCTTCTTCTAACAAATTTTCTTCCCTAAGCGCAGGCTTGGTTTCTTCATTAATAGCCAAAGGAAGCAAGGCACTACCGCCAATAATTACGCCATCGAGAAGGCCTACAGGAACCACTTGTAAAAGATTTCCCATAGCCGGGAAAGCCAGAGGCAACAATTGTAAAGCCAAAGAACCCCCCAAAGCCGCATTAAGATAAGGATTCGGCGGTAACTGAGCTTTTCTCAAGCGTTTTTCAGTGCGGCAACTCAGAGCATGAAATAATTGTCCACAGACCAAACTCATGAAAGCAATGGTACTGGCTCTTGCTCCTGCCCCATAGCGTACTAATCCATAACTATAAGCGCTTAAGGTACTCACGGACAACATAGTCGATTCTAAAGTAATTCGTCCTAAATCAGAACCTTTGAGAATCGGTTCATCAGGTGAGCGAGGAGGGACTTCGAGAACATCCGGTTCAGGCGGCTCTTGAGCTAACGCTAATCCGGGGAATACATCGGTCACTAGATTAAGCCATAATAATTGCATAGCGTTCAGTGGATGTCCCAAACCCGCTATACTGGCAAATAACATTACGAGAATCTCGCTTAAGTTGGTTGATAAGAGAAAATGTAGGGATTTGCGAATATTGTTATAAGTAGTACGTCCTTGACTAATAGCAACGATCATGGTTTCTATATTGTCATCCTCGAGGATCACATCTGCTACTTCTCGCGCGGCATCGGTGCCGGTGTGTCCCATTACCACCCCAACTTCGGCGGCTTTTAAGGCGGGTGTGTCGTTGATTCCATCTCCCGTCATGGCTACCACTTTGCCGGTATGTTGCAGGGCCTGCACCACTTGCAGTTTATGAGCCGGAGTAATGCGCGCAAAAATATTGACATGATTGCACAGTTTTCTCATGGCATGGGGATCATCGCTGTCTAATTCGCTGGAGTCGACAATATTTAGTTTCTTTTGGGCTGAAAGTTTTAATTCTTGGCCAATGGCGTAGGCTGTAGAGCGTTGATCGCCGGTGATCATCACGGTTTCAATGCCGGCATGATGGAATTGACCAATTAAGGTTTTAACACCGTTTCTAATGGGATCGATCATGGCTATCAATCCTAACCAGACTAAATGATGTCCATAACCGTTTCCGTTACCATTTCCATTCCCGTTACTGTGGGCAGAGTGATCAACTTGAGCATAAGCTATCCCTAACACCCGTAAGGCTTTAGCGGCAAGATGCTCATTTTGATGTTCTAAGGCGCGACGATCTGCCTCAGAAAGCGGCAACCGTTGACCCTCTTTTTCATACCAGCCGCATTGTTTTAATACTTCTGAGGGATTTCCTTTGACGGCGATCCATTTTTGCGATTCACCACTGGTGTGAATGGTGGTCATAATATTATTAAACTGGGAACGATGGCTAGTTTCAGTGCGAGGATAGTTTTCTCTAAGCTTTTGCACATCCATTCCGGCGGCTATGGCTACTTCAACGAGGGCATTTTCCGTCGAAGATCCTTTAATTCTGTATTCCTGATTTTTCTTACGAGTGATTTCAGAATCATTGCACAGTACCACCACCTGAAGCAGCTTGAGCAGTTTTTCGCTGCTAGAGGGTTTGAGGGGTTGTTGGTCTTGCCAAAATTTGCCCCCTTCTATTTTGATCGTTTTGTTGTCAGTATAGATTTCTACCACTGACATCTGATTTGCTGTCAAAGTCCCAGTTTTATCGAGGCAAATGGTTTGAATTGAACCTAAAGCTTCTACTGCATTCAGACGACGAATGAGGACTTTTCTCTTACGCATATTACGGATACCCAAGGCCAGAGTGGTGGTGGCGATGGTGGGCAGTCCTTCGGGTACAGCCGCTACAGCTAGAGAGATAGAGCTTTTGAGCATTTGTATCAGACCGTAACCTCTAGCTAACCCGAGGGTAAAGATTAAGCCGCACACTGCCCCAGAGGCGACGACGAGTTGTCCTCCGGCTTGAGCCAATTGCTTTTCTAGGGGGGTTTGGGGGTTGTTGGTTTCTCCCACTAAAGCTTGTATTTTGCCGACTTCTGTCTGTTTGCCGGTGGCTACTACGACGGCTTTTCCTTGTCCACCTGTCACGAAAGTCCCTCGGTAAGTCATGTTAACTCGTTCAGCGAGGGGCACTTGAGCCTCTATGAGGGTTTGAGCAAATTTTTGCACCGGAATGCTTTCTCCGGTGAGGGCTGATTCATCAAGGGTTAGATTTTCTGCTTCAATGAGTCTTGCATCTGCGGGGATATAACAGCCGGGTTTAAGGATTAAAATATCTCCCACCACGATTTCGGCGGCGTGAACATGAGTAATTTCACCTTCTCGCATCACCCAGGCAGAGGGGTTTACCAGGTTCTTGAGAGAATTAATGATGCGTTCTGATTGGCTTTCGGTCACATAGCCTAGGATAGCGTTAATGGTTACTACCCCCATGATGACCCCTGCATCTATTATGCCTCCGGTAATAATCGATAAACCTGCTGCCAAAGTTAATAGGGCGACGGGGGCTGATTTAAAATAATCAATAAAAATACTTAATCCTGAACGGGGTTTAGCTTCGCTGAGTACATTTGCCCCATATCGTTGACTATGGTTTTGTACTAATTGAGTGGTCAGTCCGGTTTCGCTGGAGGTATCTAATTGAGCGAGGATGCTGTCTATATCTTCAAAATGCCACAGTTGAGCCGGTACGGCTTCACCGCTATGCCCGTTCCCTAGGTTTTCTAGTTGTTTATATTGTTGAGGATGTTGGTAAAATTCTTGGACAAGGGCTTCGATCAAACTCTTGATTTCTTCTGGATTACGGTCTGCTTGATATAATAATAAAAGATTACCGCTTGTGGTGTTAGCCCGCACATAGTTAATACCTCTTTCGTGAGATAGCTTCATCTCTAGAAGATATTTGAGAGCTAAAAATTGTCGCAACCCTTTTATTTTGTATCGTCTTCTTCCTTTGATGCTTGTGTGCAGAGTGGAGAGGATATTCTTTGTGCTTTTTCCATTTAGGGAGGCCTGAGTAAAGTTTTTCATCTTTCCCTCATAAATTGCTTCCTCAAAATCGAGGGTAACTGCCTGTCACTTTTATTTTAAGACTAGGTTAAGAGATGGTGAATAAATCAAGGGTTGAGCTTAACAATTTTTCGTAAATATGACGGACAGCAAGAAACGGTTGAGTGACTTTCTCAATCTTAGAAGATTATAGGGGCTGAAAAATGAAAAAGCGTCACTCTAACGCCGAGTAACGCCGCTATTGCTATCCTGTAAATTAATGAGCATTAGTTAAAAGTTATCAAAAGATTTTGAGGATTTTTTGAAGTCGGGCAATTTTCAGAATTTTTTTTAGATTAAGGCAGCTTATAACTTGCTACTCGTATCATTAAATTTCCTTGTTGAGGATTGTGAGTAAAGATAAAAGCGCCTTTAGAGGTTTCGCCGCCTGAAAGAAAATCTATTTGTTGTTCTCCTGCTTCTTGTGTTTTTCCATCAATCAAAAGTTCACCAATGACCTGTACAGACTCGGCTGTACCTCCTCCAGTATTAGTGACCTCAAACGGGACATAATATTGTCCTTGTGCCACTCGTATTTCGGTGCTTGAAGTAATGGATAAAACCGGAGGTTTATCCTCTTGTGTTATCCAAATATAGATGACTAAGCCAACTAGCGTTAAGACGATCAAGCAAGCGATAAAGAACGTCACCCATTCAGCAGATAGATGTTGCCGAGATTTGCTTAATTTAAATTTATAAGGAACAGTTTTTCTTTTCATATTGCTAAACGTCCTGCCGCTCCCCCGATGGTACCTGGCAAAGCGAGTAAAATACTATATCGTAGCCAAATAGTCCAAGGATCACTTAAACTGAGCCGATGAAAAAACCACAACATCAAGGCTGAGGCCACTAAGGAAAGTAAATAACAGACCATAGTTTCAACCATCGGACGCTGAAAAATGCCTTGTTGTTGTAAACGTTTTTGTTGAGTGGTAAATCCAGCCACAAAAACGATCATATAAGAGATAACCAAAGAAATGATGATCATCACCAGTAACCACTGTGCCGAAACGGCTGACGCTAACATCGAGATTTCATCAGTGGGGGCGATGTTAAAGGCTACCAGCAAGGCTCCTACCAAAGTGGCTCCAATATCTGCTAAAGTTGCTTGATAGCGTTCTTGCTCTTGTTGTCGAAGAGAAGGCAAGGACACCGGCATAGGAGAAAAAGAATTAACCTCTTCCTCTTCCCCATCACTGAGCATGGTTCGCGCTAAGGCAACCCCAATAGCAAAAGGTACAGCCTCAAAGATGATCTTTCCTAATGCTTCATCTAGCGGCGTTTCCCAAATCACCTCTTGTAGCACAATGAGCATACAGGTAACACAAACGAAGCCAATGGCTAAGGCTTCAACGCTATCCATTGCCGCTTGCAGAGAATCGTCAGGTTTACGCCGACGAAAACCATCGGTCCGATTCAGTAAAAAAATGATGACAAAGGTAACGGCTATGACTCCCAACATGAGAGGGGGTTTGGTGTAAGAACCAATCCACCATACTTCCATCGTATACATCAGGGGAATTCCGAAGAGAAAACCGCCCGATATGCCACGAATGAGATCGTAGATTTCATTTTTCCAGGCTTGTTGTGCCATAAAATGAGCAAAAATTTTTTTATATAATTATATTTATGGATATTTAGCGATTGAACTCGGTTATTAAGGCTATAAATAGCAAATTTTTAAGCTTTAAAGCATCATTCTTAAGGCTTATTTTTGAAAGAGAGTATGACTAACCCTCTCCTCCTACTCCCGACTATTGTTAATTTTCAACCGACTTTGAAACAGCCCTGCCAGCGATAGGGGGGCTTCTGCCGGGGAGCGATAAACTAGAACTATAAAGAAGCCCTACAGGGAGGACATGAGAATAAATGGATAGTAATGACTGGATTAGACAGTTGCTGTTAATAGGAGTAGGAACAACTTCGCTAGTTGCTGAAAAAATCAAAGAAGCGAGCGATCAGTGGGTAAAAGAAGGTAAAATTAATTCCGAACAGGCAAAAGGGTTTGTAGATGATTTGATGGAGCGGCTCAAATCTGAACAAACCAACTGGGAAGGCAATATGGAGCGCCAAATGCGAAATATACTAAAAGACTTAGGAGTGCCTCGTCAATCAGAAATGGATGAGTTGCGGGGAAGAATAGATCGCTTAGAGCGGCAAATAAGAGATTTAGAAAACAAACTTTGGCGCTAAAGTCAATTTTTTATCCACAGGAACCAGCAATGCGAGAAATTTTAATTAGTTTTGGGGTAATTGTTTTTTTTGGATTATTGTTAATAGTGACCTCTCTTGTGAGTGGTGGAAAACAACAAGCGATCGCATCTCAAATCAACCCAAATCAATCTACAGTGGTAGCAACTGTAGCCGATGACCAACCGGTTGTGCAATCAATCAATATTAAACAGGAAACAAACCAAATGGCACAAAACGAAGTAACAACGCCTTCAGGATTGAAATATGTTGACATCACTGAAGGAAGCGGCGAGACTCCCCAAAAAGGGCAAACTGTAACCGTTCACTATACAGGAACCTTAGAAGATGGGAAAAAATTTGACAGTTCCCGCGATCGGGGTCAACCTTTTTCTTTTAAGATTGGGGTAGGACAGGTAATTAAAGGTTGGGATGAAGGGGTCATCAGTATGAAAGTGGGAGGTCGTCGCACCTTAATTATCCCTTCGCAATTAGGTTATGGTGCTAGGGGGGCAGGCGGTGTAATACCTCCGAATGCGACTTTAATTTTTGATGTGGAATTGTTAGGAATCAAATAAAATTATGCTGAAGGGGGCTAGAGTTTAAGAATTGCTCTTACCCCTTTTAGAGATAAACAGAGATCAGGTGTCAGATTAAGGACGGCGTAAATAAAACCCGATTTCGAGGATATCTCGAGTCCCGGTATATCCTTGCCCGAGGAATAGAAATAAAGCAAGACAGTTTAGGATGATATGGATATAACGCCAACGGTTAGAGCGATCTTGATAAATATTGTCTATAATCGCTAAAGAAAAAATCATCAATAGAGCAACCGTAATCCCATAATAATAATGTGACCAATACCACTCATTGGTGCGTCGAAAAACCCCATCTTGACAACCTAAGACTACTATCGCCATCCCGGCCAGAATAGCAAAAATGGCCCGCCAGTGCTTCTGCTGTGCGCGAAGCAGAAAGACAACAGAGATGATGGTTAACCCATACATCAGAAGAATAAACACCACTTGAAAAGGATTAGCGACCCAAAGTTTATTAGAGATGATATTCTTGCCAATGGGATAAGCTAGTCCTAATAAGGTCACAATGATCACTACAGTGGATAACCATTTGCCAATTTTTAGATGATTGCGCCCTACAGTAGCAGGGATTTTACTTTTATCCCCTTGTAAAGTTTGTAAACGCCGTTGACGGGTTTGCCAGGCAAAGTAAGTTACAATACCCACAAGAGGAAAAACAGAAACAACTGCGATTGCAGGATGAATAATCAGCAGCAAATCTTCTGGTTTCATCTTTATTACTATCTCAACAATAGCTGACAAATATAAGCATAAACCGATATTCTGAAATTCTGTTGAGAAATTTTCTCTCAAAGATGAGAACAAGATTAATCCTGTACTGGTACAGGTAGATTATTCCTGGGCAAAAGGCCATAGGCTATAGGAAAGGGTTGTAGGGACTTTACAATTCTTCACACTTGCACACTATATGATAAAAATCCCTAAAAGTATTAATAAATATAAACTCAAAAAAACAATCTTAAACATAATTATAGAACTATTAAATTTTTTAGTATTTACTTCAAGAAGTTTAAATAGCTTATCTTGTCTTAAAGCTTCTTAACTCTTTTCTCTCTAGGCAAAAGAATCCGAAAAAATTGTTCGTTTTGAACATTTTCTCAATCTAAAGTTTTAGGGATAAAAACTCAAAAATGTAACTAATTTTACATTAAGATATATGTAAATATGTCAATTTAAATAGAGTATAAGAAATTATAAAGAAATCTCAGTGGGAGGTAGCTTTGGGCTAGGATAAAAGTCTTTACCAAAAAGAGCCACGAATTATTATCGGTTTACAGGCTTTTTTCACATCAACAAATTCCCGCAAAATTAAATACACTGAAATACAGTGAAATTACTTATCAGGCAAGGGATTTAAAGACTAATGACGATAATTTTACCCGCTTATAACTTCTCAAGAAAAATAATCATAAGTTTGACAAAAGGTCAAAAAAGGAGTAAAAAATAAAGATTATTTCCGTATAAAAAAGAACAAAAAGACTCCTGCTATTTTAATAAATTAAGAAGAGAGGAAGTAGATAAGAATCAACTCTGTTACTACCTTTACAAAAACTATGCTTGAGTATTTTCCATCTTTAAACGATCACAACTTACCCTATCCAGACACAATACATCCCATTGTTGTTCACTTTGTAATAGCAATGGTTTTGTTTGCTTTTATTTGCGATCTGATAGGCTATTTTAGTCGCAAATCTTCCTTTTATGAAGTAAGTTGGTGGAATATGTGTTTTGCCACACTTTCCATCTTCGTCGCGATCATTTTTGGGCAAGTAGAAGCCGGTTTAGCACAACCTTATGAAGTAGTTCAACCCGTCCTCAATTTACATACACTGATCGGCTGGTCACTTTCAGGGATTATTGCTGCCATTACCGCTTGGCGTTACATCCTTCGTTCACGCAATCCTAATAAAATTCCTATTACTTATTTAGGGGTAGGACTATTCTTAACCAGTTTGGTGTTCTTTCAGATTTATTTAGGCGATGAACTGGTTTGGGTTTATGGATTACATACCGTGAAAGTTGTTGAAGCTGTCAAGGAGGGAATTTTACAATGAATTCTGAACTAATTGACCAGTTAAGCGGACAATTAGGGCCTAATGGGCTGCCTTATGCTATTCCCATTCATCCTAACTTAGTTCATTTAACTCTTGGTCTATTTATCATGGGGGTTCTCTTCGATATTGTCGGTGTGCTTTTCCCCTTTAAAAAACCCATCTTCAAGTTTTTAGCGATTCCTGTGGCCCGTTCCAATTTTTTTGATGTGGGTTGGTATAACATGGTCGCTGCGGCTATCATTACCTTTGCCACAGTAGCGGCAGGATTTTATGAAATCATGTTAGCAGACCCCCTCACCGATATTAAAAGTGCTTGGGGATTGCAAGCAATGGAAACGATGCTGTGGCATGGGGTTGGCGGCGTGCTACTGTTAGCCTTCATGGTGGGGATGGCCATCTGGAGAGGATTTCAGCGCTACTTATGGCGTAAAAATGAACTACAACAAGTGCAGTGGGGCTATCTGGCAGCAGGACTCGGGATTATGTTTCTGATGTATGTTCACGGAACCCTAGGGGCCCAACTGGCGGCCGAGTTTATGGTACACAATACCGCCGGTGGATTATTGCGATTGAGCGAAAATGCTCACCATAGCGCCGATGGATTATTGCGATTGAGCGAAAATGTTCATTTTTAGAGACGTGATAGGAACCGTCTCCTTGTTAACGAATAACGGTTAACTCATCAATACGAGGTTATTAGTATGTCACAGGAGTCAAAGGGGGGACATAATTCATCCCACCATCACCATAAACTTGAGATTCCTCCCTCTAGGTGGTTGATGTTAGGTGTGATCGCCGTAATTTTAATGGCGATTAGTATCTGGATAGGACAACTATCCTACGCTTGGCTACCCCCACAAGCCAGCGCCGAATCCTTATTAGTGGATAATTTATTTAGTTTCTTAGTCACTTTAGGGACTTTTATCTTTCTTGGGGTGACCGGAACAGTCATGTATTCGGTGTTTTTCCAACAGGCGGGTAAATACGACTACAGCGACGGGCCCCCGGTTGAAGGGAATGTTACCCTAGAAATCATCTGGACAGCCATCCCCATTTTGCTCGTATTTTGGATAGCTGGTTACAGTTACCAAATCTACATAGACATGGGAATTCAAACCAACATGGGGTTAGGACATCTCCATTTACCGATAAAAATGGAGTCGGCGATGGCTGCTACAACCGCCAATACTCCTGAAGCGGTGGAAAAAATCGAAGTAGAGGCTAAACAATGGGCTTGGGTTTTTAAATATCCCAATAGCAAGGTTAGTAGCACAGAATTACATTTACCCGAAGGAAAACGGATTCGTCTAGCTTTAACATCGGATGATGTATTGCACGGCTTCTATATTCCTGCCTTTCGCATCAAACAAGATATTATTCCCGCCCATCCTTTAGACGTTGAATTTACCCCCATCCGGACCGGTAAATATCGGCTGAGAGATTCTCAATTTAGCGGCACTTATTTTGCCACCATGCAGGCCAATGTAATAGTGGAATCCCTTGAGGATTATCAAAAGTGGCTTCACTCCGCAGCAACTCTCACACCAACTCCGGCAACCAATCAAGCGGCTACCGAGTACGAACAAGAAACCAACAAAAACAAACCGTTTCAAGCTGGCTGGCCTTCCGTCGCACCGGCAAGTCCTCCTGTAGTCAATTATCACGACTAGACAAAGTTCAACCCAGTTGAATTAAAGAGTGATTACTCGCTGTATAGGATCAAAAGGACATGACAGAAATTCATATAGAAACCGTTGTTAATCAACATTCTCATCACAAAAAGGGTGCAGCGTGGAAGCAATACTTCAGCTTTAGCACTGACCACAAAGTCATTGGCATACAGTACCTCGTTACCTCTTTCTTTTTCTTCCTCATCGGTGGCATATTCGCGATGGTCATTCGGGGAGAATTAATCACCCCGGAAGCCGATTTGGTAGAACGAACCTTTTTTAATGGGATGTTCACGATGCACGCCACAGTTATGTTATTTCTGTGGACATTCCCCTCTTTACTCGGTCTGGCTAATTATCTCGTCCCCCTGATGATTGGGGCTAGAGATATGGCCTTTCCTCGTCTGAATGCGGCTGCCTTCTGGATGGTTCCGGTGGTGGGTACGCTGATCATGGCCAGTTTCTTTTTGCCCAGTGGTTCGGCACAAGCCGGCTGGTGGTCTTATCCGCCGGTGAGTTTGCAAAATCCGTCAGGTTTCTGGCTTAATGGTCAAACCGTCTGGATTTTAGCGGTTGCTATCTCTGGGGTATCCTCCATCATGGGGGCGGTCAATTTTGTCACCACCATTGTTAAAATGCGGGCACCGGGGATGACCTTTTTCCGGATGCCGGCTTTTGTTTGGACCGTATTCGCCGCTCAAATTATCCAACTCTTCGGCTTACCGGCACTCACAGCCGGGGCGGTGATGCTGCTATTCGATGTGACCCTAGGAACCAGCTTTTTTGACCCTGCCAAGGGAGGAGATGCCGTTCTATTTCAACACTTTTTCTGGTTCTATTCCCACCCGGCGGTTTATGTGATTATTCTGCCGGTTTTTGGCATTTTTTCGGAACTGTTTCCCGTCTATGCTCGTAAACCCCTATTCGGTTATAAGGTAGTAGCCGTTTCATCCCTGATTATTACCGCAGTCAGTGCTTTTGTGTGGGTTCACCATATGTATGCTAGTGGAACAGCCGCTTGGATGCGCTTGGTTTTCATGCTCACTACCATGTGTGTGTCTGTCCCCACCGGAATTAAAGTATTTGCCTGGGTAGCGACCATTTGGGGCGGTAAACTGCGGCTCAATACCCCCATGTTGTTTGCTCTGGGGGCTTTGATCATGTTTGTCTTTTCTGGCATTACGGGGATCATGCTCTCCGCCGTGCCTGTGGATATTCATGTTAATAATACTTATTTTGTCGTCGGTCACTTCCATTACGTTCTTTTCGGTACAGTGACGATGGGAATATATGCCGCTCTCTACCATTGGTTCCCGAAAATGACAGGGCGGATGTACTATGAAGGCTTAGGAAAATTACATTTTTGGTTAACCTTCATCGGCACTAACCTCAACTTTTTCCCCATGCACCCCCTAGGATTACAAGGAATGTTGCGCCGCGTGGCCTCCTATGACCCAGAATTCACCAACTGGAACGTGGTAGCCAGTGTGGGAAGCTTTTTATTAGGGATGTCTACCCTGCCGTTTATTTTCAATATGGTCAGTTCTTGGATACAAGGTCCAAAAGCACCAGCTAATCCTTGGCGGGCCATCGGCTTAGAATGGCTGGTTCCCTCACCTCCTCCTCATGAAAACTTTGAAGAAATCCCAGTAGTGATCAGTGAACCCTACGGATATGGGAGAAATGAACCCTTGATCGCCACTCCAGGTCAGGCGGCTGAGTCTCACTCTACAGAAGTCGCTTCACCAGCCCAATAAGCTGTCATCCGATCCAGTGGGCAAAGTTGCTTAAAACGTTAAACTTTTGCCCACCTTATCCATTTTTGTTGTTTATTTTTGTCCAGGTACTTATCGGCTTTAACTAAGGATCAAATCATGAGTTCTATCATTACAACTGAACATTTACAGCGACCGATAACTCTTGAACATCACCACGATGAAGAAGCGAATAGTATGTTCGGCTTTGTGGTGTTTTTGCTCTCGGAAAGTGTGATATTTTTGAGTTTTTTTATAGGCTATTTTGTTTATAAAACAACGGCGATTAACTGGTTACCGCCTGGAGTTTCTGGACTGGAGATTAAAGACCCTGCTATTAATACAGTAATTTTGGTTTCCAGTAGCGGCGTGATCTACGTAGCCGAAAAGTTTCTCGAACGCAAAAATCTGTTAGGATTTCGTGTCTTTTTAGTGGCCACAATGGCGATGGGGACTTACTTTTTAGTAGGTCAGGGCATTGAATGGAGCCATCTTGAGTTCGGCTTTACCTCGGGGGTTTTCGGGGGAATGTTTTATTTATTGACCGGTTTTCACGGGTTGCACGTAGCAAGCGGCATTCTGTTACAAGGAATTATGTTGATGCGTTCTTTTATTCCGGGCAACTATGACAGGGGTCATTTCGGAATTAATGCGACTTCTTTGTTCTGGCATTTTGTCGATGTCATCTGGATTATTTTATTTATCCTTCTTTATTTATGGCAATAAAGAATCGTTAACAGTTAACAGTCAACAGTCGGGAACGAGTTCCCGACCCCAGTCAACAAAGAGAAGTTAATCGTTAAAAATACCCCGAAGAATTAATAACGGTTAACCCATGACTGATGACTGATGACTCCTGACTCATAACGAATGACTAATAACTGACAGGAAACAACTATGATAATTGACGATCAACACTACGATGTAATTATCGTCGGAACCGGAGCAGGCGGCGGAACATTAGCCCAAAAACTCGCACCAACCGGCAAAAAAATTCTCATCCTAGAACGGGGTGACTTATCGCCTCATGAGAATGAACGTTGGAATGCGATGGATATGGTGGCTAAAAGTGACCTTCCCTCGGCCGATGAGGAATGGTTCGACAGTTCAGGAGATCGATTTCGTCCTCACATTAACTATTGGGTAGGGGGAAGTACCAAGTTTTACGGCGCGGCTTTACTGCGGATGCGGGAACGGGATTTTGAAAAAGTTCAACATCAGGATGGAGTTTCACCAGAATGGCCCCTGAAATATCAAGACTTTGAACCCTACTACACCGAAGCCGAAAAGCTTTACAATGTTCATGGAAAAGGCGGTGAAGACCCCACCGACCCACCCCGCACCCAAGAATATCCCCATCAGCCGGTAACTCATGAACCTCGGATGCAAGAAATTTGTGAGGCGATTTCTAAGCAAGGGTTACATCCGTTTCATCTGCCTTTAGGGATTAAGCAAAATAATCGCCATAATTTCTTTGAAAGTCCTAATATCGAAGGGGATACGACTGTTCTTAATCGGGCTGATGTTAAGACGAATTCTGAAGAAGTGGGCGTTTTACCGGCGTTAAAATATGCGAATGTGAGCCTAAAAACTAAGGCTAAGGTGGTCTGTTTACATACCAATTCTTCGGGACGAGAAGTTAAGGCCGTAGAAGCGGAAATTTGTGGGCAGTCTTATTTATTTTTCGCCGATATTGTGGTGTTAGCTTGTGGCGCGGTTAATTCGGCGGCTTTGTTGCTACGATCTGCCAGTGAAAAGCATCCTATCGGATTAGCGAATCGTTCGGATCAGGTGGGACGAAATTTTATGAAACACCTGAATACGGTGATGGTGCAATTTAGTTCTGCACCGAATAAGAGTGTGTTTCAAAAGACCATTTGTGTGAATGATTTTTACTGGGGAGATAAAGATTTTTCTTCCCCGATGGGTCATATTCAAAATACTGGTAATATCGTTCAAGATATGCTGCCCACTGAGGCGATGCCGATTTTGTCGCTGTTGGTGAAGTTGATGCCGGGTTTTGGGTTGCGGCAATTGGCGAATCATTCTATTGGTTGGTGGTTGCAGACGGAAGATTTACCTGATCCCAATAATCGCGTGCAGCTAGTGGGGGATAAGCTCCGTTTGGATTATACTCCGAATAATACAGAAGCTCATGATCGCCTGATTCATCGTTGGATGGATGTTCTCAAAGCTATTGATCGCAGTTCGGATAATTCTCTGTTTCCTTGGGGGGTTTACCCGCGCAGTGAAACTCCGATTCAAGTGGTGGCTTATCAGTGTGGCACTTGCCGCTTTGGGGAAGATCCCACCACATCGGTTTTAGACATCAATTGTCGCGCTCATGATGTGGATAATCTTTATATTGTTGATGGGAGTTTCTTCCCGTCTAGTGCTGGTGTGACTCCGGCTTTGACGATTATTGCTAATGCGCTGCGAGTGGGAGATCATTTGATTGAACGCTTGAAATAATCCCTTACCCAATAAGGGCGGGGGCCAACCGAACAAAGCCTTAGCATAGCAGGCTAAAAGAATTATTAACTGTAGGATGTTTTCTTAAGGCATCCTATTTTTATTGTGTGACTTTAACGCATCATTATCTGATGATATTTTAGATTTATTTGAACCTAAATGAAGTTACTTCTAGATACTCATATTTTGTTAATATCTCAAGCTTTACAATATATAATTTAACTCATCTCCAATAAAATTTTTAACACGCCTTTACGTTGCGCCGCTTCAAAAGCTTCCTTTCCTTCACTAAGGGGATAACGCCCATCTATTAACCCCTCTACATCAATTTTTCCGGCTGCGAGTAATTCAATAGCTTTAGGAAAAGGACCACAACGAGAACCCATAACCGTAATTTCATCCACCACTAAAGAAGAAGCATCTAGGGTTAAATTGCCGGCATAGGTACTTTTCAGCACTAGCGTACCACGAGGACGCAAGGCACGACGAGCCAGACTAAACCCTTCAGGGTTGCCGGTACATTCCACCGCGATATCAAACGCCCTATCACTCACCGCCTCACTCAACCCGGTTTTTATGCCTCTGGCTTCTAATAGTGCCAATTTTTCCCGATGACGACCAATGACCAATAGTTCACAACCGGTTAAAGCCAGGGTTTGAGCGACTAATTGCCCTAATTTGCCATCTCCTACCACTAAAACCCGTTCATTAGGAGTAATAGACAATTGTTCTTGAATTTCCAACGCCGCCGCCACCGGTTCTGTAAAAGTTGCCGCATCAGTGGTGATCGAATCCGGGATAGGATGAAGATTAGTAACTGGTAGAGTCAGATAATCCGCAAAAGCCCCATGACGGTTAACAATACCCAAAACCGTGCGATTTTCACAGTGAGTCGGTTGTCCTGTGCGGCAAAAACGACAATAACCGCAACTGGCGTTAATTTCTCCTACTACCCGTTTATTGATCAGATGTTCGGGTCCGTTTTCTACCAGTCCGACAAATTCATGGCCGAGAACACCTTTATAGGGATAATAACCTCTGAGTAATTCTAGATCAGTATTACAAATTCCTGCCCGTAAAACTCGTACACAAACCTCACCAGATGGAGGAGAAGGAGTTGGGATATCGGTACGCAGGTGAAGTTGTTGGTTTTCTAGCCAAAGTCCTTTCATATAATTTTCTTTATTATTAGGGTGTTTTATTTAAATAGCGTTCTATCAATAAGATAGCCACCAGGTCATCAATAGGACGAGGAGGAAGCCGCATTCCTTGAGGGATAAACCACTGTAACCCTTTGGGGGGATACATTTCCCAATAGCGATCACGGGCTTCTAGTGAGCTATTTCTCTCATCTACCATCACAATAGGAATAGACTCGGCTAATTCTGTTTCTAGTTTAGCCTTCCAAGTTTTAGAGGTGGTTTGGTTTCCCATGACTAATAATTCGATGGGATACTGTTGAAATAGGGTGTTTATGACCGAGATCGCGCCATCTGATTCTACTACCTCATGATAATAAATCTGACGGTCATTTCCCATAATCGCCACACCACATTTATCTCTACCGGGATCAAATCCTAAAATCATCGGAGCTACCTACTATTAACCAATGACTTAAGTGCTAAAAATCACTTTACCATCTCGGACGGCAACCAAGCGAAGTTTTAGCGGTCCGGCGGTATAGGTGGGTTCAGATGCAACTGCTTGAATTTCATCTAAAGGTTGTTCACTGCTGTTAACTTGTTGAATAAACTGAACCAATTTTGTTAAACTTCCATCTCCAATTTGAATGGTCCCTAAAATGCCTTGTCTCCTGGCTCTAAATTGAGCGGCTGATAAGAGAATATCTAATCTTTTTTGAATTTCTTCTTCGGTCAAATTTCCTGAATCTATAGATACAGCCGCTATTTCTTGTTCTTCGTCAAAAATTTTTTGATTGGGAACCACATCAGCAAAGACTCTAATTTCTTGTTCTCCTAAAACATAATTGCCGGCTGAAATTATTCGGACCACATATTCTCCCCCATCTTTTAGGGTTTGAATTAATTGTTCCACTTGAGCTTTAGTAATTTTTACCAGTCTTTCATCTGTATTTTTACTTTCAGGTCGAGTGGCCATTATGGCGGTTCTATTTGCCTCTTGTAAAAGTTGATCGATCACTTTGATAATTGTATCAGACTCAGGTCGAGTTAAGCGAAATGCTCCTAAAGATAGAACTTGTCCTTTAAGAATTGCTATTTTTCTTTCCCGTAAGTCTTGATAATTTTGATAATATTGTTCTAAGACTTCTACTTCTCGTTTCAGAAAAGCCAACTGATTTTCTAATTCTCCTAATTTTTCTTCTCGACTTTTCAGATTTTCATCTTTTTGAGCGATGGCTTTATCTAAGAAAGAAATTTTACTATCACGTTGCTTAATTTGGTTTTGTAATTTATTTTTCGCTTTTTCTAATTGTTGAATCCGAGACTGATTTTCGGCAATAATTTGATCTTGTTGAGTTAATTGTTGATTTTGTTGGGCAAGTTTTTTATCTTGTTGAGCTAGGCTATTTTCTCGTTCAGTTAATTGTTGATCTTTTTCTTGTACTTGCTTTTGAATATTCTCAATGGTTTGGGTTAACTTTTGCCTTTGCTCCACCAGATCTTGACGTTCTTCTAATAGAGATTGAATATCCGAGCGTAAAATTGTTAATTGACTCGATACTTGATCAAATTGACTTCGAGATTTTTTAAAATCTTTATTTAGCTGAGAAAGACGTTTTTGAATTGATGTCTGTTTAGTTTGAGCGATATTTAATTCTTTTTCTATAGAGGTTTTCTCTTCTTTAACGGTTTGTAAATTGGTTTCAAGTTTTTTAATGGCATCTCGACGTTCATTGAGCAATTTATCCAGGTCAAAAACGCCTTGACGTAGAGACTTACTTAAACTAAATAACAACGCCAAGGTTGAACCTGCAATGGCTATCCCTGTTACAATAGTAACAAGCACTGCTGTCTGACGAGGACGCAGATTAAATAATCTCAGCTTTTTTTTGCCGATCTTGCTTCCTATGCGATCTCCTAATGCAGCGATTAACCCTCCTAAAATCAGGATTGCTGTAATTAGGATAAAGGCGCTAGTCATGATTGTAACTGCTCTTGGATAGAGTTAAGTAAACTGTTGACTCAGAGCGACGGGATTATGAACAGTAATTTTTTTCTTATGGATTGAAATCATGCCTTCTTGTCGCAAATCTCCTAATAGACGAGTAACAGTGACTCGGGTAGAGCCAATGGCTTCTGCGATCGCCTGGTGAGATAGCTTTAAATCAATTCGAATGCCATCTGGTGTAGGGACACCAAAATCTCGACACAGAATTAATAAGAAACTCACCAACCGAGAACCCATATCTCGGTGAGCTAAGGTTTCAATCATCATCTCGGTTTGTAAAATCCGTGACGACAATCCCTGTAACATTAACATCGATAATTCAGGATTATTTTTGAGGGCTAACTCTACCTGATCAATCGGTGCTGAAAGTAATTCTACAGGGGTAAAGGCCACAGAATGATAAAACCGGTCTGAGCGTTCTCCTGTTATGAGAGATAGTACCCCAAATACGCTATTTTCGCGCAACAAGGCTACTGTGATTTCTTCTCCGGCTTCATAAACTCGCGAGAGTTTAACAGCCCCCTTGAGCAGAAAGTAAACTCTCTCTGCCGGATCACCCGGGAAGAAAATGGTTTTTCCTCTCTCATAGGATTCTACGACAGGGGGATAGTTACCGCCACCGATGCGACGAAAGACTGCAGCTAAAGGTTTATCTTGAGTCAGGGATAGATCCATCACACTTAACACAGAGAGGAAAATAAAAGGTTCTTTGAGACTTAATCGAGTCTTAAATTAATAAATATTAAACACACTTCCTAGCCAACTGGCAAAATTTTTAGGGACTTTTTGTTTAACAATGGTTTTATGGGGGGTGTGAGTCTCGATGAAGGCATACATTCAAAGATTATAACCATCCCTTTTGACGCTCTCAACTTACGGCCAAGAAATTTTACCCTTTGAACCACTATGTTAGATTTAAACGGAAAGAACGCGCTTGTTACAGGCATTGCCAATAATCGTTCCATCGCTTGGGGGATTGCCCAGCAGTTACACAAAGCCGGAGCCAATCTTGGTATAACCTTTTTACCAGATGATAAAGGACGTTTTGAAAAAAAGGTGCGAGAGTTAGTAGAACCCCTCAATCCTAGCATATTTGTGCCTTGTGACGTACAGAATCAAGAACAGATTGAGGCAACTTTTGCAACCCTCGCTGATCAATGGGGAAAGCTTGACATTTTGATCCATTGTTTGGCTTTTGCCGATAAGGAGGGTTTAACCGGAGATTTTAGTGCTATTTCTCGGGAGGCTTTCCAGCAATCTTTAGAAATTAGTACCTATTCTCTAACCCGTTTGGCTAAATACGCTAAACCTTTGATGACAGAAGGCGGCAGTATTGTCACTCTCACTTATTTAGGGGGAGTGAAAGTCATTCCTAATTATAATTTGATGGGCATTGCTAAGGCCGGTTTAGATATGAGTGTTCGTTATTTGGCGGCTGAGTTAGGACCTCATAACATTCGCGTCAATGGGATTTCTGCCGGACCGATCCGGACTCTGGCTTCTTCTGCGGTGGGCGGTATTTTAGATATGATTCATCATGTAGAAAAAACTGCCCCTTTAAGACGTACTGTCACTCAGACAGAAGTGGGAAATACGGCGGCTTTTTTGTGTAGTGATTTATCGAGTGGCATTACTGGACAAATTATCTACGTGGATGCTGGTTACGAAATCATGGGAATGTAATTTTTTTAGTCATTAGTCTTTAGTCCTTGGTCATTAGTCTTTAGTCTTGAATTTTATTCTCAATTACTGAGCTTTAATCCCTCATTAATGATAGCTAGACGACTTTGACTGATGACTAACCACTAATGACTAATAACTAATAACTAATAATTAATGACCAATGACTAATAACTAATAACTGAGGAATTGTTTATGCTGTCAAATCCATTAGTAATCACTTTGCCTCCTTCTATTAAACTTGATGATGATCAGTTGTTTGAGTTGTGTGATATCAATGATCATTTAGTTATTCAACGAGATACAAAAACCGGAGATTTATTAATTATGACCCCAGCCGGAGGAGACACCAGTAATCGGAATTTAAGTTTAAGTGCCCAACTTTATAATTGGACAGAAAAAGATGGGACTGGAATGGCTTTTGATTCTAGTGGCGGATTTCGCATCAAAGGAGCCTCTAGGGACCCCATGAATCCTGATGCCGCTTGGCTCACTTTAGACCGTTGGAATAGTTTAACTCCCGAAGAAAAAATCAAGTTCCCGCCTCTGTGTCCGGATTTTGTTGTAGAATTACGTTCTCCTAGTGATTCGGTTGTTTCTTTACAACGAAAAATGCAAGAGTGGATTTTTTTAGGAGTAAAATTAGGCTGGTTAATTGACCGGAAAAATCGCCAGGTTTATATTTACCGTAGCGATAAAACCGAGGAATGTTTAGATAATCCTACTTCGCTCACCGGAGAGCCTCTACTGGTAGGTTTTGTCTTAGATATGAATAAAATTTGGTAAGGATAAGCTACTCAATAAACGGCTAAGACTAATAAAAATTTATGGCAATTAGGCTCTTATTTTTCCATTCTGATGACTCTTCCTTGGCTGTCGGTTCGATAAACCCAAGTTTGATTTTTATAAGACATTACCACTCGCCACCCCTCAACCAACGCTTGAGTACAAATTTCATCGGAAGCCGCTAGTCCTAAACAGCCATTGGGCCAAGTTTGTCGCGTTGCGGATTTAAGTTTTAACTTGTCAGTGGCAATATTGGTACGCCGCGCTAAATCCTGACGAACACTATTAACCACTACAGGCGGAATTTTACTGTCTCCTTGTTGGGCGATGATCATAGCTGACTCCGTATCAGGAAACCGCACAGTAACAGCGATGGCGGCTGAATTTGTTCCCAAGCATAACAGACTGACTAAAACCACGATAGATAGACATGATAGCGTCTGAATAACTTTCTGGGAGTCACAAGTAGGGACTATTAAATCTTTTATTAGTGATGCCATGTTAAATTCGCCTCCTTTTTGGGAACTCTGAGTATAGCACTACAATTTTGGTCAAAGTGTGAAATATGTCCTCTCAATGGTTGTTCGTCAATCCCGTTTTAGCACAAACTTCTACCGAATTAGCGACATCATCCCCGATTTCAGTATCCTCAGTAAATCCCTCTGGAGCCAAGGCTTGGATGTATAGCACCAGTGCCTTAGCGCTCGTTTTAATTGCTGTAGTTGTCTATGGTAAGCTAAAAATTATTAAGGCGGAGAAAGCTTTAAAATTTGAGCAATTTAAAACTAAGGATTTAAAGAAAAAACTGAAATTAGCCTTAGTGACTATTAAAAAGATGGAGTCTAATCCGGATTTAGTTCATTCTCGGGCATTTAATCTTGATTATTTAAGAATGCGAATGGATGAAGAAGTCTTCCATTATGTTATCGTCAACCAAATTAAGATGAAAATTACTCAGTTGATCGGGGAAGCTTTACGTCCAAGTACAGATAAAAATATGGCTGGTGTAGTTCCCGGTAGCCGTAAAATTGATGAAAATTTTGATGTTACTTATGAAGTAGAAACAGGAGAAGGAAAATGGAATAAAGGAGTTTTGTTCCGAATTCAGATTAAATTAACCAAGTTACCGACTCAAACTTCTTCTACCACCGTTAATGAAATTATTGAGTGCGTGGAAGTTTTTCTATCGGCTAATTCTGAGCATGAAAATTGGCAGCCTGCTATTCATGGTCATGTGGTTCTGATGCAGTGGGACCAAAAAGCTCGACCTACCCCGCTATTAGTGCTAGAACAATCTGAAGAAGGAGTGAACGTGAGTTATCGGAGTACGCCGGCTCGGATGCCCACTGCTCCAGTATCAGAAAAAATCGCTGAGTAAAATGATCTACAATGAAAACGCACTTGTCTAGGTTTAGCTAAAATCGTCTATGCCACGTTTTTTAATAACTTGGATTGTTACTGCTGTATCTTTGATGATTACAGCCAATATTGTTCCTGGGATTGAAATTAAAAGTTGGACAACGGCAGCAATAGGAGCGATTATTTTAGGATTGGTCAATGCAGTTGTCAGACCCATTTTAAAAATTTTAACTTTTCCCATAACCATTCTAACGTTAGGATTATTTTTATTTATAATCAATGCTATCTGTTTTTCCTTGGTTGGATATTTGAGTGGATTTAAGATCAACAGTTTTTGGGATGCTTTAATAGGCTCAATTGTTTTTTCCTTGGTTTCTTGGGGCATTAATTTATTAATCGGTAATAAAAAATAGTCATTGGTCATTAGTCATTAATCATTAGTCAATAGTCATTAGTCAATACTCTTCCCTGTTAACTGATATAGCCTCGGGGTGTAATCAGCCAATTAGCATACTGACGAGTGCTACAATTGCCGATAATGACTGTGGTCAACATATCAATAGGAAAATCTAACATCTTTTCGAGAGTGGTCAGGGTAATTTGTTCCTGTTCCCGATAAGCTGAATGAACAATGGCCACAGGCGTATTAGGATTACGGAATTTTAAAAATATCTCTTGTGCTTTAATAATTTGTCCGGTTCGAGTTTGCGAGCGTGGGTTATAAATTCCCGTGACAAAATCGGCTTTTGCTGCCGCTTCTAATCGCTTTTCAATCACTTGCCAAGGCGTTAACAAATCACTTAAACTAATCGTACAAAAATCGTGCATCAGAGGAGCGCCTACCCTTGAGGCGGCGGCTTGTATAGCGCTTATACCGGCAAAGACTTCTAGCTTGGGATTATGTCCATCCCATCCCGCTTGTTGTAATTCTTCTAAAACTAAACCGGCCATGCCATAAATGCCACAATCCCCTGAAGAAATGACCGCTACAGTTAATCCCCATTGGGCTAATTCTATGGCTCTTTGTGCCCGTTTTTGTTCTTGAGTAATGGGAAATGATTCGACGATTTGTCCCTTTCGTTGTAAGGGTTTAATCAGTTCAAGGTAAAGAGAATAGCCAATAATGACATCTGCTTGTTTAATGGCCGTCATGGCAGCCGGAGTCATTTGATCTAACTTTCCTGGACCAATTCCCACTAACCATAATTGTCCGATTTTTCCTGTATATTCTAAGTCAGATTGAGCAATGGCTATGGTTACTGCCCCCATTTCTTGTTCAGATTTGATAATCTGTTTAGGGACAATTAAAGCGGCTTTTTGAGGGGAAACAGCAGATAAAGCCGATGCTTCAGCAACGCTTTTAGTTCCGACTTCTTGAGAGACAATTTCTGAAGGGTTGGGAACCTCAATACCCCCCAACACTTCAGCCGCAAATGTTTTTAGAGGTAATTGTTTCTCAATACAGTATTCTAATAGTCCTGTTTCATCAGCTTTAAGATCAATCGTCGCTAAACCCGCGATCGCTGCGGTTGCTAGATGATATCGTTGAAACACTTGTTCTATAGCCGTTTCTATCAGTTGTCGAGAGGTGCCTCGGATACATCCTATTCCTACCCATAAAACTCGTGGATGCCATTGAACTCGCGGAAAATCCGATTTTTCGGCAAATTGCCGTTTGGTGGCACTGATCCAAATTCTAGCGGCGGGGATAATTGCCTGATCGGCTTCTGGAAACCCAAAATAGAAAGGATGATTCTCCGGTAAATGATCTTGCCATAGGGTTGAACCCACTTCTTGAATCACCTGTACTTTTTCTTGACGGGCGATGGCGGCGCTAACTTGGGTCCAATCTCCCTCCCCTTTACGCCAGCCAAAAGGAAGCCCTAAAATATCGATAGCCGGCAATCCTAAATTGGCTGATGCACCCGTGATAATAGGGGTAGCATCTAATTCAGTAGCAATTAACTCGGCCAGACGATCTGCCCCTCCAGTATGACCACTACATAAACTAATGACCCATTTACCGGTTTGATCAATGACTATAATGGCCGGATCGGTGGATTTATCTTCTAGTAAAGGGGCGATTAAACGTACTACTGCGCCAGTAGCCAAACAAAAGATCAGGGTTCGCTGAGTCTTCCAGAGGGTAGCGAGATGTTCTTTGAGCGAAATTGTGTAAGTTTGGCTGTTATTGAAGGGAGTTAGCGAGTCAGGGAGATGAAGAGTTGCGCCGATGGTTTGGCACAGAGGATATAAGGTTTCGGCGGCGCTTGGCGTGGTGGCGATCGCTGCTAGGGGTTGAAACTCAGTAAATAGAGATAGACTCAAGGCGGTTTTAAGACGATAAGATTCATTTTAAATTGTGTCATTGCTGGGGTTCACAAGGCAAATGATGCAAACTGTCGCAGCAATTCCCCTGTAGTTGTCCCTAAAGCTATAAAATAGGAGCGTTGAGGAGTGGACATCTTCTTATCACTCACCAACCCAAATATTTTCGGCTCACGGTTAAAATATGGCTTTTAATTTAATCAATAAATTACTTCCTTTTTCTCCCTTTAATTTAAAAACTAATCCAGATATTCCTTGGTTAGATCAGCCTAACGCTCAAGCACAATTAGAGCAAAAATTTAAACAAAAAAAGTTTAATAAACAGACTTATAAACTTTTATCTAATTGGATAGATCAGGGCTATATTGTCGTCAAAAATGTTATTCCTGAAATATTAATTGATCAGTTAGTCGATGAATTAGCAAATCTATTTTTTCTAGATGTTCCTCTGGAAGGATTCCAAATTGAAGGAATACAGATGGAAGGTTTGGCGGCAAGTCTAGCTCATAAAGATGTTCTCAATTTAGACCGAGAAACTCGAAAAAAATTAGTTAATTATATTTGGAGAGTTCACGCTTTTCATGAACGCTCAAACCTAGCCAAAGCCATTTTTGAAAACCCGCAACTGCAAGAATTAGTGAGTGGCATTTTGGGCAAACCTTCTATTCCTAAATATTCGATAAATTTTTTACATGGAACTGAACAGCCGCTTCATGAAGACATGGCCGTATTTTATATTAATCCCGTAAATTATTTAGTCGGCGTTTGGATTGCGCTAGAAGACATTTCTAAAGATTCAGGCCCTCTGATTGTTTGTCCGGGTTCTCATAAAAATACAACAGTTAAAAGTTTTTTTCCCAACTATCCAGAACAAAATTTAAAGAATAGTGAACCGGAAAAAATGCCTTTATATAATGAATATGTAAAATCCCGAGCAGAACAATTTCCCAAAAAAGAATTTATTGCTCAGAAAGGAGATGTACTTCTCTGGCATGGGATGCTGATTCATGGAGGAGCAAAAATTAACAATCCTGCTTTAACCCGCAAATCTATGGTCATTCATTTTGTGGGGCAAGATTGTGATTGGATTGCTAATGCCAAAGGCCCTTTTAACTGGTAGGGTGTGTTAGTAACGCACCCATTAACTGATTATTTTAACTTTTTTGTGTAATTTGAAAAGCGGAGATATGGGACAATTGAAGGCTATTGCCGCAGAGACTTAAAAGTCGTTCTCTCAAACTTTCAAACAAAGAAACTCTCACCTGCGACTCTAACATAATATAGGGCGACAAGGTACTCAAAAGTCCCAAATAATCATCAACCGTATAAGTGACTTCACAGACTATCTGTTCATAGACTAGATTCTTAAATAAACCGGATTCAATGACTTTTATACCCAACTTTCTCAGGTTTTCTTGATGAATTTTTAAGTCTTCATAGCCGGCGTATCCTGCCAAAGAGGGAGCCTTTTGTTGATAGATTTCTAGCAACGGGTGAAACACTTCATAAGAGGGTTGAGGGGGAGTATTCCAGAGCAAAATAAGAGAACCATCATCTTTTAAAATTTCTGCCGCTTTAGAGCAAACTATTTCAGCTTTTACCCAGTGAAAAGAAGTAGCGGCAAGAACAGCATCAAATTTCTCAGTATCCGGTTGCCACTCTTCAAAGGTACTATTTTTAATCTCTACTTTAGGATAAGCTTGACAGTTTTTTTGTGCTAGTTGACAAGCTTCTAAACTCGGTTCGAGACAGACCATTTTAAAGCCTTTTTCGGCAAAGCTTACTGTCGCAGTACCTGGGCCACATCCGATTTCTAGAATAGTGGCATCGGGGGGCAGTTGGGCTAATTCTAGGACAGGTTTAATGAGTTCTTGAGGGTAACGAGGTCGGGTTTTATCATAAGCAACGGCGACTGAAGAATACCAAGTCTTTTTCTCTTCTAAGTCTTTGGAATAAATGGTTTTGACGAATTGTTCAAAGTCGGGCATGACAAAAGCGGCTACAGTTGTTTTATTAATTTTACCCACACCCTGAAGGGCAAGGTCTGTGATAAGTACCTGGACAAAATTAAAGTTAACTGCGAGTTTGGGGAATGGGCAATGGGGAATGGGCAATGGAGAAGGGTTGTAGGCGTTTTACAATTCTTGACACAGTGGACTTTATTTATGTCCGACTACTTAGTGATATATTACAGGTTACAAGTCTTGACGCGAACAAAGAAACCCACTACACTCAAAACACAACCATCCCAGCACCCTTCCTAAATTATTTTAAGAAATATCAAAAATTTCATGCCAGAAATTAGTCGGTTTTTAGGAATTATTATTACTATGTATTATAATGACCATCCGCCACCTCATTTTCATGTTCGCTATAACCAACAAAAAGCTCTTATTGACCTAGAAAATTTATCGGTTTTAGAAGGTAAACTAACTCCTCGAATTTTAGGCTTAGTCATAGAATGGGCTGCTTTACATCAAACAGAATTGTTAGAAAACTGGCAATTAGCTAGAGATAATCAGCCTTTAAACTCCATTGAACCTTTAGAATAAATTATGTTAAAAGATATCATTGAAGTTACTCCTTTAGAGAACTATAAACTCTACCTGAAATTTGAAGACGGACAAGAAGGAATAGTTGAACTTAACCAAATTATTGAATTTACAGGAGTTTTTGAACCCTTAAAAAATTTAGACACTTTTAAACAAGTAAAAATTCATCCAGAATGGGGAACAATTTATTGGGAAAATGGAGCAGATTTAGATCCAGATGTTCTCTATTCAATCATCACCAATAAACCTATTCCTCAATATCGACAAAGTGCAATATTTAAATAATCTTTCTGGACAAAAATAATGACTATTGGTAGGGGGTGTAGGATATTAAGAGACTTTGCTCGGTTCAGGGGGTAGCCGCCACTTCATCAACACACTTATCAGCCAAAATCAACTCCTGACGATGAATATTCAGCAATTCAATCTCTTGCCCAGAAACCTGTTCTAACATATAGACAAGATGTTCAGGTTGCAGGAGAGAACCATCATTTCTCGAACTTCCTAGATAGCGTAAAACGGGAGACTCACCCTCAGTATAAATCGATAACTCATAGAGCCGCTCTCGTAAATTCACCTGATTAACTTTACCGGATTTCGTGGTTTTTGCCATGATAATTTCCGAGGAATTTAACACAGCATCAACCCAACTTTGCCACTGTTGATCACTGACTAACTCCGGAGTTCCCACAGTAATAAAATACTCTGCTTGGTCTAATAACCGAGTTGCCGCCGGGGCTTTGAGACTCAACTCAGCCACTCGATAAATCGGGATATCCGCAGGCAACTGAGCGGCTAATTTAGCTTGAAACTCCTCTAAATTCATGCGTTGAGTCAGTTCAAAATCCACAATTTCGCCGCTACTGGTTGCGCCCAAGGGAAGCGCATTAGCCATAGAAATTCTCGGGCCCGGATGAAAACCCCCAGTAAAAGAAATGGGGATAGCCGCCCTTCTGACTACCCTATCCCACAGCCGCACTAAATCTAAATGACTCACAAAAGCCATTTCCCCTTGCTTACCAAACCAGACCCGAAAGCGCTGAACTCGGTCTTGGTTGGGCTGAAAATGCCCTGCAAAAGAGGGAATATTTGGCGGTTGAACCACAACATTATGGCCAAAATCTAGCCCACAGACCCCACAATGAGAACAGCCATCAAAAGAACAGTCAGGAACGGTGGCGGCATCAATTGCTTTTTGTAAGTCAGTTTTGAGCCAGCTTTTATCAATGCCACTCTCAATATGGTCCCAAGGCAAGGGGGCATCATAATCAATTTGTGAATGATCAAAAAGATTCCATTCACCGTTTTCTACTTGTCGATACTTCCAGGTTAAGCCGGCTTCATCGATGGCCTGTTGCCAGGCCCGATAAGCTTTCCCTAAATTTTCCCACCATGAGTCCATACCGGCTCCTAATTCCCAAGCACGACGCACCACAGCCCCTAAGCGCCTGTCTCCTCTACCGATAAAGTCTTCCATTGCTGAAATGCGGACATCGGTGTAATTGACTTTAACGCCTTTGATGCCCTGAAATTCTTGTCGCAATAAGTCTTGTTTCCGCAAAAATTCGGCGGTAGAGACGGAGTGCCATTGGAAGGGGGTATGAGGTTTCGGGGTAAAGTTAGAGATAGTCAGGGTAAAGTCGAGTCGCTTTCGTCCTCTAATTTGGCATTCTCGACGCAACCAGCGCACTGTTTCAGCAATACCGATCACATCTAGGTCGGTTTCTCCGGGCAACCCGATCATAAAGTAGAGTTTAACTTTATCCCACCCCTGTTCTACGGCGGTTGTTATCCCTCTGAGTAATTCCTCGTTGGTTAAGCCTTTATTGACCACATCTCGCATGCGCTGGGTGCCGGCTTCGGGCGCAAAGGTTAACCCAGACTGACGAGTGCCGCCAATGATATTGGCAATATTTTCATCAAAGCGATCCACCCGTTGACTAGGAAGAGACAGAGTAATATTGTCGTTTTTGAGACGGTTTTTAATTTCTATTCCCACCGCCGGAAGGGCGAGATAGTCGGAACAACTGAGAGAAAGAAGGGAAAATTCATTATAGCCGGTTGCTCTCATGCCTTTTTCGATAGCGGCTACCACCTGTTCGGGTTCTACATCCCGCGCAGGCCGGGTTAGCATTCCCGGTTGACAAAAGCGGCATCCCCGGGTGCATCCTCGGCGAATTTCCATCGTCAGACGATCGTGTACGGTTTCAATGTAGGGCACTAAACCTATCGAATAAGCCGGTATGGGGGTAGCGACTCGTCTGATAATTCTTTTGGGTACGTCTTCTCGGTTGGGATAAACGGACCCATCTTCAGCAAGATCATAAAATCTGGGCACATAAACCCCCGGGACTTGGGCTAAATCTAATAATAATTCTTCTTTGTTTAAGCCGGCTTGTTTGGCTTCTTCGATGACTAAGCCTATTTCAGGGAGTAATTCTTCTCCGTCTCCTAAAGCGATAAAGTCAAAAAAATCTGCGTAGGGTTCAGGGTTTGAGGTGGCTGTTTGCCCGCCGGCAAAAATGAGCGGATAATCTCCGTTTTGACGTTCTTGCCAGGTTAGGGGAATCCCCGCTAAGTCTAGCATTTCTAATATATTGGTTGCTCCTAGTTCATAACTGAGACTAAATCCCAGAAGATCAAACTCTCTCAGGGAGCGGCGAGACTCTAAGGCAAATAGGGCTGTATTGGTGGCGCGTAATTTAGCGGCTAAGTCTGAAGCAGGTAAATAAGTACGATCGCACAGTTGGCGCGGTTGACTATTGAGAATGTTATAGAGAATAATATGTCCTAAATTGGAAGCACCCACTTCATAGACTTCTGGGTAAGTAAGTACCCATCTGACTTTAGCATTTTCCCAAGGTTTATGTTTTGCTCCTAACTCGTTACCTAAATAGCGAGCCGGTTTATGAATTTCCGATGTTAAGATCTTCTCGATTGCTACCGCCACAGTTGAGCTTCTCCGGTGTTCAGACTAACGCGAGCTACACTCTACTATAGCGAACCGGTTTAAGAGTGAACAGCATCTTGAATGCACTAGGCCGCCATTTCGGGGGTGAGATGGACCGAAGCCTCAAAAGCTTCGCGGCTCTCATAGATATCTAAAACTCTATCTAACTGAGTCAGTTCAAAAATAATTTTAACTGAGGGAGGAATTGAACATAAACTAAAGCGTTTGCCCAGTTTTTCCGCCAGACGAAACGCCGATGCTAAAGCCATGAGTCCTGCACTATCGAGAAACTCTACTTTAGTCATATCGATCAAAAAGACGGAGTGGTCACCCGATGTGAGACTCAAGGTGAGTTCTTCTTGAAACTCGGAGATATTAGCGGCTGTTATATATCCAGCCGGTTCGATGGTAATGATTTTAGATGATTTGACTGTACTCCTCATTATTTAACCCTCTTTACTAAACATAGTTGACGCTCCAGTCGGACAATTAGTGTTGATCATCCCCTATCAGCGTGAGCCTAGATTTTTTTATCCTTTGAATCTCTGCGCTTTCGGGCATTTTAAGCTTTTTTTAAGGTTTTTGCCGAGTATTTAGCTTATATAATCCGTAAATAACAGTTTAGCCTTCGGTTTAGCTCAAGTATAGCCCTATACAAATAGTGAGAGTTGTACTCGAGCTAGGCTAACCTATGTGCATTTTCCTCTTGGGGTAGATGATAACATAAAAAATTTATTTACGATTTTGTCTAAAAAAATCAATCCTACTACTAATCACTAATTTAACTAAAAAATTTCATTTGTCAAGTGTTTTTGGGAGGATAAAATTGGTAAACACAATTTCTATTATTCGTCAATTGGTGGAAAAAGCTATTTATATCAAGCAGTTAACTCCTGAGATCGAAAAGGGTATCAATGAAGAATTAACCCGTAATGGTTATATTTCCGATGTAGATTATGAGGCCCTAGAGTTACTCATGGAAGAGTTAGACGCAGGACGGATTGATTTAGTTCCTAGTTTTCCCTAAAGACTGTTCGGAAATTACTGACAATAATCAACTGAATTAGCTATTAATAATAAATGTCTTTGATAAAAAAAATTAATGACCTCCATGAAAGCATGGAAAAACTTTTTTTAAGGGGAATTTCCCCGAGATCCATGTCGGTTTTTTCTTAAGTAAAACTCATTAAAATTCAAATTCTATTGACAGCCCTAGCGGCAAGGTAGGAGGGAAGATTTTTCTGGAAGATTATTTTAATAGACCAAATATTATATCATAAGAGGAGAAAAAATTCACAGCTATTTCAACTAACTATGAGTGATACGATTTTTGGGAAAATCATCCGCCGAGAAATACCTGCAAGCATTGTTTACGAAGACGATTTGGTCTTAGCGTTTAAAGATATTCAACCACAAGCGCCGACTCATATTCTAGTGATTCCCAAAAAACCGATCACTCAATTAGATGCAGCAACCGAGGAAGATGAACAGCTATTGGGGCATTTATTGCTAAGTGTCAAAAAAGTAGCCGCTCAAGCAGGACTTAAAAACGGTTATCGAGTGGTAATCAATAATGGCGATGATGGTGGACAGACAGTCTATCATCTGCACTTACATATTTTAGGGGATCGTCCTATGACATGGCCTCCCGGTTGAACAAAGGCAGTAAACTTTTTTAGAGGGAGAGGGCGATCAACAGAAAAAGAATTATGCCTATTGTCCTTGACTGTTGGCGGTTTTCCCCTATAATAAGCATCAAATATGTGTGGGTGAGGATTGGATATTAACTACCACCGATAAAAATCAAGTTAACAAGGTTAACATAGTCAGCCGATCTAAAAATTTTTTTAGCTATTGGTGTTAAATTAATCAACTAATTAGGGCACTTTACTAATAGAGCTTTGAAGTCTTTATAGCAATTAACAGGAATTTATGAAAAAATTTTTTAGTGTCCTGATTCTGGCATCAGGAATAATGGTTGCTCCGTTGACATCATCCTCAACCCAAGCTCAATCAGGATGTTATTTAGAAGGGACAGGCGGGCAGCATATAGATTTAGGACATCTTTGTGGTGCTGGTTCATCAACTCCGTCTGTGGGAGTCTCAGGCGTTTATCAAATCCCTATCATCCGTCGCGTTTCAGGAATTCCTACGGTTATGGTGGTTTTTAATGGTAAACAGCGTTTTGAGATGCTTTTTGATACCGGTGCATCAGGAGTCACCATTACAGAATCTATGGCCAAAGCGATCGGCGTTCGTAAAGAAACTCAAGATGTGGCTCAAACGGCGGGAGGTCCGGTAGCGTATCATCTAGGTCGTGTATTTTCCCTACAAGCTGGCAATTTAACGCGGAAAAATCTCGTCGTGGGTATTGTTTCGCAAATGGAAGGACAAGACCAAGGTCTGCTTGGACAAAACTTTTTTGGGGACTATGATGTAATGATCAAAGAAAAAGTGATTGAATTACATCCTCGTCGTTAAGCGATAGCGATAATATCCTTAAACCAAGCTTCAAAGCGATCGCCCAATGCGTCTAAAGAGTAATGGGTTTCTGCCGAGATGCGGCAACTAAGACGATCAATTTCATCGAGTCGTTCAATAGCGCTAACCAATGCCATAACATCATCGGGTTCAACTAAAAACCCCGTTTTTCCCTGCTCAATAATTTCTGCCGGACCCCCTCGGCGGTAGGCAATAACAGGAACACCACAAGCTAAAGCTTCAATAACCACATTGCCAAAAGCTTCTACCCAACGGGGTGTCATGATCAAAGCACGGCTTTTACGGAGATGGCGTTGGAGTTCGTCTGTAGATAAAAACCCTACATATTCTATGGGAGCATTGGGATAATCTTGACAGATTTTTTGCCAATATTGCGGGTCTTGTATTTTGCCAAAAATTTTTAGGGGAACTCCTGTTTGATCACAGGCGGCTACTGCGTCTTCTAACGCCTTTTCTGGGGCAATGCGTCCGCACCAGGCTAAGTGAGATTCTGGGGTATTGCAAAATTCATATAACGATAGATCGATGGCACTACTGAGGTAACGACCCTTATCTCCTATACCAAAGGTTTCTGCTTGGACTTTCGAATAAAAGCCCAAAGTTTGGGGAAATTGAGCATAAATTTTTTGAATAATCTGATCCATCGCGGTGCTGAGGGATGCCATCGTAATAAAATGAGCGATAGGACGATGAAAAAAAGGAGTTAAATAAAAGGGAAGCCAATCATAGGCAAAATTGACAATTAAATCATACTCGGTTTGCACTTGCCGCGCATAGTCCCACATATTTTCTAATACTGAATTCGGGGGTAAACAGATGGGAGTATCTCGTTCTTGGCTTTGGGCTGAAATCTGTAAATTACCAGCTATTTCAATGATAGGAATCTCAGGTAATACTGATGAGGCCGGGGCAACTACCTGTATTTGGTGGCCTCGAGACAGTAAAATTTTAGCGACATTATATAAACTTAATTCTACGCCTCCTCCTATTCCCGAGCCGAGGAAACCCACTGGGGTTGATAAAAATAATAATTTAAACATGAGAAACTTTAATAAATATTTAACGGACAAAATCTAGGTTTTCCAAGGATTTCGATTGTCGGTTTCATTGATGTCTTCATCGTCTATATCTTCCTCAAATGTACTCTCTTCATCGACATTCTCTGTGCCTAAATTTAATTTAATTGGCATTCGCAGATTTAATTTGCTTAATGCCCATTTGGCGGTTTCCTGAACTTCGATATTTTCATCATCAAGAGCATAACATAAAAGTTCATTAATTTGAGACATCAAATCATATAATCGCGTTAAATCTCGGATGGCATTTTTACGGACTTGAGAATTTTTATCCTGTAAGGAAATTGCCAATGCCTGATTCATGGGTCTGAGGGTGCGGCTACACACTTGTGATAGAGCTTCTAAAATTAAGCTCCGCTCATAAGAGTCTGTTTGAATCATTAAATCCACCAAAGGCTTCATCGCCCGAGAATCTGAAACTTGAGCAAGCTTCCAGATCGATTTGCGTCGGTTTTTTGAGTCGGGATCTTCAAGAGATTTTATCAACTCTTCAATGAGATCTAAACTCGGAATTCGGGTGGTGGGTTGAACGGGTAAAGAATATTCTCTCCCTGAGTTAGCATTAGGTTTAAAACTATTATCCGCCGCTTGCTCCTCATTATTTTTGTTGAAAAAATGTCCAGAAAATGACGATTCTGCTTCCAATTCTGAGGAATCTTTTTTCGGTTTTGATGAGGAAAATTTTAGGGATTTAGACCCTTTATTAAACCGCGTCAAGAAAGAAATTAATGCTCCCAAAAAAGCCAGAAATAGCAAGCTTAAACCGATGATGAGCCAAAGGGAATTGCCCGAAAAAAGGGAAAGATTTTTAGCCGCGTTAGCCGAGTGTTCTTGAGTGGGTTTACCTAGGTTTTTTTGGACATTATTGAGGGCGGACTTAGCATAAGAATCACCGGGTCTTGCTGAGACGGCTTTTTCAAAGAACGCTTTCGCTTTTTGATAATCTTTTTCTTGCATCGCCTGATAACCCTCCTTCATATAGCGATCATAAGCTGATCCCTTTTGAGTAGAAGAAGGGGGTTGTTGAGCATTAGCTTCTAGGATTTGGATTATTAAGATTTGTGAACCCGTTGTTTTAACTTTAGCTAGGCGAATCTCATTAGGAGCAAGGCCCAGATAACTAATACAGATAGCCATTAAAAGTGGAAAAGGATAACGCATCATAATTGAGTTAAATAGGTAAAAGCTATAGCCAGTCTGTTTTTACAAGCAATATTCCTTGAGCGGTCTAGTCATGCCCCCTTGGCTTTTCTGCTAGTTTTCACTTAGCTTAGTTTTACTTAAAAGTTAATTAATCTCTTTTTCCATAATGTCAGTTTTTTCATCTGATGACACCTAAAAATTGAGAACTGTTTCCCTTGATTTTAACCGACAGATAGATTAAAGCAAAACTAATGATATTTTTCCAAATCCGGGATTAGGTTAGCCAGAAAACCGAGTTATTGTATTGAGGAGTGAAATAGCTTCTTAGCTTATTCAAGAGTTGATGGAAGATGTCCACCAGCGATCATGTTGTACTAAGGTATGAACTTGCCAATGGGGGGATGGCTGAGGATAATCACTGCGATAGTGTCCTCCTCGGCTTTCTGTGCGGAAGAGGGCACTTTTGAGAATTAAATAGGCAATATCTAACAAATTTAGCACCTCTGCGGCTATTCTCAGTTGTTGCTCTTGGATCGGCGACTCTAATATTAAATTTTGATTAGCTGTTAAATTCAGGATATATTGACAGACCTTAAAGCCTGCCACCTCTTCGCGCCAATCAATAACTCTTTTTAAAGCTAATTCTAAGCCATCATGAGAGCGACTAATAGCCGCACTTTGCCACATGAGGACGGGTAAATCTGCGCGGAGTTGTTTAATTTTGTCGATTTCTTCGGACCATGCTTCAGTTTTTGGAATGACCGATATAGGTAAACTCTCTTCGGTTGTGGAAATAGCCTCAATTTCTAGATAAGGAAGTTGGGCGCAAAACACCACACACTCTAATAGGGAGTTACTAGCCAAGCGATTAGCTCCATGTACTCCCGTACTTGCTGTTTCACCGATAGCGTATAATCCGCGAATAGAGGTTTGTGCGTTTAAATCTGTGGACACTCCTCCCATCCAATAATGGGCAGCCGGTACAACCGGAATGGGTTCTGTGAAAACATCTACTCCCCATTGTTGACAGACACGAATAATATTAGGAAAACGTCGCCGGATGCGTTCTGGCTCTATGGGGCGTAAATCCAGATAAACGTTAGCCTTGGCTGGATCTGTGCTAGTTTTTTGCAGATGATTAAAGATGGCTCGACTCACCACATCTCTAGGGGCTAATTCTCCGCGTTCGTCATAAGCATAAGCAAAGCGTTCCCCAAGACTATCCACCAGATAAGCGCCTTCTCCCCTAACGGCTTCACTGATGAGAAAATGGGGGGCACCGGGTTTAGTCAGCGCAGTGGGATGAAATTGAACAAATTCTAAGTCTCGTACCATTGCCCCGCACCGCCAGGCTAAAGCGACTCCATCCCCTGTACTGACGGTGGGGTTAGTGGTTTGAGCATAAACTTGTCCGCCGCCTCCAGTGGCTAAAATGACGGCACCGGCTTTGAGCCAACGGATCTGATTTTGATAAAGACAACTAATGCCCTGACATTGACCGCTTTGGGGGTTTAGCCATAAACTCAAGGCGACGGCCTGAGAAAGAATTTGTATATTAGGACGTTTTAAGACTTCTTCGGTTAGCGTGCTGACAATGGCCCGACCTGTGGTATCAGCCGCATGAAGAACCCGAGGTCTTGAGTGGGCGGCTTCTAGAGTCATGGCCAGTTGTTCCCCTTTGCGGTCAAAGCTGACCCCTAATTCTACTAGCCTGTTAATGGCGGCAGGTGCTTGTTCTACTAAAAATTTAACCGCTTTCGGGTCGCATAAACCGGCACCGGCTCTTAAGGTATCTTCAAAATGAAGTTTAGGCGAGTCGGCCGGATCTACGGCGGCGGCAATTCCTCCTTGCGCCCAGTCGCTTGCGCCCGTTTTTAAGGTATCTTTGGTAATCAGACACACTTGATAATGAGAAGGTAAACACAAAGCGGCGTAGAGTCCAGCCGCACCTGACCCTACTACAAGAATGTCGCTTTGCTTAGGAATTTTCGGGGTGTCTGAAGATGGGTAAAGGTGGTCAGCCAAGGCTAATTAGTTCAGTTAAAATCTGTTTAAATTTCATTTATTGTAACGCTTCTGGTGTCTCTTTGAATCTGAGCGACAAAACCTAAAAACCCGCCCCGAATTTAGAGCAGGTTTTCAGGAATTTGTCAAGTTTTTCAGGCGTGTTTAGTAAACACCGGGGTTAATGCGATCATCTCCTTCGTTTAATTCTTTAGAAGGTTGAGTCACGGTAAATCTGTTTAAATTAGCTTGTAAGCGATTTTTTTGACTTTCAGATAAGCCAGGAATATCTAGCACCTCTTCTACCTTGTTATAAGGAGCATTTTTGATGATTTTGGTGGCTAAATTGGGATAGAAACCCCGTAAATCCCGGAATTGACGGATATGGCTATTATTTAAATCGATTTTTTGACCAAATTCTGTGGTTAGTTTAGCATCAACCGCATTAAGAGCCGCTTGGGCTGGAATGGGGTTAAAAAACCCTACTAAACCGAGAATTAGGGTAAAAACAATGAGAATACGAGCAATAACTTTCATCAATTTGATTCCTCCTAACAGAACTCCCTCATCACTTAAGATTTAGGGATAACCGAACAATGTCACAGCAGATGTATTTAAAAAAATTTATATCATGCCAAAGAATATTTTAATGATCGATTTGAGTAGGGTAAGCCGCCAAGGAAACTTTTTCAGCTTGCCTGTGGGCATTTCCTGACTCAGATGATCTTTGATTAATCTGCTGTATTCCGTATCATACAGGAGTTTAGAAAATTTGTTGAGGGGAGCATGGATCAAGGGCCGACAAATGTTACCAATTGTTACAAAGACATAAAATTCTATAGGAAAGCACGGGTTTTGTGCCCATAATAGAGATTAATTCTTTAAATTGTTACAGGAAATACAGAATTATGGCTCTTCAACTAGGCGATATTGTACCTGACTTTACTCAGGACTCTAGCGAGGGCAGTATTTCATTTCACCAATGGGCAGGAGATAGCTGGGTAGTGCTGTTTTCCCATCCGGCTGACTACACTCCTGTTTGCACCACTGAGTTAGGCACCGTCGCAAGTCTAAAACCTGAGTTTGATAAGCGTAATGTTAAAGTGATCGCCTTAAGTGTGGATAATGCTGAGTCTCACCGAGGCTGGATCAACGACATTAACGAAACTCAGAAGACAACGGTTAATTATCCTATTATTGCTGACCCAGACCGTAAGGTATCGGATCTCTATGGGATGATTCATCCGAATTCTCTCAATAATTTAACTGTCCGCAGTGTATTTATTATTGACCCTAACAAAAAACTTCGTCTAACCATTACTTATCCAGCGAGTACCGGGCGTAACTTTGATGAAATTCTTCGAGTGATCGATTCTTTACAATTGACGGATAATTATCAAGTAGCCACGCCGGCTAACTGGAAAGATGGAGATGATTGTGTGGTTGTTCCTTCTATTCCCACCGAAGAAGCCAAGCAAAAATTCCCCAAAGGAGTGACCGAAGTTAAGCCTTATTTACGGACCACTCCTCAACCGAACAAGTAATCAAGTTATACCTAAAGTCATCTAGGGTGGGCATTGCCCACCTTTTTGATAGAAGGGGTTTTTCTCGATAACAGCCTCTGGCAAATAAATATAGTATCATATAATACGATAGAGACTTTTTCTCTATTTTGTTGCCACATAACTCAAAAACTAGAAGTTGATCAGTGGATAAATTAAACGGTGAAAATTTTTCCAACCGATACAGCAGGATTAAAAAACAAGTTATCCAACCAAAAAAACCAACAATTGTTGATGACCAAAACTTATGGGCTATCTTTGATGAATTAGAGTTATTACGCGAACAAATAGATTATTGGCGTAGTGTCGAGGATAGAAAAAATCAGGAGTTAGAAAAACTCCAGCAACAACTCAGAGATGCCTATGAGGAGTTACAAGCACTCTACCAAGAATTAATGTATACCAATCAGGCCTTAGCTGAGGCAGTTAGATTTCAGAATACAAGCTTGGCTGAGGTAAAACAATTAGCCAAGGCAATTTTGGCCACTGAAAAACCTGCGGCTGAGTGTTTAGCGGAACTAATTAGTGTTCTTTATGGCTTTCCGGTCACATTAGATATATTAGAATCTAACGGCCAGTTAACTCATCAAACAAAACCTTCGATAATTTCTAATAGTAATGCCCTCATTACCCAATCAAGAAAGTTAAAAAAAACTTTAAAGGAGCTTCGAGTTAACGTCCATACTCTCAAAACTCAGTTTGCTGTCTTGAAAGGTAATTATCATCAACTTTCCCCAACAACTCCCTCAGTGATAGGGGAAGGCGAGAGTTAAAACAGGCCTGACTCACCATTGACCCTAAAAAAATATATCGTCACTAACTCACTCAATAGGGGATTTTGTGCTAACAATTGTAAAGTAATTGCTCAAAGAACGCTGACTGAGTTATCTATGTCCTATCCTCTATACGTCGCTTTTATTTGGCATCAACACCAACCCCTTTATAAATCCCCCGAAGCTGTGACCGATGCTTCAGGACAATATCGTCTCCCTTGGGTGCGCCTTCATGGGACTAAAGATTACTTAGATTTAGTTTTGATTTTGGAGCGTTATCCAAAACTTCATCAAACGGTTAACCTAGTTCCCTCTTTAATCTTACAACTCGAAGACTATGCCGCCGGTACTGCGTTAGATCCCTACATTGCATTAACCCTAACGCCAGAAGCTCAACTCACAGAAAAACACAAAAAGTTTATCATTGAACATTTCTTTGATGCGAATCACCATCGGCTCATTGATCCTCATCCTCGCTATGCTCAATTATATAGCCAACGCCAAGACGAAGGGCGCTTATGGTGTCTAGAAAACTGGACCCATCAAGATTACAGTGATTTACTCACTTGGCATAATTTAGCCTGGATCGATCCTCTGTTTTGGGATGATCCGGACATTGAAACTTGGCTCAAACAAGGCAAAGATTTTACCTTAAGTGATCGCCAGCGTCTATTTACCAAACAAAAACAAATCATTAGCCGCATTCTTCCCCAACACCGCAAGATGCAGGAAAGCGGACAATTAGAAGTGACCACCACGCCTTATACTCATCCCATTTTACCCCTACTAGCCGATACCCATGAGGGTTTAGTGGCAGTGCCTAATATGAGATTACCTGAGCGGCGTTTTCAGTGGGAAGAGGATATTCCTCGACATTTACGCAAAGCGTGGGATATTTATATCGATCGCTTTGGACGAGAACCGAGAGGGTTATGGCCTTCTGAACAGTCGGTTAGTCCGGCTATTTTACCCCACATTAGTAAAACCGGTTTTCAATGGATTTGTTCGGATGAGGCGGTACTGGGTCATACCCTGAACACTTATTTTCATCGGGATGAAACCGGCAATGTCGAAGACCCTAAAGCACTCTATCGTCCCTACCGCCTCCAAACCTCACAAGGAGATTTAGCCATTGTTTTTCGCGACCACCGTCTTTCTGATTTAATCGGTTTTACCTATAGTGGCATGGATTCAAAAGCGGCGGCAACGGATTTAGTGGGACATTTAGAGGCCATTAACCGTTGTTTGGTCAACCAACAACAAGAAGGCGTGAGTTTAGAGCAACCTTGGTTAGTCACCATTGCTTTAGATGGGGAAAATTGCTGGGAAAGTTATGAGCGAGATGGTATTCCTTTCTTAGAAGCGCTTTATCAAAAATTGAGCGACCATCCAGAAATTCAATTAGTGACGGTTTCAGAATTTTTAGATCAGTTTCCTCCTACAGAAACCCTTCCCGCAGAAAGGTTACATAGTGGTTCTTGGGTAGATGGGAGTTTTACCACTTGGATCGGAGATCCGGTTAAAAATCGCGCTTGGGACTTATTAGCAGATGCTAGAGAGATTTTAGCGAAACATCCCGAAGCAACCGAGGAAAATAATCCCGAAGCTTGGGAGGCGTTATATGCCGCAGAAGGTTCAGATTGGTTTTGGTGGTTTGGTGAGGGACATTCTTCTAATCAGGATGAATTGTTTGATCAATTGTTTCGCTCTCATCTGGCCGGCTTGTACAGCGCCCTAAATGAACCGATTCCGCCGATTTTGCGTCAACCGTTAGAAGAGCATCACAGAAAGCGTCAACATCGTCCTGAAAGCTTTATTCATCCCGTTATTGATGGGTTTGGAGATGAGCAAGACTGGGATAAAGCCGGACGGATAGAATTTGGCGGCGGGAGTGGTACTATGCACCGGCGAGAGGTGGTGCAACGATTATTGTATGGTTGGGATCATTTAAATTTTTATCTGCGTTTGGATTTTCAACCGGGAGTGGTGCCGGGTAAAGATATTCCGCTAGAGTTGCATTTGCTTTGGTATTATCCGGGTGCAGAACGTCATAATAGTCGTGCTAATTTAGCAGATTTACCGGATCAAGCGCCTTTAAATTATTATTTTCATCATCATTTAGGCATTAATTTAATGACTGAGTCGGTTTGGTTACAAGAAGCAGATGAAAAAAGTTTTTGGAAACCGAGAAATACTCAAGCCATAGCCGCCTTTAATGAATGTTTAGAAGTGGCAGTTCCTTGGGCAGATTTAAGGTTAGAACCGGATTGTCATTTGCATTTAGTGGCCGTGTTGGCAGATCAGGGGCAGTTTAAGAGTTATTTACCCGAAAAAGAGTTGGTAATGCTTCAGATGCCTTAATTTAAAAAACTCCTAAACTTAGATAGGTTAGGCGGATATTTGAGTTTTTAAATTTGATCCTATAGGCTCGTTCCGCCTTAACTTAACCTTTTTCCGCTCTAAAACTGATCATTTTAGTTCATTTACATTTCTTAATAAAATAATATTTATTTACGTTCTTTTGGGGACTTCTTTGACTAAAATATATCTTGTATCAAAGCAAGTTGAAAATAGCTTCATATTTTATAACATCCTATATATAGTGTATATTGTTGTTAAATTTTGTATTAAAACCGAACAATAAACTCATCTATATTGAAAAAAGCTTCAAGATTTTTCCGTGAAATTTCTGTAGGTTTTCTGGGCAAAACAATCAATAATAATAATTAAGATAAATTTTAAACGAGCATGAGAAAAATTGTTGACAACTCACTCATCAAGAGTGAAGGTTCAGGAGAGCAATCAAGCTCATTGTATTAAACAAGCTAAATTTCCTGAATTCATGACGGTTGTCACGCAAAAGATAGCGAAGTGACGAACATAGTCATTGCCTCATTTTTCTCTGTTGATGAGTGTCTATCTCCTTATCAGACTCAAGAAGTTAAATAAGCTAGTCTTTGAAGTAAGTAAGTAAGCAAATAATAGTTCCTAAAAAAAAGTTCAATCAGGAGAAATATTTTGCTATCTCTAAAAAATAAGCATTTTTTAAAAAAAGTTAAAATTAAGGACACTAAGCATCACGTTTGTTGTATCCATTCGGCACACAAAGCTTAAAATCAGCGAAACCCTTGTCACTCTGGTTGCTTAAAGCCAAGAAGCGGCACAGCATCATTAAGTGATGAACTTGAATATTTTTTTAAGGGAATAAATTCCTTTAAGAGAGTATCTAGAGTAATCTGTGTCATGTGTAGATTAATTGTGAAAATTTTACAAATTTTTGCTTCAAAGTCTAAAAAATAGATAAATTATGAACCAAAATCAAAACATTGAGCATCTCCTAATAATTGAAGACCTACGTGGAAAACGCACTATAGTGCTAGAGTCGGCAACCTGTTCTATTGGTCGTGCTACCACTAATTCTATCGTCCTCGACTCTCCAGAAATTTCGCGTTATCACGCAATTTTATTGCGGCTAACTCAGCCTGAAACCACTCATCATAGCTTCCGCCTTATCGATGGAGATTTACAGGGAAAACGTAGTAAAAATGGCATCAGCGTTAATGGTTGTTCCTGCTTTTCTCATGACCTTCAACATGGAGATGAGATTTACTTTAGTAAGGATGTTAGGGCCAGATATTATGCCACTGTCAATCGAGCAGACATAGAGTATTTAAACTCTTGTGAAGATGAAGAGGTTTCCGGTTTCTTATCCAATTTAAATAGTCCTTTTACCACCCTGATTTCATCAGATGACACTAAAAGCTATTCTTGCGAAACCTCATTAGAAAGATTAGCCTCTTTTCCGGAACTAATTGCTAATCCGATTATCGAAATTGATTTATTAGGAAACATTACTTATCTCAACCCGGCTGCTGTGTCCCAGTTTCCTAACCTTCGACAACAAGGACTTCGACACCCGGTTCTCGCTGGCATTGTTTCGATGGTAGAAAATGAGCAGCAAACCCATTTTGTCCGAGAAGTAACTGTTGGCGAGCAAATTTTTGAACAATCCATTCATTATATTATCGTGGGAGAACTAATTAGAACTTACCTGACTGATATTACCGAACGCAAACGGGTAGAAGCCTTACTCAAACAGTCTTACGAAGAACTAGAACACAGAGTACAACAACGGACTGCCGAGTTAGCGTCGATCAATATTTCCTTAAAAGATGAAATTGCCGAGCGAGCGCGAGCCGAAAATGCCCTGAAACAGAGTATGGCAACCAATCGGGCCCTTCTCAATGCGATTCCAGATTGGATGTTTCGTATCACCAAAGAGGGGACTGTGGTCAACTTCAAAGCCGGCAAATGTGTTGAAGTGCCTTTGTTGAGTGAGGAATTTTTAGAAAAAAATCTCGGGGAAGTTTTGCCTTCTGAAATCGGTCAATCGATGATGAACTGTATTAAAGAAGCTTTTTTAACTGAAGAATTACAAATTCTTGAGTATCAACTCAACAGCCATCATGGTGAAAAAGATTACGAGGTTCGCATTGCTATTACCTCTGAAAATGAAGTGATGGCGATTGTGCGTGACATCACCGAACGCAAGCGAGTAGAACAAGATATTCGCCATGCTTTAGAAAAAGAAAAACAACTCAATGAACTTAAAACTCGCTTTGTTACCATGACTTCCCATGAGTTTCGCACGCCATTAGCCATCATTTTATCTTCTGCCGAATTAATAGAACATTACGCTCACAAATTGGATGAAAAGAAAAAAATGACTCATCTTCAGCGCATTCAAACGGCAGTCAAACACATGACCGGATTGTTGAATGATGTACTGGTACTCGGTAAAGCCGAAGCGGGCAAAATAGAGTTTATGCCAACACCAATCTCTTTAGCACAATTTTGTCGCCAATTAGTGGAGGAAGTGCAACTGACCACTAGCACTCATACCATTGTCTTTTGCGCTCATAATCAATGCCCAAACGGTTGCCTAGACCAACAACTTCTGCGACATATCCTCACTAATTTGCTCACCAATGCCATTAAGTATTCTCCTGAAAGCAGTCTGGTTCAGTTTGACTTAATATGTGAATCTCAAAAGGTCATTTTTCGCATTCAAGACCAAGGGATCGGCATTCCGGCTAATGAACAACCAGAATTATTTAATTCTTTCTTTAGAGCGAGTAATGTCGGTTCTATATCCGGGACGGGACTAGGATTGAGCATTGTTAAAAAAGCTGTGGATTTACACGGCGGGCAAATAGAAGTAGAAAGCCGCCTGGGAGAGGGTACAACCTTTACCGTCAAGCTTCCTTATAGTGGTTGTCGGTTATCTGACAAAGATAAATTAGTCTCTCTCCACCCAAGCACAACTGCAACTGCACCCTTATTAAATCAATAGGTAAAAAACCATGAAAAAAATTCTTGTGATTGAAGATGAACTATCTGTTAGAGAAAACTTAGTAGAGTTGCTCGAAGCTGAAGGTTTTCAGGTCTTTAGTACCGATAATGGCATCCTAGCCTTGTTATGGGCAGAAGATAATCTTCCTGATCTGATTATTTGTGACGTGATGATGCCTGAAATCGATGGCTACGAAGTGCTGGAAGGATTACGCCAAATCCCCATGAGGGCATCAATTCCTTTCATTTTTTTAACGGCAATGGCTGACAAAGCTGATATCAGATATGGCATGGAATTGGGAGCCGATGATTATCTGACTAAGCCTTTTACCCGAGAAGAATTATTGAGAGCGATCACCTCTCGCTTGTCCAAATACGAAATCGCTTTGCAGGAGTACGAGGCTCAACATCAATGGACTGAAACACGGCAATAACAAGCCCAAAAAATCGACCAGCCTTATCAATAAACAACAGATTAGCGACTTGCAAGAAAGGGAATGAAGGCCATGAAAAATATTTTTGTTAAATTAACAATTTTGAGTATTTTCGCCAGTCTGGCTATCGGAGAGCAGGCGGCTTATGCTTTAACTTTTAATGAGTCGAATCAAATTGAAATTGTTCTTATAAATGGAACTTTAGCGGCTAATTTACCAATTTCTACTGACAGTAGCGGCAAAATTTTCGGCAATAGCTTGAGTGAGAAAACAACATCAGTTATTCCTTCAGACTTTGACAAAAATGATAGGTTAGATTTGTGTTTAGGCTCTAATGAATTTTTGGGGATAAATAATGATCTAGCGGCATCGAGATGCAATCAATCATTTATTAATTTTAGTAGAGTGGCGTTTTGGGGAGGGAATTCAGGGATTTATTCCTCGATTTTCCAGGAAAATGCGGCAAAAGTAAATCATCCGGTTCAAAATATTAGTATTCCTCAACCGACAGAACCTAGTTCAGTGCCAGGCCTTGTGGGCTTTGCTAGTTTTTTGGGTTTACAATCCCTAATCAATAGGTTCAAAAAATTTTTTTTAAAGTCTGAATATCCTGCATTAATTGCCGTTCTTAAAAGTAAATAAAGATCGGACAATCAATATAAATTCCTCAGTTGGTAAAGTTTTAATATAAAGATTTAATCCTGTTTTATTGACTGAGGTTTAAGTTAATTATTGGAGTTAATAATTAGTTTAAACAATGTTTAAAAATACTTTTTATTCTTGTTTTGACAGCTTCATGAGTGAGCAATTGAGTTTAGGCAATGATCAATCTTGTATCGGGATACGAATAGATAAATCTTTTGGTTATCAAGAATCAGTAAAATTGGCTGAAAAAATTGTTCTGCTGGCTCACCAGTATAAAGTGACTAAATTTTTAATTGATGTTCGAAGCAGTTCTTATCAAGGTTCACTCAGTTCTCAATATTTTTTTGTTAATAAAGAACTGACAAGAATTAATCCGAAAAGAAGGTTTACTGTTGCTATTTTAGCTTCTCTAGAAGATAATTCCTATGATTTTTTACCGGTAGTGGCACATAATAACGGTTACCGGCTGAGAGTTTTCAAAGATCAAGTACAGGCAATTAAATGGCTTCAAGATTATTAGTTGAATATTTAGCCCGCGCAGGCGGGCTTTGTTCATGAGGGCGCGACTGCGCCATCGCATGGCGCAGCTTGAGTCGCCCGTGTAGCTGCACTTTTGAGGGTGTAAGCCTCATCTTAATTTAACCAAGAGACACTTTTAAACTTGCCGGTTTACCGAAATCCCCCGTCAAGACAACTCCTCGGTTATTAGCCGCCAGATGACGAACAATTTTATAAACCGCTTCCACGCTTTCGGGATGACCGGCTTTTTCGGCGAGAGTCGTTAAATCTAACCCTGTCCCTGCATCCTTCAACACATTCACCACCCCTTGCTGTAACTCCAAAATAGAAGCCGCCGCTTTTTTACCGGCTTCTACCCCAGGTTGGTGATAAGCATTGATATTAACCAAGAACCCATAATAAGTAACCGCCCGTTCATAAAGGGCAATTAACGCCCCAACGGTGCGAGGATTAACTTGGGGTATAGTAATGGTAATCGAATCCCGATTATTCTCATACAAAGCTTGTCGAGTGCCTTGAATAAAACCGGATAAATAATCACCAGAAGTGACCCCAGGTTCTAAATCAATGGAGGGCCCTTGACGGTCTTCTAATACCTCAATAAAGGTGACAAAGAAGTTGGGCACCCCGTCGCGTAACTGTTGAACGTAGGCGTGTTGGTCAGTAGAACCCTTATTTCCGTAAACCGCAATTCCTTGATGAACGATATTTCCATCGAGGTCTTTTTCTTTCCCCAAAGATTCCATCACTAGCTGCTGTAGATAGCGACTCAACAGGGACAAACTGTCTTTATAGGGAAGGACCACCATATCTTTTTCCCCTTTCCCATTGCCCACATAATACCAACTGAGGGCGAGTAAAGCCGAGGGATTGGTTTTGATATCCTGGACCCGGGTGGCCACGTCCATTTCTTTGGCCCCGGCTAACATGGCCTGAATATCAATCCCTTGTAACGCCGCCGGCAGCAACCCAACAGGAGATAATTCGGAAGTACGTCCGCCTACCCAGTCTTGCATCGCAAAACGCGCTAACCAATCATGGGCCACTTGGTCCATTTTACTGCCGGGCATGGTGACAGCAACGGCATATTTAGGAAAATCTAAGCCGCTTTGTTCATAGGCGTGTCTGACTTCTAACATCCCGTTACGGGTTTCAGGAGTGCCACCGGATTTAGAAGTCACGATCACCAGGGTACTCTTGAGGCGATCTTTGAGACGGGTTAAAAGACTATCGATCCCGGCTGGATCAGTGTTATCAATAAAATGAATCGCCATTGGCGGAAAATCACCCGCTAAGGCTTCCGAGACAAATTGCGGACCTAATGCAGATCCTCCAATTCCAATGGAGATCACATCGGTAAATTTATCGGCTGTAGGGGGTTTAATGGTCCCATCGAGGACTTTAGCGGCAAAAGCTTCAATAGCTTTTAAGGGTTCGGTAATCTCTTTTCTAACGTCATCATTAGGGGCGAGTTCCGGGGCGCGTAACCAGTAATGGCCTACCATCCGACCTTCATCAGGATTTGCGATCGCCCCCTTTTCCAACTCCTCGGTATCCTTAAAAGCTTTCTCAAACTTAGGTTTGATGGTTTCTAAAAATGGGTCATCGAAGCGGACTCTACTGACATCCACATAAAAACCTAAGCCTGGGTGATAATATAACCAATCTAAGTAACGTTGCCAGAGTGCCTGATAAACCATAGCATTTATATCCTGACATTCAAGTCGTGCTTTATGAAATCTAATTCACAAATGGTAGAGAAAAGTTCAGACTTCAGCATTTTTACAGGTTTAGACTGTCAAATACTTCTCGCAATAGTTTAGCGGAGTTTTGCAGTTTTTGTTTTTCGGTTTCATTGAGGGAGATGTTGACGGTTTTGAGGATTCCTCGGTCATTGACGACGGTGGGGATACTCAAACAGACATCTTTTATTCCATAATTATTGGTTAACAGGCTACTAACGGTTAAAATTCTTTCTTGTGAGCGTAAAATAGCTTTAACGATGTCGGTGGTGGCTAGTCCGATGGCGTATGAGGTATATCCTTTGAGTTTTATGATGTCATAAGCCGCGTTTTTGACTTGATGATAGATGGCTTCGAGTTCTTCCTGTTCATTTTTAGATAAATTTTCCCAGTTATCGGGAATGAGTTTTAAACCGGCTATATTGGCGGTACTCCAAACCGGCACTTCACTATCTCCATGTTCGCCAATGATATAAGCGTGAACGCTTCTTGCGTCTATGTCCATTTTTTGACCGAGTAAGGAACGAAAACGCGCTGTATCTAGTACGGTTCCGCTTCCGATCACTCTAGAACTGGGAAAACCGGTTATTTTTAAGGTGATATAGGTCAAAATATCAACCGGATTAGTGACTACCAGTAATATAGCGTTGGGGCAGTATTTCACCACGTCTTTGAGGATGTTTTCAAAGATAGCGACGTTTCGTTCCACTAGGTGTAAGCGGGTTTCGCCGGGTTTTTGAGCGGCTCCGGCGGTTATGATAACTATATCAGCATCTTGTCCTACGTCGGCTACGCTGCCGGCTTTGATATCGGTGGGTGCTAGAAAAGGCATTCCGTGCATTAAGTCCATCACTTCGCCTTCTACGCGATCTTTGGCCACATCTTGTAAGATTAATTCATCAAAGCAGTCTTGAATCAGCATTGAATAAGCGCAGGCCATCCCCACTTGTCCAGCACCGATGATAACGCCTTTGCGAGGACGTATCGGGGTGGGTTTTTCGGCTTCTGGGTTGGGGGTGAATAGGGTTTCTAACATGATTATTTATGAAGGTTTGTTCAATAGTCTTGATTGTCGGGTGGGTAGTATCTTACGTTACCTCTAGATAATATTTTTAATTTTTTTGTGCTGCCCACCTTTCTTTTAATTATGCCTGCTGACTATTGGTTTAGAGTTTATGAATTGGTAAAAGTATAGACAATTACTTCTTGAGGACGGATCAACTTGTCCTGAAACAGATATCCGGGTCTAACGGTATCGCAAATTAAATCTTTTTTTTCTGGGTCATTTGTTGTTTCAGTCGAGACTGCTTGTTGATGCTCGTAATTAAATTTTCCTACCTCTTCTAAACAAATTACTCCTTCATTTTCCAGAATTTGGGCCAATTCGTTATAGATAATTTCTAAAACTTTCGGATTTAACTTTTCTTGTTGATCTTCACTTTTTGAGCCTAAAACCCAATCTCTGAGTCTAATTAAAGCGTAAACCGTTTGGGAAGGTTGGGCTTCAACTTCCCGAACAATTTCTATCACAGGTGGTGATTCTTGTTGAGTAGGTGGGTCTTCTATGGGGGGTGTTTGAACAGGTTCAGGTTCAGGCGTAGGCGTTTTTTTTTGCTTAAGAAGTTCAGGATTTTCTTGAAAACGTTTTAAAAGTAACCCGACAGATTCTAAAACATCAATAATGTTTTTGTCGTCAGATTGAGCCGGGGGTAACCCGCTTAAATTTCTGACAAGCGCTTCTACTTGTAAAGCCAGTTCTTCAGCTTGTTTTTTTTCTTTGAACAAAGAAAAGGGAATCATAATCAAATCTCCAAAAAATAGGTTAAGATGTTACGCCTTTTTTTGGGTGTAACATTTGAGGGGACTAAATATATAGATTGTCTTTGGCTTTTTGAACTCGGTAGAGAATGCGTTCATAGGAACGAGCGAGAACTTTAGCCGCAGCAAGGGTAGCGCGATCACCTGCCATATAATCATTAGCTCTTTGTGTCCAATAGCGCATTCTTTCTTCAGCTACAAGGAGCATTTCAGTTACGGTTGCTTGTTCTCCTTGTTCCATTCCTAATCTTTCCCCACAAGAGTTGCCATTTTCTCCTGTTATTTGTAAAAGTTGTTTTTCCTCCTGTTCATCAAAATCGAGTTTTTTCTCGTAATAACTGCGAAGAACATTTAATTCTTGAAAAGCCTGTTCTTGTGCTTGTAAGGTATCAAATTGTCCGGCGATTTCCTCCAAAATTTGTAGCTGTGTTCCTTTTAAGCGCTGTCTTTCTTGAAAGTAGGCTGTAGTAATTTGTCCTAAAACTGTACCCAATTTAATCAAAAAAGCGCGATGACCGAAGTGAGATAAAATTAGATGACGCAATTCAGGAATGCCGGTTTTTTTCATTAATTCTTCCTGAAGTTGTTCTAGAGTATTCACTCCTGAGCTAATTAAATCATAAGCTAAAGAGATTCCATATAAACCTAGTTGGTTGATGATTTCTTCGCGATCTTTTTTAGAGATAGGTACTTCTTCAGAATTATAGTCACCTGTGAATTTTCCATAATAGCGGCTGATGCTTCTAAATTTTTTCTCAGGAAGCTGTTGCTTTAATTTGAGGAGAATATCCCAGTGTTTTGCGGTTAGGGTTTGCGCTCCTTCGGCCAATAGTCCACAAATCGGATAAATTGTATAAAATAGCCGATTTACCTGAGTGTTTTGCATCAACCGTTGAGAATTTTTCTCTCCCTCTGCCATCGGATCTGTAATATTAGGATCACTGGCGTACATATCAACTTTAGTCAGGGCACCGATGGCGTTGATCGGAGTAGCGTTATTGACTAAAGGCCCTTGAAATGCTTCTACTGTTTGAGCATCTTGCAAACCAATTGCCTGACTGAATAGATATAACACCGCATCAGCCTGAGCGGCTTGTTCTTGAGTGACTTGAGTTAATTCATCTCCACACAATTGCAGGAATTCTTGAGTATTTTTTGAGTCTTCCTCATAAAAAGATTTCAGCCCCGGGGTGTCGATAATGTTAAAAATTTTCAGCATTTCTTGGGGATAAAATACCTCAATATATTTAATGCTTAAAAAATATTGAGAGTTTTCCTTGGCTCTTAAGGTGAGGGCTGTTAATTCCTCAATAGATTTTGTCTCTGGAGGGCGCTGATATTGGTCTTTGAAGTGAACTTTTAAAGAAGGTTGATTACCATAGCGAAGCCAGTTTATATTAAAAGTTGCTTCAACGGAACCAGTGGCAACTACTTTATCCCCTAATAAGGCATTCATTAAGGTAGATTTACCCGCTTTAATTACCCCAACAATTGCAATTCTCATCGGTTGCTTTAAGCGGTCTTGGCACTGTTTTAGGAGGTGATGAAAATTTTCTAGGGCGGGATAATTAGCAGTGGAATTAATCGCCCTGGTTAATAATAGCTCAACTTCATTTTCTAGGGAAGTTATTTCATTCATCTGCCCAATCTCCTGAATCATAATTGGCGGAAGTGCTGACTTTTGCTGGTTCTTTAGATGGTTTTTCAGGAGTTTTTACTTTAGGTTGAGAAGGTGCTTGTATTGAAGGAATAGAAATAGGTTGCTCTACAATGGCCTGAGTAAGTTGTTCTATAGTGGTTTGAAGTTGCTTGAGTTGCTGCAAGGGAATTTGTAACTCTTTTGCTTGTTGAATGGCTTTGCTTTGAGAGAGTTTGCGGGATACTTGTAGTGAGCGTAAAGTTCTTTCCCATCCTTCTTTTTGCCGTTTAATCTGATTAGTAAATTCGTCGCGCATAGAGCGCTCTAAGCCTTTTACGGCTTTGTTCAAAGTCTGGTGACAAATTCGTTGACTATCCTCAATAAAAGGAGTGATTATTCTTGATACTTCTCGTTTAAGCCGATTTTGATCTTTTTCTTGAACTTGGGATATACCATCTTTAACTCCTGTGGCAGCACCGCCAATCGTCCCTAAACCAGCGCCAATTTGTGCCCCTGCTACCGCGCCGGGAAATGCGCCAACTCCTCCTACAAATAAACCAGCAATTCCACCGACAACTCCTCCTAAAATACCTCCAATAATCGAACCGGCTGTACTATTAAATAAAGCGCCGCGTGTAGCGCTCATTGATTTGTCTAGTAAACTGCTTTGTTGAACCTCTACTGTTTCCTGAGAAAGATGTGCTTTTTGTTGATCAAATAATTCTACTTCAAAATTCCTTAATTTTAGTCCTGATAGTGTTTCAATTTGACCATATAAATCAGCAGCTTGTTGATTTAAATCTTTACTGAGAGCGGACATTAAAACATCAATATCTGTTTCTACTAAACTAGCGATTTGTTTGGGATTTTTCATTAGCCTAGGATCATCTAGATATTTAGTGGTTTGGGAACGTATTTGAGAAAAGTTCTGTTGAAATTTTACTAGCAATTCTTGTTTAATATCTTCAAGACTATCTGTAAGGATATTACGCCATTCTGCCTTGCTATCAAGTAAATCTTGAAGTTGCTCTTGAGTATCTTTCATTTGTTGTTCTAGTTCATCTAATTCTTCTTTTGTTCGATTTTGATGAGCTTCCACTGCGACTTCAATAGGCGCTTTCATTTCGTTAACTGACTGTTCTAATTCATTTAAAGCGCGTAAGAGAAGGCCTTGTCCCCTTTGTTCACTAATGAATTGCCAGATTTTATTTTCTAGTTCAGAGAAGTTACTCAGTTCTAAATCTTCTTTTTCTTTAAATTTGAGATAATCTAATTTTGCTCGGCTAGAAATAGGGATAATACTAATTTGTTCTCGGGAACAATCCAAGACTTTAGTTAATTTTTCCAAATTATTTTCAACGATTTCTTGAAAATTATTAACCGCATCAATTTTCGTTACTACAAAAATTATATTTTGGCAATGAGGAAAAATTCTTTCTTTGAGAAATTGAAGTTCTTCTGTAGTTAAAGGCTTGAGAATATCTGTTACAAAAAGAATGGCATCCGCATTAGGAATGAAAGCGTAAGTAATAGCAGTATGTTCAGTATTCAGACTTCCTACCCCTGGCGTATCTACTAAGACTAAACCTTCTTTAAGCTGAGGATTAGGAGACTCAATGACTAGCATTTTGGCTTTTTTAGCGTTTCTGATATTTCGCTGTTCGGTAACGTAGTCGGGAATTTCATTTCGTGAAATTTGCTTGACGGTTTCGTTTCCTTGTTCACCTAAAATAATACTTATTTTTTCTTCTTTGCCATAAGTAATGGTTGAGACAAGATTAGTTGTAATATCAGTGTCAACGGGAAATAAATCTTTCTCGTTTAAAAAAGCATTGATTAGGCTGGATTTTCCTTGTTTAAATTCTCCACATACTACTACAAATAATTTGCCTTCTTTTAGATGCTGTTTAGCTTCGTCTAAGCTTTTCTGAGTCTGTGAATATCGGTGAAGATTAGCTACAGCACTGGCTTGATCAAATAGTTTCAAAATTTGCTGTTTTCGTTGTTGATAGTTATTCATTGTAAACTCCTTAAATGTTAAATTTATCAAAAAATTTCTGACCTAAAGCGCGGTAATATGGCACTAGAGAAGGTTCAATTAACAACCGTAATTGTTGACTAAATAGCTCACACCAGTCAGGAGAAAAAGAAGTCCCTTGAGCGAGATTGTCAAACATTTCATCATACATAGCGAATAATTCTCGCCGATGTTCTTTGTATTGTTCGATGGTTAGCGGTTGTATGGCAGGATGAGGAAATGTGCCGACTTCTTCTTCCCAATTCAATTCCGGAGCCGGGTTGCGAAAACGCAAATTAACATATTCCACAGGCACTTGATTAAACCAATTTAAGGTAATGGTGGCAAAGGGAGGAAAGATTTTAGTTTCTTTTTCTGGCGCTTGTGCAATGCCAAAAAAAGGCAGAATAATGTAAACTTTACCTTCTTTGCGTAGGGGTATCGGATAACCAATTCCTGCTTCTTGGGGGATAAGTTGGCAGAAAATTGGTGTTTTACGAATATCTTTGAGAATTTGTTCAGTTTTGCAGGTTATTGGCTCAGAATGTCTAGAAGCCTTATTAATAAGTTGAGTATTCATAATGAAACTTTGTCGATATTTTTATAGGTAAAATCGGTCATGGATGCTTGGCGGCTTCTTCAGCTTTTTGGCGGTATTCATCTGCCGCTTTTTGTCTCCAAGAAGCTTCAAAAAAATCCCCATGTTCTGCGTACCATTTAGCCATTTCTTGCTGTGAGTCTGCTTTTCCTTTGTAATAACTGGCATCTGCATAATTTCCCACCATTTGCTCTCCTACGGCAGTATGAGCATCTACTGTTGCAACAGCCGTGTGGCCTGTGGTAGAAACCATGTAATTACCGCTATCTTCCCAAGCATTGATAAATTGCTCCGCAGGAACTGCCATTCCTTGTCCATTGGGAGAACCTGGATCATTAAGTATGACCATCGGATGATCTGGGTTACTGTTGTCAATGCCTATAACTTGTATGGCGTGGTTAGTTCCCTGTCCTGGCATTCCCAAAGCGTTGGCGATTAGGTCGTCTGTATCAATCCGATCCGGATACCAGATTTCTTCTGCATCTACTGCTACTATGACTTTTTCTCCTTGAGCGAGTTTGTCATTTAAGTCTTTAAAAGTACAATTGTATTGTTTGGCAACGTCTATACCGTGAGCTTCTAGCAAATTTCCCATACTGTCTAGGGGGGTTCCGCCGCCAGGAAGATACCATCCGTTGTCTATGGCTTCCTGACGCAGTTCGTCTTCAGAAAAGTCCTGTCCGGTTAGTTCATCGAGGATGAATTCTTGTGAGGCGATGGCACAGGTGTCTTGATAGGTTTGTTGATGCCAGTGTTCCATGTCTGCGGCAGGATCGCCAATGGTATTACTAAAATCACTGGTTTCTAGAAAATGGGGATAACTATCCCCGTCTGTATCTTGAAAATAAGCGCTTTGATTAACCATCTCTTCGTTATCAAGATTTATTGACATCTCCCAAGTATCGGGGATTCCATCACCGTCGCTATCTAATCCTTCAATGATGTTAGTTTCGTCGGCAATACCATCGCCATCTAGGTCGGTTTGTAAGCTCCAGTGATCGGCTATTCCGTCGCCATTGGTATCAAAACCTTGAGCGGTGGTTTCGAATGTGCCATCGTTGTCAAGATCGAATAGTGTAGATTCTGGTTCTGAGTAAAAACCCTCGTCTAAACTTGAATCGAGATCGGGTAGATCGTCGGAAAAGTCCCTAAATGTCATAGTTTATTCCTCTTAATAAAAGTTATCTTGTAGATAAATTTAAAGGTTCACTAATTATTCCAAAAAGCTTTCCAATAACCCTCTTCTTGATTATCACTACGTTCAACTTTAGAACTGTCATCTATGTCCCATGATCCTCCTTTATTTTTGGTCAGGTCACAGGCTCTAATTGTTGCTTTACTATTGGCTTTTATCTCTACAGCCTGATGGTTATTTGAATGAATTTTGCAGTCTAAAATGGTTGCCTTACTTTTTTCAAGTTTTACTCCTCCTGTCTTATTTTCATAAATGTTACAGTTTTTGACTTGTCCCTGACCAGATTCGCAGAAATATATTCCATAGATTTGACACTTATGTATTTGACAGTTTTCCAGGACTGGTTCACTGTTATCTCTAATTATTACTCCTGACTGGGCATGACCATAAATATTACAATTTTTAATAGTTCCCTTGCCCTTGTCAAAGATATAAATTCCGAACTTTTGTCCCTCATAAATTTTGCAGTTTAAAATAGTCGGATTGCTGTTTTCTTCAATGGCTATTTCTGACTCTTTATTTTCATAAATGTTACAGTATTCGACTTTACCCTGACCAGATTCGCAGAAATATATTCCATGTCCCTGACACTTATGTATTTGACAGTTTTGCAGAACTGGCTTACTGTTATCTCTAATTAATACTCCTGCAATAGCATGACCATAAATATTACAATTTTTTAGAGTTCCCTTTCCCTTATCCCAGACACCAATGCCAAATTTGCCATCATAAATTTTGCAGTTTAAAATAGTCGGATTGCTGTTTTCTTCAATCAATATTTCCAACTCTTTATTTTTATAAATTTCACAGTTTTCTACTTGACCCTGACCTGACTCGCAGAAATATATTCCAGCTTCTTGACAGTTATGTATTTGACAGTTTTCCAGAACGGGTTCACTATTATCTCTAATAAATACTCCTGACTGGGCATGACCATAAATATTACAATTTTTTAGAGTTCCCTTGCCATTGTCACAAATAAAAATACCATGACTTTTGCTATCATGAATTTTGCAGTTAAAAATAGTCGGATTGCTGTGTTCTTTAATGGCTATTTCTGACTCTTTATTTTCATAAATGTTACAGTCTTCGACTTTGCCCTGACCTAAATTATAGAAAACTATTCCATAGTTTTGACACTTATGTATTTGACAGTTTTGCAGAACTGGTTGACTGTTATCTCTAATTAATACTCCTGAATTAGCATGACCATAAATATTGCAATTTTTAATAGTTCCTTTTCCCTTGTCAAAGATATAAATTCCGTAATTTTGTCCATCATAAATTTTGCAGTTTAAAAGAGTAGGATTGCTGTTTTCTTCAATGGCTATTTCTGACTCTTTATTTTCATAAATGTTACAGTCTTCGACTTTACCCTGACCAGACTCGTAGAAATATATTCCATAGGTTTGACACTTATGTATTTGACATTTTTCCAGGACGGTATAACTGCTATCTGCACTTACTACTCCTGATTTTTCATGACCATAAATATTACAATTATAAATAAATCCTTGACTATTTTCCACAAAAGCAAGACCAAAGGATTTACTGTCATAAATTTGACAATCATTAACGTTTACCTTACTCTGGGTAAGAACATTAATATTAATCCCCTCATTATTAAATATTTTACAGCCTTCAATCTGTGCTTCACTGTTGCTTAAAAGACAAATACCATCATCTTTTCCGTCGTAAATTTGACAGGAAGCAACATAAACATCTTTACTACCTGAGATATAAATTCCTTCTTTTATATTAGAATAAATTACCGTCTTTTCTATTTTATTTTTTCCTTCGTTAAGAAGGCAAATTCCTTTAGATCCGTTTTCATATACTCGACAATTAGAAACTTCTAAACCACCATCAGATCTAATTTCTATTCCTGACAACTTATTGCCAAAAATATTACAATTTAATACTTTGGCTTCCCCATGATCATAGATAAAAATTCCGGCGGATTTTCCCTGATGAATTCGGCAGTTACGAAGAGTGGCGTTAGCGCTTAAATTATGAATGCCAACACAGGCCAAAGAATCAGAAGTAATATTACAATTTTCTAAAATCAAATGTCCTTCAGCCACATCTACGCCAAAATATTTATATTCGTTTATTCCCGCACGACCGCGCAAAGTCAAACCCCGAACTACAGCGCTATCAGTTGCCATCAAAATACAATCGGAGTCAGCACTTTCAATTACAATATCTTCTAGTTTTCCCTCCCCAACAAGCTCTACTGACTTATTCAATACAAGACCTTCTCGATAAATTCCAGGCTCAATTTTAATGCGTTGACCGGGTTTAGCTTCTTCGAGCGCTTGTCCGATAGTAGAATATTTAGCCCAACCACCTTGGGCAGAAACCACAAAATATTTTCTCCTTTCTTGCTGTTCTTCCCCATAAATAGCCGCTCCCAAACTAACAGCTAATTCTGGCTCATCTATCATCAATATAGGTCGCCCTAATTTTTGGGTAATTGCTTCCTTAATATAAGGAATACGACAACTTCCTCCCACTAACAAAATTTTATTAACTTGCTGCCAATTAATTCCAGCCTTTTTTACCAATAGGTCACAAGATTCTATTGTTTCTTCTACGAGTGGCGCAATCATTCTATTAAAATCTGAACGAGTCAAACTATAGGACTCCAAGGTGAGGGGCATGATGATTTCTCCCTCTTTTGTTTCGCTTAAAAGGTGTTTTAAATCTCGACAATAATCTCCAACAATAGCACGTGCCAATAAAGCTTCTTTAGTTCTATTATGAGAGTCTAAGCGCTCTTTTAATTGATCACTACATTTAGCTAATATATCTTTATAAATTTTTCTGTCAAAGTCTATTCCTCCACAATCCGATAATCCTACGGGAGCCGCCAGAACTTGATAAGTGCCAGCTTTTTTTTGTAGTAAGGTAGCATCAAATGTTCCGGCTCCTAAGTCATATACCAAAAAAATTTCTCCTTCTTGTAGTTGATACTGTTGTGTAAAATGAATCGCTGCCGCCACCGGTTCCTCAAGAAGCTGTACCTGGTTAAATCCGGCCAATTTTCCTACTTGTTCCATCAACTGACGTTTATTACTTTTGTAAGTGGCAGGAACCGTTATAATTGCATCAGTAAAGCGGCTTTTTCCCTGTCCTTCCATCATTTTATCCGCTTCGCTTTTTAGCTTACGAATCACTGCGGTTACTAATTCTTCAGGCAAAAATCTATGATTTCCTAAAAAATAAGGGCAATTGCTGCCTAAATCCCTTTTAAATTTGGATTTATAGCACTCAGGCTCCGAATTACGTTTCCGCTCTGCTGCCTGACCTACTAAAATTTCTCCTTGTTTTTCTACAAATATACTTGAGGGAAAAGAATAGCTGTGTTGTGAAGGTTCTTTTACAGATTTAAGAGTCCTATCAACCATTACAGCCGCACTAGAATAACAAGTTCCGAAATCAATACCTAACTGTAGCATTATTTCCTCTTTTTGACTGTTTGTTACTATTTATCTGTTTTGTGTATTGCTTAAAAATTATCTGTGATGCTTTAGAAAATTTAGATCACACTGGGGTCGGGAACGAGTTCCCGACTGTTAGAAAATATCGGCAATTTAGTGGGTTAGGGATTTAGGATAAGTTTTTTGATTTAATTGTTTTGAGCTTTTAGCTATTTGCCGTTTTAAGATTAACTGTGGCTTTTAATTTTTAGCTTATTCAATGAAACTTTCATGACTTTAAATCACGCTACTCAGGAGAATATAACTACTTAGCTAACTCTTCTGTGTCTTAGACCTATCAGTTTTAGCTATGCAGTTATTGAATTTCGTTCATACTTAAATAAGTATTTATACCTCAAGTTTAAATGATTGCTTGATTAAGTAGCAGCGTTAATTACAATTTTTAATATTTTTACCAAAAAAGCAAAATTTAGACTATTTAGCGGGATTTAGAAAAACAACTTGGAAAAAAAAGGCTGAAAGCTTTTTCTACTATAGGTTTAACCTCGAAAACAGTTAAAGGTTTGATAGATATAGGTTTAAGAGGCTAAATTAGCCTAAACTTTTATTAGCAGGTTCAAAGCAAAAAAGCCTCAGTAAATCTACTAAGGTTCTGAAAACTTACTCATCTTTCAGGCAACTTTTTGTAACAAAAGTACATCAACTTTATTCGCGATCATAAGCCAATAAAATAGGACAAGAAACTAAAGGAATAATTTCTTTTATAGCGCTACGCGCTAGGGAACAGGCAACAGGCAACAGGCAACAGTTGATTATGACAAGGTTTTATCTTCTCGCCATGTCCTAACTTTAATGCGTAGTGCTATAGCGCATCTTCGATAAACAATCTAGCCAATCCGGTTTTAGGATGAACGCCTAAAACTAATACATATGCTCTATAATTTTTCCTAGAGGAATTTTAAATTTTTTCTGATTTTACCTCGGTTGGCTAAGGCTGAGTCTCGGGTGTATTAGAATCTTGGTGATTAGAAGGTAAGGTCTCTTGTTGTGGTGAGTTTTCTGGTTTTTTCGGGTTCGGGTTTTGTTGTGTTTGGATCTCTAATGTTTGTTGTTTGGGGTCTTTTTGTTCTAGCTGTTGTTGTTGTTGATTTTGCAAACGTTGAATTTCTCGTTCAATCTGTTGATTTCCCCGATCAAAAAATTGCTCTGTTCCTTGACCCCGAATCTGAGCTAAACTTTTGCTAGACTGTCCAGTCACGGTGACTACAGACAAAACAATTACGGTTGTGCTTAGAAAAAGACGGGCGATCTTTTCCATAGTATTATCCAAAGACGAAAAAAATAGAACCATACAACGGTCTACTTCTATTGTAGTGGGTTCATTGAATCGCGAGTTGGGTGGGTTAAAATGCTTTAACCTAGGTCATCAGGCCCACCCTAAAAAATGTAATCTAAACGGCGGCGGCGAGTTCGTCGGTTTTTATTTCTCGCTTAGAAAGCACTTCTTGAAGTTCATGTTCTTGGTCCTTGCTTAAAGAAGTCCGCAAAACTTTACCGCCATAGGGAGCAACTTCTTCTAGCACTTTGTCGGGTGTAAATCTTCTGACTAAGACAAATAGCGCAGAAGAACTCGGTTGTAGGGTTTCTCCTAATTCCCGCATAAAATCATCGTCAACCCCAATATCCTGTAATGCACCTGCTAGGGCACCACTAGCCGCACCAACCGCCGCACCGACTAAAGGCGCAAAAAATAATACTCCGATCAATAGTCCCCAAAAACTGCCACTAACCGCACCGGCAGCCGGTAAACTAACAGCCTGTTTGAGTTTTACTTTACCATCTTTGTCTTTAACAACAACGGCTGCGTCTTCTAATTCAATGAGATGTTCTCTCTGAAGTTTTGCCAAAGTTAGGCGCACTTCTTCGGCTTTGAATTCATCGTCGTAGGCGATCGCAATTAAATGACTCATTTTTATCCTCAATAATGTCTTACTAATGGTTAATTGTGGCGGGCGGATTAGTGATCAGCATCAGTCATTAGTCGTGAATGATCAGTCATTAGTTATTAGTCATCAGTCATTAGTTATTAGTCATTAGTTATTAGTCATTAGTCATTAGTTATTAGTCATTAGTCATCAGTCATTAGTTATTAGTTGTCATGTAGAGGCACTAAGAAAGAGCTTACATTAGTTATTTAATCATGATTGACTGTTAACGACCAATTAATGACTATTGACTAACGACTATTGACTATTGACTATTGACTATTGACTAACGACTATTGACTAATGACTATTGACTAATTTAATAAGGCCACTTCCAATCCAAAATTTCCGCTTTATCCATGCCGTGAGTGCGGGCATAGTGTAAGTTATCGATGATCTCGTTTTTCATGCGCTCTTTGACATAAGCCGCCGCCGAACCGAGTTTAGGAACGCGATCGATCACATCGATCACCAAGCTAAAGCGGTCTATTTCGTTATTAATGGCCAATTCTAGGGGGGTGTTAATATTGCCTTTTTCTTTGTAACCTCGCACATGGATGCGTTCTTGGTTACTGCGGCGATAGGTTAATTTGTGGATTAACCAGGGATAACCGTGAAAGTTGAAAATGATCGGTTTATCTTGGGTAAATAAACCATCAAAATCTCGCTCAGATAACCCGTGAGGATGTTCGCTTTCTGATTGTAATTTGAATAGATCAACGACGTTGATAAAACGGACTTTTAGGTCAGGGAATTCTGCGCGTAAAATGGCAGTAGCGGCTAAAGATTCCATCGTGGGAATATCACCACAGCAAGCCATAATTACATCGGGATTATCCGGTTCTTTATCACGATCATCATTACTGGCCCATTCCCAAATGCCTATGCCTTTGGTGCAGTGTTTAATGGCTTCATCCATGCTCAGATATTGCAGGTGTTTCTGCTTGTCAGAGACGATGACATTGACATAATTGGTACTGCGTAGGCAGTGATCGGCCACAGATAACAGACAATTAGCATCAGGGGGCAAATATACCCGCACTACTTCTGCACTTTTATTGGTCACTAGATCGATAAAACCGGGGTCTTGATGGCTGAACCCGTTATGGTCTTGCCGCCAAACCACCGAAGATAGGAGAATATTTAAAGAAGAAATGGGCACTCGCCAACTTACTTCATGTTTACAGATATCTAACCATTTAGCGTGTTGGTTAAACATGGAGTCGATGACGTGAGCAAAGGCTTCATAAGTATGAAATAACCCATGACGACCTGTCAGAAGATAGCCTTCTAACCATCCTTCTAAGGTATGCTCACTGAGCATTTCCATGACTCGACCATCAGGTGATAATAAACTGCCGCCCTCATCTTCGGCTAAGTAGTTGGCTAACCAAGCTTTTTGGGTTACTTCATAGACGGCTTGAAGACGGTTAGAGGCTGTTTCATCAGGACCAAAAAGACGGAAAGAGGTAGGGTTATTTTTGATTACATCCCGCAAAAATTCACCCAGTAAGCCGGTATTAGCCACTTCCTCTTTACCGGCTGCTGAGACACTCACCGCATAATCGCGAAAATCCGGTAATTTTAAATCTTTTCGCAGAATTCCCCCGTTAGCATGGGGGTTAGCACTCATCCGCCGTATGCCTTTGGGTGCGAGTTCTTTGAGTTCAGGAATGAGTTTACCCGTCTCGTCAAAGAGTTCCTCGGGTTTATAAGTTCTCATCCAGTCTTCTAGCATTTTTAAATGGTCAGGGTTATTTTGCATTTCTCCCATCGGGACTTGATGCGCCCGCCAAAACCCTTCTACTTTTTTGCCGTCGACTTCTTTGGGTCCTGTCCATCCTTTGGGAGTACGCAAGATAATCATCGGCCAGCGAGGACGTTTTGCCACGCCGCTACTGCGGGCTTCTTCTTGGATGCTGCGAATTTGGGTAATACACTGTTCTACGGTAGCTGCCATCTTTTGGTGCATGATGTGAGGGTCATCTCCTTCTACTACATAAGGAGTGTAACCATAGCCAATAAAGAGGCTTTCGAGTTCTTCTGGACTAATGCGGGCGAGAATGGTGGGGTTAGCAATTTTGTAGCCGTTTAGGTGCAATATCGGTAATACAGCCCCGTCTCGAATGGGGTTGAGGTATTTATTGGAGTGCCAAGCCGTCGCTAAAGGTCCGGTTTCGGCTTCTCCGTCACCCACCACCACTGATACAATTAAATTCGGGTTATCGTAGGCAGCACCGTAGGCGTGAGAAACACTATAACCTAATTCCCCGCCTTCATGAATTGAGCCGGGGGTTTCAGGGGTGCAGTGACTTCCAATGTGGCCCGGAAAAGAGAACTGTTTGAAGAATTTTTGCAACCCTTCTTCGTCTTCGCTTTTATCGGGGTAAATTTCTGAATAGGTTCCCTCTAAGTACACTGGGCCGAGTACCCCGGGTGCGCCATGTCCGGGTCCGGCTAAGAAGATCATATCTAGGTCATATTTTTTAATTAGGCGGTTAAGATGAACGTAGGTAAAGCTTAAGCCGGGTGAGGTTCCCCAGTGTCCCAACAGACGAGCTTTAATATCTTCTGGTTGCAGGGGTCTTTTGAGCAAGGGGTTGTCTTTAAGATAAATCATACCAACGGCTAAATAATTGCAGGCACGCCAGTAAGCATCTATTTTCCGCAGTTCTTCAGCAGATAAGGGCTGCTGTTCTAAAATGGGTTTCTCTGGTGCTGCTACCATTAATGTTTTCTCCCTTGTCCTGTTTGTTATTGGTTAAGTTCTGACAATAAGATTTTTACAGGATTTGTCATTTATTTAGGTTATGTTAGGGTTAAAAGCCATCTGCTCATTTTTCAAATTAATAATCTTAAACTAACCCCATTATGTTAAACAATCATTAAGCTTTAGTTTAGCCGATGACTATCAATCTTACCACTTAACTTTAAATTTTTCTTAAAATTAATTCTTCTGTCTTAAGCTTGATCTATTATCAGAGTTTATTGATGTCAAGTCTGATCGGCTTCTTAAGGTTTTATTTATTTTTTCCTGGCCCGAGTCAGGCATATAGGAAAATAGCCTTCAAGAAAGTTTATGAACCCTAGAGAAATGGGGTACAATGAAAAATCTATCGGTCTTGTATGTCTTGAGGAAGAGGCGGCTAGAAGGCTTTTATTGTAAATTTTTGAATCTTTTCCGATTTGGTTGTACCAGGAGATATTTATAATTGGGGATGATAACCCGAGGTAAATACTGACTATAGAATTAAACCGTGACAATCTCAAGTTATTATGTCTTGGAAGCTCTGACAAATGATTAATCTTGTTCACCAAAAAAATTACTATAGTAAAAATAGCGGCTTGTTCTTTTTTCCCCTGTAGCCAAGAAAAAAAGAAATTGAAGCTAAAAAACTTACAGTTTCTTGTTTGACAATTTCAGATCGATTAACCGAAATAGGAGTTTTTCAGATGGCAAAAGTTAAAGTCGGCATCAATGGATTTGGTCGAATTGGCAGACTGGTATTTCGAGCCGGCATCGACCATCCTGAGATAGAATTTGTTGGGATCAATGATTTAGTTCCCCCCGAAAATATCGCCTATTTATTGAAATATGACTCGACTCATGGTCGTTTCCGGGGCACAGTAGAAGCCACAGAAGAGGGGATCGTCGTCAATGGTAAGTTGATTCGCTGTTTCTCGATTAAAAATCCTGAAGAACTGCCTTGGAAAGACCTTGGCGTTCAGTATGTGGTTGAGTCAACAGGATTATTTACCAATTATGATGGGGCTTACAAACACATCAGCGCCGGAGCCAAACGAGTCATTATCTCTGCACCGACTAAAGACCCCGATAAAGTGAAGACTTTTGTGGTGGGTGTGAATCATCATGAATTTGATCCCGCTAAAGATCAAATTGTTTCTAATGCAAGCTGTACCACGAACTGTCTGGCCCCAGTGGCTAAAGTGATTAATGATAATTTTGGATTAGCAGAAGGGTTAATGACCACAGTCCACGCCATGACAGCGACTCAACCTACTGTGGATGGACCTTCTAAAAAAGATATGCGCGGTGGACGGGGAGCCGCCCAAAATATTATTCCTGCTTCTACAGGAGCGGCTAAAGCGGTTACACTGGTGATCCCCACGTTAAAAGGGAAATTAACGGGTATGGCTTTACGAGTGCCCACGCCTGATGTGTCTGTGGTGGACTTAACCTTTAAGACTGAGAAAGCCACCAGCTACAAAGAAATCTGTGCCGTGATGAAAGCGGCATCTGAAGGCGCGTTAAAAGGCGTTTTAGCCTATACCGATGAGGATGTAGTGTCTACCGATTTCACCACAGATCCCCATTCCAGTATTTTTGATGCAGGAGCCGGCATAGAACTTAATTCTAATTTCTTTAAGGTGGTCGCTTGGTATGACAACGAATGGGGTTATTCTTGCCGTATGCTAGACTTAATTCTGGCGATGGAAGCTAAAGAAGCGGAAAGCATGGCAACGGTATAACGATCAAATTTAAGATATATACAGATGAAAGATGAGTAGAGACGGTGCCTGTAACCTCTCTACTCTCTTGGCTTGGGTGTGCTAGAAATTCTGTTGTCTTGTAAAGTATCTATCATAAACTGTAATCAGTTTTCTCAGATAAAGACTAAAAAAAATCAATATATGTCCCGTAAATTTTCAATCTTAGCTTTTTTAATCACTCTAGGATTAACATTATATTTTTCCTCACCCCATCATTCTTTGATAGCCAGCGTTAATGCCAGTGGGGAACCAGTTCCTCAAGCGAGTACCCCTGAATCTCTCTCGAATACGGCTCCTCTGTTCGACAATCTTGGTAATTATCATCATCCCATTTCCACTCAATCATCCCTGGCAGGGCGATATTTTGATCAAGGGTTAATTTTAGCTTATGGATTTAATCATGCCGAGGCAGGCCGTTCTTTTAAACAAGCGGCAAAACTTGACCCTAATTGTGCTATGTGTTACTGGGGAATAGCGTTTGTACTCGGACCTAATATTAACGCGCCGATGACAGATGAAGTCAACCAAGAAGCTTGGGATGCTCTTAATAGGGCGATCGCCTTGAGTCAGCAGGCCACAGCCAAAGAACAGGCCTACATTCAGGCCTTGGCAAAACGCTACTCTCATCAACCCCTTCAAGATAGATCGATGCTAGATTTAGCCTACGCCAACGCCATGAGAGAAGTCGCCCAACAATATCCTGATGATCCGGATGCGGCCACTCTATTCGCCGAAGCCCTCATGGATACCATGCCTTGGAATTATTGGCAGGAAAACGGATCGCCTAAGCCTGAAACCGTCGAAATATTGACCACTCTCGAATCAGTATTAGAAAAACATCCCAATCATGCGGGAGCTAATCATCTTTATATTCACGCCGTAGAAAAAGAACGGCCTCAACAAGCAAGTTCAGCCGCCGATCGCCTTCAAAATTTAGTCCCTGCCTCTGGACATCTGGTTCATATGCCTTCCCACATTTACATCCGAGTTGGACGCTATCATGATGCAGTGGTTGCCAATCAAAAAGCCATTGAAGCTGATCAAAATTATTTAAAACATCCTCTGCTAAACAGTATTTATACCGCCGCCTATATGCCGCATAACCATCATTTTCTCTGGTTTGCTGCCTTAATGAACGGACAAAGTGAAATTGCGCTCAATGCAGCCCGTCAAACAGCGATGGTAGAGCCAAAACTGATGCGAGACCCTAATTATGCTGGTGCTTTGCAACATTTCTCAGTTATTCCCCTATACACCCTAATTCGCTTCAGCAAATGGTCGGAAATTTTGGCAACTCCTGCCCCAGATCAAGACCTCAAATATCCTACAGGGGTTTGGCACTATGCCAAGGGAATGAGTTTAGCCGCCACAGGGAATTTAAGTGAAGCCAAGCAAGAACTCCAACAGTTAGAGGCACTTGCTAACGACCCTTCTCTAAAAAACCTGAAAATTTGGGGCTTTAATTTTGCTGGGGAAATTCTCAAACTAGCTACTAATGTTTTGGCTGGAGAAATTGCCGCCAATGAGGGTAATTATGATCAGGCCATCGCTTATTTAAAAACCGCCGTTAATATAGAAGATAACTTAATCTATACTGAACCTCCAGACTGGTATAGTCCTACCCACTATTTACTGGGTATGATCGAACTTAAGGCTAACCGTCTCAGTGAAGCTGAACAAGCGTTTCGCACTGATTTAAAAATTTATCCAGAAAATGGCTGGTCATTATATGGATTAATTCAAAGTTTACAGGCACAGGGAAAAGTCCAAGCAGCAAAAACCCTACAAAAACGCTTTGAGGAAGCTTGGAAATATGCAGATTTTTCCTTAAGCTGAGTTCGACAGCGCAAAAAGGGAAAAAGGTCCGTAGGTTTTTAAAAAAACTTCGGGCATCCCCGAAGTGAATTAGACATGGAATGCTTGTTGCTTATAGGTTTTGAACCATTTTCGATATCCCTTGCTTCGGAGACTAGATTTTTAATATACTTTAATTGAATGAGTCTGTTTTTTATAAAAGTGATCTGGAAACCTAATGCTGTATAAATTGATAGGCAGGCAGATCTTTTGTTAACTAGAGTCTAAAAATCGGGACTCCAGTCCATAAATCAACGTTTTTACCGGCTTTTGAAGATGACTTACCCGAAGTTTTTGGTGTAGAGGTAGCTAGGTTAAACCAGTTTAATAATTGGATTAATAGTTAACAGGGATAAAGAAATCGAGGAAAAATCTAACCAAAGGCAAATTCTTGCCGTAAATAGATTTTAACTTTTAAGGCTATCCTACTTGGGGGTTGCTATATGTGATTTCTGTAGCCGGAAATGAATGGCTTTTAATTGAAAAAGTTGGGAAAAACTGATGGTTTATGATCAGTAAAAAGATCTGTTAAAGCCTTAATCAATTTAATTTTTTTTATTAAATGAATTTTTAGATGTTAAAGCCGTCATTAACATCTAATTTTTTTTATCAATTTAATTGAGGACAATAGGAGAATCTGCTCGAGAAATTTTTCTAAAAATCAAGCAAAAACCACCGTCTTATTGCTATACACCAAAATCCGATTTTGTAAATGTAACCTAACCGCCCTGGCTAAGACCACTCTTTCTAAATCTTTTCCCTTTCTAATCAAATCGGCAACCGTATCTCGATGACTGATCCTTTCAACATCCTGTTCAATAATCGGCCCCTCATCTAAATCGGCGGTTGCATAATGAGCCGTTGCCCCAATAATTTTTACGCCTCTTTCGTAAGCTCTTTGATAAGGATTAGCCCCCGCAAAAGCCGGCAAAAAAGAATGATGAATATTAATTATATTAGGAAATTTTTGCACAAAATCAGCGCTCAAAATTTGCATATACTTAGCCAAAACCACCAGATCAATTCCATACTCTCTCAGCAACGCTAACTGTTTAGCTTCCTGTTCTAACTTAGTCTCTTTAGTAATGGGAATATGATGAAAATCAATGCCAAACTGTTCAGCAATCGATTTCAGTTGACTATGATTACTAATAATTAAAGGAATGGATGCTGGAAGTTCCCCGGCTTGTTGCCGCCACAATAAATCTAATAAACAATGATCCTGCTTAGTCACCCAGATGGCAATACGGGGAATAACCTCAGAAAAATGAAGCCGCCAACGAGCATCTAATGGCTTGGCAATAGCGGCAAAAGCCGGATTAATCATTTCTGGAGGCAGATTAAACCCTTCTAACTGCCACTCAATGCGCGTTAAAAACAAACCCGCCGAGAAATCGGTATGGTGATCCGCGTGGATAATATTACCGCCATTAGCGTAGATAAAATTAGCAAATTTTGCTACTAAACCCTTTTGATCGGGACAGGATATTAGTAGAGTTGCAGTTGATCCGTTCATAGGCCCTTATCTTTTCTCACCTACAATTTTAATGAGAGTTTTCCCGAGACTAAACAGCAAAAACCTTAAAATTTCCTTGAATATCTAAGGTTAGATCTCCCCTCCCCGGGCCGAACATCATTTAATCTAAAACATTCAACACCGCTTGAGGAGACAACTTATCCTTAAACCAGATAATTCGCGCCGGCACATCCTTAAATTTAACGCCTGCTTTTTCCAAATTGAGCCGCTCAGAAACCGCTAAAATCAAATTATCCGCATCAGCGCGGCAGACTTGATAAAACTTCTTTTGTAAATATTCTGGCCGCCAATAGCCGACAATTTCTAGCAAAAAATCGCGTCCATCTGGATGAACTAAACGAAAATCCGGAATCATCACACTCCCTGGTAAAGGCACTAAATGCACTTCCCTTTCCAAGCGCCAAGGTGTATTTAACTTATTCCAGCGTTTAGCAAAAGACTCCTCTAACATACTGTCATAAGTCTTGCCTTTGGGATAATGAGTCACTAACCCACAACCATCATCGAGACTAAAACGCTTGGTTTTTTCGCCACCGGTATAAGGATCTTTATATTCTAATTTGGCTTGAAGACTCCACTTACTGACGTGCAACAACGCCGGGATCATTTTTGCCATCGCTAACCCATAACGGGTACTCGCTTTAAATAAACTGGCCGGACCATCTATGGTAATGGTAAATCCCGTATCCGCATCCCCTTCAATATAAGCCATCAATTGAAACAATTTGAGATAGCGAAATAATAGTTTATACTCACCCGGATCATTACGATGAGCATTAATAATAATATGACTTGCTCGGTAAAAAATCCCTTGAACTTGAGAAAGGTTATAGCGATGAATCAACTCTTCTGGGCTTGGCGGCTCAAACTGGGTTAGGATACGATTATCTAAAAGATCGGCATAAAGTCCTTTTTCAATTTCTGAAGGTAACACTTCCCGTTTTAGTTCGTTACTCAGATTACAAGCTAATCCTTCTAAAGTATGATTTCGATTTTTGGGAATGGGCACTGTAGTACAGGCGTGAGAAAATACCCGTTGACGTAACAGTTGAGGATCTATGGGACTAATGATCTCAAAAGTCGAAAAACTGTTTTTCAATAAATGGGCAATTCCCCGTTTTACTCGGTAATCTGGGCTATCTCCTTCTAATTCTTGCAACTTTTGCTCAAGTTCTCCTTGTGTCTTTCCCTTAGACGCTTGAAAACAGTTAATTTGATCTATGGCTAGAGCCAAAGAACTGTCATTGATGGGTAAACGTTTAGGGACTAGGGTTTCTCCGTTTTGTCGGTAAATGAGTAAATCTGAAGGAAGCATAAAGGTGAAAATTTTCAAATGTTGAATTAAGAATTATGAATGATCAAATTAGTAAACATACTTAATGACTGACTCTCTAACACGGCTACAAAACTCTAAATACTTAATAGCTCCTAAAGCAAAAATCAACAAATCATGACAAACTTAACATTAATTACAGTATATCGATCTTTAGAATGCCGTCCAGATAGCTATCGAGGCTGGTATTATCAGGGGAATGTTCTCCTGCAAAGAAAATTATATGATGATGCGTTATTGAGTTACGAAAAAGCCTTAGAATATTATCCTAAAGATTATTGGGCATGGTATAGAAGGGGTATGACTCTAGAAGAATTAGGACGTTATGATGAAGCAGTAGCCAGCTACGAAAACGCTTCACAAGTTCAACCAGCTAATTATTGGGCTTGGTATGATCAAGGTTGTCTCTATCTGGAAGAAATTAAAGATTACCAGAAGGCGATCGAGTGTTTTGATAAAGCGCTAGAAGCTAACCCCAAAGACTATTGGGCTTTTTATCGTAAGGCTGAGGCGTTGCGTTTATGGGGTCATTATGAAGCGGCTATCGCTTGTTATGATCAAGCCTTAGAATTGCGAGAAAATGACTACTGGGCTTGGTATCGTCGGGGCGATGCTCTCCGTAACTGGGGACGCAAAGAAGAAGCCTTAACCAATTATAAAAAAGCTTCTCTTGCTAAACCGAATGATTATTGGGCTTCCTATCAGCAAGGGGTTATCCTGCAAGAATTAGGAAGATTTACTGAGGCGATTTCCTGTTATCAGGATGCCCTAGATATAGAACCATTAGATGAATATGCTTGGTATAATCAAGCTTGCTGTTATGCCAAAATCGGCAATATTGATGAAGCCATTTATAGTCTAGAAAAAGCCATTAAAATTTATCCGCCAACTTATTTAGAATTGGCTCAAAATAATGCCGACCTTGAGCCTTTACGTCAAGATGATCGATTGACTTTATTAGTTAACAGTTATCAATCCCAAGAAAGTAATGGAAATGGGAATAATTATAACTAAGGTGAGTTTTTAGAGTTAAATACTAAAGAGTAGGGACAATCTTTTGAAGGTTGTCCTTTATTGAATTTTACAGGGGTGAAAATTGGCTTGTCTCGCGCAAAGCCGCCAAGAAAAAAGCACGGGTATATGATGGGGACAAGATGTGTCGGTTCACGCTTTTGGCTAAAGCAAGCGATGATGAGAAGCCGCTCTTTAAGGGTAGGGTCTAAAATTAACAATTAAATTGAGCGACTTTTGGTAAACTACTTACTACCAAACATTTGTGAGAGTGATCAATGATTATTGCCGTCACCGCCTTGAAGGGAGGAGTAGGAAAAACAACAACTGCGATCCATATAGCGGCTTACTTACAACAGAAAGCCCCGACTTTGTTGATCGATGCTGATAAAAATCGTTCGGCCTTACACTGGTCTAGAGAAGATACCCTTCCGTTTTTTGTCGCTTCACAGGCCGGCTCAACTCGATTAATTACTAAGTATACTCATATTATTACTGATACTCAAGCTAGACCAGAAGCCGAAGAATTAGAAGATTTAGTGCAAGGGAGTGATTTATTAGTCATTCCGACCACTCCTAATCATCTCGATGTAGATGTGACTGTCAAAGCGGTGGAATTGTTGCAACCTCTAAAAGCTAATTTTAAAATCTTATTAACTAAAGTGGATGCCCGTACCCGCAATGGACGAGAAGCAAGAAAAACCCTAGAAGAGTTAAAACTTCCCATCTTTAAGTCGGAAATTCCCTTGCTGGTAGCTTATGAAAAGGCTTCGGATAAAGGGGTTATCGTTAAAGATATCTCAGATTCAAGAGCCAAATTTGCTTGGAGTTGTTATGAGGCAGTAGGTAAGGAAATTATGGCAGGTTAATGTAATGTACCCCCGATATACTGGGGGACAGGTGTCAATACAGACATAGGAAGTTTTAATTGACTAGATGGAGTTTCGTTGCTATCTCCGACTAACTCAACAATAGGAGGAAGAGTTTCGACGAATACATCCTCATACTTTTCATAAAATTTGTCATCTTCTTGATAGATAGTTTCCCTGCCGCCATGATCTTTGATTTGTTGATAACAAGCCTTTCCTTTTTCTGCATAACAGATTAACGCATGATCGATCAACCGCTTTCCCCAATCAATACAATTTTGTCTACTAAATTCCTTCCCTAAATCATTCATGTATTTAGACCCTAATGCAGTAATTGCTCAAGAAAAATTAACAGAGTATTTATTGAAATTTTTACCTAAAGATGATAAATCTCAATATTTAGCTCAAGGAGGTTATACTTTAGATAACTGGCAACAATTAGAAAAAGATTTACGAGAACAAATTTTAATTTTAGAAGCTCAACCAACTGTTAAAACTCAATATGGACAAAAATATCAAATTATTGGTTTCTTAACCTGTCCTAATGGTAAAATTTTAAGAGTAAAAACTATTTGGATAATAACTGACACAATCACTAAATTTATCACCCTATTTCCTGCATAAGGAGAAATAAAAAATGCCATTTCCTCTTTTCTCTCAAATTCAATTAACCCAAGATATACCCCAATATAACTTAAAGAAAGGTAGTATTGGTACAATTGTTGAATATTATCCCATGCCTGAAGGGCAAGAAGATGGATATAGTGTAGAAGGGTTAATTTTTCAAGATACTGTAGAAGTAGCCGAATCTCAAATTCGAGTAATTAGCCTTGAGCAAAAGTCCCCAAAAGCCACTTTTTTTTAACAAAAACTTCTTTTTCATTGTATTTGAGATATACTCCTACCACTCGCTTGATTCCCCAAAGATTTCGCGTCACAATAAAAATAACGTAAACTTCCCTATCGTTTTAGATCCGATCACAATGACAGAGCAACCGCTAACTTATCCTCTCTCAAAAGCTGAAATTAACCTAGATTATGACCTAGCAATTGTTGGGGGTGGGATCGTCGGAGCAACCCTAGCCGCCGCCTTAAAAGCCTCTGGACTGAAAATTGCTATCATTGAAGCTCAACCGCTACCACAAGCCGCCGCCAGACGACGCGCTTATGCTTTATCCCTCATTTCAGGACGGATTTTAGAAGGAATAGGAGTTTGGGATAGTATCTTACCACATATTGGCAAATTTAGCAAGATCCGCCTGTCCGATGCCGATCATCCTCAAGTGGTTAAATTTCACACCACAGACCTAGCCACAGATTATTTAGGCTATGTCGGCGATCACCAAGTCATTTTAACTGCCCTACAAGAATTTATCGGCAATTGCCCTAATATTACCTGGTTATGTCCAGCCGCAGTAACCGGAGTGGACTATCAACTCTCACAAGCCACCTTAAGCGTAAATATTGAAGGAAAACCACAACAAATCCGCACAAAACTGGTGATCGGAGCCGATGGACCGCGCTCACCCATTCGCACTCTTGCCGGCATCAAAACCCGAGGATGGAAATATTGGCAGTCTTGCGTCACCTTTACCATTAAACATCAAGCATCCCAGAATGATATTGCTTTTGAGCGTTTTTGGCCCACTGGACCGATGGGCATTTTACCCCTACCCGGCAACCGATGTCAGATCGTCTGGACTTCCCCTCATGCTAGGGCAAAAGCTTTACAAGAATTAGACGAAGCCGAATTTTTAACGCTTCTAGAAAAACACACCGGCGGACTGTTGGGTAAAATTGAACTCGATAGCGAGCGGCTAGTCTTTCCCGTTCAATTAATGCAGAGTGATCGCTATGTGTTACCTCGACTGGCATTAGTCGGAGATGCGGCTCACTGTTGTCATCCCGTCGGGGGACAGGGGTTAAATTTAGGAATAAGAGATGTAGCCGCTTTAGCCCAAGTGTTGCAAGAAGCCTACCAACGAGGAGAAGATATCGGCGACGTAAAAGTCTTAGAACGCTATGAAACTTGGAGAAAACCCGAAAATTTAGCCATTCTAGGGGTAACCGACTTTTTAGACCGAGTTTTTTCTAACAATTGGCTGCCAGTCGTAGCGGTGCGCCGCTTAGGAATTTGGATGATGTGTCGTGTACCTTTCCTAAAAACCTTTGCTTTACAAGTGATGACAGGACTAAAGGGCAGGGCTGTTTCATTGTCCCACTAAGCTTATCAAAATCTCAGCAGGAGTAAGAGCAAAATCAGGAAACATCCCTGACTGAATTTGTTAAGTCTCTCTATATAGATAAGGATTGTCTGTCTCAAAGATAGTCGTCATAGCAATTTTAACGGTTTTTCTCTGGGGACAAAATTAAAATTGTTAACTTTTGTGCGATAATTTGTAACAGAGATTTTAAGGTTTGCTCCCTTTAAGCTAATGAGTGATCGACCTAAAGAACTAACTCTGGCCGAACAAGCCCCGGCCAATCATGAATGCCGTGCCTGTGGCTACGTTTACGAACCGAAAAAGGGAGATGGTAAAGGAAATATTCCGTCCGGCACTCCCTTTGAGGAATTACCCGTTAGCTGGCGCTGTCCCGTGTGTGGGGTTCCCAAATCCCAGTTTGTCAATGTTGGTGCAGTTGATGCCCCTTCAGGTTTTGCAGACAACCTCAATTATGGGTTTGGGGTAAACCGTCTGACCCCCGGACAAAAAAATCTCCTGATTTTTGGAGCTTTGGCGTTAGCGTTTTTGTTCTTCCTCAGTCTGTACGGTCTTAGCTAAGTCTGAGAAGAATTATCCCTGAAATAAGTTGAAAAAGGTAATCCCTCATGGGCGATCACCTGTATTTAATTGTTCAAATCAGGGACACACTAGATCAGTAGACGATGAATTTATTAATGAGAAAACTAAAACAAATCTTAATAATACTAACCATTTCCTTATTTTGTATCAGTTGTAGTAAAGTTGCTTCGACTAGCTATAATCCTTGGAAGCTCATCAACCTAGAAACCGAGTCAACCTTTGCTGATGTTGCCTTTACCAGTGATCCTAATCATGGTTGGATAGTGGGCACACAAGCAACCCTATTTGAAACTACTGACGGCGGCGACAATTGGGAAGAACGGAAACTCGACTTAGGGGAAGAAAAAGTCAGCTTTGACGGGGTTAGCTTTAATGGAGATGAAGGCTGGATCACCGGTAAACCGGCCATTTTGTTACATACCGAAGATGGCGGCCAAACTTGGTCCCGTATCCCCCTGAGTGAAAAATTGCCCGGTGCCCCATATAATATTGTTGCTCTGGCTCCCCAAACTGCCGAAATGGTAACAGATTTAGGGGCGATTTATCGCACCACTGACGGTGGGCGCACTTGGAAAGCTTTAGTAGAAGGAGCCGTTGGGGTTGCCCGTAATATCAGACGCTCTTCTGACGGGAAATATGTCGCGGTTTCTGCCCGAGGAAACTTTTACTCGACTTGGGAACCCGGACAAAGTGAATGGACACCCCATAACCGCAACTCTTCGCGTCGTCTGCAAACAATGGGTTATGCTGATAACGGGGGTCTGTGGTTGATCGCCCGGGGAGGACAATTACAGTTTACCAGCCCAGAAGACCTGGAAACCTGGGACGAAGCCCTCTATCCAGAATTTTCTACCAGTTGGGGGTTGCTGGATCTCTCCTACCGCACGCCAGAAGAAATGTGGATAGCTGGTGGAAGTGGCAACTTATTGGTAAGCTTTGATAATGGCAAAACTTGGGAAAAAGACCGAGAGGTAGAGAATGTCCCCTCTAACCTTTATAAAATTGTCTTTGTTAACTCCGAAAAAGGGTTTGTCCTAGGTCAAAAGGGTGTTTTACTAAAATATGAACCCCCCACAGAAGCCGCTTAAGCCTTGTCGCTAGTCAAGGTAAATCTTGATCATGTAAATTGGACTTTTAAAAGAGTCAATAGGAGGAAAAAATTCATGTCAGGTACTACTGGAGAGCGTCCATTTTCTGATATCGTTACCAGTATTCGTTACTGGGTAATTCATAGCATCACCATTCCCATGTTATTTATCGCGGGTTGGCTATTTGTTAGCACTGGACTGGCTTATGATGTGTTTGGTACACCTCGTCCGGACCAGTATTTTACTCAGGATCGCTTAGAGTTACCGATCCTAAAAGAGCGCTATAACACCGATCAGCAAATCAAAGAGTTTAATAAGTAGTTTGTTTTAAATAGGATAAAGATCATGGCTAATACCACTGGAAATCAACCCGTTTCTTATCCCATTTTTACCGTTAGATGGTTAGCGGTTCATACCCTAGCTGTACCTACGGTATTCTTTATAGGCGCGATCGCTGCCATGCAGTTTATTCAAAGATAGGAGAATACTAATGGACAGAAATACTAATCCGAATAGACAGCCAGTTGAATTAAATCGGACTTCTCTTTATTTAGGTTTACTGTTGATAGCTGTTCTTGGGATCTTATTCTCCAGCTATTTCTTCAATTAATCAAAGTTCAAGTTAGGAGAAAGTAGGAGGTATCACTAATGTTTGCAGAAGGACGTATTCCCTTGTGGGTAGTAGCCGTTGTTGCTGGTTTAGGTGTAATTGCTGTAGTAGGTCTTTTCTTCTACGGCGCTTATGCAGGTTTAGGGTCTTCTCTGTAGACCTAATCATCTAAAATTATCAGGCTAAACTCATAGAAAACCGCCAACTTTAAACAAAGAGGCGGTTTTTTAAATGGAGAAAACCTAGATAACATTCACTTTAATTTCTCCTTTCAACTTAACAAATTGTTTATTTTCTCGGTCATACACCCAAGCTTTCAGCATCGTCTCACCTAAAGGAAGAGACTGAGGAGAAATTTGAGCTTGCCATTTAATCGTGTGGTTGGACTGGTTGAATTCAACCATACTAGCCGTAGTAAAGAATGATTGCTTGTCATCATAGGATAATAAAATTAGAGGTGGCAGTTGCTGAGGCTTAGGTAAAGTAGCCCAACCCTTAATTTCAAAACTCTGATTTTTCGACAGAGTTGCTGTTTTATCCCTGCTAGATTGTTGCTCAATTTCTCCATAATTTTGGATTGGCGTAGGATTAAATGTTATCTTTTCATTTAAATTTATAAATCCTATAGTATCTATTTTGACAGACAAATATTTTAAAAGCTTAAAGTCAGTAAAAATGTCTTTTAAGCAAATTTGATCTGATTTATTGACAAAGGAAGATGGCTCGAAAAAATTAATTACTGTTAGGCAATCTTTAGCTATAGTTCTTGATTGGAAAGCTGACAAACCTGTTGAAATTCCATTATCATACATAAAAATTATAATAACTATAGAAATACCGGTTATTCCAGATAAAGCAAATTTTTTAAATATTTTTTTTTCTAACAAAAAGGTTGTATTAATAATGAATAATCTTGCTATTTGCAGGCAAGAAATAATTAGCAAAATTGAAATGCTGGTATATCTCGATGATAGCGCTTGTCCAACTCCAAAGCCAGACCTGCCTAGAGTAGTTAATAAAGCAAACAGGATAGTAAACCAACCGATTGACAACCAAGGAGTAACATCAAGAGCAAATTGTGAACGATATTTTTTTAGGGTATAAAAGTTAAAAAACAGAAAAACCAGGGCAATTAAAATTCCTGTTTGAACGTAATTCACGATAATGATTGATGCGCCTAAAAGACTAAAAAAATATTCCAATGCTATTAAAAAATGTTCTAAAGCAAAAAATAAACTTGGATGATAAGACGGTTTGTGATAACCAAAACTGTAAATAAGACAGCATAACCCGAAAAGTGTTACCCAGATAAACAGCCTAATAATTTTTTGTTTTTTATTTCCTTCAACTGCTAAAACACAGGGGATAACAGCCAGCCAAGATAAAAGACCATGTGCTGAAGAAAAACTCGCGATAAAACAGCATAAACCGGCCATCGTTAGTTTGAAAAAAGGAGAAAAATTTGGCGGCACAGTTAGAAAAAAAACGGCTAAAATAAAACAAGTATTAATAAAAAACCAGGCTATTTGAAACCCCCATAACCAATTTTCATACTGAACCCAAGAAAACAATAAAAAACAAGTTAAAATATTGAATAAATGAAAAAAATTTTTATTCTCTCTCGAACTAAATTCAGAAATTTTATAAATTAAATAAAAATTAATAACACTTAAAAAAACGCTAAAATACATTTCTAGTTTAATATTCCAATTTGACGCAAAAGCCAAAATAGCAAAAATGACTTTAGGAAAAACAATTCGATGTTCGTTATGTTGAACAAAAAAATCATTAAAACTGGTTGTGCCCTTATGCAATTGCTCAAATAAGTAAACTAAAGCCCAGTCATCATAAAAAGGAACATTGACTCCAAAACGATAAACATACCAAATCACTAAAGCAATGGGAATTAAATAAATAAATAGAATTACTTGATTAGGGATTATTAAATTTTTCTTGAAAATCATTCAGAATTACTCCTCAATATCGCGGCTAAAAATTCAGGTTAGGTCAAACACAGAGATTTTAAGTTCGCAACCGAAGCCGCCGTGCTAGATATTTTTTAATTACCAGTTTACTTCAAATAAGAATTTGAGGATTTTAGGTGACTGAGAACATAATCTCCCCGAGAAAGATATTTTTCCAGCCAAATAAAAAGAACAATAAATAGATAGCGGCTTCCCATCTCTTTGAGTTTCAGCTTGGAGACTCCTCTTTTTCGGTTTTGCCAAGTAATAGGAATTATGCTGTATGAATACCCTCTAATAATGGCTTTAAGCGGCATTTCTACCGTTAAGTTAAAATGATGAGATATCAGAGGAGAAATTCCCTCGATAACTTCTCGACGGTAAATTTTAAACGCATTAGTTGTATCATTCAGTTTTAAGCCAAACAAAACTTTAATGAAGGCATTGGCCAAGCGGTTAACGATTAATTTGTGAACGGGATAGTCAATGACTTTACCTCCTCGAATAAAGCGTGAACCAAATACACAATCATACCCTTCTTGCAGCTTGTAATAGTAATCTACAATATTTTCTGGTGAGTCAGAACTATCAGCCATCACAATTGCTACTGCATCGCCTCGAAAATTTTCTAAACCACAACGCACGGCAAAACCGTAACCATTAGGATAGTAATTGTTAATATAATTTACTCGTGGGTTTTCATCACAGAGTTGCTTTAAAACTTCTTCTGTGCGGTCTCGACTATTGTCATTAACCACTAAAATTTCATAGTCAATCTGTCTTTGTTCTAAAAGCTGACTAATAGATTCCACTGTGGCTTGAATACAACTTTCTTCATTGTAAGCCGGAATAACAAGGGAAAAAAGCTTAATTTTTTTAGAAGTTTCTTGGGTCGAATCCGTTGGGATAATAGTTTTCTCTTCCAGCGCCGGAGCCAACCCTTCTGGATAATAAATCGCTTGGGAAAATTCCATTGGCTCATGGGGTTTTTGAGCGGTTTTAATGGGCGTTTTAAATACTAGGCGATCACTGATTAAATAGTTAAGAGATGCACTAACTAAGACCCCGACTAATGTATTAACTGCGTAATTAATTCCCAACCAATCTAGCAGAGGAAAGAGCAAAAAAATCCGAACCATAATAGCCGTTCCTGCCGCTACATGATAGAGAGGAATTTGCCGCCATAACACCTCTCTAACTGTCCATACCCCTCCTGGCCAAACCCAAATTCGATAAATGAAAAAACTTAATAATAGGGACAATTCTATTGAAATTACATTGGCAATATTGCGTAAAAAAACCGTATTAAAGCCGAGCCATTCAATTAGTAAAAACATTAAAACTATATTGAAGGCTGCTGCAAAACCACCGCCAATGAGAAACTTAAAAATTTTATTTTTGAACATAGCTAATAAAACTAAATATCATCAAAATATATAACAAAATAATTTGGGAATTAATGATCAAGCAATAAAACTCAAGAAGCGAACCGGACAAAGGTCGCTGCGCCAGATGGCTCGCAATGACGAATAAATGCTTTTAAAGTTCCGGCTAAGAGCGTTTTACTTCCATTCAGGGTGTTTTTCAATAGTCGAAACCGTTTGAAACTGATTGATGGTATTAATCATTTGATACAAGCGGCCAAAACTTCGTTGATTAAAGTGAAAAACCAAGCGGGGTAAATGGGACGTTTCATCTCGGGTTTCTTGAGGTAAAGCACGGCTTTTTTTAAAGCTTCCTTCTACCAAAATATCTTGATATTCTTCATTAAGCTGTTCTACTTGTTCATCACTCAGTTCATCATTAAGCCGCATCACATATTGTTGATTTACATAACGACTGGAATGATAAACTCGATAAAAATAACGAATCGTATTACAAGCCGCCTCTAAATTATTGGTAATGGTATAAAGATTGAGGTCTTCAGGATTAATTAGCCCCCGTTGTAAGAGATTATTACAAATTTGTTCATTCCAAATGTGCCAATAATTCCCATCCGGTTCATCAATTAAAACTAAAGGTGCTGGACCATATTTACCCGTTTGACAAAGGGTCAAAGTTTCAAAGGCTTCATCTTGGGTGCCAAACCCCCCCGGAAAAAGCGCAACCGCATCACTTTCCCGCAAAAAAAACAATTTTCGAGTAAAGAAATACTTAAAATTAATCAATTTTGGGTCATCAGCAATAAAATGATTACTGACCTGTTCAAAGGGTAATTGAATATTCAAACCAAAGGAATGTTCTCGTCCTGCGCCTTCGTTGCCGGCCTGCATAATACCCCCTCCTCCCCCAGTCAACACCATAAAGCCGGCTTCAGTAATGCGACGGGCAAATTCAACCGCTAAACGGTACTCTGAACTAAGCGCAGAAATACGGGCAGAACCGAAAATTGTCACTTTTCGCGTGTGACGATAGGGATAAAAGGTTTGAAAACCCCTCTCCATATCTTCTATGGCCGCCGTTAATATTTTCCAGTCTAAACGCTCCAAGTCTTCTTCGGCCATCCGCATCAAGACAGCCAGTGCCCTTTTAATCCACTTGTTATGTTTGTGAGAGGGTAACTGGTCTAGAAATTGTGTCAATTCTTCGCTCAATTCTAATTCGGGTCGGGAACTTGTTCCTGAGTGGTGATGGTTTTGAGAGTCTGATAAAACCATAATCTTAATTTGAGGCCTATTTTATTGTAGCCCACTGTACTTTTAAGGGCAATCATTGATAATTTACAATACATTTTTTTCACAAAAACCTTAAAGCCAAATAGCATTGACCGCTCTTGAATGCTAGAGGCAAGAGCGGCTGGGAAACAATCAGAGATGTTGAGACTCGTTAATAGCTTTTGTGAGCCAGAAGGAGTCAAGGCTAAAGGAAACTGATTAAAGGTATTTTTCCAAAGTGTTTGACAAGGTGGTTTTAGGCACTGCACCCACAACCATGTCAACCTTGTTGCCTCCCTTAAAAATCATTAAGGTCGGAATGCTACGAATACCATACTGACTGGCAATATTAGGGTTATCGTCGGTGTTTAATTTAACGACCTTGATTTGACCTGCGTACTGTTCGGCTATTTCATCCACGACGGGAGCCACCATACGGCACGGCCCACACCAAGGGGCCCAAAAGTCTACCAGCACAGGAATTTCGCTTTCTAAAACCTCTTGTTTAAAACTGTCATCTGTAACTGCGGCTGCTGCTGACATACTCAGAATTCCTTTACTCGAGCGCGTTTCTAATCAATACTCTCAAATTCTACCATAGCGAAAACAAACCCGCTTTGAATCAAAAATGTATATAATTTTATAAATAATTTAGCTTCTTAATGACAAGGATCATTAATGCTCCCTAGTCTCAAGAAGAAACCGCCCGAACAATGCCCGGGCGGAGTGTGGTGTGAGGAGTGAACGGAAACATTTGTCTCCGCTTCTTCTATTGTAATAAAGAAATTCCCTCATGGCTAAATCTTGGCCGTTAAGTTAAGGAAATTTTTATTTATCCCCTTGAGCATCTGTGGGTTGACGTTGACCAAATAAATTCCAAGGCGCGCGTTTTTCAGTAGACGAGGGGGGTTTGCTCGAGTGTGTATCGGTTTCCTCCGCTCTCGAAGGCGCAGGAGCCGAACTTTGAGCTTGTTGAGACTCAGAAGCAACTGACAGGTCTTTTTCCGATTGAGTCACTTTTGCCGCTTGAGGCGTTTCTTTTGGTGTGGCCGATAAGGGTTTAAACGGTTGCTGAGACGGTGGCGAAGAGGGAACTGAGTTCACCATCCGAGCCTTGGGAGCATCAGTTGTTGGTGGAGATGAAGGTGTCTTGACTGGGGTGCGGAACTCGTTCCGCACAGCAGAGGGTTCGACCTTGGGGGCTTCAAGAGGCAATTTTGGCTCACTGGTGGCAGTAAGCGGCTTTAATTGCTCCATCGTCTCGGGCTGATTAAGGTTTGCTAATGAAGAAGCATCTTCCGTCTCCTTAGCCTCGTCAGGAAGGGACTCACCCCCACCCGTCTCCTCGTTCGCCTTAGCACTGAGGCCGACTTCAGGGGAAGACACCTCAGACACTAAGACTTCAGGGGAACTCACCCTAGCAGAAAGCGGCTCTGATGAAGAAGGTTGAGTCGGGGGAAAATTTGCGCCCGTTAGATTAGCGCCTTCGAGTAAAGCTCCTTGGAGATGAGCCTCTTGTAAATTAGCTTCTCTTAAATTAGCCTGCCTCAAATCAGTCTGTTCTAAAAAAGCTCCTTTTAGGTTAGCTCCCTTCAAATTCGCCCCCTGAAAACTTGCCCCATTCAAAACAGCCGCCTGAAGATTAGTGGTTTCTAAATTTGTCTTCCTTAAATCAGCATCTTCTAAATTACTATTACTTAAGTCAGCCTGACTTAAATTTGCCTCTCTTAAATCCGCCTCTTTTAAACAAGCCCCCTTTAAATTCGCTCCCATTAGGGTCACGCCCTGTAGATTAGCATACTCAATGGTGATGCCACTAAAATTGCGCTCCCCGGCTGCATATTTCTTGATCAGTTCACTGACGTTCATGACTTTATCACTCCTGTGTTAGGAAATCATTGTGCCGCCTTGTCAAACCGGCTCTTGATTTAAACCGCTTAAAACCCTCTCAAACCTTACCAACCTCTAGCTTAATTTTAAATTAATTGGTACTATTCGGTAGGTCTTGGCCGGCGAAAACTGATAAAATAAGATGAGGTCTTTCATTGGAAAACTTCCTTGGAGTGCTGTCTACCGAACCCTTGTTGTTTAAATTTCTGCCGATTGGATGGACACCTGATTGCAGGACAAGGTGTTATTCGTAATCCTCTGACCGGATGGGAATATGAAGTTCTCAAAATTCTAGCCCGAGGAGGCATGGGAACTACTTACTTAGTTTATAATTACCAAATCCGCCGACTCGCTGTTCTCAAAGAAATGAATAGTAACATGGCTTCAAAAGCCAAAGCCCGAGAGCTTTTTCAGCGAGAAGCTAGAATTTTACAAACTCTGGAACATCCAGGCATCCCCCGATTTTATGATTTTTTTTGGACCGATCAACATTATTCTTTATTAATGGAGATGGTTCATGGTTATAGCTTAGAGCAACTTTTACCCTTGAGTACCGCTCAAGCGGTGGACTGGATTTTACAACTGACAGACATTTTAGACTATCTTCATCGACGCAACCCGCCAGTCATTCATCGCGATATTAAACCCTCTAACCTACTTCTGCGTTATAATCCCCGTGAGATCGTCTTGATCGATTTTGGAGCCGTTAAAGAAGCCACTGCGCCGCCAGGGACTCGTATTGCTACGCCCGGTTATGGCGCACCTGAACAACAAAAAGGGTTATCTAGCATTCAGTCAGATTTTTATGCTTTGGGTACTACTTTAGTCTATCTGCTAACTCGCCAGTGTCCTAGTAAGTTTTATATTTTTTCTCAAGGAAAATTTGCCGATTTAGAAGAAGCTGGAGTTCCTCGGATTTTAATTGGTGTGATTAATGCTTTAACGGCATTTGATCCCCAACAACGACCTCAAACGGTGATGGAAGTTCAAGATATCCTTAAAGCGAGTCTAAACAGTTTAGATTGAATTTAGCCCCAAATATTTAGGGTGAGATTGACCCACCCAAAATTAATTAATTAGCCTAATACGTTTAATTTATTGCTCGGCTTTTTGAGATAGCTTTCGTTTGAAAAAAGTCCCAAAGCTTAAAGCTGTTCCTATCCCAAAAATGCTTAAGGGTTCCGGAACCGCTTCAGGCGGCACAAAATTTCCTAATTCACTCTGGGTAACCTTAAACGAGAGCAGATAACCCGGAATTAAATTTAATCCTGTGGGACAAGGAGAACTAAGAGCGACTTTGCTATCAGCAGTTGTTCCATTTGTACAAACATTAAACTGAACATTACTACTGTTTTGAGTCACGCTGAAGTCGTTATCACTGCCGACTATTACAGCATAATCTCCATTGGCTAATTGGGGACCAATGGTTAAACCTTCTAGCTTTTCAGGAATAATTGGCCCTGCACCCTTTAAAGAAGAAGCAATATCAAGAAATAAAGATTTACTAACCGGATTAACTCCTAGTGGTAAATCATTGATTCCAGTTAAATTAACCTTGCTAACATCTGTTGCATCAGCAAGACTAATTTTATAGACTTTTTTAGTACCAACAGGAGGATTGCTAGGTAAAGTAGGAGCTTCCACACCAAAACCCCGATTATCCCGTTCTAAAACTAGAAACTCAGCATCATTGAGTGCAGCAATGGCACTAATTCCAATATTACGGCCTTGTGCATTAGCTTTAAAATCATCATTCTTGTGGTTGGAAAAACCCGCGTTAATGTCAGCGATGGATTCTAGTTGATAGATAAATTGCCTTGTACTTTCGCCCGTCTGGGTATCGAATTCTACCAGTCTTAAATTGCGGCTGTATCGTCCCTCTGGATTACCTTCATTTACTAAAGGGTCTTGTAACATACCATATAACTTAGACCCATCAGGACTAATAGCCAATCCTTCAAACCCTCGATTATCCTGACGACCAGTGACAGCACTCATATAGTTGGGAGTACCGTCAGCTTGTCTAGGAAGAATATTTCCGGGTATAGTTAAAGCTCTAATAAAAGAGCCATTGGGGTTAAATTCATAAACTGACGGCCCATATTCATCAGAAACATAAAAATTGCCATTGCGAGAAACCACAAAGCCTTCAGGGTCAAAACTTAATCCTAGGGTATTAGGATTTCCATTCAGCAATTGAGGATTCAAACCATTAAATGATTGGCCGTTTTGGGTAAAAAGAATAGTTTGCTCAATGTTAAAATTACTGAGCGCTCCTGTGTTAGGATTAACGTCCAGGGTAAATTTTTCTACCCGGGTTTGGTAAGGAATGACTCCGCCGCCGGGACCGCGATCACTGAGTCCATAATAGACGTTTTGAGCGCGATCATAGTACAAATCTGAAAACATCCCCAAACGATTGATATTCGCTCCGCCTGCCCCGTTACCGATGGGATACAAATCTGGGGTCTCTCCAGGGATGGACAAAGTATTAACAAAGTTGACAGCTTGCGCTGGAGTTACAAAAAGAAAGGTTAAGGAACCTGTCACTAATAGACAGAGTTTAGTGTAATTCATTTTAAAAAGCTTAAATTTTAGCTTTTAAGTAATTGTACACAAGTTACACTAACAATGCTTGTTTAAAACCCGATTAAGAAAAAGGTTAAAATTAGGCAAAAGGCATATTTTTAACTTAAACTGGTCAGATTAGCTGACACTTGATGCACTTTCATCGCGGCCACTATAGCCTGAGTACGGTTTTTCACGCCCAGTTTATTAAAAATAGCCGTCAGATGGGCTTTGACTGTAGCTACTGTAATATAGAGTTGTTGGGCAATTTGTTCATTGGATAGTCCTTTAATAAGATATTGCAAAACTTCTTTTTCTCGCCGCGTTAAATCGATTTTTTTTTCAGCATTAACTAAGGGTTCTGAACAGGTATTAAAATAGTGAAAAAATTGGGTAGCGACTTCAGGAGGAAAATAAACTTTGTCATTCATAACCGTGTTGATGGCTTCTCCAAGCTGCTGAACTATATTCATCTTAAAAATATAGCCTTTAGCTCCAGATTGCATCGCCTCAAAAATTAAATTGTCTTCTTGATGAGCAGAAAGAACCAGCGTAATTATTGAAGAGTGTAAGGTTTGTAAATATTTTAAAATATCAAGCCCACTTTCCTGTTCAAGTTCAAGGTCTAGTAACATTAAATGAGGATGGTATCGATTGACTAAATTGATCGCTTTTGCCGCCGAGTCTGTTTCACCAATCACCGTCAAATTCATGACTCCACTCGAACTATACAGTTTAAGTAAAGTTTTCAGATTTTCCCGAAAGAGAGATTCATCATCGACTAATACCGTAGAAATATAGGGTTGACCAAACATAAATAATATCTCCTGAGAATTAGATGGATTTTAACGAGGTAACGTAAAGGTAAATTTCGTTCCTCCTAAAACAAGATTTTCAGCCCAAATTCTGCCGCCATGATCCATAATAATTTTTTGAACAATGGTTAACCCTAAACCCGTTCCTCCGGGACGACGAGAATAAAAAGGAGTAAAAATATTTTTTAAATCTTGAGGAGATAATCCTTGTCCTTGATCGGTAATAGTGACTATAATTTCTTTTTGAAAAAATTGCCAATTACAGAGAATTTTTCCGCCGACGGGACTAAAATAAATCGCATTACTGAACAGATTCCCAAAAACTTGTTGAATTTGTAAATAATCTACAGCAATAATAGCTTCTTTGTCTTGTGGATATTGTAAGCTGACTGCTTTTGATTCTACTATCGGATTCAGACTTTGAATACTTTTCCGAACAATATACCTTAAATCGCACAATTCGAGTTTTAATCTAGCTCGTTTACTGCAATCTATTAATTGATTTAAATTTTGGTTTAAGTTAGTAATAGTTTCTTGCAGTGAAACCACCTGTTTTTGCTGACTTTCAGCTAAACTTAGCCGAAGATTCTCAGCCATAAGACTGATTAACGATAAAGGATTGCGGAGTTCATGCCCTATTTTATGTATTAAATGTTCTAGCGATTTAATTTCCTCATTTTGTTGATGATAAACCTGATATAAATTTAAATATTCTTGAATAATTTGGGCATGAATTTCTATAGACTCTTCCTCAGTCCGAGAGAGGATAGTCTCACTCAAAAAAAATAAATAATCCGTGATAAAGTTTTTTTGGCTCAGAGGACAAAAATAAATATATTTACTTTCATATTCTCCCATCTGAGTCACTTTAAAAAAAGCCCCCAAATTTTGCACATCAAGCTCCGAACTAAAAAGACTTATCTCTTCTGAAGAAATTTCAAATGAGTGAAATTCGCGGGCAAAAAAAGCGGTTGATTTTTTTGGGCAATCTTGATAAACTAAAAGAGCAAAAACAATAGGTATTTCTTCTGATAGCTGTTTAAACTGTAACTCTAAAAAAAAATTGAAATTGACTAATTTAAAATGGGATGTAGTTTCCCCTGAAAGGCGATGGTTCATAAAATTATTTAGTTAGATTACTCAGTTAAACATAAATACAACTAATCACTCTAACTTTTTGTTCCACTATAACATAGCTCTGGGAAGATACCTAAGTGATCACTCCGAACTTCTTAAAATAAATTAAACTATTTTAAAAATATTTAATATCAAAGCGGCAACACTTAACCAAACAGAAGAGGAACTTTAAACAATAGCCATAAAAATTTAAGAATAATTTTAGATTTGGAAAAATCCAGACCTTAGTCTAATAGTCTTTAAATTCAAAAACTTTTAACTTAAAGAAGTGCATCTCTTCTAGATTCAATGATCACTGCTGTTGCTCAAACCTTAGCAGACCTGCTGACGAGAGATTCTTCCCTACTCAGCACCGTGCAAATTGATTTGAGTCATCCGAGTAAGCGCGAAGACGTTAGACCGGCCTTAAGCCTATATTTATACGACTTACGCAAGAGTGATGATGAAGGTGACTTAACGGCCATTGAGAGAGGAGAAAAAGATGGTCATAGCAATAAGCTACGGCAAACCCGAACCAATGCCTCAGTTTTCTGGTTTGATTTGTCTTATATGATCATCCCTTGGGACTGGACAAACTTGGGTCAACAGCGTTTGTTATCAGAAGTGATCCAGTTGCTGCTTTCTCATTCAACCGTCAAAGAAAACAGTTTAGCCCCAGAGCTACAAGGTTATGGGGATTTATCTATTAGAGTTGCCTCCTTCATCCCTGATGTACCGGCATTATGGAATGCCCTGAAACTTCCCTTACAACCGGCCCTTTACATTACCATTAAAACCCCTTTTCCTATTTATTGTGAAAATCCCTTATCTGAATATCCGGATAATCAGCAAGAAACAGGATTCACCTGATGATCATAAGGAATACATCCTATGCCTAGACTAGACTATTTTGCACCTGGTGTTTATGTAGAAGAAATAGACCGAGGTAGTCGCCCCATCGAAGGAGTACCGACCAATGTTGCTGCATTTGTCGGCTTTACCGAAGATATCAGAAATGGGGCAGAACTGTTTAAACCCATGTTAGTGACCACTTGGACACAGTATCTACAATACTTTGCCCGTCCTAACTCGGATGGCTTTACCGACTTTAACGCCTATTTGCCCTTTGCTGTCTATGGATTTTTCCTCAATGGCGGCGGACGGTGTTGGATCACCAGTGTCGGAACTCATTTACCCGGTACGACTCCCGCCGCCCGGCAAAGCGGCTTAGAAATTCAAACCCGTAGTCGTCTGCGTCCTTCATTGCGGTTTGCTCTACGTCCAGAAAGAGCGAGTGGCGGCTCAGTTACCCTGGAAATTCGAGATAGTGGGCCCAGAGCGCTTCCTGAAGGCACAGAAGGAGAACCGCCGCCCAATACCGGCGAATATTTCAGCCTCGTGGTCAAACAAGGTAATGAAATCCTAGAGCAATTTGAACACCTGACAATGGATGCTCAAGCTCAACCCCAAGTCGCTACTTATGTTGTCACTGCTTTACAAGAATCTCGATTTTTACAAATTACCGATATCTCTGAAGTGGGTCGCCCCTTAGCCCGACGGCCCGCCAATGGTCAGTATAGCGTCACAGCGCCACCAGTGGTTTCTCGTCCAGAACGGTTTAGCCGCGACCTAGAAGGGGTTCAAGATGATCGCACAGGGGTACGAGGCATCTTTGAAATAGATGAAGTCAATATGTTAGCTTGTCCAGATGTTTGGCGAGCTTACGAAGCCGGGCTGATGAACATCGATCAAGTTCATGCAGTCATGGAACTAATGCTCAGTATGTGTGAGGGGTCCTTATCAGGAGATACTCCCAACCCACCTAACCGCATGATTGTTTTAGATAGCCCACCCGATAAACCGAAACCGCAAGAAATGGTGCAATGGCTAGATGAATTTGGTCGCCGCTCCATGTTCGGGGCACTATATTATCCTTGGATTAAAGTGGCTAACCCCCGCAATGGAGGACAACCCATTTTAGTGCCGCCTTGTGGTCATGTTATGGGCGTGTGGTCCCGCACCGATGAAACCCGAGGCGTGTATAAAGCACCCGCTAACGAAGTGCCTAGAGGGGTTATTGGGTTAGCTTATGAGACGAATTTCCGCGAACAAGAACTATTAAACCCCAGAGGAATTAACTGTCTTCGTAAATTCCCGAACCGAGGCATTAGAATTTGGGGCGCGAGAACGTTAGTAGAACCCGATAAAACCGAATGGCGTTATATCAGCGTGCGTCGTTTGATCAGCTATATCGAAAAATCCATCGAGTTAGGGACTCAGTGGGTAGTTTTTGAACCCAACGACGAAGACTTATGGGCCCGTGTCAGACGAACCGTATCTAACTTTTTAGAGCGAATTTGGCGAGAAGGGGCCTTGTATGGGCTAACTCCGGAACAGGCTTTTTATGTTAAGTGCGACGCTGAACTCAATACACCAGACACCATGATTCTTGGTCGTCTTTATGTAGAAGTCGGCGTTTGTCCTGTCCGTCCGGCTGAATTCGTGATTTTCCGGATTTCTCAATGGACCGGAAATGATGGAGAATAAACCGTTTTTGTAATTAATCTAAGTTTGATCTAATCAGGAGTGAAACTATGGCAGATGATGAATTATTGGTTGGTTGTAGGTTTTATTTTGAAGCTGATGGACTGACTGACAAAATGATTCTGGAAGTGAGTGGACTAACTAGCGAATGTCCCTCCGCAGGGGGCGATAAAGTTTTAGGTTCAACCAAAAATGCGAAAAACTTACGTCAAGCCGCACCTACGCGGGTAAAATTTAGCCCGGTTACTGTTAAAGTGGTTGCTACTACCAATAAAGACCTTTATAAATGGTACGAAGACTGCAACAAAAATGAGGGCGGTCAATCCAATTGGCAGAGCAACCGTAAAGCCGCTTCGGTTTCAGTCTACGATCAAGGTGGAGCCATGAAAGCTCGATGGGAATTACAGAATTCATATCCGACTAAATATGAAGGTCCCAAACTTGAGGCCGGTGCTAGTGATGTAGCCAATGAAACCATTACCCTCGTTCATGAAGGAATTAAACGAGTACAATAGCCTTGCCAAGTTGGGAAAAGGGTGTTCAAGGTATTGTTTTTTTATTCTCCCTAACCCTTTCCCCATTTCCTCTTAGCAAAAACATAAGGGAAAATAGCCATGCCTGAACTAGAAATTCTCACTACTTGTCGATTTTATTTAGAGTTAAAATTAAAAGACTCTAACGATGCAGTGGATGGAATTTTTATGGACTGCAAAGGATTTAAATGTAGCCAGGAAGTGATCGAAATTTGCGAAGTGACCCCTAATATTTGGGGAAAAGATAAGAAACCCGGCCAACTGGTTCGAACTAAATTACCTGGCAATATTAAAACAAATAATTTAGTATTACGGCGAGGGATGACAGCTTCAAAAACGCTTTGGAAATGGTTTGAGGATGTTCAGAGCGGCAATTGGGCTAAAGAAAGACGGGATGGTTCTTTAACGATTTATGACCAAGCGAGTAAAGTTCAAGCGCGTTTTGAATTTCAACGGGCTTGGCCTAGTAATTATACCATTACTGATGTTAGTTCGGGGAATAATGACATAGAAATTGAAGAATTAGAGTTAGCTTGTGAACAATTTAAGCGCATTCAGTAAATTGTTAAGGGTTTACGGTTTACTGTTAACTGATTATGTTACAAACAGAATTTGAATTTACTTTACCTAAAGGGTATTTAGACGAATCCGGCAATTTACATCGTAAGGGGGTGATGCGTTTATCTCGGGCCATTGATGAAATTGCGCCACTGAAAGACCCTCGAGTCAAAGCGAATCCGGCTTATGCCACAGTGTTGATTCTTTCGCGGGTAATTATTCGTTTAGGGGCATTAGAAGAAATTACTCCGGCAGTGATTGAAAATTTTTTTGCGGCTGATTTAAACTATTTACAGCAGTTTTATCGCCATATTAATGAACTGGATGAACCTAAAGAAAATCAAGCCGCCACTCGAAAGTCTTCAGAGGAAGAGATTTAATAACTAAGTTTGACAAGGGAACAGGGAACAGGGAACAGGGAACAGGCGCATACGGAGGTTTTTACATTTCTTAATATAGAGTGCTTTATTTATGTCCAGGTACTTAATAACTAATGACTAATAACTAATAACTAATGACTAATAACTAATAACTAATGACTAATAACTAATGACTAATGACCAATGAATAATGACTAATAACTAATGACTAATAACTAATAACTAATGACTAAAAAACCGCCATTAATGACAGAATATGACTTTACCCTTCCCAAAGGATTAATGGATACGAAGGGAAGAGTTCATCGTCAAGGAAAAATGCGTCTAGCCACCGCTAAAGATGAAATATTGGTGCTACAACATCCCCAAGTGCAAGAAAATCCGGCTTATAGTGTTTTAATATATTTGTCACAGGTGATTACTCGTTTAGGGAGTTTATCAACCGTTACACCTCAACTATTAGAAGACTTAACCGTTGTAGACTTAGCCTATTTACGAGAATTTTATAACCGTATTAACCAACATAAAAGCACCCTAATTCCGGTGCAATGTCCCCATTGTAGTCAAGCCTTTAAAGTAGAATTAGCTTTATCGGGGGAGTCTTAAGCTACCCTTCAAATAAATTGTATGAAGAGGTAGCATTTGTCGCTTATCATTTCCACTGGACTTTAGAAGATATTATGAGTTTAGACCATTGGGAACGTCAGCGTTGGGTCAAAGAAATTGGTAAAATTAATCAGAAACAAGATTATTAAAGAAATTATGAGGTAAATTATGGGTAAACCAGCCGCAAGAATCACCGATACCGTTGCTCATCCCCTTCCCCCTGTGTTAACTGGTGGGCCGGGTAGTCCGACTGTATTGATTGGGGGTTTACCGGCCTGGCGAGGAATTTTAGTGGCGGCTGTACCCGCACTGCAAGCCGCTAAACAAACCTCAGATATTGCTATAAAAACAGCAGAAGCCGCCACCGCCGCCGCCGCAGGCACCCCAGGACTTCCGGCTGCTAAAGCCGCAGAAGAAACCACCAAAGCCACTGCATCGGCTACTATGTCTTCTATGATTACCGGTGCCGCAGCCGGAGCAGATATTCATACTTGTAGTACCCCTTTACCGATTCCGCCTCATGGTCCGGGTGTAGTGATTAATGGTAGTACAACAGTTTGGATCAATAATTTACCGGCTTGTCGTCAGGGAGATACAATTTTAGAAGCGCTTGGGCCGACAAATACTATTACAGGCGGTTGTCCGACGGTTTTGATAGGCGGCTAGGCTTAAAAGCACTCACAGGTCAATTTTAAAATTTGTATCAGCCTAAAAAAATAGGTAAACATTTGTAAATAGAACTCGAGGAATTAATATTTATGTTATCAGTGCCACCCAACTCTACATTTGATATTAAGCGTGCTAGAGAACTTTTGTTATTAGTGGAACAAGCTCATCATGAATTTGATAACGCTGAAAGTAATCACCAGTGGGCTTGGCATAATGATTATCAAGACATCCAAATTTCCCAGGCAAACAGTACAAGTAAATATAAAGTTATTCAACGTTTTGGTTTTGATCAATATTTCTGGAGTCTTCAAAGGATTTTATTAGAAGATATTGACAAGTTAATGGAGGCAATCCAAGAAGAAGTTCCTTTTGGATTTGTTGCTCAAAAAAATAATGAAATTTTCGTAGTGTTTCGAGGGACAATGACACCGGCAGAATGGATTACGAATTTTCAGTTTAAGCCGGGCAGCAAATATTTTTTAGAGCAAGAGGGTTTAGGCAAAGTTCATCGAGGATTTTATAAAATTTATACTCGTCACAATATTGGAAGAGATCCTTTTAGTAATAAAGGTGACTTCCCTTCAATTAGAGAAGATATAGAAAATGCTCTCAGAAAATGTTCCCCAGATACTCAAGTATATGTTACAGGCCATAGCTTAGGAGGCGCTTTAGCCACTTTAGCCACACTTCATATAAAAGAAATGAAGTTTTTTAACAATCCTCCTATTCTTTATGCTTTTGCTAATCCTAGAGCAGGAGGTAGAATATTTGCTCAAAATTTTAACGGACTAGAGTGTTTTCGGATTGCCAATAGTGAGGATATTGTTCCTACAGTTCCTTTAGCCAGCGTCGATTTAAAATCAGAAAATACTGATAATACTACTGCTAAGTCTTTAGAACAAGCAAAACCTACTCTAATTCCTGCACTACTTCCCGACCTCGATTACCATCATATCGGTGAACCTATTTACTTTACTCTTAATAAAGGAACAATTGCTGATAATCATATTATTCCTATCTATCAAGAGGCATTGGCTAGGTATAATATTTAGAAAGCTAAATCAAAAACTGTTTGGGATTCAATTTGATTTGAGCGATGACTGGCATTTTCTTTGAATAACTTTTGAATGATTTCTCGATATTGATTGACTTCCATTCAAGACTTTACTCTTGATAAAATTTAGAAATAGCAGAGGCGGCTAGAAAACTCTTAACTTCTACTGCTATTTTTCGGTTTTATTTTGGGGCAGCCATGAATTTTTCTGGGCCTAAGTCTATATATAGCCCAAAGAAAAAACTGAAAGCTTCACCCGCCCACATGAATAACCGGACGACGTTGAGGATTTTTCTCGGCCTTACGAAGGACTTCACGAGTCACCACAGCAATATCCCCCTCACCAAAGAGAATAAAACGGAGCAAATATTGCACCGGATTACCTTCTACCCAACCAAAATAAGCATGAGGTAGCTTACCGGTTTGGTCGCGAATGTATAATAAAATAGCCGCAATCGCATTAGGAACTGCCGCACTGCGAGCGCGTAAAATGCGGTAGGGGCCGACTTCTACTCCTCTAAGCCAAATAAAATTCGCGAATTCTGAGGCATCTAAGATTTCAATTTCTAAGAATAAAATCGGGTCTGTGGGGGGAATATGATGGTCTTCTCGAACTTTTCTTTCTTTTAAAGCATACTCCCGTTCATCACCTCTATTAATACGATGAGCAATTAATCTGACTATACCCTGACTTTCTTGTGCCAAAAATTCACGCGCGACATCATCAATCTCAATTTTTTCTACTCGTAGTTCAGTGGACCGCCAAACTCGCGAAATCAGCGAAGTAACAATAATAGCCGCAATGAAAAAAGCCGCAATGCGAATCCCTTCGGGTCTTTCAATGATATTAATAATGGTGGTGTATATAAACACCAAAGTAATTAGCCCGAAAGCTAAAAAAGACTTGCGCCCTCCGCGACTGCGGGCTAATAAAGTTACCGCAAAAGCGGCAGAACTCATCAACACCAGCACCCCAGTAGCATAAGCACCCCCTTGGGCCTCTACATCGGCTCTAAAAATCAGGGTGACGACAAAAGCGACAAGGGTATAAATTAAAACTAGAGGACGGGTAGCCAGTGTCCAGTTGGGAGCCATCCCATAACGAGGCAGATAGCGAGGAACTATATTTAATAGCCCGGCCATCGCGGATGCTCCGGCAAACCATAAAATCAAAATGGTACTTATATCATAAATAGTTCCAAAACCATTCCCTAAATACTCATGAGCTAAGTAAGCAAGGGCGCGTCCACTCGCTTTTCCGCCGTCTTGAAACTCAGCAGCCGGAATCAATACCGTTGTGACTAAACTACTCGTCAGTAAAAAGAAGCTCATAATCACTGCGGCAGTCGTCAGTAGTGTATAAGTATTCTTAATGCGTCCTCGGGGATTTTCTTCTGTGTCTTGTTTATAACCTTTAACCAAGGGCATCACCACGACACCCGTTTCAAAACCGGATAATCCTAACGCTAACTTAGGAAAGAGAAAAACCGACCACCCCACCATTGCTAGAGGATTTTGATAGCCGGTAAAGAGTGCCGTCTGCCAGTTACCAATTACCGAAGGATTTTGAAGAATATGATAAATTCCGGTGCTAATGGTGATTAAGTTTAATGATAAATAAACAGTAACTAAAATAACTGCTATGGAAATTGCTTCTTTAAATCCTTTGAGAAATACAGCCGCGAGCAATAAAATTAAAAAAAGCGTTATGCTAATGGTTTGGTCATGAATAAAAGCCGGCATAAAAGGATTTTCAATGATATGGGCCGTCGCGTCAGCCGCAGAAAGGGTAATGGTAATAATAAAATCCGTTGCCACAAACCCCAGTAAACACAGTACAAAAATCTTCCCCTGCCACCAAGGCAAAAGGTGTTCTAGCATGGCAATAGAGCCTTCACCATGAGGACTTGTGCTGGCCACTTGTCGATATATCGGTAAAGCTCCAAACAGCGTTAATAACACTAACACTAAGGTAGCAAAAGGAGAAAGTGCCCCGGCAGCTAAGGCGGCAATTCCGGGTTGATAACCCAAGGTGGAAAAATAATCAACCCCTGTTAAGCACATAACTTCCCACCAGGGATGCTTTTGATGATGTTTTCCCGTTTCGCTACGTTCTTTGGCAAATAACCAATGTTTTAACTTTCGGTATTGTCTACGGGAAATAATGGACTTAGCCATTAATCTACTCCTGCTATAGAAATCATCTAACTTATAACAATCTACAGTAATCTCTTCGGTAACAATCATTTCTACTTATTCATAAGTAGATTCTATCTGATATAGATCAGCTTGAAAACAGATTGCTCTAGTCATTACTGATAAATCATTGGCTGTTTACTGGTTAGTGCTTTGACTTCACCTGAGTGGGTGAGTTAATCTTCATCAAGTTTGGTGAGGTGGCTTTATGGTTGTGCTTGTTATTACTAGAAATATCGATCCTCACTTTAAGCCACCTGAAAGCTATGACTTACAGACACTTAAAATCCTTTATTATTATAGCCACTGTTGTCGTTTGGGCACGCCTTCTTTTTGGGACTGTGGATTTTTTAACCGGAAAAACCCCCCAAGTGCAAAATAATGAAGTGGTAGCTACAGAACAAAATCTCAAGGAAATTAATTAATCTGTAATCACTAAATTCCTAATTAGGTTGTATATTCTGCGTTAATTTTCACATAGTCATAACTCAAATCACATCCCCAAGCTGTACCCGTTCCGGAACCATTGCCAAGACAAACAGAAATTAATACAGTATCTTCCTTTAAATAAGCGCCTTCTGCTGCTTTTTTGAGATAATTACTAGCCGCTTGACGGTCATACTCTAAAGGCTGCCCATTATCCATCATCAGAAACTCTCCTAAACTAATCCGCAAGTCTTCCTGATGAAAGGAAACTCCTGCCCTGCCGGCTGCGGCGGCGATTCTTCCCCAGTTGGGGTCCCGTCCAAAAATGGCTGATTTGACTAAAGATGAACCGGCGATCGTTCTGGCGATGCGCCGGGCAGACTCGTTATCTGATGCGCCGCTTACCTGCACTTCGACTAAACAGGTGGCTCCCTCTCCATCTCGGGCGATCGCTTTAGCTAAATACTGACAGACTTCGGTTAACATCGCTTCTAATTTTTGCGCGGCTTTGCCCATTTCTGTGATGGCGGCTGTGCGAGATTGTCCGTTAGCTAGGGCGATTACGGTATCATTGGTACTGGTATCTCCGTCTACGGTAATTTGATTAAAGCTTTGATTCACTGCCCGGGTTAACATTTCTTGCCACAGGTGAGTCGCCACCATCCCATCACAGGTGATAAAGCTTAACATGGTGGCCATATTGGGGTGAATCATACCTGAACCTTTGGCCATCCCCCCAATTCTTACCGGACGACCATCGATTGTGGTTTCTAGGGCGATGGTTTTCGGGACTAAATCGGTCGTGATAATCGCTTTTGAAGCGGCTTCTCCCCCGTCTTCCGAAAGAGCCGCCACGAGGTTGGGGATTCCCGCTTTGAGTGCATCCATGCGAATACGTTTTCCGATCACCCCAGTGGAGGCAAGCAAAATAGATTCAGGGGCAACATTTAATTGAGCGGCGACTAATTCCGCGCTTAAAAGGGCATCTTGCCAGCCTAATTCGCCGGTGGCGGCGTTGGCTTGGCCGGCGTTGACTAAAACCGCTCTGGCACTGGCTTTCGCCTGTAGTCGCTGGCGACAGTAGTCCACACAAGCGGCTCTCACTTCACTGGTGGTAAAGACCCCTCCGGCTATCGCTTCGGTTTCTGAAAATATTAAGGCTAAATCGGGGGTTTTCGACGGTTTTAATCCGGCTGTGATGCCTGCGGCTTTAAATCCTTTTGGGGCGGTTACGCCACCGCTTATCTGCTGCCAATCTGTCATCTATGTAACCCTTCTGTTTTGTCCAAAAGCCGATTATATCAAGAGTTTTTGGGGAGGGAAGCGATCGTTTATGTTAACTTTAGAGTTTGCCTTTGTGGGCTTGCCTAGCAAAGCTATAAAATATAATTAATCTTGCTCATCGACAATAGGACTAACGAGATCGCCCAAAGTTTTTCCTTTACCAGCAATTGAAGGGGAAACTGTCCGACGCTTTAAAGGTGCTTCTGTTTCTTCTAAAATAGTTACAATAATGCGGGCTGATTTGACTTGCGGTTGCTCTCCTAACCATTTCACCTGACCGTTTTCATAAATTGCTTCATAACTTTGTAACATTAAGCTTTCCTCTTGAATTTGTGAGAAGCGCGGCTACATCACTGCCATTTTATTGTAGACTCAAATTATAACATTAAATATCTTAGAATTAACAAAAAAAAATGAATTGGCAAGGACGCATTGTTATTGACCCAGATATTTTAGTCGGGAAACCTGTTATTAAAGGAACTCGTCTTTCTGTTGAATTTATTCTTGATTTACTCGCTCAAAGCTGGTCAGAAAATGACATTCTAGAAAATTATCCAGGGATTACTCAGGAGGATATTAAAGCTTGTTTGAGCTATGCTAGAGATGCTTTAAAAAATGAACGGGTTTATCCGCTTAAAGCTTAGAAAATGCGTATATTAGCGGATGAAAATTTTCCTAAAAAAGTTGTAGAAGTTCTACGGCAAAAAGATTATGATGTTCTCTAGATCAGAACGGATTTTCCTGGAAGTAGCGACACAGCTATTTTGGCAATGGCTCAAAGAGAACAGCGTATTATTGTAACCTTTGACAAGGATTTTGGAGAACTTGCTTTTCGTCTTGGATTGCCAGCATCTTCTGGAATCATTTTATTTCGTTTGCCGCCTTTTGAACCAGTAAGATTGACTGAAATTGTTTTAAGGGTGTTAGAAAGTCGTAGTGACTGGTATGGATATTTTACAGTAGTAGAGCCTGAGAGAATTCGGATGAAACCTTTGCTTTGACCAAAAGCGCTTTTTAAACAAGATACTGGACTAATCCCAAAAAGTTACTTAAAATTGAAGATAGCTTTTATTTATATTAAATATCTTCTCTATGCGGCTGTGCATAAACCCTAACTGTCTAAAACCCGAAAATGATGACAAGCATTTGTTTTGTCGGTCTTGCGGGTCGGAATTACTGCTACAGGGATTATATAGAGTTTGTCGGGAATTAGGCGGCGGCGGTTTTGGCAAAACTTACGAGGTGGCAGAAGGAGACACCCTGAAAGTTTTAAAAGTCTTAATTATGAATAATCCCATTGCTTTGAGATTATTTAAACAGGAAGCGGAAGTATTACAAAAACTCAATCATCCAGGTATTCCCAAAGTAGAAGCAGATGGATATTTTGAATATTATCCCAGAGGCAGCCAAGACCCGATACATTGCATTGTGATGGAGAAAATAGAAGGGGAAGATTTAGCAACTTATTTAGAAAAGCGAGGACAAGCGATACCTCAAAAATTAGCCCTAAAATGGTTGATAGAAATTGCAGAGATTTTACATCAGGTACATACACAAGGCTTTTTGCATCGAGATATTAAGCCGGCTAATATCATGTTACGGTCTGATGGGCAGTTGGTTTTAATTGATTTTGGTACGGTAAAGGCAGCTACCGCAACGGTGATGAGTTCCCAACCCAAAAAACCAGGGACGGAAGTTTATACCCCTGGATATGCCCCACCAGAACAAGTACAAGGATATACAGTTCATAAATCGGATTTTTTTGCCATTGGACGAAGTTTTGTTCATTTGTTGACGAATAAGCCCCCTCTAGACTTTTATAACCTTGATACAGGTGATTTAGAGTGGAGGGGTGCAGTCCCTAATATATCCCCTTTGTTAGTGGATTTTTTGGATCAGTTGATGCAACGGTTAGCGAAAGACCGTCCGAAGGATACGGGGGCAATTTTACAAGGGTTAAGAGAGATTGAAAATCAATTGTATCCGCCGCCACTTCCTAAAGCGGCTCAAACTCAGCCTTCTTTACCTGATGAAGCACTAAAACAGAAGTCTCAGCCTTTTTCACCCCCTAAACCCGCAAAATACAAGAAAAGGCCACAAGCAAACTTACCAGAATGGGGATTGATTTCACTATTAGCAATTACAATATTTTTTGGTGGTAAGCAAATTATTTCTGAAAAGCGAGAAAATAAATTATTGGGTGCTGGCATTTTATTAATAGGATTATTAGAAACTCAAGCTTATGGATATATTCGCCATAAAAAGTTTCCATCAAATCCAGTATTTTTAATTACTAACCTACCGAGTAGTTGGTTGTTGCAAAAAACCCTTACTGGTCATTCCTCCTGGGTTATCTCTGTCGCAATCAGTCCCGATGGTCAGACTCTTGTCAGTGGGAGTGGGGACCAGACTATTCATATCTGGGATTTAGCTACAGGACAATTAAAACGTACCCTTACTGGTCATTCCGACTACGTTAACTCTGTCGCAATCAGTCCCGATGGTCAGACTCTTGTCAGTGGGAGTGATGACAAGACTATTAAGATCTGGGATTTAGCTACAGGACAATTAAAACGTACCCTTACTGGTCATTCCGACTACGTTAACTCTGTCGCAATCAGTCCCGATGGTCAGACTCTTGTCAGTGGGAGTGATGACAAGACTATTAAGATCTGGGACTTAGCTACAGGACAATTAAAACGTACCCTTACTGGTCATTCCAACGAGGTTTACCCTGTAGCTATCAGTCCTGATGGTCAGACTCTTGTCAGTGGGAGTGATGACAAGACTATTAAGATCTGGGATTTAGCTACAGGACAATTAAAACGTACCCTTACTGGTCATTCCGACGCGGTTATTTCTGTAGCTATCAGTCCCGATGGTCAGACTCTTGTCAGTGGGAGTGATGACAAGACTATTAAGATCTGGGATTTAGCTACAGGACAATTAAAACGTACCCTTACTGGTCATTCCGACGCGGTTATTTCTGTCGCAATCAGTCCCGATGGTCAGACTCTTGTCAGTGGGAGTGATGACAAGACTATTAAGATCTGGGACTTAGCTACAGGACAATTAAAACGTACCCTTACTGGTCATTCCAACTGGGTTTTATCTGTCGCTATCAGTCCCGATGGTCAGACTCTTGTCAGTGGGAGTTATGACAAGACTATCAAAATCTGGCGGTTAGAGAGGTAGGGGGAGTAAGACCGAAGCCTACTACAGTAATATTAAATTAATGCTAAATTAAAAAGCAATATGCACAAGGAGGACAATTGCCGACAGTAGAACAAGCTTTTAGTTGTGTACGAGTTTGTCAAATGTTGTCAAATCTATACCGCACTATACATATTTTCCGTTACGATCAAACTTATAAAACAGTTTTTATCTTAGCCAAAAATCCGAATAATGAAGAACTACAAATAGTTATTTATGCTAATGGATTATGGAGGTTCATAGATGATGAAACCAGATTATAAAAATATGACCAGAAAAGAACTCAAAGAACATTTACTCACTCATCGAACCGATGAAGAAGCTTGGTCATTTTTCTTTGAAAAATTGAGTGAATTAGATCCTAACCAAGGATATCCGCCTGATTTATCCGATCAAGAAATGGAAAGGATTTTTAGAGAAAAACTCAATCAACAAGCTTAATTTTTATACAGTTTAACGGATTATTGGGATATCACTAAACCTGTAGAGTTTGAGGGGAATTTAGCAACAAAAAAAATATTATGAATACAAGAGCGAAACGTTTACAAGAAATTAAGAATATTCCCGATGAATCAATTGATACCTCAGACATTCCCGAATTAGATGATCAGTTCTGGGAAAATGCAAAATTAGTTAAACCTATCACCAAAAAAGCCATCTCTCTTAGGGTTGATAGTGATGTTTTGGAGTGGTTTAAAAATCAGGGAAAAGGATATCAATCATTAATGAATTCTGTACTTCGTTCTTACGTTGAACATCAAATAAATAAAAAAGAGAATGAATGATCATGACTCAACCTTCTCTAGAACAGCAAAAACTCGCTCAATTAGAAGAATTAGCAGAACTAGCCAAAGTAACCCAAGAAAAAATCCGTAGCTTTAACCAAAGCTCTCAAAAGATAGCAGAAAAATGGCAAGAATGGGCAGAGAAAAAACAGCAATCTGTCAATGATTCTCAAGATAGCTAGAAGAGTAGAAATTTCTACAATGAAACCTAACTTTACAGAAATGACTGTCTCTGAACTGCGGGCGTATGTTTTAGAACACCGAAATGATGATGAAGCTATTCGCGCCTTATTTCATCATCCGACGCTTAAATATGTGACAATGCCGCCCATGTTTACCGAAGAAGGTCAACCTATAGAAGAAAATATCCGTCAAGCAGAGGAAGCATTCCGTCAAATGATAGAAAAAGAAAATTAATAAAAAAGAGGTTTATGGTTAATGAAACCCGATTATGAAGTCATGACAAGAAAAGAACTCAAAGAACATTTACTCACTCATCGAACCGATGATGAAGCTTGGTCATTTTTCTTTGAAAAATTGAGTAAATTAGATGCTAACCAAGGATATCCGCCTGATTTATCCGATCAAGAAATGGAAAGGATTTTTAGAGAGAAACTTAATCAATAAGCTTAATTTATATATGAACAAGCCTGAAGAAGAATACAATTTACACTTACATCCTCGCCCAAAAGAAAGCATTTTACTAGAGATTCCTAAAGATACTCTTGACTCCCTCAAAAAAATTGCCCAAAGTCGTGATATGTCTCTCGAAGCCTTACTTAAATTTTATATTGGTCAAGGACTGCGGCAAGAACTAGCAGAACTAGCTCAATTTAAACAAGAAAAAATATTATGAATACAAGAGCGAAACCTTTACAATTCATCGCCGCTAAGTTAAAAGATGGTGGGCACTATTAATATACTTCTTTTTGAAGATAATTGTTAAGCTTGTGCCTACCCTACGAGAATACTAATTTTCTGGGGTAGCCGCAACTATCATCATTTGCCACCATAGATCAATATTAAATTTAGTAGAACGCTTAATATTAAATTGCCCAGATGTAAGTAAATAATGAAACTCATTTTCAGTATAACATTTTTTGTAAGCAGGGTCAACAAATTTTAACCCAAAATCTAGAAATTGCATCAATAAATAATCTTTACACCAATCTAAAATAACCACCTTACCGTCGGGTTTTAAAACTCGTTTTATTTCTTGAATTGCAGTTTCAGGATGCTCAAAATAATGAAAAGCACTAGCCGATACAATAACATCAAAGGTATGAGTATTAAAAGGTAAACTGGATACACTCGCTTGCTGAAATGAAACATTAGGATAACCCTGACATTTGTATTTAGCTTTAACGAGCATTTCTTCAGAAATATCTATGCCAATAATTTTTTGCTCGGGATTTTCAGTTAATAATAATCGCTCAAACTCTCCTGTACCACAGCCAAGGTCAAGGACAACTTGATCTGACGAAATCTCGGCCCAATTTTTGAGAAAACTTAAGGTTTTACTAATATAATTCTTCCAGCGTTGGTCATATATCTGCGCCATCTGATTATATTGTTCACGAATTATTGTTTCAATCATAAATCTTGATAGTTAATTTATCAGGTGGGTAATGCCTACCCTACTAATTTAGCATTTGCTCCGAAAGCGACAGCCGTTTCAAACTATTGAGCGGCTTCTCAGGACAGTTAGGACAGTTAAGACAGTTAAGACAGTTAAGACAGTTAAGAAAAAATTCAAGAGACAGTTAAGACAGTTACAACAAAAAAGATACTTAAGAGTAAAATATTAAAGTCACGGCATTATATTAATATTTTTTAACTAAAGCGAATTTATTTATTACTTTTGGAGGATGATTTTTAGAAAACAATGGAATTTTTAAAACATAATTTTTAAATTTTACTAAAGATTGGCATAAATATCTTAACTGTCTTAACTGTCCTTGTGTCTCTTTTTCTGTCATGTTAAGTTATTCAAGGAGTTTTCCGCGCACCTAAAGGAAATCATGAAAAGTATTGCTAAAATCGGACGACGATTAATATCAGTGTTTTTGGTTGTATTTGTAAGTACCTTGATGTTTTTGACATCTCCAGCGCTGGCGGCTAATTGGATAACTGTTAATCCGGACAATATTGAAAGCGAAGTATTGAACTCTGACAAGACTACGGTTGTACTTTTGGTTTCAGATATTTACCCTGACGCTGAAAATGTCAAAGCTAAGTTAAAATCAGAAGTTGAAAAGACTTATGGTGATAAATACCAACTTGCGGTAGGCAGCGTTGAACAGAATGGATTCCTCTACGGGAGTGTTATTGCACCTCGTGTATATCCACCTTTCCCAGGAATTACTGTCGTCAAAAACGGTTATCCATTAAGAGGAATATTTATTCTTCCCGATGATCCCTCACAAGCATTTAATGCCATCAATGATATAATCGCCAATAGCTAATTTTTAATCCCTCAACTGACCCTAAAAACTTCTACGCAAGAAGGTAAAGAGAGATTCTTCACTCCCAAGCGCGCTGCCCCTTCACAGGTTCAGGGCGTTGGTTTAGAATCACAAAAATGGGGTGTTATACTGAATCCGACTTAATTACCCCTCTTTAATCCCTCACCCTGAAGGGGCTGGCTCAACAAACAAAGCCCGCGTAGGCGGGCTAATTGATAAAAGGGGTAAGTAACCCGGATTTGGTATTACTTTTAGGACAAATATTAAAGCCTGCGTAGGCAGGCTTCGTTCGTATAGCCCCACCCTTCAGGGTGTAGGCACTTTATTAACAATCAAGCTTCTAACTTTTTATCAATCAACTGATTGGTTAACTTAGGATCTGCCCGGCCTCCTGTTTTCTTAAGAACTTGTCCGACAAAGAAACCTTTCAGATTTTTCTTACCACTGCGGTATTTTTCCAGTTCTTGAGGATGACTAGCAATCACTTCATCAATGATTTTCTCCAACTCTTTAGTATCAGAAATTTGGATCAATCCTTTTTTCTCCACTAACGCTTTAGGAGAACCGCCATCCGTTAACAACTCAGGTAAAATATCCTTAGCAATTTTGCCGCTAATGGTTCCTTTTTCAATCAAGTTAACCAACTCCCCTAACCCTTCAGGCTTAAGAGCAATGTCAGTGATCTTGAGTTTATTATTATTGAGATAAGCCGCAATATCTTGAGTCACCCAATTCGCCACTAACTTAGCATTAGCGCCAGAAGCAACCGCCGTTTCAAAATACTCAGCGACTTCTCTTTCATCGGTTAAAACTCGCGCATCATAAGCGGATAACCCTAATTCCTCCTCATAACGATGACGTTTTTGGGCAGGAAGTTCAGGAATTTGTGCTTTCCATTCTTCGAGTTGTTCGGCGCTAACTTCAAGCGGCGGTAAATCCGGTTCTGGAAAGTAACGATAATCACTCGCCCCTTCTTTTGAACGCATACTAACCGTGCGTTGTTTGGCTTCTTCCCACAGACGAGTTTCTAAGCGGATAGGTTCACCATTTTCGATCGCTTCAATTTGGCGATCAATTTCATATTCGATCGCTTTTTGAATGGCACTAAAAGAGTTCATATTCTTAATTTCTACCTTAGTGCCAAATTTGCTTTCTCCCTTGCGTCGTACAGAAATATTGACATCACAACGCAGAGAACCCTCTTGCATATTTCCGTCACCGATGCCTAAATAACGCACTAAGCGGCGTAATTCTTGGGCATATTCGGCGGCTTCTTGTCCGGTTCTCAAGTCCGGTTCTGAGACGATTTCTAATAGGGGTACACCGGTGCGGTTAAAATCCACTAACGAGTAAGTCGAACCCGAGAGACGATCACTACCTGCATGAACTAATTTACCCGCATCTTCTTCCATGTGTAGGCGAGTAATACCGATGGTTTTGCGGTAAACTTCTTTGGTTTCCTTGTCTACCACTTCGATTTCTAACGCGCCATGTTCGACGATCGGCAAGTCATATTGAGAGATTTGGTAGTTTTTGGGCAGATCGGGATAAAAGTATTGTTTACGGTCAAATTTGCTATAGGGGGCAATAGTTCCATTAATGGCTAACCCCAATTTCACCGCCGATGCGAGAACCTCTAAATTGAGTACGGGTAAAACACCAGGATACCCTAAGCAAATAGGACAGACATTAGTATTGGGTGGAGTGTCAAACTCAGTGGAACAATTACAGAAAATCTTACTCTTGGTATTGAGTTGACAGTGAGTCTCTAAACCGATAACTGCTTCGTATTCGGTTTTTGCGGGTGCAGCAGTAACCATGAGGATTATTTTTAGTTCTTTATCTTTTAATTATAGTTAACTGGGAACAGGGGGAAGGGGGAAAGACTAATGACTATTTAATCATAATCACTAATGACCCACGACTAAACTTGATACAATTTGCCTAAACTGACTTGATCTTATGATAACTGTTTTACAGATAATCTTATTATTGCTGATCACCGCATCAATCGTTTTTTATAGCGGCTGTGCCTTATGTACCCTAGGATTTAAACGAAATCGCCCCTCGGTTTTTCCCAGTTTTCACGAACCTGTATCTATCCTGATTTCAGTTTGTGGACTTGATAGTGATGCGGCGGCTAACTGGGGTTCTTTTTGCCAACAAGATTATCCTAACTATGAGGTTTTATTTGGGGTAATGGATAAACAGGATCAAGCTATCCCTATCTTAAAAGAAATTGTCGCTCAATATCCCGAACGTGCCCAACTCTTTTATGATTTACCTGCTAGAGGCATTAACCATAAAATCAGTAACATGATGTATTTGTATGAAGCCTCGCAACATGAAATCGTTGTATTAGCTGATAGTGATATTCAGGTAACGCCGAATTATTTAACCACTGTTACCGCACCTCTAGCCGATCCTAGCATTGGACTTGTTACCTGCGGCTACTTCGATTATAATCCTAAAACCCTTGGGGCAGCTTTAGCCGCTTATGGGCGTTGTCTAGATTTTATCCCCAGTGTATTAGTAGCACGTTTTTTAGATAAAGGCATCAAATTTGCCATCGGCCCTACTATGGTAACTCGTAAAACTATACTCGAAAAATATGGCGGTTTACAACGGGTAGTTAACCGCATTGCTGACGATTACCAAATGGGCAAAATGACCGCAGAATTAGGCTATCGAGTAGAACTATCCGAATATATTCTCAACAATGATTGTACTAACGATACTATCAAAGACGTTTTCCTGCGAGAATTGCGTTGGGCGAGAACAGTTCGCTTAAATCGAGGGTCAGAATATTACGGATTAATTTTTAGTTACGGAACCGTTTATAGTCTGCTTTTACTATTACTATCCCCCGGCAATTCATTAGCAATTTTGTTTAGTACCATCGCCTTATCCCTGAGATTAATTCAAGCATTAATAGCCATCTACTATTTTAACAGCCCCAAACTCTTAAAATGGCTTTGGCTGTTACCCTTTCGAGACATAATGAGCTTCATTATCTGGTTAAGCGGCACAGTAGGAAGACGGATGTATTGGCGGGGAAGATGGTTAGAAATCACCAACGAAGGCTAATTAAAAAATTGACCCCTTTCCCTTTTGCCTCCTTTGCGCCAAATAAAAAAACAATTGTAAACCATCAATAAATTAACTATATTAAGATAAATAGTAGTGAGGAGAAATTATGAAAAAAACCCTATTTCTAAGTCCACCGTCTTTTGACGGTTTTGATGGGGGTGCCGGTTCAAGATATCAAGCCAAACGAGAAATCACCTCCTTTTGGTATCCTACCTGGTTAGCCCAACCGGCCGCCCTAGTCCCCGGCAGTAAACTCATTGATGCACCTCCTCACCATCAAAGCGTCGAAGATGTCCTAAAAATTGCCAAGGATTACGAATTGGTTATTATGCACACCAGTACCCCATCCTTGACAAATGACGTAAAATGTGCTGAAGCGATTAAAGCGCAAAACCCCCAAACCCAAGTCGGTTTTATTGGGGCACACGTAGCCGTATTACCAGAGCAAACCCTGCAAGACAACCCGATACTAGATTTTGTCTGCCGCAATGAATTTGATTATACCTGTAAAGAACTAGCCGAAGGGAAACCTTTTGAAGACATCAAAGGACTCAGCTACCGAGACAAACAGGGTAAAATTCAACATACACCCGAACGGGATTTAATTCATGATTGGGATGCCATGCCGAGTGTTCTACCGGTTTACGCCGAACATCTCGACATAGAAAAGTATTTTATCGGCTATCTACTGCATCCTTACGTTTCTCTTTATACAGGGCGCGGCTGTCCGGCTAAATGTTCTTTTTGCCTCTGGCCGCAAACTATTGGAGGACATCAATATCGCGCTAAAAGTCCCGAAGCCGTAGGGCGGGATATGGCAGAAGCTAAGTCTCTGTTTGGGGATAAAGTGCGCGAATATATGTTTGATGATGACACTTTTACCATTGATAAGCAACGGGCAATTGCCATTAGTGAACATCTTAAGCGCTTGAATCTGACTTGGAGTTGCAACGCCCGAGCAAATTTAGATTACGAAACACTTAAACAACTGAAAAATAATGGTTTACGCCTGCTATTAGTGGGATTTGAATCAGGAAATCAGCAAGTTCTCGATGGTATCCGCAAAGGAATTAAATTAGAAGTGGCTAAAAAATTTATGCAAAATTGTCACAAATTAGGCATAAAAGTTCACGGGACATTTATCATCGGACTGCCTAACGAAACTCAAGAAACCATTGACGAAACCATTCGTTTTGCTTGTGAATTGAGTCCTCATACCATTCAAGTTTCTATTGCCGCGCCTTATCCGGGTACAGAACTTTACCGACAAGCACAGGAAAATGGCTGGTTTACGAATAAAGATTTAGTGGCTAATTCAGGGATTCAATTATCTCCTTTAGAATATCCTGATCTGTCATCGGCAGATATTGAGGCAGGCGTTGAGCGTTTATATCGTAGTTTTTATTTCCGTCCTCGTGCTATTATTCCTATCGTTCAAGAAATGCTCGGGGATTCTCAAATGTTGCGCCGCCGTTTAAGGGAAGGAAAAGAGTTTTTTGCCTACCTGAAAGAACGTTCCTCCCGTGCGGTTGCTAAAGTCTAAAAAATCTGATTGAACCTCGTAGGTGGGCAATGCGGCGTTAATGTTGAAAATATGATCAACAAATAATGCTTAACATTGCTCACCAAAGTTGGATTTTAAATGATTGTCCGCAGATAAACCTTACCCAGAACCGAAGCGAAGGGACAGATAAATACAGATGTACAAAATAAGAACTGTGTTGTCCCTGACTGAAAAATGCTTTAACATTGTTTATAGCTCCGAAACAAATGTTAATTGAGAAAGCTTAGATTATTGTTATAATAAAAAGGAAAGAGTATCAAACTCTGAACCAGACTCTTTCCCTAAAAAAGTCAAAAATTTAGAAAGCTACTCTGATCAAAACCTGATAACTACCTGTAGATAAATTCAGATTCCTCTGTAAATAAATGTAAAGTTATCAATTCTCCTATAACTCCTGATTCATGACTCTTAACTTGACCCTTAATTTTATTGCTGTTCACCTATGGAGTGAGTCCTCTTTTGAGAGAGACTAACCATTTTGCCTGAACAAAAAAGAGTTAACCCAGGAGAATAAACCATGAAAGCTCCTCCCTTAATTAAATCTAATCCTGAAATTCCCCTTCACCGACAAGGCGAAATTCGTCAGCATTTTCCTAATCAAGCATGGAACGAATTGACGATTCGCTATTATGATAGTGTTGAGGATGTTGGTTATGAATACTACACCCAAAAGGTTTTATCAGCTTGTCATCAAGATGAATCTGTCCGTTACTTAGAACCCTTTATTTCCTTTGTGCGTTTAGGAGAATCCCTGATTTTGTCAGAGGATGGGTGCGTCATTTATGACAATGAAAAAAATGATGACTCCTGCACAGAAACCGGTCCGTTCTGGTGGATCACAGCTAAATAATTAAACCTTAAATCAATGGACCGACTTAATCAAAAACAACTCATTCCCTTGGATCTCCATTATCCCATCTGGGAACGTTTCTTTTGTGTATCTCCCCTAATTATTGTGGGCACAAAAGAAGCCGATGGAAGCTATGATTTAGCCCCTAAACATTTGGCCATGCCTTTAAGTTGGGATAACTATTTTGGCTTTATCTGCACAGAACGTCATCGAACCTATCAAAATATCAAACGAGAAAAAGTTTTTACCGTTAGCTTTCCCACACCCGATCAGATCTTATTCACCAGTTTGGCAGCAACCCCTCGCTGTGACAACAGGGTGAAACTCTCTTTGCAAGCAATTCCGATAGTTGAAGCATCGACAGTTGAGGGAGTGTTGCTCTTGAATGCTTATCTCTGGTTAGAGTGTGAATTAGAGCGTATTATTGACGGGTTTGGAGAAAATAGCTTAATTGCCGGCAAAATTGTCGCCGCGCAAGTGCAAAAAGAAGCCTTACGAGATAAAGACCTCGACGATCAAGACATTATTCACAAAAACCCTTTATTAGCCTATCTTTCACCAGGACGTTTTACCAGCATTGAACAAAGTCAGTCATTTCCCTTTCACGTTGGATTTAAAAGATGATTAAAGCCATCGCGCACCAACTCAGAGACTATCTCCACACCCGTCAAGGAGAAATGACAGAGTTGTTGCAACAATTAGTCAGACTCGAATCGCCTTCTGTTGAGCCGCACTCTCAACAACCCGTATTTGACCTTTTAGAAAAAACCTATCACCAACTCGGTTACAGAGTACGACGGATTCGAGGACAAACCACAGGCGGACAGCTTTTAGCCATTCCTCGCCATCACTCAAAACCTCAACCTTTGCAACTATTATTGGGTCATTCAGATACAGTATGGCCCTTGGGAACCCTCGAAAAAATGCCGCTACAAGTGCGGCAAGGGAAATTATATGGACCCGGGTCTTATGACATGAAAGCCGGCTTAGTTTTTATGCTGTTTGCCATCGAAGCTTTAATCGCTAGTGATTTAAAACCCACAGTCGCCCCCATTGTCTTTATCAATTCCGATGAAGAAATCGGCTCTTTTGAATCAAAAAACCGAATACAGCGTCTTGCTATGAGGGTTGAGCGCACCTGGGTCATGGAACCGTCTTATGGAAGTGAGGGAAAATTAAAAACGCGGCGTAAAGGCATCGGCGAATTTATGATTCGAGTCAAGGGACAAGCCGCCCATTCCGGATTAGCCCCCGAAAAAGGCATTAGTGCCATTCTAGAATTATCTTATCTCATCCAAAAATTATTTGCCCTCAATAATCCCCAAAGAGGCATTACGGTTAATGTAGGCTTAATTGATGGGGGAATTCGCCCTAATGTGATTGCACCGGCCAGTAAAGCGGTGGTAGATGTGAGAATCTTACATCCTGAAGATGCAGAATATATTGAACAAGCCATCCGTCATTTAGAACCCACTGTACCCGGCATCGAGTTAATTATAGAGGGAGGATTTGATCGCCTGCCGATGGAAAAAACCCCAGGTAATGAAAAACTCTGGCAACTGGCTCAACAAGCGGCTTTAGAGCTTGGATTTGAAATAGATGAAGTAACGGCAGGCGGGGTTTCCGATGGCAATTTTACCAGCATTTATAGTCCTACTTTAGATGGCTTAGGCGCTGTGGGAGATGAGGCCCATTCGTTAGGGGAATTTGTCGATTTAAAGTCAATGGTTGATAGGACGGCTTTATTATCCCGTTTATTGTGGGAAAAAACCCTTAACAATAATTAATCATATTTAGAAAATTTAAAGATCTGAAAGCCTCTTGCGTAATTTCACCCTTAACTAGACTTTTGTTCATTTATTTAATAACCCGTAAAATTATGTTCAACAAGTATTTTTTTACCTCCCTAACCAGGATCTCAGATTTAGCCGCTCAACCTTTTGAAGTAAAACCCATTCCTAGAGAACAATGGGCAACCGGCGATTATGTCGTGGGTGAAATTATTTCGCCGCTCGGAAAAACTGCCATTATTGAGTTAGTTACTGGGCGTATGGTAGAGGTATTAGAAGGAGATCAAATCGTTGGGGCCTTTGGTATGCGGCGAGCTACCTTAGAAGCGGTGGGAGACTGGCAACATATTGACAAAGATGGTTATATGGAAGCCCTCACCGAAGGAGGATTATTTGGCAAAGCCACCTCTATTTCTTTTCTCTTAAACAATTTACCGCCGATGAAATATCAAGGTCATGTTTGGCGGCAAAATCACAAAGTTTGTATGCAAGATTTTGTGCCTTATGTTGCTCCTGTGCCCTATAATTGCCCGACAATTCTTATGCTTGGCACTTCTATGTCTTGCGGAAAAACTACCACCGCACGAGTCATTATTCGGCTTCTCAAACAAGCGGGATTAAAAATTGTGGCGGCTAAATTAGCCGGAGCCGGACAATATCATGATATTCTTTCTATGCAAGATGCCGGAGCCGATAAAATATTTGATTTTGTTGATATCGGTTTACCCTCTTCGGTTTGTCTAGCAGAAGAATTTCGCAGTTATGTTCGTCAATTACTCAGTAGAATTGCCGCCGAAAAACCCGATGTAGTAATCGCTGAAGTCGGGGCTTCACCATTTGAACCCTACAATGGCAAAGTGGTATTAGAAGAGATCAAAAATCAAATTTGCTGTACGGTTTTATGTGCAAGTGATCCCTATGCAGTTATCGGCGCGATTCATGAGTTTGGCTTGCAACCCAATGTTATTAGTGGTATTGTAACTGATACAACGGCCGGGGTGGCTTTAGTGGAAAACATGACAGGTATTCCGGCGATTACTATTTTTGATCGAGAGTCTCAGCATAAGTTAAAAGAGATTTTAAAAGTTCAGTTGTCCTCAAAACATTTAACGTTATCAAGTTAATGTTAAAAGCCATGTATAGCTTGGCATTTGGGTGAAAACTGTAGAATAAGTGACATTAGCTGGGTAAAGTGTTAAAGTTTTAACATCTATATATTTAAGATTAAATCCTATCCTGATATGATTTTTGATGCTGGTAAATTACCCAGAGATGAAACTCTCGAAACAGAAATTTGTATTATTGGAACAGGACCGGCAGGAATCACTTTAGCTAAAGAGTTTATCGGAGGAGACTTTCGGGTTATCCTTCTAGAAAGTGGTACTTTTGAATTTGACCAAGCCACTCAATCCCTATGTGATGGCGAAATAGGAGAACCCTTGCGTCCCTACCACTTGCGGGCTAGACAATTTGGGGGGACATGTAATAAATGGGGGATTCAAATTGGCAATGGCAAACAGGGGATTAGATATGCTCCCTTCGATGAAATTGATTTTGAAAAGCGAGATTGGCTACCCTATAGTGGCTGGCCGTTTAGTAAAAGCCATCTCGATCCATTTTATGAAAAAGCTCACAGCTTTTGCCAAATAGGCCCCTATAACTATGAAGCAACCACTTGGGAAGATAACGAGGGTCGTCAAATAAAGTTTAAGGGAAATCAAGTCATCACGACGGTATTTCAGTTTGGAGCGCGTGACGTTTTTCTGCAAAACTACCTCAAGGACATCAAAGCAGCGCCCAATATTACCACTTATCTTAAAGCCAACGTGGTCAACATAGAAACCAATGACACGGCTAATCTTGTCCTTCGGGTTAAGGTGGCAACTTTAAATGGTAATCAATTCTGGGTGAAAGCTAAGACCTTTATTTTAGCCACAGGTGGGCTTGAAAATGCTCGCTTATTGTTACTATCTAATCAAACGCAGAAAACAGGTCTAGGCAATCAACATGATTTAGTGGGTAGATTCTTTATGGATCACTTTATGATTTATTGTGGTATGTTGCTTCCTAGCACAAAAAAGATTTTTGATCAAACAATTTTTTATGATTTACGCTGTGTTAAAGGGATACCCATCATGGGAAAACTTGCCCTAACGCAACAGACAATGCGTGAACAACAACTTTTAAACACAGCAACCTATTTAATTCCTAGATACAAAACTTACCATCTACAAAGAATGTCTCTCCGAGCCTTGGAGATTTTACAAAGTTCTTTGAAACAGAAAAAAATTTACCCAAATATGGCAAGATATTTAAATCGCTTAATTGGGGGCAAGTTAACACATATTGTTCATGCTATTCCCAGAAAAATAACTAGACGACCCTTCTATTACGCCTCTATAGCCGAAGGAGGATGGTCAAGCTTACCTAACAAAGAACAAGAATTTGCTCTCTTTGAAATACAGCATCTGGTTGAGCAAGCACCAGATTTTAATAATCGCGTTAGGTTAAGCGAAGAACTTGATCTACTGGGTTATAGAAAAATTAAAATAGAACGTCGTCTAAGAGATATTGACATTAAAAGTATTCAAAAAACCCAAAAGATTCTGCAAAAAGAATTTGCTCTTTCGGGTTTTGGGGAACTTTTCATTGATGAGGAAGAACTAGATTTTCAAAGAACTTTACCGTTAGTGCCTGGTAGTTCTCATCATATCGGAACAACCCGTATGCACTTAGATCCTAAGCAAGGCGTGGTTAATGAAAATTGCCAAGTTCACGGCATTTCTAATTTATTTATTGCTGGTAGCTCGGTCTTTCCCACCGGCAGTTATGCCAACCCAACTTTGACTATTATTGCTTTGGCAATTCGCTTAGCCGCTCATATTAAAACGCTCATGTGATCTACTTTCTAAAGTCTAATGGCTAATACCATGATCAAACGCAATCATCCCAATTCCAATCCCAACAATAATAATCCCGACAAAACGCCCCATGTCTATTCTTTCTTTAAGAACAAAACGCGCCCCCAACAAACTAATAATATAAGTGAGAGCGGTAGCCGGCCTAACAAAACTAATATCAGCCCAACTCAAAGCGCATACAAAACTTAAAAAAGCGATGGTTTGACAAATAATGCCTCGTATAATCCAAGGATTAGTGATAATTTTTTTCACCACTTCTAGCATTTCCGGTAAAGGCGCTAACTCAATTGCTCCGATCTTCTTCATCCCCATCGCATTAAAAAGATCCCCAAAACCATCAGAAAAAGCGACTATAAACACAAATAACCAAGTTTTGGGAATAGAAATACTTAACGGGAATAAGAAAAAAATTGAGCGCTTGAACCATGACTTAGATCGCTGTTCAATGGCTTCTGCCATCGCTTTTCGAGTCTTGAGGTTCTTATTGATACTCACAATAAAAACACCTAAAGTAATCGTTAGAGCCGCCATCCAACGAATCAGAGAAACTTGTTCCTTTAGTATTATCCAAGCCAGTAGAGCATTAAAAACATAGCTAGAAGCATTTACAGGCACAATAAAACTTAAATCCAGCCGCGAAACGGCTATATAATACAGCAATAAAGAAGTAACCAGAGTAATTATCCCTAGCCAGATCCAAGGGCTAGTCATTAGATAAAGGATCAAAGCCACCAAGCCGGATAGATCAAAAAGATTGGCTGCACCAAATTCTTTCATTCCTCGACTTAGCCAAATATCACCCAAAACCTGAGTTAACACCATAGATGTTAACAAAAAGAAGTTTTTCACGTTTACAAAGGTACTCCCAAGGACAATAGAGAACTACAAGTCACCGATGTTTCATTACCGATGACTGATCATTAAGGTTTTATAAATATTTATTAGTTTGCCCTGATAGACAGGGTTGGCTATCAAAAGGCTTTCCATTACCTAGCTTGTGTTGCCGGCGTGGGTTGTCCCTTCGGTAAAAGTTTTAAAACACCTAACGCCAGTTGAGAAATTTTGGGCATTAATTCAGGTCTTAATAGCTCTGGCTCAAAAACACTCATCCGTTTAGTGTTTTCTTGCAAACAAGTCGAGAAAAATAACTCAGGGGTTAAATTATCCATAAAACTGTTTGCCCCACTGGTGGTAAAGCGCTGTTCTTCGCCACCAACACCAAAGATATTAATTAAGTCCTGTACTGCTCTTTTATAGCCCCAAAGGGTATTCATCGCCCTCAAGCCGCTCCACCCCTGCCCTTGATTGATTTGGAGATAAGTAAACCAGTTGACAAAAAAGACTATATGGCGGGCTTCTTCATGGAGAATGGGATCGAAAATGGTAAAGAATGCTTCGGGTAAATATTGCGCTTGACGAGCGATATCAAACATCCCAAAGGCAAAATAAGAGTCTAAACATTCACAAAACCCAAATTCAATAAAAGCACTTTTTATGTTTTGGGGTAAAGGTTTAGCAGGAGGCTCTTGAAGAGAGATGTGGTAACGTTTAATCAGAAATTCAAGCAATCGGGCGTGACGAGTTTCTTCTCGGCCTTGCAGGGCGATCGCTTCTCGAATCATCGGATCTTCAATGGTTTCTGCCAAAGCCGTGACCATATTACCCGCATTGCGTTCGGTTTTCAACGCCTCCAACCAGAAAGGAATCCCCTGTAGCCGCTCAAGGGCAACTCCGTCTAGCTCTGGCCAAGGGATGGTTTCGGGTTCATATTCTAAATGACTTTCCATAAAGCTGCGACAGAACAGTTCTTTATGGGCTTCGCTTCCAAGTTTCATTCTTTTTCCTCACACCAAACTAGCTGTTTTATCTCTTTATCTATTCTATTTTAACCTTTTGCTGTAATGTTTGTTAGCTATTAGTGTTCCCTATCTAAACTGGCACTAAAGCCACCAAGTCTTCCCTCTCTAATGGGAAAAAGTCGCAGTTGAGTTGAATTCATTTATGTTTTAATCCCCTAAGACTTGTCATCTATTTCAATATTTAACCTTTTAATCTTAGCGGCTTTTTTTATCTGAGCAGTATAGATTATTACTTTATAATAATATTTTCAGTTTATTTGAAGTTCAAAACTCCAGCACGTTTAGAACAGGGCCTTGTGGAAGTATGCCAAGGAGTTGCCGATCTCAAATCCCTAGGGCTTTTTTTGGGTTGGGTTGGGCGCGATATCCAAAAAGAATCAACCGCCGAGCTTGAAGCTTCTGGTATGACATAGAAACAAGTCAATAAAGCGGTTACAATTGCTGCTAGGGAATGGTTTATTAACCAAGCCAACAGCCTTTAATTATCAATTAATAAAGCAATTTTTCCCGTTGTCGAACCGCTTTCAATTTGTTGATGAGCTTGTGCGGCTTCAGCTAAAGGAAAAGTTTGACTCAGATGAATTTTCAGCTTACCTTCGTCTATCCAAGTAGCACATTGAGCCAGAATTTCCGCTTGATATTCAAGGGCACGACGAAGCCCCATTAAAGCTGGACTTAACATTAATTCAAAACTAATCCGTAAATTCCGATTGCGAGCAACTTTTAAGGTTCCTAAAGCATAATCCGGTTCTAAAATCGTGACTAAATCTCCATATACCTTAATGGCTGGACAAGTCTCAAAAAAGGTTTTTCCGCCCACCGTATCAAAGCCGACATCTACCCCTTGAGAGTCAGTCCAATCCAAAGCCGCCTTAACAAAATCCGTTTGTGTGTAAATAATCGGATAATCTGCCCCAAACTGACGCGCTAATCTGGCTTTATCCTGATTGCTAACGGTTGTAGCCACCTCTGCGCCTTTTAGTTTCGCTAACTGAATGGCTACATGGCCTACACCACCAGCACCAGCATGGATAAGTGCCTTTTGCCCTGCCTGTAGTCTAGCTCGATCATAAAGCGCCTCCCAAGCTGTAATCAAGACTAAAGGCGCTGATGCGGCTTCGGCAAAAGTTAATGATTTTGGTTTATGAGTGAGTAAATGTGCCTCTACTACTGTATATTCTGCATAATTTCCGGTATCGGGTTTACCCAAACCCCCAGCACAATAATAAACCTCATCTCCGGGTTTAAACTTTTCTACCTCTGCGCCTACAGCTTCGACAATTCCCGCCCCGTCACAGCCTAAAATCGCGGGCATTTGCTGCGGATAAAAGGTTCCTCGGGTGCGGATTTTAGTATCAACAGGATTGATTCCTGCCGCTTTAAGTTTGATCAAAACTTCAGTGGGGTTTTTAATTTTTGGTTGAGGGACATCTTGTAGTTGCAGCACGTCCGGGGCACCGGACTCAGTCATGACAATCGCTTTCATAGAGTTCTGCGCTCATTAATGCTATGTTATTCTACCAAAAATAAGCGGCTGAGGCATTGTTGAGGAATTTACAATTCTTTACATTTTGAGGTTTACTTAATTTCCCCATTACTGATTAACTGATCAAAAGATAAGATGGAAAGAGAAATCAGATCAGGGGTTAGAGAGGAAAACTAGATCAAATGCGACTCTACCATTATAATTTCGTCCTGATTTGCTGGGCGATGGCTGTCCTAAGTGTAACTGGGTGTCAAAAATCTAAGGCGGCAGTTACTCTCTATCACAATGTTAATCCTAATATACAGTCTATTGATTTTTCAACAAAACCCTTGAATATTTACATGGCTCAAACACCTCAGCCATCAGCCAAATTACAGGGGAATTTTCTGGATAAACTGTTAATTTTTGGAGGAAGCGTTGGACTAATAGGAATAGTAGTATTATTGTTGATTCGCTCCCGTTTAAAGCTTTCAACCTCAAAATTGAGTGAAACGATTTCATCTCTCCAAGTTCTCGAATTTAATAGAGATAAATTTCCAACTCCGACTTTAGATAACAAGGGAAATATTATTGATAGTCGAGAATATTCAGCCCAATATTTTATCGAAAAATTGAGTAATAATATTCATTTGGACATGACCTACCTCTCAGGTGGAATATTTACTATGGGCAGCCCCGCCGAAGAAGGAAAAGATCAAGAAAAACCCCAACATGAAGTGATTATTCAACCTTTTTTCATGGCTAAATATCCCATCACTCAGGCACAATGGAAAGCGGTCGCTATGTTACCAAAAGTCAAGCGCTCTCTTAATCTTGAGCCGTCAAAATTTAAAGGAGATAACCGCCCCGTCGAAAATGTTTCTTGGTATGATGCGGTAGAGTTTTGTCAGAGGCTTTCGGTTGTCAGTAAACGAGAATATCGACTGCCCTCAGAAGCTGAATGGGAATATGCCACTCGTGCCACCACTAATACCCCTTTTTATTTGGGTGAAACCCTTACTACAGATTTCGCTAATTATAAAGGGATTTTTAGTTATGCTGGAGAGCCTAAAGGAGAAGACCGACACCAAACCACCGTCGTTAATCAATTTCCGCCCAATGCTTTTGGATTATACGATTTACATGGGAATATAGGGGAATGGTGTGCAGATACTTGGCATGATAATTATCAAGATGCTCCTACTGATGGCAAGGCATGGATTAAAAATAAAGACCAAAATTATCGAGTATCCTCTCCTGTGCGAGGTGGTGCATGGATCGGTCTTCCTGATGACTGTCGCTCGGCGGCTCGTAGATTAGAAAAACGAGATCAATGTAACCCCTATACAGGGTTTCGAGTTGTTTGTGAGGTAGGAAATATTGTTATTCCTGAAAGAGCATGAGCATCTTTAACAAAAAGAAAAAAAATCAAAAAACTCAGCCCATTGATAGTCTTGACTTTTAATTGACATTCATATAATATTTATTAACCAATTTTTAGAGAATTTTGATTAATGAATAAACATATTATTTTAACCAATGGGCGTAGCGGAAGTAATTATATTAGTGGAGTTTTGAATTCACATCCTCACATAACTAATTATGGAGAAGTTTTAGGAGAATGGACTGTGCCATATATGATTTATGATAAATTTTTTAAATATAGAATGTCCAGCGAAAGCTATTTAGATTATATGTATAATAGTAAATTTTTTTTCAATGCAGCCCAAATTTACTCAGCCTATTCTAAAATAAAGAGAAAAGAAAAAATCAATTTTAAAAGTTATAAACAAATCAAAAGTTTAGGAATAAAAGAATTTAGTATAAATTTTTTTAGAAGAAATATAGACAACTACTTAGCCTCCAAAAAAAATATTTTTGTAATTAATTTATACCGAGAAAACTCTCTAGCACGATTAGTATCTATAGAGGCAATGACAACAACTGGTATTGTGTCCACACAGAAAAAACTAGGAAAAATAAAAATTTATTTAAATCCTGAAGGAATTTTAGAAAGATTAAATATCTTCGAAAAAGAAAAAAAAGATCAATTTGATTTAATTGAAAATTTGGAGCAAAAGTTTATTTTTAATATATCTTATGAAGAATATTTTGCTTCACCGGAATCTCAAAGAGAATTGACTAAAAAAATTTTTGAATTTTTAAAAGTTGAGCCGATTGATGTTACCCTAAACCAGAAAAAAATTCTTTCTCGGAAGTTATCTAATACGGTGGAAAACTACGAAGAAATTGTCAGTATTTTAAAGGGAACACAATACGAACAATATTTGTTTGACTAAGGCAACTCATCCTAAATATTCAGTGATTACGGCGAAACCAACGAGCAAACATCTCACTACCCGTCAACAGTCCTTGAGAGGGACTAAAAAATAATGCCACTAAAAACAGTGTTGAGGAAACTAGCACGATGGCCGGACCCGAGGGTAAATTGTAGTAGTAGCTGAGATAAACTCCTGCTACACTGGCTATCATACCAATCACTGCCCCCACCATCATCATCTGATGCAGTTCTTTGACTAAAAGATAAGCGGCTAAAGCCGGACCCACCAGTAAAGAAATCACTAAAATCACGCCAACAGCTTGCATACTGGCAATAATGGTTAGAGTAATCACTACCATAAAGCCTGTATAAATAGTATTAATCGGTAAACCGAGCGCTTGTGCCCCATTACGGTCAAAAACATAAAACAAAAGTTCTTTATAAAAGAGTTTAATTGTCAATAGAATTAACAAAGTAATAATTAGTGTGCGAGTGATATCGGTAAGGGTGACTCCTAAAATGTCCCCAAATAAAAAGCTATCGAGATCGAGTTTATTTTTTAAAACACTAATTAGTGTAACTCCTAGGGCAAAAAACGACGAGAAAGTTAAAGCCATCGCTGAATCAACTTTAATGCGAGACTGGGAACGAATCCAAGCAATTAAAAATGCTCCTAAAATTCCTGAAGTAAAGGCCCCAATTAAAATATCTATACCCAAGAAAAAAGAAATAGAAAGTCCCGGTAAAACACAATGAGCAATGACATCCCCCAAAAGTGCCATACGCTGAACGATTAAATAGCTTCCCACCACTGGACAGAGTAATCCCACAATCATAGCGATGGCTAGGGCATTTCTCATAAACTCATAATTAAGGGGGTCTAATAGGAAATTTAGCATTAAGATTAATAAGTACAATAACTCATGACTAATGACTCATAACTAGCTTTAACAAATAAGATGATTATCCCAGTTTTCTAACGGGGGGCTATGTAAATTCATTCCGTAAGCTTGTTGTAAGTTTTCTGGTGTCATCACCTGCTGCGGCGTTCCGTCAGCAATTAGAGAGCGATTCAACAGCAAAAGACGATCCAATTGAGTCATCGTCTGTCCCCAATCATGAATCGACACTAGCAAAATTTTTCCTTCTCTTTTGAGTTGAGCAAACACATCGAACATGATCATTTCTGTTTTTTGATCCACCCCAGTAAAGGGTTCATCTAAGAGAAAAATATCAGCCTCTTGCGCTAAAGCTCTGGCTAAAAATACTCGTTGTTGCTGCCCTCCTGATAACTCTCCGATGCGTCTAGAGCTTAACGAGAGCATTTCTACCTGTTCTAAGGCGGCTTTGACTTTTTGATCATCACTCGCTTTCGGTTTCTTAAACCAACCGAGGTGACGAGTTCTCGACATCATGACCACATTCCACACGGTAATGGGAAAATCCCAATCAATCTGTGAACGCTGAGGTAGGTAGGCCACTCTTTCTAATTGCCGACACAACGGACAAGTACAATATTTCACTTGACCATTGACCATCGGAATTAATCCTAGCATGGCTTTGAACATCGTGCTTTTACCAGCCCCATTCGGCCCTATCACTCCTACCAGTTGCCCCGGTTCAATACGGAAACTAACTTCCTCGAGTCCCCGCAATCCTCGGTAGTTAACGGCTAAATGCTCAACTTCTAACATGACAACTGATATTTAATTTAGTCTTGTATGATAATGATAATCATTATACTTTAAAGTGTGTATCCTAGAGATAACAATCATTATGAATATCTTCTCTAGACAAATTTGGCAAACTACAGGCGTTGTTTTGATAGCAGGGATGATGGCCAGTTGTGGCACATCTAATACAACTTATCAAGAGAATTCTAGTTCTAGTCTAACATCTCCTACCACTGGCAAAACTCCCTCAGTAGTAGTAACAACCACTGTAATTTGTGATCTAGCTAAGAGAATAGCCCAGGATAGCATTAATCTAACCTGTCTGCTTAAACCCGGCATAGATGCTCATCTGTATCAACCTTTGCCAGAAGACCGCAGAGCCATTGAAAATGCGTCGCTGATTTTATACTCGGGTTATGGTTTAGAACCAGAACTCATTAAACTTATTAAAGCGGCTTCTAACCCTGCACCAAAAGTAGCCGTCGCCGAGGAAGCGGTGCCTAAGCCTTTATTAGGAGAAGAACATCATCACCAACAAGCCCAAGGTGAGCAACTGCCGGACCCTCATGTCTGGCATAATGCAGAAAATGGTGTGCAGATGGTAGAAGTCATTGAGAGTCATCTCGAGACATTACAACCAGCCAAAGCGGCTTTATATCATCAAAATGCTGAAAAGCTGAAGACGGAATTAATAAAAATCCACAATTGGATTAAAACTCAAATTGCTACAATTCCCCCAAATAACCGCCAATTAATCACCACACACGATGCACTAGGATACTATGGGAATGCCTATGGAATTCCGGTAGCAGGAGCATTACAAGGGTTAAGCACTGATGAAAAACCCACAGCCGCTAGAGTGAAAGAATTAGTAGATGAAGTTAAAGCGAGTCATGTCCCGACGATTTTTGCCGAAGTTGTGGTTAATCCTAAGCTGATTCAAGCTGTTGCTAGGGATGCTAGGGTGAAGATTGCACAACAGGAGCTATATTCTGATAGTTTAGGCGAACCGGGATCTAGTGGTGATAGTTACCCGAAAATGCTTATCAGCAATACTCAGACTATTTTAGAAGGGCTTGGGGGCAAATATGTTGCTTTTCCAGCCCAGTAAAATTGTTTTACTTTAAACCCGGACGAGGTAAAGGAATGACTCGCTCATTCCAAGGTGCAAACCAAGGTAATAAAAGAAATCCGGGCAATGATGCCACAATCGATAACAAAAAGAATAACGACCAACCCGTCTGTTGAGCAATTGCCCCGGCAGGAGCCACTAAAATGTCTCGACTAACAGCCATCAAACTAGATAGTAGAGCAAATTGGGTTGCTGAAAAGCGAGGATTACACAGACTCATCAAAAAAGCGACAAAGCCGGCTGTGGCTATTCCCCCACAAAAATTTTCAATATTAATCGCTAACACCATCGTTGTAGAATCTTTACCCACAAGGGAAAGAACCCAATAAGCCGCATTACTGAGGGCTTGCAGTCCACCAAAAACCCACAGAGAACGGTTAATTCCTAACTGAGTAACCATTACGCCGCCCAATAAAGCACCCACAATGGTGGCTAAAAGTCCCATTCCTCCTTGAATAGTACCTATATAGGCTTGACTAAAGCCAGTTTGGATTAAAAAAGGGGTAGCCATATTGTTAATCAGGCCATCTCCGAAGCGATAGAAGATAATAAACAAGAGAATGATACCCGCTTGGAGCCAACCCTTACGCCGAAAAAATTCTTTAAAGGGTAAAACCACAGCTTTAGCAAGAGTCGAAGGAGGACGAGTTTTAAGCTTTTGTTCTGGTGCTAAAAAGGTGGGAATAATACAGAGTGCCATTAACCCGGCTAAACATAAATAAACCCCTTGCCAAGGGATTTGATCCGCTAAAATAAAAGCTAATGAGCCAATAATTAACAGTCCTATTCGATAGCCTAAAACCCATACTGATGCACCGGCTCCCTCTTCTTCTTCTCCTTCTAAGATATCGGTACGATAAGCATCACAAGCGATATCTTGACTAGCACTTAAAAAAGCAATTAGAAAGGCGTTAATGGCGATCAGTTGTAGAGATTGTCGTGGCTGTTGCAAAGCCATCAAAGCAATAGCAAAGGTTAACCCAATTTGTGTCAGTAATATCCATCCGCGACGGCGACCCAAAAAAGGCGGGATATAGCGATCTAATAGCGGCGACCAAAGAAATTTAAGAGAATAGGGTAAGGTTACTAAACTAAATAGACCTATGGATTTGAGGTCAACTTTTTCCAGGGTCATCCAAGCTTGTAGAGTGCGGCTGGTTAAAAATAAAGGCAAACCAGAAGCAATTCCCAAGAACAGAAGGGATGCCATCTTACGATTAAAAAAGACTTTTAGAGGAGAGATGGTCATTAAATTTTTATTTTATATCAGTGGCAGTTTAAAATAAAATATAAAGCCAAAGGAGCTTAGAGGCAACCCGACTTAATAGTTATGGCTTAAAACTCTTGATTAAGTTGCCTAAAATATAGTCTTATTTAGTGCGGTTAAAGTTCCTGAGAACAATTTTTGAGACGTTGCATAAGGATTTTTTCATAAATTACAGACTTGAACTAATTTATTTATTCTATTTAAAAGCAATCATTCTCATGGGCGGCGATTCTAATAATCCTATAATTTGTAGAGATGGTTTAAGATTGAGGAGGTGTAAAAATACGGCTTCGACACTGAGTCCGGCTGTTTGAGTTGTTTTTAAAGCTAACTGTGCGGGAAGATTCAGAAATAGTACATAATTATCTTGAGCAACAATACAGGGTTTACGGTTGGTAGAGGCTAAATATTTAAGAATTTGAAGTTTACAGGCTCTTATGGCTTCTTCGCTGGATAATCCGTAAACCTTTGGCGTAGAGGCTCGATTACTGATGGCAATAGCACTGTAGAGTCCGTTGCTCTCTCTGGCGGTGATGGTGAAGCCTTGAAAAAATGTTTTTGTTGCTTTCATAAGCGGAATGTTAGTAGAATTTATCTTTTATCTTTAGTATTCCCATTTCAGGGTCAATAATTTGTATATCGGAAGTTATAGAACAGATTAACTAACCCCCGCCAACCACTATAGTATCAGTTCCGTTCAGCATTTTGTTGCCATCGAGGCACTGATCTAGTTTTGTTGATGAGTTTTTCAGTAACCGTTATTTTTTTCTAGAAAAGGGCGGCTAAATCTATGACAGTATGGCAAAACTTTTTAATAATAACTATTCATCACTTCACAGAAACTAGAAAGGTTTTCGGAAAATTTTTTTATATCTCTCAAGAAAAATTTAGCTCGACTTTCCCATAGCTGAGTTTTTGCAGTACCATAATAGCTGTAATTCTTGAAATTTCAAGGTTCTAGCCCTTTGACTAGACTCGAGTATTTCTCTAGTAAAGCTCTAGTTAGAGGGGTTCAAATAATTATTTTAGAGCTTTATTCTCTCATGGTCAATCAAACTGTTTGGATCGCTAGACACGGAAACCGCTTAGACTTTGTTAACCCTGAATGGTTCAATACAGCTATCAGGCGCTATGATCCCCCCTTATCTGAAGATGGAATTATCCAAGCCCAACAACTAGGACAACGTTTAAAATCAGAAAATATCGCTCATATTTTTGCATCCCCCTTTTTAAGAACCATCCAAACAGCCAACCAAGTCGCCGAAGCTTTGGATTTACCCATTAAACTCGAAGCCGGACTGAGTGAATGGCTAAATCCTGCATGGATGACGGAAGCCCCCCAAACCCACCCTAAAGAATTATTACAATTAGAGTATCCTCGGATTGATTGGCGCTATACCTCTCGCGTTATTCCCCAGTATCCCGAAAGCGAAGAAACCATGATGCGGCGCAGCGCAGAAACAGCCAGACAATTAGTAACACAATTCAGCGAAGATATTTTATTAGTGGGTCATGGTGCATCAGTTTTAGGGGCAACTTGGGGATTAGTTGAGGGGAATCCTCAGATTCAAGCGTCTTTATGCTGCTTAGTTAAAATAGTCCGTAATACTCATACCTGGGAAATGCTTTTAAAAGGAGATACATCTCATTTGAGTCAAACCGAAGTCATTGTTAGATTTAATTAAATGGTAGCGGCAGTGCCCCCGTGCCTGCCCCTCTAAGTTTGAACAAATGATAGCTATACTAGACAGATAAAGCCATAAAAAATTACTAACTTAAAGCCACTCTGCTTAAAAGCCGCAGTTATCGAACCGTTAAATCAATAAGCGAATAAAGATGTTACCAACAGACACACAAACTTCCGAACATGATTACACCCCTTATCTAGATGAAATACCCGATGAAGTGGAGATGTCTATCTTCGATCATCTCGAAGAACTGCGAATGCGGATCTTTTATGCTTTAATTGCTGTGCTTGTTGGAGTCATCGGGTGTTTTATTTTTGTTAGACCTCTAGTTCAAATCCTAGAAATGCCGGCCCAAGGGGTAAAATTTCTTCAACTCGCCCCAGGTGAATTCTTTTTTGTTTCTTTAAAAGTCGCTGGATATAGTGGAATAGTGGTAGCGAGTCCCTTTATTCTCTATCAAGTTATTCAATTTGTTTTACCCGGACTGACTCGTCGAGAACGTGGTTTACTCGGACCAGTGGTATTAGGATCGAGTATTCTTTTCTTTGCGGGACTGGTTTTTGCCTATGTTGCCCTTATTCCTGCCGCCCTCAAATTTTTTATTAGTTATGGCGCTGATCTGGTAGAACAATCTTGGTCTATTGATAAATATTTTGAATTTGTTCTGTTGTTATTATTTAGTACAGGATTAGCCTTTCAAATACCTGTAATTCAGTTAATCTTGGGCTATTTAAACATTGTCTCATCGGCGAAAATGCTCTCAGGTTGGCGCTATGTAATTTTAGCAGGGGTAATTTTAGGCGCTGTCTTAACCCCATCCACTGATCCTTTAACTCAGTCTCTGTTAGCGGGTGCTGTTTTGGGGCTATATTTTGGTGGGATCGGTATGGTTAAACTGACGGGTCATTAGATCCCACCTCCTTGCTGTTATCTGCTGTTAATAAGAGGGTTCATTGCCGGGTTTCCATTTGATATTACAACCAATACTGGGTTTTTGATCAGGACCGACGGGTTTACCTGCCAAAACCGCCTCAATAGCTGCCCGTAAATCTTTGCCGCTTACGGGTTTATTATTACCAGGACGACTATCATCAAGTTGTCCTCGATAAACTAATTTTCGCTTCCGATCAAATAGGAAAAAGTCGGGAGTACAAGCGGCTGTATAAGCTTTGGCTATTGCTTGAGTTTCATCATAGCAAAAAGGAAAATTAAAGCCTAATTCCTGGGCCATTGCTTTAAGTTTTTCGGGGGAGTCATTGGGATAGTTAGCGACATCATTGGCACTAATAGCTACAAGGCCTAACCCTTTTTGGCTGTAGTCTTGACCTAATTTGGCTAATTCTTCTTTAACGTGCTTAACAAAGGGACAATGTTGACAGATAAACATCACCAAAAGCCCTTGTTTATCTTCAAATGTTTTTAAAGAAATGGTTTTCCCAGACACCGTATCGGGTAGTTGAAAGTCGGGTGCTGTAGTCCCTAGCGTTAACATTGTTGACTCAGTGAGTGCCATTTATTTAGTCCTGTGGCTGTTGACATTCTCCTCACCGTGAACGGTGAGGATTCAAAACTTCCGTTGTGCTGCTGCTTCTCAAAAGAGCAGAAGTTTTTTCTCTGATTGACTCGTCTGTACGGGATAGAGAAAGCGTCTGAGTCGTGGACTCTGCTAACCAATCAGCGAAGCTTAACTGACCGTTCTCTAACCTATTAAATTTAGGAGGAATCAATCTAGGGTTGCCAATACCCTTAGCTTCAGAACATTCCAACCCTTCGCCCGCTCAGGGCGAGGCTTTTACCCTGAATATATAATCCTGAAACTAACCGAGGTCTTTCAACCAACGGCTTTCCTTTCAAAGAGACTAAATCGTAACGGGACAAGAATTTAAGACCTATATTAACCGAGGCATTTCTGTCTGCATCTCCTCGATGAAGAGGGTTAGCTAAACAAGTAAAATTATCGGCTCCCACTCGGTAGTTACCAATCGGTTCATCGGCATGATGCCGACTAACCCATTCCCCACAACAAGCGCATAATCTTGATGTATTGGCAGGATTTACCCGACTTGTAATAATACCATTGGTAAAGGCTTTATACTTAGTGTAATCAAAGATTTTTGACTTTAACCAATAAGCTCTTTTCTGATTTTGTTTATGGCTATATTTGCCTTTTTGAGGTTTTAAATTTCCCAAATGTTCAAAGACTATGACGTTAGCTCCTTGACTTGTAGCCCAATCGACAATTCTACGGCTGATTCGATGAGCCTCATAATCTTGTATCTGCTTAATCTTGTCCCATTTATGACGACTGTGACCCGAAGAGATAATGCCAGTTTTAGAATAGCTTTTAGCTATCTTTCCTAATAATCGCTTCCTACGGCTTTGCAGATAGCTACCTCCTTTGATAAATTTAGTAGCTAATGCCTTACCGTCGCTATTGAGAAGAGTAAAAACGGCTAATTTATCTCCCATGTTCAGGTCAACTGCAACGATTTTAAAGTCTTTCTTTTTAGTTTGTACCTCCAATTTTTTAGGATAGTTAAAGTTTTCTTTTTCAAGGGGAATATGTAGCCTAGGCTTATTTCCCTTAACAACTACAGTAGGGGATAAAGCTTTCCAGTTATCGGGTAAATCTCTACCACTTATTTTATACTTTACCCAAGTCCAAGAAGTTCCCGTCCATAAATTCAAAAGAAGTTCATTCTCAACACCTGTTCCTTTCCAAGCCCCTTTATAGAACTGTACGCTGAAGTTATATTTACGAGTAAGTAAAGGAGGACGATGAGCGAATTTTTTACCTTTAAGAGTTGCCTTGTTTTTCTGTTTCTCCCATCTTTGTCGATGACTATGCCAAGATTGATAAACACCATAAGCCTTTTTAATGGCGGCACGTCTTAACATTGCTGGAATAGACCAAGGCAAAGGATAAGGAACACACGGATGCTTTTTATTACTGATAGTTAATCTTTCAAAAACCGAATATAAGTCGTCGGAATGAGTATTTAACAAGTTGGGATGAGTAGATAAAACTCGGACATAAAATTCAACGACTTGATTAAACAAGACCTTTGTCCTCGCCAGCCATTCTAGTTTACGGGGAGTTAACTCTCGTTTAATTGTTTTCGTTGGTTTAGCCATTTATTTTAACTAACTCTTAGATTATTTTAGCATCAAATAACCATAAATAGCACAAATTAAAAATTTAAAATTAAAAATTATTAAAATTATTAAGCCAACCTTAAAAAGAATTATTATCTAGAGAGCTTGGTTAAAAACTTGCCTTAAAGTCCCCCTAGAAGGGGGAGGCTTGTACCCAAAATTTCCGGTCAATATTTATTTTATTAGTATTAGTTATACGTTAGAGCGTCTTTTTCCTATCCCTTCCTCCTTCCCCTACTCCCTGTGCTTTAACCATCAACCAATAACATCTCTAAACAATCATCATTACAACATTCTACTGCTCCGATTAATTGATAAGGATAATTAATTAAAGCATCGGGTTCATATTTGGCTAAAGCTTCAGGGTCATTAAATCCCCATCCCACAGCAATCACTTTAATATGACTGGCTTTAGCTGATTGAATATCTCTTGTTTCATCTCCTACATAAACAATTTCATCGCGGCTAAAATTATATTTTTTGATAATTTGATTAATGACTTTATGTTTTCCAAATAAATTTGTGCCTGAATAAACAAAATCAAAAAGGCTATCTAATTGATTGTTTTCTAAAAAACATTGAACATTTGCTTGGTCATTAGAAGTGACAATTCCTAAAATATATCCTTTTTTATGCAATTGTATTAAACAAGATTTTAATCCAGAAAAAATGCTTAGATCACTAATAATTTTACTTAATTCTGTTTTAACTCTTTTTAATAAAAAAGGGATTTGAATGAGAGAAATTTCTGACTGTTGCACGATTTCCCTCGAACTGAGTTTTTTCAACCGAGCCAAATCTTCTGGCGTAAGAGGCTTATATCCAAATTCTTTAGACAAATCATTGACAATCTCTACAAAAGCATTATAAGTGTCAGCAATTGTCCCGTCAAAATCAAAAATAATTACTTTTACTACCATTGTTGATCCTTTGCCAGAAGATAGTGGACAAGTTGATTATCAGTCTTAAACTTGAAAATATGAATTTAATCGGGATTTTTCAAGACTCATTGGGGATAATCAGCCGCTAAGAACATTTCTACCTCATCCGAAACATCCTTTATGTCTCTAGGTTAGCACGGGCATTACGCCGCCACATTTGAGGTTTAATTCTTCGTAACGCTGAAGCCGGAAAGCGATCATTCCATTCTTGCTCAGACATTTGCGCTAATTCAGTTAATTTTGGGGCAACATTCCCAGGTAGGGGTTGAAAGTCTTCTACATCTGTCTCAACCGCAAACCGTTGGTTCCAAGGACAAACATCCTGACAAATGTCACAGCCGGCTACCCAACCCCCAAGATTAGAGGTGATCGCCTCTGGGAGCTTTTCCTGTCTATTCTCGATGGTATGATAAGCAATACAGCGATTAGCGTCCACCACAAACGGTTGAGTAATTGCCCCTGTAGGACAGGCTTCTATACAACGCTGACAAGTGCCACAGTGGGCTGTATGAGGCTGATCGGGCTTTAATTCTATATTCGTTAAAATTTCCCCCAAAAATACCCAACTCCCATATTCTCTAGTAATTACATTGCCATTTTTAGCGAGCCAACCCATACCCGCCTCTTGTGCCCACACTTTATCTTGTATGGGACCTGTGTCAGCATAATAACGAGTTTGAATGCCGGGTTCGTGCCCTTCTAACCATTGACTCAAGGCTTTTAACTTTTTGTGCATCACTCGATGATAATCTCTTCCCCAACCATAACGAGCAATTTTTCCATACTCTTTTCCCTCTGGACGTTGATGGGCAGTGTAATAATTGAGGGCAACACAGATAATTGATTTTACCTCTGGCATACAGGCACGCACATCAAACCGTTTTGGGTTGGCCATCCACTCCATATCTGCCTGATACCCCAAGCTTAACCAGGCTTTAAGCTGACTAACCGCCGCTTCTTGACCTTTGGCTGCGGCAATACCGACTTTGTGAAATCCTAATCTGATTGCTTGTTGTTTGATTTGATCCCTCAATATCATATATAAATCTTAAGTCAAGTATTTGTAATATTTATTGACAATTCTTAAAAATTTATTACATAATAGGAGCCAAGGAGGCTAAACAATTAAAAAAACCCTCCAACAGAGTCCTATTAGTTTATTGTAAACAACCTCCTGAATTGACTATGGCTTATTCAGCAACCACTGCCTCTATCTTCAATTTACAAACTGCTGACGTTCCTTCTGTCACAGCACAGTATCAACGTCTCAGCACAGATGACAAGCTTGCTTTACTTTGGTTTGCCTATACTGAAATGGGGCGCACCATTACGCCTGCCGCACCTGGAGCGGCTCGCCTGCAATTTGCTGAAGGACTGCTCAATGAGATCAAGCAAATGTCCGGCGATGAGCAATTAAAAGTCATGCGCGACCTCATTAACAAAGTTAATACTCCTCTTACCCGTGCTTACGGTATTCTCACCAATAATACTAAACTGGCTTTTTGGTATCAACTTGCCGAATTCATGACAGAAGGTAGCGTTATTCCCGTTCCTTCTAACTACAAACTCAGCAAAGAAGCTAACACCGTACTCGTTGCCCTTCAAAAATTAGAGTTTAATCAACAAATTACCGTTCTTCGTAATGCGGCTGTGGATATGGGAGTCGATCCACTAGCTTAAGCCCTATTTCTCGCTGTACTTCCTAAGTTCTCCTAAAACTAAGGGCAGGACCGTTCCTGCTCTTGCCTTTTAACTAATAACTAATGACTAATGACTCTTGACTAATAACTAAAGGGCGAATTTGTTTCTATTGGCTGATGAGGCGAGGCACGAAACAAGCATAAGCTTTGAGTATTGTTGAAAAATATCCCACTCTAATTAATTAGGAATCAAGCAGAATCATGACTGAGTTAACTCAAGCTTTACCTCAAACAATCAGCATTGAAGGTATTACCAACCCTGTCATCTTAGCTTATTTTGAAAATCTCAATCGGGAAGATTATCAAGCCGCCGCCAGCTTATTTGCACCGGAGGGGGCTTTACATCCACCTTTTGAAGAACCTATAGTAGGAGCAGAAGCCATCACCGCTTATTTACAAGCAGAAGCTAAAGGCATGAAACTCGCTCCGCGTCAAGGCATTATGGAGACATTAGAAGATGATTCCCAACAGTATCAAATTAGCGGTAAAGTAAAAACCCCTTTATTTAGCGTCAATGTTGGTTGGAAATTTATTTTAACTCCTCTTCAAGAGATTATTTTTGTTGAGGTTAAGCTATTAGCTTCTCCCCAAGAATTATTGAACTTGCGGCGTTAATTTTAAATCTTATTGAACGTAAGCATAAGCGGGTTGTTCAAAAGCACGAGCCAGCAATTTACGTCCTAATTCAATATCAGATGGGGAAGGGAGCCAATTAGGATGACTGGTGAGTAAAAGACTTTCTAAGCTTTCTTTATCAAACAGATGCCATGTTAAAGCGCCCTTAACTCTCCCTTCGATGGCGTAACAGTTTTGATTGATACAGTAAAGCGTGCAGCTACCCGAAACCCGTGTAATTTTCATGGTTTCGTTAGGTTGGAGCGAGCGAAACTGCTGCATTGCCGCTTTTAATTCCTCAATTGAAGATACAATCAGTCCTGGGATAACGACTTCCACTAGAGGATCGCCGTTAACAGATAGCCAATACTGACGCGAAGGATCAATTCCAACTAACCAGCAATCTTCATCATCGAGACGGTAACGGGGGGAAAGGATAAAGGGTTCTGTCATTGGCTCAACTTTACTCAGGCTTAACTTTTAGATGGTTAAATGTCAATGAAAATGTTTAACTGTTTCAAATTGTAATGATCCATACCGGTAAAGCAAGGAAACTTTACAAAAGTTAAGATTATTTGAGAGATAAGTAAAACTTACTTTACATCTTGTTGTACCTAGTCATTAGTTTTAGTTAGAGCGTCTTTTTCCTATCCTTTCCCATTTACCTAGACCCTGCTCCCTGTTTTCTGAACGGTGAGAAACTGACGTAAACTGAGCAAACTGACGGTTTGACCTAAATTGAGGGGTAATAGAGAAATTCCTTCTAGGCGAGATTGAATCCAACCGTCACCCCAGTACCATTCGTGATAACCGTCTATTCCCTGACTTAAAAGCATTCGTAAACAATTATCGTTAAGAACTTCCACATAATGTTGAATGGGAACAAATCCAACGAAGCTATTTAAAGTTAAGCCCTGTGATAAAGTTTCTGGGACTTCAAGAGAAAAATTTTGTGGCCACAACCACTGACGTAATTTACTGGTATGAACTAGACTGTCGCGGATAAGTGCCTCACTCGCTTGTACTTCAAGACGTAGATGGCTCTGTTGAAACTTCCCTAGCATATTAACTGAAAATTTAAACATCATCTCCTAGTGTAGCCGTTCCCCTATTTCTGTTTCGGAGTGATGGCAGTCGAACAAAAGGTTAAGACACCCTCAAAGATCAAAACGCGCCTGAGAGCAAGTATTTGCTGGTCTTTTATTCTAACTAATTTCTTTTAACAACTCCTGGAACAAGAGACGGGTAACATAAAACAGTAATCGAGTTTGAATGTCATTCCCCCTGACCCCAGCGCGGTAAATCTTTAGAGTCTTCTTTGCGATCATGTTCCCTAATTCTCCTTTAATGTTGGGATGCTCAATAGTAAATTCGTCAATCTCGTCATTAGTCAATTTAGGATCGTCGATCAGGTCTTGGTAATTTGTTTTAAAACCCTTAAGAGCTACGCTCGTTACCCACATAAAGAGCTTTGCTCTACACATGGATGAGCCATGAAACTTTTTCTTATTTTTATCGCCTGATTGCTCATAGCTGTAACTCATCCCCAAGTAGGCTTGAAACTGTCTTATACTATGGTTTACCTTCCTTCTTTTCCATTTCCCATCCTTTTCATGCTCTATCCACTCAATCCACTGTTTACCATCGATTAGAAATTTCTTGAATGGGTAGCACTGAATTAACAACAATATGCAATTGTCAAAGCCGAAACTAAAAAGCTTGAAAACTTTTAGGTAATCTTGAAACTCTTGATTATTATTCAATTGCTCTTTCAGTTCACTTAAGTTGTGTGTGATGATTGACTCTAAATCGGTGATGTGTTTCGCCTTGAGGCGACTTAGTCTTGAAATGGGAATACCCAGCCTCTTAGCACTACTCTCCTCATATCTTCTGTTAGCCCAAGTATAGGAGTAATCCCCAGCCAGCCAACCCCAGAAAGGGGAAAAGCCTTTTTTTTCGGAAATTTCTATCCGTTGGTCTGAAGCTTCGGGAAATTCTAGTGATAGTCGCTGGCGGTTCCCGTTGACGTTAGCCGTGCGGAGTTTTTCACATTGAAGGATATCAAGGTATAGACGACGGATGGTCAATATTTCCGAAGTGTAGAAAGTCAACCACTTCTTTCGGTCAAACTCATCGATCCAGGTCGGGTCAAAATACACGGACGCTAAGGTCAGTGCATCATGTTCATCGCTTTTATTGGTAAACCCATAATGTCCCCTTGACTTACTTAGATCGGCATGACCCACCCAGTAAACCGGGATGTGATAATAGTTTGCCCAAGCCACCCAAATGCTTGAGTACCACATTCCCGTCGGCTCTAGTACAATCCCGTCAATTGTTAGCTGCTCTAAATAATTAAAATCCTTAAATCCTTTCTCAATAAGCTTTTGAGATAGATGGGATACGGGTTTAAGCCGCATAAAGTCTTTGCGGTGCTGGTTAAAGTATCGTTTAATATTAATAGGGAATTGGTCTAAAATTATGCCCACAGCAAAATTTCGACCAACATCTAAACCTAAAATGTTGACCATAATTACCTTAACTTTTTGAGGGAGATAACCACAAGCTAAAACCCTTCTCGGCAATGCTTACAAATCTCCCGGAAGCCCTCACAACGGACATCTCACGGTGAGCCGTGCGACGGCTCACTCGTGTCCTCCTCAAGGGGGCTTAATTTATTCTGGAAGCTTTTAGAAGGGGTGCTGCTCCTAGATTAAAAAGGCTTAGGCTTATAAAAGACCAAAGGCGATAAGAGCCTACTTTGTTATCGAAGCCACTAGCCTATCTAAGAGCGGGAATGGTAGCTAATCACTCCCCTATGCTCACCGATATTTCTATCAGTAAGCATCGGGGAATGATTAACAGTATTTAGCTTGTGCCTCCTTTAGCGCTTTGATAATTTCTTTGGCTTGTTCGCCTCGATAAGCCTTAAATTTCCCGGTGATAAAAGTCACGATAAGCATTTCATCTTCTTTTTCTGGGTTGTATTCAACTGTTAACACATTAGCTAAGTTGATCCAAGTCGAAGGAGAACCCGAAACTTGAGGGAGATAAACGGGGTACATTGCTATTTTGGTTTGTACGATAGTGGTCATGGTAGAATTAAATAAATTGAATATATACCGAATAAACACCTTTAGGGGTGTTTTTGTTTTTTTATTGATCACAAATTTCTAGGGGAACTAAAAAATGGTCACCATACAGCCTCTTAAACCGTTTTATCTGATGCACCCAATTGGGTTCTATTTTTAAGTTCCTTACCCCGTCTGCTATCTGCATCATGGTCATGTCATATTTCATGATCGAAGGGATAACTTGACATAATTCATAAATAAACAATATTGTGTCAAGGTTAGCGGCTCTAACCGAGAAATTAATTTCCGATGCGGAACTAATGGTCACGTCAAAATAAACCATATTATCTTGATTTATATTGACACATTCTTTTATTGAAACTAACTCGCATACCGTTGCTGTACTCATGACTATTTGTCCTTGTTAATTATCCGAGATTTAAACTTGGTCTTTGAGGATGATACATCTTGGGGAAATCCTTAAATAATTCCTGATAAACTTCTTCTAGTTCAGGCGCGACATGAAGGAGTCTTTGAGCGATGTTCTGGGCGACTATTAAATGTCCATGTTTAGTATCAAGCGGCACTTCTTCAAAAGCGCATAAGCATAACATGGAACTAACACACAAATGTAAGTATTCAATAGGGACAATGGCAAAAGACGCTTCATGTTCCTCCATAATCTCTTTGGTAATCTCTACAAGATATTGGGCTTTATTTGCTTCATTGTTCATAAGTTTCTTCTAACCATTTTTGAAAATCAATCAACTGCTGATGAGTGAGCATGGATAAATAGGGGAGTGAGTAGCGTTGGTTTAGGATCACTGATACATTTTTAATCCCCTTGGCTCGGGCTAATTGGGCACATTCCCCGATTAAGTTTAAGAGGTCTTTTTGTCCCATTATTACGAACTCCATCCTTGAGATTCTAAGTTTTTCCAACCGCCATTAAGCCAGCAAAAAAAGTCTCTAGCTTCATCAGAAGGAAAATCAATTAAACTTTCATCACCAAAAGGGAAATACTCACTAATTGAAGCCCCTAGACAAAATAACTGAAGTCTTTGTAATGAGGTGATTTCATGGGGGGCAAATACCCCACACCCCTCGGAATATTCCCGCCAAAATTCAAAGCGGATTAAGAGCCAATGACCCAACGGTTTTCCTCGGTATTCAAAATTCATTGTTTACACTCCAAGAAACTTGTCATAGATACGATAGCTTGTTCTAGAGCCGCATCAATATCATCAAGATGAAGGGTTTCTAATTTAGATGAAGCGACAATCGTCAAGATTCTCTTCTTCATTTCGGTTAATAGTTCAATGTCTTTTTTGATTTGTTCTGTGTGGTTCATAGTGTAATTACTCCTCAATAACAACTACACCTTTTTTGAGCAACTCCTCTATGAGATATCGGTGATAAGAAAAGACAAAAACCAGTTCCCCTATGGTGAGTTCGCCGCCGTGATGTCGCAGCATCTCAACTATTGGTCGTTCTTCTCGCTCTAAATTATTAACGGATTGGGCTATTAAAGTAACTTTTTGTTGGTATTTTAGGGAGGCTTGATGCGCCTCTTGCCCAATTTCTTGAAAAAGAATTTGAGTTTTAGTCAAACGAGTTTCTGTTTTCATGATTCCTCCTCATCAAAATCATCCTCATCAAAGTAATAATCATCATCGTCATATTTTTTACCTGGGTCGAGCGAGACATAATCCTCGTGACCACAGTTTTGACAGTATCCATATCCTTCGAATGAGTTGCTTTTAGACAACACAAAGTTATTTGAGTGACAATTTGGACATTGCATTTTTAATCTTTAGTGAGTAGTGAAGCCTGGGTAATCCCAGGCATGAAATTATCCTGATCAACAATTATTTGAGTTGTAGTCTCTAAGAATGGTTGTCTAGGGAGAGCAACTATTAAGTGCCCGCTAAGGATGGTGTTATAGAGCCAAACACCTAAGCATTACGATTACAACAGCCTTAACCCCTGCTATGAGTGCCTACCCGCCTCCCTAGGGGTAAGGATGTTGTTTTTATTCATAGTGACAATTGTAACGCATAGCGTGACGATTGTCACTCTTTTAGGTATGATCGAAAAAAAAGATACTTCGGAGATAACTTTGCGCTTACTTCTCAAACGAGCAGACATTAAACAAGTCAAACTAGCAGAACTAACAGGACTATCTAGAGATGCTATCCGCGCCTATGTTGCGGGTCGTCGAATGCCAAGTCTTGACAATGCTGCTTTGCTCGCTCGTGAGTTAGGCGTGAGTTTTAAAGTTTTAGCTCAGGCTTTTGGGATTGATGTGAATAATATCCCAGATGATGAAGGCTCATCGTCTGACTAAAAATTCAACCACTGCATTTTCTCTCAAGTGCAGTGGTCAACTCAACTACATCTATCTTTATTATGAATGCAAATGACCTACAACAAGAACTAGAACGGCTCAGGCGAGACAACGAGCGCCTAGGCGAAGAAGTTGCCCATCTAAGAAAAAGACTTCGCAACGCTAAAGACCCAAGCCCCATTGAGCGAGTTTCTTTTAAACGATTGCTTGAACTAGCTCGTCAGGCTTGCTTGGGACTAAAGCGATCTGGGGGGAAAGTCTTGGTGACCCTGGGCAACCTACAAAGGAAATTTAAAAATTTACGGGAGGCTTGGGAATTCTTAAACCAGGAGGAATGGCTGCTTGAGGAGTTATTCCCCCCCACCCCCAAGCCCAAGAAATTTTGCCGATTTTGCCATGAGCCTATCACCTGGGCCAACGGTGCGGCGGGCTGGCTACCGTTTGGACTTGATGGAATTCGGCACCGGTGTAAGGGTAGAGTCCCGTCACTCGCCCCCAATCCCGCTATAGTTATACCTTTTTTTGGAGACTAACAATGGAGATTCGGATCACAGGAACACAACTAGAGGTAGAAGTCATGATGGCGATTTTTGCTGTTTTGGCTGCTCCTCAAAAAGGGCTGATCAGCTATACCACTAACGGGAAATTCTACCCCCGTCGCCTAGAGCCTGGAAGATTTTCCGTTTATCTCGACAACGTAAACGTTCATGAGCCGACGGGTAGGTAAAAAAATGCAGATTAAAACCATTTCATACAAGCGAATAGTCAATCTAGGGAACTATAACTCTGAACACCTAGAGATGTACGGCGAACTCGAACCGGGCGAGGACCCAATAGCTGAGGCTAAAAATCTTAAAGAGATAGTGTCAAGCGCATTAGAGCTTATCAAACCCCCGCCTCAGTCACCGGCAACAAAAGAAGTTCAACCCGTAACCCGACAGCCGAGTGATCAAAACGACCCACCATTTTAAGTAAACAGTGGGCACCCTTAACGTGCCCATCTTAGTAGTTTAGTATCAACCAATTATTATGCAGCAACTAGACTTAGGATTAGCATTACCCCCCTCCCCTGTAGGGAACGAATCATTCCCTACAGAACACCCCTCCTACTGCCCCGATTGGGAGATGGAGCAAGAAGCATTTTTTAAAGGCGATCGGGTACTCTACCAAGGGAAGCCCGCGACGGTCAGCCGAGTTTGGAGCCGCTCGGTGAGAATCATTACCGATGGAGACTACAAAATGCAGACTGTCCCCATTAGGGAATTGACCCCACTAGCGAAAACGGTAGAGATTTCTGTAGGGAATAGCGGCGCGGCAGAACCATTCCCTACACAAAACTCTGTAGGGAATCAAGATGCGGCTGACCAATTCCCTACACAAAACTCTGTAGGGCAACAAGAAGCTGACGAGCCTTCCCCTACGGTCATAGAAAATGACTGGCTCAAGCTCATCGAAGAAGGTGACCGCGTCGCGTATAAAGGTCAAGAGGCAACTGTTTTTAGGGTTTTAAGAAATTCGCTGAAGCTGTTGTCATTAACTGAGGCAAAAACGATCACCGCTCCCATTGGAGAGGTTGAACTTATCCAAAAAAACTCTGTAGGGAATGATGACGCGGCTGACCAATTCCCTACACAAAATCCTGTAGGGAATCAAAGCGCGGCTGAACCATTCCCTACAGAAAAAGAGGAACCGAAGAAATTAGCCCTAGAAATAGGGCACAAATACTATCTCAAGACCGACGGGCGAGCAGTTTTCTTGATGAAGCCCTGGAAGAAACGCGCACGGGTTTGTACAAGAGACTTTGAAGAGTTCAATGTCGACATAGATGACCTAACTGATAAAAGCATCCAGCTTGAATTGCCTATTGGGGAAAAAGAAGCTGTGCCGCCCGATGGCCACCACCTACCTGATGGATGGACAATCAGCGAGAAGGAGTGCCCCGTTAGGGCACCGGACGAGATTAAACGACAAATGCTCCAGGGGAAAAAACAAACCCTACAGAAACGAATACTCAACTACAATCAGCAAATCAAAGGCAAGCTGCCGCCCTACCCCTCAGAGGCTACTAAGAAAAAAATTGATGCCAATATCAAGCAATGTCGAGACCTGATAAAGGAAATTGACCAAAAACTAGCCGCCTACATCGAGGTAGCTGTAGGGAATGATGAGCCGCTAACCCCATTCCCTACACAAAACTCTGTAGGGAACGACGAGCCGCTAACCCCATTCCCTACACAAAACTCTGTAGGGAATGATGAGCCGCTAACCCCATTCCCTACACAAAACTCTGTAGGGAACGACGAGCCGCTAACCCCATTCCCTACACAAAACTCTGTAGGGAATGACGCAGCTAACCAATCCCCTAAAGCTACTATTGATGAGCTTTACGAATCCCTCGAGGGATTGCCCCTGGACTATCTAAAGAAGCTGAGTCAAGCCGTAGTTGTGCGCCTTTCTGAGATGGAAGATGATAGCGTTCTTGGTGATGATGAAGTGGATGATGAGCCGCCGTCGGAAATACCACAGCTTTACATTGAGGCTAAAAAACTCCCTTACAGGAACAAAGAAGGTATTAAAACTTTTCGAGGACCTTACTACTACCTGATCACCAAAGAGGGCAAGAGGAAGACATCAAAGTATCTATCGGCAAAACGAGAAGGGATTCCCGAGCAGTACCAGGCATTGCCCATTTACTGTGAGGAGAAATTGCCATTCTAGCTATAGGCCCCCTCGAGGGCCAGTTTGCATCTGTGAGGATTGGAATCCGCATAGCGGATGACGTTTTGGATCGATGAGTGCCCGGTGATGGCTTGAACGGTTCTCAGGTCAACCCCGTTACTAATCAGATTAGTGATTAATGACCGCCTGCCCGAATGAGTTTTAACCGCCTTGTGGGATAATCCTGCACTGGTTGCACATTTCATCAAATAATCCCTAACCGCCTCATAAGACAGGTGACCGCTACTGGTTCGGTCACTGGGAAAAAGATAACCATCTGTTGGGGGCTTGTAGGCCGCGAGGTAAGAGTGAAGAGCGTTAGTAACAGGGACGCTATGATTTTTATCCTTTCCTTTGCGGGTTTCTTTTCGGTAAAGGATATAGTCAAAAGGCTTTCCATTATTATCATAGACATCTGAAACTTTTAAATTTAAAACCTCATTGACCCTTGCTCCCGTAAAACGAAGCAAAGCCCAGATGAATTTGTGTAAATCGCTCTGGCAATGTTTTTCTAACTTTGCCCAATCTGAATTACTTAAACTAGCCGCTTGTCCTGTCATAGTTTCCAGCTTTTAAAATAACTACAGAATTTATTTGCTATTAATATAAATTCTGTAGTGGTCAACATTGGTTGATAACTCCTATGACTCAAGAATAGCTCAGGGGGTGGGTTTGACTCATCCGAATAACGACAGAAAATATCTATTTTCTGTCGTTGCGACTGTTAATTTTTTAAGAGATTCTAGATATATAGAGATTTATTTAGCAAAGGGAATAAGTGCTTATGGCTGTCTATGATCAATTTCCTAGCTCGTGTAATACAGTTGCCCGCTCTACTGATTTTGCTTGCCGCTATTATCACAGAATGTACAAGCACGTAAAGATAGACACGGCTGATGATAAGGGGATAAATTTATTGTTCCCACTCGTACAAATGGATGGAGACTCGAATGATGCCTATGGGAATGTTTGGGATAAGTTCGTTATCATGATTCCCAAGACTTCGGACTCGGTCTCTGGAGGAAATAAACCTTGGACATACGTAACTAACCCAGATAGCACAGTATCTTCTACAATTAGCGGCGAAACCTGGCTAGTTTCGTCCTCACCCCAAAGCACTTTCGCTATTCCAAATACTGTTGATACTCCCGCTAAAGCCTGTGATTTTTGGTGTCGGCTTTATCGTCAGATGTTCAGCTATAGAAAAATCTGCCTCCTCGATACCGCAGGGGAACGCCCTTTTTCGATAGCAACGCAAAACAGTGAAGCGCAGGACAACAATGGGAAAAACTACGACCTCTTTTATATTTATATCCCCAAAGATGTAAGCGTTCTTGCTGGAGGCGCGAACCAATGGACATACGCCACCAGTCCGGCCACCGTCGATGTTCCCCCTGGATACTTTAACTAGGAATAAAATTTATGTTTATTGGATTTGTGGGGTTTCCCCCAATCATTGCCCCACCGCCCAGTGCGATAGGGCATATTCCAGGCGCTCCTAACGGAACCGTTCAACCGCCGAATAAACCCCCGCCTGGAGGATATAAGCCATCAGGGGGGGGAGGAGCCTGGCGAGCAGGAGCAAACGCAGCCGCCGTTGCTGCCGGCAGTTATTTGGGCTGGCAGGCTTCTAAATGGCTACTGAAGAAATTCTTCAATCAGTCCTCGGAGATCACCCCCGAGGCTCAAGAGCGAGCCGCGATCGCTAAAGCGAGGGCTGCCCAGAATCAGGGGGGGATTCAGGACGGGCCCCGCGAAATTTCGCCCCCTGAATATCCTTTTAGGGGAGGGCAATCAGCCGGAGTTGCCTATAATATTGAATTTTTGCGGAATGACAACGGCGCAACGACTGGCTCTCCCTATATACCTGGCTCAACCTGGGTCTATGGTCCCGTCAAGCTAATTGCCCAGCCTGCCGGTGGGGTTGACCCAACATACGGCAGACTATATTTGGGTTACATCAACAACCGAGATATTATTTATTTTTACGAAAAGGTTGGATTGGGGGGAGCAATACAGATAACTAAAGTCACCCGCGCCGACGGGTTGCCTGATACTGGAGGAGATCCCGAACCGACAAACCCACCCTCAAAATATTCCCCTAATCAACTTTTTTTTCCACCACCGGAGGGGGCAACTCCATCTGTACCAGAAAATCCACCTTCTCAAAATAAATCTCCTAACCCAACAATCAACCCTAGCAATTTTCAAAACCCAACTATTACCCCAATCCCTACCATTACCCCTACCCCAACAATAAACCCGAGCAAAAAACCAGCAAAAAAGCCGACCGAAGACCCAGAGCGAAAGCCGACCAAAAACCCTGATCTTCCCCCAATCATCCCCAACCCCCAGCCAAGAATCCCCACTATTAGACCAAGTAACGCGGTGGCTGCCCCACCGGCCCCGGAATCTCCCACTGCACCGGGGCGAACAACAACCCGCAACCCTAACCCGAATCCCAACCCCAAACCCAATCCAGACCCAACCCCTGAACCCCCTATTCCTGATGCCCAATGCGACATCATGAACCAATGCTCAGCGCCTATTAAAAAGGGGATTGAAGATAACAGCAAAAAACTTGATGGACTAGCCGCCGGTTTATCAGGATTAGGAGATTTAGGAATAGCCGATGTGTTGGCTCAAATAGAGGCTTTAAAAAGCTTGATTACAGGGAAATTTACTAAATTATTTCAACACCGAATAGTCGATAGAGCCTTAGCCACATTTAATTTTATTCTAGCTCTCCATAACGCCGCCCAATTATCAGCCAATTTATCTCAAAGTCTTGGACAAACTCTTGATACTGTTATATCCATCTTTTTTAAGGATGTTGACGGGAACCCCTTCCCCGTCTCGCAAATTATTGGACAGACTTTTACAAGTTGGATTAAGGCATTAATCGGCGAACACAATTACCAAACCTGTGCCACTGGCTTTATCAAAGCTAACAGGATATTAACAGCTACTACAAATTTATTTGATTCCGTAAAAGCAATGCAGAGCGCAGTTCAAGACGGATTAGAAACTATTGGGGGATGGGTTGGAAAACTCAATAATGATTTAGTTCGGGAAGGTATCCTATCAGAAGGCGTGGGCTACCATGACGAATCCCCCCATTTTAGGAATCATCTAGGACGCGCTCAAGAGGTTTTAGAAAGTTTAACAGAGGCAACGGAATCAATAAATCAATTAGCCTCTGCCGTTGTCGAAACTCAAGAGTCAGTTACCCAAATTAAGCAAAATTGGGAAACCCTCAAAACTGAAATTTCAACCAATGAAAATACCAAAAAAACCGAGGAGGAACAAAAGACAACTGAATCTAGTACAAAGGCAGATATTACACCCGTGGATTTAGTAGAAGGAAGACAAAACAATGGCAGTTAGTAAAGAGTGGGATTTTTTAAAAAGTTTCTTACACAAAACCTATAATCACGAGGTAAACAAATTTTTTAATGATATTCCCGACGAGGTTCTAGAAGAGATTGACGAGCCTCGAAAAGCGGCAAAAAGAGCCTGTCTGATTCTGCCCAAAGAAACAATGATTAGGGCTTTACATAAACGAATGAATTTTTATTATATTTGCCAAAGAGTTCAAGATAGACCCGACTACGTGGGCGGCAAACCCAAGCAAGAGATGGACGATTCTTACCCTTATGCCCCTCACGTTTATTTATTTTTTAAGCAAGATAAAGACGCATCACCAGAAGGATTTGAACCCTTAGAAATTGAATGTAGTTTTGTTTTAACAGATGAGACTTCAGAAACTATAACTGAAGCAAATCTTAAAACATTAGCAAATAAAATCAAAGCTGAATTTGCTACTAACGATGGGTATCTGTGGAAAAAAGGTTCGTATTTATACACTTATAAAGACCTTAAAAAAGGACTAAATTTACAGATATATTCCATTAGTGAAGCGGAAGCGAAAGAAGTAATACACAAATTATGCTCAATTGTAGGTGCGACATACGACGATGAAAAGCTAACAGAGCATAACCCCAAAAAATCAACCGTAAACAATCCCCCAACACGCCATATACTAGGCGAATCAAGAAAAGGACGACGCTACAGACCTACTGGAAACTGCCGATTTAGAAACGCGAAAATTAGCATTAATGGCATCCCTCGTCTAATGACCCTAGTCGACTTGTCGGGACGCAAAAACAGCTTAGTCTAAGATCCTTGATTCATCTTGGTTGCAAATTTCTTTTAATCTGTGGCCGACTTGGGGAACCTATATAGGTTCCAGGCTGCCGGCGATAGTCCGAATCGGTGCCAAGATTAAGATAACAACTGTAAAACATCAACTGAGTACAAATGGCAACAGTTTCTCGAAAAATTCTTAAGCCTCATAGCTTTACCGAGGGAAATCAAACCTACCTAATTAGGTTGCCCGATATTTACGACGGCAATGGAAGCACAATAGGGGCGGCACTTGGGATTAAAAAACTTGCAGATAACTATGAACCTAAAGCTGGAGACATTTCCATATCTGTTTGCGAAGGACAAAAACAAGGAAAGCTTGTCAAAATGAGAATTTCTTATCTCCAAGGGACAAAGAAAAAAAATTCTATAATTACCTGCCCTGTTGACAAGGCGGCTACCGCAGTAACTCAAATTCTCAGCAAAAATTTTGAGGGCAATAACATCGTGGGGGCTGGCTTTCCGCGCCGCCGCCGCCGAGGATAAAAAGATTTAAATAAAGGATAAAAAGATTTAAATAAAGGAGAAATAGCAAAAAATGGCAAGAATTTTAGTCAAGCACAAAATCACCGTTAGCGACCCCGCCGACAATAGTAAAACGATGATTTTGGCATTTTATGCTCCCCCTGATGCTTACACAGGCATCGAAACAGAAACAGGAGTAAAAGCGCCCGCATCTGATAAGCCAGATGAATTCGGTGATTTCCCCGCTTGCAGCGTTGAGGAACTTCTCTCTACTGGTACGGCTGTTCGCAAAGTGGTGGATGTTCTTAAGGGGGGAAAAACTTACCGACATAAAATTATTGTGGCTGATGTCAAGGCGGCCGCGTTCGATAATGCCGTTAAAGCAAAAACTTATAGAGGCGGAACTATCAAAAAAGTTGTCAACCCCTTAGATGACATTTTCTCATGATAAGTGACGGTAACTGGCAATTGGTAGCCGAGGGGGTAAGTCCCCCGGGCTACTACGGATGGGAGCTTAATTTTTTAATAGAAAATGCGGCTGACTACGCGCTTATTTCCTTAAAAATACCTTCCCGTCCTGACTGGGTAAACATCGGTTGGTTTAGGCAGATAACTTTAGGAACATCCCCCTATGTTTTGACTCGTCGGAAACTCTATCAAGAAGGAAGATTGATTAGGTTAGAGCCGATTGATTTAAGCCAGTTTTCTTTTAAAGCTCTGTCCTATATTTCTGATTATCAGTTTAATATACAGGTCAGGTATCTATGAATCGGATTGAATATTTAGACCTTTTAAGAAATTCTTCAGTTAAATTGGCAATTCCTATAATTGCCCTCCAGTATGCCTTGGAGCTTACTGTTGACAAAGCCATGAGCGAGCAAAATCCTTATTTAAGAGGGTTTTACCTTGCGAATGCTCAAACACTTTTACATTCTATGGTTGCTCAAGTTCCTGAAATAGAAACCTATTTTAAAGAACAGCAAAACCCTTTAGTAACCGCTTTGCTAGAAGTTAATTTGCAACCTTATGAGGTAGTGAAGTGATGATTATTATCTCAGTTGATGAGCGATGGACAACTGTCCGAAAATTCACTAAGGAAGAAATCTCTAAAATTTTGCAAAGCTTACCCAAAGACTTTGACTCCTCTATCATTTTTCGATTATTTCAAGTTGTGAATTCTTAAGTAGTAAGCCCCCTAATGGGGGGCTGGTATTCTCTTCTATGAATAAGTATAAAACGTTTTTGTTGACGCTTGTCTTTTTAGCTGGCGTATTTTCTAGTGTTTTTTTTTGGCCAAGAGATGTGATGGCCGAGAGCCGATCCTTAACAGCTATCGTTCAAACGAAAGCTTATAAGCCCGACGGCTCAAAGGTTTTAAATTTGTCCAGGGGCAAAACTTACGGGGTTAGCTTGGTCGCCAACGCGCAGGACTATTGGGATGTTCAACTTGCTGGCGACGCGGGTCGATGGAAATTTAAAAAAGCTGATGTGGATTTTCACATGGGGGATTACCCTCTGAACTTGAGTGATTTCAAGGGAGGAGATAGGGTGTCAACGATTAAAGCGATCGTAAGCGAATGTCATCGGTGGGGACTGCTTAAATCTCAATGTGCTTACGTATTGGCGACGGCTGAACATGAATCAAACTTTCAGCCAGTGCGTGAGGCTTGGTGGATGGGTGAAGCTTGGCGGCGGCAGAATCTTAGATACTGGCCTTGGTATGGGCGTGGCTATGGTCAGATGACTTGGGACTTTAACTATCGGAAGTATGAGCGCCTCACCGGAATCAAATTGACCCAAAAGCCAGACCTTGCGCTTCAACCAAACTTAGCTTTATATATTCTCGTTCACGGGATGAAGACTGGAAGCTTTACAGGATATTCCCTGGAAAATTGGATTAACTCCAAACAGACTAATTTTTATAAAGCACGGATGATAGTTAATGGCTTGGACTGCGCTGGTCAAATAGCGGGCAGGGCATCTTATTGGTACCGGCAGCTAACCGTTTATTGAATTTGTAGGGAATAGGTTTTGCCGCTCAAGCGTTCCCTACACAAAATTACCCCTCAACCATTGAGGGGTTTCTCTGTAGATTTTAGTGCTTTAATGCAAATGTCCGTACTACTGAATTAGTTGGGGATTTGTTATACCAATTTAGGCTCAAGCATCTCAAAAAGGTCAAAAAGTTTATATGATAGGGACTAATAGCTAACAGCTACAATAATCAGATCTCATCCCAATAGCCATGACCTTAACGATTTATAATACCCTCACTCGGCGTAAAGAACCTTTTCAGCCCATAGAACCTGGTAAGGTGCGGATGTATTGCTGTGGGATTACGGTTTATGATTATTGCCATTTAGGTCATGCACGTACTTGTGTAGTCTGGGATGTGGTACGCCGCTATTTACAATGGCGAGGTTATCAAGTTAAATATATTCAAAATTTTACCGATATTGATGATAAAATCCTCAATCGAGCTAAAAAAGAAGGAACTTCAATGGAAGAGGTTTCTGAGCGCTTCATAAAAGCCTATTTTGAGGATATGGACCGTCTTCACATCGAAAAAGCCGATGCCTATCCAAGGGCTACCCATACCCTAGATGGAATTAAGCGGCTCGTGTATGAGTTAGAACAAAAAGGCTATGCTTATGCGGCTGATGGAGATGTGTATTACTCGGTGCGCCGTTTTGCTGACTACGGAAAGCTCTCAGGACGTAAACTAGAAGATTTACAAGCCGGTGCGAGTGGACGGGTAGAACTCGAGGACCCAGAAACTCAGAAAAAGAAAGACCCCTTTGATTTTGCCCTCTGGAAAGCGGCTAAAGCCGGTGAACCCTCTTGGGAGTCTCCTTGGGGTGAGGGTCGTCCTGGCTGGCACATCGAATGTTCTGCTATGGTACGAGAAAGACTCGGAGAAACCATTGATATCCATGTGGGGGGTAGTGATTTGATTTTCCCTCACCATGAAAATGAAATTGCTCAATCAGAAGCCGCTACCGGTCAACCTCTGGCCCGCTATTGGATGCACAATGGAATGGTGAAAGTCGGGGGAGACAAAATGTCTAAGTCTTTGGGGAATTTTACCACCATTCGAGACTTATTAGACAAAGTTGAACCAATGGTAGTGCGGCTATTTATTCTACAAACACATTACCGTAATCCAGTGGATTTTACCGAGAAAGCTATTGATGCGGCAAGCAATGGATGGCAGACGCTACAAGAAGGCTTATTATTTGGTCATCACTACGGGGAAAAATTGGCATGGGATGACTTGCCTGGTGCTACTGTCCCCGAATTAGTACAAAAGTATCGAGAAATTGTCGATGATGATTTTAACTTTGCGGGTGGGTTAGCAGTTTTGTTTGAACTGGCCAAAGAACTCCGCAAAGAGGGTAATATTTTGGTGCATCAAGGGAAAACTGACACCTCACCCGAGAAGTTAAAAGCCCAATGGCAGACTTTAGTAGAATTATCTCAAGTGTTGGGGTTAGAAGCGATAGCCGCACAACCCGAACAAGAGACTACCGGGTTAAGCGATGCAGATATCGAAGCCTTGATCGAACAACGCGCCCAAGCCAGAAAAGCTAAAAATTTTGCTGAAGGTGATCGCATTCGAGATGAATTGAAAGCCAACGGTATTACTTTAATTGATGCTGGCGGCGGTGTAACTAAATGGCACCGATAACTCAAATAGTTTTTATCTACCTTTCCCCCAAACCCCCTTTCCTATAAGGCGAGGGAGCTTTTGAACAAGTAAAGTTTTTAAATATAATTGGATTCAAAGTTATTGACAAAATATTGAAGATTTTGGGATGATACTATTTACCCAATAAGGCGATTGCAGCAAAATAAGTCTAATTTTCTGTCAATGCGTAACTCCTATGGGTTTTCGTGACCAGGATTTTTTTATTATTAACTTATGAACCTAAATTCTAATGCTGAAGTTTTTCTCAATTCATTTCCACTTAAACGTTTAAGCGAACAAGATAGAACAGTACAAGTTTATAAATATAATTTTAAGCAATCACCAGAAGCCGGAAAAGAATATTCAGCTATTAGTAGTATTTGTTGGAAAGTTAATACTCCTGCTACCAGATTTCAGGAAACTATAATTACCAAAGAGAAAATAGCACCTGAGTTTTTAAATAACGATAACTGGAGTTTACAAGATCAGGGAGCGCAGGTTTTAGACACTTCAAATAAATCTGAGAATGAAGCCCTTAAAAGGCTAGAAAAACGCTGGTTAGAACAAAAAATAAAAAAATCATTTAAGAGCAGTAAGATTGAGAGAGATACGCAAAGCTGCTTAATTTGGTGGAATGCTGAAAAAGTTATTTTGTCAAATCTAGGATGGGAAGTTCATACAGGTGTTTGTTTAGATATTTTAATTAATTCAGGGGCCCTTTTTATCGAGATAGATGATCATCATATATTTTATTCTCTTTGGAAATTAAACAAATGGTTAAATTCTGGTTATAAAAATCTCCCGATTGAGTATGTTCGTAATACTTATGACGATCAAACTTGGAAATATGCTAGAGTCAGCGATGAAAAACCAGAAACAGTTATGATTCCAGGTTTGGGAATGAGTTTAGCAGATTATCATCGAAATCATAAAAAATATCCAGCTACACAAGAGGAAATTAAAAACTCTCATGTTGTTTATGTAAAAAATAATAATGGACAAGAAATAGCTCATTTATCGAGTCGCCTTCGTCCTAGTATAACGATGGAAATATTAAGCAATTTAGTTAAATTTGGAGATAAAGAAGCAGCTAAAGTATTTAATCAAGTTCGTAAATCTGCACAAGCTCGCTTTAGTAAAGCTGAAGAAGTGATTCAAAAAATAGCTGAAAAAATCTATTCTCTCCCAACTAGATCTTATAAACCTCAAAAAACCAACGGAGTATTGCTCAGAAATAAAACTCCTTTACTTCTGACTAAAAAAAGTAATATTAGAAAACCTGAAGCTAGTCTTAAGCAAGGTTGCTTACGAACAGGAGAACAAAAGTTTGGTTGTTTAAGCTTAATCGATAGTAATATTTGGCCGAACTTAATTAAAAATAAACTCCAACTTGCCGCTAAAAGTAGCGATGTAGAAATTATTTTAGAAGAACCCAAAATAAAAAAAGATTTACCCGATAGTTCCCTAAGTCGGAGACAATTTTGGCAAAATTGGGCAGATGAAGGAACTAACACAGTTTTAGTCGTGAGCAATTGGCTAGGAAATAATGAAAAAACACAACTTCGTCGAGAAGCTTTAGAAGCTAACATTGCTCTCCAGTTTATGCAACCGATGTTTAAGCAAGAGGACTATCGAGCAGTTAATATTGTTTTGGGACTCTTACTTAAAGCTAAATGGCAACCTGTAGGACTAGAACCGTTACAGCATGAGCAAGCCGCAGAATTAGTCATTGGTTTTGATGCAGGAACTAACCGAAGTCTTTATTATGGTACAAGTGCCTTTGCTGTTCTGGCTAATGGTCAAAGTTTAGGATGGGAACTTCCTGAAGCACAACCCGGAGAGCGCTTAAGTGGACAGGCAGTTTTACGAGCAACTCTTAATATTGTCGATCGCTTTCAGAAATTGGAAAAACGACCTCCTAAGCGGCTTTTACTTTTAAGAGATGGTTTTGTGCAAAGAGATGAGTTTGACAGCACAATTGCAGAATTAAAACAAGAAAACATTTCAGTCGACTTATTAGGCGTTAGAAAAAGTGGTGCTGGAAGAATGGCACTTAGTTACTCACCCTCACCAACTGAATTACCTCAGTTAAAAGATGCACCACCAGGAATGGCTATTTTTTCTCAAGATGGGAAAACTTTTAAGATTGTCACTTCTGAAGCTAAAGCAGGTGGAAGCGCTCGTCCTTTACAAATTTTTAGAGATACAGGAGACGCACCCCTAGAAGTATTAGCTCAACAAATTGATCGTTTAACTATGTTAAATCCGGCTAGTGGCTATTTTTACAGTCGGCTACCAATGGTGTTGCATTTTGCTGACAAGATGGCTAAAGAAGTTCAACGCTTAGGCCAAATAGCTTTTCTACAAAAAGTTGAACGAGAAAAAATATTTTTTGCTTAGAAGGTAAGACCGATATCCAATTCTCATAGAGACGTGGGCTGTAACGTCTCTAATCTTAGGGAAATTACTTTTTCTTTGGCTTTTTAGAAAGTTCTCGTTTAAACAAACTGCCAAATAAAGAAGCAGTCGTGACTCCTAAAATAGTCATCGGTTCAGGAACGGGTTGAAAATTGAAGGTAAAGCGTCCCGACTCACCCCAAGGGATATGAGTTGGATATTGACTAAGATCAGTCACATCTAACAATTGAAGTGTTGCTGAGTAAGTTTTTTTGGGGGCTGACTCTTGGACAAAAAACCTTGGTGTAAAACCCCAATTATCTCCCGTTCCCAGTACCTCTGTATCACTTGAAGTAAACAATTGATTACCTTGTGAATCTGCTACTCCTAAACCTGGCGTAAGGGAAATTAATTTCAAAGCGATCTTGGTTTGGGCCCCGAGTTCTTGATTCCAACGATTTTCGCCGCGAGGACTATGATATATGGAATTTACATAGGGATCGTCTAGCTCAGGTACAAGATGAGCCACTGGCTTCATTTTCAGATCAGAGTACATATTTGCCTCTGTTTTAAGGCTAATGAGTTTACCTTCAAAAACCCCTGTTCCTGGAAAAAGTGTTAATGTTGATTGACTATATGAAGCTTCAGGCAGTTGATTATTAATGCTATTTGATACGGTATAATTGCTGACCGTTCCCTGGTACCCATAAATACCAATAGCATGAAAACCACTGGTATTAACAGGTTGATGTAGATGGGGAAATAGCAAAGAAAGACGCTTATAATTGGGGTTTAAAAAGCCTTTGAATGGATCTGTCTCTCTATTTAAAATTTCTAAATTGTCTACCCCAATCATTAAGTGGTGATGATCGCCGTGAGATGTTTGGGCAAAAGCGGCTTGACCCGTAGCACAAACTGCTAAAATAGCTACTGAAGAACTTACAAATAAGCTCTGAGTTGGGTTAAATATTTTTATTGACATTACTTTGCTCTAAATACCAAACGATGCCCATTATGCTAAAAAATTTTTTTTGAGTCAAAAGACAAATTGTCAAACTAATCTTTTATAAAAAATTAAGAATACTTTCCGATTTTTTTGCTATTATAATAAACCCCAAAATGGCTACATTGCTTAAAATTTAATCATCGTAACCGCTTAAACTTTGACGATTTTATTATTAAAAACCCGAAATTATGAGCTTTAATTCTTCTTCAAATCAACGTAATCCCGTCTTACTGATTCATGGAATTACTGACACTATTGCTAAATTTAATGTCATGACAGCCTATCTTCGTCAGTTAGGGTGGGAAGTTCACAGCATCAACTTAATTCCTAATACGGGATGGATAGGATTAGATCAATTAGCCCAACAAGTGGCAGACTATATTGAAAAAACCTTTCACCCTTCCCAACCCATAGATTTAATTGGTTTTAGCATGGGAGGCCTTGTTACCCGTTACTATTTACAACGACTTGGCGGCATTAACAGAGTTCAACGTTATATCAATATTTCCGCCCCCAATAACGGAACCTTATTAGCTTATGGATTACCTTTTAAAGGCGTAATGCAAATGCGCCCAGATAGTCAATTTTTACAAGAATTAAATAATGATAGTGTCGAGTTATTAGAAAAAATTAACTGCACTATCCTTTGGACTCCCTTTGATTTAATGATAGTTCCTCCCGAAAGTTCCCGAATGCCTGTAGGAAAAGAAATTATACTGCCGGTTCTTGTTCATGCTTGGATGGTGAGTGATAAAAAAGCTTTAGAAGTTGTAGCGGATGCCTTATTAGAGCCGCTAAAAAATTTCTGAAAAATATCAATTGTGAGCAAAAACTATAGCGCTACGCGCTAGGGAACAGGGAACAGGCTACAGTTGATTATGACAAGGTTTTATCTTCTCGCCATGTCCTAACTTTAATGCGTAGTGCTGTAAATCTCGATATTTTAATTTAATTCATCTCATTTTAAAAACCAAAACTTCCATTGAGATAAATACCAGCCCCAGCCTAAATTCCAACTCGAAAACACTAACAACATAAATCCATAAACAAACAAGATATAAAAAGTAGAATTAGTCAGATTATCTATGGTAGTTAGCTGGAAAATCGGTAAAGCTACAAGTATAGACACATAGTTGAGGCATAGGCCATGAAAAATATAGGCTTGATAGGTGGCATTGCTGAGGGAATCTATAAGCTTATCATTAATTTTGCTCAAAAACGGCTCTAAGGCAAAAGTAATATTGATAAAAAGGATAACTATTCCAACGCCGATTAAAGCATCAGATATAGCCAGACCTATGGGAAATGTATGATTTCCCCAGGAAATACTAGCATATTTTGAGGATAAAAATAAGCCTAAGCCTTCTAAAATTAATCCAAATATTATATTATGTACCCCTTTAAAATTAAACAAAATTTTTAGGCTGTTTTGAGCATTGAAAAATCTTTTTGCCACTCCCATACCAAAACAAAACTCAAATAATCTAGTGAGAGCAATTCCTCCTGGGGCAAGCCCTCCATGACCAAATCCTACTATTTTTCCCCAGACCAGTATAGAAACAATAATAATAGCTAAACTACTTATTACTTTTATCAGTAAAGTCAGCCATAAAAAAAGAGAAGAAGATGTTTTATTAAGCAAATAAAACAGAAAAGGAAAAAGTAAGTAAAGTTGAAGAATAATAGGAATAAACCAGGTAGCCGGAATGACATTGAGAAATACCATTCCTAGAAAATAAACCTTTAAAAATCCTAAAAAGCTTGAATAATTAAAGATATTAAGGAACATATATATAGTTAAGACTACCCAGTAATAAGGATATAGTCTAACAAATCTTTTTTTCAGAAAATCAATCCAGTTAATCGATGGGTTGTTTTCCATTTTCTTAAGATTTTTAAGAGCCGAAAGCGTTAAGCCGAAACCACTAAGAAAGAAAAAAAGATGAACCGCTTGATAACCTAAACCAAAGACAATATTGCTGAGATTAAAAAAAACACTTTCTAGGTTAAAAGTTGGCCAGATAATAAAAGGGGTAATACCGCAAGCATATAAGGCATCTCCCTGAATTCCTAAGCATTGGGGTGTAAGGGTTTTAATTGATTGTAAACTGGGAACAGAAGTGGCTAATTTAGGTAAAAATATTCCTACCCATAAATGGCAAGTAAATACTCCAATACAAGCAAATATTCGCCAATAATCCAAGTAAATAATTTTAGCTGTGCTTTGATTTTTAAGGGTTGTTTGCATAAACCAACACAAAATGAGTAGTTAGAGCAAGATTGATTCCATAGTAAAAGAAAAATCGATAAAAGGAACAAACAAAATCAAAACTAAATAAGTCGGCTGCCATTAAGCGTAAAACACCCGAGAGGGAACAGTCCACAGGAAAAGAATAGAGGCATTTTTAAGAGTTAATGAGAGTATTCATTTATTTATGCCCACCTAATTATAAATTTTCCCAAAAATCACTAAAAAAGGTTTATAGTTCTGATGAAAGTGCTATGGATACACCCATATTTTGACTACAAACCTACTCTAAAATTATGAGATTAAATAGTTATTTAATCCAAACGGTTTTGATATTGACAAATTCTTGAATTCCATAGATGCCTAATTCCCGTCCATAACCGGAAATTTTAGTGCCGCCAAAGGGAAGACGAGGATCAGACTTCACCATTCCGTTAATAAAAACCGCGCCGGCTTCAACCTCATTAATAATACGTTCTTGTTCATGGGGATCAGTAGTCCAGCCACTCGCCCCCAGTCCAAAAGTGGTACTATTAGCTAATTCGATCGCTTCATCGAGAGTTTTAACCCGAAAAAGAGAAGCCACCGGCCCAAAAAATTCCTCTTTATCTGCCGGAGAATTTGGCGGTATATCGGTGAGAATGGTAGGGAGATAAAAATTGCCCGCACCTTCTAAAGCTTTACCTCCAATTAAAACTCTTGCCCCCATCGCCACACTTTTTTGTACTTGTTGATCAATATCATCTAAAATATCTGGGGTAGCTAAAGGGCCTATATCCGTAGCTTCATCCATCGGATCACCCACTTTTAAGGCAGAGAATTTTTCGACGAGAAGCTTTTCAAAGTGATCAGCCACCGACTCGGCGACAATAAACCGTTTAGCCGCAATACAAGACTGCCCACTATTAAGCATTCTAGCGGCAGTGGCGCTACTAGCTGCGGCTTCAATGTCAGCACTATCTAAGACAATAAAGGGATCGCTTCCGCCTAACTCTAACACCGTCTTTTTAATTTGTTTGCCCGCCGCCGCCGCTAAAGAAGCCCCGGCAAATTCACTTCCCGTCAGGGTAGCCGCTTTGACGCGATCATCATTAATAATACTTTCCACTTGAGAAGCGCCGATCAGGAGGGTTTGAAAAGCACCGTCAGGAAAACCGGCTTCTGTTAAAATTTCTTCGATCTTGAGGGCGCATTGAGGCACATTAGAAGCGTGTTTGAGGATGCCCACATTCCCCGCCATCAAAGTGGGTGCCACAAAGCGGAAAACTTGCCAAAAGGGGAAATTCCAAGGCATCACCGCTAAAATAATCCCGAGGGGTTGAAAGCGAACAAAGCTAGAGGAGGCATCTGTAGAAGCGGGCACATCTTTGAGAAATTCTTCTGCATTATCGGCATAATAACGACAGACAGAGGCACATTTTTTGGCCTCCGCGATGGCGCTTTTGATGGTTTTGCCCATTTCCAGGGTCATTATTTTCCCGAGTTCCACCTGATCCCGTTCTAAAATCTCGGCGGCTTTATTCATCCATTGACTTCGTTGGGCGAAAGAGGTGTGACGGTATTCTAAAAACCGATCTTGTGCTTTAGCCAGTTTTGCTTCAATCTCCTCGGGGGTAAGGGGTTCAAAGGTTTTTACTGTTTCTCCGGTGGCTGGGTTAACTGTGGCGATACCCATAGACCTGTCTTCTCCTATTTTTAGGGCTAGATACTTTTTTTATTTTAGCTTGAACCCAAACAATCCTCTACATCTTATTTTTTACTTCCTAGTCTCTACTTCCTTGTGATTGCCAATGAGTTAAATTTCGCTCAATCCAATGGAGGTTAAAAATTTGCTGATAAATTTTGTTTTTAACTTTTAGCTTTTCTTGTTCTTTAATGACTAACCCGGATAGGATTAATTCGTTTTCCTCTGAACTATCTATGGCCTTGATTTCTCCTTGTTGCTCGATTTGTTGATACAGTTTAAGCAGGCTAATGACTTGAGGACTGGTGAATAGGCGATCTCGTATAGTTTTTAAATGTTCTGGGTTATCTTTTGTTTCCCACTGCTCTATAATTTCATTTTTGACTAAATTTTCAATCCATTTTTGCTCCTCATTTTGAGGAATAGTCGCACCTGAATCTTCAATTATCTGACAAAGTTTTTGGGTGAGAAAGGGTTGCCCATTAGTCCAATTAAGAATTTCTTTTAAAACGTTATTAGGATTACTGGCTTTATCTTTTAATCCATACATTAGAGCTTGAGATTCACCTAATTTAAATCCTTCTAACTCGATTTTTTCACTAATTTTAAAAAAATCAAGTTTGTTTGAAGCCACGAATTGAGATGGATTCGCTACTCCAAGAAGGACAAAACTAATTCGATTTAACGGCTTATTGACTTGCCGTTGATGGTAAAAATTGGTCAGCAAAACTAAAAAGTCTTTTAGATTAAATTTCAAATTCAGAACACTATCAATTTCATCAATAAAAATCACAATATTCTCTTGAATAATTTTTAAAATAACTTGCTCAATAAATTCTCCTAAACGTTGTGCAGGAGATAAACTTTGATGTTCTTTCCACCAACGACGAATCGAGATTTGTTCCAAAAGATTTAACTCACTGGCTAAGACATACGTTAAGCCAGTATACCACTGTGCTAAAGTAATATTCTGACTGCCGATCATAGAAAGATCTACCGCCGCACATCTGACTCCCTCTTCTATTAAACGCTTGGTGACTTGTACACGCAAACTAGATTTCCCCATTTGCCTTGCATTAAGGATATAACAAAAATTTCCTTGTTTGAGGGCTTGATATAATTGTCTGTCAGCTTTTCTGATCACATAAGTTGGAGCATTACTCGGTAAACTTCCTCCAACTTGATACTCATAAGTTATTTTTTCTGACTCACTTCTAAGCAGGAGGTTTTTTTCCATAATTTGAAGATAATATAAAGAAGAAAACTTAAAAATCGTTGTTTTGAGACTGTTCCGTAGAATCTTCTTGAGTGCTGTTATCTGAGAAAGTTTGTAACTCAGGTAATTTTAGCAGAATGCCAGCAAATAGCCAATAATACACAGCTACGGGTTCTACCGTTAAAGGATAATACCAAGGATTATAACTAATAAACAAAATAAAGATCCATAAACAAATTGCCCAATGACTCAAAGCCTGATTGTTTACGGTTTTATAGGCACGAAACGTTAATATAGATAAAATAGTAACCACTCCCATAAAAGCTAAAAATCCTAAGATTCCAATTTCGTATAAAAGTTTTACATAAAAGGTTTCTATTAGCTGAGTGGCATTTTCATCAACTAAGCGACGCGCCCCACTGGTGGCTCCACCTAAGCCACCCACTCCCAATAAATTAATATTTTTGCCTTGTATTCCCAGTAACCATTGTAATTGCTTGGTCATAAACTCAAGCGGCGGAGAATACTGCCAACGAGCGATAAAATTGCTAAGAAGCTGTTGTACAAAACTCATTTGACTGATAACTAATAAAGTGAGTGCGGCGATAATTCCTAACTTAACGGGTAGCCACTTTTTTCGTCTTTCACTCACCACTAAAAGCACGATAAAAGTCACGGGAACTACCAATAAAGCAACTCTTTGCCCTGAAATGAGCGTCGTGGCTAAAACCATTGCCATGCCTATCCAACTCACCACTCGCCAACGCGGCGAAGGATCACTAAAACTAGCCGCATAAGTCATAAAACCGCTAAAAATCAGAAACCAAGCCCACTGCCAAGGATCGGAAAAGGTTCCGGGTAGCCGAATTAAACCTTGTTGGGGGTTATAGAGAAGAGATCCCCCCACAAAACACATCCCTTTGAGGGTAGCTTTAGCGGTAATGTCTGGATAATATTTGTCTTGGGATAAGGGAACAAGCGAAGGCAGTTTATTGAGGGTAATGTTATCCGGACAAAATTGGCTGGTTAATAAGAAATATTGAATAAAGCACAAACTACAACAGATTAAAATTAAAACCACTTGCAAACGACTAACAAAAAAGATATCTTTAGAAGTGCGTATGAGATAATAGCCGCAAACAATTAAAGGAATATAGCCTAATAAAATTTTTAAGCCCACCAGTCCCTTAACGAGATTTTGCAACTGAAAGTCAGCGAAGCTAACAAAGACCAGACTTAACAAACAAATTCCTAGTAAAATACTCAGGGCAATGAGCAAGGGTTTAATTTTGGGCCGTAACTGTTCCCAGGTTTTTGTAGAGATTAAAATGCCCAATAAGGCGGGGAAATAAAAACCATCCTTAGCTATTTTGTAGAGAGGATAAGCCTTTGTATATCCGATCATGTTGCCGATGACTTTATAGACTTTGATCACAGAAAAAGTCAGCGTATTGCTCAAGGGAAGATAGATGAGTAGGGCTAAGATTCCCCAACGAGGGTTAATAAAAGAAATCGCCATACAGGGTACAATAAATAGAGCCAATAGAGCCGCTTGTAATCCTCCATCTGAGCGCAACAAAAACAGCAGTCCCACAGCGACGATCAAGGCCGCACAGGCAATGAGCGCAATAAACATCGGGTTGTTTTCAGTTTTCATTTTTCTTGCTCCAGTCGACCTCTTCTATAATTAAATTTTCTCTGTATTCTTTTGCCTGAATGTTTAGGGCAAGAGCGCCTTTTTTACCAGAATTTGTCAATTGTGTCAGAAGTCTATTGTTAAGGTGGGCCATGCCCACCCTCATTAATTTTATATTGCCGCTTTAACCCATTGTTGTAAGGTTGAAACCACTTCTTCAATGGCAATGTCTTGAGATTTTTTGCTCGCTCGTTCTACCACTTCTACTTTACCGTCTTTGAGGGAGCGTCCGGTGACAATGCGATAGGGAATACCAATTAACTCAGAGTCTTTAAATTTTACCCCGGCTCGGGCATCCCGGTCATCTAATAAGGTTTCTACCCCTACTTGGTTTAACTCTTGGTAGAGTTTTTCGGCAGTTTCTACCTGTAAGGGATCATTAAGGTCAGGAATAACCACAATAGCATGATAAGGAGCGATCGCAACTGGCCAAATAATCCCATCTTTATCATAAGACTGTTCAACCGCAGCCTGAGCCAAGCGAGAAACCCCCATGCCATAACATCCCATCACTAAGGGAATTTCTTCTCCTTGTTCATTGGTATAAGTTGCTCCCATAGCTTGAGAATATTTGGTTCCCAGTTGGAAAATATGACCCACTTCAATTCCTCTGGCACTTTGAAGGGTTTGAGTGGGATCATGTACCGCGCGATCACCTTGTTTGGCTTTTCGCACATCTACCACTAATTCAGGTAATTTAAACTGTTTACCCCAATTGGCTCCGACAACGTGAGATCCTTTTTCGTTGGCTCCGGTGACAAAGTTTTTCAAGTCGATCACGGTTTTATCCACTAAACGCAGAAATTTAGGCGCTACTTGTTGGGAAGATTGAATATAATCATCTCCTAAGTCGGGGGCAATATATCCTAAAGGTAAGGGTTTAGCCGCCCATTTTTGTTGCGCGGACTCATCAGGAACCAACAGCGCTAAGATGCTCTTAGCTTGGTAACGGGAAGCCTGTCTGACTAATTCATTTTGCAGTTTTACTTCGTTAACATCTTGATCTCCTCGGATATGGACTAATACCAATACCGACATTCTGTTATCATAAACCGCTTGATAGAGAACATTTTTCACAATGACGGTCTCAGAACAGTTGAGAAATTCGGCTAACTTTTCGATGGTGTCTGTGCCTGGGGTTTCTCGCTTTTCGTAACTTTTAAAGGGGGATGCTTGGACATCGGGGGGTAAAGAGACGGCTTTTTCTACGTTAGCGGCATAGTTTCCATCGGCTGTGTAGAGGACTTCATCTTCTCCGGCATCCGCTAAGACCATAAATTCTTGAGAACCTGAGCCGCCGATGGCACCGGAGTCCGCTTCTACGCCTCTAAACGCTAGTCCGCAACGTCTGAACATATTACGGTAAGCTTGGTCCATATCTTGATAAGTTTTTTTCAGGCTTGTCTCATCCGTATGAAATGAGTAAGCATCTTTCATGATAAATTCGCGCCCTCGCATTAAACCAAACCGAGGACGAATTTCATCTCTAAACTTGGTTTGAATTTGATAGAGATTTAGAGGTAATTGACGATAAGAACGAATCATCTCTCGAGCGATAAAGGTGATCACTTCTTCATGGGTTGGACCTAACCCTAATTCTCGCTCTTGACGATCACCAAGCGCAAACATAATGCCCTCTGCTTTGGTATAAGTATCCCAACGCCCCGACTCTTTCCATAACTCTGAGGGTTGTAGTTGGGGAAGGAGACATTCTTGTGCCCCAATGGCGTTCATTTCTTCTCGAACAATTTGAGAGACTTTTTGCAAAACTCGCCACATTAAAGGGAGATAGGCATAAATTCCGCTACCAATTCGACGAATATACCCCGCCCGTAATAAAAGTTTATGACTCTTGATTTCTGCTTCGGCAGGATCTTCTCGCAGCGTGACAAAAAGCATTTGAGATAGTCGCATCGTTTTTTCTTTTGCTACAGTGGATTCTTATTATCTCACTCCTGACGGAATTCACGTAAATTATTCATTCTATTTTTTAAGTTTTTATAAAATTCGCTGACAGTTTTGATAAAAGTTAATTTTTATTACCCATTAGATCAGTGTTTTTACAGAACTTTTATGGCTCGATCTAACTGATGATACCTAGGCTTAAATATTGCAGACTGTAGTTTTTTTTATCAATTCAAAACTCCCCAAAAAATCTAGACAATTCTACGTATTTCTAGTTATAATAATATTTCAAGCATTGTGCATCCGGCTAAAAGATAAAATTAGCTAATGAATCTTGTCCGAAATATTACCATCTTAACATTTATTTGATTTTGCTCAAGTCTCTATAAACGAGATGAAAAAAATAAACAAAAAAAACTGAGGCAGAAAAATGATGAACAGAAAAGACAATAGTTTTAAAACGGAGCAAATTTATCAAAATATCATGGAGGTGCTGGTAAAAGAAGAGATACAAAGGCAACTAAAAATTTATCCTGCACAGATTAGGTCATCTTTTAATATAGTAGAGATAGAAGCTTATGCGCTTAACCGGCTTCCTGTTCTGTATGCTTCTAGCGAAAAAGGAAGAGATATGCAAAAAGAAATCGGCAAACAAAAATATCGAAAAGAGATCGGTATAGCTGTACGCCGAGCTTTAGCTACAGTGGAAAAAAATCCCAAAAGACACTCAAAGCCATTGGTTTCTTTTTCAGAAATAGAGAGCAAATGTCGAGAAGCTCAAAGTGCTTTAGAAATGCTAGAAGATCTCCTGATTCAAACTCAATTAATCGACGGTTACCCGACAGACTTATCTTGGGATAATTTAGTGAGTGTCGTTGAAAAAGCTTTAAAAAGATTGTATTGGAAGGAAAATAAAAAATCGGATTCTAGGAATTTTAAAGAGGAGGAAATCGATGAGGAATCGAGTCTAGGATGGGATTCAAGTTTTATTAGTTAAACCTTGAAAAAATTGAGGATTAATATTGATAAAAATAGCCAAAAGGGAGACTAAAAAAAATGAACAATCTATCTCAAACCGAAGAACCTCAAGCTGTGAATCAGTCATGTATTCATATAAATGTTATGGAGGTACTGGTTCAGCAAGAAATAGAAAAGCAACTGAGAGACTATTCTTGCCGGCTAAAACCCTACCTTAATCGAGTTGAAGTAGCGACTTTTGCACTCAATCGATTACCGGCCCTATATGCGTCTACTATTGATGGAAAAAATTATCAAATAGCATTAGGCAAAAAGTATCAACAACAGATTACCTTAGCTGTGCGTCGAGCTATAGCCGCAGTGGAACGAGATCCCCTAAGAACATCAAAACCGATTGTTTCTGAAGCTCATATACAGTACCAAAAAGCGAAAAAGGCCCTGCAAGAATTACAGCTATTTCTTCAACAAAAAGGTTTATTAGCTCAATCCTCCATATCTTGCAAAAATTTAGTGATGGTAGTACACTACGCCTTGAAAAAAGTCAGTTGGTCGCAGCGCTTAAAATCTCAAGGTCACAAATATTGATGATAGATATCTCTAGCGGCTCGATGTAATAGAGAATGACGATAAACCAAGTTCTGAAAATCTTTAGCATAACCTCCTCCAATGACGGCGGCCACTGGGTATCCTGCGGCGACACAGGTGCTTAAAACTTGAATGTCTCGGCGGTAAATACCTATATTACTCATGCAAAGTTTGCCTAAGCGATCCTCAATATGAGTGTCTACACCAGCATCATACAAGACCAGATCAGGGTTAACCTCTCCCAGGAGATCGGGTAAATATTGGGATAGTATTTTTAAGTAGCCTTCATCATCTAATCCCACAGCGAGGGGAACATCAAGGTCGCTTTTTTGTTTTGTGCCGGGAAAATTGGCTTCACAGTGCATGGAAAACGTAAAAACACTCTCATCATTTTGAAATATATAAGCTGTACCATCTCCCTGATGAACATCTAAATCGATAATTAGCACTTTTTTAACCAGTTCGAGTTGTTGTAGCCGACGAGTGGCGATCGCTAAATCATTAAAAATACAAAACCCCGATCCGAAACTGGGGAAAGCGTGATGAGTTCCGCCGGCAGTATTACAAGCAAGGCCATATTTTAAAGCGAGTTGTGCAGTGAGAATGGTTCCTGCAACGGCGGTACAGGTACGAGTGACTAAACCGGGACTCCAGGGTAAACCGATGCGGCGTTGTGCTTTGGGGTCGAGGGTTCCCCCATAGTATGCTTGAACGTATTCGGGAGTATGAACTAATTCGATAATTTCTCTAGCGGGGACTTCGGGAATGTGAGTGTGTTCGGGTGTAGTGATACCGTCTGTAATTAATAGGTCGTAGAGTAATTTAAATTTCGGCATCGGGAAACGATGACCATCGGGTAACGGGGTGACATAGTTGGGATGGTAGACAATGGGTATCATGGATGAGGGAGAGTGCTTTTTAACTATTGTAAGCTTCCATTTCCTCCTAGATGGGTTTTTTCTGCCTTTGTACAATTGGTGATTTTTCTGATGATTATCAGCTATAAATGGGTTAATATAACTAAATTTATGCCTAAAAACCCGAGTTTATGAGCTATAATATTAGAATTGCTGATCTTCCCCTCACCGAACGACCCCGGGAACGTTTACTCTCTCTTGGGGCAAAAAGCTTATCGGATGCTGAACTCTTGGCGATTTTATTAGCCACTGGACAAGGGAAGGGCAAACTTTCCGCAGTGGGGTTAGGGCAATATATTCTTTCTGAGTTAAGTAAATATAAGCGTGAACCCCTGGATGTGTTGCGAGATATTAGTCCCCAAGAATTAATGGCCATTCATGGCATTGGCCCTGCTAAAGCCACTACTATTTTAGCCGCCATTGAACTGGGAAAGCGCTCGTTTCAATTACGTCCGATGGAGAAGATGGTGATAGATAATCCTGTGGCGGCGGCGGCGGCATTGAGTCATGATTTAATGTGGCAAAATCAAGAACGGTTTGCTATTGTTCTACTCAATGTCAAAAGTCAATTTCTCGCCACTAAAGTGATTACCATTGGAACAGCAACAGAAACCTTAGTTCATCCTAGAGAAATTTTTCGAGAAGTGATTAAACAGGGAGCGACCAAACTTATTATAGGACATAATCATCCTTCCGGTAATGTCGAACCTTCTCAAGAAGATATTGATCTGACTGAACAATTATTACAAGGAGCGACTTTTTTAAATATTCCTATCTTGGATCATCTTATTTTAGGCAATGGGAATCATCAAAGTTTACGACAAATTACCGATTTATGGCTTAGATATCCGCAAGGAGAATAAGCCCATTAATAGACTGTTTCTTCATATCCTTTTAATTTTAGGGCGTGTTGAAACTGCTTAAAGTTTTGACAAGTCTGTTGAGTATAAGTAGATTGTGATCCCATTAAGGTTGCAAAGGCCAATTTTTCTTTCGTCTCTTCTACTAGCAATTTTCTTTTTTCATCTTTTACTTGAACTAGGTTTATCTTTTTAATTTTAGGCGTTTGACCGGAAAATTTTCCCGAATACATCGAGTTAATCGCCACTATCTCTGTTGCTTTGGCTCTCGGTGCCGCCCAATCTGCCACACATCCAGCCGCCGAGACGACGACAAAATAATAGTCTAATTCTTCTTTATTTTCTCGGGCCATGCCTACCAGTTTTATATCTTTTTCAGTCACTTCTCCCCAGTAAACTCCGGTATTGGAGAGACAATCTTCTTCGATCTTGTTTCTGACCAGTTGTTCTCCACATATCTGTACAGTGACTTGGGTCATGGGTGGAGTCATTTGATTAGAAACATTACTACATCCCCATAATCCAATCCCCAGGATTACAGCACCTAATCCTATTGTTAGCTTAGTCATTCTTAATCATATCTATGTCTTGAGACGATTCTTTATTTATTATCTTATCAAAATTTGAGACAAACCTTGTCTTTTTTTAATCATTTTTTTAATAAATAGTGTAACTTTCACTACATTTTACGAGTTGACTTGATTTCAATGAATCATTTAGCCGCGAATGCCAATTTCTTTTAGCATCGATAAATGTTGAGATAAAGAAGCAAAAGTATTAGCCACTATCATGCCACTAGCTGCCACCGCCGGTAAGCCAATGCCTGGAAAAGTCGAATCGCCACAACAAAATAAGCCGGGTAGAGGGGTATTTGCCCCTGGAAAAAAGCCTGTGCCGGCGGCAATAGCTGGCCCATAAGTGCCGCGATTTCGTCTTAAAAAACGTTCATGGGTTAAAGGAGTGCCAATTAACGTCACCTCACAACGAGAACGAATATCAGGAATAATTCTGTCTAAAGCTGTCCAAATCGCTTGTGAACGCTCGTGTTTTTGTTGAGCATAAGCCGGAGAACGGCGGTCTAGTCCTTGCCACAATTGATAGGGTTCATTGCCGGGAGTATAAGCATGAATCAGATGCTTTCCAGGTGGGGCTAAACCCGGATCAAGTACAGAGGGAATAGACACTAAAATGACATTAAGCGGCGCTGTTATGCCTTTTTCCCAATCATTGACCACAATATAATGACAAGCTAAATCAGGACGCATATCGGCCGCATCAATCCCTAAATGAAAGTGCATAAAGCTATCACATTGAGGAGTGGATTCTTTTTGTTTTCTGTAGGCATTTGGGATGATTCCTTCGGGAATTAATTTGAGAGTATCCCAAATGGAAGCATTAGAAATGACAGCCTTTTTTGCCCTAAGTTCTTGGCCATTGCGTAAACGTACTCCTACGGCTCGCTTATTTTTGACTAAAATTTGTTCAACATGGGCATTAAGTAACAATTCACCCCCGTATTTTTTTAAGCCGCGTACCAACGCCTCAACGAGTGCCCCACTTCCGCCCATAGGATAATCTAAACTTACGCCAGGGCGATACCAATCTGCAAACATAAACGCCACTTCTGCGGCAATGGTTCCTTTTGCAGGAAGTCCAGAAAGAAGAAAACAGAGTAAATCTAACCAGTGGCGAAGAAAAGGGTCTCGAATCGTTCCATCGATAATATTACTGAAGGGGCCAGTTAATTTAAACATATTGGGGGCTTGGGCCACAAGAGAAGGCAAAAATTGACCGATAGTCAACAAAACCCCCGCATCCAAACGAATACTCGCCGGCGGAATTGCAATAGCCGCATCTTTTAAAGGCTGCATGAGTTTTTGCAGTGAACGCCATTCTCTAAGAGCTTCTTTTCCTCGCAACCTTTCCACCACCTGACAAAATTGATCTACGCCGACAGAGGTGTTAAAATCCCCTTCGGGCAGACAGCAACCCCAAGTATCATAATTCAACCAGGATAAATCTTCTTCTATTGCGTCTAGAACCTGTCTTAAGGGGTTAGCAGAAGGACTGTAAGATAAACCCGAATATAAAGAGGGGCCACTATCAAACTTATAACCCTGATACTCAAAACTGTGGGCAGCCCCTCCGGCCAGATTATGACTTTCACAAACCGTAACCTTAAAGCCATATTTGGCCAGAAGCGCCGCACAACTTAAGCCGCCTATTCCACTGCCAATAATAATTATTTCTCTTTCTTGAATGGTTTGAGTTAACATTTATTTAAAAAAATCTTTTTTGTTTGACTTAGATAATATTTTATGTTAACTTAGAAAACACTTTTAATAAAGTAAAAAAAACGAGGAAAATGAAAAAATTAAATGGGGTTGTTTTGGGAATAAGTTTAGCTTTAAATGGGGTTCATCTACAAGAGGTAAAAGCGGCTAACATTGAGATGAAATTTAAGGGTTATCAGGCTTCGGGGTCGGGATACTTGCGGTTTAATAATTTAGCTCTCAAAAGCCTAGGGAAGAATTTGATCCTGCCTGAAAATGGAGAAAAGAGAATTTACTTATCGAATTTGGCTAAACTCCCTAAAATTAACTTAGAATTTAATTTTGTCTTAAAGGATACTGCTAGATTTGGCTATGGGGAAACCACCATTAATTTTAAGAAAAAAGAAGACAAAGACGCTGAATTTATTTTTGAATTTCAGAAAGGTTTAGGCTCGTTAGTAGGGATTAACTATAGTGATAGTCAGCCATTGTCCATCGGCACTTACCATGATGACTTTGGTGCGGATTTTGAGGGAAATTTTAGCACAACCTGGACAGGAAATAGCTTTTATAACCAAGGAGTAGGGGAAGTTAAGCGCTATGAACTGCAAGACAAGTTTTATTGGAATGAAGAGAAACAAGAATGGGTTTTTGATAGGGAGCTAGTTTTGATAGAAATTGGTCAGGGCTATGTGAGTGGCGAATACGAGGGAGAAATAGATTTCTTGACAAAGAAACCGCTTGCCATGACACCGACACCTGAACCGATAACTTGGCTTGGAAGTGCGGCAGCCCTCTATTTTGGCACACTTTTTAAAGGCAAATTCGCACCTAAGTCTAAAAAAGTCTAACCCCGAACAAATTTCCGGCATCCGTGAATAGAGGTTATAATGAAACGAAGAAGTAAGCTTAAGACTTAACCCATAGTAATTAATCAAGAAAACCTCTCCATTAATAACCCAATGACAACAGAGATCCAAACCGAACTCGAACAGGCTGTAAATTATAGACGCAACTTCGCGATTATTTCTCACCCAGACGCAGGAAAAACGACTCTAACAGAAAAACTTTTACTCTACGGAGGGGCCATTCATCAAGCCGGTGCCGTTAAAGCGAGACGAGATCAACGTAAAGCCACATCAGACTGGATGGAAATGGAAAAACAACGGGGAATTTCTATCACTTCTACGGTTTTACAGTTTGATTATAAAAATTTCCAAATTAATTTACTCGATACCCCAGGACACCAAGATTTTAGTGAAGATACCTATCGCACCCTAGCCGCCGCCGATAATGCTGTGATGTTAATTGATGCGGCAAAAGGGTTAGAACCTCAAACCCGCAAACTGTTTGAAGTGTGTAAAATGCGGTCATTGCCGATCTTTACCTTTGTCAATAAATTAGACCGCCCCGGACGAGAACCCCTAGAATTACTCGATGAGATAGAACAGGAATTAGGATTACAAACTTATGCGGTAAACTGGCCCATTGGCACAGGGGACCGCTTTAAAGGCGTTTATGACCGACGCAGCAAGGCGATACACCTGTTTGAACGTCGCGCTCACGGCTCCCAGGAAGCCCGAGAAACGGTGATCGAGCTTGGTGACCCCAAAATTGAGGATTATCTGCCACAAGACCTCTATTATCAGCTAAAAGAAGATTTAGAAATTCTCGAAGAAATTGGCTCAGAACTAGATTTAGAACAGGTTCACGCCGGAAAAATGACACCTGTGTTTTTTGGCAGTGCGATGACCAATTTTGGCGTTAAGCTTTTCTTAGAAGCGTTTCTAGATTATGCACTCAAACCCGGAGGCAGATATTCCTCGGCAGGTGTACTTGATCCCACCTATCCAGAATTTAGCGGCTTTATCTTTAAACTGCAAGCCAATATGGACCCTAAACACCGAGATCGGGTAGCATTTGTGCGGGTATGTACAGGAAAATTTGAGAAAGACATGACCGTTAATCATGCCAGAACCGGTAAAACCGTGCGGCTGTCTCGTCCGCAAAAATTATTTGCTCAAGATCGCGCTTCCATAGAAGAAGCTTACCCGGGGGATGTGATCGGATTAAATAACCCGGGTGTGTTTGCTATCGGAGATACGATTTATAATGGCAAAAAGTTGGAATATGAGGGCATTCCTTGCTTTTCACCAGAACTATTTGCCTATTTGAAAAACCCGAACCCTTCTAAGTTTAAACAGTTCCAAAAAGGAATACAGGAATTAACCGAAGAAGGAGCCATTCAAATTATGTTTTCTGTGGATGATTTTATCCGCGATCCGATTTTGGCGGCTGTGGGACAATTACAGTTTGAAGTGGTGCAATTTCGGATGCTCAATGAATACGGAGTAGAAACCCGCACAGAACCTTTATCTTATAGTGTAGCCCGTTGGGTGGCTGGCGGATGGAAAGCTTTGGAGGAGGTAGGCAGATTATTTAATACGATGACGGTTAAAGATGGGTGGGGTCGTCCGGTTTTGTTGTTTAAGAATGAGTGGAATTTACAACAAGTGAAGGAAGACCATCCTAAGTTAGAATTAACTTCTACTGCGCCGGTAGGTTCAGGTCTTCAACCGTCTTAAAAGGCAAAATCTTCAGCTAAGATGGTGCGTTACGACGGATATTTCAACCTAGGTTTTTTCCGATGAGGATAACCGCCTAACGCACTCTACAATCATTGAATGATCTTCTTCGCTGTTGCTTCATCCACAGCCGCATCTTCAGAAACATCTAAAATAGTCGCCGACGAATCATCAGGAGCATCTAAATTAGTTGGTGTAGAACTTTGAGGAATATCAAGCACCGTCGTAGGAGCTTTATTCTCTTCTGTATCTTCTACTGTTTTCACGCTTTCTGTTTTGGGAGCCGCTACCGCCTCAAGAGAACTCACTTTAGCGCGATATAATAGCGTATCACCCTGACGATATCCCACATAACGCACCCGTACCCGCTCCCCAGGTTCCGCTTGTCCTTCCATCAATTGATGATATTGAGGATCATAAGGCACTAACTCACCCACAGAGGCGATCGCTTCTACCCCCCACTGCTTTAATAAAATTGCCATCGGTTTAAGCAACGGTAATAATTTGATCGCGGGTAACTTGGGATTTTTCTGGGCCGATAGGGCGGCAGTCGGCCATTGCAGTAACCATGACTCTAGAGTCTGTAAACTCGAGCGTTGAAACTCTTGCTTCAAAGTTTCTTTTTGTTGCTCCATTTGCTGTTGCAGCCGATGAAACTCATTTCTTGAGGTTTCTCGCTCTTGTTCTATCAGTTGTTGTAACTGTTGATAGTCTTCTTCTAGAGACTCGAGTGCGTAAGTATCACTTCTCATCTGTTCGGGTAGAGGAAGAGAAACCGCTTCATCAGAGCTAAATCGAGTCAGGAAATCATTGAGAGAAATTTCTAGCGTATTGGCTAATTTTAGCAAGATTTCTACAGGTATCTTCAGGATTAATCCGTATTCGATCCGAGTAATTTGCCACTCCGATACCTCAGAAAGGCGGCTTAATTCTTTTACAGTGGGAATTCCCACCTGTTGCATCAGGTGTTCTAACTGCTGATGGTTTTTAATGTAGATGGATTTGCTCATGGTCAAGTACAAAAATCACAACACAATTATGCTAAATGTTTCTGTAACACTGAACGCGGCGCTTGACGAACTCGACATTTAATTGTTTGTTTACCGAGGCGTTGATGAGCCTCAAAACGATGACACCCCGAAAAGCCATAATATTGTCCGTCCACTTCTAGCACATCGATCGGTTCTCTTAAGCCTTCTGAGGCGATCGACTGCATTAAGGCTTCTACTTTTTGGGGATCAGTTTGCCGGGGAAGGGGGCGACGGATCTGGTTTAGGGGAATTTCTTGAATTTTAACCATAGCTTTGAGTGAATGTACGGGAGCTTTTATTTGAGTATGATATAGATCACAGGGTAAAAAGACTGACATCACCGATCTTTTTGGGAATTAATGAGATTCTGGGAATATAAGCTAATAGTTTAATGTTCTTATGACTAACGCACTTACTGCTCTCTCTTCTATCTCAGAACCAGCTTTGACTCCAACCGTTAATAGTGATATTTCTACAGCCCAACCGATAACTATTGATGAATTTAGCGGCATCAAACAAGCAAACCTGTTTAAAAGCTTAAAACAAAACCAGTTTAGTGGCCAGTTGATTTTTTGGGACCCACAAGGCGTGGTGTCTATCTTTCATCTGTTTCATGGGCGTATCGTTTTTGTGACAGGTGGACACCAACCCAGCAAACGCTGGACTCGTAATTTAAAATTGTACTGTCCGGCGCTGGCTTGTGAGTTAAATGTTATAGATGCCAATGAGTCTATTCCTACCCCTGAAACCGAAGAAATGAGTTGGCAATATCGCCTATTGTCTTCCTGGCTAAAACAGAAAAAGATTAACCGAGAACAAGTTTTCCGTCTCATTCGCGGTTTAGTTAGCGAAATGTTCTTTGATTTAACTCAAGCTCAACAAGTCACTTATATTCTTAAATCTGATAAATCTTGCTCTACTCCTATTATTTTAATTAACCCAGAAGAAATTATTGTTGATGCTTGGAAGCTTTGGCTAGAGTGGCAAAAGGCTGATTTAGCCGCTTATTCGGCCAATTTAGTTCCTGTTATTAGTCACCCAGAGCAATTGGACCTGCAAGCTTTACCGAGTACCTGTAAGGTGGTTATACAATGTTTAGATGGAGAAGCCAGTTTAAGAGATTTGGCCATCAAACTACAACAAGATATTTTATCCTTAACACGCTCACTATTGCTCTATGTTCAATGGGGATTAGTTAAATTTGTCGAATTTGCCGATTTAAATGACCAAGTAGAGTCATTTCCTGCCAATTTTTCCCTCAAAAAAACTCTTAAGCAACATCTTGTCGTCTATGTCGATGATAATTTAGAAATGTCTCGGCGTATGCGAGACTGGCTCACCTCTGCTGGTTATCAATATATTACTGTTCATAACCGACTAGAAGCGGTGGCTATTTGTCTAGAGCAAAACCCTGACCTGATTATCATTAATGCCCAGATGTCTAATAGCAGTGGCTATCAAATCTGTTATCAACTGCGGCAATTTTCCTTTCTTTGCCATACACCCATTATAATGCTTGCAGATAAGATTAGCATGATCGACAAAATTAGAGCAAAATTCGGTAAAGTTGTGGAAATATTGCCAAAATTTGCCGATAAAGAGCAAATTATCACCACATTATTTAAATCTTTAACTCAAGAAACGGCAATATAGTTATAGGCTATAGGGGTTTATAAGACTTATCGTCGCGTCTCTAGAGAAATGATAGAATTAAATAGGAATCAACCTACTTGAGAAATTAAGGCCTTCAAACCCAGTGTTTCTGATTTGTCCAACTTTTGTTGCTCAGGTTTTTTTTTCGGTTCAAGTGGTGGTTAAGGATGATTTAGTTATGGCTCAAAATTTGCCTGACACTGATGCGACAGATCCAAATTTTACTCCCATTCAGATGCTAGAACGACTGGCAGACACTCAAGAAAGCGGTTGTTTACATCTACGTAGTCAAGACGTTGACTGGCTTTTTTATTTTAGGTTGGGCAAATTAGTTTATGCAACTCATTCTATAGATCCTGTAGACCGTCTAGAGCGTCATTTACGGCGGCTCAGTCATGAAATTACAAGCTTAACTCGAGAAGTCTGTCATTATGTTCGTGTACATATCGAAAATAATCTTTCTACAGACATTACTCAATTCTCTGATTATCAAGGAATTTATTGGCTGTTAGAAGAGAAAATTCTCAGTGAAGATGCCATTGTAACATTAGTAAAAAAATTAACGGCTGAAGTTTTAGAAAATTATTTAGTTGTCTCATCTATTGAAGAACAAGAAGTATTGAGTCCTCCTCTTAATCTGCCGATTTTTTGTGCCATTAATTTGGCAGATTGTATTGAATCTTGTCGTCAGCGCATAGAAGGTTGGCAAGCGTTAGGGCCGGAAATCGTTTCGCCTTACCAGCGTCCTTATTTTTTTAACAATGCTTATGCCCAAAATAAGTTATCAGAAGATCAACAACAAAAATTGAGTAAAATTTTAAAAGGATATAGTTTTTATCATTTAGCTAGTATTTTTGATCAAGATGAACTTAAGCTGGCTCAAAAGTTATATACATTAGTTAAGAATAAAGCGATTCTTTTAAGAGAACCCCAACCTCCCTATAATAAATTGCCCAAATTTTATAAGCCAGAACCGGGAAAAAACTCTAGAGAACTCGAAGAAGGTGAAGAAACCACTCTGAATTTATCAGTGATCACTAAAAATAGTTTACCGACTAAAATCTGTAAAATTGCTTGTATTGATGACAGTCAAACGATGTTACAAGAACTGTCGCGTTTTCTCGATGCAGAAAATTTTATTGTTCATACTATTAATGATTCTCTGAAAGCTTTAATGCAGGTTATTCGCATCAAACCGGATTTGATTTTATTAGATGTAACTATGCCTAATGTAGATGGTTATCAAATCTGTTCTCTGTTGAGAAAAAATGCTGAGTTTAAGAAAACACCCATCATTATGGTAACAGCCAAAAGCGGCTTAATTGACAGAGCTAGAGCCAAAATTGTCGGAGCTACTGATTATATTACTAAGCCATTTTCTCAGGAAGAATTATTGAGAATGGTCTTTCGATATTTGACTTGAAATGACAGAGAATGAATGATTGAGCATTGACTAATGACTAATGCAATTTATGCAATAAACTAATGCTTTTTTTGTCCGAGGTTGTTTCAGATGGTACTAGACAAATTTTTTTATTTATGTTAAAATACGGGCAATTATATTTCTGATAATAGCCATAACGAAAAAGGCTGTTAGGGAATGTTATGTCCCTTTGAGCGCAAATAAAATTATTTGCTTTGCCAATGACTCCTCAACTAACATCTAAATCTTTATCAAAACTGTTAGAAAAATACCCTAATCTGAAAACACCTATAGAGCAGGGTCGTTTTCTGACAGGTTATACACAAGGGAGCTATTCGGGAAACCAAGTAAATGTATTTTTAGTACGCTCTCCTTGGACGCAGTTTTGTTTGCCGGCGACGGCTATAGGAAGTCTGCCACCAGGAGCCGTACTACTAATCACTGAAGAAGCTCACGCAAGTCCCCAAGGTCTATGGAAAGCTTACAGTCTTGAAACAGATAACAAATCTTTTAACAATAGGAGTACCTCTCAAGTTCAAAGCCAATTCCTTTCTTCATTAACTTCCACTGCCGCATCCATAGCTATAGAAACAGAAAGAAAGTATTCTTCTCGTCGTTTACGAGAACTGGCTCAACAACAGTTGGTTAGATAGAGGAAAAAAAACAACTGATCAATTAAAACAACCTTAACTAATGACCCCCTCCACAGGTAGAAATCTTCTGCTAAGTCAGGGAATTATCATCAGCTTAGAAAAAATGCTAGTCTATAAAAGAAAAATTGTTTTTCTAAGCGGTGAAAAGCTTCCGGTGCTAATCATCTTAGCAGTAGATTCTACTTGGTGACAAACAACTATGAGCCAAATTCAAGACCAGACAGAAGGCCCCATCATCATCGCTGAAGAAGTGGAAAAATGGTATGACAATGGCTTTTATGCTTTACGAAAAGCCAGCTTAACCGTACACAAACAAGAAGTCGTGGTGATTATGGGCCCATCAGGCTCAGGAAAATCTACGTTTATTCGCACCTTTAACGCCTTGGAACCTTATCAAAAAGGTAGGATTATTATTGATGGCATTAAACTTTCCCATGATCTCAGAAATATTGAAACCATCCGCCGAGAAGTGGGGATGGTGTTTCAACAGTTTAATCTGTTTCCTCATTTGACGGTTTTGAATAATGTTTCCCTCGCTCCCATTTGGGTAAGGCGTTGGCCAAAACAGAAAGCCGAAACCGTTGCTATGCAATTATTAGAAAAAGTCGGAATTTTGGAACAAGCTCATAAATACCCCGGTCAACTATCTGGAGGACAACAGCAACGGGTTGCCATTGCTCGTGCTTTAGCCATGCAACCTAAGATTATGCTGTTTGATGAACCGACCTCTGCATTAGATCCAGAAATGGTGAGGGAAGTATTGGATACTATGCGGAGTTTGGCACAGGAAGGAATGACAATGGTTTGTGTGACTCATGAGGTGGGGTTTGCTAGAGAAGTGAGTGATAGAGTTGTGTTTATGGATGAGGGGACAGTGGTAGAAATTGCCACGCCCGACGAGTTTTTTAATCATCCTAAAGAAGAACGCACTCAAAAGTTTCTTTCTCAAATTTTGTAGTTTTCAATCAAATTGAATTCCCCTCAAAACATAATTTCAACTTTTGATGATCAATTAACCATCTCGTTTGAAAAGTGCGATAAGCTGCCCGACTAACAGCCTTAATTAAAGACGCTTCTGCTGATGCACCAAACAGGCAACCTAGAACCGGAATTCCTTCGCCGCTTTCGCTTTCAATTTGATAAGTAATCAATTGTTTAATTAACTGTGAGGAGATAACTTTCGTTGTTTGAGCTTCGGCGGACTCCTCAACCAAATCTTCAATAATTTGCGGGTAGAGAATTTGATGAAGCTTAAACCAGTATTTAAACGTATTTTTGCGCTCCTTTGGGGTGTCAGCGATAGCTAATTCAATAATAGCCCAAGCAAATTGCTTATCTTCTTCTGTATCGGGAGTATAGCCATAACACAAACCAATTTTATAAATCGTTTGCCACATCAATAGCAGAAATAAAGGAATATCAACTTCTACAGCGATCCCGCCCAACAATCCAGATAATCCTCCTGTCACGGCCGCTTGAGCAATGGCTTTATGTTGGACATCTTGAGCCAGGTGATCGCAAACTTCTAAAGAAACTTGTTGCAACTGTTGATGATTTTCAACCCCTGCCTTATCTTGAAGCGTTTTCCACTCATGTGGCCAATGAGCGGTAACTGATTCTAAGGTTTGAAAAATTTTCTCCACTAATGGCGGTGGGATCATTGCTTCTACTATTTTCCCCACCGGCTCAAATAATTGCTCAAGTCCTTGGTTAATCAACCCTAACTCACCACACAGCCATTGATGAATCCCTCGAATTTGCTGCTTTTCATAATCACTTAAATTTTCACTCCCTCTCATCAACCCGTTTGCCTCTAAATAAATTGCCGGTGGTCGCTTCGAAGGCAAAGCCGCTAACTCAATGGCTTCGGTTAATCGAGTCTGCAATGTTGTTGAGGAGCATTTTTTTTGATCGTAGCAGACCATTAGAGATTGAGCCGCATCATTAAGACGAAAACTGGTGATCCCCTGCTCTGACTCCAAGCGGCTTTCGAGTTGATCTCGGTAATTTGCATCTATCAATAAACGTGGAATTCGCACGCGAAGTCGCCCGGGTAGCTGGTGGATAATTTTGTAATTAACTTGTCCCATATATTTTTCTAAATAGCCACATTCAAAGTTCTTTCTGCTCATCAAAATTAAAGAGAATAATGCGATCCCGCCCTTGAGCTTTAGCTTGATAGAGGGCATGATCAGCCGCATCGAGGATAGTTTTCGAAGATAGTCCTGGACGAGGAATAATACCTGCAACTCCTAAACTTAGGGTAACATATTCACTGACGCGGGAATGAGCATGAGGAATCTTGAGATGACGAATTTCCCAACACATTCTCTCGGCAACTAACATTGCTCCTTGAACATCGGTATTCGGCAAAATGACAGCAAATTCCTCGCCACCGTAACGAGCCGCTAAATCCCCTGGCCGCCAAACCGTTTTATTGATCGTTTCAGCAACGAGTTTTAAACAATCATCTCCTACTAAATGACCATAGCAATCATTGTAATCTTTAAAATAATCGATATCGCTCATAATCAAAGACAACGGCACTTGTTCGCGCTGCGCTCGTTTCCATTCTTGTTTAAGATAGTAATCAAACTGAAGACGGTTAGCGATTTGAGTTAATCCATCTAGAGTAGCAAGGCGTTTTAAGACTTCATTTAAAGCTTGTAGTTCAGCTTCAGCTTTTTTGCGGACTTGAATCTCCTCTACCAGTTTTTGATTAATTTTTTTCAAAGCTTCTTCAGCTTTTTGTCGTTGCTCAATTTCTTCTTGAAGAAGAGCTTTTTGTCGTTGAAGCGTTAACTGGGTTTCAATTCTAGATAAAACTTCTTCTAAATGAAAGGGTTTTGTAATATAGTCTACCCCTCCGACAGTAAACGCTTTTACCTTATCAAAAACTTCATTTAGGGCACTCAAAAAAATTACAGGAATTTCAGCCGTTTCTGAGTTAGCTTTTAGCTTTTGACACACTTCATAGCCGTCCATATTAGGCATTTTGACATCGAGAAGAATTAATTCTGGGGGTTCAGCTTTCACTACCATTAAAGCCTGTTTCCCACTGAGAACACGACGAACTTCATAACCTTGATCTCGTAAGCTTTTAAAAAGAATTTCCAAGTTTTCAGGGATATCATCTACAATTAAAATATCACCTTTAGATTGAGCCGTTTTTTCATTCATGTCTACTAAGATTGGTTAAATTAGCAATTTTTTCAAAAGCGAGCTTCTTGACTAACTCAATTAATATTAAAGCAACTGGCTCAGGGTTTTGAGGAATTTGTTCAATCAACTACTCCTATTTTGTGTTCTCTAGCATTGATAGCCGGTTGATATAACTTGGTCACCCCTTCAGCACTCTTAAGCCTAAACTTAACCTTTAGTTGAGCTTAAGATAAATATTTGGAGCTAGTCTGACCAATAACTTGAGAATAATTGCTAATATTTTCATATAAATAACGTACTCCCCCATACTGGGACATTCTTTCATATATTATCTCTTGTTGAAGCGAATTGCCTAGAAAGTCGTTACAACCTGTAGCAAAAATCCAAGAACATTGTTTATCTAAAATTCTAATGGATATCTAGTTTTTCTACACTATAGTTATTGATTTATCGATAGCTAAATTGATCTATGTCAGTTCATTTTTCTCTCTTTAGATAGAAGAAAATTTTGTCAACTGTCTAGGGATAGAATTAAACTTGAAGACGAGTGGGTAATTTTTTGAGCATTTTCTGAATTTCAACTGGCTGAACTTGTTCAATAGCTTGTGATAAACTAAACCAGCGTCTATCTCTATCTTGATCTTCCAACCAACAAGGCTGTAGCAAATCCACCCGTAATAAAAAAACCTTCACTCGACAAGTCCCACCAAATTTTTGATAAGTGTAACTCCCCACCACTTCTGAAAAGACTTCTCCGATAATTCCTGCTTCTTCTAACGCTTCTTGTGCGGCTGAAGCATGGGGAGTCATATGAGGTTCGACAATTCCTTTGGGAATAATCCAGCGTTTTTTCTTGCGGGTGGTAATTAATAAAATTTCGATTTCTCCGTCTCTAAGGCGATACGGAATAACGGCAGATTGTTCAATATAAGCAGATTCTTTGCCCATCAGCTAGACAAATGTGACCATTTAACTTTCAAGGGGAATTAACGATTTTTTTGAAACTCCTCAAGGAGGTCCACTAACGTCATTTGACATTTCGTCGGTAACAATTCTGCTAAAGGGAGTTCGATTTTTCCGCCGCCCAAGGGAACTTTAATGTTATTGAGGACTTTGACGACAGCATCCGAACTAAGCTCATCTTCTTCGATCAAAGGAAATACCCGTTCGGCTAACAGGGTATGAAGATGGGCCTCAGCTAAATATAAATGCCATTTAGCTACATCAATGTAGATATTTTCTCCAATTTCAGCCGCTAAGGCTTCGATTTCTCTTGTATTAGCCATTGGTTTTTACCGAATAATCAGCGATCACTGCAATATAAATTAAATGCAGCAATAAAATTACAGCCCAGATCCCTGTAAACTGCACTAGCCAAGACCAGTTAGGATATTTAATTATATGGAAAAACCACAAACCCGAATTAAAGGCGAGAAATACCATAACATGAACCGCAAAGTTCATGCGGTCATCTAAACGACGAAAATCGGGGTCTTTACGGTCAGGTTTGCGAGGCCAACGGGGAGGCATAGTGGTAAGTTGTAGGATTTAGGTATCATATATCAGTCTATCAAATGAGAAAAATTTTTTCACGATTCGGCAGGAAGAGGGCGAAAAACCCCTTATAATTGCAAAAGTAATCGTTTTAGTCCGCAGCAAAACCCTTTGAACAATCGACTCGCCCTTAAAGAAAAACTCCTGTATACTCTTGAGCAAATTAAAAGTCAACGTCTGGGAAAAACCGATGCTCCTCTGACCAATGTCAAACTCGAGGAAAAATTAGCCCGAGAAATTGAAGGCTTGACGACGGCTCTAGAAGCGCTTAATCCTAATTTATATCCGATCTTATATGCTCTGCCCCTGCTCAATGGCGCTTGGCAATTAGAATATTCCACCGCCCGAGAAATCCGTTCTTTAGCGAAACTCCCCTATGGGTTACAGGTGGGAAAAGTCTATCAAGTGATCGATCTAGCTACGAATTCTTTTTTTAACCAAGCTTTTGTCACTCACCGTCTCGGGTTACTCTCAGGATATGTACGAGTTACGGCGACTTTTGAAGTGGCTAAATCCGATTCATCTGTTCTACCGGACCGACGAATTAATGTCTTTTTTCAAAAGCGGTTTTTAGCTATTGAACAAGTTGCCGGATTTGACACCCCTCAACTGAACCCTTTTAAAGTGGTTGATGCTCGCAACCCCACTGGCCGAATTCCTTTTTTAGAGATTACTTATTTAGATGAATCTTTACGAATTGGACGGGGTGGCGAGGGCAGTTTGTTTATTTTGACCAAAGCTTAATCAGCACGATAGTTTCCCGATTTTCCCCCCGTTTTACTTAACAGACGGATAGCCTCTATTTGGATGGATTTATCTAAGGCTTTAGCCATATCATACAGGGTTAAAGCGGCGACGGAAACAGCCGTTAACGCTTCCATCTCCACCCCGGTTTCAGCTTTTGTGGTTACAGTGGCCTGAATTTGATAGCCGGGTAATTCAGCATCAGGGGTAATTTGCACTTCGATTTTATGTAACGGGAGAGGGTGACACAAGGGAATTAATTGAGCGGTTTGTTTAGCCGCCATGATGCCCGCTATTTTGGCTGTCCCTAATACATCTCCTTTGGGTGCGTTCCCCCCAACGATGGCTTCAAAGGTTGCCACTTTCATTCGCACTTGCCCAGAGGCGATCGCTTCCCTGAGCGTTGGCGTTTTTCCTGAAACGTCCACCATCTGCGCTTCTCCGGCGGCATTGAGATGTGACAGTTTTTTATTTTCGATCGACTCTTGCATAAATTAATAAATCTATGTTACGATGATTAATCGTTGGACAAATACAAGGGCTTGTAGCTTAGCGGATTAGAGCGTGTGGCTACGGACCACAAGGTCGGGGGTTCGATCCCCTCCAAGCCCGCTTAAGAAATCCTGTAAGCTTTACTAAATAAGAGTTTACAGGATTTCTCTTTTATTTATTCTAGTAAATTTCTAGTGATTTAATCCTCATTAGGTTGAATCATTAGAAATTTATATCTTTAATCCTCTATTAAAATTCTAGTAATTTACAAATCGGGCTTGAACTTTGGCGATCGCTTCCCCGATAGAAATAATTCCGTCTCGGTTAACGTCTAATCCTGAATTTTGGTTGTAAGCTATGCCGGGTCTAGTGAACAGGCCGTAGTTAAGGGTTTTCCCTATGGCTGCCGGCCAAAGCACAGCCATATAGAGATCGCTTAAAGATTTCCTGCTGGTGTCAGCCCCCAATTGAGCCAGAAAATATTTTTCTACCCAATCGAGTTGACCGATGGCGGTCATTTTTGCTAGAGCCTCGGTTGAGGTTCCGAGCGAGGCTGCTGTTTGGGGCATGAATTGGATAAGTCCAACAGCACCGGAGCCGGCTTGATTCTTGACGGCGCTCGAAAATGAGCCGCCACTCTCAAAGCTCATGATCGCCATTAAATCCGATGGGTCACAGTTGATGTTATTGGCTATTAGCCTCACTCGGTTTTTAAATTGCTTTGAGCAATTCTCATCCCCAATCACCCGTTTAAGTGGCGCATAAGGTTTGATTAAGTGTGCCCAAGTCGAAAGATTACCGTTATCAGCTTGGGTGTAAATCAATTGCTCTGAGTATTTAACAAATTTACCCGCCGTTGGGCTGTTGTCGTAACCAGGGTTTTTAAATCGTCCATAGGGGTCGTGGCAAATAAATAAACAAGTTGGTTCTTCGAAAAACAATAAAACAATGACATGACCCGAAGCCGTGAAACTATTCTGACTACTAAAAATAACTGGAAAGCCTTTTTTTAAATGCTCAAAAACATCAGCCCATTTATGCTCGGTTGACCAATTGTCCTCAATCTCATACTCATGTAAGAGTTTTTTAATATCTAGATGGGAAAATCTATCAAGCCCCCTTTTTTGACATTCCAGATATAAGCTATCTGGGGAAACAGTTTTACCAAAATGTCCTAAAGATATTGCCACAGAAGTCAATGCACAACTTCCGTAGGAATCAATTTCATTGTCTAGCTGATAGAAATAAGGATAGTTTTTGTAGTTAAATTCTGTTGTCTGGTTAACTACGACTGGCTTTTTACTTTCAGGCTTAATTTTGGGTTTAAGGCTATTAAAAGCCAAGCTTAGGGAGCTTCCCAGGATAAAAAAACCGGCATCCCGTCGTCGAATTTTTTTAAGCATCTTTCCTCGTTAAAAATTAAGCCCGTTATTAGCGGGCTTATGATAGTTGTCAATTATTGATTAGCAAGTTATTGTTGTTGTTCTAAGTCTTTCTTAAAAACAACACCAGAAACCCCGTTAACGGTTACAACAAACATATTTCCGTCCGCATCTTGAGTGCGGGGAATTAATTCTACTCCGTTAACTTTGATTTTTTGACATTCGCCATTACCAGCGCATTTTTTGCAGTTACAAGGCATTTTTCCTCCTAGTTTAAAAATCTAACTTTTACTTCATATTGGTAATTTTTGATGTAATCCATGCTTTGGAAAACTAGGATACATTCATCAACTTGAACCAATTCAATCAATCTTGATTCTTGGTGAAGTTGACGTTTTGTTAAAACGTCAAAATCAATGCCCCAGGTGATTTGACGAAACCAGCCCATCCTAATCCAATGAGGAAAAGCGGGTAATTTAATCCTGATTTTCGCATAATCACAAGGTTCTAGAATAGGAATAGTAAACTCCCATCCCTTGACATTATTAGGCGAACTACCTTGAGCTATAGTTTGCCAATTCCCCTCATTGATCATCAGGATTTATATCCTCGTTTTAAGGGTTTGTGAATACCTAATATGGTTGCTGATTGTCCATCAGCAGTAGTATAGTTACCGCTTTTGACAGCCTCAACAGATGGTAATTTCCAAACGGGAATTAAAAATTTTAAAGAGCGTCGTTTTGCTGTCGCTCCAGTGCCAATACGAATAGAAAGATTAACTCGATTAGCAACCGGACTTTTTAGCAAATTAGCAACAGGAATTATTGGGTATTTGGCTTTCTCTTCCTCTGTGGCCAGAGTAACTCCCGTGATTCCAGGGGATAAAGATCCGTTGTAATGGTTTTCGGGAGCTTGGAAATAATAATCCCTGTTATCTTGGGTCAATTTCCAAATAACAAATTTAGCCATTGTTACTAGGAGACGTAACGCCGTCTTAGCGGTTCGTTAGCGCCTAAAATAGTGGCAGATTCATTGCTGGCGGTTGTATAAGCACCCGATTTAATTGCTTCAGTGTCATCAACTTTACTGGCTGCGACAACAAATTTTAAGCTTCGGCGTTTTGCGGTTGCTCCTGCTCCGATTCGAATAGAAAGATTTACACGATTGGCAACGGGACTTTTTAGCAAATTAGCAACAGGAATTATTGGATATTTTACTTTTTCTTCGTCTGATGCCAAAGCAACTCCTGTTTTAGCGGCGGTTAATTCTCCGTTGTAATGATTCTCAGGGGCCAGAAAAAAGTATTCTTTAGAATCTTCGGTCAGTTTCCAGACAACAAAAGGTTTAGTCATTTTTCCTCAATATATGTACAAATTGATTTGATGTGATTTGAATTGATTAGCCTAAAACCACGCGGCGGGGAATTCGGGCACTGATAACCTTACGCGAATTATGGCTCTTGCCTTTTGCTGCTACTAAGCCAGTAGGAACTTTGGCGACGGGCACGGTTAATTTAGAAACTTTAGATCTGCCGGTTGTCCCCTTGTGGCTAATGGCTATCGTCATCAATAATCCACGCGCTTTCCCTTCGGCGACTGTAATAGTATCGTCACTATCTCCCGGTGTGTAATTTTCGGTTAATTTACTAATCCCAAAAGCAGAACCAACGGTATAACCCGCACGGTCATAAACGTCTCTGAGATCAATTAAGTATTTTTGACTTCCTACAGTAAATGTATGCCCTACTATCGGGTCAGTATTAGCCATAGTCTTAGGTTTGTTTCGTGAATTTGTTCAATAATTCCAGTTTACTGATGAGGTCACACCCCGCAACGCCACCCAAACCCTTAAGGGTTTGGCCTTACCGACGACAAGCGGCTATAAAATTAGTCCCGAACCAGGACATTATTAAAACGATGTGTTCGATCGTGAATGATAAGCCGGTTGGTTAAACCATTAACCAAAGCCGAAGTATATTCATAGCGAACGTATCCTACAGGTCTTTTTCTGGCTTCCTTAACCCTTTCCCCGAAAATTATCTCTGTGTCGGGAACGGTTGGATAATTCTGCATCGGTTCTTCATCTTCATGTGTTTTGAAATGTTTCCACGACGGAGTATCATTGTTACAGTGCAAAACATCTCCTATTAAATCCTTTGCATCTGATTTAGCAAACGAGTACAACTGAAAATCATAGCCATTTTCTTCATCCTTATAAGTATATAAATCTTTTCCTTTATGAAATTTATAGCCGTGATTAGCTCCAAATTTATTATCAATCTTTTCCCCTATAGTTATTAATTTTCCTTTAGTAATAGTTTTTGAAGTTTCATTGACAAGCCTAAAGCTAACCCGCATCCTTAACGGTCTGAAGCCTTTTTCTACATCTTTAGCATCCTCTTTAAAGTGTAGGGTTATTTGAGGTTTGAATTTGATATTAGCTTGAACCTCTTCAACCGGGTAGCCGTAAATAGGTTCAATATAGTCGGAAATGAAGCCCAAATCAAGCCAAAAAAGCAATTGTTTGCTTAAGCAAATTAAAGCATTGTCTGAGTCTTTTATGGTACACGCTACACGCAGACCCCCTCTAGCAGTAGTTATATCGGGAACCCAATCTTCTCCACCTAAATCTGAGTAGGCGCGTCTTACTCTACGGTTATGAATTTGCATTAGAGTAGATTGATGGTGTTCCCAGTCGTCAAAGTTAGGAGGTAAATTCATACTAATTAGGGGAGGGTTGAACTATATCATCATCTGTAGTTGTGGGTTGTTTAGAATCAGTCTTAGCTTTATTCTCGTCGGCTTTTCGCTTGTCTTGTAAATCTTTAATATCTTTTTGTACATCCTTGACTTCAGTTGTTATTTGCTTGGCACTTTCAACAACATTTAAGGCTGAAGAAGTGATTTGCTCTACCGATTCAGCCATTACCTGACCCGTTTGCAGAAATCGCATTATTCCGCCCAAACGCCCAATTTTAAAGACAAACTTTTCGCTAAACCAATCTAAGCTTGATTCGATAAACAAGCCAGATTTTTTACAGGCGTTTCCAATTTTACCGCCCATCTGAGCGATAGTTTCTAATCCTTCGGATATTCCATAAAGCATATTAGTAGCGGCATCTAATATATTGATTCCCGCTTGATAAATTCTATTTGCTAAAGCAAATTGTAAAGATAATTCGGCGTAATTTTCAGCCCCAATTACCGATTTAGCCAGCGATTCAAAAGCGTGTCCAATCGCTCCTGTAATCGTTGTAGCCGCTCCTTCTGGCGGCTTAATTCCTATCAATTGCCCTATGTTATCAATTGCACTGCCTAGGGTGAGGGCAATGTTATTTGATAACATTAAAGCATTATGGATGGTACAAGCTAAATTAGCGGCGGCTAACGCTCTATCAACTAATCGGTGTTCCCACAATTTTTCAAATTTTCCAGTAACAAAATTAGAAAAAGTTTGAAGATACGCCCAAACAGTATTAAGTAAATTTAAAATACCTATTGTATTATTTAATATCGCGGCATTCTGTAAGGCTAATCCGCCTATTCCGGCTGTGTTGTATACGCTCGTATCAATCCCGTTTTTCATCTGCTTTAATGGAGCGCCTAAGCAGCCTTCCGGCTTGGAGGCATTACAAACTCCTGTTTCAGCCGCTTCGGCTAATTTGGGTAAAGAGGTCTGGTTTTTAATAAGGTTGGTAGAGATGGCAATGCCTCCTATGACCGGCACTAATCCATCAATAGTTGTTCCTAATTTTTTAACTTCGTCAGTTACTTTCACATCTACTTCATTAACTTGTGTTTGTATATTAGTAACGCTAGATTCTAATGTGGCTACCTTGTTATTAGTTTGAGTTTGGGTATTACTCAAATTAGTAATAGTAGCGTCTAATATGGCTACTTTGTTATTAGTTTGAGTCAGGGTATTACTCAAATTAGTAACAGTAGTGTCTAGTGTGGCTACTTTGTTATTAGTTTGAGTTTGGGTATTACTCAAATTGGTAATAGTAGTTTCTAAACTTCCTATCTTGTTATTGGTTTGAGTTTGGGTATTACTCAAATTAGTAACAGTAGTCTCTAAACTTCCTATCTTGTTATTGGTTTGAGTTTGGGTATTACTCAAATTAGTAACAGTAGTTTCTAGGCTTCCTATCTTGTTATTAGTTTGAGAGGAAGCAATTGTTTGGTTGGACGAATAATCACTCAATTTTTGATTGAAAGTTTGGGCGTTATAAGCATAATCGCCCAGTTTTCGGTCATAATCACTCAATTTTTGATTGAAGGTTTGGGCGTTATAAGCATAGTCGCCCAGTTTTCGGTCATAATCACTCAATTTTTGATTGAAGGTTTGGGCGTTATAAGCATAGTCGCCCAGTTTTCGGTCATAATCACTCAATTTTTGATTGAAGGTTTGGGCGTTATAAGCATAGTCGCCCAGTTTTTGGTCATAATCACTCAATTTTTGATTAAAGACGGACAGGTCATTTTTAATCGAATCAATACCCGCTCCGCCGCCACCAGAAATGACCCTAGTCACGTTATTTTGTACAGAATTAATTACAGAACCCTGTTGACCGAGCAGAGTTCGATAATTACTGACCTGATTTTCTAAATTACCAATTGTTTGAGCCGTTCTTAGCCGCTCAATATCGGCTCGATGGGAATTTTGGATGGCTCTTTCAATATTTATCAGGTTTTGAGCTTGTAATGCTTCGACAGAAGATTTTAGTTTTTGCAGCCCACTAACATCTAAGCCACTAAGATTTTTTAACCCTTGAAGGGCTTTAGAGGCATCCGCTTGAGCTTGAAGGGCGCGAGCATAAGCCTGATTAGCCGATCTCGCTACCTCTTGAGCATACAGGTAAGCCCCATTCGCTCTAGCGACTCCTTGCACGCCCCAAACCTCAGCATTTTTATATGCCTCTATCGCTTGAGCATAAGCGAGGTTGGCTTGTTTCATCGCCTGATTAGCCTGATATAAAGCTTTATTAGCTTGTTTGATGCTGAGGTTGGCTTTCTCAATAGCTTCATTCGCCTTCTCGGTAGCACGATTAGCAACTTTTAAGCATTCTTGAGCCAGCAGTTCCGCCGCTATAGCTCTCTTTTCGGCATTTTTAGCCTTATCAAGAGCTTCTAAAGCTTTTGATAAGGCTTGTCCGGCTTTATCCAAGGCTTGTCCAGCTAAATCAAATGCCGCTCGTGCTATTCCCAGAGCCTGAAGTGCCACTCCCCGTACGTCAGCAATTTGGCCAGTGGCTTGAGCTATCGCTGCCCATAGCGCCCCGATTGCTGAAAAAATCCCACTGAAATCTACCCCTTCCATCGGTTGGGTGTAGTTGTTGACAATGTTAATAATCTCTTGATTACTGGGCTTACTCGCAAGCCCACCCCTTAATTCAGCGCGTAGGGCAGCTACTTCGGCTTTAGTAGCTAAAGATTCACATGAACTCATTTATACAATACCTTCACAGTAAGACTTGACTGAGTAGCCCAAATCGTTGTAGCAACAGAGGCAGCCCCCGCATAACAACTCACAGGTTCCAGGGGGGCATAGCGGCTCTTGACTGGCTTTAATCTTGGGAGCGGCGCAACTCCCAGAAACAGCAGCGACTTGAGAGCAACTAGAGGAAATTTGATTATTTTGAACAGCCCCAACGCATTTTTTTAAAATGACGGTTTTTCCGTCAACAATTTCTGAGGTTAAAAAAGCACTGGGGTTGAGGTTAACCTCTGAGTAAACAGATGTATACTCCCCCGTGAATTGACAGCTTTCGGAAATTTTCTCCACAAGGGGATTAGTTGTATTTGTCTGGTCATATATCAGCGTTTTAGAATTATAAATTTTAAGATTATATTCAATCTGAGGCGGGAAAACCTTGCCATTAAGATCAATAATTTTAAAAGCCGCCAGAGCCGATAGAGGGATATCGGTCGCTGCATAAATTAAAGAATTAGAGCCATCTTTGTGATGGAAGTAAAGAATCCTCACAGAATAATTTTGGTAATTTGGAAACGCTGAAAAGCGCGAATCATCACAACATCTATGATTCGAATAATATTCAGGCCCAAACCCTATTCCAAAGGGGGCGCGCAGTCTGCCCATATATTTATCTACGAAGGCGAAATAAACCAAATTCGGGCAGTCAGCCCCATTAGGGGCGTAACTGAGATAAACATCATAATATTCTCCGTCTTTGCCCTGATCTTTCGGCCTTAGAAATATCGTGTAATCAGTCGCCGGGGCTTTTTCTTGCCAGCCCGTCCCGTCATTCCAATTAAATCTAATTTTTGGCGGGATCGGGACATCGGCTTTCACCTCCCAGATGCCCGCGCCGCTACAAAGTGTCTGGGTCATTGCGCTAACTCCCTACTATGTCGTCCGGATCGAAATCGTCACTCGGGGCGGCGAGGTAAATGTTAAAGGTAACGGGAACACTGATTTGAGTTTCAGTTCCCCGCATTACAAAAGTCCTGCTATTTTCAAAAGAAGTCGCGCTTACACCGGCAGTAGGATCGTTGATTATATCTCCTCCTAAAGTAGATTTATTTCGCTTTAGGAGCGATGCGAAAATTGATGAAGGCTTGGTTCCGTTTAATCCTGCGCTAGTCAAATCTGATAGCTTAATGGTCAACTCTCCATTAGCTATCGTCGCGTTTGTCCCAAAAATTTGTTGAAGTGTTAGTGGCATAGTTTTAATAAGATAAAAATTATCTCACACAAAAAGTTGTTCAAAATGTGTGAGATAGCTTAGAGGTAATGTACCCTTTATAAATCAAAAGCTTTTATAAAGGCAATGTAAAAATTACTTGTCATCAATGTCATCAATGACAAGTGTTTTCCTCAGTATTAAGAAATTATTTAAAATACTAAAATAGAGAAACGGGTTTAGAGGTTAATACTATGAGACGTTTTCGCCCTTGGATTAAGATTGATAGTGATATCCACAAAACTATCAAAGCAGAAGCGGCTATTAAAGAACAAGACTTAGAAACACTCCTCAGCGAGCTTATCACTTTAGGCTATAAGGCTAAATTCAATGGAATATAAGTTAATTTGGTTTGGTGGTTTTTTCGCCGGCTTGGCGGCTGGATTGTTCTTGTATCCTTTGATGTAGCTTCTTTACAGATTCGAGAAGCTCCTGTTTAGTATTTTCATTGAGTTTCCTGATCTTGACTGCGATATAGTTTCTGAAAGAAAGGGTAGACGATCTTAAAGGTTCCTCTGAGCGACTCTCTGAGACATCCTCTGAGAAGACGGTGATAGGTTCCTCTGAGGGACTCTCTGAGACATCCTCTGAGAAGACGGTGATAGGTTCCTCTGAGACATCCTCTGAGAAGTTAAACCAGTAAATATCCCCGTCCTTGACGGTTTCTGCACGAATGATAAACAAATCCTGCTTTGAGCGGGTTAAAGCAACATAGAGCAGGTTATGTTCTTGTGTTTCCTGCCAATCTAGTTGGTTTTCCCAAGTCATGGGCATATCTCCAGGGTTAAGGATGAAAACCCTGTTCGCTTCAAGCCCTTTTGCCCGGTGACAAGTGGATAAAATAATTGAACTGTTCTCATCTGAGAATAGCTCGTCGATAGAAATTATTAAATCATTAATACTGTTAGCTTCAGGGCGCGAGGTATAAATCGTGTGAAGTGCAGATAGCCGGTCTCTGGTATCTTCTATCAATTTTTCTGAATTGTCCATTCCCTTCAACCTGCCAATTTTTGCGTCTGTATACATATTAAAAAAATCATTAAATTCTTGATAATCAAAGCCAGGAATTCTAGCAATTTCCTCAAGCTCATTTTTAATGATTTTTCCAATATCCCGACCCTTGATTTTAGCCGACATACCTTGAGCTAGAAGCTGGATACATAAAACAACTAGCGGGTTGGTTTTGCGGCTTAAAATTAAATCATCTGGCTCTAAGTATTGCGCTAAGTCATTTTCTCTAGCTTCTAAAATTGTTCCTGTTTTCGCATTTGGATGAGCTTCTATAGGAATTTCAGGAAATATTTTGTTGACTAAAGCTACATGGGTTTTAGGACAACGATAACACAGGCTCAAGGGTAGTTCAATGGCTTTAGTTTCTTCGACAATTTTATAATAACTGTCGCAGTCAGCACCCGCAAAGCCCATGATAGCTTGTCTTGGGTCTCCAACAAAAAGCATCCGTCCAGTGCTACCAGCTAACATTAACGCTAACTTTAGTTGAGCGGCGTTTAAATCCTGGCACTCATCCACCAGGACAAATTTATAAGGCTTAAACCAAGGGCTATCCTCAACATTCCATTTTACCGGTAACCAAATCTGATCAGTAAAATCAAATATCGAATTATTGATGGCTTGTTCTTCTCCTTGTCTCAGACATTTTTGAACAGCAGAAGCAACTACATCAAATTTAAAAATATCAGTGATTTCAAAATGAGCGCATAAGTCTTCAACGATTTCTGGAGTGGGTTTTTGATTGGTCATTCTTACTTTATGAACAATATCTATAAAGTCGGAATCGTGAGCGATCGCTCGCGTTCTTCGTAAAGTTCCCTGTCTCATTTGTTTTTTAATTCTGTAAGCTACAAGGTTCAGCCCTTGGGCTATTTTTCTGTATTTATCAATGTTAATCTTAGCGTCCCTGGGATTTCGGATATCTAGCTCTTTTTTGATTAAGCTGTAGCCCGCGCTGTGAAGGGTACAAATAGAATTTTTCCAAGCGGGCCCAAATTTGGCGATCAGGTCTTGAGAGTTGGCCTTGCCGAATACGATGATTTTAATATTGGCGGGGCTGACTCCCGCGTCCTTGAGGGCTTGGGCAGCTAATCGCAATGTGGTCGATTTTCCGCTTCCAGCTACGGCGTTACAGCAGGCGTTTCCCTTCCCGTTTAGTAGCCAATCGATGATCTGTTTTTGATATTTGCTTAATTCCATATTCCTACTCCTTGACTAAGTTGCGTTCTGCCCAGGCTTTAGCGATTTTGATGGTGTCTTGTCCGTCAAATAGATGGGGGTAGCCCATGTGCTTTAGAATGCGGTCTAAAAAGCTGCTGGCTATCGTCTCGTCAATGGCGAGCTTTCTTTGTGCCGCTTCCACGCTTTTGGCTGTTGGCGGACGCTTAAAGATTTGAATTTTATTAGGATCGCTTACAAATTTTTTCCCAGTCCAAAAAGTCGAGATTTTGCCATCTTTATAGGCAACAATGCCGTACAGGTAGCTTAATGCTGGTGAGAGCTTCTCTGAGAGGTTCTCTGAGGTGTTGTCCTGGTCGTCTTTACCAAGGTCTTTATTCTTGTCTTTACGCTCACCTGGTTCTAAGGGAATGTTGCCGCCGTAAGGCTCGGGTACGGTAATAACATGAAAAATTTCTTTTATCTGATTCACCTGCTCGCTCTCAATTGGCAGCCCACAAGCCTTAAGCCTTTCTCCATTAACTGTTTTAGTAAAAATTAAATACTCAGGATTATGCCGGTTAAGTAACTGGGCGTGTTCGTCGTACGCAACCAAAAAGCGTTTACTCGCAAGAGTTTCGGTGTAAAAGATAATGATGCCCCTGAGGTCATACGAACTAACGTCTTTACCAGCGTCTTTACGTTCATCTGAACTAGCGTCTTTACTGGTGTCTTTACCAGTGTCTTTACGTTCATCTGAACTAACGTCTTTACTGGTGTCTTTATCATCGTCTTTACGTTCATCTGAACTAACGTCTTTACTGGTGTCTTTATCATCATCTTTACGTTCATCTGAACTAACGTCTTTACTGGTGTCTTTACGTTCATCTGAACTAACGTCTTTACTGGTGTCTTTACGTTCATCTGAACTAACGTCTTTACTGGTGTCTTTACGTTCATCTGAACTAACGTCTTTACTGGTGTCTTTACGTTCATCTGAACTAGCGTCTTTACTGGTGTCTTTACCAGTGTCTTTACGTTCATCTGAACTAACGTCTTTACCAGTGTCTTTACCAGCGTCTTTACGTTCATCTGAACTAGCGTCTTTACTGGTGTCTTTACCAGTGTCTTTACGTTCATCTAGACACTGTTCTACAAGCGATAGAAGAGGGCTTAAGTCTTTTATCAGGGAAGAAATCGCTTCATTTAACTGTAGTCGTGATATATAATCACTTTTGTCTAAATCTAACCGTATTTCGTTTTTAATCTCCTCTTTTACTTCTTCGGCTGATTTGATTAAAAAATTGTCGATCGCTTCATTTAGGCGTAGGTCTAAACAGTTTTCAAGATATTCATCTAGACGGTTTAGCTCAATACGATCGCCCTCGGTTTGGGCTGTTGTTAAGCTGCTATTTGACTCAAGCCCTAAGTAACCTTTGATGAAATCAACCAGCGCGGACGAGGCATTAAAGCCTTGTTCAGTAGTTTTTTTCTTGAAAGCTTCCCATAAATCAGGGCTGATTTTGAAATTTACTAATTTCTGAGTTTGATTCATTTTATTTACCCCATGTTTGTTTGTCCTCGCCTTTGTTGTTTTTTAATAAGCGGTAAATGCTAATTTGTTGCCTGAGCCTGATACTTTGCCCTTACCCATCTTTTCTAAGTCTCCAAACCATTCTCTAATCAGGGAAGAGTCATCTGTCTTACAACTCCAGATATATTGCTTGACATCCCTTGCCCTTACGGCTCCTAGCCGCTTGGATAGTTGAATAATAAGTGCTAATTTACGTGGGAGTTCTTGTTGGTTAGGAACTAATTTTCCTTGAGTGGATTTGTTGAGTTTTTCGAGTTGATGTAAAATTAAGTCAACCGTTTTCTCATCGGGCTTGTCTATGATTATCTCTTTGTTATGAACTGTCGTTATAGATTGGAGAATTATAGACAACATCTCTTTGGTTTTGGCTTGCTCTAGTTCAAGCCTTTCTACTCTTTCAGCGAGTCCTATAGTTTCAACTTCTGTATTAGCCCCAGGGACGCTATAAGAACCGGTGCGGCGGATACTGGGGATTACTTCATGGAAAATCCAGCGCTGAAATTTTTTAGCTACGGGCTTGTTTGACCTGAAGATGAGACGATATAGCCCCGCTTCGGTTACGGTGAGCATTGATCGAAGTCCACCAGAGGTAGGTATAGCAGCTATACCCTTTTCATCTGGGTCAAAATCTTGTAGAGCATCTCTGGCCGATTCAATACCTAAAACGTCACAAACGTCTTGAGCTACCCATTCCGGATTGTCTGTTGTTCCCACGAAACGGACTTGCTGTTCTTCAAATGTGAAAATTATTGTTAGATTAGACACAAATTTTGCTCCTATTAAAAAATGAAAACTAGGTAATTAGAGGTTGTTTTTTCAAAATATAAAATGTGTTTTTTGTGTGTTTACCTCGTGTAGCTACTAACTACACGAGCATCTACACCCCTGGAAGTTGAAGAACATTAGCAGCCAATTCAATACCTAAAACGTCACAAACGTCCTGAGCTATCCATTCCGGCTTGTCTGCTGTCCCTACGAAACGGACTTGCTGTTCTTCGAATGTGAAAATTGTTAGATTGGACATGATTTTTACTCCTACTAGAAAAATTTAAATTAGGTAATTAGAGATTGTTTATTTTGAATCAAGGGTATGTTTTTGCATTTTTAAAAGGGTCTGTAAGAAATACATACCCCCAATATACCCTTGATGTTTGATTAGTTTTTTTCCTCTGGTTCGTCCCAAGTTTGTTCCTCCTGGTCTTTGTCCAAATACCAGTCAAGGGGTAAGTCTAGGTAATCTCTGCCAATTTGCCTAAGAAGTTCTTGAAGGCTTTGAATTTGCTTCATATTGAGCCTAAATTCTCTTTCGCCCCTACGATACTGACCTAGGGTTCTATAGTTGATCTCCAGTCGAGCAGCTAATTGTCCAGGAGTCATATCCCACAGAGCTAAAAACTCATCAAGCATTGATTTATATTTTTTACCCCTTGACAAATTCTTTGTTTTATCGGTCATAATAATTATAACCTCATTTGAGGTTAATAGAGAAACAGAAAAACTGCAAGGCGATCGCGCTCTCAAACTCAATCGCCCTGCTGTTATCAACCATATACAGAAGGAGGTGTCTAACTCAAAAAGATTTAGCAGTAGTTATTTCAAGATTTACAGGACGAGCGTCCAGCCTTAACACTCAATCAAAAAAATGGTGGGACAAACGTCCCACCTTCACAAAAAAACATTCAAATTATGAACAACATATCACTTATCCCAGGAGACAATCCAGCATGGAAGAAATCATAGACGAAATGGAAGACGGCATCACAGACAAATTGCTCGAGTTCATCGAGCTAGATACTCGAATAGCGGGCTTACAGGAACAATTAGAGAAGCTAAAACAAGACAAAGCATCTTATGCTAAACAAATCAGGGCGCGACTTATCCAAGAAGTTATTCTAGTCGTTCCAACCGGCAAACGTTCAGGTTTCTGCTTTCACCTCTCAGATGGAGAAATTGTTTATGCCCGCACAACAATTTTAGAAACCTCAGTTCAGCCTTAACACTCAACCAAAAAAAACGGTGGGACAAACGTCCCACCTTCACAAAAAACATTCAAATTATGAACAACATATCACCTGATGAGAGCGCTTTTAACCTATCAAAGCGCGAGTATTTAGCCGCTAAATTCCTCCAAGGACTATTAAGCTCTGCCGATGCCTCTTTTTTCTGTGGCGGGAATTCTGAGCAGCTTAATCATATGTTCTTGAGCCGCGCCGTTGACTTGGCTGATGAATTTTTGGAATATTTTGAAAGAGACAAATCTTATGTCATTAACAAAAAGCCAAAATTCAACATAAGAGACAAAGTTTATTTTGTCGAAGATAACGGCGATAAAGTCCCTAGTACAATAGCGGACACGAGCTACTCTGTTGTTTTAGGTCAATGGGAATATTTCATTTCAAGCCACAAAGAACCTTGCTATGAATATGACCTTTTACCCAGAGAGGATGGCGACAATGAGTGAAATTAAAGTTACTAAAATTGAGATTCGCGCTCCAAAGTTCGACCAATATGAGCTTGTAGGGCTTGAGTGGAATGGAAAGCATTACGCCGTTAAAATTGGCCAAAGATGGCTAAATTTCGAGGACGGTTCTTGGTGGTACAAAATAGCAGGAAATGACCAAAAACTGTTCCCTGAGAGCGTCTTTTATATTCCTGAGAAGTATTAACCACAAAGCTAAAATAACTGGAACCCGTCCATTCCGAAGTTTTTTTAACCAATTTTCAGAGGCTCTCAACCCAACAAATTAAGAGAGAGAATTATGACCGAAGAAACCATGATGATTCCCGTTCCAAAATTCGCCAAAGGAGACGCTGTAAGACTTGTTTACCAAGATGGAGAAAAGATTTGCTTGGGGGCGGAAGCAATAATCCATAAAACCATTTTTGACAACGATTCAAAAAAATGGTTTTACTATACAAACTGCTTCATTTCAAGTCTCCCTGAAAACTTACTCCGTCCAGCCCCAAAAGGCGATGAAACCAAATTTAAAAGGGTACTTTCAATTGACTGACCAACAATACTGGGAAGAAAGAAAAAGATATGTCAAATTAAGCCATCAAGCCTTCGCTCTTTCCAACCAAATAGGTTTAAGCGACCAGCAGCTAATTGACATTCTTACCCAAAAATACGGGGTAAATAAAATTGTTCAGCTAACAAACGACGAGTTAGAGGATTTTGGGAAATGGTTGATTCAACAGAAAGAATACTGCTCTTAAACTGTACATATATCAATACACAAAACTACCAAGGGCTGGAGTGTGCTTATTATTATCACCACCCTCAGAAGACCTTTGTTTGCTTCATCATAGGACGAATATTTTTAAACGATTCATCCTATCAGAGCTTACAAACAAGAGTCGAAAACTACATCAATAACTCCCTTTTGAGGGAATAATGAGCGAATTCTGAGTCCTATCCATAGTTATTAAAAAAGGGCGACTTACCTTTATCGTCAGCCCTTTTTCATCATGATCAACAGGGAATAAATTATGCTAGACAAAGAAAGGTTCAATCAAATCATCCAAGGTTTAGCCGACACAGAAACCGCGAAAACTTATTACAGAGAGCTAATTTCACTAGCTAGAACCATAGGAGATGAACACCCAGACGCTGGAAAAGTCGCTGACCAAATCATGTATCTTGAGGATTTATATAAATTCAAAGATACTCATGCACAGCCTAACACAAAACCAACCGAAGAAGCGTTTAGTTACAACGAAATCAATGAGGAGGTGCGAGCGAAAATAGATGAACTTATTGATTTAGATTTCGCTCCATCTCAAGCTTTAACCGTTTGCGATTTTTTAGCCAAGTCCCTAAAGTTGCCCAACAGCAGAAATCTAGAAAGGTACTATCATTACAGGAAAGACCAACGGGAACAAGAAGACTTTAAAAGCGAGATGGATAAAGACTTATCCGATCTATTGGGTATTAACAAATCAGACATTAACGTCTCTGATTACTTGCCGGACTGGCTAAGTCCTCCCCTTTCCCATTACTGCAAGACTTCTAGTGTTAAACATTTGCTCGTTCTTTTAGGGCTTTTATCCGGGGTTTCTGTCTGTCATAAAGTGAAAACGCGGCTTATGGTAGATCCTTCCAAAGACTGGAAGGAGCCGCCGTCATTATTTGTTTTAAATATCTCCCCAACGGGTCAAGGTAAATCCCCGTTTGTAAACAAGATTCTGATTGAACCCCTATCATTAATTCACCAAGAATGGAAGGAGGCTTTTAATGATGAACAGCTTGATTATGAAATTGAACTCGAATCAATTAAGCAACTCCCCAAAGATGAACGAAAAGAAGCGTTGAAAAATCTTAAAGAGCCGCCTAGCCGAGAAAGAATTATTTTCAGTACAGACCCGACGATCATCGGGCTTAATCAGCAGTTTAACGCCTATCCTGAGCAGGGTATCCTCGCTATTTTTGATGAAGGCTCAAAGCTTTTTGCTTTTGATCGCACAGGTTCAGGTAAAAGCGATCGCGCCGATTTGCTATCTTTTTACAATGGCGGCGGGCTTTGCGAACTGCGGCTAGAGGGAATACGAGCAAATGTCAGCAGAACTCTCTTATCAATCAATGCAGCCATTCAACCAGAAGTCCTATTAGAGTTAATGGGGAACTGTGAGGACCGTTCAGGGCAATGGGCCAGGTTCCTTTACGCCCTTCAACCCAAAACCCGAAAATATCCCTCTAGAAATCAAGCAAAAGTGGATGTAACCAATTTGCTGGTAGAAGTTTACGAACAAATTATGAAGCTTCCTGGAGAGCTTTATCATTTGGACCCTCAAGCCGGGCAGCTATTCGACGATTACTACTATTTTGACCTCGAAGGTAAGCGTATGCGTACCAATGACTTAGGATTAGAGGCGGTTTTCGGTAAGTCCGGAGGACAAGTCGCTCGGTTGGCCCTAAACCTTCATATTCTAGAAGTTATTGCGAACCCAGGAGCCACGCCACGATTAATCAAAGCTGAGACGATCGAAAAAGCAGTGAGCCTTTACAAGATTTGCCTCAATCAGATTCGAGGCTTGTATAGTATCGCTGGAGCTTCTCAGGGGGAACTACCCCCAAAATTGGCTCTCATCATTGAGCGCTCTAAATCCGTTGGAGCGGTTACGGCGCGAGACATCAAGCAATATGTCTGGTGCTGCAAGAAAGATGACCCTTCCCAGATTAGAGAGTGGTTCATCCGCCTTGAGAAATTAGGTAAGGGTAAAGTATCCGGTGCTGGTAATCGGAAGTCATTTACCGCTTATTAATAAGAGGAATTGTAACACCCCTCAAAAAAAACAGTACAAAAGCTCTGCTCTACGCCTCTACAGTTTTTTTAAGCGCACTCAAAAGCTTATCTAGCATAGCTTTGAATGCGCTACATTTTTCTCTACGTCTTATCTACTTCTCTACACATACTATCTGAGTCCCTGATAACGTAAGTTTTTATTAAGCTAATTTCTCAGATAACTGCTACTTTTATGAGAAAAAACTTTACACAACTAAGCATTTTGTAGTACATTAAAATCTTGTAACACGATTACAAGCCCAATAAAACAGCGTCTTTATTAACATTTAGGTAGTGATTATATATAACATTAACTGAATGGTTCATGCGCCCCGAGAAATTAGGTAAAGGTAAAATACCCAGTGCTGGTAATCGGAAGTCATTTACCGCTTATTAATAAGAGGAATTGTAACACCCCTCAAAAAAAACAGTACAAAAGCTCTGCTCTACGCCTCTACAGTTTTTTTAAGCGCACTCAAAAGCTTATCTAGCATAGCTTTGAATGCGCTACATTTTTCTCTACGCCTTATCTACTTCTCTACACATACTATCTGAGTCCCTGATAACGTAAGTTTTTATTAAGCTGATTTCTCAGATAACTGCTACTTTTATGAGAAAAAATTTTACATAACTAAGCATCTTGTAGCACATCAAAATCTTGTAACACGATTACAAGTTCAATAAAACAGCATCTTTATTAACACCTAGGTAGTGATTGTATATAACGTCAACCGAGTTACCGCAACTGTCAGCCAGCAACTTTAGGTCCACTCCTGATTGAGCCTGCAAAGTAATGAAAGTATGCCGCGTTGACGAAGGCTTTAAATATTGAGAGATTTTCCCCTCATCAGCTAACCGAGTAACAACGCCAGGATAGTATCTAGTCTCGCCTAAATCTTTATCGTCTCGCTTTCCTTTGTTTTTGCCGTTCCAAGCTTCATTAAGCATTAACCGGTCAAAATGTTTGCCTTTTGGAGTTGTAAACACAAAGCCTTTTGATGCTGTAGTCTGACTTTGAGCTTCAACCTTTTCCAGTAAAAATAACAGTTTAGAATAACCTTTTGTTTTAAAAATCCTAGTAGTATCTGTCTTGGTTGTTTTTAGTAGCCGAGATTCTGTACTCCAGCTTTCGTCAAAAACAATCCAGTCTTTCTTAATATCATTCCATTTCAAGGCAAAGGCTTCTCCTAGACGGCAGCCCGTCAGAAATAAAAATTCAACTAAATCCGCTATCTGCCGCTCAAGGCTCCTGGACGAAGACCTAAAACTACTGATAATTACATCTCTTTCTTCTTTTGCAAAAGCTCTATAGTCTTCTGCTTCGGATAACTGAGATGATTTTTTAGGGGGTTTAACAATCACATCTTTAGTCTGGTTAAAGAAATTTTTACTAAGCTTCTCACGTCTAACTGCCCTATCGCCCATGTAAACAAGGGCATTAAAAAGCTTTTTCAGATTGGGTTGATAGTTGTCGGCTCTCATCAAATCAAAAATCATGTTATTGACCATTTCTGAGCTAATTTCAGATTCTAGCCAAGGCGACAACCAATGTAAGTAAGTTCTCCTATAACGATTTTGGTAAGTCGTTTGACAAATCTGCTTGGTGGAAAGCTTCCAGCTACAAAAATCATCCCATAGTTCACCGAGGGTAGGGTTAGCGATCGCAGTGGAGAGAGAAACGATTTTAGGAGTAACCTTAATCCCTAAGTATTTTTCTAATGTGGGGTCAAATAAATTTTCCGCGTCAGGATGGTCTAAATCTGCCTGTATGCGCTGACAAATGCCTTCAAGCCATTTCCTATTGTCAGGGCTGTCACTTCGCCCTACAGCCTTATAAAACTGGGGCTTATTGTAAAATTTGCGGCTGAGACGAGAGGAGAACTGAAGTCGCAAAGATCCTTTATCAGCCTGAATCCTTATGTCTTGGGTTTTGTGAGTCTTTTGAGCCTGCATATTTTTTCTAGTAAATTTCTAGTAAATTATATTACTCACAACCCGAAAGCATTACCCTGAAAGCCTTGCAAGCCGTCCCGTACGAGTTCCTCCAAGCCCGTTTAAGAAACCTGTAAATCCGAACAAAAGAGGTTTACAGGTTTTCATCTGGCAAAAGTCTACTAGATTTTTCGTGTTTTTGTCAAAAAAAAGCTTTGAGCGACGAGCTAACTACCTGTAGGGATATAGAGAATAGGCGGCTTTCCCGTCGCGGTTTGAGGTTCTTACAAGATTATTAGATTTTATCAATAGCTAGTTAAGTTTGTACTTTCCACTGCTCCAAGAAATTTTGGGCCCATTCTTGACCTAACTCCTCATCGCTTTTTTCCGGCTTAGTGGCCTTGAGAATATATTTTTGACGTAAATGAGCTAACTCTTCTAAACTGCCTGCAAAAACGAAACTTTTAGGCAAACAGTCATTTTCAAAGCCATACTGTCCTACATGATTTTCATCGACATTATTCCTGTTAATCCAGACTCCCCATCCTTTAGCGGCGGTGTTGAGTCGGGCTAAAAACTCTTTTGTCTTCATGATATTCCTCCTTGTCAACCCCAAGAAATTGAGTAATTTTACCTGAGTAAATTGACTGCAATTTTTCGGGTAATTAACTGTATATTTGATGAACAAAACTGCGAACCTACTACTTGAATGAAGTAGGTTTTTTTCTATACACAATTTTATTATGACCTAAGAAGCCTCTTTTTTGAACAGAAGATTATGTATAGTTTTGTATAAATTTTTATCCAGTTAATTTACATTAGAACCCTTTGGCCACACCCTACACCCATTCCCCTACGATGCTCCGCGCTACGCACAGTCGCTTGTGCTAGGAGGTCACCCTACCCCCACCGAACAAGACTAATTTAAATGCGGGACTTAGCTGTTATCAAATTTTGGCGGGAAGTTTTGCCGCCACCAAAAACTTTCAGCTTTATTCGCAGGCAAAGCCCCTAAATCTTGATCAATATCTTTAGGGGGCAAAGAATTTTCAGGATGGCCGGCCTTAATAGCTGGAGATGAAGATTTTAGGTATAGGTTGCCAATTCTAGCATTAACAAATAAGGGATCAGCTTCTAGAGCATTCTTGCCTTGGGTAGCAAACACATAATCTTTTGCCCATTCCTTTAGGTAAACCGGATAAGTCACGGGTTCAGAATTATGAATGAGATTGTATTCAATTTTTAGGTTTTTTCGTTCAAAATCTTCGGGTTTATAATTTCCACTATAGCCGATTTGAAAATATTTATTTTCACTAAAGATATTATTTTGTATAACGATATTTTCCAGATTGGTTGTATATAAATATAAGCCGCCCGTCAACCAGTAAGGCTCCTGACAGTTTCCTCGCCCATAACCATTATGATAAACGGTATTATTATAAATAAAAATATTTTTTCGTAAATTATCTTTGCCCCATCGTGAGAAAAATATGCCGGTTCCTCGATTGTTATAGATTAAATTGTGATGAATGCGAATCTGATCAACTAATAAGCCGCCTTCAGCAGAAATAGCTATGCCTGTCTCACAATCATGAATAACATTTTCATACACTTCTATCTTTTCTAGAACGGTTCCCCAAGCATCGATATAAATTCCCTGTCTGGGACAGTTATGAACATAATTGTGATGAACAATTCCCTGAGCGGAACTTTCCTTACAATCAATGGCTTCTTTATCACAATTAAACAGATGATTGTAGGCGACTTCAAAGTTTTGACCCGAGGCAATGCTAATTCCTTCATGAGGGGCTTCTTTTTTAAAATCGCCATACAGTCTCATTTCATTGGTATTAGCTTTTATAACTGTATTGCCCATCACTTTTATGTCTTGACTTCGATAGACAAATATTCCCGGGGCAAAAGTTTTTTGGGTTGTATTATTATATAACTCTATGTGATGACTATTTTTAATTCTAAACCCTGAATTATAAGAATTAATCAGGCGAAGATTTTTAAGGCGAATATAGCTTTTATCTTCTACTTGAAATGCTCCTTCATCATGAGGGAAAGGCGGCTTTCCTACGGGAGGGCCTACATAAATTTTTTCGGCATTAATTATCACTTCTTCTTGCGGATAGGCGGCATAAGTGATCCATTGGTTTTCTGAACCCGAATTTTTGGGAACTATGGGTTTATAGAGCGAATAATTGCCGCCCCTAATGTAAACTGTCTCTCCAGCTTTTAAGGTTTGAGCCGCTTTTGTGATGGTGGCCCAAGGTTTTTCTTGGCTACCGGGGTTAGCATCATTCCCCGTGAGAGCGACATAATAGATTTTTGGGTTAGCTTCCTGAATTTTCGAGGTTTTGGCTTTTAAGCGATGACTAAACGCTATAGGGACTAATGCGGCTCCTAATATTTCGAAAAATCTACGCCGGTTAATTTTTAATTTCATTGGCAACTGATAAAGTGGGTGTTTGAGCCTCGTTAATTTCCTCAATTATCTGCAAAAATTCTCTTTCAAAACTCACTTGCGCTCGGTTGGTTTTGCCGCCAATATACAAACATTCGTTGGCTTGTAAAATCCAAATTTGGGAATGAGAGACATAACTCATCATCACTCCCAGCATTAATAAAGCAAAACCCGTATAAACAAATGGAATGCCAGGATCTGATTTAATTTGTAACCCTGTACTGCCAATTAAATCTTTAACTTTTAAAGTCACTCCATTAATTTCTAAAGGAATACCCGGACGGACGGCACTGGTTAAATTTCCCTCTTTATCATAGACTAACATGGTTCCCTGTAAGTCTTTTGCTAATAGAGAAACCCCTTCACTTAAATCGGGTTTCGTCGGTATCCAAGTTCCCCAAATTCGGGAGCTTCCCTTACTGGATAATTGAGCCATTGGCAATAGGAAAACCGGGCTATTATTAATCTGTACTGCTACCCCAGCAATTCCCCAATCTGTCTGATAAAAAGTCACTCCATCGTAGCGTAGAGGCTTATTGACATGAATAATTTTATGATCTAACTCAGCACCTTCTTTATCAACGACAGAAAGATCTGAATAAAACTGATCTACCTTTCCATCAGGAGTATAATCAATCCAAAAACGATTCACTTTTACCAACCAGTTTTTAGTTAGGGGAGAAGCCGCGACAAGACCTTTTTCGATAATATTTTTAATGCCAAAGGTTGCACCACTAGGAACCATTTCTTGGGCTAAAAATCCGCTTAATGCTCCCCAAATTGAGCCGGCTAAAATCACAATTATAGCCACATGAACAACTATAGGGCCAATTTTGCCGATAATTCCTTTACGGGCATATATAGCCTGATTTTCTTGATAGATTTTATACCCTTTTTTTTCTAATTGAGCGATTAAAGAACTCGAAGACTCGGTTTTTAATTCTGTACTTAAGCTTAATTTTTGGAACTGACGAGGTTCTTGATAAAACTTCCAACGTTGAGCCACTTTCAAGGCCGGCAATTGACGAGTAAAAGTACAAGCGATTAAACTGCTGCCAAATAGAACCAGCAACGATAAAAACCACCAGGTACTATAAACGTGATTCAGCCCTAAAATTAAAATCCACTTCCAACTGAGGAAGCCAAATAAAGCCGGATCTTCTGGATAATTTTGTTGATAAAAAGCAACGCTTTCTCCCTGTTCTATGACTGTCCCACTAATACTAAATAGAGCAATGCTTAATAGTAAAATGATAGCCAGTCGTAAATCAGCAATAACGGCAATTAGGCGACGGAATAAACGGCGAGGTTTTAATAATTCATCTAAGGATTGAGAAGATTCTGTTAAGGTCATTTGCAGACTAAAATAATAGCTGTTATTCAAAAAAACATTGCTTCACTATTATACTACCGGCTTAACTTATTAACCTTAAAACTTATATGAATTACACAAAAAATTAATAAAAACCCTCATCAACTGATTCTCCCTCCCCTGTTGCCTGTTGCCTGTTCCCTCCTAACCTATAGAGAGACGAGATAACAGAGAAATTACCCCAAAACTGAGCAATAAAACGCCGCTAACGGGATTAATCCAGCCTGACCAGCGCCGCATCTCCAATAACCGCTTAAGAGAAGCCGTAAAGCTGCCGGCAATCATCAAGGGAACCACATAGCCAGCCGTATAGGATAATAACAGCCCTGCACCCAAAATTAAATCTTGAGTAGAGACGACCCAAGCGAGTAAGGTAGCCAATACAGGTGTGCTACAGGGAGAAGCCACCAAGCCAAAAGTTAAGCCTAAAAGATAAGAACGTAACCCGGACGGAAAATCGTCTTTAATCCAGTCAGTAGCGCCGATAGAGGGAAAAGGTAAAGAAATCACCTCTAATAGGTTTAATCCCATGACAATAGCGATTAAACTCACAAAAATCGGCAATCCGATCCCAATTTGTCCATAAACTCGCCCAAGGGAAGCGGCAAAAATGCCCAAAGCGGCTAAAGTCGTGGCTAACCCGAGACAAAACCAAACCGACTGTATAGTGGACTGTAGTCGTCCTTTATCCTGGTAAGTGCCGATGTAAGCGATGGTAATGGGTAACATCGATAACATACAGGGAGTTAAGCTGGTTACTAAGCCGGCCAGAAAAATCACTCCCACGCTTAACAAGCTAAGATGGGATAGTTGGCCAGAAACAACACGGTTAGCAAATTGTTCTAGAAAATAAAGTTGGGTTTGTATACTGTCAAGCATCTGGACTTAAAACTAGCTCTGGTTGCATTGTAACTTAGTCATCTTAGACAATGTTTAGCAAGAGATTTATTTAGAGGACGATCAGACTATGGTTTTATTCGGATTTAAGAAAAAAGTAAGTTTACCGACCAAAGAAGAAGCCTTACCCGGACGCAAACAAGAAATGCCGGTTCCGGCGGCCCATTATGTTAATGGACATCCCCTTAAACCCCCGTTTCCCGAAGGAATGGAAATGGCGATCTTTGGGTTAGGATGTTTCTGGGGCGCAGAACGCAAATTTTGGCAGTTAGAGGGAGTCTATAGCACTGCGGTAGGTTATGCTGGCGGTTATACTCCTAATCCAACTTATGAAGAAGTCTGTAGCGGCTTAACCGGACACAATGAGGTAGTTTTAGTGGTTTATGACCCTAAAATCATCAGTTACGAAACGCTGTTAAAAGTCTTTTGGGAAAGTCATGACCCTACCCAAGGAATGCGGCAAGGTAATGATGTAGGGACACAATACCGTTCAGGAATTTATGTATTTTCTGAAGAACAAAAAAAATTAGCCGAGTCGACGCGGGATATGTATCAAAAAGCTTTAAGTAAGGCTAAGTATGGTCAAATTACTAGCGAAATTCTGGACGCGCCGGACTTTTATTACGCTGAATCTTATCACCAACAGTATCTAGCTAAAAATCCTAATGGATACTGTGGATTAGGCGGCACTAAAGTCGAATGTCCCATCGGTTTAGATGTAACCTCTCATTAATTTTTGTTCCCTATAAGCTCGGGGAAAAATACCAGCTTATAGGGGCAAATTTTAGGAATCAAACTGAATAGACGAGGCAGATTTTAACTCATAGAGCAAATTCGCCCAAAAACCTCTATAATAGCTCAGTGGCTTGCAGGAAAATGAGCAATAATTCTAGCAGTCTTTACCAAAAAGACATCTTAGTTTGGTCTGAGCAACAAGCCGCATTACTCCGTTCAGGTCGCTACAGTGAATTAGACTTAGAAAATATTATCGAGGAAATATTAGACTTGGGAAAGCGAGAACGGGACCGCTTTATGAGTTCAATTGAACTTATTATTCAACATTTACTCAAATGGGAGTATCAACCCGAAAAGCCTTCCAGTTCTTGGCAGATAATCATTAAACGGGAAAGAAATCATTTAAAAAAGTATCTAGAAGATGCTCCGAGTTGAGTCAGGTATTGGCAAGAGCTTGATAAAATGTATCGTCGTGCTAGGGCACAAGCCAGCAATGAGACAGGTCTTTTAGACTGGGACTTTCCGGATGATTGCCCTTATAGCGTAGAACAAATAGAACAAGATTGGTTCCCAATTTGATGAAACCTAGACAAACCCCAGTAAAATCGAAAAAATTTCTTAAAGATCGCTGCCCTTAAAGGAATGGCGTTAATTATTATTGTATGGCTGCCCCCCTCATCTAAATTTTGGGTATGGGATAGCCGAGTATGATGATATTATCGCTTCCTCTCTACATCTAGAGAAGGTAATTACAGTTAGGATCAACAATGACAAAAAAAGGAAACATTTATTGTTTTAGAGCCAATTATAAACAATCCTCGACATTAAATGAACGTCAAGTTCCAGATTGGCTCTGTGTAGATACTAATTGGCAAGGCTATCGAATTCATACGCTTCCCTGGATAGCTGATGTGGCCAGGGCATTGGGCTTGTTACCTCTTGAAGAAGATTCGCCGGAAGCTTGGATTATGTATTTAGAAAGTTTAGGCTTAAAAGAAGTTAAACAGGTTGGCTGTGAAGATTTTTGGGAAGACCGGCTTTTTGCCTAAAATTATCAACGCTTAACAGCTAAGTATCTGGACAAGAGTAGTTATAGCACTCATGCACTCTTGCACTCTGACAAGGGTTTCAGACGTAAAACATTTCGCTCTCCCTTGCGTGAGTATTATTGATGTCCAGGTACTTAAAGCCAAATCAACAGATGTAAATAGACGAAAATACATAAATCAGGCATCGTCAATCACTTCTGTGCGGTAAACCCCTAGTTAAAGTTATATTTTGTAACTGGTACCCCTTATGTTCTCTTAAATTAACTTATACTTAAAGGAAAGTAAGCACTTTGCCTTTAGTAACAACTTTGCTAGATCTCTATGAGTTTAGCCAGAATTTGGGCAATCGCTGCCAATGGATTTCGAGAAGTCATCCGAGATCGGATCTTATACTTTATCGGTTTTTTCGCTCTGATTTTACTGTTTGCCCTCAAATTACTCCCCAATATTTCTCTAGGAACTCATGAAAAAATTTTTCTAGATTTGGGACTAGGAATTATGGGAATTTTAGGGGCAATTGTAGCAATTTTTGTAGGCACAGGACTGATCAATAAGGAAATAGAAAAACGAACGGTTCTAGTGCTGATTCCTAAACCCATAAGCCGCACAGAATTTATTATTGGTAAACACCTGGGTTTATGTGCTGTTTTAGCGGTGATGCTCACAGTGATGAGTGGGATTTTTTTGCTACTACTCTATGGCTCTAAGATTAACTATTCTCCAGGACTGCTGCTACTTTCTCAACTCTATCTACTTTTAGAATTGGCTTTACTAACAGCAGTAGCGATCGCTTTTGGGGTATTTACCAGTTCCATCCTAGCGACTCTCTTAAGTTTAGGAATTTATTTAATGGGTCATCTGAGTACAGATTTGCTAAAACTCGGCCAAATTAGTAAAAATACGAATCTTGAAGCCCTTACCCGCAACCTATATCTAATTTTGCCAGATTTAGAACGATTAAACTTAAGAAATGAAGTGGCTTATGGAATTTGGCCCAATGGATCGCTATTATTAAGTGATGCCCTCTATGCAATCCTTTATACCGCAATATTACTGGGCATCGCTATTATAATTTTTTCCCGTCGCCAATTTTAATTCTGTGGGAGTGGTGCTTCAAGCTCTTTTCATCTTGCTCGGAATTAGATAAGTTATAAGTGTAGGCTTTTAATTCAAACAGGCTTAAAAATTAAAGTGGTTCAAATTCAGCAGCCAATATTTCAGAGGGATTCAAACTTGCTTCTAAAATCAGTAAGAGAAGCCAGCAAAATGACTAATGTTCTCCAAAGCACAACTGAAGTTTTTCAGGAAGTTTTTGGTGTAACTCAAAGTCTTCTGCTATTGATGAATGCTGAAAAAAAAGGAAAAATTGGCTATGGTAACCATAATAACCCTCATTTAAACAGTTTATTAAAACTATCTTGTCAGTTGATTGAAAAAAATCAATCATATCTCCTACAACGAAAATTCATTAGCTGGACACCAACAGCCGATTGTCCTTTAAGTCTAACAACCTTAGCTGAACAAGCTCAAGTCTCTTCATTACTGATCATCCCCTTATACTATCAACAGTCTTATTTAGGAGAACTTTGTCTAGTTCATCAACAGGATGAGCATCAATGGACAGAAAAAGAATTTACGATCATTCGACATTTGGCTCATCAATGCGCTTTAAGTATTTATTACATTCAGCAATACCAGCATCAATCATTGCAACAACAGTTAATCAAGCAAATCAATGAAAAACTGAACTCTCAACAAGACCCAGAAATAATTTTAAAAGATCTTCTCAAGCTAGTGGGACAAAGCTATCAGGTAGAGCAAGTTTTATTATTGAGTTTAGAAGCCAATGAGCTTAAAGTAGAGCAAGAGTGGACAATTAACCCGACAAATTTTTCTTTACAGTCGAAAAAAATCGCGCTTGATGAGTGGATAGCGTTATTAGATAATTCTTGTAAAAAAGAGCTAGATAATTATTCTAACCATTGGCAAACTATGCCCACCGTGCAAGCCACATTTCTCAATTTAGAAACCCGATCCGTTCAGCCTGGAGTCTTAGTTAGTGTACCTGTTCACATTCGAGAAAAGTTTTTTGGGGTATTAGTTTTACAATCTATCCAAACAACACTATCATGGACGCGAGAAGAATTAGAAACCCTCAGTGACATTGCTCAACAAACCGCACTCGCTATACATCATCTGCAATATCAAGATCAGTGGCTTACTCAACAAATCGAAAAACTTGAAGCTCAAAAGCAGCAACTAGAATTTGCCAAAAAGAAAACCAGCGAATTTTTAGATCATACTATTCATGAATTGCGAAGTCCCTTGACCGGTATTCTTAGCTTTTCCCAAATTCTGCACGAACAAATCTATGGTTCTCTCAATGCAAAACAGAGTCAATATGTAGATGTGATTGTGTCTTCGGGACAATATATGTTATCTCTGGTCAATGATTTTTTGGACCTTTCTAAAATCTCCGCTCAACGAGAAGAAATTGTTCTAGAGGCCATGGCAGTAGAAGATGTCTGTTTAGCCGCTTTAGCTATGGTAGAAGTCCGGGCAGTTGCATCACAACTAACGCTCAAATTGGATATCGCTCCTGATGTGGATTTCTGCAAAGCGGATCAACGACGAATCAAGCAAATTTTAGTCAATTTACTCACCAATGCGATTAAATTTACTGAAAAAGGTTCAGTTACCCTTAAAGTGGAACGCAAGCAAGATTATCTAGACTTTTCTGTGATTGATACAGGTATTGGCATCAAAACCGAAGATCAAAATAAACTTTTCCAACCTTTTCAACAAATCAAAAATCATCTCAGTCGTAAACATAAAGGAACAGGACTTGGTTTAGCATTATCGCGCCAATTAGCTCAACTTCATGGTGGCGATATTACTCTTGTTTCTCAAGAAGGACAGGGAAGCTGTTTTACTTTACATTTGCCAATTTAGAGGGAATGACGCTCTGACTAATGACCAATGACTAATGACTAATGACTAATCAATTTCTTGTTGATTACCCGGTTTTTCGATTAATTCTTCTGGGTCTGAGCGTTCATCTAAAATAATACCAGATCGTTCATAGTGCCAATATTCCGGACTTTTTGCATAATCTTTTACGGGTCGATGTAAGCCAAAAATAAGAGCCAGCGCATCAATAATCGGATCGAAATAGTTAAAAACAAAGGGAAAAGTCACATCATAAGCTTCTCCACCACAATGATTACTAATGCCGCCAGGGCGAATATTAGGTTTTCTTCGAGAGTCATTTTTAGCATATCCTTCAGCACAAATAGCAGTGGCGAGTCTGATAGAGTTGCGAATTTCTGTAATTACTGATGAGATCTCTTGCTCTTGCGCCTTAGCATCCACTTGTTGTAGAGCCATTTTAAGGCGTTGTACTTGACTGGAATTTGCCCACTGATTCCCATCATCATCTCGACCATTAATTTCTATCAGTTGACGGGCAAATTTTAAGCGAGAGGCGGCTGAATCGAGTGCCCCACTTTTAGGCGCAAGAGTCCAGCGCATAGCATTGTAATGAGCTATTTTCGAAGACCTCGCCCCATAGCCGCCAATGGGCGCTCCCGTAATTAATCTTTCTTGAAATAAAAATTTGTAAAATAAATCTAATCTTTTGATTAAATCTTCATTTAATTTTGTTTCGCCGTTTTCTCTCGCTTCTTTAGAAATTTCTAACTTCGGCTCTTGGGGTTTCTCAAAATTCAAGAGAAATTCTTGGGCTTTATGAATCAGTTCTAACTGATTGCCCGTAAAGCTTTTATTTGCTAGTAAATTTTTGACTTTTAGCCCGTAAGCCTTTTCTAGTGCGGCTAAAACTTGACCGTATTTTTGAGGGTCTTTTTTAAGATTATCTAAGCGATTACCTACCACCAAGTCATTTTCGATAATTCGTGAACTGAGTAGGGTAATATGTTTTTTATCTACCCAAAATTCCTTTCCTTCATAGGTGATCACGTGAGCGAATGAGCGTTGTTTCTGTTGGGTTTGCCCTTGAAAAGTTGTCTGTAGCGTCTGGGATTGAATTTCTAAGACCACCACTTCACTAGGAGATTCAATAATTCCTTGGACTTGTCCCTCGGGAGATTCAAATTTAGGGGTTTTTCCTCGAATCAAGCCAAAATTTTGGTCTAGAGAGCGCGTCTCTTTCACACTTATAAAACTCTTTTTGGCTTCAGAATCTTGATCATAATTAATTTTTACCGTTTTAGGAGTGGTTAACTCTTTTCCTTGATGCTTTGGATCACTCAATGAAGTCCCATAAGTTAAATCAAATTGCTCTTGGTTTTCTTGACGCTGGACTGAGGGCGAAGAATGATTAACAATAGAAATATTGGCTAGGTTATGGCTTAAATGCTTGGCAAGTTGGATTTTAGGCTGTAGAGAAGTTACCTCTTTACTCACTCGACGAGATCCCGTTAAAGGAGTGGATATAGAGGCATGAGAGAGCAGTTGAGAGCGTTTTTTACGGACGAAGCGTTTCATGTATTTTTCAGATCAATAAAGGCTCTCAGGTTAATCGTTATTTTCACTGTAACCTCTAATTTTTATTTCTTCAAATATAGTTATAAATCTTAACCATGAAAATCAATTTTAACCTTTAGATAGATCTAGCAACAGGATAAATATACCATTGAGTAAAGGCGAAAGACCTGCCACCTCGTTACTATCAGCAATAGATTGAGAAACATTCCTATAATCCCACTGCTTGTTATTATGCAAGATCAAATCGCCAAACTGGATTATCAAGTTATTCATGCGATTGCAGGACGAATTCGGCTCAAATATCCTCGTTTAAAAATAGATAGCGGCTATAGGGAGCAATTGCAACAGTCAATCAAGTCTCTTAATGCAGTCAGGGATGTACGGATTAGCCCCGCCACTGCTTCGATCATCGTTTCTTATGATCCCCACTCATTCAATCAAAAAACCATTGAAACAGAACTAGCAAAATGCCTTCAACAAGGGGGTAACTCCTCGGTGTGTCTAGCTTGTGCCCTTGAATCTCCCGAACTTGTGGAAACTGAAGACAAAAAGCTAGAAACAGCTAACTCTCTAATTAGTCAATCCAATGATTCAGTCATTGAACCCTACTCGCCTGTAATTGAAGAACTTGAAAAAGAGGTTACTGACGTTTTAAAAACCTCTTCCGGACTGCAAATTCCCCCAGAATGTTTGAGCAATATCGATCAATTTCCCATTAATATTGATCAACAAGGAGAAATATTTGAGATTGGTATTCCCGCCTTTTGCTTTTTACAACCCCTCAATACTGAACTCAAAAAAATTGCCGATGAAAATGAAAAAAAAAGCGAATTACAAATCATCAATCTTGACCTTGAACCCTCATTTCAAGAAGGAGGATTGTTGATTAATGGCACAGCTAAAGGAAAGTTTAGGCAATATCTTTTTATCAATCCCTTCACCGGCAAAAAATATTATACTCCCTGGATTTCACTGACGGCTGTAGGAATAGCCGCACTCTCAACCAGCGTTATTGATGAAACCCTTAAAGTACAACTAACAGAGTTGAAGATTACCGGCCAACGAGGTAAGTGGTATAAAAAATTAGTAGAATTTGGATTTGAACATTTTTTTAAAGCTCAACTCGTCAGCAAAATTAATGAATTTTTAGCAGAAATTAATGGAGCTAAAATTCAGCAACTTTTCTTTCAAATTAAAGGAGATGAAAGACTCCGAGCCAACCATCAAGCACTAGGATTAAATGCCGAAAAAATAGACGCTTTATTATCTTTAGTTCAAGTTAATGCCCGAATAGCACCTGACTATTTATGGTTATCAGTTCAGCTTTAAAATCAATACAATTCTTATCTTAGCGTTCTTCTTTGCGCTCTTTGCACGGCAGTGGCTACAATAGAGAGAACCTCTGCAACAGGCTGCCTTGTCGGGAGCGCCACATCAAAAAACTTGTTCAGATCAGCTTCATTCAAACTAAAATAAAAAAACAAGCCGGTTTAAAGTAGATCATAGCTCATCGAGGATCAGTATCAGTGATTAATGTCTCTGAAGAAGGACTTTTAAGTTATCTTAAACAGCGTTGTCAACAAGAGTGGCTCATCGGATATGATAGCCATAAATTTTATACTCTTACCGAAAACTACTATCAAAAATTTTTAACCGAAAAGCCGGCTAATATATTTTTAATTGAGGAAAAGCCTCTAAATTTTCTCACCGCTTTTTTAGCCGCCGTAGCCGCCAAGTGTCCTATTTTTCTGGGCAACCCGCATTGGCAACAAAACGAATGCGAGCAAATTTTAGAATGGGTTCAACCGGCTTTAATCATCTCCAGCCATAAAGATAAATTAACTGAAATAAATTCGATTTCACAGTGTTCTCGGGAAAAGCAAAACCCCCCTGCCGCTATGGGGTTCATCTCAGGACAATCTCTTCAAAATACTATCATGATTCCCACAGGGGGATCATCTGGCAAAATTCGCTTTGCTATTCATACTTGGCAAACTCTCACCGCTTCCGTAAAAGGATTTTATCAGTATTTTGGGGTGGAATTTATTAACTCTTTTTGCATTTTGCCGCTTTATCATGTAAGTGGACTAATGCAGTTCTTACGCTCTTTTTTGACCGAAGGTCACTTCAATATTTTTTCTTATCAAACCCTCAAACAACAGATAGCTGAGTTACCCGCCAATCGCCAAGACTATTTTATTTCATTAGTGCCTACTCAACTCCAATTTTTATTAGACTCTAATCCCCTTTGGTTATCTCAATTTTCTACGGTACTATTGGGAGGGGCGGCGGCTTGGACATCTTTACTGGAAAAAGCCAGAAAATTTGAGATTAGATTAGCACCTACTTACGGAATGACCGAAACAGCCTCACAAGTTGTCAGCCTCAAACCCGAAGAGTTTCTCAAAGGAAATAACAGCAGTGGTCAAGTGTTACCTCATGCCCAGGTGACTTTATCGGCTCAAAAGGAGGGAACAATTGCTATTAAAGCCGAGTCACTTTTTTTAGGATATTATGCTGAAGCATCTTTTCAAGATGAGTTTTTTTATCCTGATGATCTGGGCAGATTTGACAACCAAAACTATTTATATATTTTGGGAAGAAATAGTCAAAAAATCATCACCGGCGGAGAAAATGTTTATCCGTCCGAAGTGGAAGCCGCACTTTTAGAAACTGGGTTAGTCAAAGATGTGGCAGTGATCGGTTTAGCTGATCCTCATTGGGGAGAAAGAGTGACGGCAATTTATGTGCCATTATCAGCCGAAATTTCCGCAGAAACCCTTCAAAATGCTTTGGGAAAAAAAATTAGTAAATATAAAATCCCGAAACAGTGGATCACCGTCAAAAGTTTACCTCGTAATCAGCAGGGAAAATTGAATTACCAACAATTAAAAAAACTTACAGCTAATTAAACGCCAGCCGCGAACTCAAACCTATCTGACTCCTGACTACTAATTTCTGCTATATATAAAATAATTTAATATAGTTTTCTAATATGTCCTCTATCATAACCCCTTGTATATTATTTGTTCAAACCGACGAAACGTTCAATCAACGGGCTATTCTAGATTTAAAACAAGCTGGTTATCACCCTGTGGTTGTAGCCGATGTTAAAACGGCTCGTTCAGAATTTGAAATGTTGCAGCCAGCAATGATCGTTTTAGATCGCAAACGTACAGGAGAAGCCGGCGTTAAATTCTGTCGTCAGTTGCGTAAAATGGGGAGTCAGGTTTTATTGTTGATGCTGGTGGATCAAGAAACAGTAGAAGAACGCATCGCTTGTTTAGAGGCGGGAGCGGATGATTATTTATTGAAGTCTTATCAATCCGATGCCTTTCGAGAAAGAGTAAACTTCTATTTACAACCCACATCCACTGTTAAAGAGCAACTTCGTTTCGCCGATGTGGTGCTAGATCTGGCTACTCGTCGTCTTTTGATCAATGATAAAGAAATTGATTTGACCATGAAAGAATTTGAATTGCTAAAATATTTGATGTCTCATCCTCGGGAAGTGCTGACGCGAGAACAAATCCTAGAAAATGTCTGGGGTTTTGATTTTAGTGGAGAGTCGAATGTGATTGAAGTCTATGTCCGTTATCTACGGCTGAAAATGGAAAATGAAGGTCAAAAACGTTTAATCCATACGGTTCGAGGTGTTGGCTATGTTTTACGGGAAACCTAAAATACTTAATTGACAAAATATGATCGTTAATCAAAAACTGATTTTAATAGCCTTGTTAGGCGTGATGTTGTTCAGTTGTTCTTCTACACCATCAGTAGAGTCACTAGCAACCCCTTCATCAAAATTAATGCCGCCTACGGGAACAACTTCGAGATCCCAATCTAATGCTTCTGCCGGACAAATGCTACCAATTACTGCTAAGGCAATTATGCGGGGTGAAACCATTGAATTAGAAGTTGCAGCCACCCCAGAACAACAGGCTTTAGGATTAATGTATAGAACAGATCTTCCTAAAAATCGGGGTATGTTATTTCCCTTTTCTGAAGACCGTTATGCGAGTTTTTGGATGAAAAATATGAGTATTTCTTTAGATATGATTTTTTTAAAGAATGGGACTATTCAAGCGATTTACGCTAATGTACCTCCTTGTAAGACTGATCCCTGTCCAGTTTATGGACCTGCTACTTTAATTAACCAAGTTATTGAACTGCCAGCAGGACGGGGCAGCCGAACTCGGGTTAAAACCGGGTGATACTGTTAGCCTAGAGTTTTTAAATACCCCTTAATTAGGTGGGAAAATTTTATTAAGAATTATTCTACAACTCTTAACAAAATAAAACCTTTGCCGCTTAACTTTAATGGCAAAATTCTGTATAGTATATCAAAAGACAGATTTAAATCTACTTTTGGTATGATAAGCGGCTCTAGCCGAACCTGACTCTTCTATAATACATAAGAGTTAAATGCCTTTGCTAAAGTTGCTCTATCGTGGTAGCAATCAGATTAACTAAGGCATCACCTGCTCAGAACATACGAGCAAAAACCAAAGAGGTCAGCTAGTCAGTGGACTACTGCCAAAATAAGCTTCATCATCATGGCCAAAAACTAGGCAATAAATTCTTAGGAGTTTAGGCTTATTTTACGGGATCAATCCCCAAACTAACTGTTGAAGAAGATCAAAAATTTGGTATAATTCAAAACTCGAGATGTCAATGGGGGTTAAAAAGCGATTACAACCTCCTAAAGCAGTAACAGACAGAGGAGTGAGACTTCTCGGCAGATCATCAGCACTCGCCCTTCTACAGCGAAGCCAATAGTTAGGGTGTAGGCTGCGACTCAAGCCACGATCTCAAAAAGAGAAATTTCTCAATTATCTTCCACTCTGAAAAACAGACTTCTACTCTAGTAGACAGTCTACAGACTGGCTTGTTGCCACTCAAAACAGTATATCTCTGACTACACAATGAAATCTAACCTTAAAGATGGAAAAATGCCATGTCCAATCCTACCTATTCTCGATTTGTGCGCTTTTTACAAGATGAATTAGCTTTATCGACTGATTCAATCGCCATCGCCGAACGCTCTGTTCAACAAAAGCAAGGCCCATTACCGATGATTCTCTGGCAGTATGGTCTAATTACCCTGGAAGAATTAAATAGAATTTACGACTGGTTAGAGAAAATTTAACCCCTGTTTTGAATTCACAATTCTCAATGAAAATTAAAACTGAGTCAGAGCAAGGATTTATCTATTAAATGTGAGCCTTTTACCGATGGACTTTTTAGGCACTTCTAAGGGCAACAATGGGATCAAGTTTAGCCGCTCTTTGAGCAGGAACAACGCCAAAAAATAGTCCAATGCCACTAGAAACCCCAAGAGAAATAACAATAGCAACCGGGGAAACCACAGGAGATAAAGGAGAAAATGCTCCCACTAAATAGATTATTCCGACCCCCAAAAGAATACCCACAATGCCGCCGCTAGAAGAGACAAGAATGGCTTCGATTAAAAATTGAAATAAAATATCTTGCTCTCTAGCTCCAATTGCTTTTCTCAAGCCGATTTCCTGAGTTCTTTCTGTCACAGAAAATAGCATAATATTCATCACCCCTATGCCGCCCACCACCAAAGAAATTCCCGCAATAGCCGCCAACAGAATCGTCAGAGCATTCATAATATTATTAAAAATTTCTAAAAATTGTTTAGGAGCCTGAACCGCAAAATCATCTTCATCAATAATTTTATGGCGTAAGCGAAGTAAATTTTCTATTTGAAACTTAGCGGCTCGCAGGCTTTCTTCATCTTTAGCCGCCACATTAATCCAGGTAACAGCGATACCATAGGGGGAAGTTTTTCCGATCAACTGATTGGCCATCGTTGCTAAAGGAATAACCACAACATCATCATTATTTTGTCCAAAAGACGATCCCTTTTCTTCGAGAACACCAATCACCTCAAAACTAAGATTCTTAATTTGGATCTGTTTTCCTAGAGGAGATTGATTGTTAAACAAGCGTTTAAGGGCTTCTACCCCCAAGACAGCCACTCGCTTATTACGCTGTATATCAATTTCATTAATAAAGCGGCCCATTTGTACGTCAAACTTTCTAATTGATGTATATTCTGGCGTAGTTCCCACCACTTGAGTAGACATATTTCTATTAGAAAAGGCAACCATTAATCGTTGATTCAATTCAGGAGCCACTGCTGCTACTGTAGGAACTTGTGATTCAATGGCCATGGCATCAGCTAGGACTAATGTCTTGGGTAATTCTATGGTTCTCTGACGAGTTTTTCCCGAACCCGGTACCACAAATAAAGTGGTCGGGCCAAGACTTTCAATCTGTTTTACAGCCAGTTGTTTAGTGCCCTGTCCTAATCCAATCATCGCCACAACAGAAGCATTGCCAATGATAATACCTAGCATCGTCAAGCCTGTACGCATTTTATTGGCTAACAGAGTAGAGGTCGCTATTTTGAGGCTTTCAAGAATGTCCATTCAGGTCTAAATCCTTTTCTAAATTTGGCTTTGATGGGATTGACAAAAATTAAAAATATTAATCTCAAACTAAAATAGAAAATATTGTTTATCGTCAAATAATTTTTAAAAAATAACAATCCTTCTCGGCGAATTTTTTGATGATAAAATCTTATACTGTTAACAAAATCATGCCACCGTCTGCCTAAATATTCTTTCTGGATACCGCCCAAATCTAGGCGGATGTCATAAGGATTATAGTTATTACGGTTTAAATAATTTAAAGCGGTTAATCCCTGTTGTTTAGCAAATTCTTCATAAGTAATACCGGGGCGGGAATCCGGGGTAGTTTCAGGATAAATCCATTCCCAAACTGCCCAAGTCTGAGCCGCGCACTTAAATCGGGGTAGGTTTTTAGTCACTTGATGAGCTTGTAAATACAGAGCCACAGGAATTTCTCCCCAAAATCCATGCTGCCAAACTAACGATGAATCAAAAAAAACTTTAAACGCTAGGTCTTCTCCCTCATTGAGCCTGACTTTAGCCACTCGCCCAATCATTCCTTCTCCTACCACTTCTACAGATAGCTGAGTTACTCTTTCTCGGCATAATTTTCTCCTTTGATTAATTTTAATTCTAGCTTGAAAAGTCGATAAATATCCTTTTTTAAACTTGAGTAAGATTTTTTCTAAGTAAAATTTTACAGGGAATTTTTCGGGGTAGGATTGTTGAATTTTTTCGGCTAAATAATCAAAAAAAATGCAAATTTCTTCCGTTTTTACAAGGGATTTTTTTGCCGACAAATCCGCCAGGAGAAAATATAAATTATCAATTCCTTGCAAATCTTTAACCTGCTGACAAAGACGATAAAACTCTTGGGGAGATAAAAGGTTTTCTTGAGCTTTTTTGATAATCGGTAAAGTCAAATCCCAATGGTTTACAGTCCGTCTTTTTTGCATGAATAGGATTTCCCAGTTACTTATCTTCAGTTTCGTTTTTTGGCTTTTCAGGTAAATCAATAAATACTGGCTGTCCTGGGGTTAATCCTGACAAAATTTGCGTTTTATCATCCACCACCAGTCCAATATCTACCGGTTGAAACTTAGGTTTCTTATCTTGATCAGGAACATAAACACCGGTTTTGCCTTTTTGAGTAACAATAGCCACCGTAGGAACCACTAAAGCATCCTGTAACGGTTTCCCGTAAAAAGTGACATCTACATTCATTTTAGACAAAAGTCGGTTTTGACCAGGGAGTAACGCCACAGTAACTTCAAAAGATGTTACATTTTGCTCAACGATCGCTTCTGGGGCAATGCGAACCACTTGTCCTTTAAAGAGAGTATCCGGATAAGCATCAGCAACAATAGTAGCCGGTTGACCGAGTTGCAGAAAACTTAAATCGACTTCAGGAACTTTTGCCACCACTTTTAATCCCCTAGCCATGGCCAAAATTGAGGTAGAAGTGGCAGAAGCGGTACTAGAGGCTGAAGTCGTGGGGGTAACAAAGGCTCCCTCTGTGGCATATCTTTGGGTAACAATCCCATCAAAAGGAGCGCGAATAATCGTATCGTTATATTGAATTTTAATTTGTTCGAGTTGGCCCCGAGCCGCATTCACCTGAGCTTTTAACTGAGCGATTTCTGCATCTGCCGTTCTTTGCCGTTGTTCTAGGGCAATTTTCGCCTCAGCGACGGCGGCTTGTGACTCTTGAATATTTTGTTGTAGTTGATTAATTTGAGGTTGTGCAGTGTTTTCAAATTGTTGAAGACGTTGTTGAGCTTCTCGACGATTGGCTAGAGCATTAAAATAATCATTGAGGACACTATCAAATTCATCCTGAGTAATGGCTCCTTGCGTTACTAAAGCCTGTTTTCGTCTAACCCGAGATTCGGCCAATTGAAAGCGAGATTCGATGGCTTGCAGTTGTTGTTGAGCTTGTTCAATATCTTTAGGGATACTCTGTTGGGAGCGTTGTAAATTAGCGAGATTTTCCGCTAAACGGGCTTGGGCTTGACCTAAACGCGCTTTGGCTTGAGCGATTTCTCCAGGAATTTTCACTTCGGCTGCTTTGAGGTTCGCCAAGGCTTCTTGAACACGAGCTTCAGCTTGATAGCCTTGAGCCGCTATCTCGGCGTTTTCCATCACAGCTAGAACTTGCCCTTGCTTAACCGGCATCCCTTGATCCACTAATAATTTAATCATACGCCCCGGATTTTTCGGGCTAATGTTAACACTTTGAATGGGTTCTACTGTACCACTGGCCTCGATTTTCACCGAAAGGTTTTCGCGTTGAGCCACTTCGGTTAATTGAGCCAGTTCATTTTTAGGCAGGGGATTTTCAACAATTTTATAGATATAAACCCCCAAACCTAATAGCCCGCCAACCATCAGCGCGAGAATCCAGATCAGAGAACGATTGGATTTACTTGGAATATCTATCTGTAATGGAGCCAGAGAACTGCGGTGATTCTCCTCTGGTGTCGTCATCTGTTGGCTATCAACCTGATAAATCTTGCCGCCTTCAGGGTTTAAAGAAACAACCGGAGTCCGATTATTCTCTATGGGGTTGGAGGAAGAGGAATTGCCGTCAACATGATAAATCTTGCTTGAATTCGGATTTTGAGAAGGCATAATGATATCTGTCTTTTTTATCAATAAGAGTTAGGTCTTGACAATAGTTAATGAAGTTTAAAGAGGAGTGACAGAGGCTATAAGTTGGCGCGTACTTATAGAAATTTTATAAGGGCGAGAACGACTCCTTCCCGATGAAGGGGAACTGCGGCTGATGTTCGCCTTGCTGCAAGCCCTCGTTAAACGATGCACCTGATAACGAAGGGTTGTGACAGGCGGCAAAAACCCGAGCCATCATCATATATACTAACGCTCTTGACTCCCGAACCAAGTCTCTGTCAAAATGACGAATCGTTAAAATACAGATACACTAAAAACTTAGGACTTTTTCATCAACAAAACTGTGCCCAAACATCAGCGATTATTCACTATACTGGTTTGTCTAGGTTTGTGGGGTCAAGGAGTGCCAGCCTTCGCACAAGCTTTATTACCTTATAGTCCCAAACTCGACTCCGAAAAAATCGAGCAGCAAGGCTTGGAACTCGCAGAAGATGCTATTCAACTGGTGCGTTTTCAGCAACCGGAAGCCGCTCTTTCTCGAGCTAAATTGTCCACTCAATTAGCGCCCGGACATTTTCAAACCTGGTTTATCTTAGGGACCCTCTATATTCAACAAGAGGAATTCGACGCAGGCATTGATGCCCTCAATCGGGCACTGGCCTTAGAGCCAAAAGAAGCCGGAATTTTCTTTACCCTAGGAAGTGCCTATTTTCAAAGAGGAGATTATCAAACAGCCATTGCTCAGATCGACAAAGGCTTAAAACTGAAGCCAGATAACCCGGCAGCCCTGTTTGATTTAGGAAATTCTTATTATAAATTACAAAAATATCCTAAAGCGGTGGAGGCATATCAAAAAGCCGTCTCGGTCGACAAAAAGTTTTGGCCGGCCATTAACAATATGGGGCTAATCAAATATGAACAGGGAGATCTCGCAGGAGCCATAAAACAGTGGCAAGCAGCAGTGGCAATTGATAAGGAACAAGCCGAACCCCAATTAGCCCTTGCCGTTGCTACTTATGCCCAAGGACGACAACAAGAAGGGCTAAAAATGGCAGAAGCCGCCCTAACTCTTGATAGTCGTTATGCTGATTTAAAATTCCTGCAAGAAAACCTCTGGGGTGAACGTTTGCTAAGTGCGACGAAAACGCTCTTACAAACCCCGCAAATGCAAGCGGTGATCGCTCGTCTTCAAGCAGCCTCGTCGGATAGTCAGCAATAAACCCCCACAGCTTAAGGGTTGTTTTGGCTTTTAGCAATGGTTTCTAAAATCTGATTAATAAACTGTTGGTGATCAATGACGGGCTTGGAAATATAGCCATCAGCACCACTTTGAGTCAGAAAATACTCCCGATCACCCTCCATCGCATGGGCTGTCACTAAAATTATGGGGAGATGGGCGGTTGTCGGGTCTGACTTAAGCATCTGAGTAATTTTTATCCCATCCACTGCTTTACCTTGGTAAATACTGTGGGACAGAGAAACATCCATTAAAATAATATCGGCTTCTCTGGCTTGGGCGATCCGCATAATTTCTTCAACATCTTCGCTGCCTTTAATTTCTAAGCCGCCGCGCTTAGTGAGTATTTTGGCAAATACCCGAAAATTGATCGGATCATCTTCTACAATCAAAACGGTTGTCATCTAAAAATCTACGAGTGGATGGTCAGGAAACAGAATTATTTATAAGCCAGAAAAAGAGAAAAATCAAGTATCTTGAGATTATGAGCAAGATTTTTCACCCCATCAACCTAACACCTAAAACCTTTCTGGCTAAACGAGGGTATGGTTAAAGTAGGGGACAAATGATCTCCTTTATTGACGCAATTAAACTAGGAAAGTAAAGACTCATGGCAAGACAGCTAGATTTGTTAGCGACTGGTCAAATTATTCCCACAGCACTTCATCAGGAAATGGAACGATCATATCTTGAATATGCCATGAGCGTGATTGTGGGACGAGCATTACCTGACGTGCGCGATGGACTTAAACCTGTGCATCGTCGGATTTTATACGCGATGTATGAACTCGGGTTAACCCCTGATCGCCCTTACCGTAAATGCGCCCGGGTAGTGGGAGACGTACTGGGAAAATATCACCCTCACGGCGATCAAGCTGTTTACGATGCTTTGGTGAGGATGGTACAAGACTTTTCTACCCGTTACCCTCTCTTAGCTGGACATGGGAATTTTGGCAGTGTGGATAATGACCCGCCGGCCGCCATGCGTTACACAGAAACTCGTCTAGCTCCCATTGCTCACGAAGCGATTTTGGGCAATATTAGTGAAGCGATTGTAGACTTTACCAGCAATTTTGATAATTCCCAACAAGAACCCGTCGTCTTACCGGCTCAGTTGCCCCTATTATTACTCAATGGCTGTTCGGGGATCGCTGTGGGTATGGCCACGAATATTCCCCCTCATAATTTGGGCGAGATTGTCGATGGATTAATTGCTTTGATCGATCATCCTCAACTTGAGGACCGGCAATTGTGGGAAATTATTCCGGGTCCGGATTTTCCCACCGGCGGAGAAATTATCGATACTGAGGGAATTATCGAAGCCTATCGTACCAGCAAGGGGATTATTCCTATTCGCGGAGTCACTCACCTAGAAACGATTTCTTTAGAAGGGCGACGACCCAAAGAGCGTACGGCTATTGTGGTAACTGAGTTGCCCTATCAAGTCAATAAGTCAGCTTGGATTGAAAAAGTGGCTGAGTTGGTTAATCAAGGCCGTTTGGAGGGGATAGCCGATATCCGTGATGAAAGTGATCGCCTGGGTATGCGGGTGGTGATCGAACTTAAACGAGAAACTGATTCCCAAAAGATTTTAGACAATCTTTACAGACAGACGGCTCTACAAACTAATTTCGGCACCATTCTCTTAGCCTTGGTGGAGAATAAACCTTGTCAGCTATCTTTACGACAGCTATTAGAAGAGTTCTTAAAGTTTCGAGAACAGACCCTCATTCGTCAATATTCCCATGAATTAGCTCAGGCCCAACATCGGCTACATTTGCTCTCTGGGTTATTAATCGCTTTAAGAAATTTAGACAGGGTGATTGATATTCTCAGGAATTCTCCGGATGGTACTACCGCTAAACAACGATTTAGCGAAGCGTTTAATCTCTCTGAAGAACAATCTGATTCGATTTTGTCGATGCCTATGCGTCGTCTGACGGGTTTAGAACAACAAAAATTAGACACCGAGTATCAAGAGTTAGAACAACGGATTAATCAGTTACAAACTTTATTAAATGACCGCAATGAACTGATGAAATCCCTTAAAAAAGAGTTGCGCTCTCTTAAACGGAAATTTGCTAACCCACGTCGCACTCGGATTCGCTCTTGCCTTTCAACCCCTTCCTCGTCTTCTCCTGAGATCCTAGATTCCCTGCCGCCAGGCAAAAAACGAGTGGTTTTACCCACCGTTACCGATGAACCCATCAAGACGGAAAACGCGGCTAAAAAAGCGAGTGACTCCCCGAAAAATGCCACCCCAAAAGCTCAGCAATCGGGGCAAAATTCTTCCTTTACGCTTTTTACCCCTCAAACTCCCCCGGCTGATGCCCTGTTAACCATTACTTATCAAGGTTACATCTATTGGCAGTCGTCTGTACAGGCGACTGACTCTATTGCTTCACTCAAGCAAGAGGAAGATTTTCCGATTTATCGGCAAGCGATTGCACAAAAAGAGCTATTAATTGTTATTACTAATCAGGGAAAAGCTTATCCGATTTCAGTGGTGGACATTCCCCCAAAAGATAGTCAAGCTTGTTCTTTGTTGAGTCTTTTACCCAATGCTGCCCAAAAAAAAGCTGAAAAAGTGGTCGGTTACTTTTTTTTACCTGAAGAAAAAAATACCCATGAGTTAATTTTATTGAGTCAACAAGGACGAATTAAACGCCTACCGCTATCGGAGTTGAATCAATTGGGAAATCGGGGATTAGCACTGATTAAATTTAAAGATGCCGATGAACTCAGTTATGTCTGTTTAAGTTCTGTTGACGAGGAAATCGCTATCGCTACGACAGGAGGACGGATACTGCGCTTTAAAATCAGTGATGAACTGCTCAGTCTTATGGGGCGTAATGCTCAAGGAAATCAAGCTTTACGATTACGCTATGGAGAACATTTGGCTGGATGTGTCACCACAAAAGCGCAAGATTATTTAGTGCTTATTACTCAGTTAGGATATGCAAAACGTTTACCGGTCAATAGTTTACGGATAACCAAATTAGGAGAAATTGGCACAACGGCTCTACAATTTAGTACCAAGACGGATAATTTAGCCGGCATAGTCTTAAACCAACCCTCCGGCAAAGTTGCCTTAATAACTAATCAACAACGACGATTAATTCTGTCTGCTGAATCAGTGGGCATCTGGGGAAAAGATGGTGTAGGCGATCGATTAGTTAAATTAAAATCAGAAGAAAGTATTGTGCTGGTGGTCGGTTGTTAACAAATCGTAATTTCTTTAAATGAGTTGAAAGGTGAAACGTCGTAAAATTGATTTAACTGGTCGTTTGGCTCAAAAAAAACGACAAAGATTTTTTAAACTGGCTTTAATAGCTGGGATCGCCTTGATGGTGATTAGTTTACTTTTTAATGTAGCCGTTAGACTTCCTCTCAATTCGTCGGCTCCGGTAGATGGTATTTTAGTTCTCGGCGGTAGTATTCAACGAGAAATTTATGCCGCTCGACTCACTCATCTGCATTCAAATATTCCTGTGATTATCTCTACTGGGTCAAAAGATCCTTGTATTTGGTTACTTTTTAAACGAAATATGGCTCAATCCAATAAAGTAATCTTAGAAAAATGTGCTAATTCAACTTTTGGGAACTTTTTTTATAGTGTGCCCATTCTACGGCATTGGGGAGTTCATAAAGTTAAAGTGATTACTTCCCCTTCCCATCTGCCGCGTGCTAAGTGGTTAGCTCAAATTCATTTGGGAGCGCAGGGAATCGCTGTGGAGATGGATTTAGTGAAAGAAAAAGGAATTCCCGGCAACAATGAAAATGATCTGAAAACTGTTTTGGATATTACCCGCAGTTTAATCTGGGCAGTTTTGAGTCAAGTTATTCATCCACCTTGCTTTCATACCACCCCTTTAGCTGATGTCAATATGCAAGAATGGACCACTCATAAATTTCACTGTGAAAGACAGGGACATCTCCCATAGACTTCTTGATTTATTGAGGCAAAATGGGGACAATCCCTTGTATTTGATAAGAGTAGTTGGTTCCTACCATTGATACCAGGAAAATCGCTAGTGGACTGCCGGGACCGGCTTCACCTGGAACCGCGAAAGAATAGGTATCTTGAATAATCCAGTATTGTCCATCAGGAGAGCGTTCACAATCAAAATTTCCTAGTGCATAAGCAATTTCTTTACTACCTTTATAGCCATTAACTCTCCCCTTTTTATCGGCACTGTAGCACAAAATATTTAACTCTGGATAGAGTCTTTCGGGAATAGAACTGACATCTGGCCCCCGCACTAACCATCTAAGAAAAAGTTGCCAATGCCAAGGCATATAATAAATTCCGTAAAATATTAGGCTAATAGATAAAATTCCTGTCGTGGATAACAGGATAAGGTTTAAATTGCTTTTGCGTTTGGTTGTTTGTAAACGAGTTTTTACGTTAAGTCTGGATTTTTTCACCGGGTCAATTTGCCAAAAATACAAGTAATGTTAAGGGATTTTCAGGCGGGTTAGGGTATCTTTAGCAAAACGAGTTAAAACTCCACTAAAGTTTTAAGGTTTTGGATGAGCTTGAACGATAAAGATTTTGATCATGATTAGAGGCTTTTGGGGGGTTAAGCGAGGTCAAATACGAGGATTTCTGCTTCAGTTTGAGCCTTGATTGTTAACTTTGTTTCTTCGCTGATAGCTGCTCCATCACCGGTATGTAAGATCATACCATTAAGATCAATTTCTCCTTTAGCCACTTGAAGCCACAGATGACGCTCTAAGGGCACTCTATAGGTTAGATCTTGGTTTTTGAGGAGTTTGGCGGCATATAATTGTACATCTTGATGAATCGTGATAACTCCTTTACTGCTATCTGGTGCGGCAATGAGTTGTAATTCTCCTGGTGTTTTGTCTAAGTCAATTTTTTTCTGTTCATAACTGGGGGGTAAGCCTTTTTCACGGGGAATAATCCAAATTTGGAAAAAATGCACAGGAGTGCTTTTAGAATGATTATATTCACTATGTAAAATTCCTGTGCCTGCGCTCATGCGCTGAACTTCTCCAGGTCTAATGATGGAACCATTTCCCATGCTATCTTTATGTTCTAATTCTCCCTCTAGAACATAAGTCAGGATTTCCATATCTCGATGTCCGTGAGTGTCAAAGCCGGCACCCCCTATCACCCGGTCTTCATTAATGACTCGTAAACTTCTAAACCCCATGTAATCTGGGTCGTAATAGTTGGCAAAAGAAAAGGTATGGTAACTTTTTAACCATCGATAATCGGCATATCCTCTTTTTTCGGAGCTACGAATAGTAATCATGTTTTTTCCCTTTCGATTAATTCTCTGTTTGTTTTTACTTTAAACAATTTCTTTTAGAATGGGAAGTACGCACTTTTTAGTCAGTTAGTTACCCAGAGGATACTATGACAGCCGCTCCTAAATTTCCCCCTAAAACATCTTGTCCCGCCGAAAAAACGCTACAGGCCCTTAGTGGTCGCTGGAAAATTTTAATTTTGCGAGAATTATTTGACGGGGTTAAGCGGTTTGGAGAACTGCAAAAAGCCTTAAGCGGCATTACCCAAAAAATTTTAACTCAACAATTACGAGAATTAGAAGCTGATGGAATTATTGACAGAAAAGTTTATCCTCAAATTCCGCCTAAAGTGGAGTATTCGCTGACTCCTCTAGGGGAAAGTTTACAACCTATTTTAGAGACGATGCACGATTGGGCGGTTAAATATCATTGAGATAAGTTGATTTTTTATCCTATCTGTTTTTTAGAGATCCAGTTGCCATGAAATCCATTAGGAACCCGAACGGGTAAATGCACGGTAGCGATGGGTTCTTTATCGAAGTTAGCGGGGTCTAAAATTAATAAATCACTGGTTTGCTTGTTTTCGTCATACACTAAAGTCAGTACATATCCATCTAATTCTGAAGTGCCGTTTTCTTTGGCGGCAAAAGCGGGTTCTCCTACATAACAACCGGCTTTCAATTGATGTACTTTGCTAGTTTTATTAATCACATCATATTGAACCAATTGGCTAAAATAATTCGGCTTTTTGTTTTCTAACATTTCTTGTTTATCGAGATAAACAGTATAGCCAAATTGATATTTTTTCCCTAATTGTCTTGAATCTAAAATCGGAAACTCAACATTTCTATCATCTAACGCAGAAGATTTAACGGTTTTTTGGGCTAAATTAATCACCAATCGCTGAAAGTTGCAAGAGTTAGCCATCATCGCTTCCACAGAACCGTCTAATTGCATAGAGGGATAATAAACAAAATCCACAGAAATATTTCCCTCTTCTTCAAAAGCATTCATAAAGTGCCAAACCCAAAATGCCTCAGTTTCAATCACTATTGGCGATTGTTTCCAATTTTTACGGTTAATTAAGATAATTTTTGTCCCTCGTTCAGGTTGCCATTTCAAGGGGTTATAAGTGTTTTTTGCTTGTTGAAAATCAAATCCCAAAGGACAAACAAAGAAAATGACATGATTTTCGGTTATGGCCATATCATGCAACAAAACCGGTTGAGGAATTTCAATGGGGACAGTTCTAATTATTTTTCCTTGGGAATTAGCGACATAATAATGTAAGTAAGGAGCATTAAAGAAGGAATAACGATAAAAATGTAATTCTCCTGTCTGAGAATCAATTTTAGGATGAGCGGTCATCGATTGTTCTAATTTCCCCCCAAAATCCCAGACTCCAACCGTTTCTAATTCAGGGGTAATTTGATAGGGTAATCCAATTTCATATAAGGCTAAAAGTTGACCTTGATAAGCAATAACATTGGTATTAGCCGCATTATGAAATTTTAATTCATTAATTTCTTTTCCTTCAAACATTTTATAAGCTAACTCTCGCGTTTGTACCCAACGATTTCGATAGCTCACTTTTCCATTTTCAAAATAAAATGCGTGCAGCATTCCGTCCCCTTCTAAGGGAAAATTATAGGTAGTGGGTTTATACATCGGGTTAGGGCCATTACGGACATACATCCCCTCTAAATCGGGCGGAATTTGACCGGTAATTTTTACTTTATCTACATCGACTTCCTCAAAAACTGGTGCGTTAATTCCTTGCAGAAAAATATTATTACTTTTCCAAGCAGGGTATTTTTTTGAGGATTTATAAACTGATTGAGCATTGGTTCTCCAGGGATGAGTTTCCACCGCCACCAACGCGGCCAGCGTACTAAGCAAAAATTCTCGTCTTTTCATGGCTTTTATCTCTTATTGATTAAACTTTCATTAATTGGGTGAACTTAATCCCCCATTTTTCATTAATTTTGCCATTGATTTTAAATCAATCCACACTGCGTCTGTGGGAAAATATCGCATGATATCAATCGCTGTCCAGCCATCTTGAGTTTGATTGAAAGCGGCTAAAATTAAAGCGCTCCGAATGGCATAAAATCCGTTATACCCATAATGGGTACTAAAAATGTCTCCCATACTTTTTAACATATCTTCCATGATGGGAGTTCGCAATAAACGGGAAAACTGAACCCCGTCAATTTTATGAGTTTGTTGCAAAGTTTGACGAAGATTCAGCAAGCTTGCTTTATCCATGTGACTAGCATAAAAAGCAAATTCTTTGGTGATTTTTCCTTCTTTGGCATAGATTTCTAATGATTCTACAGACAGAGAAAATTTAAAAGGTCCATAAATTAAATAGAGACGTTCTGCACTGAGAGCCGGCTTGGGGGTTAGAATCACTAAAACTATGCCTAAACTCGTTATTAGAGATGGCAAAACATCAGTTAATAACTTTTGCTTAATCTTATTAAAAACCATTACATTTTTTTGACAATCATTAATTATCCTATAGATAAATTCTAAATAGTAAACTCAGATAGAATTGTTAAATTTTTCTTGAAAATTGTTAATCTTAGGGAATAATATTTGTATATTTGAAAACAAATGCCCGTTAAATAATTTAGGTTTTTTTAAGATATTAAGCTTGAGCTAGAAAGAAATGATTAAAATAACAGTGGATTAAATTTGAGCCTAAAAAAATGATTGAACCCATCGGCGTAGAAACCCAATCTGTCCTCACCTCTCTCGGGACAATGGTGTACTATACTCCCACTAAATCCCCCTGGTACTCCGAAACAGAGCAAAATGCCGAAGAATTACCCACCTTAATTTTTTTACATGGTTTTGGGGGGGGTTCTTCAGCTTATGAATGGTCCCAAGTCTATCCGGCGTTTGCCAGCGATTATCGGGTATTAGCAGCAGATTTGATCGGATGGGGACGTTCTCAGCATCCACAACGTAATTACACACCCGAAGATTACATCAGCACCATCATTGAGTTTATTGACAATACCGTTAATTCCCCCTCCGAGTCGGTGGCGGTGGTAGCTTCTTCTCTGACGGCGGCGTTAACGATCCGGGCGGCGATTGAACGTCCTGAGTTATTTAAATGTCTCATTTTGACCACTCCTGCCGGTTTATCAGATTTTGGCGAAGATTACACCCGCAGCATTTTTGCTCAGATCGTCAAAACGCCGATTCTAGATAAATTTATCTATAGTGCAGGAGTCGCTACTTCTGGCGGGATTCTCAATTTCTTACAAACTCGTCAATTTGCACGGCCTGAGCGCATTTATCCGGAAATAGTAGAAGCCTATTTAAAATCGGCCCAACAACCTAACGCAGAATATGCCGCGCTGTCGTTTGTGCGCGGAGACTTATGTTTTGATTTATCTCGATATATAACTCAGTTAAAAACCCCCACAGCGATGATTTGGGGACAAAAATCCCAGTTTACCGGGCCTGAAATTGGCAAACGTTTAGCGGCACTCAATCCAGAAGCGGTTAAAATTTTTCAAGAATTAGAGGATGTGGGTTTAACCCCACAGTTGGAATTACCTGGGGTCACTATAGGATTAATTAGAAAGTTTCTAAAATTGTTAATGAGTCATTAGTGATTTCAGAGCATCTTTCCCCTGTTCTCTTCTCTCTAGTGTTTAATTGAAAAAAATATAGAGTGCTATTATGCCTAACCGTCTTGCTCAAGTCAAAAGTCTTTATCTCCGTAAACACGCCAATAATCCGATTGATTGGTGGTCTTGGTGCGATGAAGCACTGAACACAGCTAAAGCCGAAAATCGCCCTATTTTTCTCTCAATCGGCTATTCTAGCTGTCACTGGTGTACCGTTATGGAAGGAGAAGCTTTCTCTGATGCGGCAATTGCAGAGTATATGAATACTCACTTTTTACCGATTAAAGTCGATCGAGAAGAAAGGCCGGACCTTGACAGTATTTATATGCAGGCACTTCAGATGATGATCGGACAAGGCGGCTGGCCGCTCAATATTTTTCTGACTCCTGATGATTTAGTGCCTTTCTATGGAGGAACTTATTTTCCTGTAGAACCTCGTTATAATCGTCCGGGTTTTTTGCAAGTGTTACAGTCGGTACGTCATTTCTATGACAACGAAAAAGACAAGCTAAAGTCTTTTAAAAAAGAAATATTAGAGGTGCTTCAGAGTGCTACGGTTTTACCCCTCGGTGATGCCAATCTCGTGTCTAATGATTTATTTTATCGAGGAATAGAGACTAATACCGCAGTTATTACCAATAGTGCCAATGATTTTGGTCGTCCCAGTTTTCCCATGATTCCTTATGCGAATTTAACGCTACAAGGTAGCCGCTTTGAGTTTCAATCTCAAAACGATGGCAAACAAGCCGCCATCCAACGAGGAGAAGATTTAGCTTTAGGGGGGATATATGACCATATCGGCGGTGGTTTTCATCGCTATACGGTAGATTCTACCTGGACAGTGCCCCATTTTGAAAAGATGCTCTATGATAATGGGCAAATCGTTGAGTATTTGGCTAATCTTTGGAGTAGTGAAGTGCAAAAACCTTCCTTAGCTCGGGCGATCGCGGGAACGGTACAATGGTTAAAACGAGAAATGACGGCACCTGAAGGCTATTTTTATGCGGCTCAAGATGCGGATAGTTTTACGACTCCAGAGGATGTGGAACCTGAAGAAGGCGCTTTTTATGTTTGGTCCTATTCAGACATCCAACAACTGCTCAGTACAGATGAATTAGAGGCGTTGAAAACGGCTTTTACTGTTACCCCCGAGGGCAATTTTGAAGGAAAAAATGTTTTACAACGCGCCTCAGAGGGAAAATTTGCCGAAGACTTTGAAGCGGTTTTAGATAAATTATTTGCTGTGCGCTACGGTGCCTCATCTTCAACCCTTGACCGCTTTCCCCCAGCAAGAAATAATGCAGAAGCAAAAAGCGGTAATTGGCCAGGCCGCATCCCGCCTGTGACAGATACAAAAATGATTGTCGCCTGGAATAGTTTAATGATCTCGGGATTAGCGAGAGCTTATGGCGTATTTAGAGAGCCTTTATACTGGGAATTAGCCGTAGGTGCCACTGAGTTTATTTTCACTCATCAATGGAAAAATGGTCGCCTTCATCGCTTAAATTATGAGGGAGAAACAGGCGTTTTAGCTCAGTCTGAAGATTATGCCTTTTTGATTAAAGCTTTACTGGATTTACAAACAGCCTCCCCGGCAGAAACCGAATGGTTAAACAAAGCTATTAGCGTGCAACAGGAATTTGATAATTTGTTTTGGTCAGTAGAAATGGGAGGGTATTACAATAATTCCACTGATAATAGCCAAGATTTAATCGTTAAAGAAAGAAGCTATATTGATAATGCTACCCCCTCAGCCAATGGAGTAGCCGTTACTAATTTAATTCGGTTAGCGCGATTAACGGAAAACTTAGAATATTTGAGTCAAGCTGAACAAACTTTACAGGCTTTTAGTAGTATACTCAAACAGTCTCCCCAAGCTTGTCCGAGTTTATTTACAGCTTTAGATTGGTATCGCTATAGTATTTCTGTTCGTTCTAAACCCGATATTTTAGAGCGGCTAATCTTTCAATATTTTCCTACTGCTGTGTATCGAGTAGACCATCAGCTTGCGGATCAGGTAGAGGGTTTAGTCTGTCAGGGTTTATCTTGTCTAGAACCTGCTCGTAGTTTAGAAAAATTACAACAGCAGATCAAGCAAGCTACCTCTTAATTATAAGTAAAGACGGGAGTGCGAAAACTCCTCGTTTTTAAACAGGAGATGAAGCACGACTCGCTGATTTTAATCAGCGTCAATATTTGTTGGCTTTGGAGAGTTTTTGGGCTATAATTAATCTAGTCAGTAGTCAGTATAAGACTTAAAAACCTATCGGGGGACTCTCGAAAAGTGTACGCCTAACACCTGAATCGACAGGGTTTTGAGGAAATATCACTTCGCCTTTTAAGGCTAATGAGGTGAGCCTAGGAACTTGTGAAAACAAGATAATAACTATCCCGTAAGGGATACGTTATGAATCTGCCGAACTTCAGTCGGCAGAGTGTCAACGTCTGGATTCAAACTCAGCGCGACAACCATTTCTAACGATCACATAGCCATTGTGGTAACGCCAATTGTCTTGACAAGATTTGTTGGAAAGTTGTCGCACCAGTCTGACTCCTCCACTTGCTTGAATTCGACATCGTTGTGTTTCTCCATCCTTACTGGCGCAGGTAATACGATCACGGTCATCATCACGATTACGGTCACGGTCACGATTATAATCCTGATCATCCCTATGATAATGGTGATAATGATCACCGTCGGCAGCAAATTTTGCCCGACAGCCATCTCTAACTTCTACATATCCTCTCCCGTAACTCCAACGATCCCGACAATGAGTGTCAGACAGTTCCTCGACTAAATCTACACCGCCTCGGGTATCCATCGGACAGCGTTGAGTTCGTCCTTTTCGGCTTTCGCAAACGAGAGTATTTTCGGCGGCTGCCCTAGATTCCCAGAGAAAATTACTCGATAGCAATAAACAACAGCAACTGGTTAAGGCTAGAGTTTTCCTGAACATTATTTAATCCTCGATCTATATTTCTACATCTAACATAGGCAGAGGTCAAAAGTGATGTCAGTCCCATCTTAAAGAGAATTAATAGGCATTAAGTGGAATAAAGTAGAATTGAGCAACTTAAAGGCGTGACAGCTTACCATTGCCTTCTGCCCCCTGCCTCCTCCTATAACTAGACTTTTGTCCACTTACTTTTGAGTTGCTAAAATTCTCTTTCTCTTTCAGGAAAATACGACTTTTGTTAGATGGGAAACTCATCAGGTAATGGTTAACATAATTTCGTGTACAAAAATTTGATGGAAACATCAAATCCACTAATTAAGTTAAGATATCCAATCACTATTTATAACGTGATTTGTGTGGCTATTATTACTTATGAATAGCCCCCTAATGTTGTGGATTTTTAAAGCAAAAATTTCAAGGAAAAAACCTGGAGGATTACTGTGAATAACTTGATTTCTCGTGCTATCTCTTGTTTAAAAGAAGCTAAAATCGAGCGTCTTTTTGCTGGAGTTTTAGCCGCTATTTTATTCTTGGTCACCAATCCTAATGTCGGAGCAAATTCTCAACCCATCGGGGAAAGAATTGGCCAACAGCAACATCAGACCAGTAAAAATACTGAAAGACCTAAAACCACAGGAGAATTTCTTGATGAAGCTAGAGGCGATGTCCCTCTCGATGAGAGACTTTACAATATTACCCGAGATTCAGCAGAAGCTTTCCAACAATTTGGAGAAGGCATTGGTAACAGTGCCAAAGAAACCGTAAAGGAACTGAAGAAAAATATCACCAATTCAGACACCTAAAAAGCCATAGGCAAAAGACTATCGGGAAATCGTTGCTGTAATACCCTAATCATGCAATTAATATTCCTCACTTTTACCTATTATAATTAGAGGCATTAAGTTGAGTCCGAAATTAAACTTTTCGGCTCAATTTAGTTTCGGTGTTTATGTCTCAATAGTTTGGTAATTCTCTGGATGTTTAAAATGGTATAGAAGCCGCTTACTTGAGGCGGCGGCGGAATAAGAAAACGGTTAAACCCATACCACCTGCAACCAGAGCGGTTTGTAGAGGATTAAAAGGAATAAAAGCGTAGTGAATATCTCGCTTGAGTCCCTGACTAATGTGGTTAACTTCAATTCCTTTGCTGTCTACAGGAATGCTTAAATAATCTTCGTGTCCTTCTTCTTTAATAATTTGTATCTCCCACTCACCCGGAATAGACGTATCTGGAACAAATACAAATCGACCTTTGTCATCAGTAGTAGTTTCCAGCCAAGGTTTTGAGTGATTGTCAGGGGCATAAACGATCACCTTAGCTTGCTGTAAGGGTTCACCTGTACTATAAGTGGTTTTCATTTCGAGTTTTCGGGCAAAATCAGAAGACATGGCAAAATTCGTCTCAATGGCGTGAGCAAACGCCCGAGTCGGCAGCCCCAAAATCGTTAGAAACATCAATGGTAACAGTAGAGTCTTCTTCATGGTAGTTATTCTCCTGTTAGATCTGTGGTTATTGTATAGGTCGTTTCTCTTGGCGGGGGGTTCCCTGCCGCTTCCTGTAAAAAAATTTTTTTGAGAATGTCGATTTTTGTTTGAGTTTAGGGAATGTTATGAGAGTAGTCTCTGAGATTGAGCGGTCAAAAGGGCTATGTTCTTTATAGAGCGTAGCCTTTTCCTAACCCCAAAAAAAAGAGTTAAATACCTCAGACCATCGCTCTGTATTGGACTATTGCCACACCAATGCACTTATTATCATTACAGGTAATGTCTTATGACGCAACTCGTAGCCATTCACTCCTACAGAGGAGGTACCGGCAAATCTAACTTGACTGCTAACTTAGCAACCATGACCGCTTTGTTAGGTAAGCGGGTTGGGATCGTAGACACGGATATTCAATCTCCTGGTATCCATGTTCTATTTAGGTTGGATGAAACAAAAATTAACAAAACCTTGAATCATTATCTTTGCAATACATCGTGTCATGTTAAAGATATTGCTTATGATGTCAGTTATGTTCTTAATAACGCGGCGGTAGAAAATGCCGAAGATTTAGGAAAAATCTTTTTAATTCCTTCCAGCATGAAAAGCCAAGATATTGCCACGATTATTAGTGAAGGTTACGACGTGGAAATCTTGCAGCAAGGCTTCTCGGAACTGGGCGAATATTTTCAACTGGATTATCTATTTGTGGATACTCATCCGGGTTTAAATGAAGAAACCTTACTCTCCATTGGGCTATCGAATATTTTAATTATTATTTTGCGTCCCGATCAACAAGATTATCTAGGAACGGCTGTGATTGTGGAAGTAGCTAAAGAACTAGAAGTTCCTAAAATTTTCTTAGTTGTCAATAAAGCTTTGCCGGAATTTGACTCTAGTATCCTTAAGGATAAGGTGTATGAGACTTATCAATTGCCGGTGGCCGGGATTCTTCCCCTATCAACAGAAATGTTACGTCTAGGTAGTCAAGGATTATTCTGCTTGTATAACCCAGACCATAAGTTAACTCAACAATTACGCCGAATTGCCAATCATCTCTAAACTTTTAATTAAAAAACTTTAATCAAATATGTCTGACCTTACTCAATTTGATTTTCCCTACAGTGACGGATTAACGTTAACCAAGTTCAAGAATTTATCGTCTTATCAACGACAGTTAATAAATTGGATTAGGCAAAAAGAAGAATGCAGTTTATTAGAGATAGCACTTCATCTGTGTCAGGATGAAGAAACGGCTTTTAAAACCCTTGTTCCTTTAGTTAAACAAGGAATCCTAATTCAAATTATGATCGAAGAAGACTCATATTATCGAGTTTATTTAGCTCCAAAACGAGGGCGCAAAATTCCTGCTAAGTTGAAAAAAAATGACCCGAAAAAGCCATAAAAGGAGACAGGAGACTCCAAGTCAGGAGATAGGCCTTAGATGGCTTCTGGGATGAGTGCTATCCTCAAAGCGTAACGGGTTTTTCTTAGCTCCCAAGAGATGGTCTTCGCTTGGGGGCTAACTCTATTTTAGATTGATTAGCTAATTATAGTTAATCTGTAAGTAAACTACTTATTCCCAAATCATTCCACCGATCTATCCATTTATAGACAGTTTTATGAATGCTTTGATTGCATAAAAAAAGAAATAAAAGTTAATAAGACAATAGACAGCACCAAGCCATTCTTGAAGATAAAAAAACCTCAAAAATGCTAGGACTGAATATAGACAAAGTGCATAGTTAATAAATATGAAAAGTCGTGGGGCAGAAGTTCTATATTTTACTTTAGGTGTTCTTTTGAATGTAGTATGTTTCCCCGTTATAATTTGTTTTACTGATTGAATAAAGCCACCTATGTTAATAGGTATAAGGATTAAATTTAAAGCAAATACTCTAATAAAATCAGTTTTTTTATAGCCCATATATTCGAGGTCTCGAACATATAAATAGCAGTAGGGAATAAATAGAATAAATGAAGTAGAGAGGGTAGCTCTTTCCTCTTGATTAAAAGGAAGTAATAATAACAAAAGAATTCCCAAATTAATTGCAGGAGGTGAAATTAAATAATAATTTCTCAGTATTGCTTCAAAAAATAATTGAGTTTTTTTGGGTTTTTTTATTAGGTATTTAACTAACTTTGGTAAGATAATAATACCTCCATTTGCCCATCTTTGTCTCTGAATGACAAGAGAGCCAAAATCATGTGGTGTCGCACTATAAGATAAAATATCAGGATAGTTGTATAGCTTCCATCCTTTATCAATTAGATCTATGGTTGATTCAGTATCTTCAATCACCGTTCTATCTTGAATATATACCTTGATATTAAATTCACCCTCCTTTCGAGTAGTCAGAATACTATCCAATGCCGTTTTTCGTACCATTGCATTTGCCCCAACCCAATAAGTGGCATGATAAAATGTCGAACCTTGATGGATAATATGTTGTATGTCTGTAGTCGCACCTGCTATTCTTTCCAAAATACCTGGAGGGTTTCGATAAGCACAGTAAGGAGTTTGAGCTACCGCAACTTTTTTATTTTGAGGTTGTTCCAAAAAATATGTCAATAACTGTGTGTAGCTAGGCAAAATAATACTATCAGCATCTAATATAATAATGTAGTCAGAATCAGGAATTAACAAATTTCCTTGTGGATGATTAATAATCTGTAAACCTTTCTCTGTGTTAATCTCTTGAAATTTTCCTCCCATTAATGCAATATAGCTATTGATATTCATAGCTTTATTACTTTTGTGCGATAGATTGTTATAAATTTTTCGTTCAAAGCTTGATAATTTAACATCAAAAATACCAATTAGTTTTTGATAAAGAATCTTGATTGTTATTGGGTTAGTAGAATCCAAGTTTGGGGATTTTTTTAAAGAATCAGCAATTTGAATTAGGGATTTATACTGATGGAGAAAAAACTTTTCTATCATCAGTTCTTCTGCGTGATCCTGCGGGTTATATTCTTCGGCTTGTACTTTAAACCATATAGCTACCTCGATGAATAAATCAGCAACTATTTCTAATTCTTTAATAAGACTAATTTGATTTTCTTCATTTTTTTTAAGAAAATTATTGTATTCCCGATTTATTCTTTCAAACATTGGATTTAGTAAATCGTGAATCTCTTGAGTAATATGACGGGTAGATATCAGCAAATTAAGTTCATCGATATTTTGGGGATTTGAAGGATTATCAATTAATAGCACTACATTTTTATTAGGATATTCCTGTAAAGCAGCAGATAAAAGTGTCTGTTTTATGATTCTTATATCCTCTTTATAAGAAGGGATTAAATAAGTTATTTGAGGAGCATTACTACAATAGAAAAAGTTACTAAGTTTCTCATTATTTATCTCGGCAAAATTAATTTTTCTCTTCCAATATCCCAAACGGCATAAAAAATATGATAAAACGCTATAATAAAATAAACACAAATAAAATGTTACCGGAGCAAAAAGGGGTTTTTTAAAAATAGTTATTGCCAAGAAGAAGCAAAATACTATGTATAATGTTGTCAAAATAATTGCTACATTAGTATAATATATTTCTTTCTTTTTTTTCATGCAAAATTATCCTACTTATAATCTATAGGTTTATTAGAAAAGCTTCTAAACGACATAATAAAGCCAAATTTTCAGCAGTATTATCTTAAGGACAAGTGCCTGTTAGTTGTCCGTTTCCCATTGAACAGGGGATGTTACCCGTCGCCTGACAGTTCGTTCTTGGTACTTTAGTTACCAGTAATATTAATTTGAAGGCGGTAGTTAGCAACCTCATTTCGACGCGCAGCATTCCGCACTAGAAAAACTTGGATTAAATAATCACCTGTGGCGGGAAGTTTACCTTCATAAGCGTTGTCGTTATTCTCCCCAATAACCAGTGCCGCATCCTTGCCCGGAACTTTGCCGGGGGCGAAAATATTAAAAGAATTGCCACCGTTATCGCTGTTTAAGCCAACCGATAGGGTTTGTCCGGCATTAGCTCTAATTAAGTAATGAACAGTCTGTTCACCCTTAATTTTGCCTTGAAGGGTTGTGCCCGATTTTCCGGATTGAAATTGTACTCGTTGCTGGCGAACCTGACTTAAGACAGGGATAGTAATCATCACAGGGAAAGTTACTAGAGTAGCTAGTAATAAAGCTGAAAAGATTTTACGCATTTTTAAGGTTTTCTTCCAATGGTTTAGGATGGAGATGAACGGGCGCTCGCTTTTTAAAAAAAAATCAACAAAGCTCTCTTGTTTGCATCAGTTTTGTAGGGCTAACTTGGCAACGAACTTGTACCAATCACCCAAAATGCCTAGAGACTTCCTTCATCGGCCATAGAAAAGATGTAGTTATAAAGTTCAGTTCCCGTTTTTTTGTTGATCACCACAAGTCGACTTGTCCCACGATCATACATGACACGAACTTGTCTATCTTCAGCAATAAACATATTACCGGATGTTCTGCGAAGAGTCCCTCGAAAAGTAAATTCGCCTTCTTTAATTTGAACCGCAATTTGATTATTATTTCTGGGTGTCATGTAAGTTACGGGAGTGGGAGAGTTAGCTATTATCCTAGAAAACGGCTCGAGGTTTTGAGCTTTTAGGGGTAAAAATGTTCCCACTGTAGCACTTAAGCTTAATGAAGCAATAATTAAAGATAAACGTTGAAATAACATAGGAAATTCCTCCTCATAATAATTGAACCCTAGGTTGAGTGACAAGGCTCTATGAAAAGAACAAGTTAAATATCATTGTTTTTTCTGGCCAACAACACATAGGGCTGACATCAGACTTGCTCGTGGTTGCAAGTTTTGTCCTTAACGCTCATAAAAATCAGTCTTAAGATAGTTGTCAAATCTTAATTTATTATTACTGCCTCCGTCAAGTCTGTTTTCCGGATTCTCCCGATCAGGTGTCAAGACAGTTATACAAGAGACTGGAGAGAAAAATTTTGGTCGTTTACTTACAGATTAACTATAATCAGCAAAAGAGGGTGAAAAACGCTATAAGCTGATCCTAAATCGATAATTACTCCAAGTAGTCATAAAATGACCTCTAACTCTCCTGAAGCCCATAGCCTTCTTCCCAACTTACCGCCTCTGACATCCGCCACGATACAACGGGCGCAAGAAGGGCTGGCTGCCGCTTGTGATCGCGCAGTCAACGAAGCCATTAAACAAGCCCTAAAAGAAATTAATCTGATCAGCGAAGGAGAAAAAGATCGTCGTGCTAGTGGAAGACTGCGAGGCTTCGTGATGCGATGGCTGATTCAGGCTCTATTCCGTGTAAAAATCGAATATGCTGAAAGAATTCCGCAAAGCGCAGCGATTTTAGCCCCTAATCACCTCAATCACATCGATCCCTTTTTGCTCTTATCAGAACTTCCCCATCAACCTTATTACTATATTTTAGGAGATGCCCGTACCCTTTATAACCAGTGGTGGAAGCGGAGAATACTGCGGTTTGCCGGGGGCGTTATTCCTTTATTACGGCGTTGGGGAGAAGAATTTGCCGTTATTGAGGCAGCAAAGACTGGGGTGCCGAACGAGTTCGGCACTCAAGGTTCAGAATTAACTCAATTAGCCAAAGCCATCGAAGAAAACATCCCCACTGGTGGAGATGTTCAAACACTCAGACAGATTGATCGTTCAGTGCAAGCAATTTTAGCGCGTGGAGATGGAATTATTTTATTTCCTGAAGGGCGCTTAGGAACCACCGAAGGAGAGTTACAACCACTTAAAAAAGGAGTCGCTCTTTATGCTTTACGCTCAGGTGTTCCTATTGTTCCCATAGCCTTAATTGGCACAAAAAATTTATATCTCTGGAAAACCTTAACCCTTCGTTGTGGTCATCCGTTAGTATTTCCCCAGGTAAAACACCCGAAACGACAAGAAGTAGAAGAAGTCTTAGAAAAATTAGAGGAGGCACTCAAGGAACTTTTGCCCCTAAATTATCAAGAACCTGAGCAAATTAAATTATTCAGTCATTTTTTGAATCAGATGTTTTATTAAGGGCGAGCAAGCTAGAATATTGATACTCCCTCAAAATATAAGCTCTTACAACAGATCTGCTCATTTGTTATCTTAAATCTCTAACTCAATGAGGAAAATTTTTGGGGGATTCTCCTTTAATCTTTCCAGTAGCTTCTCTTTGAGAACCATACTGGTGATGTCAGCCATTGTGCCAATTTTTACAGCAGTTAGTTTAGTTGCTTATTTCTCATATAAAAATACTCAACAAGTGATCGATAAATTAGCTGATCAGTTAATGAGTGAGGTAGATAATCGAGTTCATCAGTACCTAGAGACTTATCTAGCAACACCTCACCGGCTCAACCTTAGCAATGCTAATGCGGTGGCTCTTGGACAGTTAAATCTCCTTGAGCTAAAAGAGGTAGAACGTTTTCTCTATTGGCAGAGTCTCAATTATCCCTATCTCCCCGATATTATGTTTGCTAATGAACGAGGGGATTTCAGAATTGCTGATTATATTAAGGGTAAACGGTCAATCTGGGCGGCAGATTATCCCAATATTGACAAAATTAATCAGTATGCCATCGATAGCACAGGGCAACGGATTCATTGGCAGCAAACTCTGCCTATGCCTGATGGGGACATCAGAAAACGCCCTTGGTATCAATTGGCTAAACGGACTCAAGCCGCACGATGGAGTACAATCTTTACCTTGGGTGACGATACAGATTTAACCATTAATGCTAGTCTTCCCATTTATGAGCCAAAGACAAAGCGGCTGAGGGGGGTTTTTGGAGTTCATATTTATTTGAGTCGAATTAATCAATTTCTCCAGCAAATTCAAGTCGCTCAGTCAGGGGTAGTATTCATCATAGAACCCAATGGCTTACTCGTTGCTAGTTCAACCAAGGAACTCCCCTACCTTAAAACCAATCACAATACTTTTAAAAGACTATCAGCTATCGACAGCAAATATCCCACTATTCAGGTGGCGAGCCGCTCAATAATTTCAACATTTAAGAGCTTTAGTCAGATAAATCGTCATGAACATCTGAAATTTACTCAATCAGGGAAACAGTATTTTCTTCATATATCCCCATTTAAAGATCAATATGGATTGAACTGGCTGGTTGTAACAGTAATCCCAGAATCGGATTTTAGCGAACAGGCTTATAAGATTTATACCCGTCATATCATCATTTTATCTGGGATAGTGCTGTTAGGGGCCATTGGACTAGCCACTGTGACCGCTCGAGCTAGTACCCGCTCTCTGTTGCGGCTGAACACTCTCATTAAAAATCTGGCTAAAAATAACTTTGAGCTAGTTAAGACGATCAGCAATATTACCGAAGTCAAGGAACTTACAGAATCCTTCAATCAGATGGCCCAACAATTGCAACAGTCTTATGAAACAATGCGCTCACTTAATCAAGAATTAGCGGACAAGGAAGCTTATGTCACTAACTTATTAGAAATGTTGCCCATTGGGGTTGCTCTGCATGATCAAAATGGGACTGTTACTTACTTGAATCAAGTTGCCAAGCAATTACTTAAAATAGAGAGTATCCCCTTGGCAACTCGAGAAGAACTCAGCAATGTTTATAACGTGTATCAAGTAGGCACAAACGAACTCTATCCCCCAGAAAATATACCAGCATTGCGGGCATTAGAGGGAGAAACGGTCTTGTTAGAAAATTTGGAAATTCATTTGCCTCACGCAGAGATAATTATTTTAGAAGTCAATGCTACACCGGTTTTTAACCAGCAGGGCGAGATTATTTCATCCATCGTGGCTTTTCAAGATATTACCCTTCGTCAGCAGGCAGAGCAACTTTTATCGCGCTACAATCGAGAACTAGAAGCAGAAGTTCAGCAGCGCACTCTAGCCTTAGAAAAAGAAATTCAAGAACGTCAGAAAACCGAAGCCGCCTTACGAGAGAGTGAAACCCGCTTTAGAGAAGCTTTTGCCACTGCCGCCGTTGGGATGGCAATTGTTTCTCTAGAAGGCAAATTTATCCAAGTCAATGCTTCTCTGTGTGAAATGTTTGGTTATGAGGAAATGGCACTGCTGAAGTTGAGCGTAGAGGAGGTTACCTATCCAGAAGACCTAGAACTTGACCTTGAACTGGTTAGGCAGATTATTATCGGTAAAATAGCCCATTATCACTTAGAAAAGCGATACATTCACCGAAATGGGCATTTAATTTGGGGACTTTTGAGTGTAGCACTGATACGAAACCCTGATCAACAGCCGCTTTATGTCATCGCGCAAGTTCAAAACATCACCGCACAAAAAGAGGCAGAAGCGGCTTTACTAGAGGCAAATCGAGAACTAGAACATCTGATTCGCATTGATCCACTGACTCAAGTCCCCAATCGTCGTTATTTTGATGAATATTTCCAGCAAGAATGGCAACGAGGAATAAGGGAAGAACAACCCTTATCGCTGATTTTATTAGATGTGGATTATTTTAAACGCTACAATGATTATTATGGACATCCAGCCGGTGATCGCTGTTTAGCCGCCGTAGCGCAAGCAGTCAAACAAAGCTTAAAGCGTCCTGCCGACCAAGTAGCTCGTTATGGGGGCGAAGAATTTGCCGTTATACTGCCGCATACAGCCCTTGAGGGTGGAATGATCATGGCTAAACAGATTCAGGACTCTCTGCAACAGTTTAGTCTGCCGCACAAACGGTCACCCATCAGCAATTGTGTCACTGTCAGCTTAGGAATTTCCTGTATTATTCCTAGTAGTTTTATGTCTAGTGAGCGGCTAATTATTCAGGCCGATCAGGCCCTATATCAAGCCAAACAGCAAGGAAGAAATCGATATGCTATTTATTAGGGGTTAGGCTGCTTTCACCTGAACGGAAAAATTGCTGTAAAATCTCACCGGGTTGGCGGTCCCAAGTATCAATATGCTCATAGATTAAACCCTCTGAATTGAGCTTGTAAGTGGAAAACCCCTTAAAAAAAATATAAGCTTTCCAAGGTACAAGTAAAGTCCCTCGTACCGTCCAATCTGCCCTAATTATATCTGGCTCAATCTCCTTAACTTCATGAAGATCAAAGAAAATTTCCCTAAAAAATAGCTGTCCATGAAACCGCAATGTCCAATAAATAATGCGATAGTTTAATTTACCTTTAAAAGTATTAACTGGGTCTTTAAAATAGATATCTTGAGTATAGATATCATAAGATATATCTTTTTCAAATAAGGTTGGTAAATCGGCTTTCAGGGTATCAATAACCTGATTAATTTTGTTTTTTAAGCGGCTGCTTGTCATCTTGTCAGTACCATCTACTTAAAATTGTTAACTGTTATGTGTTAAGGGTTTTAATTGTGTCAAAATCTGATCGGTGGAAGCATTACCATCAATAAAAGAAAATAGATGGCGGTAGGTAATACGGCCTTCCTGATTAATAATAAACTGAGCCGGTAGGGGAGCGCCTAAAGCTTGTCCTGCGCCATAAAGACGAAAGGTTTTACACTCTGGATCGAAGAGAAAAGGATAAGGGAGATTTAACTCAGTAACAATTTCTTGACTTTGTATCGAATCTGTGCTACTAATCATAAGCAGTTCTGCCCCTTGATCACGGATGTCTTGATAACGGTCTTTCAGTTCCTTAATGTGAGGATAACAATAAGGGCAAAACAGTTTTTCGGTAAAAATGCGGGTAAAAGCTAGTATGACGGGTTGTTTTCCCCGATAGTCTGATAATTTTAGGGTTTTACCTCCTATTTGGGGCAGGCTAAAATCGGGTGCCAAATCACCTACAGATGGTACAGTAAACCCCGGCAGAGGAATGAAGTTTTTAGCAAATCGCTGGTTGAACAGTCCTGTATTAGAGGTCATAACAAGTGGTTAAGTATTTTGTTATTTAATGTAACACAGTTAGAATGAGGACTTCTGACTGAGCATCAGCCGCTTATTCTGTGCCGCCCAAATCCAACAGTTAATTATGTAAACTTTGTTATTATATATTTCAAGAAAAACAATAAGAAAAAATAAAATGCAAGATTTAAATCAAGATCAGCCGGGGCAAGATTCGCTTATTAAAAGCTTTTTAAGAATGGTTCACTCAGCCGATGGAGATTTTGAGGCTATTAGGGAACTTACCGAAGCCGCTAGTGATGAAAAAAGCTTAGACTTGATGATAGAATTTCTAGAGCGGCATCCCCAAGCAAAAAAAGCTTTTGAACAACAGATTTGTTTAGGTGAAGTCAATTTACAAGCCTTACATCTATTACCGAAAAATACTTTAGGATATTGTTATGCCGATAATTTAATCACCAATGGATTCAGTCCTCTGAAAGCAGACGAACCTAAGAACAAATATCAGTATTTATTGGCTCATATTATAGAAACGCATGATATTTGGCACATCATTACAGGGTGTAATACAAATATCCTAGGAGAATTACAACTAGAATCTTTTTATGTAGGACAGCTTTATGCAACCCGTTTTTGGTTAGCGTTAGTCGCCAAAAATTTACTGAAAGTAGTTATCGATGATATCGAAAAATCTACTCAGTATATGGACGCAATTACCCGAGGATGGATCATGGCAAAACAGGCAGAACCGTTATTTGGAATTCAATGGAATCTTTTTTGGGAAACACCGCTAGATGAGGTGCGGCGTTCTTTCAATATTATTCTGCCTGATAGTTGATTAATTGTCCGCACCCTTAACACAGATAGTTTTAGTCTGGGGTTTGAATAATCGAAGTACGAATCCATATTTCAGTGCTACCCGTAAGACTTCCAAAGCGAAAAGGTGCTACAGTTCTACTAATCACCGTTGTATCCGGAACCGGTAAATCGAGAAGAGAGGCAATTAATAAACCATTAGCTTTAAGTACCTGGACAAAATTAAAGTTAACTGCGAGTTTGGGGAACTTTATAACTATAGGGTCTGAAATATATTAACGCGCGAGTTGTGTTGACTTCATGGATGAATTAATAAATGAATCAAATTCCGAGCAGTCTATTGAAGTTAATGGGATTAAGTTTGAAACTTTAGTTCCAGAGCCAATAGTAACTATTCCTAAACCTGGAGAACGAACTTTTTTAAATTTAGGAGTCCGCATTACTAATATAAGTTCAATTTCTTATCGTTTTGATATAGAACAGTTTTATCCAGAATTACTAACTTCTAAAGAGCAATTAATTCAAGGTGGAATAAACAAAAATGTCACTCCTGAAAAAAAAGACTCCGATATTCCCTTAATTAGTCCAGAGGAAGAAATTAAATTTTTGTTAGAGCTTTATTTAATTTGGTTTGAGCCAAATATGCTTATTGTTAGAGGCGAAATGTATGGAGTAATTCTAGAGTTTTCTTCTCATGATGAAAGTTCAATACTCAAAATTTTACCAAGTTCCTATCGAATTAGATTTAGATACATCAATGTATATTCAGAAAAACAGATGTTTTTATTTTCTACAGGAAGAACCCAAGTTAAACAGTTTTGGCAGGGAGAAGTCATAACTCCATTTAGAAATTTATTAATTCAATCTATTTAGAGGGATAAATATTTTATCCGAATTTTAACTTTTTCTTGGCTAATCAAAAAATGAAATACAATGCGGCTTTGCGCGAAATAAAAAAGATGGGTTACGGCGGATTTTGATATTATTAATCTTGTCAAAAATTGTCGCCGCCTAACCCATCCTACAAACTACAAGCTTAATACTTTGCGTCCTTTGCCGCTTTGCGCGAAACAAAAAAAGATGCGACGGCGACGGATTTTGACATCATTATTGTCGCCGCTAAAACGCATCTTACAAACCTTAACCTACCAAAACCTTCTCACCAGCTTGTGACTCACTATTCATCTCCCGCAGATGAGAGAGAATCTTATCAACATTGAGCTTGGCATCTCCAAAAAGCATTTGAGCATTATCCTTATAAAACAGAGGATTATCTACCCCCGCATAGCCGCTTGCCAAACTGCGTTTCATTACCACCACGTGAGCCGCTTTCCACACCTCCAGCACCGGCATACCCGCAATAGGACTATCTGGGTCTTCCATCGCACTAGGATTCACGGTATCATTAGCCCCAATCACCAGCACCACATCCGTATCAGCAAAATCCTCATTAATTTCATCCATTTCCAGAACAATATCATAAGGCACATGAGCCTCAGCCAATAACACATTCATGTGTCCCGGCAAACGTCCTGCAACTGGATGAATCCCAAAACGGACATTAACTTTCTGTTGGCGCAAAAACTTAGTAATATCAGACACCCCATGCTGTGCTTGAGCAACCGCCATCCCATAACCGGGCGTAATAATCACACTTCTGGCGTGCATCAACAATTCCGCCACCTCATCGACAGAGGTAGAATGCACAGTTCCTTCCGTCTTTTTCTCGCCTTTATCTTTACCCGCTTTAGCACTACTCGCTCCTTCACCAAACCCGCCCAAGATCACACTAATAAAAGACCGATTCATGGCGCGGCACATAATATAACTGAGGATAGCCCCACTACTGCCCACCAACGCCCCGGTAATAATCAGCAAATCATTAGACAACATAAAACCGGCTGCGGCTGCCGCCCATCCTGAATAGCTATTGAGCATAGAAATCACCACCGGCATATCAGCGCCGCCAATAGCCGCCACCAGATGAACGCCCAAAACGCAGGCAATACCCGTCATCATTAATAGAGGTTGTAAACCTTGCGGGAAGGATGACTGCATAAACAAGAAACCTAACCATAGGGTCCCTACCAACATCGCCAAATTGAGCAAATGACGACCCGGTAAGGTTAACGGTTTGCTGCTGAGGATAGCGCGAAGTTTACCGAAAGCGACAATAGAACCGGTAAAGGTAATTGCCCCAATAAACACACCGATGTAAATTTCTATTTCGTGAATACTCGCTTCTACGCCTACTAATTGCGGATCTGGGTTAAGATAATTCGCCAAACCGACTAAAACGGCGGCTAACCCCACAAAACTGTGAAGTATCGCCACTAATTCGGGCATAGAGGTCATGGCCACCCGAGAAGCCACGATGGCTCCAATAATGATCCCGGGAACAATCATGGTAATTAAAGTCCCGTATCCGGTCACTTGGGGAGACAAAGCGGTGGCTAAAAAAGCGATTGCCATGCCGATAATGCCGTATAAATTCCCTTTACGGGCGCTTTCTTGGTGCGACAGTCCCCCTAAGCTGAGGATAAAGAGGGCACTAGCCGCAATATAGGCCACTGTTACTAAACTGTTAGACATGATTTTTTATTGTTAATTGTCATTAGTCATTGGTCATTAGTCATTGGTCATTGGTCATTAGTCATTAGCTATTTTTAACTCTTATACTGATAACTAATGACTAGGGACTATTGACTAATAACTATTTTCTAAACATCTTCAGCATTCGTTGAGTTACCAGGAAGCCGCCAGAGATATTAATGGTTCCCACTAAAATAGCGATCGCTCCTAAAAGGGTTGTTGGGGAATTGATAGGCCCATTAATTTGTAATATCCCACCAATAATAATGATCCCACTAATCGCATTGGTCACACTCATTAAGGGAGTATGTAAAGCCGGCGTAACACTCCAAATCACTTGCCAACCCACAAAACAAGCCAAGACAAACACGGTAAAGTGAGACAAGAAAGAGCTAGGAGCGACTATGCCGATTCCTAATAGGGCTAAACCCAGGATAATAAACCACAGCGAACTCTCTCCTTTCTTTTTCGGTTCTTCTACGGTTACAGAAGCCTCTTTAACTTTAGTTGCTCCTGTTTGGGGAGAGGGGTTACTGGGTTTCGGTGGCGGCCAGGTAACTTGTCCTGAGTGCAAGACTAAAGCGCCGCGAATGACTTCATCCTCAAGATCAACTTTATAATTTTCGCCACCTCCCATATCTTTGAGGAGATGCCATAAATTATTCCCATACAATTGACTGGCCTGGTTTGCCATGCGGCTTGGTAAATCGGTTAATCCAACAATGGTTACGCCCTTATAAGCATAAACTTGATTCGGTTTAGTGACCTCACAGTTACCGCCTTGTTCCGCCGCCAAATCGACGATGACTGAGCCTTCTTTCATACTTGATACCATTTCTTCTGTAATCAAGCGAGGAGCCGGTTTACCTGGAATTAAGGCAGTGGTGATAATAATATCAACTTCTTTAGCCTGTTGGGCAAACAGAGCCATTTCGGCTTTTATAAATTCTTCACTCATGACTTTGGCATAACCGCCTTGCCCACTGCCATCTTCTGCAAAGTCTAATTCTAGGAATTCTGCCCCCATGCTTTCTACTTGTTCTTTGACTACTGGGCGGGTATCAAAGGCGCGCACTACTGCCCCTAAACCTTTAGCCGCACCAATTGCCGCTAATCCGGCCACGCCGGCACCGATGATCAATACTTTAGCCGGGGGAACTTTCCCGGCGGCGGTAATTTGCCCGGTAAAAAAGCGCCCGAAGTGATTAGCCGCTTCTACCACTGCCCGATAGCCGGCAATATTGGCCATGGAACTGAGGGCATCCATTTTTTGAGCGCGGCTAATGCGCGGGATAGCATCAATGGCTAATACTGTTGCACTCTTGGCGGCTAAAGCCTCTAGGAGATCTTTATTTTGGGCAGGCCAGATAAAACTAATCAAGGTTTTGCCTTCGGGAAGCTTTTCCACTTCTTCTGCTGAAGGGGGACGAACTTTGAGGATCATATCGGCTTCACTCCATACTGTTTCCGAAGCCTCAATAATTTGACAATTTGCCTGCTCATAGGCATTATCTGAAAAATTAGCCGCTACTCCTGCCCCGGCTTCTACCAAAATCTCAAATCCGAGCTTTTGGAGCTTTTTTGCAGTATCAGGCGTAACAGCAACGCGAAATTCGTTAGGGTATGTTTCTTTTGGTACACCAATTTTTCTGGGTTTTGAAGGAGCTACAGACTGTTCTGTCACTGTAGCTTCTTTTGGTACAACTATAGTCATAAACACCTTCCTTTTAAAGCGGCTTTTGAGGCAAAAGTCGTCTTCTTATGTGATTTTTATACTCCTTATTCAGCTTTTCTGCAAATTACGAATCGAAACTATGCTATATTACACCAAATAAGGAGAAACTTTTTTAAGCTTCCTTAAAGGATCGTAATTCGATCTACAAATTTTGTGTCAAAAACTTTAAAATGTTTCATAATTACATCCGTGACACTTACCTAGCCGGCTGACTGGGACACTTCTAGTCTCGGTTTTTTCGCTAGTGTATATCTAGTAGGAAACTATTAGAAAAATTCCCAGCCAAACCTATAATAAAAGCAATAAACGCCTATGTTGGTTCTTAAAGCCTCTGTTAAACGCCTACTGCCTGTCTTAGTCTTGTCAGGAGGGTTGATAGCGAGTTTACCACTTTTTACCTGGGCAGGAGGAAATCCAGGACTAACAGTTTTTAGTGGAGTAGATCGCAAAGATATTCTCGACTATTTCCTTCAATTCGGAGGGAATCCCGAGGAAATGGATCGCTATAAATTATATATTCCGGCGAAACGTTTGCCTCAAGGAGCTTCAGCTATCTTCATTTCTTATCCTGATTATTTTGACGGGAATTTTGATACTAAAAAAGTAGAAATTCGCGTTAAAGGCAAGCCTCTTCCTTTAAAAGAGGTTTATTGGGATAAAGAAAGTCGATTTTTAGAAATTACTTTAGATCAGCCTCTAGCTCCGAATACTAAAGCCGAAGTAGTCTTGTCTAATGTCACTAATCCTAGAACGGGTACTTACTATTTGATCTGTGATGTGATGGCTTCTGGGGATATCCCTGTACGTTTGTATGTGGGAACTTGGATTGTCAGCATTGAACGCTAAAAAATCTCTTTTTCAGTGGTGTGGGGGGTAGATGACAAGTTTTGCGCTTATCTATCCCCCTTAAAATTGCTAAGATAAAGATAGTCTCAACTCCCCTATAAACTGTTATGTCTAGCTATGAAGACATACTAGATGAAGTCATATTTCCTCCTAGTGATTTAGAAAGTGATGAGCCGCCATTGGAATCAGAACTCCATCTAAGACAATTAATTTTACTTATTCAATCTTTAGAATGGCTCTGGAAAGACCGTCAAGATTTCTACGCTTTTGGTAATCTCACAATTTATTATAGTCCTCGTCAACGTAAATCCGAAAATTTTCGCGGACCAGACTTTTTTGTCGTCTTAGGAACCGAACGCAAACCCCGTAAAAGTTGGGTGGTTTGGCAAGAAGATGGTAAGTATCCTAACGTTATTGTGGAGATTTTATCATCAACAACGGCTAATACAGACCGAGGATTAAAAAAGCAAATCTATCAAGATATTTTCCGCACTCCCGATTATTTTTGGTTTGATCCCATTAGTTTAGAATTTCAGGGTTTTCGCCTAGTGGGTGGACATTATGAAGATTTACAACCCAATCAGCAAGGATGGTTATGGAGTGAGCAGTTAGGGTTGTATTTGGGCATTGATAACGAGCAATTACGTTTCTTTACTCCAGAAGGAGAATTACTGCTGACTCCAAAAGAAGCGGCCCAAATGGAAGCACAACGCGCTGAATCGGAAAAACAACAAAGGGAGGAATTAGAGGCACTCCTTGCCCGTTATCGGCAACAGTTTGGCGACTTACCGAATTCATCCCAGTTTTGAAAGGATATTAAAATTCCCCAAGGTATTAAGGGGTAGCCGCTTGCGGGGAAGTAGGATTAATATTAATTAGAGGTAAAGCATTGCTGTTACCCATAACCGTTGGATATTGCCCATTCCATTTGTCAATCGCCATTTTTTGCAAAAGTGCGGGCGTTAGAGTTTGCTGCAAGAGTTTTTGTGCTTTTGCCTCTCCTTCGGCTTTGCTAATTAAGGCTTCAGCTTCTTTTTTAGCCGTTATGCTTCGCTGTTCGGCTATTTGTCGTTCTTCAGTTGCCTTGGTAAATTCTTCAGAAGCCGTTAAGTTCACAAAAGAAATATTATCGACTACAATTCCATAGGGAGCCAAACGTTTTTTAATTTTAGCAAAGATATCAACTTGAAGTTCCTCGCGTTTGGCAAGAATTTGTTCTAAAGTTTTAGAAGGAATAGTTGCCTTAACTGTCTCATCAAAAATCGGTGTGATAATTTTATTAACCACTTGTTCCTCAGTCCCGATTTGTTGGTAAATTTCTTTCAGTTTGGCAGGTTCTACTCTCCAATTTAGAACAGTTTTAGTATTAATTTGCTGTAATTCTTTTGTCCGCCCGTTTGACTCTATTTCGGTTTTCTGAATTCTTGTATCAAATTTCTTAACTTGAGTTGTTAACGGGAAAACAAAGTATGTTCCTTCATTAAGAACTGAATCTTCTAACTTACCGAGAGTAATGACCAATCCTTTTTGACCAGGGTTAATAATCACAAATAGCTGGAATCCCAAAATGATTAACGCCATTATTCCTATTGCTCCTCCAGTAATAATAAACCAAATAGGGTTTCTTACAATAGCATGGGGTCTCATGACGCGAATTCTCCATTATGTGTTGGTTATATTTTTTTTGTTTTTAATTAAAATTTATTGAATAGAATTATTTTAATCTTACACTAAAATTGCTTTTCAATTCAATTCATAAACTTCATAAAGTTCAGTGAAGTTTTAAATTTAGACTATTTACGTATGTTTAATCAATTTAGTAAACGGCAACAGGAACTCTTAAGGCAATATTATTATGGCAATAAATTCCTAATGATTTGCTTAAATAGTGATTGTTGTGTGAGAAAAGATGTACGCCGGAAAATTGAGAACACTTTGTTATTGCTAACTTCGCGCCTCAAAACAAATTTTTAGGGGGCAGGCACGGGGCACTGCCCCAAGAATATTTATAGAACTGAAACAACAGGACCTTTTATTTGGGTCATTTCATAGGCGCGAAGCACTTCGGCTCTTGCCCACCCATCAGCCGCAATAATATCATCTAAGGTAGGCGTAGAAGTATTTTGAGTCGTAAAGCGATCACAGACCATTTCAATTAAACGGGGAATATCCAAAAAGCCGATTTTTTCTGCTAAAAATAGTGCTACCGCTTGCTCATTAGCCGCATTCAACACAGCCGGCATCGCTCCCCCGGCCCGCCCAACAGCGTAAGCTAACTGCATACAGGGATATTTATCATGGTCCGGTTCTCGGAAAGTCAAACTACCAACTTTAACTAAATCTAAAGTTTCCCAATCAGTATAAATCCGTTCTGGCCAAGACAGGGCATAGAGTAACGGTAAACGCATATCAGGCCAGCCCAACTGAGCCAAAACCGAGGTATCTTGTAACTCAATAAGAGAATGAATAATACTTTGGGGATGAATCACAATGTCGATGGCATCATAGTCTACACCAAATAAATAATGAGCTTCAATGACTTCTAAGCCTTTATTCATCAAAGTGGCTGAATCAATGGTAATTTTTCGACCCATAGACCAGTTAGGATGTTTAAGGGCATCTTGTACCGTAACCGAGCTTAATTTTTCTACCGGTAAATCGCGAAAAGCCCCACCCGAAGCGGTTAAAATAATCTTTCTCAACCCTTTTTCGGGTACACCTTGAAGACATTGAAAAATAGCCGAATGTTCTGAGTCGGCGGGTAATAATTTAACCCCGTGTTTTTCAATTAAAGGCAGAACCACCGGACCCCCAGCAATTAAGGTTTCTTTATTAGCTAAAGCGATATCTTTACCGGCTTTAATGGCGGCGATAGTGGGTAAAAGTCCTGCACATCCCACAATACCGGTAACAACACTTTCTGCATCTCCATAAGCGGCAACTTCGACGACACCCGCTTCTCCAGCAACGATAATAGGAGAATAATCTAGGGATGAAAGAGCCTCTTTTAGGGCAGAAACATGAGCCGTATTGCAAATAGCGACAATTTGGGGGCGGAATTGATGCACTTGGGCCGAGAGTAACTCCACATTGTTACCGGCTGCTAACCCGACCACTTGAAATTGATCGGGGTATTGAGCGACAATATCAAGGGTTTGAGTACCAATAGAACCTGTAGAACCGAGAACAGAGATTTTTTTCACAGCGATTTAACTATAACGGGGGATCATATTCATTAACATTTACTATAATTTTTTCTGGCTCATTTAAAAAGATTTTCATGATTCATTCCTCTTGCCAACAAAGCGTTATTTTCTGAGGTAAGCCAATGCAGATAGAAAAAGTAATCGAGACTTATGATCACGGAGCATCAGAGTACGATTTTATTATGAAACGCTACTGGCACATAGAGCGGCAACCGTTAATCGATTGGTTGCAACTCGGTACGGGACAGACGGTTTTAGAGGCGGCGGTGGGAACAGGGCTTAATCTACCGGCTTATCCTGAAGGGGTGCGGGTTATTGGCATTGATCTGTCTCAAAAAATGCTTAATGAGGCCCGTAAAAAGCCAGTCAGTGCTGATATTATTTTACAAATTATGGACTTGCAAAACCTGAGTTTTCCGGATGATAGCTTTGATGCGGCGGCTTCGGGTTTTACGCTGTGTGTGGTGGCTGATCCAGTAGTAGCACTAGAAGAGATGATCCGAGTAACCAAGCCGGGCGCATTAATTGCTATTCTCGATTACTGTAAGTCTCGAGACCCTGAAATTGCTAAATGGCAAGAGTTGATCTACGATGCCAGTTCTCAAATGGGTTTTCCCACAGGCAAAATTAAATGGGATGCTCTGATGGATTACGATAAATTAATTTATAATAGTCATCTGCCCATTGAGGTAATTGTGGATGAGCGCCTCGATAGTCCTAATCCGTTTTTGTGCGGTTGTCAATTATTGCTTAAAAATATAAAACGTTAAATTTATAAGCTAAACCTAACAACTCTGTAGCTCACGCTCATTGAGAAAGGGGAGCGGCGATTTTTTGGGTTCATTAAAGTAGCTTAATTTTCCTTAAGAGTCAACAGTCAACAGTAAGCATTATGATTGAGGGAACTCACAACTGTTAACTGTTAACTTTTGGTTATAAGCCGGGTAAATTTAACCCACTGGTGAGTTCTTCCATTTTTTGTCTCATCGTGTCTGTCGACTTGCTATAAGCATTTCTCATCGCCTCGGTAACTAGCTCAGATAGTGCTTCTGCGCCTTTTTCTAAGGCGGCGGGTTGAATAGTGACACTACGAGGTTCTTGATTACCACTCATGATGACTGTTACTGAACCATCACCACTTTGCCCTTCAATTTCCATTTTTTCGAGTTCGTCTTGGAGTTGTTTTGCTCCTTCTTGAACTTGTTGAGCTTTTTGGAAAGCCTCTTGTAGTTCTTTAATTTTGCCTAAGCCAAAGCCAAAACCTTTTCCTTGTGCCATATCCTTTAAATTTCTTCCTTTTGCACGTTTTAACTAGAGTTGTTTACTCAAAGATAGTTGGTTGAGCAAAATAAACCTCTAAACTTGATCATAGTACCCGATGAAGGTTTTTAGATCGCCTCAAACTCACCCAAGATTTTTACCTCTGGCTCCAATAATAGAGCATAGTGAGCTTGTACTTGTTCTTGAACATGGCGAATCAGTCGAAAAATATCTTCGGCTTTGGCATGACCACAGTTAAGAATAAAGTTAGCATGGCGATGAGACACTTCAGCCCCTCCAATGCGATGTCCTTTTAATCCTAACTGTTCAATTAAGCGGCCGGCTGCATGAGGGGTAGGATTACGAAAGACACTGCCACAACTCGGGCGGTCATAGGGTTGTGTACTTTTACGCTGTTTGAGATTTTGGCTGGTGGTGGCCATCACTTCTTCTTTTGTAAAGCCAGGTTGTAATTGAAAAGTCGCTTCAATAACCAGACGGCGATCACCTTGTAAGTTAGAGGTTCTATAACTGTAATTTAACTGTTGTGGTGTGAGTCTTTCGACTGTTCCATCTGGTGATAAGACTAAAGCGCTGACTAAACAATCTGCCACACATTGAGTGTGGGCCCCGGCATTCATAACCACTGCACCGCCTATGGTTCCGGGGATGCCTACCGCCCATTCTAGTCCTCGCCAACCTCTTTTAGCCGCACTCCAAGCTATACGAGCAATGGGTTCACCGGCACCGGCTGTTATTTGTGCAGTTTCTGGGTCAAAATTACTGTGGCGTAGATGGCGTGTACTTACGACTAACCCAGGAATCCCGCGATCACTAATGAGTAAATTTGAGCCAGCACCCAACAGGGTTAAGGGCAGATCTTGCTGATTAAACCATTCAAATGTTGCTTGCAAGCTGTCCCAATTGCGAGGGGCGGCATACCATTGAGCTAATCCACCTACCCGATAAGAGGTTAACTCAGCAAGAGAGACTTGAGGATAAATCAACTTATCGGTGCCGGATAAGGCCATAGATGAGGGAGTTCCTTGGCTTGGAGTGCAAAACAGTGTCAAAGACATGATTCCTGATTATGATGCTGGTAGAGGGAAAAGACTATGAAAAAGAACCTTTGTTCCGTATTTAGGGGGAGCATCAAGCTATCAATGTGGCCAGCCCATCGCCCCCTTAATCAGTTATGCGGCTTTGGGTGCGAGCAGTTCAGGAATAATCTGATTTAGATTGCCTGCCCCTAAAAATAATGCCAAGTCTCCAGGTTGTAAAATTTCGACTAGGAAACTTCCCAAAGACTTTAAGGATGGATGATAATACACTTGTTTGTGATAACAACTAATAGCATCAGCTACTTGTTGTCCGCTCATTTGCCCAAGATTCACTTCTCCGGCGCTGTAGATATCGGTAATGATTACTACATCAGCATCACTAAAAGAAGTGGCGAACTCATCCATAAAAGTCGCCGTGCGACTGTAGCGGTGAGGTTGAAAAATAGCAACAACTCGAGAGTAACAATCCTGATGGGAACGTAAACGCGCTGCTTCTAGAGTACAACGAATTTCACTGGGGTGATGAGCATAATCATCAATGAATGTAATTCCATTGCAATGACCTTTATGTTCAAATCGTCGTTTAGCACCTTCAAAGGTAGCGACAGCTACAGCTATCTCTTCAAAGTCGAGGCCGAGTTTGCGTCCCACTGCCACTGCTGCCAGGCTATTACTTACATTATGTTGACCGAGCAAGCTGATATTCATCTGTCCCAGGTATTGTCCTCTTTCCCATACCTCGACGAGGCTTCCTTGGGCATGATAAACAACGTTTTTCACGGTATAGTCAGCTTCTTTTTCGGGATCAAGACTGTAAGTGATCTGGGGGTTTAGGCGCTGGCGAACGGTTTCACAATCAATACAGGCGATCAAGGTTTCGCACTGCCGCTCAAAAATTTGGAAGGTCTGGATTACTTCTTCTAAATTTTGATAATGATCCGGATGATCCAGTTCTATATTGGTGACAATCCCAATGCGTGGGGAATGTTTAGCTAATGAACCATCTGATTCATCCGCTTCTGCCACTAGGAACCGCCCTTGTCCTAAGCGAGCATTTCCTTGCCAAGCATCTACTTCTCCGCCGACGATAATCGTAGGATCTAAGCCCGCTTTCAGGAGCATATAACCGATTAAGCTGCTGGTGGTGGTTTTTCCATGAGTTCCCGCTACAGCAATGCTATAATAGTCTTTGATTAAAGCCGCTAAGACATCAGAGCGATGAAAAATGGGATATCCATTCTCTTTGGCTGCTTGATACTCAGCATTATTAGCGGCTATGGCTGTCGAACAAATTATTTGAGGTAAATGATTTGTTGAAGCTTTTTGAGGAAAATCTGATTCAACCTCGTAGCGAAATCCTACTTTGTGGCTCTCTACAGTGGAGGCTGTAACTAGAGCCGGTAGAGCTTCTGAAGCATTTTGAAAGATATTTAAATTGGTTGCTTCTTGACGATGAAAAATTTTTGCCCCTACAGATTGTAGGCGCTGAGTAATATGGCTAGAACGAACATCGGAACCGGATACGGGCAATTGTCGTTTGGCTAAAACATAGGCCAAGGCTGACATTCCAATGCCCCCAATCCCGATAAAATGAAAAGGCCTGCCGTTAAAATCTACCGTTTTCACCATTAAATCTCCTGACACACCACAACACTAAAATAATAGTATTGCTTTTCTAATAGGCATAGTTTAAAAAGAATTACGGCTTATGATAGCAGAAACGTCAAGCATCCGTCATAAGCCTCTGATTAGATTATTGGACGTTAAGCATCTAATTATATGTTCCCTATAACCTATTCCCTAGTTAACCGTTAACCGTTGTCACGGGAGCGTCCCTTTCTAGGAGACTCTTTGGCAGGAGACAAGCGATTAAAATTTATTCCCCTTAGCCTTATTACCTATAGCCTATTCCCGACTTCCTCCCTCTGCTTAGTACATTTGTTTGGTAAAAACGTTTCAAATTACGACAAATTTAAAAATGGGGATCGAAATTGTACAAGCTTTAGGATATGATTGGGGTCATTAATAATGTTTTAATGTATTTAGCTAGAGTACAGAGGGCAAGACGCAGTGATTAGAGTAGCGATCAACGGATTCGGACGCATTGGACGCAATTTTTTAAGATGCTGGCTAGGTCGCACAGATAGCCAGATAGATCTAGTGGGACTCAATGATACTTCAGATCCCAAAACCAATGCTCACCTGCTCAAATATGACTCCATGTTGGGCAAATTGGATGCTGATATCAGAGCCGATGAAAATTCTATTATTGTTAATGGTAAAACCATCAAGTGCTATTCTGATCGCAATCCTCTAAACTTGCCCTGGGCTGAATGGGGAGTTGATTTAATCATCGAATCCACTGGGGTATTCGTTGATTATGAAGGCGCTTCTAAGCACATTGTAGCTGGCGCGAAAAAGGTTTTGATTACCGCACCAGGTAAAGGGCCAAATATCGGAACCTATGTGGTAGGGGTTAACGATAGTGATTATAATCATGATGAGCATGAAGTCATCAGTAATGCTAGTTGTACCACCAACTGTCTAGCACCTGTGGTTAAGGTGATTCATGAGAACTTTGGCATTATCAAAGGAACCATGACCACTACCCACAGCTACACCGGTGACCAACGAATTTTAGATGCTAGTCACCGCGATCTCCGCCGCGCAAGAGCCGCCGCTATTAATATCGTTCCTACTTCTACCGGAGCGGCTAAGGCAGTAGCTTTAGTTATTCCTGAAATGAAGGGTAAATTAAATGGGATCGCGCTGCGAGTTCCTACTCCTAATGTGTCTGTGGTAGATTTAGTCGCTCAAGTTGAGAAACCGACTCTTGCTGAACAAGTCAATGATGTTCTTAAAGCGGCGGCTGAAGGTTCCCTCAAGGGAGTTCTTGAGTATAACGATCTGCCTTTGGTTTCTTCTGATTACCGGGGAACTGATTGTTCTTCTATTATAGATGCCAGCTTGACGATGGTTATGGGCGGCGACATGGTTAAAGTTGTTGCTTGGTATGACAACGAGTGGGGTTATTCTCAACGGGTTGTTGATTTGGCTGAACTTGTTGCTCGTAACTGGAAGTAATCCGGTTTGTAGTCATTCACTGGATATTAATTGATTGCTTTTGAAGGCGATCTTATTTTAGAGGGGGAAGCTGATTGGTTTCCCTCTTTTTAGCTATTTGTCCACAGTAGAACAAGAGTTAAATTAAGAGCGGCAACGAGTAGGTGAGATGGAGGAGTTATTAAAACGCTATCGAGAGCAATTTGGGGAGTTATCCGAATCAAAGTTTTTATGAGTCTTTATAAATCGTAGAGGGTTTTAAACCAGTTGATAAATATTTGAGATTTTGGATGATTCGGATTTAATATTCTTTCCATGACAGCATTATGTAATTGTCTTCCTGGCGGATTTTGCCAAGCTAACCAAGTGTGTATTTTAGCTTTGTCTGTGTGGTTTTCTATAAAAGTAGCACCTAAATTTTTAGCTTCTTGTATTACGGTTTGGGTATAAGTCCAGAGCGGCTCATTTTCAGTTGGAATAAGATAAGCTAAAAATGTTTCTAGCATTCCTTGCATTCTATTATCTGGCATCATCCAAACACCTATTTTTTTACCTTGATTGAGTCCTTCTTGAATCTGATGAATTAAGCCGGTGTCGGGTAAATCTTGAGGGAAATCTGGGATAGTGGGTAAACAAACATCACGAATTTTTTGCCAGCGACCTAGAGGGTTATCATCAGCATCAACCATTATACCTAAAGCGGTTACTCTAGGGGGTTTAAACTGGGTTGAGATTTGTTTGGGTTCGAGTAGTTTTTCAACGCCATTATAAGATTGTATATCAACGGGTTCATTTCCTTTCGGCCAAGGAATGCCATTTTCTTCCATTAAATAGGGGATAACTCGTTTGTCTTCATCGCCTTCTACTAAAAGGATTTTTGTGTTATTTCTGTTCATAGTTAACGGATTTCAATCCCCCTTTGTGCGGCGATAACGATTTCACTCTCATCAAATAATATAGAAGCTTCTTTATTTTTATCAATATGATGAATTCTGATTTCTTGGTCTTTTTCGCTTATTTTTTCATCACAAATTAAATTCGCTAAACTTGTCCAGCAATCACTATTATGAGTGGTGGCAAATACTTGTATATTTAATTTTTTTGCTGTATGCCAAATGATTTTCCACATATCATACATGGTAGTATAATGCAAGCCGCTATCAATTTCATCCACTAATAAAATTCCTCCCTCTACATTAACCATTGCTAATACAAGTGCTAACATTCTCCAAATTCCATCCCCCATACTCCCTATAGGTATAGGTTTTTGTCTCTCTGATAATTTTACTAAAAAACCTCCTTTTTCTCCTGTTCTAAAATTCTCTTGATTTTGTCTAACTGAAGCAATACGCTCAATTGTTGGCTCCAGGATTTTAAGGGCATTTATGACCAGTTGTTCATCAGAAGTTAAAACGATTTTATCAAATAAAGTATTAAGGGTTGAAATATCTATAGAATAAGGAAATATAAATACTCCTATTTTAGCTAATTTAGACTTAGCTATGCGTTTATACTCCAGTCTCAATTGATCTAAAATTAATTTTTCTTTTTTAACTAAAAATTTTTTAAAAACATTTGAATTTATATTGTCTTCTGTCCATTGAATAATCAGTTCAAGTTCGCTTATGTCATCAATTGAAATAGGCTCAGGTCGGCTTGTTCTTGTATAATTTGTTGCTTCAAAATTTTCTTCAAATAAAATTTTAAGTTCTCCTTGACTTCCATTATCAATACCCATCATTTTAATTTGACTTTCAGCAGATAAATTATGCTGATAAAAAAGATGTTCAATTTCATAAGTTTTAACAGGTATTATGTCTGAGGAATATTTTATGTTTTCCCATAAATATTCACCTCTAGAAGACATCAATTGAGCTAAAGATTTTAAATCAAATTGAGAAGAAAAAAGTTGTACGGCTTCTAACAGGGAAGTTTTACCACTATTATTCTTTCCCACTAATAAATTAATCCTACCCAAATTATTAAGCTCAAAAGACCGAAAGCAGCGAAAATTTTCTATTTTTAATGACTGCAACATATCTTTAAATTCCTTCTCTAACTCTCCGTAAATCCAAAGTTAAGGGATACTCTGAACTTATTGGTAATGTTAACACCTCTACGCTTTCATCTTCAGATTCAAACGGAATAAATCTTTCTTTCATGCGCCTCTGTGCTTCTTGATGATTACTCGCAAATTGAGTATAACCATTACCATGAGGGGGATCAACATAATATTTACAACCGCCAAGAGATCTCCGGTTCCCTTTATCCACAACCGTAAACCTTAAAGGACTATGGGTAGCAAAAAGAGGATGCGGCATATTACCATATACTCTAGCGCGAAATCTTACTGCCCCGATATATTCTTCAGAAAAACTACTCTTATTCATCGGGATCAAATAATTATTACATAAAACTAAATAGCGGTCGCAGTTTTCCCCCGATAATTTCACCTGTATTCGTTCCATTGAACTATCCACAGGTCGAGAAGTTCCCCCACTATTCAGCGCATCTCCTAAAACCGGCCAAGGTTCGATCGCACTCCTTAATTCTAATTGCAAGTCCCCTAATTTTACTCTTCCATAACAGGGAAAACGAAACTCAAAAAACGACTCAAACCAGTCCAACTCGAAAGCATAACCCGCGTCTTGTAAGTCCCCGATCACACTCATTAAATCTTCTTTTAGATAATGAGGTAACATAAAGCGATCATATAGCGTTGATCCCCAATGAATTAGCGGTTTATTGTAGGGATATTCCCAAAAAAGAGCAACAAATCCTCGCACCAACAACATTTGTAATAAACGCATCCTCAAGTCAGGCGGCATATCAAAAAAACGAAATTCTAATAACCCTAACTGACTGCGAAAATTCTGAGTAGGAAAGAGTTTATCAATACAAAAAGCGCTGCGATGGGTATTCCCCGTTAGATCAACTAACAAATGACTTAATAAGCGATCAATTAATTCAGGAGAAACGGGTTGCAATGCTTCTAAACTATCAAAAGCAACCTCTAACTCATATAAATTCTCCCATCTCGTCTCATCCATACGAGGAGATTGACTGGTAGCACCCACGAATAAACCGGAAAACAGATAAGATAGACTGGGGTGATTGATCCAATAACTAATAAAACTACGCAGTAAATCCGGACGACGTAAAACGGGACTATTTAAAGGCGTATTACCTCCTATGGTAATATGAGCGCCGCCTCCTGTGCTAATCCGACGACCATCTAATAAATATTTTTCTGTTCCTAGACGACACAGGTGTGCTTGTTGGTACAAAATAGAGGTAATTTCTACTAACTCATCCCAATTTGAGGCCGGATGAATATTAACCTCTATCACACCCGGATCAGGGGTAATTAAAAATCCTTCTATTCCTGCATTGATAGGTGGAGGGAAACCTTCAATCATAACCGGAATATCGATTTGTGCGGCAGTATGTTCAATAGTGCTAATTAAATCTAAAAACCCTCGCGCAGAAGCAAAGGGAGGTAAAAAAACATGAACCACTCCCTCAACAATTTCTACAGTTAACGCGACACAGATAGAATTATCAGGAGATGGGAGGGGTTCAAGACCGACTACAATAGGATTAGCATCGATAGGCGCAACGGTTTCTGTCGCTAAATGTTCCGCCCAAGTAATAGAATTAAGGGGTAAGCGTAACCCCATTGAAGCATTCCCTTCTAGTAAATATAATTTTTCTTCGGGTAGCTTCCAATGACAACTACTCCAGCGTATTTGATGATTTTGAGTAACGGATAATAGGGGTAAAATATAACCTCTCTCTTCATCGGTTTCCCGTTCATAAGCAGGAATAATACAATCTTGTCCGACACCGAGATATTTAACTAAAGTGGTAATAAAACTTTTAGCATCTTGTGGGGTGTGTCCGTAGTCTTTCCCATCTATCGCAAGTAATTGAGAATTCTGCCAAATGGGAACCCCATTAGATAGCCAGTAATATCCTAACGCCCAACGGGGATATTTTTCCCCAGGATAATATTTACCATTTCCATAATGTAACAATCCTTTACCTTTGGCAGGTATCAAATTATCTGCTAAACCCTTTAAAAGTTGTCCTGCAAGTTGGCGTTTTTGAGAACCATTAGCGGCGGTTTGCCATTGTTGTGATTCAAAATCATCTACAGAGATAAAAGTTGGTTCACCTCCCATTGTTAACCCTACTTTTAACCGTTGCAGTTGATCTTCTATGTGATCCCCAAGGCGATCAATTTTCTGCCATTGTTCGAGAGTGATGTATTCAGTCATGGATATACTAGGGATAACTATCTGGTGGGAGTTGTAAGTACCTGGACAAAAATAAAGTTAACTGTGAGGTTAGGGTGTAGGTTGTGGGGTGTGGGGTGTGGGGTAATTGTAGCCATTTTACAATTCTTTATATAGAGTGCTTTATTTATGTCCGACTACTTACCATAAGGATAGCGATTGTTTTTTTATCGGCGACTGAAATGTTATGCTTTTTTCGGTTTTGAGTGGTTTATTGGTGGGATGATCCCGACCGATCACCACTCTATAATTAGAATAGCGAGGTTTTTTGACTATTTTTCTCTTTCCCGCACCGGGAGGGGGGGGATCAAAAAGAGGAGAGTTATTGAAATTTTAGACTTGAGAGGTTTTCTTCTGTTTAGATTCCTCAATAATTTTTTGTCTTCTTTTCTCTTGGGTTATTCTTAATTTTTCATCGATAGCTGTAGCTAAATCATACAAATCTCTAGCTGATCGTTCAAAATCTTTAGCCAGTTCTATGAGTTTATCTAGAGTTTCATCATCGGGTAATTGTTTAATTTCTTTCATCTTATTTCATCCAAAATATTAAGAATTCGACGACCTCTAATTTGTGTTTCTAAAATTTGCCCTAATAGAGTTCCTAATTCTTCTCCTGCATTTTGAATCTCTTGTTCTGTAACATCTGGTACTGCAATTTTTTCATAAATGCCTTGTATTCGTCTTCTAGAGATCTCTACTAAGAATAAGCCGTTATTGAAGAAAGCTAGGAACTGTATTAGTCTAACATTATCGGAAAATTGTGACAACAAAAGTCTAATCAGACTCACGCCTTCGCTTGCATCTTGTTCAATTTGGCTGAGTTCTTGATTAAGTCTGTCTATAAGTTCGGTAATTTCTGAGGGAATAGGCATATTTGAGCTAATTAATTTGAGATGAACATTTATTATCCCAATTTTTTAACTGAATATCATACCGAGGTTTAGGATTATTAGCATCCCCCCATCTTGCATCCGCTTTCCAAGCGCCGTCTTCTTTTTCTTTTTTCGGAGTTTCAACCGTTAATTTATGCGTTTCGGGATCGATACAAAGTAAGTTATATTGCTAGTTATCATAGTTATTTTCTAAAGGTTGGTCACAAGCGGCAGCAATGGCATTAGGATTAATCTTGGCGCGGCTTTTATAATAGACCTCTTGCATAATTTACATTTTTAATAGACTCCCCTCTCCTTGTAGGAAAGGGGTTGGGCGAGAGATCAGATGAAGAAATTACATTCGCGTCAGCGCGGCTATCTTAGCCAGTTTATCTTGATCGAGTCCCTCTAAATCCTTAAGATGCAACCATCCCTCTTTGACCAACTGGGCAAAGACAAAAATTAGAGCAGAATATTGATAATCATATTTGCCATCTATTTGATGTCTTCTTGCACTTAAGAAGTCATGTAACTGCCAGACCTGATCGAGATCGACAATTTCAGTAGCTTGAGATCGAATTTGGTTGATTAAAAAAGATGTTTCCCTTTGGTAAGCTTTTGAAAAAGCCTCCTGAGCAATTTTTTGCTCGGTTTCCGACCAAATAATTTCTGTTTGCTGCATTTAATTAAGTGCTTATTAATTGATAATGGATAAAGGATAATTGATAATGAAGAATTAATACCAAATTAAGAAAAAATTATCAATTATCCATTATCTATTCTTCGCTTTGTTTTAGCGAACAAAGTTCAACAATTCTTTGGGAGAGGCTAAGAGATCGATGGCCACAAAGAAAATTTTGCCTTCTGGATTGAGCAAGAACCGCCAAGCAATATTCATGCCCACATTAGCACCAAACCAAGGAGTTTGTACTTTACCAGTAACTTTAATTTGCGTGTAACCGTCGTCTGCGGGTTCAGATACGCCTTTTTCGGGGATTAATTTCAGGTTTTGACATTCTTCTTGGAAAAAGCGTAATATGGCTTCTTTGCCGACGATGGGTCTTTGGAAGGGAGGTTGCAACCCTCCGTCAGGAGTAAACAGGTCAATGAGTGCCTTAAAGTCGTTGGCGTTGAGGTTGTCCATATAACTTAAGACAGTGGAATTGGTAACTCCGTCAATTGTGACCTGAGTCCGTTGTGACATGGCTTTTGGAGGTTCCACCGGTTCAGAGACACGGGTATAGTTGCCCAATTTACCCGCTTCAAATCCCATATCTACCACGCAATTGCGTAACACGGTAATTTGTTGGCCGGATTCAAGTGCTTTAATGGCTTCTAATACCGCTTTAGCATTCGCTGAAAGTTTATAACCTTCTGGAATCGGTGCTACAGTGCCGTCTTCCATACCTTGTCCTAATTGAAACCAGAATCCCAATTTGATATTAGGGGACCAAGTACCGTAGGTTCTGCAAATGGGTGTGTCAGCACGGTTAGCTAGGTCACACATCACCTGTGTTTGTTGCAGACGGGTCATTTGTTTAATTTCTTTGAGAGTGGCTTCAGCCAATACCATGCTCGCCGCTCCCGGAGCCGCAATGGTAATGGTTTTACCCATTTCTAAATAAGCAAACCAAATCAGAGCCAATTGATCTTCAGCACTAAGCTGGTTGAATCGAGCAATCGTAGCTGGCACGGCATCAGCAGCTAACGTATTGGGGAAAATGTTACGGGCTGAATCAATCGTAAATGGCATAGATTTACCAGTATTTAAAGTTTTTTACATTGCTTAACATTACTTTACACTAAGTCGGTATTTATGAGAAAGAGTTCAAATGAACCGAAAATAAGATTAGGGCTTCATTTGCTCTCAAATAGTAACGATAAAAATTAAGCTATACTCTAATATTTCTCAGGTTTTAGCCCAAATATTTTAACAAAACTTAACATTAACTGAAAAAGGCAGTTAGAATCGTAGGAGTTACGCACTCCTGATTAAAAACAACGATTTTATGTCCCAAGCGAGCCTTGCTCCCGATCGCGGACAATCTCAAACCCTAATAGACTTCTTGCAGAAGTCGGGAAAAGGGGAAAGGGGAAAGGGGAAAGGCTTGATCCTTTATTCGTTTTCTTCAAAAATGATGATTTGTGCAAGAGGTCTAATGATTTAGTTACGGTGCGTAAGTCCTAAATCGGTAAGATGCGGCGCAGTGAGGGAAAAAGAAGAAAGGTTATCCCGTCCACCTTTTACCGCGTGGCGATATAAAACCCCAAATCATTACCTAGAAAGATTAATCAAAAAAGCCGTTGAATCTTTTCAGAGTAATAGGTGAGGGTTTCTAAGTTTTAACCAATACTTTATCCCCATCCAACTTAACCTCATAAGTCTTCAAAGGATCTTTAGCCGGACCCTTAACCACCTTACCATCAGCCGCAAACTTAGACTCATGACAAGGACAAACAAAGGCTTTTTGATCAGCTTTCCAAGCTACTGTACAACCGGCATGAGTACAAGTAGGATTAACAGCATCAACCTGATTGGAATTGGTAGGATTTTTAACCACCACTACCGAACCCCCAGCAATTTTCCCCTCTAAAAAACCCTGTTTATCTAAATCAGTAATCGTTCCCACAGGTTCAAAAGTGCCCTGAGAAACTTCACCTTGATTTGATTGCTGATTACAAGCGGCTAAAGCAATGGGTAAAGAACTTGCCAACCAACCCACTCCAACCCAACCTAAAAACTCTCGACGGTTCATGATTAAACCTACTTAGCTAAATACCTGTACAAATTGTAATGTAAACCCCGCCCTCCTTGAGCGAGGTCTAAATATTTAGCTAACTTTTTCTAAGGGTTTTTTAGTTCCATCAGTCGTGGCGCAATTATTTTGCTTATCTGTAATCGTCGTTGCACCAGATACAGGACAAACATACAAATCTTTAGACACTTTCCAATTATCCATATCTTCTAAAGCTTGCTTGTACAGTTGGGCGTGTTGGGCTTCAGCATCAGAAGCATAAGTAAAGGTTTCTACCGCGTCTTTTTTCCCTTCTTTTTCGGCTTCTTTAATGAACTCAGGATACATTTCCTGCCGCTCATAAGTTTCCCCTTTAACCGCATTTTCTAAGTTTTCTTTGGTGGATTTTACTTCAGGAGTTTTAAGATTATTTTCTGGCGTTCCGCCCATTTCTTTAATGACCTTAGCATGATTATCCCGATGAATTTCTTCAGCCCTAGCGGCTGCTTTAAACAGACTCGCTGCGCCTTTATAACCTTCTTCTTCAGCTTTTTTCGCATAGGCTAAATACATCAGATGGGCGTTTGATTCCCCATTGTAAGCCGCTTGTAAATTCTTCAGCGTTGAATCTTCTTTTGAGGTGGTTTTTGCGGTTTCGGCGGCTGTTGTTGATTGTGTGTCGGGTTCAACTTGAGCAGATGGGGTGGTTTGACTACATCCAAATAGAACAAGGCTCATAGCCATCGATAAAAATAGGGCTTTTTTTTGATAAATACTAGGGAATAACATAGTTAAATAACCTCCTACGTTCAATTAAAATTTACCTAGGAAATATTTTTTAGTCTTCAATATTTGTCGGTTTTGGGCGTTTTTTAAATAACCCAGTCATGCTCAAGCCAGTCACCAGCAAGCCGATTAATCCTAATCCATTCAGTAGAGGATAAATCTTTTCTAAATGGATAATTTCAAAGGTATGAATTCCTAACAGAAACTCACCCAATTCTCCTTGCTCAAACCACTCATCGACAATGGTATAACCAACTCCTGTAATCACCGTTAAAATTAAGGGAAGTGCAGCAATGATTGCAATTTGACGATGATATTTACGAAAGGCACGAAGCATGATTATTCTCCTCTACCCAAAAGATTGAATGCTGTCAGACTTGAGAGTTTATAGCTATTAGTGTAGAGAAAAAATGTAAGGATCTCGGGTGGAGCAACAATTTTTTTAAGCTTTGGGTAAACGCACTTGAAAACAGCTACCCACACCTAACTGACTTTTAACCGTAATTTCGCCGCGATGACGATGAGCAATGGCTTGAGCAATGGCCAGTCCTAACCCTGTTCCCTCACAACGATAGCAACGAGCATCATCTGCTCTCCAAAAACGATCAAAAATATGAGGGAGTTGTGCTGAAGAAATGCCGATTCCCGTATCTTCTACCGAAACCAACACATAACGCTCATTCTGATTCAGGCTCACGGTTACCTGTCCTCCTTGAGGGGTATATTGTAGAGCATTATTTAATAAATTAGAAAATAAACGAGATAATTGCTCACTATCTCCTTTAATAAAAACTTCTATTAATCCCTCAAATTTAAGATTAATCTCGCGAGCATTGGCGGTCAATTCCAGAAAATCCACGAGGTCTTCTAACACTTCATGCAAAGGAATTAAACCCCATTCTTGAGGATAAGGATCGCTAATTTTTTCAGTACGAGCTAATAATAATAAATTTTCTACTAAACTACTCATCTGTTTCGTGGCACTGACGATGCCGTTGAATTTTTCCACATCGGCGGGGTGAATTCGTTCGGGATGAGTTTGCATCACCTCCACAGAGGTTTTAATCACCGTTAGCGGACTACGTAATTCATGAGAAGCATCCGCCGTAAACTGTTTTAACTGTGCAAAGCTTTGTTCAACCGGACCCAGAGATTGCCGCGTTAACCACATTCCCCCGATCCCGGTTAAAATAATAGCGATGGTTCCTCCTAAGCCAAACCCCCAACGCAATTGAATTAAGGTTTTTTGCACTTCTTGGTTAGACTCACTAACTCGAATATACCCTTCTAAATGAGGTGTTCCTTGGGGATAACTATAAGCAGGAATGGTTAGGGTGCGAATTTGTCCATGTTGTTGTTGCTCAAACCCGACTTTTAGGGGTAGGGTAGGAAATAAAGTACCAGCCATCGCTAAACGCTGCTCATTGGCAGCATACCATTCTACCCCCTGAGAAGGTAAACGCAAATTCTGCCAAGGAATATCAAGGTCTCCATCGTGATCAAAGTCTCTGCCAGGTAAATCGTCAATCACATTTTTATCATGTTTAAGTGTTATTAAACTGTGAGAAGCGGCTTGAGCTAAATTGAGTAAGCGGTTATCTACCTGTTGATAAATACTGCGGCTAAAGAATTGATAAACCACTACGGCGGATGTGCCTAGTATCGTCACCATTACCGCCAAATAAGAAAGTAATAACCGCCAGTGAAGTGTTTGAAATTCACGGTTGACAAAAAATTGAGTTTTATCTTTCTTGCTCATCTACAACCTGTTAACTTTGTTTCAGTCGATAACCCAAACCATATACAGTCTCGATTAAATCTGGAGAAGCTCCCACCGCTTTCAGTTTTTTTCTTAACTCTTTGATGTGAACTTTGACCGCTTCTTCACTGGGAGGGTCTTCAAAAGACCAAAGATGATCTAAAATTTGACTACGACTCAAAACCAGATGAGTATTGCGAAGAAATAATTCTAATAATTTATACTCTTTTGGGGTTAAATGTAGAGGGTGTCCGGCATAATTCACTTCACAACTATTCGGATTAAGGCGTAAATTTTCCCACTCTAAGACGGGGGGTAAAGTAGTATTGCTTCGACGCAACAAAGCCCGAATTCTAGCGGCTAACTCCGGCAAATCGAAGGGTTTAACCACATAATCATCGGCTCCTGCATCTAACCCCTTAACCTTATCTCTACTGGTATCTCTGGCTGTCAACATCAAAACGGGTGTCATATATCCTGTGTCTCGCAAGCGTTGACAAAGTGCAGTCCCACTCAGTTTAGGCAGCATGACATCTAAGATAATTAAATCATAGGAAAAGCTTTGAATAAAATCCCAACCCTTTTCCCCATCAAAAGCTAAATCAACCAGATATTGCCGATCTTTGAGAGTCTCTGCCAGAGCGTTAGCAATCCGTTCATCATCTTCTACCAGCAGAATCCGCATATTACTAACTCAATCGATGCCCACAACTCGAACAAAAGCGATCATTAGGTTCTAGTTTAGCTCCACATTGACTACAATAGTGCTTTGGCGAAGCGGCTGAAGATCCTGATCCGATCCGCATTTCCATGTTACCCATCCGCATTTGCATCGGGTTCATACTCATTTCCATATCCCCCATTTTCATCGGTTCTAGGGGTTTCATCGGTTCTAGGGGTTTCATGGGTTCTAGGGGTTTCATCGGAGGCATTGAAGAGGTAGGTGTGCCAGAAACTTGTTGCAGTTGCATTTGTTGAGCATGACTCACCCCTGGGGTACCACTCATGACGGCTATACTACCCCCCTGCACCTGTACAAAATGTTCCCCTGAAGCGGCAGTTATTTTAATGATTACACCGTTAGCCGTTTGGAATAATTGCGGGGGAGATGTCCAACTGCCGGTTACAAACCCACTTGAGGACTGTTGCTGTTGTCCTCCACTACTGCTATGGGTAGTGATGAGAGTCTGGTTACCCTGATTATCTATATAGAGTGTTTGCCCTGTCCCTAACTCACAGACGTAAGCCATAATAATCTTTTGTGATAAATCTTTCTTGCTCTCTTCAGTGTATGTTGCCCTGTCTCAAACCCTTAACTTTTTAACAATTGCTTATTAGATTTGCGGACAATTCTTAGCCGCTCACAGGGAAATTAAGTTACCCTAGATCAAGGCTCGTCTAAGTTTGCTCTCATTTAACTGTGTTACCTTTAAAAAATTATTCTATTCGTATGGGTTTTGTTGCCTGCTTAGTCGGACTATTGACGGCTTGTAGCGGCAATGGACAATTAGAGGGGAAATTAGCCCCAGATCCAGCCTTAAAAAACAACGCTCAAACCCCTTCAACGCCTTCACCCACCCCTTCAAACACGCTTTCTTCTGAGAATTTACCCAAAGAGATCCCAGTCTATCCTAATGCCCAACTGCAAACTGCTCAAGCCGGCTCAACTCCTAACTCAGGAACCATTCGCTGGACCTCTTCAGATCCGAGAAATTTGATAGAAAACTTTTATCAACAGCAATTTACAGCCGCCAAATGGCAGATCACTCAACCTTTTTCTGCTGATACCGAGAACAATACTTTAATGGCTAGTAGAGAGGGATTAGATGTTAAAGTGACGGTGACTCCTTCATCAACCAATCGTGGTAATACCGATTTGCTTATTGAATATCAACCGAGTAACAATTCAGCCCAATCTCAGACTAACACTCCAACCTCAACCCCTACACCTACTCCTAGTGCAACCCCTACCACTCCCCCTACAGACACCAATTTTTCTGATCTCTCACAAGTGCCTGAACCTTGGCGCAATTATGTGCAAGATTTAGCGAGTTTAGGCGTTTTAAGTGCGGATAAAGGCAATCAATTTAATCCTAATGCGCCTATTACCCGTCGAGATTTTGCCCGTTGGTTATACAATGCCAATAATAAAATCTTTGCTAATGCTGCGGGTAAGCAAATTCGGCCGGGTTCAACGAGTTCTCAAAGTGCTTTTACTGATGTTAAGCCGAATGATCCTGATTTTCCCATTATCCAAGGATTAGCAGAAGCGGGGTTAATTCCTTCTCCTTTAACTGGTGATAGTAATGCTTTGCTATTTCGTCCCAATGCGCCTCTGACTCGGGAAGAATTAGTACAGTGGAAAGTTCCTTTAGATTCTCGTAAGGGGCTACCTACCGCCTCTATGGAGAGTGTTAAGGAAACTTGGGGATTCCAAGACCTTAATAAAATCAATCCTTTAGCCTTGCGATCGCTTTATGCTGACTATCAAAATGGAGAGCAAGCGAATATTAAGCGTGTATTTGGTTATACGACCCTATTTCAGCCGAAAAAACCGGTAACTCGTGCCGAAGCGGCGGCGGCTTTATGGTATTTTGGCTATCAGGGTGATGGAATGTCTGCCCAAGATGCGCTACAGGCTCAAAAGGCCCAAAATCCCAGTTAGATATCCTATATTTCAGGCAATAGTTCAAAAATACCAATAGAAATCGGGTAAGATGAACCTACCCTTTGTTAAGATTTTTTGTTGACTTAAACTTGATTAAATTCAGGCTGATAATTCACCACTCCTTTATGACCCCCTAATGCCCCATTTAAAAGTTCTTTGACCATAAAAAACTCTGAGGGAATATCAAAAGAAGAATAGAGTTGATATAAAGAAGCCTGACGAAAACCAAAACGATTATAAAACTCAGGAGCGCCTAAAACAACAATGGCCTGATAACCCATTTTTTGACATTCTATTAATCCAGTTTCTACCAATTTTGAGCCGATTTCCTGTCGTTGATAGGGAGGTAAAATGGCCAAAGGCGCTAACCCTAAAATTTTCTGCGTCGAACTTTCTGACTCGATCTCCACTGGACTAAAAGCAATATATCCGACGATTTGCCCGTCAATATGGGCAACCATTGATAAAGTAATTACTTCTCGTTCACGAAGAGTATCCACTAGATCCGCTTCTTGGGGACGACCAAAGGTTTTCTCCAAAAGCAAACGCACTCCCTCTACATCATCCTTTATTTCAGGGCGAATAGAATACATAGATATATGATTTAATTCTCCAAATTATACTGAGCGGTTGAGTTTTTCCAGAAATCGATTCATATCAAAATATTTTTCCATCATTTCCTGAATACAATCTACCTTGATTTGTTCCTGAAGACGGACCTTACCAAATGCCTGATCCACAATTTCAACGGTGGTTAAAGTATCCAGTTTCACCGATAAAATCGGTATTTCTAAATCTTCTGCTCGAGTTAGAATCAATTCATCAGGAGCAATATTACCCGTCAAAATCAGACAACTGGCCGAAGTTTCTAAAGCCGCTAATTGTAAATCGGTGCGATCGCCGCCGGTTACCACTGCCATATTTTGACCTTGACGGAAAAACTCTAAAGCCGCATTGACATTCATCGCCCCGATGGTTAAACTCTCTACCATCAAATCTAAGCGATCTTGACGACACAATACTTGTGCCCCTAACTGTTGACTCAGTTGTCTAACACTAACACTGCGGAGTAATTTACTCTTGGGCACCAGGGCTAACACAGGAATTCCCTCGTTTTCGAGAAAAGGTTTCAATAAATCCACCCTCTGCTCTAATTCATCTGGTGGTATATCATTAATTACAACACCTAAAAGGCGATCCCCTAACTCTTGTTTGGCTTTGAGGAGACTTTCCACCACCAGAGGAGAGGTGTAACGCACGACTATTAAAACCTCAGCCCCGATGAGAGCGGCAATTCTCGGCAAGGACAGATCAAATATACTGCCTTCCCATAAGGTTCCTGCTCCTTCAATTAAAATGATGTCTCCGCATAGCTCCTGCACATAATCTTTGACGGCTTGCTCATAATTTGTGGTATCTTCTCGATGTAGGCGTTTATGGATCGTTTTTTCATCGAGATAAATCAAGGGCGAGCGCACTTGTGCGTCAGATAATCCTAGGGACTGACTGACAAACTCTATATCCTCATCTACGATAGCGCTCTCATCAAAACGCAAACAAGTTCCCAGGATTTTACCATAAGCAACGAGTTGCCCCCGTTGTTGTAGCTGATGGGCAATGCCCAGAATCGTCCCTGACTTTCCACTATAGGCTTCCACTGACCCAATCAGCAAACATTTGGCATTGGCCACGCTTTCACTCCTTATGCTATTTCTCTTATGTGGGTTGTTCTTCAAATCGTAGCAGTTTTCGGTAGAACCCTTGAGGAAAATCTCCTGCACCGAGTTGTTTGAAGACTTTAATCACATCTATTAAATAATCAATAAATTCCGCATTCAGCACCGTCATTTCGTAGCTTAACTCGGCCTGTCCTTCAAATTGTATCCGACAGCGAGTTAATTCTGAAGGAAGCTTAGAGACATACCAAGAAGCGACAAAGGGGATATTATCACTTCCCTCTATCTGGCGTTGTCCTTCTAAATAACCCTGTTGATAAAGAGTGATGGCATAGGGCAGGAGACTATGTTTATCTTTGGGATAGTAAGGCATATAAACTACCACATCCCCTTTAGAAGCCGGTTCAAGTTTGTCGATACTAGACATGAGTGTTGATAACCATTAATCTCTGGAAATTTAAACAGTAGCTTGCTGATCGGTTAAACCTCTATTTTGATTGTATCCTTGAATCAGGCTGTTAGTCTCTAGTTAAAAGCTCTGAGTTCTTTTCTTTTCTGTTAACATAACTATAAGAATCTGCCTATTCAACCTTGATTATCCATTATCAATTACTCGCTAATCCTTTGAGTGTTGCGCCGATGATGGAGCGCACCGACCGCCATTTTCGCTATTTGATGCGCCAAATTACCCGCCGCACTTTACTCTATACTGAGATGATTACTACGGCGGCTATCATACACGGTGATCGCCATAAATTATTAGATTTTTCTACAGAGGAAAAACCCCTTGCTTTACAATTAGGTGGAGATAACCCCCAAGAGTTAGCCCTATGTGCTTCGATTGCGGCTGATTGGGGCTATGATGAGGTTAATCTTAATGTGGGATGTCCGAGTGATCGCGTGCAGAATGGCAATTTTGGGGCTTGTTTGATGGCTCAACCGGAAAAAGTTGCTCACTGCGTAGCCGCTATGCAAAAAGCCGTTAATATTCCCGTTACCGTCAAGCATCGCATTGGTATTGATGATCGTGATCGTTACGAAGATTTGGCGAATTTTGTGCGTATTGTCTCAGAAGCCGGCTGTTGCCGCTTTAGTGTACACGCTCGCAAAGCTTGGTTAAAAGGGTTAAGCCCCAAGGAAAACCGCACTATTCCCCCTCTACGTTATGAGGATGTTTATCGTCTTAAACAAGAGTTTCCTCATTTATTTATTGAAATTAATGGCGGCATAACCACTTTAGAACAAGTTCATCAGCAATTACAATGGGTGGATGGGGTAATGATTGGACGTGCGGCTTATGATAATCCTTATTTGTTTGCTACTGTAGATCGAGATATTTATGGGGAAGAAACCATTCCGCCCACCCGTCACCAAGTGGCTGAGAAAATGTTGCCCTATATTGAAGATATAGTCAGCCAAGGGATTAAACTTCATGCCATTAGCCGCCACTTATTACAACTGTTTAGCGGACAACCGGGAACTAAAGCTTGGAAGCGTTATATTAGTGAAAATGTTCATCATCAGGCGGCTGGTGCAGAAGTGATTGAGGCGGCATTAGCTCAAGTTCCTTTATGGGGTTGATCTTCTGTACCACAAAAAGGGTAGATTTTGCGGGCTTATTTTGTTAAATACTACCGCATTTTTGTGGGGGTTAGAGCCAATTAAGGAATAGTATTAAGAACTGCCAAGGCTTGTTGAACTTTAGCTGCATCTTTTTGCTGTTGGAATAAAATAACAGCTTGTTGTAAATCGGCTTTTGCTCCTTGTTTATCTCCTACCTGATAACGGGCAACTCCTCGATTATTGTAGGCCAGAGCATAATTATTATCAAAACGAATCGCTAAAGTGTAATCTTCTATCGCACCTCGATAATCTTTTAATTGATAACGAATATTCCCCCGATTATGATAGGCAACAGATGATACAGGATTCTCTTGGATAGCTTGGTTAAAGGGTTGTAGAATAGCCTCAGCATTTTTTAACGGATTACGGCCAAGCAAAACATCGAAGTTAGTGATCAATAGACGAGGATTTAAATTAGTGGCTTGAATATAATCATCAATCGCTTGCTGAAAAGAGCCTATTTCTGCATAGTTAATGCCTCGGCCATAGTAAGCATGGGCCTCTTTAGGTTGACGACGAATAACTTGGCTATAATTGTCGATCGCTTCTTGATATCTTCCTGATTCATCAAAGACTGTGGCTCGGTTACCATAAGGTTTAATTTCGCTAGGATCAAGGCTGGTAGAGCGATTTAGGTCTTCAATCACCCCTGAATAACTGCCCAATAGATAACGAACAATGCCTCTGTTGTTGTAGGCGATAGCAATGCTAGGATCAAGACGAATAGCCCGCTCAAAATCTTCTAGTCCTTCTTGAAAGTTACCCAGATTACTCAAGGTGACTCCTCGATTATTGTAAGCTGTAGCATTTTTGGGATCGAGGCGGAGAGCTTGGTTATGATCGGCTAAGGCTCTGCGATAATCTCTTAATTCATCTCGAATAAATCCTCGATTAGTATAAGCTTCGGCTAATTTGGGATTGAGGCTGATGGCTTTATTATAGTCTTCGAGGGCACTTTTACTGTCTCCTGACCTATGAAGTGCTAATCCTCGGTTATTATAATATCTAGCTTCTTTAGGATTGAGGCTGATGGCTTTATTATAATCTTCTATGGCTCCTCGATAATCTTTTAAGCCCGAACGAGCCAGTCCTCGGTTGTTGAAAGCTTCAGAAATCTGAGGGTTAATGGCGATTACTTTGCTGAACTCGACAATAGCACCTTGATAGTCTTTCGCTTTGAGTTTACTTTGCCCTATTTGAAAGTCATGGTAGGCTCTTTGTTGTTGCTCATAAGTTGGCTGTGTGGGGGGTGAATTAGCCATCGCGCCAGCTATAGAGATCATGCTCATGCTCATTCCTAGCAAAACGATGGGAACAGCCGCTAAACCTTTAAATCTAATCATGGTAAAATAGAATAGGTTAGAATGTTGCTATTAGTGTTCCCAAAAATCAGCAAAATATTGGCTTAAAATTTAAAATATTATCAATGATTGCAGCCCTGTATGCAAAACTCTTTAATGGTAATTGTTCCCTATCGATATGAGGGAACTTGGGTATTTGATGACGAGCGAGTAGGTTTAATAAAAGAACCTTTTGTTGCTGGAATTCCACAAATGATCGAGGTAATGGTTAAAGAGATTCCCCACCCAGAGCAAGGGTTTAGATTATTATTTGGCGCTACTCCTTTTCCAGGATATCAATTAGAGTTAGATTGGATCAGAGAGGAATTTCAAGGACATTGGTATGCTTGGAAAGAAAAAAATTTAGAAGGTTGGTTATGTCCGGCTTTGTTTAAATATTTTTGGCAAGCGCCTCTCAAAATCTATTGTAAAGCCGAACCCAAATCTTAAGAATAATGGCTATACCACCATAGAAACCGGATCAGACGAAGGCGTTTGAATAGAATTTAGGGGAAAAACTTGAGCCGCATTCGCGTTAACCGATAAGCTAACTTTTGTCCCGATGGATAACTGAGTATTGGTGGTAGTCCGAGCATGAATTTGATTTCCTGAAGGCGTTTGTAAACAGTAGCGGTATTCCCGTCCTAAAAACTGGCGATCACAGATGACCACTGAGGCGGTTTCATCCGGTTTGAGCAAAATATCTTCTTGTCTGAGCATTAATTCGCCTTGTTCAAAAGCCGTAGACTCAGGAATTTCCCAAGTGCCAATTTCAGTTTGCCAAATATTGCCGGCTCGTTTAGCGGGTAAAAAGTTAGCCTGAGTCACGAACTCAGCGACAAAACGCGAAGCCGGTTGAGCATAAATTTCTTCGGGTGTTCCCACCTGTTCGAGTTTTCCTTGCCGCATCACGGCAATTTGATCACAGATCGCCATTGCTTCTTCTTGATCGTGGGTGACAAAGATGGCAGAAATCCCCGTCGCTTTGATGATGTGGCGGATCTCATGACGCAGGTATTGACGGACCTGTACATCTAAGTTACTGAGGGGTTCATCCAATAAGATTAACTCCGGTTGGGGAGCTAAGGCCCTAGCTAATGCGACTCGCTGCTGTTGTCCCCCTGAAAGTTGATGAGGATAGCGCTTTTCTAGTCCTGATAAACTGACTAATTGAAGCACTTCCTGGACACGCGATAAAAGGCTTTGACGAGAGAATTTTTCCAGGCGTTTTAAGCCAAAGGCGATATTTTCAGCGATGGTTAAATGGGGAAATAAAGCATAATCTTGAAATACCATGCCTGTATTTCGTTTTTCTGGCGGTAAAAAACTTTTTTCACATGCCACCAGTTGTCCGGCGATTTCTACCGTACCCTGAGTGGGTTGTTCAAATCCAGCAATAATCCGTAATAAGGTGGTTTTTCCACATCCAGAGGGCCCGAGTAATCCTAATATCTGTCCCTTCAATAACGTTAAACTGACTTGTTTTACTGCCGCCTGAGAATGGTGAGAAAATTGTTTGGTAATTTGGGATAGATTAAGAATTACTGGTTCTTTCATCGGATTTAGTCTTGTTTGTACCAAGCTAGAACAACTGTTAGGGATGGAGTCACGGTTAGTTGAGGTCAACCAATTTCCATGAGCATTAGGGTTAAATAATGCGTCTTTTGGAGGATGACACTCACTCATATAAGTCTTATGCCTATGAACTCACTATTTTCTTTTATAGCACTAAACCCTTTTAAATAGGAAACTTTCTCAAAAAAATATGATCGATTCAACGCCCTCAAAGCTAGACTTAAACCCGGTGACAAACAGCATTGATGCAATTTTAGTGCCTCAAGGTGCAGAGTATCAGGCAGTTTGCCGAGGTTTGAAAGGCAAATCAGAGCTAAAGCCAAAAGTCATTTCTATTGCGATGGGTTGTCAGTCTTCTGGTGCCTCTCTGGAGCAGTGGATACAATCTACAGAGTTTCTTAATAAGCCGCCTAAAAACCTGTTATTAATGGGATTATGTGGGGGGTTATCGCCGAACGCTCGAGTCGGGGAGATTGTCATCTATTCTGGATGTGGTTATGCTGAGGGAGCCGCTCAATTATTATGGCAAGACTGCCAGAGTGATTTAGTAAAATTTCTGCAAAATCAGCTAAAAGATCAAGCCAAGCTAGTGAAGGGATTAACCAGTGATCGCTTAATCACATTAGCGAAGGAAAAACAAGCTTTATATCAGCAGTATCAGATGGATGTGGTTGATATGGAAGGGTTTACAGCGTTAAAAGTTTTCAATGAAGTGGGAATCAAAACCGCTATGATTAGGGTAATTAGTGATGACTGCCAGCAAAATTTACCCAATATAACCTCAGCCATTAGTGCTGATGGTTCTTTAAAACCCATACCCTTAGCGCTATCGATGATCCAACAGCCCTATGCCGCCATTCAATTAATTAAGAGTTCCTTAAAAGGTTTACGGGTTCTAGAAGAACTTAGTAGTCAATTAATATTTACTCTTTAAATACTCCCTGTGTTGGAGTGAAATTCATTCAAGAGAATGATGTCCCAGAGTGCAAAGCTTCTCGCCGGCTGAGAGTAAAGTTGAGAGGTGGCAATATTTACTTTTGCTGATCTCATTGATGCCGATCTCAGTTATGCTGATTTTAGCAATCTCCATCAAGTCGGAGCCTAAAATAGATAGAACCACCTTAAACTATAGGTAATCGGTAGATGATTCTCAACAGATAAATAGTTAGTGATGAATTTCATAAAAATTTAATGTGGCAAGAATCATTGAAAAGATTAGGGTAAAAAAAACTTAAGGAGAAACGATGGCACAAGCTAAACAAGGTGACCAAGTAAAAGTTCACTATACCGGCAAACTAGACAACGGTGAAATTTTTGATTCTTCTGTGGAGCGCACTCCTCTAGAGTTTTCTATTGGCAAACAAGAGGTTATTCCAGGTTTTGAAGAAGCGGTGATAGGCATGAGTCCGGGGGATTCTAAAACGGTGAAGATTCCTTCAGAAGAAGCTTATGGCCCTTATTACGAAGAACTGGTAATGGTGATTGAGCGTGAACAAATTCCCCCAGATTTAGAGCTTGAGGTCGGCCAACAATTGCAAATTCAACAGGAAACTGGTCAAACGATTCCGGTTATAGTCAGAGAGCTTTCTGAAGACGATGTAACCCTAGATGCTAACCATCCTTTAGCCGGGGAAGATTTGACTTTTGAGATTGAATTAGTCGCCATTCATTAGTCATCTGTTCTTTTTCCCCCTTTCTCCTACCGAGTCGTATTCCGGAAGGGGGAATTCAACAATATTTGTGATCAGCCTTTTAACCTAGTTATTTTTGTAGGTGATGGGGCCATGGCCTCTTTCAGAATAAATAAATTTTCTAAATTTTTTCTCATTCCTTTGAAAGAAGAGGTTTTTTGTCAAGAATATTAATCTATTAATTAGAGATAAAAACTCATAAAAAAAACGATTAATATTTGGAGAAGATAAAATGATGCGTCCGATAGGAGTAGTCCTAGGTATAGGAGCATTAATTCTTATTTCAACTAATGAAGCCGTAGCCGCTCCGCTACCGAATAATGCTAATCAAGGAGTACAAAAGCGTGCAGATCGTGCTTTATCGAATATAGAAAATCGTTCGGTTTCTAAAGATTTTGAGGCTTTCTTTTTAGATCAAACAACCATTAATTATCCTCAAGGAACGGTAGGAGAACGTTCTCAAGGTCAAAACCAACCCCAATTACTGGATAATATTAGGATTGAGATCGGGGATGATAGTCCTAATAATAAGATGGAACTTTTCCCCAATGCGAGAGGGGCTGATCGCTCTAATAGCTCTCAAATTTTATATCAATTTGAAGAATGGTAAGTACCTGGACAAAATTAAAGTTAACTGTTTGGTAAGGGAACACCGGATCTGGGAACAGGGAACAGGTAAGACTTTCAAGGTTTTTACATTTCTTAACATAATCAACTTTATTTATGTCCAGGTACTTAAGTCCTTAGACATCATTAAAGTAGGGGTGGCCTTTCCCCGCTCCTACTAGATAAAAATTATTAGAGGTCATCACCCGATTTTAAGCTTATTGTTGAGGTAAATTGGACATCATTTGTGCCACTTCGGCATTATAAATTCGTAAGTAATTCCAATAATTGCCAAAGACAGACTCAACATAACCTCTTGTTTCTTTAAAAGGGATTTTTTCCACAAACACATCCGGATCAGATAAACCAAATTTTTTCTGCCATTGATTCACATTACCCGGACCAGCATTATAACTAGCCACCGCCAACATGGAATTATTCCCATATTCTTTATGAGTATAATCTAGATACCAAGTGCCCATTTTAATATTATCATCGGGATTTTTCAAAGAATATTTAGTAATATTGGCTTTGTCAGCTATCCATCGCCCAGTAGAAGGCATCACCTGCATTAATCCCACAGCCCCTACAGGCGAGAGAATTTCTTTTTCAAAACGAGACTCTTGACGGATCAAAGATGTCACTAACAGAGGATTTAAAGACCGTTGCTGTGACCAACCTTCAATCAAATCATAATAGGGAAAAGGAAATAAAGCCTGCCAGTATTCGGGTTTATTTCTTAATACTTGCCATTGAGCTTGTTCGGCGGCACTGTCTCGATTTCTTAAATCCCAAACTAAATTAATACCTTCTAAAAATTGCTGTTGTTTTTGTTTAAATATGCCTAAAGCAAATTGTTCATCAACGGTTAACTGCCAAGGGTTAGGCACTTCGGCTTGAAAAAGCGTCCAGGCTTCATCATCTAAACCCAGCCGATAAAGTTCTTTAAAGGCTTGAGAACCTGATGGTAAAACCGGCCTTGTCTCGGGGAAAACCACTGTGGGCGCATAATAGCGTACATCCTCAAAATCTCCGACTTTCCAGCCCAACTGAACCGCCGAACGCCAAGCATAGTAAGATTGGGGATAACGGGCAAGGGTATGAAGAAAGGCATCTTTTGCATCTTGGGGACGGTTTAATTTTTGGGCCCATTTCCCCACCCAGAAACCCGCCTTAGCCGCCACTGTTGTATCAGGAGCATTGATAGTGATCGGTTGTGCCCATTCCCACGCTTTAACTAAATCTCCTTTATCAGCATAACTTTTAGCAATTTTCCAACGATAGCCGGCGGCGGCTTCTGAGTTAGGATATTGAACCAGTAGCTGTTGTCGCGCTTTAGAGGCGGCTTGTTTGCTGTTGAGTAGGTCGAGCAATTCGGCTCTTTTGAGGAGAGCGTCGGGGGCTTGTAGAGGAAACTTGTTAATGGCATAATCCAGATAGCCTAGCGCTTCTGAACTCCCCGATAAACCCACTAAACGCATCAGAGCTTCTCCGGTTTCTGGAGCATCGGGAAATGAGCGCACCAATTGTTGATAAGCTTGTTTGGCTTGAGCTTTTTGTCCACTGAGATGAAGCCCTCTAGCATAACGATAGAGGTTAACGGGGGTACGACTCGCCTTATAGTAAGCTTGGGTAGCCTTTCTATAGTCCCCAAACTCCCAATAACCATTACCTATGACTTCCCAGTCTTGAGGGGTTAACTCGGGGGCATAATCTTTAACTAAGCGATCGCGTACTGCATTCATGCTTGGATCAAAAGCATTATATTTCACCAGCAGTAGCATTAACTTGGGTTGTTTGGGATTATCCTTGAGACGTTTGTTGATAATTTCCCAAGTACGGGGATGGTTAGGAAATTGACTGATGGCTTGATCCCAATATTTGGGGTCATATTTTCCTAAATAATAAAGAGCTTCAGCGACCACCGGGTCACTTGGATAAGTTTGTATCAGTTTTTTCCAAGTTTCTTGGGCTAAATCATTTTCATTACTCAACTCATAACCCCTACCCTGTTTGAGCAAAATCCAGGGGGCTAAGGTGGGGTATTCTTGTTCTAAACCCTCTAAGAAGCGTAATGCTGGGCCTCCCTCATATTTTTTTATTAACTCTGTAGCCAAAATATAACGGGCCCGACTTCGTTCTAAGGAAGGTTTTTCTGATAAGGCGATGGTTTTCAGTTGTTCAAGTCTGTCTTGAGCAGAAGCATTAGCTAGTTTTAGCACAACAGAAGGAGAGTTATCATCTTCTTGTAGTGCAATTTCCGTTTTTTGTTGCCAAGTTTCTATCTTTTCCAGAATTTTTGGGCTAAATCCGACTAATCCCACTAGGGCGATCAGAGCCGTTCCTGAGCCAATGGCTAATACAGAAGTTTTTTGTCTGAGTTTTTTGAGCATTACACCGCGCTATTACACTCATCAGTCATTTATTATCAATGATTATGCGCTCTAATGGATCAAACTGTCGAACTGAGGTTTCCACAAAAAACCGGCTTGACTGCCGGCACTATATTGATTGAAATTATCCAAATAAACTCAACTATAATTATAAGCTATATAAAAAGGTCGGTTATCTAAAGGATGGCTCAAAAAAGTCAGGAAAAGGGATGACAGAGAAAAATCACTCGTCTCTATTTCTTCATCCCTTGTCCTACTTGCTAAAGTATCATTCCCTTGGTTGACAAATTAGTCTTGATGAAGATTTAATTCCAGACAAAGCTGCTATTTAAATCTCTGTTCTATTATAGGTTGATGAATTTGCTAAAAACCTGAGTATTTTCCAGGATTTTTCCGGACTCATCCTCAAGCGTTTTGTCCGATTTATGTATTTCTTTTAAATAAACCTTAAACAGAATTGACTGACAAAGAAAAACTGAAATAATCTTTAAAAATCCCATAGATGAAACTGATCTAGGGTTTTCTTAATTTAAGATTTGAGAACTTAAGCGGCTGGAAAAGTGGTATTTTTCGGTTAAAATGGCGGGACAGGGCCGATTAAAAAGCCGATCTAGCCCCGACCTTGTCCATCTGCGGCTATGCTTAAAACAGGTTTAAATTAATACCTGCTTCCTTAGCCATAAGTGCTATCCCTTTCTTTTCTAGGGTTTTAATCGCTTTGGTAGACAAGCGCAGTTTTACCCAACGTTTTCCTTCTGCCCACCAAATTCGCTTCCATTGTAAATTAGCTTCTTGTAATCTTTTGGTACGGCGGTGAGAGTGGGAGATGCTATAAGCGTTATTTGCTTTCTTTCCAGTTAATTGACAATGACGGGCCATAACAATTTTTTTGCTTTTTCTATACGTCCAACCTTTCTAGTTTAGATCGTCATTAGTCATTAGTCATTAATCATCGGTTATTATTTATGTGTCATTCGTTTTGATTTTGCCGAATTTCTAGGGACTAAGGACTAGCGACTAATGACAATCACTGTTAAAGTTTTTCGGTTAGCGTCGTTAATACCTGATTAGAGCGTTCTACAAAGGATTTCATGCCCTGTGCATCAAACCCTTTTTGCGTCATCAAGGCTAAGTCATAAACGTGCTGACATAACATTTTAGCCATTTGAGCAGAAGGAGATTCTCCACTACCGGTGACAATACCCCCTTGACTGAGTTTAAGAATATTTTCAATTAGGGGATGGGCGGTATTAATCATCAGGATGTGTTCTTCTGGGAAGGCCAGGGTTTGTTGTTGATACAAGGCCGTCATTTCCCGTAGTCGCCGCATGGCTTCAGGTAATAATACAATGGCCGGGGGCGTTCCTTGAGGGTCATCCGATTTAAGCGCCTCGGTTTTAAGATTAATTTTGGGATTGTTGAGCGCTTTCTCAAAGATTTCTTTGATCTGTTCACTACGGGTTTTATTCGTCGCAGGATCTACGATTTCACTCGCTTTATCTTGCTGTAACAAGGTTGAGTCTAATTCCGAGTCTACGCGAGAGAATTTAACTTGATCATATTCTCGCTCTAAGAAGGGGATAAAGTAATTGGTATCAATAAAGGAGTCAAAATAGAGGACTTCTACACCCTGATTTTTGTACAGTTCAACGTAGGTTGCTTGGGTAGAAGCATCGGTGCAGTAAAAGACTCGGTTTTCATGCCGCTCTTTATTGCGGTCTAGATAAGATTGGAGAGTGGTATAACCTTGTTTTTCGATGGCGGCTAAAGGAGTATCAGCCGCTTTTTCTGGGGTGACATCTTGCCATAAATCTTCTTGTGCGCTTTGGACTTCCACTTTAGGCGTTTCGCTGTCAGTTTTATTTTCGCTTTCGGAGGGTTTGTAGGTAGTGCGATAAATGAGGATATCTTCTACCTGTTTTTTAAATTTCTCTTCTTTGAGAGAACCATATTTAATAAAGGTGCCCACATCTTCCCAACAACGAATATATTCTTGGGCGTTTTCGTTGTAAAGGTTTTTGAGGCGATCCCCGATTTTTTTAGCGATAAAATCAGCGATGCGGCGAACGGTGCGATGATTGGTTAAGGAACTTCTCGAAACATTGAGAGGAATATCCGGACTATCAATAACCCCTCGTAAGGGCATCAAAAATTCGGGAATAATTTCTTCACAGTGATCAGAGACAAAGACTTGGTTACAGAAGAGTTTTATTTGTCCTTTTGAGACATCTACATCGGGTCTAAGTTTAGGGAAATAGAGAATCCCATTGAGCAGAAAAGGATAATCTGTGTTTAAATGAACCCAAAGTAAGGGGTCTTCTTGGAATGGATACAGATAACGATAAAATTCTAAATAGTCCTCATCCTTTAAATTTTGGGGCGATTCTTTCCATAAAGCCCGTTGTTTGTTGATTTGCTCGCCTTCAAATTTGATCGCAACAGGAATAAAATCTGAGTAGGTTTTGACTAATTGTTTAATTCGTGAGGGTTCGAGATATTCAGTTTCATCATCGAGTAAGGTCAAGGTAATGGTAGTTCCCACTTCCTGACGGTTTGATTGACTTAATTCAAATTCGGGTGAACCATCACAAGACCAATGAACCGCTTCTGCTCCTTCTTTGTAGGAGAGGGTATCTATTTGTACCTTTTTAGCCACCATAAAGGCAGAATAAAACCCTAGTCCGAAGTGTCCGATAAAATCATTGGCACTCTTTTGATATTTGCTGATAAAGTCTTCTGCACTAGAGAAGGCCACTTGGTTGATATATTTTTTTACCTCATCTACGGTCATTCCGATGCCGTTATCCGAGATAGAGAGGGTTTTTTCGTCTTTATTAACACTAATAACAATTTCCGGTTCGGGTAAGTCGCCTTTGACTTCTCCGGCTAAGGATGCCATTTTTAGCTTAGAGATAGCATCAACGGAGTTTGAGATCAGTTCTCGCAAAAAGATTTCGTGGTCAGTGTAGAGAGACTTTTTGATAATGGGAAAGATATTCTCTGTATGAATCGTAATATTGCCTTTTTCTAGTACGGTCATAAGCTTTTAATTGTTTTAGGTTGAACTTTGGGTATAAATACCTCCTTTCTTCTCCTTGAGGAGCAGATTAGAGCAGGAGGGTATTACTGATTCTATCTCTTGATTTTGCCTGATTATGCTTAAGGAGTGTTTCTGGGATTGCCCACCCTCAATATTTCGGATAACCGTACTCTATAACGTCAGTTCGACAGAGTAATAATTTTATTGAAAGAAAACCCGATCACAAGTTTCTAGCCCGAGTCCGCACCATTTCAAGGCGCGGAGTGGCTCAAAAAAGAATAAGGGGAAAGCCGCAAAGTAAAAGTTCCTAGAACTTTTTCCCTTTTTTAAAGAGTTATTAAAGATATGTTTGATTAGAACTTATATTAATAAAGCTTTTTTAGGACATTAGTATTAAAAATATTACGCTTAGAAGTTAATTTTTTAACTGGCGAACGCGCATCGTTCACTACTTGTGAAAAACTTGTCCATGTACTGACTAGGAGCGACAACGATAAAACCTTCTGATTAAATTTTTTATAAGTACGGGAGAGCTATTTGCTAATTTAAATAATTTTGTTAGAATTTGAGCGTCGTTTAAAATCTCTCTTTTGGGGGATGTTAAAAATGAATTTAGCGATAAAAAAAACAATCATCGGCCTGTCTGCGCTCAGCATTTCCGCATTGGGTTCTTCTGCCCAAGCAGCCAGTATCAATTTAGTTAAGAATGGGGGTTTTGAAAACTATACTCAAAATGCGCCCAAAGCGTACTATAGTAATCCGTCCACAGTGATCGGTTATGGTAATGGAGGAGCATTGGATCAGTCTGTTACTGTCAACGATTGGAGTAACCCAACATTGATCGCGCCTAATCAACCAGCCTTAAATTTTCTTTTGCTGCCTAATTCATCAAACCAAACATCTGGCCCCGGCGTGCCTGGCTACTCTGCTTTCCCTTTAGCTGGTCCTTATAATGGACATAACAATGGTTTGACTGAGAGTCCTGCTGGCGGAAATTATATCGCTTCAGACAGCGATCCTACCTACTCAGGCCCCCTTCAACAGGTGATAACGGGTCTTATTGTAGGGCATACATACGAGTTAAGTTTTTATGAAGGTGCTGCCCAGGAAGCGACTGCACAATTGAATCCAGTTACAAGATGGTATGTTGGTTTTGGAAACCAAACATTTACATCAACTCTTTTCAATCTACCCAATCAGGGTTTTTCTGGATGGCAAAAACAAACAACAACATTCACCGCAACTTCTACATCACAATTGCTTCAATTCGTAGCTTTGGGAGGTCCATCAGGCGCTCCACCTGTATCCCTTTTGGATGGAGTCTCTCTGGTTGATACTGCCCCCGTACCCGAACCCTTCACCATCCTCGGTTCTGCTGCCGCTTTAGGTCTCGGTGCTGGGTTCAAATCCAAAATAGGTAAGAAAGCTAAAAGCGATAAGGTCTAATGCAATTAAATGTTAAAAACTTACCCCCACAAAAATGGGGGGTAATTTGAAAAAGAGTAAACTACCTATGCTGGCTATTGTTACAGCATAGGTACTTCCATTGTAGTCTGGATTTCTAGAAGCACCAACCTATGCACCACTTTATCGCCTCACTTGTGCTAGATCTTTTGAGATTATCAGTTTGGTTAGTCCTTCTGATGCTCATTTTCGTTCCCCTAGAAAGGCTTAGTCCTCGGCACAAACAAAAAGTATTTCGTCGGGAATTTCTGATAGATTTGCTCTATTATTTTCTCAACAGTATTGTGCCTAAATTGCTTCTCGTCCTACCCCTGTCAATCCTTGCCTGGACGGTTCATCGCCTTGAACCCATTGGTTTTTATACTTGGGTCGCTAGTCTGCCGGTGGGAACACGCCTTCTCCTAGCCATTATTGTGGGAGAATTCGGCGCTTATTGGGGTCATCGCTGGATGCACGAAATTCCCTTACTATGGCGATTTCACGCTATTCACCATAGTGCCAAAGAAATGGATTGGCTAGTCAATACCCGCGCTCACCCTTTGGATATGTTTTTGACCCGACTCTGTGGTTTAGTACCTATCTATTTACTAGGTTTGGCGCAACCCACCGGAAAAACTGCCGATATAGTCCCCTTACTTTACGTCGTTTTTGGGACTATCTGGAGCTTTTTTATTCATGCCAATATGTGCTGGCGTTTCGGTTTTCTCGAAAAGTTGATCGTTACTCCCGCTTTTCACCATTGGCATCATACCAATGACGGAGCCGAGTATATTGATAAAAATTATGCTGCGATTTTTCCTTGGGTTGACCAAATCTTTGGAACATTTTACCTCCCTAAAAATCGATGGCCTAAGAAATATGGTATTGATATGCCTGTCGCTTCAGAAATCACTGGACAACTGCTGCAACCGTTAGAAAATATTTTATTTTTTAGACAACAATAACATGAAGATATCATCGATGAAGCTTTCTAGAACTTACGTACTGTAACCAAATCATAAAGGTTTGAGATTCCAAGCGGAGAGCGAAGAATGAGATAAAATCGTTCTTTTTAATCGGGAGTACGTAAGTCTTAATATTTTGAGGGGTAAAGGGGTTTAAAATCGATTTTAGGGGCAGATCTTGAAAAGTGTGGTCAGGCCAACAGGCCAACAAAGTAAAACAATTACGCTTAGAAGTTAATTTTTTAACTGGCGAACGCGCATCGTTCGCTACTTGTGAAAAACTTGTCTATCTACTTATAATGAGGTGTAACTAATTCTAGAGAATAGATTTATGATTCCTTCTTGGTTAAAATGGACAACCCTGACGGCTTGTACAATCATTCCCATAAATATGATTGCTCTACAGCCAGTGCAAGCCGCTTCCTTTAAATTTAATTTTGTCTCTTATGAAGATCCTTTATTTTCTTATGGTTCTGGTGAGTTATCTTTTGATGATTCTAGTTTACAAGGGTTTGGCAAAGAGACTGTTAATATTACTGAATTAAAAAATGTTAACTTTAATTATTTTTTAACCAGTAAGGGATATTTGGGAGATGTTCTATATTACGGGAGATGGATAACATCTGACCTAGACTTAGCTTATAACTCGGATATTGATTTGGAATTTAATAACGGAGAATTGAGCGGTTTATTTTTTAACGAATATCAGAATTATACTAGAGGAGGTTATGGTGGAAGTATAATTTATGAGATTAATATAGATTATAAATTAGCCTTTGAAGGAAAAACTTTCTTAGAAAGTTATTCAGGAACAGAGTATTCGGCTGGATACGATTACAATAATGATGAATTTTTTGAATACACCAACGACATCAGTGCGACCGGAGCTTACGGAACTATCACTTTTGAAACTATTGTCCCTGTTGAACCAGTTCCTGAACCTCTTACGATTTTAGGCACAGGAACAGCGATCGGCTTTAGTCTTTTGTTTAAAAAAATGAAGCAAAAAAATTAAGTTCAATCACAAAGGTGGGCAATGCCCACCCTAATTATTTATAAAAGTAAGTATTTATGCTCAAAAAATTAGCGATCACCACGTCAGGTTAATTAATTTCACTAATTTTAAATTTATGCTAAACTGTCTATAGAGACAAAAAATCGTTGAACTTTCTTTGATTATGATAGTCGTCGGACAATCACGCGCGTTATTATTTGACAGGTCAGTCTCCGAAATTTATTCTCGCTACACATTGATTTTATCAGGAGACATCCCATGTCAATTTATGTTGGAAATCTACCCCATGAAGTAGAAGATAAGCACCTTTCAGAAGTTTTCAGCGATTACGGTAAAGTCAATCGAGTTTATCTCCCCACTGACCGAGAAACAGGTCTTCGTCGCGGTTTCGCGTTCGTAGAAATGGAAACCCCTGAAATGGAAGATGCGGCTATTTCCACCCTCGATGGTGCAGAATGGATGGGACGAGAATTAAAAGTTAACAAAGCCAGAGAACGCGAAAACCGTAACTCCGGCGGTGGTGGCGGCAATTATCGTCGCAATAATCGTTACTAAACTTAACGATGGTTAATTGTAAAGATTAACTGAATAATTTAATTTGTCAGGTGGGCAAAGCTTGCCCTGAGCAGTAGCGAAGGGTTGGTAATAATCTCTCAAAAGAGGTTTGCACCTTTTAAAGTTTTGCCCACCTTACTATTTATAGAAGTTGATCTACTCATTTGTAAAGCTTATGTATGGTAGGCGATTGAAAATCAATGAGTGTGCTACTCTATAGTTAAAGTAGGTATCAAAGATAGTAATCCCATGCCAACAGTTTTAATGAAAAATGGGGAATTGCTAGAAGTCCCTGACGATCAAATGCTGTCTTTCCTAGAAAAAAATCGGGACTCTATTCAACAGCGTTACTCACCTAGAAAACGGCCAATTAAAAGATCTGATTCTTCCTCAGTAGAAATTACCAGTACAACTTGATATTGACATTAGTATCTTTATACTGATAAATGCCCTGCTCTGCTTGTTCCTCAGTTTCAGAGTATTCAATAGTACATCCACGAAAAAACTTGTATTCTGTTTTGGGGTCGTCTTTTGGGTTTTCTTTATATTCTTCTTCAGTGCCTAGCTTGATATATAAATATACTCCTTTATATTTCCCGTAAACCTCTTCATTAGTTTTAGCCGCTTCAAATTCTAGTTTATTTAACAAAATACTTTGATCATGATCAAACCCCTCTCCGTTCACGTTCAAGAAGAGGGGTTAAAAATCGGGTATAACAAGGACTAGGCTTACATCATGCCCATGCCGCCCATGCCGCCCATGCCACCCATGCCGCCCATACCGCCCATATCAGGCGCAGCCGGCGGGTTTTTTTCAGGTTTTTCTACTACCAAAGCTTCAGTAGTCAGAACCATCCCTGCAATAGAAGCCGCATTTTGGAGGGCAGAACGTACCACTTTAGCCGGGTCAATAATACCGGCGGCGATCAAGTCTTCAAACTCGCCGGTTAACGCATTGTAACCCACGTTAAAATCGGTTTTGCGTACCCCTTCAACAATAACAGAGCCTTCTAAACCCGCATTATCAGCCAGTTGACGTAAGGGCGCTTCTAAAGCCTTAGCCATGATATCAGCCGCGACTTTTTCCTCGTCATTGCTCAGAGTATTTTTGAACTCACTCAGCTTACCGGACAAGTGTATTAAAGTTGTCCCACCACCGGGAACAATGCCTTCAGCAACAGCCGCTTTAGTGGCATTAAGAGCATCTTCAATGCGAAGTTTCTTGTCTTTAAGTTCGGTTTCGGTGGCTGCCCCAACTTTAATCACAGCTACGCCACCAGCTAATTTAGCAATGCGTTCTTGCAGTTTTTCGCTATCGTATTCCGAGTCGGTAGCGGCTAATTCCCGGCGCAGTTGGGCGATGCGTTTTTGCACATCTTCTTTATTATCACCACCCGCGACAATGGTGGTATTTTCTTTATCAATGGTAATTTTAACCGCTTGACCGAGCAGGTCTGGGGTGACTGTTTCTAAACTTAAGCCGATATCTTCAGAAATCACACGCCCGCCGGTTAGGATCGCAATATCCTGTAAAGCGGCTTTGCGGCGTTCACCAAAACTGGGAGCTTTAATAGCAGCAACATTTAAAACCCCTCTGGCCTTATTCACCACTAAGGTTGCTAAAGCTTCCCCTTCGATATCTTCAGCAATAATTAACAGTGCCTTACCTTGACGGGCGACCGTTTCCAGGACCGGAACCAAATCAGCGATGGCGCTAATTTTCTTATCAGTGAGCAGAATGTAGGGGTGATCAAAGTCTACCAATTGACGTTCTTGATCGGTAATAAAATAAGGAGAAATATAGCCGCGATCAATTTGCATCCCTTCTACTACATCTAGTTCAGTAGACAGAGACTTAGATTCCTCCACCGTGATCACGCCATCTTTAGTGACTTTTTCCATTGCCTGAGCGATCATCGCCCCAATTTCTTCATCATTACCCGCCGAAACGCTGGCTACTTGAGCGATGGCTTCCCCGACTTCCACAGGTTGGGCAATGCCTTCAATTTCACTAACCAAGAATTGAGTCACTTTTTCTAGCCCTCGGCGCAAAGCCACTGGGTTAGCCCCGGCGGTAACATTTCTTAACCCTTCTCTAATCAGGGCTTGAGCGATGACTGTAGCGGTGGTGGTGCCATCTCCTGCCACATCTTTGGTTTTGGCGGCTACTTCTTGGATCAGTTTTGCGCCTGTGTTTTCTAAAGGATCTTCTAGTTCAATTTCTTTAGCAACGGTGATCCCATCATTGACAATTTGGGGGGCCCCAAATTTTTTCTCTAACAGGACATTGCGCCCTCTTGGGCCTAAGGTGATCTTTACAGCATCAGCAAGGGCATTAATTCCCCTTTCTAAGGCTCTTCTAGATTCATCTTTGAAGGAAACAATTTTGGCCATTTTTTTCCTTTGTTGTGTTGTCTCTCCATTAGTAAATTTAGCACTCTTAGGGCGAGAGTGCTAACTTTGTTATCAGTTATTAGTCATCAGTCATTAGTCATCAGTCATTAGTCATCAGTAGCCCACCGGTTCGGTTGCTATTGTGCAACGGGTTGAGGGTAGGTTAGGTTCTATTTAATGTCTTGTTGAGCGAGCCAAAAAACCCTTAACTCTTGACTCTTGACTACATTACCATTCCCCCATCGACGTTAAAAACTTGACCGGTGATATAAGCCGCCGCCGGATCCCCTGCTAGAAAGCGAACCATTCCCGCTATCTCTTCGGGTTGTCCAAAGCGTCCGAGGGGAATGAGTTTTATAATATCTTCAGACTTGAGGTCATGAGTCATATCAGTGGCAATAAAACCTGGGGCGACAGCATTGACGGTAATGCCACGAGAAGCTAATTCTTTAGCGACAGTTTTGGTAAAACCAATCACTCCGGCTTTAGCCGCGCTGTAATTAGCTTGTCCGGGGTTGCCCATCAGTCCGGATACCGAGGAAATATTAATAATTCTGCCGCTTTTTTGTTTTAACATCGTTTTAGTCACTGCCCGAGTACACAAAAATACCCCGCTTAGGTTGAGATCGATCACCGCTTGCCAGTCTTCGAGTTTCATCCGCATCATCAGGGTATCTTTGGTAATACCGGCGTTATTGACTAAAATATCAATACGTCCAAATTTTTCGAGAGTTTGTTTGATTAGTTGATCCACTTCTTCGGCTTTGGAAACATCCGCGCCTATTGCCAGTGCTTCTCCTCCGGCGCTGGTGATGTCTGTAACCACTTCATCAGCCGCCCCGCTTGAACGCGCATAATTGACCACCACTTTTGCTCCTTGTGCGGCTAAAGCGATGGCAATAGCCCGGCCAATTCCTCTAGATGCCCCTGTTACAATAGCAACTTGTTCTTGTAATTGTTTCATATCATCAAAATTTATAGCTTTTTACCAAAATAACACGGTTCTCGCGAAAGCCTTTGTAATTCATTCAAAGGATGAAGCCCGAGGATACGGACTTTAGTCCGATGTGTCTATTTGCTTTTTTGATTTTCAATGTACTTGTTAATTATGTCTGTACTATAATGATCAACAAGTGTAAAGTCAACTTTATGTACGGATGCCAACAAAACCTGATAACTACTAGCTCAGAACTAAAAGCCATTCTAGAGTTTATTTGCTCGGAGTCTCATAAGTTAACTAACTGCGGTATTTATTACGCTCGTCAGTTATACTTTAAGACTCGAAAAATTCTGGGGAAATTCGACTTAGAAAAAGAATATAAAACTAACAAACATTTTCAGGTTTTATATTCCCAGGCTGCACAGCAAATACTTAGAAGTGTTGCTGAGTCTTTTAAGTCCTTCCAAGAGTTAAACAAGAAATATAAGAAAGGAGAATTAAAGGATAAATCAAAACTCCCAAAGTATCGTAAGAAAGGAGGTCTAGCACTTATAACTTATCCAAAACAAGCATTAAAATTAGTAGATAACCAGATTCGTATTCCACTAGGTAAAACCGTTAAAAGATGGTTTAGCATCGATAGTTTTTCTTTGCTAATGCCATCAAATTTTAAATTTGAAGATATTAAAGAACTGAGAATACTACCTCGTAACCAGTGCTTTTATGTCGAGTTTGTTTATGAATTAGAAACACAAGATAAAAGTTTAAATCAAGACAACGTACTCGGTTTAGACCCAGGAATTAACAACTGGATTACTGCTGTTTCTAATGTAGGTACATCATTTATTATTGATGGGAAGCACCTAAAATCTGTTAACCGTTGGTACAACAAGCAAGTATCGACAATTAAGGAAGGAAAATCACAAGGATTCTGGTCTAATAGGTTAGCGAAAATAACCGAGAGGCGCAACAGGCAGATGAGAGATGCTGTTAACAAAGCAGCGAGAATAGTAATTAATCACTGTCTTGACAATAACATTGGTGTTATTGTTTTTGGTTGGAATGACGAAGTCAAAAAAGGGGTTAACCTAGGCAAGAAAAACCATCAATCCTTTGTCTCAATCCCTACTGCTAAATTAAAAAATAGAATAGCTCAATTATGTGAATTGTATAAAATTAAATTCATACAACAGGACGAGAGCTACACTTCTAAATCAAGCTTTTTAGATGGTGATTTTATCCCGACTTATGGTGAGAAACCCAACGAATGGAAGTCATCAGGAAAAAGAGTAAAAAGAGGCTTGTTTCGTACCTCTAACAATCAATATATTAATGCAGATTGTAATGGTGCTGCTAACGTAATCCGTAAGCTTCAACAAGTAAGCACAATACTCAATTTTGATTTGAGTCGAGTGTCTAGGGCTGTTTTGACTCAGCCCCAGAAATTAAAATTCTGGTCAGCTAAAAAGACGCGAAGCAACGTCGATTTATAAGGGGCTGTGTGGCAAGGTTGCCTCGCCACTTTATACGCCCCGTCGCGTTGCGTAGCATCCGCTTAGAATCCCCGTTGGTTTATCGCGGGGAGAAGTCAACAACATTTCATCATAATCTGAAACTGACTTATTAACTGAATTAAGCAACTGGCAGACAAAAACGAAAAATAGTGCCCTTACCTAATTCGCTTTCTACTTCGATCTGACCATTTTGTAATTCTACTAAACGCCGCACGATCGCCAGTCCTATGCCACTGCCGCCAGAGTATCGACTTCGAGAGCGATCTGCCCGCCAAAAGCGTTCAAAAACAAACGGTAAATCTTCTTGTGAAATGCCTATACCGGTATCGATAACGGCTATCCAAATTCTGTCTTTTTCTAACCAAGCTTTGAGGAGAATATTGCCTTTTTCGGTGTAGCGTAGGGCATTTCCTAATAAGTTTACTAAAATTTGTTCTGTGCGGTCTATATCGGCTAAAACCGGTGGTAAATCAGCCGGACAGTCTAGGGCTAAAACCGGTCCTTCATCCATTAATTGATCGGAAAATTTTTCGATCAAAGATTGTAATAAAGTGTAGAGATATAGGGGTTGAATATTAATAACTAAATAGCCGGCTTCGGCTTTGGAAAGTTCTTGTAAATCATAGGTTAATCTTTCTAATCTTCGCGTTTCTTTAACCAACTTTAAATAAAGTTCTGTTGAGGGTTCAATGGAGTAATCTGATAATTGTTCTAAATAGCCTCTGACTACGGTTAAAGGGGTTCGTAATTCATGAGTGAGGTCGCTAATTAATTCTCGGCGGCGTTTTTCCACATCTTCTAATCCATTCGCCATGCGATTAAAACTAATAGCTAATTGATTTAATTCGGGAATATCGCTTTCCGGCACTCTTTCATTTAAATCGCCCGAGGCAAATTTTTTGGTAATGGTTTTCATCTGTTTTAAGGGTTTAACAATGCGTTTGGATACCAAATAACTTAATCCTCCTGCGGTTGTTGCCCCGAAAATAACTGACCAAAAAGCACTACTATTCCAGGCTGTCTCAAATCCTTTAATGAGGAAAGTGCGGCTAGTAATACCACGAACTAATCCGTTTCTTTCCATCTGTTCAAGACGGACGATAAACATTCTAGGTGAGAAGACTTTAGCCATAATAATAAAACTGCCTAATCCCACCGTCATCACTAATAGATGAGAAAAAAATAAGCGAGTTCCTAAACTGAATTTAAACATAGGAGAAGAACTTACTAGCTTAGTCATCTTCAAATTTGTATCCAACACCAATAACTGTTTTTATAAAACTTGGATTGGCTGGATCAGGCTCAATTTTTTTGCGTAATCGACGAATATGAGTATCTACCACTCTTTCATCCCCAAAAAAATCATTTCCCCAGAGTTTATCAATTAACTGAGTACGGCTCCAGACTCTTCCAGGATAACTCATAAATGTAGAAAGTAGATTAAATTCTAGGGTTGTTAAGTCTAAAAGTTCTGATTCTTCATTGTCTAGCTGTCGAGTGGCAAGATGCTGATCTAAATCAACGCTAAAATGGTTGGTTCGATAAACTTGATTAGGTTGTCCTCCATGACGTAAGCTGCGGCGTAGTAATGCCCTAACTCTTGCCACTAATTCGATAGGACTAAAGGGTTTAACGAGATAATCATCGGCACCGGTTGATAATCCAATAATGCGATCAATCTCTTCTCCTCTGGCTGTTAGCATTAAAATATAAGGGTCTTTTGTCCCAGGTTTTTGACGGATGCGGGTACAAACTTCTAACCCGTCTAATTCCGGTAGCATAATATCTAAAACGATCACATCGGGTTGTAGTTGTCCGAAAAATTCTAAAGCTTGTAATCCGGTCCTAGCGATGTGACAGGTAAAATTTTCTCTTTCTAGAGTTTCTCGGATCAGTTGAGCAATTTCGGGTTCATCTTCTACAATCAGAATATTCATAATACTAATAGGGAATAGACAATAAAAATTTTACCGAGCATCCGCTTATGTCCGGCTCATTAATCATCAATTTTGTTCAAATTGGCAACAAGATATTTTCTTCAATATTTTTCCGAAGTGTAGAACTCACCTGGCAATCACTGTTGAGACATTCAATGAGAAACTCATTAGCACGATAATACTGTTGAGCGGCTTCTTTTTGTTCCGCACTTAATTGCCAATCATAGCCTATTTGACGGTATTTGAAAAGAATTTGACGGAACTGTTGAACCCAGTTTTTTCCCTCTGTTTGCCACCACATTTGAATGTTTTCTTTACCTTGTTCGGGATCGGGTAATAGCTCTTTCAGTTGCTTTAAAGACTGTTTAAAATTTGGCTCTAAAGCAAATTTACTTTCTAAATCTAAGCTCAAACTCAGATTAATAAATTTTTTTCTATCAGGTTGGTTAACGAGATTAATACTATCAGTAAAAGCACGAGCGAGGCTATAATCTAAGTCTAAAGAGGCATCAAAATTTTTTAAGCTCACGAACTTTTTATCTAGGGAAATCGCTAAATTAAAATCTCGATTTTGCAGCAAGGTAAAATAAAAAGCTCGAGTGGCTGATAATCCATAGGGTAAATTAAGATTTTGAACTTTTTCTTGAATGATGCTTAAAAATTCTTGTAAACCGGCATTTTTTTGTAACATACAATTAATTTTTTCTTTCATTTTTTCTATTAAAAAATCTGCTTTAGGAAGCATACTAGCGGTTAATAAAATCACTTCTCGCCACCGATAATCAGTGGTATGATTAGCCAGTTTTTCTAATTCTTGTTTTAAACATTCGCCCGGTGAGGTTAGAGTAATTTTTCTCGCGGTTAGATACTCTTGAAAACTTAAATGGGAAAAAGAATAAACATCTCTGGCTCGTTCTATTAACAAGCCATGCTGAAATTCAATCGATTTTAGCACTGCCTCGCTATTTAACCATAGGATTTCCACATCCAGATTAGCATTAGGTAAATTTCTTAAATAATCTTCAATGATGGGTAAAAGTTCACTGCTTTCAAAAAAATAATTGCCTTCTTCAAAAGTCTTAGCCGCTATTTGACTGAGCAATTTTATTTTATCTGATAAAGCCAGATAGCGATAAATTTGATCTCTATGAATCCCTCTCGCTTGGTCCCAACGGAGCAGTAAAATGTCTAAACCTGCTTGATAAAGTTTGGCTCGTTTTGTCGGGAAATTTGCTCTTTCTTTAAACACTGAACAAAGCAAATTGAGTAAAATTGGCGTGACACATAATTCTCTGATCGGTTGATTATAAGGGAGAGCTAATTGTTCAAGAAATTGTTGAGCTTTTTTTTGTCCTTCTGATAGTTCATTGGCTGTAGCGACGAACCATTTATGAACAAAATTTTCAATCTGATTCTGATTAAAATCGGCTAATTCTACATAAGTAAATCCTTGGAAATAATATTTTTGAAATCCCGTTCTAGAAGTAATAATAATGGGATTTTTATAATAAGTCAGCAAAAATTGATTGACTTCTTGGAAAATCATCTCAGTTTCTTCCTCAGAAACTTCATCTAAGCCATCCAACAGGAGCAAAAATTTTCCCTCTTCGAGTAAAGTCATGGTTTGTTCATCGCTCAGATTGTAGCGCCTGCCCAAACGAAGAATGATAGTGAGCAAATTAAAGTTATCTTCTTCGGGGATTTCTGCGGACCAGGTTCGCAATTGAAAGAAAAAAGGCACTAAATCGGGTCTATAGTAGCCGCCGATGGATTGAAGGGCTATATATTGCACAAACGTCGTTTTCCCGGCTCCGGGTTTTCCTAAAATCATCAGTCGTTCATATTGAGCAATAATATCCATGCCCGAGACAGCCTCTTGATTGAGATGGCTCAAGATTGGTCGTTCAAAACTCGCATTCGAATCTTGAAAATCGGAGACTTCCAACCATCGCTGATTAGACGGCTGTGGAATAATTCTGGTCAGAATGTAAATTTGTTCTAATAAGGGTTGGGTTAGAGCAATCGGAGATTGTAGCGTATTGCATTGGGTTTGAATTTGTTCATGAAGCTGTAAGCGCAAAAGATTGACACAGCCTTCTACACCCAAGTCATTGATGCTTTGATCTTCTTGAGTAGAGGGCTTTTCTCCTTGGGGTAAATCAGCAATTTCTTCCCAAGTGAGGTCTAATTGAAAACACATTTCCTTAAACAAATGACGTTCGATGGGCCTACCGGTAAAAAATTTCCAGACGGACTGGCGACTGGAGAGTCCGACCGCTTCAGCGAGTTGCTCTTGAGTCCATCCTTTTTTTTCAAAGGCTTCTTTGGCTATTTGTGTTCCTCGGGTTGAGGCTTTCAGCGATCGCTTTCCCATGCTCCGATTTTACCTACTGTTGATGGTATAGACTGATTGAGGTTGACATATCTTTATTATCCAATCAGTATGTTGATCAAGATCACATTCAAATGTTGATGAAGTTCACTGCCTTCGGGGAGGTACAAAGACATACTAAAGAATAAAGATTATGTTTAGGCAAAATGCTTATCATGGTGTTTTAGTTAGATTTTTAAAGGTTAAGCCGGTGATGTAGCTAGAAAATACCCTTTGTCTATCTCTCCTGGGGAGGAGAATCCTTAAGAGGAATTTTGCTATATCTTAACCAAGTCCCTCGTTCAATTGAGCTATTTTACTTAAATTTTCTAGCTTAAAGCGTATACCATCTGATCCCCAATATATTCTATAAAAAATCTTAAAAATCTTTAATTTTAAGCTAAAATGTGCATCAGCTGGGTTGGAGTCGAGGAAACTGCCTAAAAGGCCAGATAGGAAGGAAACCGCTCATGAGAGAAATTAAAAGAAAATTGGGCAAATTACAATCTAGTATGACCTTTCGCTATCTGGGGCTGACTAGCGTTTTTATAGTCGGAATTCAGACGTTATTAGCTGTAGGTCAGGTACGCTGGACCTACCAACAAAAATTAGATAGCTTAGATCAAAGAGTCAAAGATATTGGAAATTTGCTAGGAGCTATTGGACAAGAACCGGCTTTAACTTTAAATGATAATACTCTAGGGAGGCTACTCAGAGGGTGTTTATAAAGTAAATCTAAAGACAAGAAAAAAATAGGCCAAAAACGATTAATCTAATCTGGGTAATTGTTCGCAATCAAAAGTGAGGAGCGATCTGCTTGTATCCAAGTGATTTATCTGATGCCGAATGGGAATTGCTTGCCCCACTTATTCCAGCCGCTAAATCCGGGGGACATCCGCGTACTACAGATATTAGACAAGTCTGTAATGCGATATATTATCATTTGAAGACCGGATGCCAATGGAGATATTTACCCAAAAATTTTCCTCCTCCCTCCACAGTCTATAGTTATTATCGCAAATGGGTCAAAAAGGGGGTTTGGGAAAAAATCAATCACACCCTCCGGCAGATGGTTCGTCAACAGGTAGGGAAATCTCCGCAAAGTAGTGTAATCATAGCAGACAGCCAATCGGTGGAAACAACCGAAAAAAGGGGGATGTGTATGGCTTTGACGGTGGAAAAAAAGTCAAAGGCCGAAAAAGGCAATTATTAGTTGATAGTTTAGGATTAATCTTGAAAGTAATTGTAGCTGAAGCTCATGGTCAAGAAAGAGTCTTAGCGGCGACGGCGGTAATGGAACTATTAGAAGAAAATCCCAAACTGCTTGAAAAAGTGGCTTTAATGTGGGTAGATGCTGGTTATAGTGGTGATAAATTTGCTCTGGCTATTTGGTTGATGATTCAAGCAAGAGTAGAAGTAATAAAGCGTTCAGACAAAAAATTTAAAGTTTTACCGAAAAGATGGATTGTGGAACGAACGTTCGGCTGGTTTAACTGGTATCGTCGTTTGAGTAAAGATTATGAAAAATTATCAGAAATGAGTGAAGCCGCTATTTATGCAGTTATGACAAGGATAATGTTGCGTCGCCTCGTTTCTTAAGATTGACTTTATAAATAGCCTCTAATAATTTCTGTTTACTAAATCTGAAAAAATGTTCAATATCATAACGTTGTCGGTAAGATTGATAGCAATCAATCAGACTTAACTCTTCACGGCGAGAACCGATGACTATAAGCCACATAGGCTGCCAAACAGCATTATTAACTTCATCAGTGATGAGAATTTGTAGTAAAGTAAAAGGATAACTGTTCATTTTATAATTTTTATTTCCTCTCATTAACATCTGTTTCCATGCGGAAATTGTAGTGGTCAGTTGACGACCTGTTTTAGTAGTAAAGACGCATTGAGTAACTTCATTGGGTTGAGTCCAAGTGTTCTCATCTTTTAGGTCAAATTTATCCCCGTACCAACGGGGATGTCCCGACTTTTTTTGAGTAGTTATTTTCTCAATAAATTGTCTATAAAAAACCCGATTACTTCTGACTCGCGTAATAGTAACTAAGTTTTTATAATTGACTTGTTCGCCGATAAAATCTCGTTGACTATAAAAATTATCAGCGACTAAAACTGATAACTCTTGTCTTGAAAACGAAGAGCTTTCAAAAATTTCTTTAAGTTGTTTATTGCCCACATTCGCTGCTTTATCGTTACTCGGTACTCTTTCTCCTGATAAAGGAACTGCCCAAGGCTTATTACCTGTTATTGTTGGGTCAGGTAAAGCGCAGATAACTGAGTAAGTATGTCCAATATTTATGGGTTTATTTCCTTTAATAGGATTAGGATAATGGATAAATTTTTTATCAGCTAATACCGGTGAATACGGTCGTTGATAAGGAGTTGTATCTATTGCAAATAAGTTAAAATGTCGGGATTGAGATAATGGTATAGTAAGAGAAACTGCCTTGAGTAAATCTTTAATTTGTTTTAAGTATTCATCCTCAGTATCCTCAGTTTGATAAGGAAAAAATTCTTGAATTCCTTTATATAAACTGTTATAATTTCGTCTAAACAAGGGATTAAGAGATAATTCCACTACTGATGTTGCTTGTTGATTACTGGAGAGTGCATCTATCAACTCTATGAGAGACTCTTTTCTGGCTTTAAGCCCATTAAAAAGATTTTCCCTCCAACGACGAAACTCTTTAATTGCCTTTTCAGTTTCTTGATTTTTCATGGTCATTACTAACTTTTTCAAATATTAGCGTAATATATACGCTAATATAAAGGGAGGTCAATAGTTTCTCAAGATGTCAAATGGATTCCCAAAATTGTCTGAAAACCAATCAAGACCCGACCCGAAGAGCTAGACAAATTAAAAACCTAATCCGCAAATTTAAGCAAAAAATTCAGAAGATTCAAAACGAAGGAGAAGTCGCTCCCCCTAATTGTCATATTATTCGTTACCAAGTTACCCTTTCATCAAAAAATCTATTGGTATTATAAACTACAAGCCGCCGAACCTATCTTTACACGAGCCACTGACAGCCAAAAAAAAACGCTTAGATGTATATTTAGGTAAAGCTGGCAGTGAAGCTCATATTGATGCAATAGAGAAATTAACAAGAAGAGATCTTATTGATGAGTTAGAAAGGGTTATTAATTCTCTTCTGTGAAAGCTACTTGGATATTTATTTTGGAGGAGAAGTAGAAACCGACTCTTCCTATTGTACAGAAGAATTAAAAGATGATTGATTTTTTTGCCGCTTCTCAAAAAAAACTTTTTAATTAGCGTATTTTTTACGCTAATTAATTTTCTCCTTTGTCCAAAGTCCAATTGAGAGCAAAATCTAGTTTGATTGACGGAGTGACAAGCTTTTTACACCTTGTCTCCTAAGCGTACCGCTTCGTAGCGCGCGTATCTCAGAGTAGCTATGCGCGCAACCATATTTGGCAGAAAGGAACTTCACCCAGGGGTTTTCTGGCGATCGCTTGACGGGATGACCAACAGGTTTTGAGCGCACCCGTAGCACAGCCGCAGATACTTTCTGTAGAGTAATTTGTATCTCGTCGTGCCAGTCAGTGCCTAATTCAATCCTTTGGTCCGACCAAATATCGGCTTGATCATTTAGCTGTAAGGGTTCTAATTGTTCTAGCAGACGATCTAACCAGCGCTTAGATGGATCTAGACTCTCGTTATCATTGTGAGCGTAACAAATAAAGATTTGAGGAGAACTTGTAGCACTCATCTACGAGATCCTCACCACTGACCTTTAACCAATACTTCTAGCTCACCGACTCGTTTTTCGAGTTGAGCCACTTTTACTGATGTAGGTACATCTTCTGTACTGTTGAGGTATTGAGCCAAAGCACTTAAAACCACTTCGGTTTTAGTGACATTGACATTTTGAGCATGAAGCTTCAACTTTTCAAACAAGGAAGGAGGAACTCGCAGCGCCATTTGTATGCTATTAGGCATTTTCCTTTTTAATAATTGCCATACATAATATAGTTGCTGAAATGCGAACTCGTCAGTATTCGTTTTACATTATTTAATATTTAACCAAAATTCTCTATTTCCCAAAATTTTGTCTTAATGTCGAGCTTAAAAGCGTTATCTGATAGTTATTGCTCTTATTGACATCAACCAACTCAAAATTTTTACTCCCCCCTTAAACGCCTTCTAAGTGTTGACTAACCCTAAAACCTTACCAAATAAGCATTTAACGATTTCAACACTTGTGCTTGTCAAATCTTTGTTGACGACTTGTTGACTAACTGTTTATAATCTGTTGAATAAAATGTAATGTATATATATCAATACTTATAACGATTAATTAAACTCCCATACGATACACCTTGTAGAGGAGGGGTGTTATCTGACCTCTTCACAAAACTTAACGTTCAAGTTAATGAGAATATATTTCATTTAAGTGAAGATAGCACCTAAAAATAGTAATACGAACTTTTCCATTACTATTTGTCAATCCGGTAAGGCTTTTTTACCTCCACTTTCCACACCTAATTTTTAATCAAATGCTCCCCTTAACAAGCACATTTATATGAGCATGATTCATCTACTGGTTAAATGTAGATTTAAGGGTATTAAAAATAGCATTATCTCAATTTTTAAGCAACTTAAATTAAGTTTGTTATAATTATTTTTAACAAACCAATATACTTTAGTCACTCAAGCTATTAATCAATAACAGTGGTGTTTAAAGCAGGTTATTCAGTTTTTTTTGCTGTCGATCACCCTTTAAAGCGAGTTTAACCACCTTTATTATCATCAACTAAAGTTGGCTTTAAATACCGTTCATAAACCCAAGTAGCGGCTAGATCATTAAGCAAGTAAACCCATTCAAAAACCCGAAAGACTCGCCCCTCAATTGTTAGCCCTTTTTGTGTTAAATCATAAGTCGGAATGTAACGCTCCACTTTTTGACCAATTTCAAACAGGGGAGCCGGTTTAGATGGTTGGGTTTCTACTGTCTGGTTATCATCTAATTCATTTGAATTAGTTTCTTCAACTTGATCGTTAGGAGCCTCCTGAGATAAATTAGCTGCATAGGGTGCCACATTACCATTATTAGTTGTGCCAGCGCTGCTGGTAATATGTGGTTCTGAGTGTTCAACAGAGATCGCCTCATGATCACAGAGGCATTCAGTAAAGGGCGGAGTATCCGGTACCGGAGGAGTACCACCACCGTTATCATCATCCCCAGTAGTCGGCAAACAATACAGCCAACGCCTGGGGTTAAGTTGAGAACGCTGTTTAGTGATCAATTGACGATCCTCTAAACGATCCAGGACTGTATAAAGGGATCGCCCAATATTGAGATAACCATCTATCTCACTGTAATCCAACCCATGCGGCGCAAACCGAGCTAGTAAATCAAGCACTCGCTGACCCTGAGTTCGTTTCTCGCCGTTCTCGTCACCGAATTCGCCAACATAATCAAATATGGTGCTAGATGCCCATAAATCCTTGGGATTAAGCTTGAGAATATGACAAACCGCTTGACCTTCACGCGGCTTAACCTTCAGCCAACGACGAGGATCTTGTTCATCGTCAGGGTTAACGGCTTTCAATTGCCACACGCCCCAAGTCGCCGCTACAATTCTCGCACTTCCTGAAACTTGGTTGATTCCCTTAGCATCCGGACACTTGTTCTCATGATGTACTAATATTCCTGATGCTCCATAGCTACCGATTAAGTTTTTCAAATGATAAATCGAACGAGCAAACTCTGGGTCTTTTTCCGATACTCCTAAATTATCGGTAATGCTAGTCAATGAATCAATAATTACCAACACCGGTTGATGCTCTCCCAGTGCTTTGTCCAGGGGCGATAAGTCATTGATGTCTAGCTTTGTTAGAATCCGCAGATCGTTACAGTTAGCCAGTAAGTCAAAGCCTTTGGCTCTCAAGCGTCTTCTTGTCGAGTTCGGCGACTCGTCAGAAGTTACCAACAGGACTTTACCCTTAACGCCGGGATACTCTCCCAAGACACGATCGCCACTTAGGACGGAATAGGCTATATCAGTGGCTAATAGAGTTTTGCCGGTTTTGGCTAGAGCGGCTAAGATAACGGTTTCCCCTGCCGGTAATATGCCCGGAACCACCCAATTTAGGGCGGATGTCCCAGTATTCAAGAACTCCTCAAAACTGAAATCAAATTGCTCAGTTGTCTCTAATTCTTTTTCGGTTTGTTGTACCAGATGGTTTAGGTCAGCTTTAGAGAGGCGGTAGTGGCTACAGATGTGCCCCTTGAGCAACATTTTCTCATACGGGTCCAGGGTTTGGATATAAGCCAAAATTTCTAGCCGAAGCCGAGCTTTCTCAGTCTCACCCCGAAGCTCTTTTTTAGCGGCTTCGACAAAGTTCTTTTGCCATTGGTAGGGGTTGATCTTTAGTTCTTCCCTGAGTTGTTCGAGCTTTCCATTCTGCTCAAGTTCAGTTAAATCAGGGATCTTGAGGATCTGTTTGATTCGTGCGATCGCTCTTGATATGAGTGACTTGTCCCCTGAAGCAATGGTAAGAGCCTGGGCTTGATGAATAATCAGTTCAGCGATCTGAGCGGGGGAATAATTAGGGTCTTCTACCCAGTCATTAATTTTGTGAGAGAGTGATTGTAATTCCCGCTTTTCCCAATGCTTTCTGACAATATTTCGAGCATAGCTGTCTATGTTAGCTGCCGATACGGTTCGCTCAATTAACGTTGCTAACCGAGAAATTCCGCCAATTTGTTCTAAAACGCCCTTTTCCCGTAACCGATGCTCAACAGTCATCAAATCTGTTGGTAAGCCCGACCTGTAAAGTTCTAATGCTGTTTCGTAAATAGTAGCGTGGGCGCGAACGTAAAAATGTTCTGGTGATAAAATATTTTCGACTTTGGCGATCGCGCGATGGTCGAACAAAATTCCACCTAATATTAGTTCTTCGGCTTCGGGATTTGCTAAAAATTTATGCTCTGTTGTTTTATCAATGGTTGCTGTTGTCATAATTCTCCAGTTTTTGAATTGCTGGAGTTCCCATAAACAGTGGCAAAACCTGAAGGAGTAAGAGACAATAAAAGTAATACAGGATTGAGAGGCATGGGCAAGCCTCTGGTTAAAACTCCAGTTTTGCCACCAGGGGAACCCCGGCTATTTTCTGTGTTTAATCGTTGGGGTTGTCCAATTCCCCCAAAAGCATTTGTCTAGTTCCTTTTTTATTGGCATACTGTTTATCGAGCCAGGGCAGAAGATCACGAGGCAATTTTTTGGATTTAACTAAAGCTGGTTCGATTAACCATTGCTCGTCACTAACGCCTATGGTGGCCAACCAGTGATAGCAAGCCTTTGTGTTCTTTCCAAAACCATATCGCTTGGCCAAATAAGTAATTCCTACTCCCTCATATTTAGAAACCGCTCTACCATATTGATCAACTGGTATTAAGGTTTCGACCCTTTCGGTTTTGGTGATGATGGCTTCAGGTTTGCCTAAGATTAAAGCGACCATTTCACTTCCGTGTAGAGTAGCTATAGCTTGAGTGGTCATGAGTAACCGTTCCTGAGTTTTCGCTAACTCTAGTTCTAGCTTTAGTTTTTCAATTTCTTGGGTTTGGGCGGGAATGACTTTTTCAACAGCATTCAATAAAGATGTTCGGACAAGTTTAGCTACTTCTGAATCGGTAAGCAACATCGCCAATCTTAACGCACCGCGAGGTGTCCATAAAGTTACATTAGAAGATGTTGAAGTGAGTGACACTCTGTCACGCACATCCTTTAAATCTTTACCCCGTATAGTCTTTACCCCATCTGCATCAAATTCATCTTTGTGACGCTGATAGACTTTTCGGATAGTGGCAGTAGATTGAACCTCAAAAAAATCAGCTAACTGTTCAGTAGTGCTTATGCCTGTGCCTCGCCAAAGAGAAAAGTATAAAGACTTAACGTTGAGTAAAATTGATTGGGCACGTTCAGGCGAAATTAAGCCGAGTTGATTGTTCCGAGCCGTTGCTGACTCAATGAGTACGTTTTCACTGAGTAAATTCATGATGTTAGCCTTAAAACTTTAAATATCTTTGATTAATGTGAGTTACCGTTGTCTCCAGTTTGATCGGCTTCAAGATACTCAATTAACTCATTAGGGGCGCATTCAAGAGCATCACATAAACGAATTACTCTTTCTATCCATTCAAGAACGCTACGGCCTTTTTCATAATTTCTAATGGTGGTTTCAGTTACACCAACTTTATCGGCTAACTCTCGCTGAGTTAGCCCCGCTTTTTCACGAAGTATAGCTATTTTACTCACTGGTATTTTTCCCATAAAAAGGTTTATAGCAAAATTATAACGCAAAAGTCTTTACATAAAAGTATTGACAGCATAAATAGTTTTACGCTAAACTATTTACAGTTGCTCAAAGCACAACCAATCCGACAAAACTGTAAAACAGTTTGTCATCAATGCTCTTAGAGGGGCATGATGCAAATTATTCCCTATTTCAAATAAGGCAAAGAGGAGAACGAAGTTTATTGCCTCGCTCTCCTAACAAATTCATTCAATTTCTTATTCTTTTATCATGTCACATACTCAAGTATTACAACAAACCCAAACTGTAGAAGCCGCAGGTATCCCTCGTATAGAGTACCGCCCACAACCCGAAGAAAAGACAGCTATCTGCATCCATTTCACCCCGACTTACCCTCACGACGAATACGCTTACTCCGAACCTAAGTTTGTTTGGGGTACTGAAGTGGCAATAGCCGCAGAATGGGAGAAGGTACAGGGAACCGAAGCGGCTTCGGAACTGAAGTTTTACCGCATCCGAGCAATAGAATTGGTGGAGCCGCTCGTCAAAACCAACGCAAAAGAGCGGCTATTCGACGAACCGTACTGGCTCTATGCTGTCGGTGATTCACGCTACGAGCGTGGGCTACGCTGGCTGAGTGAGGATGAATTACTTCATAAACGAGAGCTAGAAGTCGAAATCGAACCATTCTAAAAATATCTGAGAAAGAGGGGGCAATCCCTCCTCTTTCACCCACTATAGTCTCTAACTAGGTTTTACTTGCACTTAATTAGCCATCGCAACGGGAGAGGGCTTGTAACTCTCCCAACGAGAAAAAAGGAGATTAAAGCCATGAGAAACCGATGGAAAAGCCAATTATCTCAGGTATGCAAAGAATATTACCTCTTAGTTAACGCCAATAACTGTTACTGGGAAGGTAACAATTGGACGACGGATAGGTACAAAGCGAAACGGTATTTAACTTTAACGACGGCTAGATCGGCACAGAGCCGGTTAAAGCGGCAAGGGCCGAATTTTTAAATCCTTTACAACAACAATCGAGGCAGCGTTATGATTAACAATTCACCAATTCCTGAACAATACTCAGTTTTGGTCGTGGAACCCACCTTGATCAAAGGCAATAAAAACGGAATTTTAGATTTATTAATTGTTCTTGCCAATGCTTTATCTGATGGTGGAGCTTGTTCGGAATTTTTAAATCCCAAGGGAGATGCTTTTGACGTACAAGCTCGGTGGTGTAACACTTTTGAGCAGCTAGAAGGAAACAGCCAAACTGTTTCCACCCCAGACATAAATCAGGAATTAGAAGTAATTTTAAGGCAGCTAATTAATAAGCATTCTTTAATTGGAATTCTGACGACTTTAAAGCATATTGGCGATCAGGCTCATAAAAACGATCCTGATGGCGATTGGAAACAAGACGCAGATGCTTTATCAGTAGCAATTGAGAGGATAGAAAACTAATGAATAATTCAACCTTAACAAATCTAAACTCTCCCGACATAGATATTATTGCCGTTTGGCCGGGATTCGGGAAACCGGACTGTAAAAATGCCCAATTCGACTCAACGGCTAGAGTACGAATCTGGACTAACAAAACTCCCGTAATAGTAGTGTTCTCGGATTTAGACGGACTCGATACGGGATGCTCAATTACGAATTGCTCAGAAAACCTTGCCACGTTGGTGAAGCTGCACTACAAGTTAACTGAACCGATAACATGGCTAGAACATTACCCCCGTCATAACCGTTCCGAGATTGATTTGAAAATTAATAAGCTTACTGAGGATGTCAGTCAAGTCTTTTATTGCACTAAAAACGGTTATTATTTCCATCCCCGTTGGAAACATCTGGATTTAGATGCTGCCCGTAAAATGATTGGCCATTCTCTGTCAATGGATGGGGAATTTAATTTGCCCGTTGTGCGGCTAGTAACACCATACGAACAGCAACGAATGGATTTTGAGGCAGGGTTAGCCGATGCCAAAAACGGAGTATCTAAGATAGCCGATGCTAATGATGCCTATCAACAGGGGTACAGCTACGGACTCCAATTAAACATGACTCCCAATTAGCAGAACTGGAAAATTTTAGCCTTAATTACCATAAAAATCATTTTTTATGAACAATCCGATGAATTACAAAACCCAACCAGGATTAATCGCGGCCTTGAAAAGAGCAACCTCTAAACCTATGTCAGTAAAGTTGGCTTGGTGGTTTAAACAGGCAGAATACGCTCTTATCAATAATTTGGGTGGGATGAAGAGTCAGCAGCAACATTGGTCGCTTCACATCACCCCAGAATTTCGGTCTATCGGGCTACGGACTGAGTAAAGAGCCAAATTCTCCTCTAGTTGAGTTTAAAACTGATAAATTGCACATTTTTTTAATCATGAAACAGCAACGAAGAACTAACTTACCCATATCCAGATGCCAGTGTGGGCAGTGTCAGCAATTGGAAATAGAAGACGGCTATCCCCATACCTTCATCTGTAGCGGATGTAATCAACAACGTTGGTGGTGCTACGGGGCAGATGATGAAAATTTTTCTCTGTGTGACTTTTGTGTAGTAGCAGGAGACAAATGAATTTTCATCTCCTGTAACACAGATGGGGGAAGCGCATCCAACCAACACGCTTTTTGGAAATTTTTATTGCACTTTACTTAAAACCAACCATGAAAATCATTACTTCTGATTCACAAAAAACATCAGTTTTACTGCCAACGCAACTAACCCAACTGTACACGAGACTGGATGGGGGTGCGATCGTTAACCGACAATTCGATTCGGATTTGAGCGAAGCCTTCCGTTCGGGGGAATTCGACGCTCATATTGTCGCCCAGAAAGCCGATTTAGTTTTAATTAATCCTTCGCGTCCCAATTACTCTCCCGTTCGCCCCTTAACTCTGGGAGATTTTTATAAGGGGGAACTATTCAGAGAGATTTTTGCCATTCCCGTATCTGGCTGGATTCTCAAAGATAAACAGTTTGTGGAGAAAACCCGGCGCGAACCTAATCGCTTGGAAGAGAATGTTTTATGTACATTTCTCTTGAGGGGCAGAAGTCTTGACGAGTACGCCAAAATGGTGACACCGTTTGAAGTGTCGTTGTTTCAGGAATACATAGCCAAAGTTTCCGAGTTAAAACCCGACTATCCCACGATAGAATCTTACGTTGCAGCTAAAGCTAATACGATTTACAGCGAGAAAATATTCAGCTTTGTCTTCACTCACACTAACAAAGGAGTGAAAGCACATTGGTATCTCACTTGGAGCTACCGCGACCCCATAAACGAGACTGAAAAAGAATTGCTCGAAATCGGCAACAAAATTTCCAGCGATCCCGAAATTTGCTCCCATTACCTCGTCAATCCCGTAGCCGAAAAGGGTTATTTAAAAGCCATATCGGGTGAATCTGCTGCTCCATCAGTACCCGGACTGCGCCCAGGACTGGCAACCAATTCACTACCAGCTACAGCAACTAAATAATAACCATTACAGCAGTAGGGGTTTTTCTCCTGCTGCTCTGTTACTGTACCAATAGACGAGGAAAGAAACTAATGAAGAAGGATAAACCTCCATACATTCATCCAGACGGGTCTATATTGCCCTCAGTCAATCAGATCTTAGATGCTACCGATGAAACCCCATCCAAGACAAGAACTCCCTCAGAAGAGAAAAAAAGACAAGAACGAATGTACCGAGGTAGTTGCTGTCATGCGGCGATCGCTGATCTCTTAACCGGGACTACGCCAGTGATTGATGAAGTAATTTTACCCTGGTGGGCCAGTATCAGTGGTTTTGTTGGGGCTGTAGTCAAAGGGGAAGCCAAAATACTACTCAGTGAAAAGCCTCTTGTTCATCCGATTTTGAGATATGGGGGGACTCCTGACCTGATTCTTCAATGGCCATCCAACACAACTACTTTAATTGACTTAAAATCTACCGAGGGGTCATGGAGCTACGATAAAAAAACGAAAACCCGCAGCTATACCCCATACTGGAACGAATACCGACAATTAGACCCATCAGAAACACCGCCTAGATTTCTCACCTGGGATAATGCCAATCCCTATCTCAAGCGGGCTTGGATTCAGTCAACTTTTTACAAGATGTTAGCTGAATATCACGATATATCTATTTCGGAGATTTGGATCGTGGTTTTAACAAAGGCGAATTATCAGGTTATCCCACTGAGAGGAGATTTGTGGAGTCATTGTTACAGCGAAGCGATCGCAAGACTAGAAAAGTTTTATGCCCCAAAAATTGAAATAGAAGTGGCTTAAGCTTAGGCCACCTCAACAAAACCCGCGCAATAATTTCAGTGGAGATCCTACCATTATGAGCCAAGTAATTCTACCATCAGAATACCGAAGCGAATTTGTCATCAATCCTGATGGAACAGTAACCGCTACACGCCGGGCTACTGCCAGATTAGCCGGAGTCGATCCGACGCAGTTGTATCATGCCTCCCGTGATACGGGATTACTAAAAAATTTAGTTGATGGAAAAAACCTGTCTAAGGTACTTGAACCTTTTACGGGGAGAGACTTTAGGGGTGATGGAAATTTCTTGCCCGATGTAATAGTCGCGGCTATTATTCAGCATTATGCCTTTAAAGGTAACGAAACTGCACAACTGACTGCATTAGCTTTTAGTGCTGTGGGAATAAGAACTTGGTTGCATACTCAGCTTGGTTCACAGCAGCCGTCGCCCCCTAACTCATCGCTCTCAACCCTGGACGAGATTAATATTATATTTGCCGGACTGCAAAAACTGTCAATTAAACCTGAGTTAGTCGAATCAGCTAAACTTACAGCGATCGCCAAAACATTACCCCATTTGCGATCAGCCGCAGAGGAAGGTAAAAAATTACTCTCATCACAAATGACGATCCCCCAACTGCCAATGTCCCCTACAGAATTAGGGAAAATCTTGGCGGCCAAGTTGGGTTTGCCCGAACCCATCTCACCTCGACGTATTAATGAAGCTTTAACTGAAGCTGGACTACAAACTGCCGAAACGATTATTAATAAAAAAGGGCAGAAAAAGATTCAGTACAAATTAACTGATACTGGAGAAAAATATGGACAGTTGCAGTTGGATAGCGCTGCCAATCATGGTAAGACTATCATGATTGTACGGTGGCATGAAACGGTTTTAAAAATTATTCAATCTCAGTTGACAGATGCCTAATTTATTATGAGCTAATGGCTTTTACTGTCCTTGAAAAATAACGGTAAATTTTTCTAAATCTACATCATGAACCTTGACACTTTTAATGAAGAGTATTATCCTTTTTACATAGAGGTTGGTTACACAATCACAGATATTCCCTCCGTAACCGACGAAGAACTTGAAAAATTATATACCGACCTGGAAGCCGGACTAGAAGCGGCAGTTGAGAAAGGTTTTCGTGAAGGAAAAGTTAAATATTTTCTTCTTCTTTCCGGCTACGGTAATCGAATAGCTACCGTTCCCGTAGATACGGATAGCTTTGATCAGGAAGTCCCTCAAGAATTTTTTGAAACCGTTAAAAATTACCGGCCTTTTAAAGCTGACTTTTAATGGCAAATAAGGAGAAAAAAGAATGACCGAAGATAATTTCATTGTTAACGACAATACTTTTCCCGTACCCATTCCTTGCACAGTGATGTTAGAGGGTAAAAAACGGAAAGCTAAACAATTAAGAGAAATGCGGATAGGAACTGATGCGAAAAATAGCCCTATTCTTAACAAACTAGACCAGATAGTTTTAGTAGAACTGGAAACCGGTGAGCGCTATTGGGTAAATTCAACCGCTATCTTAGAGTATTGTTTTCCTGGAGAGGGTTGGCTCAGTGTTGAACCAACAATCCCTGTAATAGTACAGAAAACTGATGGAGAAATTTATTATCTGGTGGGAACTGAACAAGAGAAAGAAATCTTTTACGAGTGGGTTTCCTTATCAGGACAAACAATTTCTGTCGCTCAAATTGGAGCCGAGATTTTTCCCAAGTCGGAAAACTTCTCTTACATCTTGCGGGTAGAACCTATTTCTAATCTAGTTAATTATTGCTGTTTAATTTCTCCCCCTAAATTTTTAACTTGGTTAAATCGGCGAAGAATCTCATCTTGTCGGGATTTCTCAAAAAAAATACTCGAACTCTACAAAGAAGAGAAAGAAATTGTTTTAGAAGAAGAAAACTATCCAGCATGGTTAGTTGAGTGGAGTCAGCGCCTTGATAGCGAGTACGATCCTTGCTTAACTCTAGCCATTAACATTTTAAGTAAATGCCCTTGGGGTTCACCTAGAGTCTGTAATACGGTTCATTAATAAATAATTTACTGTCATTAAAATTGAAAGAAACTTATGTCACAAATTGAAATTTGCCTAATAATAGATACAGAAACCGATGGAGATAAAGACCATCCAAAGGTAATAGAAGTCGGGGCGGTTTTGTACTCGGTAACGGGACAATGTATGCTCAGTTGTGGCTCCTCGCTAATAACCACGGATGCAGATATCAACCAAGCGTATTGGATTAATAAAATTCCTATTGAAGCGACTCATCTTTGCCCACAGCAGCAAAATTATTTCCTCAATTGGTTACAGGCCGCTTATGTTTCTGCTGATGCTATTATTGCCCATAATGCTAACTTTGATAAAGAATTAATTACAGCCTTGACATGGGCAAAAAAATGGGATAAACTTTGGCTATGTACTTATAAAGATTTTGAACTATTTCCTGAACAATATAACGGCAAAAGAGACTTAATTAGTCTCTCTCAATTCTACGGGATTGGAATCAGTTGCACTCACCGAGCCATAGATGATTGCTTACTCTTAAAAGAGGTTTTTAACCGAGTCCAAAATTTACCCGAACATTTTCGGATCGCGCAACTGCCATTAGTGGAAGCGATCGCACCCAGAAAAATAGAAGGGTCCGATAATGAAGCGGTCTTGAGTCATGGTTTTAAATGGGATAAAGACACACACGCGCTCGTGAAAAAGGATAGAAGCGAAACCTTTGATTTTCCGGTCATTCCCTATTCATCAGAAAGAAAGAAGTTTAAAGCACTGGTAAGCTTCGATGACAGACAAAAAGCTGCTGATTGGGGATTTGTCTGGAAAGGGGAAACAAAGACTTGGTGGCGCTTCGCCAACCCATACGCCATAGATTTCTTCCCCTTCCCGGTTGCCGAACTGCATCCTGACCCAGAACAAGAAAGTTTAATTTCTGCATAGGAATTTGTTTATGAAACCACATCAAAAACTTTTACTCAATTTGCCCCTAGGACGGAAGCTAAAAAAGAGACTTCCTTTAAAAGTTATCTTCTTTATAAGCCAATTACAGGAAGAGAATAAAAAACTTGTTCAAGAATTAGAACAATTTCGTTCAGCTAAAATTCCCGATTCTGCTCAATTCAGGATTAACCAATTGCAGACCGAGAATTCAAAACTTAAACAAAAACTATCATCCCTGGTTCAACCGACCCATCAAAAAATTTAGTTTCCACTTTTTTGACGGCCTTGATTAATTTTAATTAAAAAAGAGAAAAATCATGAATTCACTGCAAAAATATATCGACATCCAAGCGACTCAAATTGAACAGAACTTAGCTGCGATCGCCGACCTCCAACAACAGCTAAACGAGCTTAACCAACAGGTTCGGGTACAGCAACAGGTCAACCAAGCACAAAAAACCTCCCAAGTTGAAGTCAGCAAAGCTTTAAAATCTTTGGAGAAACTGTTCAAGGATATCTGTGGAATTTACCCGCCAGAGGCTATTGATGATTTAGTTGCTGATATTAAAAAGATTTGGACTTTGGACAAAAGAAAAAAATAATTAGCGTAAATATTACGCTAATATAAAATTGACAATATTCCCTCTACCTCAGCCGGTAAAAATTGCTGAGTAATCGGAAAAAGAACAGCTTACTTGGCGATTTGAAAGTCCGCTTTTACTTGTTCAGTTTATTTTTTTGTCTTTTTTTGATAACTTGATGGCGAGTTCGTGGGACTTGTTTATAACCTTTAATACGTCCAGAGGAATAACCCCGACGTTTGGGAGAAGAGGCAAATGTGCCCAATGTTGAAATTATTCGCTCAAAATCTCTTTGAACTAAACTAGGAGAAATTTTAATTAATTCATTGGTTTTTAAATACTGTTCCCAAGGGCGGGGCAAAACAACAGCTAATTTTCTAGCCGCCCATAAATTTACATAAGCCAATAGTGTTAATTTGAACCAGTTTTCTTCGTGCCTTACATCGGGAGTAGAATAGGCTGTCATTAAGAGGGTGTTTATAAAGTAAATCTAAAGACAAGAAAAAAATAGGCCAAAAACGATTAATCTAATCTGGGTAATTGTTCGCAATCAAAAGTGAGGAGCGATCTGCTTGTATCCAAGTGATTTATCTGATGCCGAATGGGAATTGCTTGCCCCACTTATTCCAGCCGCTAAATCCGGGGGACATCCGCGTACTACAGATATTAGACAAGTCTGTAATGCGATATATTATCATTTGAAGACCGGATGCCAATGGAGATATTTACCCAAAAATTTTCCTCCTCCCTCCACAGTCTATAGTTATTATCGCAAATGGGTCAAAAAGGGGGTTTGGGAAAAAATCAATCACACCCTCCGGCAGATGGTTCGTCAACAGGTAGGGAAATCTCCGCAAAGTAGTGTAATCATAGCAGACAGCCAATCGGTGGAAACAACCGAAAAAAGGGGGATGTGTATGGCTTTGACGGTGGAAAAAAAGTCAAAGGCCGAAAAAGGCAATTATTAGTTGATAGTTTAGGATTAATCTTGAAAGTAATTGTAGCTGAAGCTCATGGTCAAGAAAGAGTCTTAGCGGCGACGGCGGTAATGGAACTATTAGAAGAAAATCCCAAACTGCTTGAAAAAGTGGCTTTAATGTGGGTAGATGCTGGTTATAGTGGTGATAAATTTGCTCTGGCTATTTGGTTGATGATTCAAGCAAGAGTAGAAGTAATAAAGCGTTCAGACAAAAAATTTAAAGTTTTACCGAAAAGATGGATTGTGGAACGAACGTTCGGCTGGTTTAACTGGTATCGTCGTTTGAGTAAAGATTATGAAAAATTATCAGAAATGAGTGAAGCCGCTATTTATGCAGTTATGACAAGGATAATGTTGCGTCGCCTCGTTTCTTAAGATTGACTTTATAAATAGCCTCTCAACCAAATTAATTTAGAGGATGAACTGGTTTATGGGATTGTCTTGAATGATCAAGGAAAGCCCATCGGCATTTTCCTCAATAAACAAACCCCCCTACTTTCTCAAATCTTAGAAGATGAATCTAACCCCAATCTAAACCTACAAGAAATCATCAATATCCTTAAAAACAAGGAAAATGTTCGGGAAATTCGCCAACCGATTTGGAGCAACAACTCAAAAATGGGGAAAATAGCTCAAATTCGCATCGGTTATGTGCCCTCGAAGATCCATCAGGATATTTTTAACCAAGCAGAAACCACCCTGATCACTTCTATATGTCTAAGCGGTATTTTAATCGCTATTGTTTATTTATTATTTTCTCACGAAATACATTTTCCCCTAAAAACTTTAATCAAATGGGCTAAACAGCAATTACCCGAACAAGCGGACCTACAAGAGGATGGTCAGCAACTCGAGGAATTGGAAATCCTCAAACGAGTCATTGAAAAATTATTGGAACAACAGAAATTAAGCTCAGAACAAGCTCAATCATCATCCTATCCTCTAGAAACTCCCCAACCTTACTTACAATACGAAAATCCAGCTAAAAGTCATTTTCTAGCGATGGTGGGGCATGAGTTACGCACTCCCCTCAATGCGGTCACCGGCATGACCGGACTATTGCTAGATACCAAATTAACCAGCCAACAACGAGAATTTATCAATATCATTCGCAACAGTGGGGAAACCCTCCTGACAATGATTAATAACATTCTCGATTTTGCCAAAATAGAAGCTAACAAATTAGAACTCGAAGAAACCCCCTTTGAATTAGGAGAGTGCTTAGAAGATGCCTTGCGGCTGTTTGTGCCCCAAGCCGCCGAAAAAAAATTAGAATTAGCCTATTTAATTGAACCCCATACCCCCAATGCGATCATCGGAGACCTGACTCGTCTCAAGCAAATCGTGGTCAATTTGCTCAGTAATGCGGTTAAATTTACTGAATCAGGGGAAGTGGTGGTCTATGTTAATGCTAGTCCTGTGGCGAATTCATCTGAGGGAAATCCGCCTCTGTATGAGATTCGCTTTGCGGTTAAAGATACCGGCATTGGCATTCCCCGAGATAGGATTGATCGTTTATTTAAATCCTTTAGTCAAATTGATGCCTCTACCTCTCGCAAATACGGCGGAACAGGACTCGGTTTAGCCATCAGCAAGCGCTTAACCGAAATGATGGGAGGAAAAATGTGGTTTCACTCAGTGGAAGGCAAAGGCTCTACCTTTTACTTTACCGTCATTGCTCCTGCGGCTCCTAGCTCGAGTCCGGCTAATTCCCCCACCGCCGAAGAAATTTTAGGCGGAAAGCGAATGCTGATCGTGGATGATGTGATCACCAATCAAAAAATTCTGACCCATCAAGCTAATAATTGGGGAATGTTGACTTGTACGGTGGAATCAGCCACAAAAGCTTTAGAATGGCTCAAACAGAAATGGGCTTTTGATGTGGTAATTTTAGACATGAATATGCCTCAGATTGATGGGTTAACTTTAGCTCAAGAGATCCGCAAACTCCCTCAATGCAAAAGATTACCGTTAGTGTTATTAAGTTCTCTGGGTAAACCCGAAGTCACCGAACAAATTGAAAAAATAGAATTTGCTGCCATCTTAACGAAACCTATTCAACAATCTCAACTGTATGAAGTGCTGGTGCGCGTGCTACGAGAAAAACCCATCATCGTAAACCATACCTTAACAGATGCAGAACAGAAAAGATTAGCTGATACTATCCCGTTGCGAATTTTGGTGGCTGAAGATATCACGGTTAATCAAGAAGTTATCCGACTACAATTAGAAAAACTCGGTTATATCCCAGATATCGTTAGTAATGGCATTGAAGTGTTAGAAGCCTTACGTCGTCAACCCTATGATGTCATCTTAATGGATATCCGTATGCCAGAAATGGACGGATTAACCGCAACGACTCATATTAAAGAAGAATGGCTGCCGGCTGTACGGCCTCAGATTATTGCGATGACGGCGGATGCGATGCGAGGAGACCGGGAAAAATGCTTAGACATAGGAATGGATGATTATATTTCTAAACCGGTTCGCCTAGAGGAGCTACGTAGAGCAATCAGTAAATGTCAGCCGATTCCGGATAAACCCCCCGCGATCGATGCTAAAATCTTAAATGATTTAAAACAAATGGCCGGACAACGAGCATCTAAAGTCTTAGCTGAATTAGTCAAAAGTTATTTAGAAGATGCTCCTGAGCGGCTAACAGCAATAGCCATCGCTATTGAAAACAAAAATCCTGAAGCCCTACGTCAAGCCGCCCATGCTCTGCGTTCTGCGAGTCTTCAGTTAGGGGCAACCCCATTGGCTTATCTGTGTCAAGAATTGGAAACTTTGGCCAGAGCCGGAACTGTGCTAGGGACTACCGAGAAATTATCGGGGATTACTACAGAATATCAAAGAGTTTGTCAAGCTTTAGATGAGGAAATTACTCAAGCTCAATTGCCCTTAAACGTCAATAATAATAATGTTAGTAAAAATTCCCTGCTTATCATCAATGACCATAACTGAAGTTACTTCTTCAGCAGACATTCCTTTAATTTTAGTAGTGGACGATGACCGTTCCACCAGAACGTTGCTTAAAGTCGCTATGGAAGAAGAAGGTTATCGCGTAGTTACTGCCAAAGATGGCGAGGAATGCTTGAATGAGTATAATCGTTGTCAGCCGGATATGGTGTTACTAGATGCGGTTATGCCTGAAATGGATGGTTTTAGTTGTTGTAAACGCTTAACTGAAATATCACAGGGGCATAATATTCCGATTTTAATGATTACCGCTCTTGATGATCAAGACTCCATAGATCAGGCTTTTGCCTGTGGTGCTGTGGATTATATCACTAAACCGATTCATTGGGCAGTGCTGGCTCAACGGGTTAAACGACTCCTAACTACTAGCAAAGCTTTAGTACAACTTGAACAAGTCCAACAGCAGCTTCATGCCGCTCAAAAGTGGATGCGCTTTTTAGGCATGATTAGCAAACGTTTATCAAGGCCTTTTGTTCCAGAAACTTTTTTACAAGAAATTCTTGATCGCCTCATTCTAACTTTTCCAGTTCAACAAGTGAGTCTCTATCAAAAAAATGGACAGATGCGTCTACAATCGACTAGAACCGGATATCCTTGTAGAGACGATTTATCGGCTGAGTTCTTAGAGTTAGCGGCTTTCTACAAAACTCCTTATCAACAGGGAAAAGCCATCGCTATTCAAGATTTATATAGCACACCCAATTTACCTGAAACAGTGACCTCTACTTTGCTCAACCATCACCTTAGATCCATTTTAATCGTCCCGATTTTGATTCAAGAACAGGTGTGGGGCGTGCTATGTGTCAATTATTTTGAAACATTGCATTGCTGGGAGGCGGCAGAAATTGAACAGTTTGAGAGTTTGGCTAATTTAGTAGCACTCTCTCTTAACAGTGAACGGTTAAGGGTTAACAGTTAATCCTTATCGCTTTTTATCCTTGACTGGAGGAACCGGATCATAACCTCCAGGGTGAAAAGGATGACACCGCAAAATTCGTTTGATCCCCAACCAACTGCCCTTGAGTCCACCAAAACGCTCAATCGCTTCCATCGTATATTGAGAGCAAGTCGGCTGAAAACGACAAGAAGGAGGAAACAACGGCGAAATAAAAGTTCTATAAGCTCGAATTAACCCAATTAAAACCACTTTCATCTCAGTTATCCTATTTATTTAACTATTATTTTAATTTTATCTGTAATGCTTGAGAGCTTTGGGAAATCTATCTAGACCATTAAGTTTAATTACCCCATAGCTCATGTTCATGAATTTTCATAAAATTGTCACATTAATTTAATATTTATCGTTTATTCTTGATCTAACCCTTGAGCAGACTCCAGTGATGGGGATCACAGCCCATTAACCAGAGTCTGTCTATGATCAAAAAAAATTGTTAAATAATATGCTTAAACTGACATCTTTCCTCAAAGTTCCTACAATAGGGCTTACTTGTTTAGCCACATCAGCCGGCTTAAATTTTTCCCTCGTTTCACAAGCGCAAGCTACTGGCGCTCCCTCAGATATCGGACAATGTAGTGAAACTTATATTACAAATATTGGCACCCGTTTAATAGATGGGGCAACTGGTGAGCCAATTGTTAATTCTGGAGTATCGCTCTATCTCAATAATGGGATTTTGTTGGTGTCCTCTAATTCCCTGGCCGAAGTCCTAGCCTCAAAACCGAACGATAAAGTTAAACTGTGCCTAGATTCAGTCCCCCAAAATTGTAGCCTTAATGACCATCGTGGAAAAGTTTACAAGGTGATCAATTATCGAACCGGAAAAGAATTTACATTAAAGAATTCTATAGAGTCCTGCCGTAGCTTATAAAAAAGATCTCAACTGAGGAGTGTCGGAAATCTCCGCTTTTTTCCCCAATAGCTTGGCTTTAAAGCGGCAAAGGAAAATTGTTACATTTTTTAACATCTAGAGCTTGTTTGAGGGGAAAAACTTTAATATATAGATATTGAATAAGTGTAAAAAATTAGAACATGAAAACTGCAAAGAAAAATCAATTTGCCTTTGTTGCAATGGTTCTAATACAAATATTATCCCTTTTTTCACTATCGCTACCAGCAACCGCTCAGAAAGTGGGGACAGTCAAATGTAGCGTAAGCAATGGAAAAGCTAACAAACGAACCATGAGCGCGGCTAGTTTGAGTGCCACTCGAACAGGATTTAATTTAAACTTTAGTGATGAGATGGGCGACTATCTTTTAGAATTGAACAATAAATTAATTATTCAAGAAGCCCAAACACTAGGAAGCGATGAACCTGCTATGTGGAATTTGGTAGGTTATTATAGTAGCCCGACTCCAGTTTCTATTGATCGCGATGGCTATTTTTCCATTTCTATGATGGTTAGCACTCGTAGCACTTGTACCTTTAAGGGTCAACTCACTTTTGCTCCGGGCGCAAAAGAAAAATTGTTTGGACCTTAAGAAGCTGAGAGTGAGAGCTTAAATAGTTCTGTTAACTTGTGTTGTCCTTGAGGGCGTTGAAACTGAGAAGGCGGCTTCATGATATAATAAGTGGCGAAAAAATTTTTAACCAGTCAGCGACCAACTGACAACAATCGCAAAAAAACTTTTTGGATGAAATTATTAAGGATACGTATCAAGTGAATTGGTATTTAGTCAGTCTCCGCCCTAATAAACGTGAATTATTTTTAAAATATTTAGCGATTGCTATTGAAAAAAATCAGCTACAAGACTTATTTTTAGAAACCATTGTGCCTAATGATCCAATTTATAAAGATATGGTTTTACTTCATCTCAACGACTTAAAGACGGCCCGTTCTCATCTTCAATTAATTGAGCATTTTCAGAAAATAGAACCTAGACCCATAGCTCCTGAACAGATCAGCCGAATATTGGAGACCTAGTCAGGCAAGTCTCAGGTTTTCTCTTCCAAAGGCTACATAAAATCGCTAAAATAGACATCTGAGAAATAGCCTAACCGTCTCTGTAACAATAGACAGGTTAAAACTGAACCCAAGCTAAAATTTAATTGGATCTCAATTTGATCAGTATCTAAGAACTGCAAAAATTACTATGTATAATCCCTCATTACAGCAAGAACCTCGTTATGAGCCGGCAAAAGTTGTTCCTCTGCCTGATGAACCATCCATGATTGAGTGGTTGACAGCGCAAGGAAGAATTATCAAACGCGATCCAGATGAGAAACAAGTGTCTCTTGAACCCCAAGATATAGATTTACTAGAAATAGAAGGGGATTATTACGATACAGATGACACAGATGATGATGATTTTGAAATAGAAGATGATGACACCTAAAATTGTCTGACAGTATGCCCTCGTTTGAGTCGGCTAGACTAGGCTTGATTTCACCCCACTCCACTGATTTTAAGAGTGGGGATAATAATTTGATTTAACTCTAAAACTAGACAAGCGTCCCTTTTGCCAGACCACAACCCTCAAAAGACTGATTTTCAAAGATTGTATAAGAAAGATTTTTTGCCTCTTCAGAAGGAGCTAAACTATCAGATTATAACATCGAAAAATTGAGCCATGAAAGAAAGCTTAGATCCTTGGAGTCAAGTCACAAACCAATGGCTAAAAATTTGGGCGGCATCTAGCACGGCGGCCTGGAAAAATTGGCTTGTTTTAACGGGTTTCAATTCAACCGATACGGACAATCATTGTGAGCATTCTCCTGAGCTATTGACTGACAATATTGAGGATTTAATCCGAAAATTAGTTGAAAAAACTGAAAAATCAGAAAATCGAGAAGATTGGCAACGGCTTGAAGCGTTATGGGTGAAGTTAGCTAATATTTTACTTAACTCAAATTCTGAAGAGGCTCCGCAAAAAATATCGGAAATTGCTCATCAACTGGAAAACTTTTCATTACACCAAAAACCCGCGAGTAATGCTGAAGAAAATATTAAAAATTCTCAAACCCATAATTTACCGAATCATCCCATCGAATTATCTAAGCAAGAGACGGCTGTACGCTCCTATGAACTGTTACCACAGGTTCAATTGGTTGGGGTGCGGAACGAGTTCCGCACTGAAAAGCCATTATCTTCAAAAGAAGATAAACTAGATGTGAACCATTTTCTTGAACAAGAAAATAAAAAACAATCTCAAATAATTGAGCAATTAAAAGCTAGAATAGACGAATTAGAAAATCATTTAGAACAATCCCAAAGCGGCTTATCTAAGAAAGAAATAGATGAGGATTCATCTGAATTGAAGCCGGTTAAATTACTTGAAGAACAATTATCGGCCCAAGAGTATCAAATAACTCAATTAAACCATCAAATAACAGCCACTCAGGCCCAACTAGCTGAAAAAGCTAAAAACCTCTGGAGTCTTGAACAAGAAAATGAGCAAAAATCGCAAACAATAGAGCAATTACAAATTAAAATAGCACAATTAGAAACTGTAGCAGAAATTGGCAATAAGCAGCTTAATAAATGGCGCTTTCGGACTTTTTCTAATTGACTTAAAATTTTTGTCTAAGCCAATAATTAATCATAATTAATCCGAGAATAATCACTTAATCCAGACCCCGCCCTTAAGGGCGGGGTTTATATCATAGTAGAAAAAGGGACAGTAAAAAATCTCTGTCCCTCCATCTGCTCACTTGAAAATCGGACTAGGAGAGCAGATAAACAAGGATAAATAGGATGATCCAAATGACATCTACAAAGTGCCAATAAAGTTCAGCCGCTTCTACGCCAAAATGAGATTGACTCGAATAATGTCCCTGACTACGAGAGCGCCATAAAACCGCCAGGATCAATAACAGTCCGAAAGTCACGTGCAGACCATGAAAACCGGTCAAAGCATAAAAAGAACTGGTAAACAAATTCGTGGTTAAACCAAAGCCGGTATGGGTATATTCATAACCCTGTCCCACCAGGAACAAGACCCCCATAATAGCTGTAATGCCAAACCACAGCCGCAAACCCTTTTCATCATTCTTTTTAATAGCATTTTGTCCCAGATGCATAACAAAACTGCTGGAAATCAGAATGAAGGTATTAATACCAGGCAGTAACAGTTCTAATTCTGGTGTGCCTTCAGGTGGCCATTGTGGCAAGATACTGCTGTAAATGACAAAAGCAGCAAACAGCCCGAAGAAAATCATTCCTTCAGCGATCAGGAACAGCACTAATCCAAACATCCGATGATCGGGATGTCCACCATGATGATGTGCTTCGGCTGACTGGTGATAGTCTAGAGCTAGTTTAGACTCTTCTAGTGTTGAACCTTGCATAATTCCTAATGGGTTATGAGTAATTAGATGTTGGTTGTTTGTTATTAATCGTTAGTAAATAGTCATTAGCTTTTCTTTTAGGTTAACAACTAATGACTAATTACTGAAAATTAATTCGATTCCGCACCAACTTCGGCCAAGATCTGGTCAACAGATTCCTCTCCCTCAAAGGTGGTTCGATCAATCCCGTAATCATAGGGTCCTGCCCATAACACAGGTTCTTCCTCGAAGTTTTCGATAATGGGAGGAGAAGAGGTTTGCCATTCTAAGGTTAGTGCCCGCCAAGGATTGCGGCCCGCTTTTTCACCTTTAAAAAGACTCCAGAAAACCGTAATGAGAAAAGGAATGGTAGAAACTCCCATCAGGTAAGCCCCAATGGTACTCAGGGAGTTTAAACCTTGGAATTGGGCATCATAGAGGGCGACACGGCGATTCATTCCCAATAATCCTAACTCGTGCATGGGCATAAAGGTTAGATTTAGCCCAATGAACGTGAGGATAAAGTGAAGACGACCTAACGGTTCATTGATCATCCGTCCGGTCATTTTCGGGAACCAATGATAGAAGCCGGCAAACAGCCCTAAAGCCGCACCCCCAAACAGAACATAGTGGAAATGTCCAACGATAAAATAGGTGTCATGAACATGAATATCAAAGGGAACCGAAGACACCATTACACCGGTTAACCCACCTAATAAGAAAGAAGAGACAAAGCCTATACCAAACAACATGGCCGTGTTTAAGCTCAGTTTGCCGCCCCAAATGGTAGCACACCAGCTAAAGACCTTAATTCCTGTCGGTACAGCAATCAACATGGTAGTTGCCATGAAGAACATCCGTAACCAGCCGGGGGTTCCACTGGTAAACATATGGTGCGCCCAAACGATTAAGCCCAAGAAACTAATGGCTAAACTCGAGTAAGCGATCGCTCGATAACCGAAAATCGGTTTACGGGCATGAACGGGTAAAACTTCAGAAATCACCCCAAAGAACGGCAGAATCATAATATAAACTGCCGGGTGGGAGTAAAACCAAAATAAGTGCTGGTAGACGACGGGATCTCCCCCGCCTGTAGGGTTAAAAAAGGCCGTGCCGGCAATTAAGTCAAAAGACAGCAGCACCAAAGCACCGGCTAAAACAGGGGTGGAAAGAAGAATCAGAGCGGAGGTAGCGAGCATCGCCCAACAGAACAGGGGCATACTATGCAAATCCATCTCAGGAATTCGCATTTTCAGGATCGTGGTGATAAAGTTGATCGCCCCCAAAATCGAAGAGGTTCCTACCAACAAGATACTCAAAATCCAAATTTCCTCACCCCACTTGCCGGATACCAGACTCAGGGGAGGGTAAGAGGTCCATCCTGCTTGAGGAGCGCCGACAAAGAAACTCGACATCAGCAATAATCCCCCCACCGGAAATAGCCAGAAGGCTACCGCATTAAGGCGAGGAAAGGCCATGTCTTCTGTCCCAATCATCAAGGGGATCAGATAGTTGGCAAAAGCGGCTCCTGCCGGAACGATCCACAAAAAGATCATAATCGTTCCGTGCATGGTCATGAATTGGTTATACATTTCCGGAGAGATAAAATCCGGATCCGGAGTCGCTAACTCCGTTCGCATAATTTCGGCAAAAGAACCACCGACAAAGAAAAACAGGAAAGAGGTAGTTAGGTATTGAATCCCAATCACCTTGTGATCGGTACTAAAGGTAAAATAGTCTGTCCACTTCCGTTGCTGGTGTTTCGGTTCGGAAGGAGGAGTTGGCTTTGTGGCAGTAATTTCTGCTGATGTAGTCATAATTAAAGATGAACTGGGACGTAAAATTTTACATTCCGTGATGATGAGCTAAGGAATTGATCTCGGCAAGCATTTCGCTATTAATACCCATTTCTTGAGCATAGGGAGCTAAAAATTCTCCTTCTGAAGCCGTCGCAGCATTAAAGGCGACAGTTTTTTCGGGTTGCTCGCTTTGCGCGAGGGTATTCTCTTGAACCCATTTGTTGAAATCTTCCTCGGTTTGGACATAGGCCATCGCTTTCATTCCTCCATGATAAGAACCACAGAGTTCCGCGCAGATGATGGGATATTCTCCTACTCGGTTAGAGATGAAGGCTAAGGTGGAGTCTCGGCCGGGAATAGCATCTTGTTTGAGACGTAATTCAGGAATCCACACGGCATGAAGTACGTCACTAGCACTTATATTGAGTTGAACTGGCCGATTAACGGGAATGTGGAGTTCTCCTGATACTATACCGGTTTCAGGATAGGTGAAAATCCAAGCAAATTGGATTCCTTTTACATCTACTACGACGGGAGCTACTGTCTCATCTTCAGCTAAAGATGGACCAATTCCCAAGGCGATTCTTTCGGGTTGATCTCCCATAGCCATCATAGCTTGTCCACCCGAGAGGTGTCCGCCATGATAATGAGCCATCAGTCCTGGCTTGGCATCGCCGGCAGTTTTGGGATTTAAGCCGCCTATATTGGTGTAAACCTCGAAGCTATATACAGCCAGAATAAACACAATTACGGTTGGGATGGCTGTCCAGAGAATTTCTAGAGGCACATTTCCTTCGATAGGAGGCCCGTCAGTTTGATCGCCTTTGCGGCGGCGAAAAGCGAACAGGCTATAGATTAAGGCTCCTTCGACGATGAAAAATAACGCTGTGGCAATGGTCATCATCAGGTTGAAAACACTGTCTATTTGTTTTGCATCTTCTGATGCCGCCACCGGCATTAATCCATGATTCTGGCCATACCAAAGGCTGACCAACGTTAAGGCAATCCCAAGAATAAGGGTGATGATCGTACTTGGAATTTTCACGGTTCTCTTCTCGATCTACGACTATTATCTAAGGGTATGATATCCTTTCAGAAATGATTGAATTATAGGTATCAATCTGGACGGATCTTTGGCTTTTCTTTAGAATTATGCAGATAAACCTTATTTTTACCCAGTCTTAAAAATTTATTTCTCAATATTTTCTTAATCTTTTTTTTTGTATTTTTCTAATTTTTTTTGCTATGATATAAGCCTTTAAATTTAGGGTGAAAAACCCCAAATACTAAGCATTTTTATCTATGTGTCAAGCGTTAATTTCACTTAACTTGTTTTGCTCGGTATCAAGAACAATCTGTTTTGAACTATGAACCAAAGGCAACAAAGGACCGGTCTGTTCTGTTCCGGTTACGCCCAAATCACTATGACATAAAAAAATCCCCTCTCCAACTCTTCCTAATAAATCCTTCAAAATACGCACTAAACGCGCCTGATTGATGTCTAAATCATCTTCAGAAGAAATCTGCCGCCCTGACCATTCTTGTAGAAATAAAGGCGCTGCAAATAGGGTAGCCGCCCCTCCCTTTTCCCACAAATTTGAACCCGCATCTAGCCAAAATTGCCAAGGGTGAAAACTGCGTAAAGAGCGATATTGAAAGATATTAGCAATACTAACCGCCTCGGGTTTATTACCAAAATAACGCAGAGGACTAGGGTTAGCAGTGATGGTTCCTCGCCGCAATAATTGAATAAACTGAGCAATGGCATTAGAAGGAAATTCCGCCACCGGTTCATACTGTCTGACTCGCCGCTCTATTTCCCAAAAATGTTGGGCAGTTTCCATCAATTCCCGTAACTCAGACAATTGATTATAGGGTAAATAACTTCCATTACCAACAAACTTTTTAATCGCTTGGTCTAATACTGAAATCGGAGGAGTTCGTTGTTGTTGTAGGAGAATTTTGGTGTTTTCTATCCACTCTCGAATCATATTATAAGCCGAAGTCGCTTTTAGTCCCAAACGATCCCAACGGGGAAAAGTTTCTACTGTTAACAAATACGGTTTTTCTGGGTCAATATGATAACAAAAATCGGCAATTAACCCGGCTCTGACTGGATCAATATGCGGCATTAATTTTCTGTCTGTCGGGGTTTCTCCTTCTTGGGGTTTACGAGAAAGGATCACCAACATCTCCGCTATATCATCTCGCAACACCAGCCGCCCTAAACCCTGATACACTAACCCTAATAAGGTTAACAAAGCACGTATCAAAGGAGAAGCAATTAAAGGACGTTGTTCATTGAGCAGTTCAACGGGAACACCGCCAGCCGTTAGAATTTCTTTAAGAACATAACGGCCAATTTCATCTAATCCAGGTGCAATAATCGCAATCTCAGAGGGTTTAGCTTTCCCCCCTTTAACGAGATCAATAATCACCTCTGCTGTCTTTCGTAGCATTTGCGCCCTAGAGGTGGTTTGAATTGACTGTATAGCATGGGGAAAACTGGTTATATAAAAGGTTTCTGTGACCATCTGTACTAAAGTTGCCGATAAGTCGGCCAATTCCCCCAAAGAAGATAACTCCTCGATTTCACAGCCAGAAGCTAACCCGGCTAAGTAGTTGGGATCAGCACCTAACCCGAGTCTTACTTGTCCATCCGGGTTATAGGTAAAGACCCCAAACGCGCCCTTATTCAATAAAAATTGAAATAATTCTCTAGTAATGGCCGGATAATCATCCACATCATCAGCAAAAATAGCTTGATAACGCCGGGTTAAATGATATTGATATTTAGGGTTAGGCAACAAATAACGCCAATACAACTCATAAACCGTGCCATAACTGATCAGACCCCGTTCTAATGTCCACTGTACCCACTCTAAAATTAACTTTCCTAGCCGCTTGGCTTCATTGTCTTCGCCATTAGAGGAACGAGAGTAAAGATCGCTCAACTGTTCGGGACGAATAACCCCCGGCCATTGATGTCTAATGACAGATTCTTCTAACCCTTGTTCTAAAATAGCAGGAATCTGTTCTGCCGCAATAGTTGCCGCGCCGGCTAAGTGTAATAAATCTAGAGTTTTTTCCACAAAACGAGACTCACTGACAGCAGCACCTTTAAGATAACTTTGTTCTAAGTAAGGCCGCCATAGACGAGTCGCTAACTCGAGTTCGGTTTCTGGACGTAACCAGATGGGAAACTGGGCTTTTAGGTTGAGCATCTCAAATAATAAGGGCCAAAATAAGATGACTTCATCTCGAATAAACCCTAAAGGTGTTTTACTATTAACTGGAAAACTCCCAGATACCGCCACAGAGAGTTGCTCCGATAAATTTCGAGAGTTATCATCATTAGCGGCCAAAATTAACACTGAAGAGGCTGATGGTTGAGGCGGCTTTGGGGTTTGATCATGGCTGATACTCACAAACAGCTTTTCTTTTACCCAAGCACGGAAATGGTTAACTAGACGAGTGGTTTTACCACTGCGAGTAGGTCCTGTGATCCAAATTGATAATAAGAACACGGTTTACAGTCAACTCCTTTTGCTAATCTGCTAAGATACCACATACAATTAGATTCAGATTGGCAGTCTGTTAAGGGTACAAGACTATCATTATTTTTGTTCGTTGGACGTTACGGGTTCTATGAAACTTAGTCGGATTGTAAGGGGTGCAAATCAATGGCTCTCAAAAACGCCAGAAAGAGCCTTAGATCAAGCTTATCGAGCCGCATTTAAAATTAGAGAAATTGAAAATAAACATTTTCAGGGGAAAAAAGTCTCTGTTGACTCCGCTCAATACGGTGACAGCGTGATGTCCTATTTTCTCAACGAAGTTCAAGGGTATCTCCAAACCATTCGAGTCAGACTCAGTGTATTTAAAGCGAGTCGTCTCTTTATGACTTTATCAGAAATGAGCGATTCTAGCCCGGCTAACCGAGATCAGCAGCTAGAGTTAGAACAAGCTCACGCCTCTTTATTATTGCAAAAACTACAGTTTATTGATGAGGTAACGTCCAAATATAAAGACAATGATTTTATTAGGTTAAATGCTTCTAAAAATGCTAATTTAAGTTCAGAGCAATGGTCATCTGAACAAGCTTTAATAGCGGCTAATGGAAAATCCCCTCAAATTCAAAAATCTTCGACTCCATTAACCAATATCAAGGTGGATAACCCTAACCGAAAACTTGATTCAGCAGTGGATAAAACAGGTGCTTTGCCTCGGTCGTTTCTTAATACTCTTAACCGCATTAAGCAAGAGATTGATCCCAAGTCCGAAGAAAGCGAAGAAGCAGTGCTTAAACGCTTCCGTAGTTCTCGTTATCAAACCGCTATTTCTATTAAATTTATTCTTCTGTTGATTATTGTTCCTCTTCTCACTCATCAAATCACTAAAACTTTTCTGCTGACTCCCATTGTCCACAATTATTTTGGGAATCATGAACAAGTGGTTTTTATTAACAAGGATTTAGAAGAAGAAGCTTTCGCAGAATTAAAAACTTTTGAAGAGTCCTTACATTTTAAAAGTATGATCGGTTTAATTCCCAAATTGACCGAAGAAGAAATTGAAGAACAGGTAAAAAATCAAGCTAAAGAAATATCTGAAGCTTACCGTTATCAAGGTATTGATGCCATTGCGAATATCTTTGCTGATCTTTTTTCTTTTCTGGCTTTTGTCGGAGTTCTTGTTAGCAGCCGCAAAGAAATTGAAATTGTTAAATCTTTCATGGACAGTATTTTGTATAGCTTAAGTGATTCAGCTAAAGCTTTTTTAATTATTCTCTTTACTGATATGTTTGTTGGTTTTCATTCTCCTCATGGATGGGAAGTCATATTAGAAGGAGTCGCTCGTCATTTTGGACTGCCGGAAAATCGCGATTTTAATTTTTTGTTTATTGCTACTTTTCCGGTTATTTTAGATACGGTTTTGAAATATTGGATTTTCCGTTATCTTAACCGAATTTCTCCCTCTGCTGTGGCAACTTATCGCAATATGAATGAGTAAAAATTCTGCCATCGCCACCCGCATCTTTGGCTAGTTACTTAGGGTGGGGCCTTCATTAAAATAAGATGAAATTCGCTCTACTTCCCAATATTTGAGTTTAGTTTAAAAGGACAGGAAAATTATTAGGAGCTTACAACTATGGGAATACCTATGAATGAGTTTGGTTTATTAGTGGCCTTATTATTTCCGGGAATTTTATTATCTGTTCTTGTTATGGCTTCTTTTGCCAAAGGCGGCTAATTATTGACAAACTAATAATCAGGTAATGGGCCAACAAGAGCAACTAATTCCCCATTACCGGTTATTTGTGCCCTAAATTCAAATTATTGTGCAATAATTTACCAATTTTCACCATAAAATAACGCTTGTTAACCTAAGCGTCTTGGGCTTCCTCTTGAAAGATGGAAGCATACCAAGCTACCTTATTGCCTACGGTGAATCAGTTTTCGAGATAGTTACATCTAAATTTCGACGTTGTTCCATCTGGCCTAAAAAATAGCCTGTCATCATGGCTGATGCCAGAAGATTAGCTAAATTTTCCCGATCAGTGGTGATTTGAACGCTAAAATCTCCCGTCGGAAGCATTCCTACCAGTCCTTGCACGTTTTGAGTAATAATTTCCTTAATTTCTGGACTTGCTGACTGAGCCACTCGCGCCAAGATTTCTGGATTTTGCTGCTGAAGGTACTCCATCAAACTGTTGTTGTCTTGTTCTTCTGGGTCAGAAGCCAAAAAGTCAAAGTTAAATACCATTAGAACTCCAAAAGCGAGATCGTCTCACTTTCTACTGTTACATATTCTTTAGTATAATCGCTACCTTCCTAAAGAGGGTCAACTCGGGAAAATTATTCTCTCAATTGGGATAATTGCTCTATTTCAAAGTATTGATGAAATTTGTCAGTAACTTCTAACCAATAAGATCGACCGTCATTTTGACGGCGTTTACGCACAAATCCCAATTCTACCAACTCCTGGACTTGTTGATAGGCGCTGCTTCCCCGTAAATTGATCAGATCCGTCTGGAGAATAGGATTTTTGAGGGCGATAGCGGCTAAAGTGCGTAATGCACCTGTTCCCAATTCTGCGGGGATTAGATCCGACATTAAATTATCGAATAGCGACCGTAACTGTAGACTATAACCGGTTGGGGTTTCTACTACCTCTAAAGCACTATCGCGATGGGCGTAGTCTGACATCAGTTCAATGAGCGCTTCTTCGACTTGTTCACGCTCACAGTGAGCATAATCGGCTAATTCGGCTAAAGATAAAGGTTGTCCTTTTAGATATAAAATAGCTTCTATTTTTGTGGCTAACTTAACCTGGGTCATCTGTGTCGGATCGCTATTTGGTGATTTCGAGTTCATTGAGCTAGTATAGATTTAAAAGTTGTTCAACTCTACTGTCATGAAATTTTCTAAAACAAATTCTTCCTCTTATCGCTATTTTCTAGCAGGACTGCAACCTTTTGGTAAGTTAATTTTTTGGGGTCCGTTAGCTGTAGTAGGATTGCTCTGTTTTGGGGTTTGGCAATATAACAGTAATCCTGAATGGTTAAGCCGCTTTGAGGAACAACCTCCTACATTAGAAGATAGTTGGGCCGAAAGTCAAATCGATTTTACTACCCCTCCTCAATCTCAGACTCCTTCCTCGGTTGAGCAACTCGACGAAAAAAACCTAGAATCTAGCGACCCAAAAACGCTCACTCGTAATACAGATCTTCCTTATTATTTGTTACCCAACAAAAATAGCACTAATCGTCAAGCCACAGGTGAATCTAGTGCGGCTAATAAAAATTCTCCTCAAAAATCTTCCTTATTTGACCCCATGATCCCTGAAGCCAAGTCTAATGGGATTTCTCTAGGAGATTCGCCCATTGTACCAGTTAAGCCTTCTCCTATGGTCATAGAAAATCATTTACAACAAGCCCTCAATCAGCAATCACAAAGCAATCCACCTTTAAATAATTCTAATTTGAATTCGGCTAATTCATCGGCAGGCTTACCTCAATCAAATAGCAATAATAGTGCTTATTCTTCTAATGCTACATCTAACACGACATCTTTTAATTCATCTAGAGTCTTACCTCAAAATAATTCTTTAGCGCAACCTGTCCAACCTTCTTCTCAACCTTATCAAGCTCCTTATAATAATTATAATTACTCCACTCAACCTCAACCCCAACAGCAACTACAGCCAACGACCCCTCAAAATAATTCTTTTCAAGCGCCTTATCAAGCTCCTTATAATAATTATAATTACTCCACTCAACCCCAACAGCAACTACAGTCAACACCCCCTCAAGCTAATTCTTTTAAAGTACCTTATAATAATTATCCAACTCAATCTCAAACCTCTAACGTTTCTGGACAATTTAATCAGACTATCCCCCAAGGAAATTCGGTTCCGGCTAATCCTTATTCGCCCGCTCCTGCTCAAATTCAACCTTCGGTGCAAGAATATTCTAACCATTAATTAAGGAACCGCCAACAGGCAATAATGACTAATGACTAATGACTAAGAACTAAGTTAATTTTCTGACTCAGATTCAATCATATTCATGGCAATTTGTAAGCTAACTTTCATGCGATTGAGAGAAGCGGCTAAAATTCCAATTTCGTCCTGGGAATTGTGTTTAAATTCCACTGACATATCGCCTGTACTGACTTTTTTAGCTAACTGAGCCATTTTTGTTAAAGGATTAGTAATGGTCAGTCTGAGGAAAAGATTAATTAACAAAATAGCTATTAATAAAAATACACTCAGAACCCCAATCACGACAATCTGTAACTGTCTAGCTCGCTCAAAGACGTTAGTAGCCGGCACAGAAACCATTTTGGCTCCGACAATTTCGTTCATTTTCCAACCAAAACCATTTTGATCTCCATAAGTAGCAAGTTGACTTTTCGGAGCGGCTTCAGGAGTGCTGTGACACCTTAAACAGCTTTCTTTAGACACAGATATAGGACGGGCAATATAAAAAATATCTCCTCCAGGAAGAGAGCGAAAACCGACTTTTTCTTTTAGGCTGGCATTCTGGCGAAATTCTTCGACAATGTTTCCTTCAAACTCATCAGCTTTATCTCTCAGATTGGTAGGATTTAGAGTGGCCTCTTTATAGAAAAAATCTCGATATTCGGGACGATTTCTTAAATCTTCAAAAACTTGTCGCGCTGAATAACCGGGAACTGTTTGCGGCAAAAACTGTGCTTCTGTTTCTAATCGAGGAGCTAATTCGGGATTGACTTCATTGCTGGTATAATTGCGTACCGATCCCATCGTTTCAATGAGTAGGAATGCTTTGTCTGTGATGACTTGTTCGGCATTTTTCTCTAAAATTTTTGAGATCAACAGCCCACTCAAAAAAACAATGATAATAAAAATTGATAATAACAGTAAATTGAGTTTGGCACCTAACTTTAAGTTTCTTAGCATTTCTTAACCTCTGCCCACCAATTTAGCTTAAGATAAATTGATGCAAAATCTTAGACGCTTAAGCTTTCTTTTAATATGTTAACAAGACGCTTCTTTGTAGTGGCAATTATTTTAATTTTAGGAGGATGTAAGCAAGTCAGTTCCCCGCCAGGTCAACTGAGCGTGGGAGTAGTCAGTTATGGAGAAAGTGTGCGATCTGTAGAGCAATATGCTGAATTTAAGGATTATTTGGGACAAGAGCTTAAAAGCTTGATTGAATTGGAACCCACTTACAATGAAGTGCAAGCTATTGTTCAAATTGAGCGAAAAACCTGGGATATTGTGTTTGCCCCTCCTGGGTTAGCTGCGATCGCTATTTCCGAGTCTAAATATACCCCGGTTTTTCCTCTAGAAGGAACTCTAGAAACTCGCTCAGTGATTATTGTGCTTGAAGAGAGTCCGATGAAAAAATTAGCCGATTTAGCGGGAAAGACTCTTGCTTTAGGACAAATGGGTTCTGCGACTGGCTATTATTTACCTATTTTTAACTTATATGGACTCACTTTAGCTAAAATTAGCTTTGCTTCTACCCCGAAACGAGTTTTAGAGTTGATCAGCAATGGTGAAGTGAACGCCGGAGCGATGTCTTTAGCTGAGTTTAACCGCTATCGCCCCAGTTTTGCTAATACTCGCTTTCGCGTTCTCTTTACTGACTCTCACGAAGTGCCTAGCGGCGCGGTTTTAATCTCGCCTAACCTAACTCCTCAACAACAAGAACAAATTCGCGCGGCTTTAGCTGATGTGTCTTCGGCCATCGCTTCTTCGTCCGGTTATATTCCTAATGCGGCTCCTCCTAATTATGACTATTTAATCCAAGTAGTAGGGCGTGTGCGGCAAATTTCTGAACGGGTGAAACAAGAACCAGCACCTTTGTATTAAATTTTGATCAATGGCAATAAATCGTACTCTTGACGTATTTCTAAAAGAGAGCGGTTAAGGAAAGATTCGTAATCTAGAAAAGGGTAATATTTTCTTCTAACACGGTTTTTAAACCAGATGGTTAACAATTCTGGTAGCAGTGGCGGTAATACCAACAAAATTGAGCTATATAGCCCTAATAACCCGTATTGTTTGATTAAGTCATTATACATAATATCTATTGCTGGCTTGATTTTCGGGTCTTGATTGGTGCGTATATAATCCCTAAACTTAAAATCGCTGGTCCAAAAAGTTAAGGGCAATAGTTTAAGTTCGTCATACATGGTCGTCTCACAACCGAGAACAACATGAGAGACATCGTGTGCCATTAAAATATGAGCAAATTCTTTTGGCAATTCTCTAACGTCAGTGATATGAGAATTTACCTGATAATACTCTTCTAATCCTTGCTGAAGAGTTTGGGTGCTATGTTTGTGGGTATAACAAGGCCGAAAACGTTGACCCATTGTTCTCTGTGTTTCGATACGCTAATGTTTCGTATTTATTATAACCCTCATGAGTGATACCACAAAGAAAACACCAGGAAGACCTCGCAGCGTTCAATCTCATCAAGCGATGTTAGGAGCTACCTTGGAATTGTTAGGAGAAGTCGGCTTTGAAGCTATCAGTATCGAAGCTATTGCGGCTCGTGCTGGAGTAGGCAAAACCACGATTTATCGACGCTACAGCAGCAAAGAGGAATTAGTCGCTGACGCAATTGAAAGCATTAGACAAGATGTGGTCATTCCGGATACGGGAAGTTTTTGGAGCGATATTGATGAGCTTATTGAAAATGCGGCACAAATTAGTCTGAGTCCTTTAGGGCGGCAAACGGTTGCGATGATTATCAGCAGTGCTTCTAGTAATTCTCAGTTTGCCGAGATTTATTGGACGAAATATTTACAACCGAGGCGACAAGCTTTTGCGGTTGTCATTGAGCGAGCTAAGGCAAGAAATGAAATTCAGGCTGATGTAGATTCGGGGTTGGTGTTTGATGTTATGAGTGGGATTATGCTTTATGCTCTTATTTTTCCGCCTACTACTGAATCTTGGTCACAATATGTCCGACGTGCTTTACATTTGTTGTTTAAAGGTTAATTTTTAGCTATTCTGTGGCTCTTGGGTATGAGATTTTTGAAAATTTCATCCTAATTTCATTTTTAAAATTTATTCTAAGAATATAGAGCCTCAGTTTTTCAGAGATTATATTAGGCGGCTTTTAAAAGTATTATTTTTTGTTTAGCGCATAGACGCAAAAGTTTATTACTTATCAGGAGTGATTGATGATGGAAATGACTCATTATATGCAGTTGTTGGCAGATAATCAGCCTTGGAATCTTCTAATTTTTATGGCTATTCCGGTGATTTTGGCGGAAACAATTGCTGTTTCTGAATTGTATATTTTATTTACTCGCGACCTTAAAGGTCGTGTTAGGGCTATCAATAAAATTGCGGGTATTACGGTGGGGTTTTATTTTTTAATTGTTTTTTTCTATTTGCTATTTAAGGCAGTTATTCCCATTACGTTAGCGGGAGAATGGCGCACAATTATTGATGTGATTGCTGTAGGTTTTTATTTGTTAGGGGTTGTTCCTTTATTCGGGATTAGTTTACTTGAGTTAGGATTAATTCCCAACTTAAAAAAAGAAGAATCGAAGTTACAACTTCATGCAACTTTTGTGGCTATATTTTTAATTGTGGCTCATATTGCCATGATTTTTGGTATGCTTAGTCCTGCGCTTTTGGGGGGTCATTCTTCTATGCCGATGTGAGCATCATCAAATCCTAGTTTAGTCGTTGCTATTACTTAACCAGTTTTGTTGGTGTAGGCGTTCCCAAGCTTTACGAAGATGATTCGGTTTAAAGATGTTACGTTTGCGTTCACTCCACTGCTGTACTCTACAAATAGCGCATTCTGGATCTATGGCGGCTTGAGTATCTTCTTGGATTGCTACCCAGTGAACTGTTGCTAACATCTCCATTCCGTAGGGAGTTTCAAAGCCAAATATAAGATTACTAACTCTTTCGAGCCGGATATTAGCATCGGGATCTTGTTCTAAAAACTGGTGTGCTGCTTCACTTCCTTCAGGTAAAACATACATTTGAGACTTTTGACTTCTATCTCCATAACCCCTAATATAATGCCCATCTAAACGTTGCAAAACATGGTTTAGGTTATCGGCATAAGGTCCAAATTGATCTTTAACGTACCGCAGTTTTAAAGGTTCTCCGGCTTCTTGGAGAAAATAGGCAAGTTTTTGAATTTCTAATTTAGTCAGGCTATAACCAGGAATGTTGTAGAGTTCTAACAATCGAATCAATAAAGCACGAGCGCGAGTCATCTCAGGTTTAGCAGTATTGACTTGCATTTTATCAGATACAGGAGTGCCTATTGGTTCAAAAATAATGACTTTTACCTCTGGTAGTTGGGCAAAAGCACCGACAATCATCGGTTTAACCTCAGCCCAATCTAACCCACCATTACCACAACCAAGAGGAGGAACGGCGATAGATTTGATCTCAAGTTGTTTGACTTCTTCTATTAAAGCTTTTAATCCAGTTTCAATGTCTTCTAGTTTAGATTTTCCTCGCCAGTGGGTTTTTGTGGGAAAATTAATAATATATTTAGGGTTAAATAAGCTATTAGCAACAAAAATAAACATCTGCCCCGGTTTGACTTGTTGAGCATCACAGGCTTTTTTGTAAGCGCGGAAGTTTTCAGGATATGCCTGTTTAAATTGCAAGGCAATTCCTTTACCCATAACACCAACTGTATTAACGGTGTTAACGAGAGCTTCTGTATCCGCTTCTAGTAAGTTGCCTTGCTTGAATTCAATCATTTGACTGGTTTAAGTACATATATACTATATTATAAGACTAATTCGATTAATAGTACCAATTAGGATAAACCCTAACAGGAGTCAAGTCACTAAAATTTTTTAGGATGTTTTGAACCCGTAGCTGTATCGTGGAGTTAATTACACCTATTTCTGTGATTAGATCCCAAGGGCAACGCTCATAAACCAAAAATTCTGCTTGTCTGCGCCATTTACGGTCTGGATAATCTTCTGTATCAAACCAGTATTTAGATTTCATCAGTTCCCAATCAATGACGAAATCTAAAGCATTAAGGTCATCATAAAAATCCGAATAATCCATAATAGCATGACCATCGGTAAAGACAAAAGCATTTTCCTCTTCAAAAAAAGGGGCTTCAATATCAGTAACTAAATGAATAATTGAGTCTTGCCCATCTTGGTATCCTCTAACATTACCTGTATGAATTGCATAAAGCATAGGAGAACGAGGAGCAAAATAGAAGGGAACATAATCATGTAATGTTCCACCGGCTCCACATGGGAGACGCTTTCTAGCTCTTCTATCTTGAATTTGTTCGTGGGCAATGTCAGTATAATTAATTTGTTGTTGTCTGAGCCTACTATTAGCAATTAATCCCCCTGCACGGAGAATAGAGGCTAAATTATTAAGATGGGTTATGTGATAGATAGAAGGCGGCATAAATTAGCATCATTAAATCCTATATTGTAACTTTCACTAAACTCGCTAACTTTTGCTTTAACGTTTCCAACCCAAACCCTTGACCAGCAGAAATAAACACCGCTTGAGGATATTTCTCCTTAGCGAGGTCTAACACTTCTATTTCCACCTGATCGATCTTATTAAAGGCGATCAGCGCAGGACCCGGAGTCATAGACATTTCTGATAAAATCGTGCTTACCGATTGAATCTGACTTTCCCAAGCCGCATGAGAGATATCTACCATATGTAATAAAGCATCCGCTTCTGTCACCTCTTCGAGAGTAGCGCGAAAAGCATCCACCAGAGACGGCGGTAACTCATGAATAAATCCCACCGTATCGGTTAATAAAATTGTTTCTGTTGTACCCGTATCTGGGTCTAAAATCGCTAAACGCCGCGTCGTGGGGTCTAGAGTCGCAAAAAGTTGATCGGCGGTGTAAACCTCTGCACTGGTAAGCGCATTCAGCAGAGTAGACTTACCCGCATTAGTATAGCCGACAATCGCCACTGAGGGCACATCTTGCTTTTGTCGCTGCTTGCGTAAGCGGGAACGGTGGGCCTGTAATTCATTCACTTGCTGTTGTAGCCGCGCAATACGCCGCCCGATGGCCCGGCGTTCGGTTTCTAACTTGGTTTCCCCAGGGCCTCGGGTTCCGATACCTCCCCCTAACCGAGACATGGCCTGACCTCTTCCGGTTAAGCGAGGTAAGGTATATTCTAATTGAGCCAATTCTACCTGTAATTTACCTGCTTGTGATTGAGCGCGTTGAGCGAATATATCTAAGATAACTTCAGTGCGATCCACTACTCGCACCCCAAATTGATTTTCTAAATTCCGCACTTGCGCCGGCGAGAGATCTCGGTCAAATACCACCAAATTCGCCCCTAATGTTTGAACCTGTAGGGCAATTTCTTCAACTTTTCCTGAACCTATTACCGTTTGAGGATGAGGACGAGGACGTTTTTGACGGGTTGTCTGTAACACTTCGCCGCCAGCAGTATCCACCAGCCGCGCAATTTCTAGTAACCCATCTTCAAATTGTTGATCACTTTTGTCTTCGGTCATCAACCCAACTATTAACACCCGGTCATGATCAATATCAACCTGTTGGGCGATAAATTCCCGTTCAAATTCTGCCTCGAGTCCCTCGACTAATTCTAAAAAGTCCTGTTGACTGAGGTCATCTAAACTTAAGGGTTCTGAAACGGTCCAATAGGGTTGATCATCGTTGTGGGTTTCGCTTTGCGGTAAGAGATGGGCGATGTATGCTTCTTTGACATACCCAGTCGCGCCGCCTCCCCGTCTAACCATACCCATTCCACTGAGGGTTAAGACCACTAAAGCATCTAATCTTTGCCGCACCATTGCGGTTAAACTAGATTCTTTCGGGGGAACCGGTTCTAATTTGGTGGCAATACAGCGAATGCCGCTTAAACGTTCTGCCCCATAACGAGGAAGTTCTAGCGGCGGTATTTGGGTTTGTCTGGGGGTTCCTACCCCAACTCGGATCACCTGTCCGCGACGGTTAATATAGGCGCAAACCGGTTGATTTATGTCGGTACTGATGGCAGCTAAGCGTTGGGCAAATTCACCCGTCGTTAAGCGATCGCCAGGTAAGCGTTGATGATACAGCCTTTGTAGCTGCTTAATTTGACTGGCTTTTAAACCCTGTGGGTTTCCGTAGATAGTATCTATAGGCTTTTCTTAGAAATAAAGGTTTGTGGATCTATTGTAGCGAGTTCGTTAAAAATCAGAGGAAAGAGTCAGGCGGAAAATTGATATTGTATGTACAATGTCAGATAATAAAGGGATAAAAACAATCCGATGGAGCCAAGAAAAAAATAGGCAGCTTCAACGAGAGCGGGGAGTAACGTTTGAAATGGTACTGGCGGCAATAGAACGAGGAGATGTCCTTGACGATCTCGTACATCCTAATCTTGGTAAATATCCTAATCAACGAATGATGGTTGTGAGAATTAGCAACTATGCTTTTTTAGTACCCTATATCGATTCGTCCTCAGAACTATAGCAATATCAAAATATATTAGGACACTTTTAAAAGTTTAGATTGTCATTCCGAGGTAACGAGGAATCTCTTATGATGTCCGCGCCATAAAGGCGTAGTGCTATATTTTTACAAACTATTATTCCGTCAAGAAAAGCAACTCAAAAGTATCTAGGAGGCCAAAAGAGCGATGACTAAGCTTAATCAAGAAGAACAAGAAATTTTTGACTCCTATGAAAATGATGAGTGGAATTCTGTGAAAACGTCAGAGAGAATAACTCAGTTACAGTCTTATGCAAAAGCTACCCTTGCTAAAGATAAGAACATAACTTTGAGGTTGTCTTCCCTCGATTTGGAAGCGCTTCAAGCTAAAGCCATAGAGGAAGGCATACCCTATCAAACACTAATCTCTAGCATCTTACATAAATATGTCACGGGTCAGCTAATTGATAATTGAACATTTAGGTTAATTAGGAACATAATATTTAATTAAATCATAAGTCTTTTGAATAATTGATAATTCTTTCATTGCCTTTAAAGCCCCCCTTATTAAGGCAGGGCTGTTTCATGTTTATAAATTCCCTGACCCTGAAGGGACTTGCTCTACGGACTAAGCCTGCCTACGCAGGCTTCAATATTAAATATTTATTAATAATAAAAAATTTAGCCCGTTCTTCGAGGCTTTTTAGTAAGGCTTCTGCACAAGGAATTTTATCATTATCCAATATTGATTCAAATTCTTTAGGATTATGGCACATTAAATGAACCCAATCAATCCATTCACTGGTACTAATGACTTTGGTAGATGTTCTCTCATCAATATCTGCTTCCATTTTCTCTCTTAATTCTAGAAATTTATTGACGGCTTTTTCTAATAAGTTGGGCTTGAGAACTTTTTTATATTGGGGAAAACGAGCAATAACAATTTCTTTCAATCGGTCTGATGAGGGACATTTTACTGAATAATAAAGACAGCGCCGCAAAAAAGCATCTGATAATTTTTTCTGGGAATTACTGGTAATAAAAATAATTGGGTTTGAGCCTTCACTTACAGATACTTCTTCTTTTGTTTCAGGGATATAAAACTTTTTGGTATCATCTAAGACATCTAATAAATCATTGGGAAAATCTACGTCTGCTTTGTCAATTTCATCAATTAGGATAACCATTGGCTTGCCACAGGTAAACGCTTCTCCTAATACGCCGTACTTGCGATAGGTTTCAATCTGTTTAATAGTTTCTGGGGTGATTTCAGAAATTTGTCCTGTGGCGGCTAATTGAGCATCTCTAAGCCGCCCAATAGTATCAAAAGTATAGAGTAAATCAATGGCTTTGCTTGTAGATTTAACCGAGTAGGCTTTATAATCTAATTTTAATTCATAAGCAACTGCACGAGCTAATTGAGTTTTGCCGCCACCGGGTTCACCTTCTAGTAAAAGAGGACGTTTTAAGAACATAGCATAATTAACGGCTTTAATGAGGTCATCATCGGGAAAATAAGGATAGATAATTTCACCTTCTTTAGGGTATCTTTCTTCTACTGAATGTTTTTTAGTCCCTGTATATTTTAGATTTTCTGCCATAAAGTTTCCTCAATTTGACAACCGCAGTATGAGTGAATTGCTTCTAGTAACTGATCGTTATGACCTTTACATTGTTGCCAAAGCTCAATAACTTTTGCCGGCTCTTTATCCTTTATAATTTTTCTAAATAATTCATCATTATTGTTTTCAAGTAGGTTTAACCATCTCCTTAAGTCTTCATCGTTAAAACATTCCCCAACTTCAAACCTCAAATTATATCCTATAGAATTATATTGAATCTCATTAATACTAAAAAAACAAAGAAATAAATGGTGCTTTGTGGTTGGGAAATCTTTTGTTATAAGATTCCAAAATTGCTTGATTACTGCCTCTCCAGTGGGAACTCCAATCTCATCTAAAGATTGAACTAAAAAAATGATGCTTTGTTTTTCTAGTATTGTTTGTAATACTTCAGAAATTTCTGGTATAGTTGATGTTTTTTTTATTGTAAATTTAATCTGAGATGATTTAAGTTTTTTTAGCTTTTGTTGATTATTAAAGATTTTAGTAACCAATGGCAGGAATAATTCTTGTCTGGTAATTTACGTAAATATAAAGAATGATAGGTATCTTTTCTTTCTCTAAAAGACTTTTTTTGTGAGCGATAATTAAATTTACATAATTCTATATTTAATTCTTCTTCTTTCTTTAAAATTTCCCTAACAGGTTGCTTTTTATCACAAACGTCTTCTGCGTTTACTTGTAAAGTTTTACATAAGATATCAAAAGCTTTACCATCTATGTTTTCCCCTAGTCTAAATCTTTTACAAGTTGCGGCAGAAATTCCTTTACCTACAATATATTGATTATCGATTAGTTCTTGAAGTTCTGCATAGGAAATATTTCTCTTTTGATTAAGGCAGTCTTGATAAATGGTGGAATTTAAAACTCTTGAAAGAAATTTTTCATCAATAATTTGGTCATTAATAAGTTTTTTTTGTAGAAAGTTAATACTTAGTCCTTTTTGTTGAATCTTACTTTCGTATCGACTTAAAACGAACTTGGTTGCTTGTTTTGATAATGCTTCATCGCCTCCAAGACGATTAATTTTTTCTTGAATTGTATTCCTATTTTTCCAAAATAGCTTTTTTAGGTTGGCCATTACCACAAAATTTTAAATTTGTCAAAAACTGCTCCAGATCTGAATTATGAGGATTCATAAGTCAATTCTACGATGAAAGAGTCAACAAAAAGTCTTACTAAACACAATAAACGATGAATAGTCAAGCTCAAACCAAGCAACAATCTAACAACACCTCTATTGTGCCAGCAGTTAATCTTAGTAACACTCCTATGAACACTACCCAAACAAACCCAAATCAAACCAATCAACAGTCTAACACTGTCTCTGTTGCCTCAGCCGCCACTCCTAATCCTATTACCCCTGTGCCTTCACAAGTGGCGGGTTCTGACGGGTTTTTCTTGCTAATGTTTCCCCTGGTTTTAGCGGTATTTTATGCCCTTCTCAATCAGAAAAAGTAGCAATAATAAGAGAAATTTTACAGGTGAGGTTTTTGGTGGGCAATGCCCACCCTACTATTAGCCGCTATATTTAGCCGCCTCTCTTAATTCCTCTAACTTATCCTTTTCTTCATGAGTCAATTCATCGGGTTGAGCGGTGATTTGTTTGTAAACCTTGAGATATTCAACCGCAGAATTATACCAACTAAAATCCTGGTGCATTCCTCGTTGTTGCAGTTTTGTCCAATCATCTTTATAGCGGAAACTTTCCCAAGCTCTGACCAGACAGGTATAAAGATCTAAAGGTTCATAGCGATCAAACATAAAACCGGTTCCGCTTTGACTAACCGGATCATGGAAAGATACAGTATCAACTAAACCCCCTGTCCGTCGCACCAAAGGCACACAACCATAACGCATCGCTAACATTTGAGCAATGCCGCAAGGTTCAAATTTAGAAGGCATTAAAAAGGCATCTGTCCCGGCATAAATCCGACGGGCAACAGCATCATTATATAAAATTTGTACTGCCATTCGTCCCGGAAAACGAGAGGATAATTGCCAAAGTTGGCTTTCATAATATCGTTCTCCCACCCCTAAAACAATAAATTGGCAATCGGTATAAGATAAAAAGCGATCCAACATTTGTAAAACTAAGTCAATCCCTTTTTGTTCGACAAGGCGTGTTACCATCCCGATCAAAAAAACCTTTTTATTGACTTGTAATCCTACCTCTTCTTGTACCGCAATTTTATTAGCCGTTCGTTTTTCTAGAGTATCGGGAGTGAAATTTTGCTGTAAATATTTATCCGTCGCCGGATTATAACTTTCACTATCAATCCCATTAATAATACCAACTGTATTACCGCTAATATAAGATAATAACCCTTCTAATTTTTCTCCATAGGCTGCCGTTTGAATTTGTTGAGCATAAGTCGGAGATACCGTAGTCACTCGATTAGCATGGAGTAAGGCGGCAGACATAACGTTATCCCCCTGCATATACCAAGGACACCAAGTAATACTCTCTAACAAAGTACGCCAAGGCCCCTGATAAGCGAGGTTATGAATAGTAAAAACGGTGCTAATATCTGGAGATTGGTGCATCCAAACCGGAATCATGCCCGTATGCCAATCATGACAATGGATTACTTCGGGTTTCCAATAATTCCAGCAAAATTCGGCGGCTCCGTTCGAAAAGAAAGTGAAACGCCAGTATTCATCATCTCCCCCGTAAATCTTCCTCGGATCAAAAGCAGGATGTCCAAATAGATATACAGGAACATCGCTATTCGGGAGTGTCGTTTCATAGACGGCAAACTTTTGAAACATGGCCTCGCCCCACCAAACGGGTTCAGAGGGAATATCCACCTTATCACCCAGGAAACCATAATAGGGCATAAAAATCCGTACATCATGCCCGAGTTTCCGTAAAACTTTTGGTAAAGCACCGACCACATCTCCCATTCCCCCTACTTTAGCTAGGGGTGCAGCTTCAGCAGATACAAATAAAATACGCATCTTGAGTTAGCGTTCCGTCTTAAAACTTGCATTGTTAGGATTATAAGCTAGTAGGGTCAAACTACAACTATCATTTGGGAGATATAAAGGAATATAGTATCGGAATGAACTGGGATCTCTAAGCAACTACAATTTCAAAGTCTAGATTATCCGAGGCGCGAAAGTTATGGGTAAAGTGATCGATGATGTTGGTATCACTCAGTTCGAGGTTATAAAAATCTACCACTTCATGATCAAAATAGGGCCCGGCGTGCCATGTTCCTACTTCTAGTTTAATAAAACAGTTGCCCGGGATATGAAAGGCCCTCAATTGTTCTAAGTCCGGTTGTGGACTGTCTGAGGGCGGCGCGACAGCAATAAACCAATCTTTGCCTTCTAGAGAGCCTAAACATTGGGTACATTGATTATGACGGGTAATTCTGTTGAATTTGCGCCCTCGTTTGCTTAAGCGCATGATATAAAAGCGTGGTGTTCCTTTTTCTAGGTTTAATTGGGCATCAGTTTGATCATAGTGTTTTCCGTCTTCTGAAGGAGTGATTAATTGGCCATAGGGTTTAAAGCTTTCGGCGGTGATCCATTCTGCTTGCAGTTGTTTGAGTTGGGTAGTCTCAGTCATGGTTATTAGGGATTAAATAAGCTTATTAATTATTGTAGGTACAATGAGCAGTAGAACTATGCGGCTCAAGGACAATTAATTTATGGAAACTGATCAGGTTAAGCCTAATGCGGCTCAAATTTTAACTTTAGAAGAAATTATCCGTTATTATCCGGATCAATGGGTATTAATTGCTGACCCTGAACTAGATCAAGATTTAGAGGTTATTCGGGGGGAAGTGGTTGCTCATTCACTAGACCGGGATGAGTTGTATAATCAACTGGGAGCAAGCAAAGGTAAATCATTTGCTATTGAGTACACCGGTTCTACCGCAGATGACGTTGTAGTGCTGATATGAGTCAACAAAAACGTTATTCTTTATTGCCCTATGGGGTTAATTTATTTAAGGTTAAAGCTGTTATTGGAGGAACAAGAAAAGGTTTTTCAGGACGAGTTACATTATTAGTTGACACAGGTTCAAGCTTTACTATTTTACCTGTTCAGGTTTTACAGCAGCTAGGCTATAACCTTAGTCAACCTTCCCGCCGACGATCTATTATTACTGGTCAGGGTAGGACACCGCCTTTACCAGTAGTTCCTGTTTCTTGGTTTAATTGTGCAGGACAATTGATAGAAAATTTTGAAGTTGTTGCTTTTGATATTCCTGCCGGCTTACAGGTTAATGGTTTATTAGGGATGGATTTTTTATTGAGTTGTCGTGCCGTCATTTCATTAGCACAAGCAGAGATATATTTTCAGAATTAAAGTATAAAAATATATAACTAGCTACTAAACCTAACAACTACCCAAGAATTTAGTTACTATTGTTGACCAATCAGGTAGATAACGTATATCTGTTAAGGCTAAATCTTTAACAACATTCTTAGCTTGTTAAGGATAATCAATTCCGCATAAGAACAACAAGTTCTAAGCTCACTTTTACCAAAATTAACGACCTCCTCGATCAGGTTTTCTACGTCTAATTGGTCAAAGCGTCCAGAACGTAATAACTCGGCCTGTTGTTCTGACCAGAGTCAAAAATTCGTCTCGTATAACTTCAAATTTTCCATTTTTCAAAAAGTCATGATTATTTAATCATATTTTAAGCGACAATAAACAGAAGAAGTGCGGAACGAATTCCGCACCCCAGTCAGCAACAACGCGAGGAAAAGGTGACTATCACATTTCAGTCAATCATTGCTAAGTTACATGAGTTTTGGAGCGCTAAAGGGTGTCTGATCGCGCAACCCTACGATACAGAGAAAGGCGCTGGAACCATGAGTCCTCATACCTTTTTAAGAGCGATCGGCCCTGAACCTTGGTCTGTGGCCTATACAGAACCCTGTCGCCGCCCTACCGATGGACGTTATGGTGAAAACCCTAACCGCTTTCAGCACTATTATCAATACCAAGTGTTGATTAAACCTTCCCCTGATAATATCCAAGATATCTATTTAGACTCTCTCAGAGCGTTGGGCGTTCACCCTGAAGACCATGATATTCGCTTTGTAGAGGATAACTGGGAGTCTCCTACCCTTGGCGCTTGGGGCGTGGGTTGGGAAGTGTGGTTAGATGGGATGGAAGTCACTCAGTTTACCTATTTTCAGCAGTGCGGCGGCATTGACTGTCGTCCCGTCTCCATTGAAATTACTTACGGGTTAGAACGTTTGGCGATGTATTTACAAAATGTAGATGCTATCACGAAAATTCAATGGAATGAACAGGTGAGTTATGGGGAAATTTTTCTGCAAAATGAGATAGAACAATGTACCTATAATTTTGAAGCTTCTACTCCGGATTTGTTGTTTAATCTTTTCAGTTTGTATGAACAGGAAGCTAAACAACTTATTGACAGAAGTTTAGTCATTCCCAGTTTAGATTATGTCCTCAAATGTTCTCACACTTTCAATTTATTGGATGCTAGAGGAGTCATTGCTGTGGCTGAAAGAACCCGTTATATCGGCAGAATCCGCAATTTAGCGCGGGAAGTGGCTCAGTTGTATTTACAGCAACGAGAAACATTAGGTTTCCCTTTACAACCCCAATCTCTTGAAGCGGCTTAACTTGAGCGGGTGGGTATTACCCACCTTATTCGTTAATAGCCCAATTAACTTTTTCTAGAGTGCTAAGTCGCATTTTACACTATTTTTAGTTTATTTTGGCAAAATTTTACTATAATTAGCTTAAACTGTTTAGTATTTAGAGCGACTGATTTTGGAGTGCCCTAGAATGAAAGACTTAATAATGGGTTATGCAACAAACTCTAAGTTTGATGATTTCTATAGGTTTGTTGTATCAATTCGTCAACATTGTCATCCAGATAAAGTTGATGTTGTTGTTTTTATTAATGCGTTAGGGAATGAGTTTGCCAAGGTAGCTGTAGAACATAATATTACTCTGATACCAGTGGAAAATGTGTGGAAGTGGGTTACTAGCTCAAAGCTCTTAAATCTCGTCTATTACGCAAAAATTTTGGGACTGCAAGTTTTGATGCGACTAAGTTCAGGTGCTGATCGTGTCTCATTAGAGAACGATTATAGGCATACTCTTGCCCATTGGATACATCCAATTGTAGGTCGATGGTTTGCTTACCATACATTTCTTAAGGTGAACTCCAGTTATCGAATGGTGATGACTTCAGATGTACGTGACGTTATCTTTCAAGCTTCTCCCTTCCATAATTTAGACTCTACTAAGCTTCATGTTTTTGAACAAGCAAGCCGTTATTATGGACAAAAAAATCTAGATAGTCAATGGTTTAGTATGGTCTATGGAAAAAAAGGTCTTGAAGAAGTGGCTGGAAAAGCTGCTCTCTGTGCAGGAACCATATTAGGAGAAAATGCTCTTATGACACAACTCATTGAATTAATGACGCTAGAGACTCAATTCCATCCTCGTAACATTATTGATCAAGCAGTATTCAATAAGGTGATTAACCATGATTTTCCAAGTAACCAAGTCGTGAGACATAATTTGAAGAGTGGTTCCGTCCTCACCTTGTGTGCAGATCATAAGGAGGCTTGGGAAATTCAGGATGACAAAGTTATAGTTGATGGTCGGATTGCTCCTGTTATACATATGTATGATCGTGATCCTCAGACTAACCAATTATTTCTCAGCAAGATTCCAATTCCACAGTATTAAGCCGTAACGGGGATGGCTTTTTGAGACTCTAAAATTTAGATGTGTTTTAGCTTTGATTCCCTTTTCTTTATTAAATAACAGCTAAATGAACAATACCATCCCCTTGATGAACTAAAGGATTTTGAGTATAACTAATCACCATCCCATTAATGGGCGAATAAACTTTAAGTTCTGTATCCCCGAAGGCATCAGTAATAAACCCTAACAATTGTTTTTTCTGTACTCGCTGTCCTAATTGAATATTTAAATGCAAAATTCCTCCGCGAGATGCCCTAACCCATTTCGTTTCTTCAACTTCTAAAGAGATATCTGTAGCGCTTAAAAAAAAAGAATACATCCCTAAATATTCCATGACCCGCATAATTCCTTCTACGCCAATGCGAATGGCTTCTCCATCAAATCGCAAAGCCTCGCCGGCTTCATACAGTAAAATAGGAATTCCTTTTTGACTGGCGGCTTGTCGCAGCGAACCATCCCGAGTAGTGGCATGAATCATCAAAGGTGCGCCAAATGCTTTAGCAAAAAGTTGAGTGTGTTCGTCTTCTAAATTAGCTCTTATTTGCGGTAAATTAATCCGAGGTGAAGCCGCCGTATGTAAATCAATTCCGTGAGTGCTATTGTTAACAATTTCTTTCATAAATAAATAAGCTAACCTCGAGGCTAACGAACCATTATTAGCCCCCGGAAAAGAACGATTTAAATCGCGGCGATCCGGTAAATAGCGAGATTGTTCGATAAAGCCAAATACATTCACCACAGGAACCGCTAATAAGGTTCCCTGTAACTGTTTCGGTTGTATTTTTTCTAAGACTTGACGGATGATTTCTACTCCATTAATTTCGTCTCCATGAATGGCTGCACTTAACCACAGTCGCGGACCGGGTTTTTGTCCATTCAGCACGATCACGGGTAACGAAATTGAGGTTTGAGTGGGTAAACGACTGACAGGAATGTCTAAGCGCCGTCGTTTACCTGGCGCGATCGCACTCTCAGCAATCACAATTGTATGATCTGTCAACTTTTCTTTAACCATAACTTAATATTGTATGCGATCGCGGGTCGAACCGTTTTCAGCATTTCTGGCCACAAAGTCGATGATTTTTCCGGCCACATCAATACCGGTGGCTTTTTCAATTCCTTCTAGTCCGGGTGAAGAATTCACTTCCATCACCACCGGACCATGATTTGAGCGCAACAAATCTACACCAGCTACCCTTAAACCCATCGCTTTTGCCGCTCTAATGGCTGTACTGCGTTCTTCTGGGGTTAATTTAACTTGTTCAGCTTTACCGCCTCGATGTAAATTTGAGCGAAATTCTCCTTCTGCGCCTTGGCGTTTCATGGCGGCGATCACTTTTCCTCCTACCACAAAACAGCGCAGGTCTACCCCGGCGGCTTCTTTGATATATTCTTGTACTAAAATATTTGCCTCTAAGCCGCGAAACGCTTCGATCACTGATTTAGCCGCTTGTTTTGTTTCTGCTAAAACCACCCCTATTCCTTGAGTTCCTTCTAAGAGTTTAATCACCACTGGCGCACCGCCAACCGTCTCCAGTAGTCCATCAATATCTTCTGTGGCGTGAGCAAACCCCGTCACCGGTAACCCTATTCCTTCTCGAGCCAAAATTTGTAAGCAGCGTAATTTATCGCGCGAACGAGAAATGGCCTGGGATTCATTGGCACTAAACACCCCTATCACTTCAAATTGTCTCACCACTGCGGTGCCGTAAAAGGTTCTTGAAGCGCCAATGCGAGGGATAACCGCATCAAAATTTTCTAAGGGTTTGCCATTGTAAACCACTGTAGGATTGTGAGAGGTTATATTCATATAACAACGCAGATAATTGATCACTCGCATTTCATGTCCCTGCATTTCTCCAGCTTCTTTGAGCCGTTTTGTTGAGTACAGGGAGGGATCTTGGGATAAAATTGCAATTTTCATCGACAATCCTCCGTTCATCAGGCAAATTGTACAATTTTAACGGTCTTTAATCTCGCTCGCTTTGAAAGAGTTACCTACAATCAGCGAGCTAGGAGACGAATAAAAAAGATTTAACAATTAATTAAGGAAGAAAACACTTTTTATACTTATTAAAACTATTAATTGTCATAAATTAGATTATAGTGGCTAGGGGAATTAATCACTTAAAAACCCAGTAGTCTTCCTTGCTTGGCTTTTTTTATTACAATCGTTCCAAGTAATTCAATAAATCAGCCATTTCTTGAGGAGAAGGTTGAAATTTGGGCATGGGGGGGGTGTCTCCACTAATAACTTGTTCGATGAGTCGGACTTTTGATTTGCGCTTGGGAACGTGATGCAGACTAGGCCCTACACTGCCATCTGCTTGTTGTCCGTGACATCCGGCACAGTTGATTTGAAAAATTTCATATCCTCTGGCGAGGTCTCCCTTTAAAGAAAGAACTTCCTGAACGTAAGGATCATAAACTCGACTGATATATAAACCCAAAAAAATGACTGCAACAATTGCACCAATCGCTATTACGGCGATGATGAGGCGAGAAACTAATACTTTGGGTTGAGTTAACTGGCTATCCACTGGTCATTTATCTATCAATGCTGTCCTTGCTCTTTACATTTTGCAACGTTTTTGATCACAAAAGCTACTTAAATTAAGTTGATGTAACAGTTTTCCTAAGAATTTTATATTTTTGTAATTTTTTATTAAGTTTATTGACTTTTTTACAAGAAAATGATATGTAACTCTGGAGAAAGAGGAGGAGTATTAAATAAGGCAGTGGATAAGGTAGGATATATTTTGAAATATTAATCTTCAAATAAAGGAGAGGCATCGTGATTGAACCTTTGGTTCTCGGTCTGGTAATCGGTTTAGTCCCTGTGACCTTAGCTGGTTTATTTGTAGCCGCTTATTTACAGTACAAACGTGGTAATCAACTAAACCTTGATTAAGGGAGTTAATTTACCAATTATCTTGGGGCATATGGCAGATTATATAGCGGCTATCTTCTGCCCCCGCTCAAAAATAAGACTTTTTTAAGGGTATTTTCGGAAAATATCAACGGTTTGGGCCAACCCTAAAGCCTTCAAGCCGAAAGTTTTAGTAAATCTAAATTAAATTCCCATTTCCCCACTAATTGTATTTGAACCTGACGACCTTGTTCTGGGAGATAAGTTAACTGAAGTTCAAGATAATTTGGGGGTTTACGGGGTAAACGTTGTGCCCATTCTATAGCCATAATTCCTGGGGGAACTTCTACAGCATCCCAGTAAAGTTCGAGATAAAGAGACTTAATTTCTTCAGATTGTAAGCGGTATAAATCGAAATGGTACAAAGGTAAACGCCCTTCATGATATTCATTAATAAGGGTAAAAGTAGGACTAACAATGGGTTCTTCAATAGCTAAACCTTCTCCTATTCCTTGAACTAAAGTCGTTTTTCCAGCGCCTAAATCCCCAAAAAGCAAGACCACGCTAAGCGGCGGCAGGTTTTCGCCGAGTTTTTTTCCTAAATGGTAGGTGGCTGTTGAATCAGGCAAAGTCATTATTAAAGTCATTTGTTATTAGTCATTAAGTCCCTTTCCGATTAACTTATTTTACGATTTTCTTTGCGGCTATACCATCGCATCAAAACTCTAGCTAATCGATAGGGATCATGACGAACATAGCCGGTTTTTTCATCTTCATCCATGACATTCGCTAAAATTACACGACAACCGAGATCAGATACATCTTCGCGATCTAAAAAGACCGGATGGCAGTTTTCTTGGGCATAACGTTTTAACGACTCAGGAGAGGGAGCAATTTTTTGTGCTAAAACCACGTCAAAAATCCGTTGATGAGAAACTTGATCTATGGCCCGAATATGATCGGCCACTGTATAGCCTTGGGTTTCTCCGGGTTGAGTCATAATGTTACAAACATAGATCCGAGGCGCTTTAGATTTTGCTAAGGCTTTGGTAATTTCTGGCACTAATAAATTAGGAATAACGCTAGTATAGAGACTGCCGGGCCCAATAATAATATAATCTGCTTCTTCAATCGCTTTAATCGCAGCCGGTAAAGCGGCAGGTTTTGAAGGTGTACAACCAATTTCCTCAATTTTTCCGCCAGCTTCGGTAATATGAGATTCTCCTTCAATGAGTCGCCCATCACTCAAGCGGGCCCACAAACTCACATCTGCTAAAGTGGCGGGTAAAACTTTTCCTCGAATGGCTAATACTTTAGAACTTGCTGTGATCGCCCTTTCTAAATCGCCGGTGATTTCCCCCATCGCCGTCAGAAATAAATTACCAAAACTATGACCACTTAATCCATCTCCGGCTTGAAAACGATATTGAAACAGTTCTGTCAGTAATTTTTCCTCATCAGCTAAAGCCGCGATACAGTTGCGAATATCCCCAGGCGGCAAAATTCCCATTTCTCGCCGCAGTCGCCCTGACGATCCCCCATCATCAGCTACAGTCACAATGGCGGTAATATTGGAACTATAGTGTTTAATTCCCCTCAGTAAAGTGGATAGACCGGTTCCCCCTCCAATGGCGACTATTTTCGGACCTCGGTTAAGTCGTCGATGGGCTAAAAGAACATCTACTAATTCTTGGTCTCCTTCGGGTTGTAGAACTTCTGTAATTGAACCTACCGTTCGACTTTGACCCCATAGCAGCAAGAATAATCCTATTCCCACCGCCAAGGGACCGGATACTGAATTCGGGATAATATTAGCCAGCGTTGTCACAAGTTGGCTTACTAATTCTATGAAGCGATTAATAGGGGTCAATTTCACCCAAATGGCTATTCCTAAAATCGTCAGGAAAACACCCCCTAAACTAATTAGTAGCCAGCGTTTAATAAACAATCCCGGCGATAACCACTTAAACCATCGGTTAACTCGCTTGGGAGTTCGTTGACGCATGGTGGCTAACCGGCTTTTTTCTGAGTTGAGTCTGCGTAAGGCTTCTTTGAGTGGACTGATAGACATAGCCGATAACCTGTAAATTAAATTATTATCTTGACAGAATTTAAACAAGTCTGCACGCTTTGAGCGAGAATTTTATTTAATTGGACTATTGTAAACTAAGTTTTCATTGTCTTTGTTACCTACTCTCTATTTTCGGTTTTAGCTATGATGGCAATAGCTACTCCTATTAATACCACTACTCCTCCTAATATGACTAACTGGGGGGGAAGTTCTCCAAAAATTATCCAGCCAAAAACGCTTGAACCCACAGGTTCAAACAAAATCGCTAAGGCAACCAAAGTAGGAGAAATCGAACGCACCGCCCAATTGAGAGTCGTATGACCAATTAATTGCGAAAAGATTGCCATAAGTAAAACATATAAATAAACCTCTTTTGGATATCCTAAATAACTTGTCCCCATTAATAACGGAAAGGGAAGAAGTAATAAAGCGGCACTACTATAAGCAATTAAAATATAATTGCCCACACTAAACCCAAAGCGTTGAGCTTCTCGTCCTAATAATAAATATAAGCTTGCCATCCACGCCCCGATCAAAGCCAGAAAATCTCCTAATAAAGGGTTATTATTTTCTCCTCCTATACTCCCATCTCCTAGCGTAATTAATATTCCCCCAACTAGGGCAATGGTTATCCCTCTTATCATAGGCTTGGTCAACTTTTCTCCAAACCACCACCAAGATAACAAGGAGATCCACACCGGCGTTGTGGTGACTAGAGTCGTAGAAGTGGCAATGGAGGTGAAAGATAAGGAGGTGATCCAGGTAGCGAAATGCAAGGCTAGACAACATCCTGCACCACAGGCATAATAAGTAGCACTTCTGTTTTCCTGAGTGTATTTTAAATTGGGCCATCTGGGCAGTAAGATAGTAGCGGCTATGATTAAACGAGATGCGGCTAAAAACAAACTAAACCCTACTCCTTGTACTCCGGCTATCTCAAAACAAAGGCGAATAAATATTGCGGCTGTGGAGATAGCTAAAACACCTAATGCTAAAATCATTCCGACTTTCGATTCTTGAATTTTATTGATTATTCTCATTGCTTGAGAGAGCTTCTATCCTTAAAACTCTACTATTGTAAAGAAATCTTTTAGAGTTTTAAATTAAGTTAATGGGCAAATTTTAATCATTGGCATTTTTTTTGAAGTAACCATGACAGAATTACCTCCTTTAAATACCGATACCATTTGGGCAATTCTTAACGAACAAATTGAGGATGATCTCGTCAATCAATTAGTCTGGTATTATCTGGGTTATCGCTATGACGAATCTACTCAAACTTGGAATAATAGTCAGGTATCTGAAGATTGGAAACAAGACTATCCTGAACCGCCTGATTTTATTGCACATCGTCCTCCCACCATGAAATTAACTCGTTCTATTCCTCAAGCCAATAAGCAATTGTTAAAGGAAAAATTAGGATTTAAAGGTTATAAAATTGGAGAATTTACCCCCACTCAAGCCCGTCGCGCTACTATGGCTAATTGGCTATTAAGTTATATGCAATTAAATAATTATTAGTTATTAGTCATTAGTCATTGGTCATTAGTCATTGGCTCTTATCAAAAAATTAATCATCATTAATCATAGTCTCTGTTCCCTATTATGAATTCTAATCCTTATAGCTGGATTGAAGAATCTTTAGAAACCATTCACAAAGCTCATTGGTATCGCTCGGTAAAAACGATTCAAAATCGAGCCGGCGCGATGGTAGAATTAGAGGGAAAATCTGTTATTAATTTCGCCAGTAATGATTATTTAGCACTAGCGGCAGATGAACGGTTAATTAATGCGGCAATAGAAGCGCTCTTAACCTATGGTACAGGAAGCACCGGTTCTCGTCTGTTGAGTGGACATCGGGAAATTCATCGAGAGTTGGAAAGCAAGATCGCTTCTTTAAAACAAACTGAGGATGCTATGGTTTTTAGTTCGGGTTATCTCGCTAATTTAGGAACTATGGCGGCTTTAGTGGGAAAACGAGATTTAATTTTAGGGGATCAATATAATCATTCTAGCCTAAAAAATGGGGCGAAATTGAGTGGGGCGACGGTTATAGATTATCTTCACTGTAATACCGAAGATTTAAACAAAAAACTCTCTCAATATCGTTTGTCTTATCGCCGTTGTTTAATTGTGACTGATAGTGTTTTTAGTATGGATGGTGATCTTTGTCCCCTTCCTGAAATATTAGATCTAGCTCAAGAATTTAATTGTATGTTACTGCTAGATGAAGCTCATGCAACTGGTGTGATGGGAAAAACTGGGGCGGGATGTGTGGAATATTTTAACTGTACCGGAAGAGAATTAATACAGATGGGAACTCTTAGTAAAGCGCTAGGAAGTTTAGGGGGTTATGTAGCCGCTTCAGAAAAGTTAATTGATTTTTTGCGTAACCGTGCTAGTAGTTGGATCTATACGACGGCATTATCTCCTGCTGATACAGCCGCAGCATTGGCGGCTATTAAAATTATTGAAAATGAACCCCAACGCCGTCAACAACTCTGGAAAAATACTGCTTTACTTAAAAAGCAACTGTCTGGGTTTAATATTTTGCCTTCTCTGACTCCCATTATTTGTCTGGGGTTAGACAGTCCACAACAAGCCTTAGAACTGGCTAAAAAACTGCTAGAAGCGGGGATTTTTGCCCCGGCTATTCGTCCTCCTACGGTTCCTACTAGCCGCCTTCGTTTTAGTGTGATGGCTACTCATCAAGCGAGTCATTTTCAACAATTAGGAGATGTTTTAAGGGGATAATATTTGATTAGCGGTTAAATTGAACTCAAGGACAAAAGTTGCCGCTATTATTACAATACTGTAGGCAGTTTAATGGCTTCGGGCGCTACATTTTCACCATTAAAGTTGATCGCTTGCTTTTCTATTGTTCTAGCTTGAACGAATTCTTGATCAAGTTGATGCTGTTCTTTTTCGTCCATTCCTCCTAATAGATAAACTATCAGTTTAGCCGCTAGTTTTCGTCCGGCTACTTGAATGCGCTTTTTAAGAGGATCATAGAGAATGCCATACCAAAGGGAAGAGGGTTTTTCTATCTGACTAAAGCCTCCTGCCTCATCAAACTGATAGAGTTTTTCAAAAAGTGTATCTATCGGTATTTGGTTTTTAAAAACTAAAATTCCTAAAGCTTGGGCGAGGGCAATTTGACCCACAGGGCGGAAGAGGAGGTTGGCTTGTCCTTTACCTTGTTCATGACTGAAGCGGCGCAGTTGAGGGGTTTTTTTGCCTTGTGCGAGTTGGCGATAACTGGGTAAATTGGCGAGATGATCAAACAATTCGGTAAAAATCTCTAACGCTTCTTCTAATTCCTCGTCTTCGGGACGTAGGGGAATGATATGCTTTTTGTTTTTGGGTTGCCAATGGGGGTATTGATGGGATAAATATCCCTCGGACATATCTTGTAAGGCTTGCAGAGTGGTGAGAACAGTCGATTTTGAGGAGATGGTGGCACTGTCCCAGTTGACCCGAGGATGCCAGTTAGGGTCGTCTCGGTCTTTGAGTAAAGGATGATTCATGGCTATTTGTCTAGCAATGATGGCAAACCCGTCATCTTCGTTGAGGAGGGCGAGTTGTCCTTTACTGAGGATAACAGCCATGCGGTTAACATGAACAAAAATTGACCGGACTCTGCGTCTTGCTTGTTCATAAGTTTCACCACTGAGGACGGCGGGAATGAATTCAACACCGATTTTTTCTTTGGCCAGACTTTGGAGATAGGAGAGGTTTAGGTCGTAGGTTTCCATGAGGTCATCGGTGGTGATGACTTGGCCTGCCGCTTTTTTGATTTTGTTGTAGAGTTCTAAGCGCCCGGTTTTTATTAACTCCATCAGTCCTTGTATTCCCATCAGGCGGTGTTGTCCATCCAGGGCAAAAATGGAAAAGTTTTCTGAGACATCCAGGAGTCCGAGGTTTTGCTGGGGGTCTAGGGGGGTAAAGTTGACGGCAGGAATTTGGGCGCTTTTGCCGCTTCCCCAAGCTTCGGCGTTAGGGTCGTTGACCCAGTGAGGGCTAATGACGGCTAGGACTGGGGGGAATTTGTGATGTTTTCGGGTGGCTAGGTATTGGGCGAGATGGGCCTGTCTTGACCAGTCTAAGGGACGTTGTTGCAGTTGTTCGATGGTTTGGGCATCTCGGATGATGTTATTGGTTTTGGGGTCGAATTTTTGTTGAAATAAGGGCAGTTGTGAGGCGAAACAAACTCGTGCGGCTAACCATTCTAAGGTCACTGAGCCTAGGTAGGCTTCACTGGTTCCCATTTGGGTTTTTTGTACGAGGAGGCGATCACTTTTGGATAGGTAGCGGTCTAGGAGAAGGGCAAGGGCTTCTTTTTCTTGGTTTTCTCGTTGTAAGATTTGGCTGGCTAGATCGGAGTTCATTCTTGTGAGTTTTTAAAAATATTAGGTTATGTTTGACCTCTCCCCCGACCCCTCTCCTACAACTAGATGGGAGAAATACAACTAGATGGGAGAAATACAACTAGAAGGGAGAAATACAAGGGTTATAAATGCGAAAATACCCCCGAAAAATCTCTATTGCCTCATTTTAGTAGGGTGTGTTAGCGAAGCGTAACGCACCGCTATCTCTGCGGCATAGAATGGCTTATCAAAATTATACTATAATTTAAATATTTTTAAAAACCAATATGATGTAATAATAAGTTTAAACCCAAATCACAATTGACATGATGTCTAACTTTGAGTATGTTTTACCGGTCATCCGAGGCATACAAGCGGGACGGGAGTATTATCTGTCTATGTGTCCTTTGCCACTTCTGCCGAAGTTGTTTCCTTTGCCAAAGGAGGATAAGCCGCCAGCAAGCCGCTCTCAACGGCGTTTAAATCCAGCGAGGGCGAAACAAATTTATCAATATGTTTTTAAAAACCGAGGTGATTATATTTTTTCTGCGCTGACTGCCTCTATTGATGCGGATGTCATTTTTGAACCTTTGGGGGAGAAGGGGGAGCAAACGAAGATCGGACGCTTGAGAATACCAATGGAGGCAGAATTAACCCTACAGGATGGGTTACATCGGCGGGTAGCATTGGAGATGGCGTTAAAGGAAAATCCTCAGTTGAGTTATGAGGCGATCGCGGTTATTTGGTTTTTGGATGTGGGGTTAGAACGATCACAACAGATGTTTAGGGACCTTAATGGGTTCGGGGTGCGTTCTTCGTTATCTTTGAATGTGCTTTATGATCACAGAGATCCAATGGCGAGGGTGACTAGAGGGGTACTGGAAAGGGTTGAAGGGTTGCGGGTGTTGACGGACTTGGAAAGGGATAGTTTAGGGAAAGGTTCTGATAAGCGGCTTACTCTCCACAAGGTTTATCAGGAAACCGTTAGGGTATTGGGGGATCATCGGGATAAGAAGTTAGAGGAACAGATCGAGTTAGGGGTTAGGTTTTGGCAAGAAAAATTAAAAACTTTTGACTTTTCTGTTAATGCTTCTGCTACAAGATCTGACCATTCAACCAGAGAAGATTAAAATGAAGAATGACCCGATATTTTATCGAATTTTTAAAGAGTTTCCCCGTACATTTTTTGAACTTATTGGGGAACCGGTTGAGGAGGCGAACCATTACCGTTTTGACTCTTGTGAACTGAAGCAGACTGCATTTCGTATAGATCGGTTGTTTCTACCTGTTGATGAGGGTTATCCTCTCTATTTTGTGGAGGTACAATTCCGATATGAGGCGAATTTGTATGCGGGGTTATTTGCTGAAGTTTTTATCTATCTTAACCAAAATGATCCGACTCAGGATTGGCGGGGAGTGGTTATTTATGGCAGTCGGCGTTATGAACCGAGGCAAGTTTTGCCTTATGAAGATTTGCTAAGATCTGATCGAGTGAGGAGAATTTATTTAGATGAGTTGCCGCAGGAGTGTTTTAGTTCTTTGAATTTGCGGCTTGTTGAGTTTATTATAAGTGGGGAGGATGCGGCAGTCCAGAAGGGGCGGCAGTTAGTGGAGGAAGTTGATAGGATTGAAGATGAGGATGAAAGGTTAGAGATTCTTGGGTTATTAGAAACTCTTATTGCTTATAAGTTTGATAATCTTACTCAGGAGGAGATAAGACAGATGTTTAGTTTGGATGAGTTCAAAAAGTCTAGGTTGTATCAGGATATTTATCGAGAAGCACAAGAAAAAGGTCTAGAGAGAGGTCTAGAGAGAGGTCTAGAAAGAGGTCTAGAGAGAGGTCGAGAAGAAGCTAAGTTACAGACTATTGATGCTTTATTTAGACGAGGGTTTTCTGTGGAGGATATTGCTGATATTGTTCAGTTGGATGTGGAGAGGGTTAGGCAGAGGGTTCAAAGTGTAGGGGAGGGTTAGGGGTTGGATAGGTTTAGGGAACATTAAATTAAAAGAAATGATTGAGCTAGTAGGGTTTAGTATTCTAGCCATCCAAGCGCTGTCTTAGCGGCATGAACAGCCATATTGACTGGGTTAACATTAGCTGATATTTTATATCGTTTAGCAGTATTCTTGGCATTGAGATCTAGTTTTATTACGTTTCCTTGCCAAAGATTGCCACTTTTTTCCCAATCTAATTCAGCTATTTTTGAAACTTTTTCAGGTGCAAAAATATTATTATCTTCGTTGTATGTACAGTAAAGTAAACGACCTAAAATTTCTAACCCTACGCTTGTTCCAAGAAGACAGTTATCTTTAAATTTGATAATATTGTCAACAGTCAAATTTTCTATACTGGTTTCACAAATATGTCGAGTTTGACTGCACTCAGCAAAAAATTGATTTAGACAACTAATTAAAGTTTGAGAAGCTTGTTCTACATCATAATCTTCTAGTTCATCTTGAGGATTATTGACAAAAGCACAACTCACTAATTTTGCAATATAATTAGTTGTATAAATTAATTTTTGTTTAGTGGCGGGAGAGTTTTTAATTTTTTCAGTCTTATTAAAGAACATAAGCACTTGTTCAAGCAAATTTTTAGTAATTCCTACTCTTCCTTCAAATTCTCCAAAAGAAAGGAGTAAAGATTTGTCAAGAGCTTTGGTTTGTGCCATATCACGGAAATCTGTTTGACATTGATTAAAATTCGCTTCTAAAACAAGAGTAACGGGAAAATCATTATCTCCTATCCATTCCGCATCAGGACTTTCAATTAAATCGTGAATAGCTTGTTTGCGATGTTGACCATCAGTAATATCTAGTTTAACTCCCCGAGGAATGACAATTAAAGCAATGCCTCTACCCATTTGAATTAACTTAATTTTTTCAGGATCAACATTTGCAGTGAGTGTCCCTAAAATCCAAGGTTTATTTTGTTTTGCTCGTTTGAGAATATATTGTTTTACCTCTTCAGCGTGCCCCTTGATCTCGGGGCGATTTTTGCCTGAATCAGGATCATTGCCTGTAGAGGGTTTAGCTTGAAGTAAAGTAGGCAAATCGTGAGCAGGAACGTTTATTTGAATCATTTTCCGTTTTCCTTGCTGACAAATTAATCCCGGATAGCATTTTTCCCTATAATACTTAGCGAAATAGGGTTCCAGCAATTCATCAAGCCGAGGGGTATGTTCACTATCATCTTTAAATTCAGACATCATTAGAACTTATACAATTTAATAAAAACCTACTTAACCATCATAATCGCCAACCAACGACATCGAAAACTAGGACTATACGAGCTTTTCAAACATGACAACCACCCAGTCTCCACAATTTCCCTTACGTAATGTTTCCCAATTGGTAGAAGACATAGCAACATTAACTAAAGAAATTCAAGAATTGTACTGCCAGGATGATATTCCCTGGATTGTTGGTGTATCGTGGGGAAAAGATAGCACTACCGTATTACAACTGATCTGGAATGCGATAGCGGCTCTACCTCTAGAAAAACGACATAAAACTATTCATGTCATTACTACAGATACTCTAGTAGAAAATCCGATTGTGTCTGTCTGGGTGCGTAAATCCATAAAAAAGCTTCAAAATGCTGCAATTCAGCAACAAATGCCTGTGAAACCTCATCTACTTCATCCCTCTTTAAAAGAAAGCTTTTGGGTATGTTTAATAGGAAAAGGATATCCTGCACCTCGAAATGGTTTTCGTTGGTGTACTGATCGTCTGAAAATACAGCCTGTCAACTACTTTATCCGTGATATGGTTAGAGCGCATGGTGAAACAATAGTTGTTTTAGGTATTCGTAAAGCTGAGAGTGCAACTCGTGCAGCTACAATGAAAAAGCACGAAGAGGACAGATTACGCGATCGCCTTAGTCCTAATGGTCGCCTAATTAATTCTCTAGTTTATACCCCTATTGAAGACTGGCGGACTGATGAAGTTTGGTTATATTTGATGCAGTGGGAAAACCCTTGGGGACATAGTAATAAAGAGTTATTTGCCATGTATCGGGGAGCAACAGCAGATAATGAATGTCCTTTGGTTGTAGATACTTCTACGCCTAGCTGTGGAGATTCTCGCTTTGGTTGTTGGGTTTGTACAATGGTTAGCAAAGATAAATCTATGGAGGCGATGATTCAGAATGATGAAGAAAAAGAATGGTTACAACCTCTGTTAGATATTCGCAATGAATTAGATGTACAAGATGATAAAGATAAACGGGACTTTCGTCGTATTTACGGTAGAGTAGAACTATTTGGTAAAGAAGAAATAGAACCCATACCCGGTCCTTATACTAAATACTGGAGGGAACACTGGTTAAGACGGGTACTCCAAGCACAAGTCGAAGTGCGAAAAAATGCCCCAGAAGACATGAAAGACATCACCCTAATAACTATGGACGAACTAAGCGAAATCCGGCAAATTTGGTTAGATCAAAAGCATGAATTTGATGATAGCTTACCGAAAATATACGAAGAAGTCACCGGCGAACCATTTAAAGATCCTCGGCGAGAACTCGAACGCCGCCTCTTAGGTGAGGATGAATGGAATGTCTTAGCGGAAATTTGCGGCGATGACGTAATGCACCTAGAATTAATGACTAAACTCCTCGATACTGAGCGGCAACATTACACAAAAACTCGTCGCTCAAATATCTACAACGAACTGCAAAAATGCTTTGAAACCAGTTCAAGGTCCCGAGAAGATGCCATAGATAACGCACACCTGAAGCGGCATTTAAAAACCGCCGCCGCACAAGGAGACGTAGAAAGCATCAAACAGCAATTAACCAACCCCGAAAAAGAAAACGGAGATCTAAAAATCATCAAAGAAAAAATCAAAGAGAATTTAAAAACCCCAGCCAACAATCAGCAACAATTATCATTATCTTGGGGCAACCTCAAATTTAGTAATCAACCCACAGAACCCGAAGAAGAATAAAACAACTAAAAAAAATCCGTTCATAACCATTACCCCTCCCGAGTTCTCCTCTGTAACTCTGCGTTTTTGCTTTAAAAAAATCCCCCTCACACAAAGAGAATAGGGCTGTTTCGTTCTTTTGAAATGCTCTCAGGCTGAAGCCTCTAGCTATACGAACTAAGCCTGCCTACGCAGGCTAAAAGGCTTATAATTTGTATTTAGCCCGCGCCGGCGGGCTTTGTCCGTATAGCCCAACCCTTCAGGGTTAGGGCGTTTTTGCTTTAAAAAAACCCCTCACAGAAACAGAGGGGTTAAACCAGAGGTCAAAAAGCTCAACTTTGAGGCACCCAAAGACCATGAAAACCATAAGGAACACGCTGAGGAATAAGAACCCGGGCCACCGGTTCATACTCCAAATTCTGCGCCGCCAAAATCACCAACTCCGAAGAATCAGTAGACTGATCATAAACAAAAGTTATCAACCAACCATCATCTTCTGAACTTCCTAGAGGGTTGGGAGCAAAAACCGCCTCACCCCCATAACGACCCAAACCATACTGATAACGCCAAGAATTCCCCGTTTCTAGGTCATATTTAATGATCCCATCCCACAAAGGAAGTTCATCAGGTTTGATCGTCATGCTATAACCATAACGATTTTTACGTCCCACATAAGCCGGGTTGAGGGTAGGAAATTCTGAAGGAACATCATCTAAAATTTCCTCTTTAACAGAATTATCCCGAAGATTAAACCGCCATCTCGTCAAAAAGGGAATATCATTTTTATTGGCCATTTCTGGGTCATTTACCATCCCTAAAACACTGGTTGCTTCCATGCGACAGGCCAGTAAAATTACCTCATCTCCCTCTTCATAAGCATTGAGAGTATGGTAAATGAAGCAAGAGTTAGTCTCAAACCAACGTATCGAGTCCGGTTCTCCATGACGAGGAAGAATACCAAAATAACTGGGGGTATGAGATTCAAATTGAAAAGCCGCTTCTCCTTTAGCCATTTTTTCGGGACGGAAAGTAAGCGGTAAATTAGGAAATATACTGTAATGTTCAGTGATAGCAAAATCGTGCATCATCACCCCTACCGGTAACTCAATGGGTACAAGTTTACTTAATTTCCCATCGGCTGAGACAATGCCATAATGTAAGAACGGGGGAGTAATCATATTGTAGCCAATAAACATCATTTCCCCAGTGACCGGATCGACTTTAGGATGAGCGGTAAAAGGTGTATTTAATTTACCCTCAAAGGTTTGGGAACCCACAGTATCTAAACTCGGAACATCAATTAAATAGGGTTCTCCTCCTTCCCAAAGAGACAAAAGTTGTTGATGGTGCCAAACTAAAGCGGTATTAGAAACATTTTTAAAACTCAATTCAGGTTCTAAGTCTCTTGGGCCTAATATCCCGCCATAAAGCGCTTTTCCGGCTTGATGTTCTTTCATAAAACCGGCAGTTTTCACATAGCGGTTACGATAGGTTGCTTGAGAGTCTTTAATCTCGACTCCATGTAACATTCCATCCCCATCAAACCAATGATACATCCCCAAAGGATCAAATTGAGGGTTTGGGCCATTGCGAACGAAACTACCTCGTAATTCTGGGGGAATTTTGCCGATAACCTTTAAATTTGTACTGGTTATTTCTTGATGAACTGGGGCAAAGTTTCCCGCTAAAAAAGGACTAATCTCAGCAATTGCTGTTGGCTCTACCATAGCGATTATTCAATTCGTCAATTCCTTACTATATAGATTTTTTCAGATTTTGGGTGATGACGCTGGTTCGGTTTTTTTGGGTTAATTTCCCACCTTGATATTTTTGACAATTTTTGATAAAATCCCAGGAAAAAATCGCTTAAGATAGACAGCAATCATTTCTTTTCTAGCAATATAAATTTCTTCCTGGTCTTTTTCAATAGCCTGAAGTATTTTTTGGGCACAGACATCTACAGAAATTCCTAACTCTTGATTTTTATCCATCTGATTATATTTAGCTCCCTCTGCGGTAAAAGCATTCAGACTAATAGAAGTTTTAACATATCCCGGACAAATCAAAGTAACTTTAATATTATCTTGCCAAACTTCGGCTCGTAACGAGTCAAAATATCCCTGTAAAGCGTGTTTAGAAGCCGCATAAGACGAACGCATCTTTGTAGCAACTTTTCCCGCCACACTAGAGATAATAACCAGATGACCGGATTGTTGTTTTTTCATCACTGTTAATACAGATTTGCTCAGAGTGATAGCCGCAAAAAAATTGACTTCCATTATTATTCGTTCTACCTCAGAAGAGGTTTCCACTGCCAAAGATCTTTGAGTCACTCCTCCGTTATTAATTAAAATATCGACCGTACCAAATAAACTAATCGCTTCCTGTGCTAAGATTGGCAAAGTATCGGGTTGATTCAGGTCAAGCGGCAAAATTTTAATCTCATCAGGATTAATTCCCTTGCAATTGTCTTTAACTCGTTGTAATTCGTTTTCTCGTCTGGCTGATAAAATCAATTTTCCTCCCTTCTCGGCAATTTGATAAGCCAAAGCTTCGCCGATACCTGATGAAGCCCCTGTAATCCAAATAACTTTATTTTTAATTTCGCTCATGGGGGTTTTTCCTCCTAACAAATTTTTAAAATTATTGTTTTTATTATACTTTAAATAAAAAAATATAGTATGATATAAAAATCCTTGTAAATTTAGCGATACCTAATGATTTTTACCGAACTCGTCTTAGAGAACTTTGGCCCTTATGCAGGCAAACATACCATAAACCTACGACCAGAAATAGAAGAAAATACCCGCCCTATTATCTTATTTGGCGGCATGAATGGAGGCGGAAAAACAACTCTAATGGATGCCATGCGCCTCGCCTTATATGGTTCTCGTGCCCAATGTTCTACGCGAGGAAATTTAAGTTATAGCGACTTTTTGAGTCAAGCAGTTAATAGTCAAACCCCCCCTTATGAAAAAGCGCGAATAGAACTAGCCTTTGAACATTTTCAAGACGATGAATTACTAGAAATAAGAATTGTGCGTTACTGGGAAAAAAAACCCAAAGACGGAAAAGACCATTTAGGAATTTTAATCGGAAAATCCGATCAAGAATTAGTAGAGCCAGCCCTAGCTAATACCTGGGATGAATATATCGAAACCCTCCTGCCATTAGGAATTTCTAACCTCTTTCTTTTTGACGGAGAACAAGTCAAAGAACTGGCAGAACAAGACATCCCCCCTCAAGCGGTAATAGAAGCCATTCAATCCCTATTAGGACTCGGGTTAGCTGAAAAATTATCCATAGACTTAGACATTTTAGTCAGTCGTAAGCGTAAAGAAATCGCCACTGGATTACAACTAAAAGACCTAGAAAAAATCGAAGAAAAATTAAAATATTATCAACAGGAATCCGAAGCCGCCAACCGAGAATTAGGCAATCTCAAAAATCAACTAGAAAGGGCTGAGAAAAAAAGAAAAGAAGCCTCAAATAAATTCCGAGTACAAGGAGGAAAAATAGCCGCTCAAAAAAACCAACTTGACCTAGAAAAAAAAGCACTAGAAAAAGCGGCAGAAGAGAGTCGAAAAGACTTGTGTCAGTTAGCGGCAGGGATCTTACCTTTAGAATTAATAAACCCGCTTCTGCAACAAGCCAAAAACCAAGGAGAACAAGAAATCAAAATTCAACAGGCTAAAATCGCCAAAAAACTTTTACAAGAACGAGATCAAAAGTTATTATCTTATCTATCTGAACTCGCTTTACAATCGGAAAAACTGAAAAAAATACAAAGCTTTCTCGAGCAAGAAAACCAAATTTTAAACCAAACAACAGAAGCCGATCACACCTCTTTTTTAAACCTGAATGAAGAAGAATTAAAACAATTAACAAACATTTTAGACCATCAACTTCCTCTCGAAACAAACCAGGCTAAAAAGCAAGTTGAATTGCTCGAAAAAATCGAAACAGAAATGGAAAGCAAAGAAAAAGAATTAGCCTTAGCCGCTTCTCCCGAAGAGTACGATAAACTAGACAAAGCCTTACAGGAAGCCGACCAAGAACTGCGAAAATGTCAAGCGGCTTATGAGGCCTGTCAACGGCGTTTTGATGAAGCCAAAAAAGGCAGCGACAAAACCAAAAAAGAACTCGAAAAATATAGCGAAGAAGCCATCGACTATCAAAACAACGAACACCTAATTAAAGCCGCCGCAAGAGCCAAACAAACCCTACAACTATTTAAAGAAAAATTAACCCTAAAAAAATTAAATAAACTCGAAGGAGAAGTGAGCCAATGCTTTAGATATTTACTCCATAAAACCGACCTCGTAAATCGTGTAGCCATTGATACGCAAAACTTTAGCCTTTCCCTGTACGATCCCAACGGCGAACTCATCCCTAAACATCGACTCTCAGCCGGAGAAAAACAACTCCTAGCCATAGCATTTTTATGGGGACTAGCGCGAGTATCAGGAAGAAACTTACCCGTAGCCATTGACACCCCTTTAGGAAGACTAGACTCATCTCATCGCAGTAACTTAGTAGAACGTTATTTTCCCACAGCATCCCATCAAGTCATCCTCCTATCGACAGATACAGAAATCGGCAAAACAGAAATAGAACAATTGAAAGAACTCGATGCAATAGCCTTGCAATATCTGCTAAAATATGACTCAACTAAACGTCAGACTACCATCGAGCCTAATCGTTACTTTTGGTAAAAAATATTAACTAAAAAAAATGAGTAATTCCTACAATGAAGGCCAGCAAGAACTTTCCAACCAACTAGCCGAAATAAAACTGCAATTAACCCGACTAACAGAACTGAGTAGCCGCTTAGCATGGGTTGAAGAAACTCTATTATTAGTAGAAGACATTTATCGCTATGAAAAATTACAAAAAGCCTTATTAGAAGGAGACTGGTTTGAAGCCGACTTAGAAACCATTAAAATCATATTAGACCTAACCGGTAAAGACAAAGACAACCTGAAACCAGAAGATATTCAATACTTTCCGGTGGCATCCTTAAAAGTCATCGATAAACTGTGGCTAAAATACAGTCAAGGAAAATTTGGTTTTACCGTACAACTAAAAATTTACCAACAATTGGGAGGCAACCTAGACACCACCATCGCTAAAGATCAAAAACTGATTGAAAAGTGGGGCGAACAACTGGGATGGAGAGACAACCATCAATGGCGAAAATGTGATGAACTAGATTATAGTTTTAACGCGCCAACAGGTTGTCATCCTTCGCAATGGTGGAACTCGCCTTATGGATCAAAAATGACCAACTATTTTCTTGCCCGTCTGATCAAAGCTAATCTATAAAAGTAATGGAAAGCCCAATAGAAAGAATACATATATCTCAAACAGCCAGAGAGCAACTCATTAAACTAAAACGATATACCAAGATAGAAAACTGGAATATCTTATGTCGTTGGGCTTTTTGTCGTTCCCTAGCTGAACCGAGTATTCCCTCGCCGGTGCCTCTGCCGCCTAACAGCAATGTTGAAATGAGTTGGCAAGTCTTTGGCGGAGAAATGGCCGATGTATTGCTGATCGCCTTAAAAATGCGCTGTTACAATGATGGACTCGGAACAGATCAAGAAACATTAGCTCATCAATTTCGTCTTCATCTCCATCGAGGAATTGGATACTTAGCTGGAGATATGACCATCAAAAAAATCGAAAATTTAATTACCATCCCTTTAAAAGAGAACCGGCAATAGAGGGAAAGCTAAAAAAACTCCTGATAAATGACTAATTACTAACGACTAATAACTAATAACTAATAACTAATGACTGATAACAAAATAGCCATTCCCATCAATGCCGATGTGCTGTGTAGTGATGAAAAATGTGGCAAATCATCTCATGCCATTATTAACCCCATCACTCAAAACATCACTCATATAGTAGTTAAAGACTCTGACTTACCCGAGTCTAGCCGGCGTATAGTTCCTATCGAGAAAATTAGCACCACCACATCAAACACAGTTACCCTCAATTGCAGCAAAGAAGAACTCGCACAAATGCAAGCCTTTACAGAAAGTCATTATATTAAACCTGATAACGACACTCTGGCAACCATGCTTCAGATAGAACACTATGAAGAAACCCTGCTGAGTGATCCCTATATACTGCCTTATGCCATTCCTATAACGCCCTTAGAATATATGCCCATAGAAAAAGAACTCATCCCCCCCGGACAAATTGCCGTACATCGAGGTGCGGAAGTTAGGGCGATAGATGGGCGAGTAGGACGAGTTGATGAATTTGTGGTCGAACCGAGTAATGGTCATATTACTCACCTAATTATGCGAGAAGGGCATCTTTGGATGACAAAAGATATTGTTATTCCCCTAAAAGCCATCGAAAAAATGGAAGAAGAGATCGTGTATTTAAACATAGATAAAAAAGGAGTTGAGTCATTACCCGAAATTAATGTTAAGCGGCTTTTTGGTTAATAAAAACTTAAAGGCATCATCAAAGCAAAGACGAAAAAAACTAGCACAAATTAAAAAATATTATTGAGGTTAAACGGGTGACTATTTCCCTTACTTCTGAAGTTCCCACTCAAACAGCCGCTTGGCACTGGCAACAATGGAACAGTTTGCCTTATTTGACTTGTTCATTATTACAAGACTGGCAACACGGCTTTTTTACGCAGCAATTTTATCCTCATCCGCCAGAAGAATTAGTCGAGGTATTGCAACCGGGAGCATCTGTATATCGAGTTAAACAGGTGCATGACCGGCGCGTACTCACTTCAAAAGAAATAGAAGCAGCGATTAAAAATGAAAAAATAGAAGAAAAGTATCCACCGGCCGATGGAATCATTACCGACCAACCTCAGCAGTCAATCTGGGTGGCTAGTGCTGATTGTACCCCGGTTTTGATCGCCGATGTCAAGACCCGAAAAACCGCAGCAATTCACGCAGGATGGCGAGGAACAGCTAAAAAGATTGTTCCCGAAGCAATTTCACGATTAATAAATTTTGGTAGTGATCGGGAAAATTTAAGAATTGCTCTTGGTCCGGCCATCTCTGGAGAAGTGTATCAAGTGTCTCAGGAAGTGGCCTTAGAAGTCGGGTCTAGTTTACTCAACTGGCAAGAATTAGACACCAGAGAAAGCCTTATAAAAGCCTTACAAGAGATGCCCGGTTCACCCATTCTCGAAGATCCAGAACCCGGACGGGTTAAATTAGATGTCAGACGAGTCAATGTATTACAACTGCTATCATTAGGCATTGCTGAGGAACAGATCGCCATCGCGCCTTATTGTACCTATCAGCAACCTGAGTATTTCTTTTCTTATCGGCGAACCAATGAAAAAAAAGTTCAATGGTCAGGAATTGTTAGTAATAATCTCTAAACAATGATTCCTTTGATTTTTTGATGAACTAGGATTTTTTATTGATCATTATAATCACAGTTATCAGATACAATAAAATCTAACAATCATCAATTATTTAAAATGACATCACCCACCTCGACTACTGGAGCAGATGCCGTAGATGCCGCCATCGAAGCCGGAATCGACTTTGACGGTACCCCCATAGACTCTGCTAAATTAGAACTATACAAACAAGTCATGGTCCTTGAAGGTCAACGTCAGCGCAGTGGCGTAACTAATACCATGCGTTCGCGTATTGTCCGTATAGGAGCAAAGCACATCCCTCAAGAACAATTAAACCAACTGCTCACAAAAGCCGGTTTTGCTCCCTTAAAAGAAAAAGAAATCGCTTTCTATTATGGTTAAGCAGTAGCCATAGCAGGCCGATAATGACTCCAGGGGTTAAGCGCCTCCAACTGTGCCGCTAAAGCGATCAAAGTGATTTCATCAGCCGCACCTCCAACCAACTGAACGGCTATCGGTAAACCATTTTCATCAAACCCCGTCGGAATGGTAATGGCGGGTAAACCACTGGCATTACAAGGAGGACAAGGAGCAACCCAATTAATCATTTTTTCTAGGGTTTCTTGTGGCGGCAAGTTTTCCCATTCCCCGATTCGGATAGCTTGATGCAAATAAACCGGTAACACCAACACATCATACTCTTGAAAAAAAGCCACCAAGGAACGAGAAATCATTTGCAGAGTTCGTACCGCTTGCAAATATTGCCCGGCTGATGTTTGTTGTTCTCCTAGCCATTGATTGAGGGGACACAGGAGTTCTAAAGGAATACCCGCCGCCGCGACTCCAGATTGCCAGACAATCTTAAAAGGTTCAAGTAACCCCTCAACATTAAAACATCCCTCTTCTACAATATGCCCCATCTCCTCTAAACGTTTAGCCGTCTCTCTTACCGCTTGCCCAACAATAGGTACAGATTCCGGAAAACCCGCTAAAGAGGGAGAAAAAGCAATGCGTAATTGACCGACATCTTCACCAGTAGCCGCTAAAAAAGACATTTTCGGCTCCGGCAGCCAATAAGGATCACCGGTTGTATAGCCTGACATCACATCTAAAAAAGCCGCCGCATCAGCTACAGTACGAGCGAGAGGTCCATTAGTGGCAATCCCACTCTGAAAATCCCCGATAGGAGCGTTAGAAATGCGTCCTCTGGCCGGTTTAATCCCCACTAACCCACAACATAGGGCCGGACCCCGAATAGAACCTCCGCCATCAGAACCTTGTGCTAAAGCGCATAATCCCGCCGCTACTGCACTAGCTGCGCCACCACTAGACCCTCCGGCCGTATAGTCTAAATTCCAAGGGGTACGCGCCGGCTCAAAATTAGGCGGTTCAGTATAAGGAAAAGACCCTAATTGTGAAGTGGCGGTTTTACCTAAAATGATCAATCCTGCCTGTTTGATGCGAGTCACTACCCCATCATCATAATTGACTATGTTATCCTTCAGGGCGGCTACTCCATAACTGCAAGGCATTCCGGCGACGGCGTTTAGGTCTTTAATAGCAGTGGGAACCCCAAAAAAAAGAGGTAGATTGCAGAGATCTTGATTATTGGCTAAAAATTCGGTTTTTGCTTTCGCTTCTGAAATAGCGGCATCTGCTGCCAGATGAAAAAAACTACCTACTTGAGGGTTTAACCTCTCGATGCGAGCTAGGTAGATTTCCACTAATTCTAACGGAGAAATTTGGCGCTCTCGGATCAGTTTGGCTTGTTCTAAGGCAGAGGTAAAAGCAAGATCAATTTGATTCATTTATCTTCTAAATTTTTGTCACGAATCCTAGATCTAAGATACCACTGGCAGAGATTTTCAACTCGCTTTCAGCTTGGGTGCAACCGAGTATTTGTTAGTATTGCCAGTCACTTGTATATGAGAAGGTAGAAATAAAAAAGTTAAATTTCCGATCCAAACTGTTCTACCATCAATAGCGTGAATCCCGCCAGTTACCCAATCGACAAATCTCTGTCTTTCGGTTAAAGATAAATTCCCTAGACTAACCATTACAGGCTTTCTTTGCTGTAAAATCTCTAAAACCGTTTGAGCGTCTTCTTTGAGACGAGGGTGAAAAACGATTATTTCTGTGTCTTGAGTGGAGAGTGATCTCATTGTATTTTAGAAGATAGATGTATTAATCTCTGAATCTCTAACGGACCATAACAAGAGTCGGGAACTAAATATGTCACTTAGGACACATTTTTCCGAAAACATCGGGTTTTAAATGGGATTTTGAGGATTGTTAATAATTATTGGTGTTTTTGTATGGGTTTAAATCTCTCCAATGAAAGAAAAACTTTTCGATAAAATCAGCTATATTTACCTCTAGTAGTAGATTTAACTCGTCATTAAATCACCGAACAGATTTAATTATAGTAAATTATAAACTTTCCTTTTGGGAGTTCTCTAGCTATGACCGCCTTTATTGTCACCTTAATTGTTACTGCCATCAGTCTGTTAATTATTTCTAGGCTTCCCCTTGGCATTGAAATAGATAGTTTGGCAAAAGCCCTGATAGCGGCTTTAGTTTTGGGGCTTCTCAATGCCTTTATTAAACCGGTTCTATTTTTCTTAACTATACCGCTCACCCTCTTAACACTCGGTTTATTTTCCTTGTTTCTCAACGCCATTATTTTTGGATTAGCCGCTTGGCTTGTAGAAGGATTTAGACTACGTTGGGGGTTATGGAGTGCCATACTCGGAGCTTTTGCACTTTCGGTCATTAATTCCCTGATTTTTCGCCTTGTGGGTGCCACATAAATCACTGATGAGTCAGCTAATCTCAAGAGCGCATTAATTCGGTTCGGATGCACCGATTGACGATCACTTGAATTCCGGCATCAATGGCTTTTTGTTGTGCTTGTTCATTAAAAATCCCCAATTGTAACCAGATTATCTTAATTTTTAGCTTTATACATTCTTCAACAATTTCTGGTAGATATTCTCCTCGACGAAAAACGTTCACCAGATCAATCGCTTTTGGAATTTCTGATAAAGACGAGTAGCACCGTTGCCCATCAATCTCAGATATTGTAGGATTGACCGGATAAACCACATAACCCTTTTCTCGCAAAAACTGGCCAATTTGATAACTCGGGCGCGTGGGTTGATCAGAATAACCCACCAGAGCGATCGTTTTAGCCAATTTTAAAATACTTTTAATAGACTCATTTGAAGAAATCATCATGATCAATAATCAAGCGTCGAATTCTGGAGAAGTTTCCTTACCACAGCAATATCAAGAGTTTATTGAACAAACCATAACAGCAACCCTTCAAGGCAAAATTCTCTCAAAAGAACAACTGTATCAAATGGTAGTCAAAGCTATTCAACCGGGTAGCGGCGAAATTTTTGAACGCTGTCTCAATGAGCGTCTTAGCATCACCCATCAGCAACTCCAAGAACAAACCAGTGAGGCAAAAAAAGCCAAAATCAGCCGTCAATTAAGAGCATTAGACACCCTTTCCGGAGCCTGGGAAAGATGGCAAAAAGAAAAACAGGAAACTAATGTTTATTCTCAAGCCATAAAAGAACTACTCCAAGCCGCACGCTCAGAGCGTTTTTCCATTTTAGTGCAGAAACTTGACCTCAATCAAACTCAGGTACTCAACCGTAACCAAATTAAACAATTAGCCCAAGCTTTAGAGCAAGCCGCCCACTCAATTTCTGATGCGGATGATGCGAATCAATTGCGCTTATTTTGCACAGGACTTTTAAAAGGATTAGAATCTTTGCATAACCTTGAAAATGATCTCGTGAGTTGGATTTATGAAAGCGGCAATAAAGCTCTAGGTTTTGAAGGAATTCCCGGTACAAAAGGCCCTTGGGCAATTTGGGCAAAACGCATCAATAGCCCTCTTCCTCAACAATTATTTCAATTACAAGCCTCGAATCAATCGGCCACTGAACTAATCCGAATAGGAGCGACTCAAGACCTCAGCAGTTGGATAGAATTAGTCATAATTCTGCGAGGATTACAACAGGGATTAATCGCTTGGTTTGATCAACAGCCTTATAGTGCCACTTGGGGAAAAAGATTATCTAATGCTACCTTGCTCACTTTTGCCGTTATTTGGTGTGAATTATCCAATGGGTTACAACAGGCAACTAATCTCAATTCTAATACTCGCGAATTACTAGCAAAAGGCTGTTTTCAAATTACGTTACAAATTCTACGAACCTTTGCCCAGCGACCCGATTTTCCTCTTTATGGGGGGGTTTTTGTTTCCTTCTGGGGAGATAATTTACGCGACACTTTGAATTATCTCAGTGAACCTTTACGAGAAGTACAAGGCACTCAAGAAAAGGCACGTATACTCACTATATTGGGCTATTCTCAACGGACTTTAGGACAATATGAGCGAGCAAATTCTTTTCATCAAGAAGCCCTTCTAATTGCTCAAGAGTCTGGGGATAACCTTTGTCAAATTGCTAATTTTAATCATCTCAGTCGTAATAGTATTGCTCAAAAAGATTATGCAGCCGCCATTAATTATAGTCAACGCGCCTTGATTTTAGCTCGTCAAAGTGGAGATAGATTAGGAGAAGCAAATGCCTTGGCCAATTTAGGCTATAGTGAAGTGTTAGCCGCTCAAGCTACAGAGCAAATGAGCGCAGAAATGTATGAACAAAATATAAGCTATTTACAACAAGGTCTGCAATTAGCAGAACGCTTAGAAGATTACCAAAGTCAAGCCCTTTGTTACAATAGTTTGGGAATTGCTTATCTAGTGATTAATCAGCCTAGTCTTGCCTGTGAATATTTGGAAAAAGGCGTTAAAGCCGCTCAATTCGTGCGGGATTTGTACATTCAAGGAATAACTCTGAGCTATTTAGCCGAAGCTTATTATCATCTCAATGATTTAAAGCGAGCGGTTTATAATGGAAGTTTAGCCATGTATATTTTAGAAAGAATTTCGGCTAAAGAGTGGCGACAAGCCGCCGGATTATTAACCATTATTCAAGGTCGAGTCGGTCAGGAATTTTTTCTCAATTTACTATCACAAAATCGCTCGAAAATGTTAGAATCTATTGGCGTAGATGGCTATGATTATATTCCTCAGTTATTAAAGCAATATCAGGAATAGTGCAAGAGGCAAAAGTCAAAATCAATGAGTTAAACTGATCATTTTATCTAGGGTAGGGTGGGCACGGTTTCAAATTAATAACCGACAATAATTAACCTTGTAGTGCCCTCCTTTCCTTTAACTACAGCACTACGCATTAAAGTTAGGACATGGCAAGAAGATAAAACCTTGTCATAATCAACTGTTGCCTGTTCCCTAGCGCGTAGCGCTATAATTAACGATCACGAAATTAATTCGTCAAAAGATTTATATTATGAAAAACGAAAACGCTTTCGGACTTCTTGAAGAAATTGATTAGCTTCTATTTCTCGTCCTTGCTGTTGTAAATAATAATAAATTATTTCGCAGCTATTCACAACTAATTGAGGTTCATTATTCATGGCGACCTTTAAATATTTAATTCCTTCATCATTTTGCCGTGAAATCAAAATTTGCCCTAATAAATAATTCCCATTAGCATGAGCGGCATTGCTAGAAAGCAGAGATTTCAGCACAGGAATAGCCGCATCAGGTCCCTTAATTTCAACCGTTAATCTAGCTCTCTCCCACATTTGCTCGACAGAAAGAATATCAGTGGTAGCGAGTTCCTCCAACTCTTGTAGTAAATTCCGAGACTGTTGTAGATAAGTATAACGTTCTCGCCATTGAAAGGTAATCAGCGTTTTCCACTGTTGGTTTAAGTCTTCCGTCAGAGATGTTAATTGTTCACCTAATAACTCTTGTGCGGCTGTATCAGGGGTTGCAGTTAATAAAGGCGCGGCTTCTTCTGGGGCAAAATTTAAAGCCTTTAAGCGATCACTCAGACAAGGGTGTGTATCCACACAGTCGGTTTTAGCTTTTAAAGCTTGCTCTAACCACAATTGAATTTTTTCGGGTTCTCTATCGGTTTTGAGGCAAATTTCCAGTTGGTTAAAAGGCGTAACCGGCGGCTCTGGTTGCTCGTTAACTTTTTGGTAAATTTCATTCCAAAAATTATTGTCTACCAACTGTCCTAAAACATGAACATTAACCAGCGCCGATGCTGTCGAGACAGGACCGGCCAACTGCGCCGCACATTTATCGGCTTCATATTCATTGGCTCTTGCTAACACAAAAGAATAGGCATTAAAAAAAGGAATATACCAGTTAAAAAATCTGAAAAACAAACCTCCTACCCCTCCTTGTTGGCTTTGGGCAAAGCGCTCTAAAATCAATCCCCAAGTGTGGCGCATTCGATATATCCAGCCATGAAAGTGACTATGATTTCCCGATAAATGTCCAAATTCATGAGCCAATACCGCTTCGAATTGTTCTACAGAAAGCGCGTGTAACAAGGGAAGTCCTACTAATAAATAATTGTCCTGACCTAACAGGAAAAAACGAGGAATTTGTACAACGGCGGCATTAAATTCAGGCACAAGAACAATATGATTAAAGGAAGGACATTGAAGGGTTGAGGTTAAGTGATCTACCAGTTTAAATAATAAGGGGACTTGGCTACGCTGGAGTTCTATCCCGTTAGGCGGCGGCAAACGCATGGTTAAAACATTAAACAGCGAGCGCAGGATAATAAACACAGGTATCATTAAGACAAAAATCAGTTTAATGAGCGCAGAGGAGAGATAATGACCATAAATGGTTAATAGGATCAGTCCGATGATGGCGGCGATTAAAATCCCTAAAACCGCCACAATGTAAATATGGCCGAGAATGGCTAACAGTCCAACTCGAAATTTATATTCATTCGGATGACTTTTAGCATAGATTTCTAAGCGGCTCACTAATTTCTCAAATTCTTCTTTTGTCATACTCATAACAGTATTTGCCTGATAAAGCTTTATATAGTAAAAGGCAGCAGGGAAGAGGTTAAAACTCGAGATGTTAAATGCAAGGTTTCTACAAAGATTGAGTAACCGAACAAGTTCGGCACTTGAGGGTTTAAAAAAGTTTTAACCTTTCCTTGGACCAGCCTATTTTTAATATGGCACAGTTTTTTAGGCAAAAAAGAAAAAAGGATAAAGCTTAACTCTATCCTTTACTCTTGTTTAAAAATGATGCGCTTTTAAACCACTAAAGCATCTTTAATCGTCTTATTGTAGATAATTCGGCCGACGGTTGTACGGATAAACTGAGAGAGAATTTCACCATCAGCCGTTTCTCTAACCTTGCGATGTCGATAGAGTTTTACAATGGAACCATCCTCAAGGGTTTCGGTTTTCACGGGTTCATCATCGGGTTGATCAGTGACCACCTGTTCCTGACAACGAACCCAGACATAAGCATGCAGGTCTACCATTTTTTGCTCATAAGCCATCAGTGCATCTTCAAGGTCCGAAAAATAACTTTCTGCACCTTTTTGGGCTTTGGGATTTTCTGCGGTTAGGTAATAGCATCCTAATACCATATCCTGAGAAGGCGCTACAATTGGTCGCCCTGTGGCCGGTGATAGGATATTGTGACAAGCTAACATCAATAGCCGCGCCTCGCACTGAGATTCTAGAGACAGGGGAACGTGAACCGCCATTTGGTCCCCGTCAAAGTCAGCGTTAAAGGCGGGACATACTAACGGGTGTAATTGAATGGCTCGTCCTTCCACTAAAATAGGTTCAAACGCTTGAATCCCTAAACGGTGTAGGGTAGGGGCACGGTTGAGTAATACAGGGTGTCCGGTAATTACCTCTTCTAAGACGTTCCAGACTTGGGGATCGCCACGCTGAATCATCTTTTTAGCGGCTTTAATATTATTCACCATTCCCAGTTTAATCAGGCGATGAATAACAAACGGTTGGAACAGTTCGATCGCCATTTCTCGGGGAAGTCCACACTGATAGATTTTCAGTTTGGGCCCCACCACAATAACAGACCGTCCCGAGTAGTCAACCCGTTTACCTAAGAGGTTTTGACGGAAACGCCCTTGTTTTCCTTCGATAATATCGGAAAGGGATTTTAAAGGACGATTATTTGCCCCCACTACGGTTCTTCCGCGTCGTCCATTATCAATCAAAGCATCTACCGCTTCTTGTAACATCCGCTTTTCGTTACGGACGATAATTTCAGGGGCGAGAATTTCCTGTAAGCGGGATAAGCGGTTATTGCGGTTAATGACTCGACGATAGAGATCGTTTAAGTCTGAAGTGGCAAAACGTCCCCCATCGAGTTGTACCATCGGACGTAAATCTGGGGGAATGACGGGAATAACGGTCAAAACCATCCAGTCAGGTTGAGAACCGGTCGCTATAAAGTTGTCAATCACTCGCAGCCGCTTAATCAACTTGGCGCGTTTTTGCCCTTTGCTTTCTACTATTTCTTCGCGCAGTTTTTCCGCTTCTTCGTCTAGGTTCAGTTCTTGCAGCAATCTTTCGATCGCTTCTGCCCCAATGCCTACTTCTATGCCGTATAATTCAGAATCTTCGGCATAGATTTGTTCTTCTATTTCTAACCACTGATCTTCGGTGAGCAGTTGTTTATATTGTAGGTTGCCAGCGTTACCCGGATTGAGAACCACATAGGCATTAAAGTAAACGATCTGCTCTACATCCCGTAGCGGCATATCGAGTAAAATACTCAGGTAACTGGGAATTCCTTTGAGATACCAAACGTGAGTCACCGGAGCCGCTAGTTTAATAAAACCCATGCGGTGGCGGCGTACTCGAGACTCGGTTACTTCTACCCCACAGCGTTCACAGACGATCCCCCGGTGGCGTACCCGTTTATATTTGCCGCACCAACATTCCCAGTCTTTTGACGGTCCGAAAATGCGCTCACAGAAAAGACCATCCATTTCGGGTTTGAGAGTCCGGTAGTTGATGGTTTCTGGTTTGGTGACTTCTCCCACCAAAATTCCATTCGGGAGGGTTCTTTCTCCCCATTGGCGAATTCTATCAGGAGAAGCTAAACCAATTTTTACATAGTCAAAGCGTTGTTCTGTTGGTGATTTCATTCTGGTTTTGGGTTGATAATTTCTATTGAGCGAAAGGTTAAGATCAAAATTGTTAGTGGCTAGGGAAATCCGAACAAGTCGTTCTTTTGAGTCCGGCAAGTTCTAGCCTCGTGATGAATTGGCTTTTATATCAGTCAAGTTAATTTGAGGGTTCATGCTAGTATATAGATTGCCATTGATCATATTAAGTATGATTGCTCGATCACCTTTGTAGCGAGTCCAGAGAAGACAGTCTGTTTGATTAACCATCTCAGCAAAACTAAAGCACATAAAGCCGATTTTTTCTCCATTTTAGAGATTTAAGACGACGTTATCAGAACAAATATATTATTTGTATTCCAAGATATTTTATTATAGCTCCTTTTTGCCGCAACTAAGTAGGTGGAAAAAACTCTAGTTATAGCCCCCGCCAAGGGGAAAAAGAGCCGCCTTAAATACTCTAGGGACAAAGGAGTAAGTACCGCTTAAAGATAGTCCTAGGCTGCACTTCAGGGGCAACTAGGCTAATTTTTTCGAATTAGTGACCTATTTCTGTTCAAAATCATCAATTCCTGTAGCTTCTTTGCTTTTTTGCAACTGTATCCATAGGTGATCTAACTGTTTATACACTTCTCCCGTTGATAACTTTCCGTTGGTATGGAGTCCCACTAGATAACTGACTCTTTGAGCAAATTCTTGCAAATTGGCGTTTAACAGCAATTTTTCTGGGGAAAATAAACCTCTATAACCGGTGATAGGATATAAGAATAAATCTCTTTCAGTGTTCTTTAGTTTTTTGTCGGCTTTTTTTTCGGGTTGATTCATGTTATGTTATTTGATTTCTTCTTAATTGATTTTTTACTTAGGCTTGGCCTAAGCATGGTGTTCTAACAATGCTCAAACTGATAAACCCGTAACATAATTTTAAGAAGAGTTAAGCTTGTCAGTAATCTCCCCCAAGGAGGAAAAGTTGGATAGCACTCTGATAATTCTATTGTAGCTTAGTGAAAACGAATTAAGCGTTTCAATTCTTGCCAAAGTAAAGACTGATTCGAGGCTGAAGCGGGATAAGTTAAAATACCTTGACTAGGACTGAATAAAAACGCTAATATAAATAGCCCCGATGCCACTAAAACGATGGCCGGCCCTGAAGGTAAATTATAGAAGTAACTCAGATACATCCCACTAATACTAGATATCACGCCAATTACCACCCCTAACAACATCACCTGATGTAAGCGTTTAACTAATAAATAGGCGGTGGCTGCCGGGGTAATTAGCAAGGATAAAACCAGGATAACGCCGACGGTTTTTAGACTAGCGACAATGGTTAACCCGATTAAAATCATTAAGCCTAAGTCTAACAAATGCACCGGTAAACCTGCCGCTTGTGCCCCCAATTTATCAAAGGTATAAAAGAGCAATTCTTTATAAAAAACCACCACAATTAAAATAACGACAACCCCGATGATCAAGGTATCTCTAAGATCGGCTACCGTTACGCCTAATATATTGCCAAACAAAAAATGATTGAGGTCAATTTTGTTGTCTTTTTGAATAATAGTAATTAAGGTAATTCCTAATGCAAAAAATGACGAAAAAACAATGCCCATTGCGGCATCTTCTTTGAGGTTAGAACGAGTCCGAATTAAATTAATAACAATGGTACTCAGTAAGCCGGCAACAAAAGCCCCAACAAAAATATTTATATTCAACAAAAAGGCGATAGCTAAACCCGGTAAAACCGAATGACTAATGGCATCTCCTAATAAAGCCAATCGTTGCACCATTAAATAACTCCCCACCACAGCACAAATAACTCCTACAATAATTGCTTCTATTAGGGAGCGCTGCATAAAACTATACTGTAAAGGTTCAAATAATAGGTCTAGCATAAAAGTTATTAGTTATTGGTCATTAGTCATTAGTCATTAGTCATTCCCTGTAGCTGATGGCAAGAGTGCCTGTTGGCTTTACTTAGTCACAACAAGACTTTTGAGAACAAGGGGCGACAAAATTCCCGGCTTCAATCTGAATCGTTGTGTGTTCAATACCAAATTTACTATGTAAATCTTGATGAATTCGAGATAAAAAACCATCCCCCGGATTCCCGGTTGGCATCACCAAATGTGCCGTTAATACCGGTTCTGTTGTACTCATTGCCCAAATATGTAAATCATGAACCGCCACCACTCCGGGTAATTCCCCTAAATAAGTACGAACCGCATGAGGATTAATTCCTGATGGAACTCCATCTAAAGCTAAATTAACTGATTCTTGTAATAAATTCCAAGTACCTAGCCCAATAACCACCACAATCATTAAACTCACCACCGGGTCAAACCATAGCCAATTAGTTGCCATTATCGCTATTCCGGCTAAAACCACCCCTAACGAAATTACAGCATCAGCCGCCATGTGTAAAAAAGCTCCCTTAATATTTAAATCTTTTTCTCGTCCAGACATAAAAAGAAAGGCTGTTATACCATTAATAACAACTCCCACTAAAGCGACTGCGATAATGGTTTTTGAGGCGATAGGAACAGGATGAGCTAATCTAGCTATAGCTTCTACAGTAATAAACGTCAAAGCCACAAATAGAAGAATGCCGTTAATCAAAGCCGCAAAAATTGAAGACCGACGAAACCCATAAGTATAACGAGGGGTAGGACGACGACTCACTAACCAACTTGCACCCCAAGCGAGGATTAATCCTAATACATCACTAAAATTATGACCCGCATCTGCTAATAAGGCCAGAGAATTTGTTAAAAAGCCATAAGTGGCCTCAATAATCACAAAGCCGATATTAAGGGTTGTACCAATAATAAAAGCGCGGTTAAAATTAGGGGCATGATGGTGATGATCGTGATCGTGGTCGTGATGAAGGGACATAGGCACAATTAGGTAATCAGATACTCTTCTTTTACCATAACTGTTTTAAACCTTCTGTGAACATTATGAGATAATTATGAATATTTTAGGCGGCTTGAGCATTAAAAAATGACACTTTACCGTCATAAGCATGATACAAATTATCTTCCCTTAATACCATTTGTCTCACCCCAGAACAAATAAGTTGTCTATTTAACAAAATTAAGTCATCAAAATTAGTAATTGAATTGCCTAAATCATGATTGACTACTAAAACGACTTTGCCTTCATCGGCTAATTCATGAAAAATATTAAATAAAATACTTTCGGTTTTTTGATCTACCCCAACAAAAGGCTCATCAAAGAAAAATATATCCGCTTCTTGAGCCAATGAACGGGCTAAAAATACCCGTTGTTGTTGTCCTCCGGATAACTGTCCGATGGGGCGATGTTGATAATCTGCCATTCCCACCCGTTCTAAAGCTTCTAAGGATCGGCGGCGGCTAATAGTCGAAAAACGGCGAAACCAACCCGTCTTGCGGACTCTTCCCATCATTACCACATCCCACACCGTAGCCGGATAAGTCCAATCAATCTGGGAGCGTTGAGGAACATAAGCCACTCGTTCTAACTGTTCCATCAAAGGTTGACCTTGATAAAACACTGACCCCTGATTGATGGGAATCAATCCTAACATGGCTTTAATTAGGGTACTTTTTCCGGCTCCATTAGGGCCAATAATTCCCGTCAAGCGTCCAGGTAAAATCTTTAAGGTGATATCTCGTAACGCTTCAACGCTACGGTAAGACACCCCCAGATGGACTACATCAATACTGGGATTTTGTCCGGATGACTGAGCTAACATTGGCTGTCTCTCCCCCTTGATTACATCTTTATTGATCAGCATACCCTAAAAATGAAAGAATTATGAAAATAATTATGAGATAATTATGAAAAAAAGTGTAAAGAAACTATGACAGTAGAGACTCCTCTTTCCCCTGTTCTATTCTTATGCGCCTGGATGGGAAAACGAATCAGCCCTTTAATGTATTTCGCACTGGTGCTAGGACTGCTGCTGAGTAGTTGTCAACCCCAAGGGAGAGAAAAAACCCCAGATAAACCCGAGGTGGTTTCTACCAGTACCATCATCGCTGACTTGACTCAACGAGTGGCCGGGGATGAAATAGCGCTTAAAGGAATACTTAAACCCGGAGCAGACCCCCATATCTATGAGCCGGTACCGGCCGATAGTGCGGCTTTAGAAAAAGCAGATTTAATCTTATATAACGGGTATAACCTAGAACCTGGGTTAATTCGGTTGATGAATGCAGCAGGGATAAAAGCCAAAAAAGTGGCAGTAGGTGAGGTGGTTCCTCCTTTAGATTTAAAGCATCAGGGTAAAACTATTCCTGATCCTCATGTATGGGGAGATGCCCAAAATGGCATTAAGATGGTGAATAAGATTCGCGATGAGTTGATCGAACTCTCTCCCCAAGACCGCCAAAAATTTACTGATAATGCGGCTAAATTGACCTCAGAGTTACAGCGCCTCGATGGTTGGCTCAAAGGACAAATACAGACGATTCCCCCTAATCAGCGCAATTTAGTGACCACTCATGATGCTTTTCAATATTATGCTCATGCTTATGGGTTAAAGGTAACGGGGACGCTGATTGGTATCTCTACAGAAGAACAACCTAGTGCCCAAACGGTGAAAAATTTGGCTGATTCGATTAAAAAGGCTAAAGTTCCCACGATTTTTGCTGAAACGACCATTAATCCGGTCTTGATTCAAGCGGTGGCAGAAGAAGCAGGGGTTAAATTAGCGGCTCAAAAACTATATTCAGATTCTATCGGTGCGTCGGGAAGTGAAGGAGATAGTTATAGCAAAATGTTGGTATCTAATACCAAATCAATTGTCGAAAATTTAGGGGGTAAGTATCAAGATTACAACTAAAATTGTCCTAGCTTGTGTTCAAAAATCGAGAAATTTTTCATGTAAATAATTAACTCCTGTTGTAAAATTTGTTTAGGCAAAGGGTTAGACAAGAGTATTTATAGCGTTTCTCAATTGGGTGAGGTACACTTTAAATTTTATTCCCTGTTCCCAGATCCGGTGTTCCCTGTTCCCTAAAATCTAGAACTTTGTACCTCAGTAAAGTGAGAAAGGCTATATTTTAAGACTGTTCTTGAATTTCTGATATAGATAACCCAGTTATTCTAGCAACCTGTTCTATACTCATTCCTGTTTGAAGTAAATTTTTGACGATTTGTTGTAACTGGAATTGGCTTTGTTCGGCACGTTGATGTTCTTGTTCGGCACGTTGATGTTCTTGTTCGGCACGTTGATGTTCTTGTTCGGCACGTTGATGTTCTTGTTCGGCACGTTGCTTTTGATATTCTTCAGGGGTAAATAATATATCTCCCTCTAAATTAGCCCAACGTAACCAGGTTGTTTCAATTCCTTTATAAATACCATACCATCTAGTCAGGGCTAAACCTAATCTTTGACTAATCAATTGATTATGAGCATCCGTTTCTATGAGTTGATAGGTTCCATTTTGAAGAGAAAAACCCGCCCAATCATCAGGATTAAACGGATCAAACCAATAATATTCTGGAATACGCAACTGATTTTGATAAATTAACTTTTTCTGGTTTTTGTCTTGAGATGCGGTACTTTCTGATAATAATTCAATGATCACATCAGGCGCTTTTTCTTCTTGCCAAACTACCCAACTTTTTCGTTCTACTTTAGGCACATCAATAACTGCAAAAAAATCTGGCCCTAAAAAATCTTGATTACGGAGTTGAGCCATACTGTAATAGAGAAACATATTGCCCCCCACATAACCATCCTGCCGTTGTTCTAACCACAGCAGCAAACCATCAATGAGTAAATCTAATTGTATTTTATGGCGTTGGGTTTCCATTGGCACACCGTCATCACAGGGAAGTTCGTCTTGTGTTGGAAGTGAAATTAAATTAAGGTTGCTCAAGGGAGTTTGAGTCATTGGCGTTTCAACTTCTGGCGGCTTAAAATAATACTTTTATATTACTGTAGAATCCTAAAAAATTATTTAGCCCGCGCCGGCGGGCTTCGTTAAATTCTCTCTCTCGTTGCGGAAAAAGCGGTTAGCGTAATTTTCAAGAAATAATTTCTGCGGTTTGTGTATTATCTTCGTTTATAGCTTCAGCAGTAGTCAAATAACGAGTAGGTTGCTCGACTTGTGCTTGAAGCTGTTCAACATCTTCTAAAAGCTCTTTGATTTTTTGATCTTTAGCTTTCAAAGCACTGCGTTTTTGCCACTGAATAACCCATCCTTGTAATTTCATCCAAATCATCAGTAACCAAGCCAAAACCGCACCTATTCCCATCGTTACAACAATGCAAATGGATAAAGGAAGTTTATAGCTTAAGCCGGGAATAATATTTACAGAAACCACCTGAGTATTTTCCAGACTGAATAAAGCAATGGCTAACCCAAGAGCAAAAATAAGCATCAAGTTTATGACTTGCATAGTCGATTTAATAAGAATCCATTAGGTTTTTTTCTTATTTGTAAAAATAACATATTTTGCTCATCTCAAAACCTTAAATCATCAACATAAAACTACCTTTTTGTCAAGATAAAATTATACTCAAAATGCTGATGATGTTCAAACTAGATTACTCCTGTACAGACCTAGTATCTAACCTCTCTATCACTTGTGAGTTTTAACCATTTTTAGCCATCCATCTTCTAATACAGAATAAAGCACAGGCACAACAATTAAACTCAATAAAGTAGAAGTAATTAACCCTCCAATAATCGCCACTGCCATCGGTTGACGTAATTCAGATCCCGCGCCCCATCCCAAAGCAAGGGGAACCATTCCTAAAATAGTAGAAGCAGTGGTCATAATAATAGGTCGTAACCGAATTGCTCCGGTTTCAATAATTGCTTCTTCCCTTGTCTTTCCAGCCGAACGAAGTTGATTAATATAATCCAACAATAAAACAGCATTTTTATCTAATAAACCCACCAAGAAAATTAAACCAATTAAAGAAATGATCCCAAAATCACTCTGAGTAATTAAAAGGCCTAACATTGCCCCGACAATGGATAAAGGCAGAGATAAAATCACGACCAGAGGTTCTAAAATTCTGCCAAACAATAAGATTAAAACCAGTAACATTAACAAGATTGCCACTGCCAAAGTTTTGCCAAAACTCATTAACACATCATCACTTTGAGCCGCACTGCCCCAACGTTGTAAAATAACTCCTTGAGGTAAAATAGTTTTCGCCGTTTTTTCCACATCAAGGGCGGCATCTTCTAAACCTAATTTTGGCGAAAGGTTAGCACTAAGATATATAACCCCTTGTCCATTAAGACGTTCAAGCTTATAACCATTGGCTGCTTGATCATCTTGGTTAGAAAGGGCTACATCTTTTAATCCCGGCAGTTTCTCGACGCGGGTTTTTAACGTTTGAGCCGCCGCTTGTAACTGAGTATAATTATCGCCCTTAATGGCAATTTGTAGCGGTTTTTCGGCTTCTGTTTCGATAAAAGGAATATCTTCCACACTGAAGATTACACCCTTGGGTTTAGGTAAATTTTGACGCACAACATCTTGCACTTGCTGAGTATTTAATTGGCGATCATGCTTTAATGTCACATATATTTTACCTTTAGTGGGTTCTCCTTGAAGACCGGCAATGGTATAAACGGATTTTATTTCAGTAATTTTTTGCAAACTCTCTTCAAATTCTTTACCCACTCGAAGGGTTTTTCTTAATAAAAAGGTTTGAGGAGAACTAGCTAATTGAGAAATCCAATCAAAGCCGCCCTCTTGTGAAGCCGAATTATTTTCTACTTGTTTGGGAAGAGATTTTAATTCTAGGAGTCTTTTCGGCAAAGGTGCGGTATAAACAATGTTAAATTCACCTCTATCTAAAGGAGGAATAAACCCTTTAGGAATGAGCGGAATCAGCCCCACACCAACAATAAAACTAATCAAAGCAATTCCGATGACCATTTTACGATGATGAAGTGACCAGCGTAATAACTGACGATAGTGATTAATGATCCCAGAATCAAGATAATTGTGCCCGTTTTTTTCGGGCTTTTTCGGTTTTAACCAACGACTGGCTAAAACAGGCGTTAAAGTTCGAGCAACTAAAAGAGAAAAGATCACTGCCGCCGAAACCGTTAATCCAAAAGGTTTAAAAAATTTCCCCACCGGGCCTGCCATAAAAGCAACGGGAATAAAAACCGCAGCAATAGTTAATGTAGAAGCCGTTACACTTAAACCAATCTCATTAGTTCCTAAAATTGCCGCCTCTTTTGGGCTTTTTCCTTGCTCGATATGCCGCGAAATATTTTCCACATCAACGATAGCATCATCTACCACAATGCCAATTACTAAAGCTAAAGCCAAGAGGGTAATGGTTTCTAAATTAAACCCAAATATGGCCATAATAATACAGGTAGCCAACAGAGAAATTGGAATCGCTAAAGACGCGATCACAGTGGCTCGAAAACTCCTTAAAAAAGGAATGATTACTAAAACCGCCAAGACAATTGCTTCAATTAAAGCATCAATAGTAGCCCGAGTAGATTCTCGAATATATTCGGCCTGAGTTTCTGCTAAAACTAAACGAACATCCGAGAGTTCTGGTTGTATTTGTTGAATATTCTGCTCAACTTGCCTAACCACCTCTAGGGTATTTGCCCGACTTGTCTTAATCACTTCTATGGCTAACCCTTCTTGACCATTAAAACGGACTAAAGTAGGATATTGACGAGTGAGAGGGGAAGATTTTTCTGTTTTTTGACTATCAATTGATGAAGTATCGCCTAACAAATTTACTTTTAAAATTCCCGGTAACTTAGCAATTTTCGGAATAATTTTTTGATGAGCTATTGCCGTTAATTCTTCGAGACTTTTTTGATCACTGAGCAGCGCATAACTAATCACCCCTGACTCATTTAAATTAATGGGAATGACCTCATAAGAACTGCCTGAAGGCAGAGAAGGTTTAAGTTGAGCGAGGGTTTTTTCTACATCTTCAGAAGCCGATTTTAGAGGAGTTCCAACCGCAAAGAAAATATTAACAATTCCTCGCCCTGGGTAAGTGGTAGATCCCACATCCCGAAAACCTTCGATTTTTTTTAGGGGTTGTTCAATGGGGATAGTGAGTTGATTTTGGGTGTCAATAACTGTCTCTACAGGCGCTTGAGCATTGACCACAATCACCGGAAAAGTAATATCGGGAAATAGGGCATATTTGAGGCTACTTAAAGCCAAAAGTCCGGCTATAGTAACCGCCAGCCAAAAACCGATAACAATAGGAGAATGTTGAATCGCCAAACGGGAAATGTTGAAGCGTTCTCGTCTAGTGGGTTTAGGGTTAGAAAAATTCATTTTTATTGACAATTATTCGTATAAGACTTGGTCAAAACAAGTTTCTCCCACCTGCGTTAAGGTACGAGCGGCTGTACGGTCCTTTTGAGATTTGACAACTAGGTCCCTGAACTGGTTAAAATTATATTGAGATTGAAATTTTTTGATAGCACAGTTACATAAATCTTTAGCGACATCGCCAGGTAAACCTTGCCCTGTTGCCCTTTCCAAGCACTGTTTATGATAATCTTGAAATGAAGAGGGAACCGTTGAATGCTGAATGACTTGACCTCCCGCAGACTGTTTGACTTCCCTTGCTAAAAGCGCACTGCCAGCCACCGGAAACCACAGCAACCATAAGCTACTGAGGGTTAAAATAGTGGACGATTTTAAAACCGAGAGGGAGTTAAGTGTAATCTTGCTCATACTTGATTGGGCGCAAATCTTCTCATAGCAAGGAGGACAGGAAATTTGAATCCTCCCACAAACTGGGTAACTAGGCCTATTATAACGTTCGGTCTATGGCCTTTCTCGTCTTTAGCCTAATAAGTAGACGCAAAAAAATCCGGTTAAGGACATTCCCAAAAGGGGGAAAGTTTTGCTATAATCGTTAAAGTGCAAATGGCGACATAGCCAAGTGGTAAGGCAGAGGTCTGCAAAACCTTTATCCCCCAGTTCGAATCTGGGTGTCGCCTCTTAAACAAATTGTACAGTAACTAATTATTTGTCGTCGGTAACAAATTAGTGTCGCTGTAACAAATTATTTGTCATTTATGATAGGGAAGCAGACCTCTGCCTTACCTTTCAATCCACCATTATTTTAGAAAAAAAATAGTTCTTTCAACCCACCCCATGTAGGGATGGTCATTGAAACTTTCAGAGAGTGAAATCCTTACTTGTTAAAGACTCTAGATTTTGATTTCGTCAACCTCAAAAATCTTGGTCTTTTTTATCCCCCATCAGTGGGACTTAACCATCCCCAAAAAAGCTTAAAGTTAAGCCTTATATAGTTTTTACGTCTTTCGTGGAACTCCTAGGGATTTTGCCCCAGCTTTGATTCACTCTCAAAAATTAAAGGTGGATGGTAATCTGGCTCATGAGATTATTAAACATTATTGTTTAATACAAACATGACTGTATTATAACCCCTTTTTGTAAAATGAGAGCTATGGGTGAAACATTTTTTAGCTCAAAAGAAGCGGCAGAAATTACGGGGTGTACTTTACGTCAGTTGCAGTATTGGCGAGAAAAGGGCGTTGTTGTCCCAACGGTTAATGCAACGGGGACAGGGCGGAGTATTTATTACTCTCGTTCGGAGTTGGTCGAGTTGGCAGTGATGGAATATTTGTTATCTGTGGGGTTGAGTTTTGAGGCGGCTTCTGGGATACTTCAGCAGTTGAAGGAATTTGAACCAGACTTTGCTAATCAGAAAATTTTTAAGCGCTTGATGTTAGTTTTTGATGAATCTGTGGGAATACTTAAGTTGAAGGACTTTGAGAAAAAGGTGGCGATCGCTTTTTTAGATCAAGGTCTGCCTGTAATTCCGGTGTGGTTGGATGTGATTCATCAAAAACTACGCTCAGAGTAATGACAACAACAATTTATTTATTTATGAATTAACGATGAATCAATATTTGCAACCTGATGAGATAGCTTGCACCAATGATCCTGGCGATGAAACTCAGCGACGCTTTCGTTATCAAGCTGCTTATGCTGCCATAAAATGTTTATCTTTACTTGATGATAGCTCTCTTATTGACTGTATATATTGTGAGCATCATGAAGATATTTTGGTAAAGCATAAAGATAACTCTTTTATTGGATTACAAGTAAAAACTCGTGCTTCTGGGCAACCCTTTCAAGCAAATGATGAGCAGGTATATAAGTCTATCAAAAAATTTGTCGAGCATGAAATTCAGTTCCCAAGAAGTTTTTTACATTATGTTTTGGTTGCTAACTGTGGTTTCTGGAAAGCAAACAAAACCGATAAAAATTTAAACTATATTCTAGAATTGGCTAACAATTGCCATATAAATGACTTAGATAAATTAGACATAAATTTAACAAAATTTATTAAAACAATAGACCAAGAAATGGGGAATACTTGTCATGATATATCAGCTATAATTATTAAAACTCTTCAGAAGACTAAGCTGGAGGTATCACCAGGACTTGCGGATATTGATGCAAAACTTGTAGATTTAATAAGTAGAGTTCCAAAAATTAAAGAGCGAGAGTTACGATATGATCAGCTTAATAAAATTACTCATGAACTCATCAATAAATGTTTAAATGCTGCTTCACTTGTAGAAAATTCTCCAACGGAAGCTTATTATATTCTCAAGCCTAATCCTGAAGATGAAAAAACAAAAATGATTATTCAAGGCAAAAAAATAGCTATAAATACTATTTTAGAATTAGTCGATGAGTTTTCTCTCAACGATCAATACTTATTGCGCTCATCAAATTGCTTACCTCTTAAAGAACTGCCAAGAGGAACAACAGTTATGGAGAAAAAAATGGCTGCTGGAGGTATATCACTTAATAATATAGAGCTTATGAAAGATAATAAAATTTCAGCCGAATATGGTTTGATTCAATTATCTAAAAAACTTGGCAAAAAAAAAGCCGATCAACGTTATCAACATTTAATAACAGTAGTCAATAATGTTTGCCAAGAAGTCCATGATTTAAGCTATCAGGATAAAGAACTTTTTGGAAAAAAAATGTTAACGCAGATAAGAGAGCGTCTTCAAATAAGGTATGATAAAGAAAAATCCGAACTTTTTGGCTTTAGATATGAACATTGTGATCTTATCTTTTATTTTTTAGATATTATACCTTTAAAAGTGCGTAAGAGTAAAGTTGAGGATAATTCTCCGTTAGTACGTTTAAGTTTCCGAGATATATTATGGTATTGTTACTTACAACAAGATTTACTTGATTCCTCATTTTATCGACTTGAAGATAGCTATCGAAAACTTAAAAGTCGTGATGTTATGCGCTTTGTAGTAGGATATTATAAGGAAAGATTAAATCAATTAGAATCTGAGTTAGAAGAAACTAAAAAAAAGAGATTAGTAAAACAAGAATCTATTAAACAAATAAAAGAATTTCTTAGCCAATTTGTTTATGGTTCTGAATTAGACATTATGAAAGAGATTGAGCAAGTTAATCAAAGGTTAGATCAGTTTTATGTAGAACAAAGTAATCTTAGAAAAGAATATAGCACTGCTACTGCTACACATTTTATTGATGAATTGCGAGACAATCTTCGTCATCTAAGTAATCAACTTAATAATGAAAAACAAATTTTCGCTGATTTACAAGAAAAAATAGAAGAACAGGAATCTTTAAAAGCAGAATTGTTGTCAGCCAAATTTAAATTAGCTCAAGTTAAATCTGCCACTTCTATTTTATCAAAAATATTATTTGAATCTTGTCCTGCTTGTGGCACAGAAATAGATGAACCAATTTCTTCTAAAGATGTTTGCTATTTATGCGGTAAGCATCCCTCTCCCGATAATACTCAGGTAGTTACCCAATCCGAAGTTATTAGACAAGATTTAACAACAAGAATTGTAGAACTTGATGAATCTGTTGCTAGACATAAAGAATCAATAATTAGTCAGCAATTAGTTATTGAAAGACTTCAAGATAAAAAAAATAATTTAGACAGACGACTTTCACAAGAACTTAATGAATATGATTCTCCTTTCTTAGCACGTTTTCGAGAGGTTGAAAGAAAAATTGCAACTTATGAAGAAAGGCGAAAAAACTTAGACAGACTTCGAGAAATGACTGAAGCTATCACTGAACTAGAAAGAGAAACCGATGAATTATTTTTTCAAGAACAACGAATTGAAGATTTAATTAATCAAGAAAAAACTACTCTTAAAAATGCAGAACAGAATATTGAGGCTTTAGAAAGTAACTTTCGTCATGCTCTTTTGACTGTTGGTGTTCCTGGTGTTAATAATGAAGATAGTATCAAAATCAATCCCAAAACTTGGATTCCCTCTATTTTATCAGGTGGAGATGAAGCTTTAAAATGGGATTTTTATAATGCTGGTAGTGGAGGTAAAAAAACTCTTTTAAATGTCTGTTATGCTTTGGCAGTACATCAAACTGCTTCAGAAAATAATCTTCCTTTACCAAGTTTTTTGATCATTGATACACCAATGAAAAACATCGGTGAAGAATTAAATATTGATTTATTTGAGAGTTTTTATGATTATTTGTACTCCCTAGCTAAAAATGAACTAAAAGAAACTCAATTTATTATTATTGATAAAAATTTTTATGAACCATCAGAAAATTACGTCCTTGACATTTTTACTCGGTATATGACTCCTGATGATAGTAATTCTCCTCCATTAATTTCTTATTATCGTGGTTCTTAATGTGAGATTATGTAAAAAATGGTAAAATGACTAATACTTTCCCCTGGTAACGGTTCAACCAAAAACCACCAAGACTTAATTTCTATACTTTCCACTATTTATATTCCTCCGCCACCTCTTTAAGCGTTTCCAAATCAACCTGATTTAATCCCTTCTTCAACGCTCTAATCGCTGCTTCCCGTAAAATCATATCTAACAAACCAATATAACCCCCTGTCGCCTGTCCCAAAATCTTCAACATCCGCTTACTGTTTAAATTAGACGCAACAGGTAACTTCAACACCTGCCGCTCCCAAATATCCACCGTTTGCCCAAACTCATCCCCCGTCAACTTGCCAAACCGATGACAAGCCCGAAAACGATTATAAACCTGCTCATCCCTCTTAATCACAGCATCTAAGCGATCTGTACCCACCAAAACCACCGCAATATCTTTAAGATCAAAAATATCTCTTACTTCAGCAAAAGTTTTCGATTTTAATCTATCAGCCTCGTCTATAATAATCATCTCTACACCGCAACGCTCAAGCACTTTTAACGCTCTATTACGGATTTCTGCGACTGTTCCCTTAGTCATTTGATACTTCAAATGCTCAATAATAGCCCCAAACAAATCCTTAGCCCCACACTCTTGAGGAATTTGTATATAAACCACTGGAACAATTGGGGGTTTTCCTGGGTTTTGAATCGGTTTATGTCTCAAACGATAGGCATTACAAGCAATAGTTTTTCCTGTGCGAGATTCCCCTACCACCCGACATGATTGCTTTGCCTGCCGCTTTCCTTCCAACCAATTATGTAAAGCTTCTACATGAGAGAGAGTAACAACTGTTTTTCGGTTCAAGCGCCCAATTTCCGCCTGTAACTTCTCTGGTGTCAATTGAATATTCCCTAATTGTTCTGCAACTATTTGTGCTTCTTGAATAGTCATAACTTAAAACCCATAATCTTCTTGTAACTGTTCGTAATCAAATACTTGGACTTGTGGTGTTTTAGAAGTAGGAAAATTAGAGGTTAATTCCTCCTCCTCAGTTTCCAATTTGGTTGTTTCAACTGGCGTTGATAAACGACTTTGCTGTTCTTCTTTGTATCGTTCTTTCTTGGTTTTTTTCGCTTTTGGGAAATTCTGGCGATCTCGGATTTCCGATAAAATAGAACGATTACTAACCGTCTTGCCGGCTTCTCGGACTCGCTTACTGCTTGCTTTTGCCTCATCTAAAGACATCTGTTCTGTCTCCAAATCCAACGCATAAGCACGAGTTAGAAACACTTCCTGATGACTTTCTTGCTGATAGACAAAAACTGTTGTAATATCTCTAGGCTCAAAACGCAAAATAACATTTTCTCCTGCATATCCTGCTAAATTTTCGCCTCGATACATTAGATTTTCAAATTGAATATATCCCCCACGCTGCACCCTGCGCTTAGTTTGTTTCATCAAACAAATATCTAACTCTCGTTCGCTCATGACATCAGGGATAGTCAATAAACCCGCTTCCCAACGCTCTCTGCGACTTTGATCCCCCATCCTCGCATCAATTCGTTGATTATAGTTATCTACTATATAGCGCACCAACTTTTGCTCTAAATCTCGTAGAGTAAGACAAGCTTCTTTTTCCGCTTGTTGTGAACGTTCCTGCACATTTGAACCCGTATATCCAGGGAGCGTTGAGAAAAATTCTAGATTCAAGGTTTTAAAAGGGCGTTCAACAATTCCCCCCTCACTGGGACGATCTCGTAAATGACAAACAAACCCCAATTGAACAGAGATTTGTTTTATATGGTTCGAGCGAAAATCCTTACCCCCGTCAGTGTAAAAATGCTCTGGCTTCCCGTAAGTTCCCCATTCTTCATTTAATTGATACTCACTGCCATAATTCTTAGGTAAGATAGCATGACGTAACGCCAAAGCGACTATTTGAGAGCTTTGGGCATCAAAACCCAAGTTAATGCCCATAATGCAACGGGAATAAGTATCAACCACCGTTGTTAACCAAGGACGACCTAAAAGTTGTCCTGACTGATCAACTAATAAAATATCAGCACGGGTATGGTCGCATTGCCAGACATGATTGCTGTATTCGACTGATAGATCTTGTCCGGCACGAGTTTTAACTGATAATTGAGTCCCTCGCCAGCCAGGACTTCTAATACTTTTCTTCTTATCTTGCTTTTCAATTAAAGGTTGTAACACTCGATAAACCGTCATGTGAGAAGGGGGGTTAATTCCTAACTCATCCGCCTTTGCTTTAGTCTTCATATAAACTTGCTTCGGTGTTAAGCGAGAGCTTCCTTTATTGCCATCCTGATAGGTTTTGACAATAAACTCCTGTAATTGCTCATCAATGCGAAAACACCCTTTATCTGACCGTTTAGTGCCTATTAAAGCGGTGTTACCTTCCTCCTGCCATTTCTTAACCAAACGTTGTACAGTGCGTTTCGATTTGCCTAATTTTTCGGCGGCTTCTTTAAGTCGCTTACCGTATGTTAAACGGTCGCAAGGTTCAAGCAACCTCTGAATAACCTCCATCTTTAGTTCGGCTTCATCCGACAACTCAGAGACAATGACATTCTCTTCATCATCTTGATTTTGCTCGACAGGTGGTGGAGATATGGACAACTCTAGATTCTCCGTCATAAACAATAGTGTGCAATTAATACATATTTGTTTATTAAGTAATAGTGTATCACTTTTAGCCCATGACGGTGACAATTAATTTGTTAAGATTGCTAAAGTCAACTAAAAAAGTGCCCTTCGGGTAATGGACACTTAATTTGTTATTCTTCGGGAAAGTGACAGTTAATTTGTTAATCTCTCTAAAGATTAATTTTTCAAGAAGTTGATGTTAGAATTTGTCTGAAACGCTTATATCGTAATATTTTGAAGCATTCACCATTTCGATGACATTAATTTGTTACGACGACAAATAATTAGTTACTGTACACAAATCAAGCCTTACAAGAACTTCAGCTTCTTCTTACAGGCTTCCCTTTGGGATAGATTATCTGTTAACATGGAATTGCAACCACATTGCTAATGCTATAATTCGTAGAGAAGTTGAACGGATTTGTCGTTCAAAGGGCTATGAACCTGTAACAATTTGTACTCCAGAAGAACTTATAGAGAGGGAAAATTGATGTTGTCTGATCCAATTGTAGAAGAAATTCCTTCGTTCAGAGAAGCCCATTCTAAGCAATTCAACAATGATCTAAAAGCCATTTATCAAGATTTAAAAGAACAAGAAAAGAAGAGTAAGAGAAAATTTGTTTCTTACGCTCCTAAGTCACCTTTATAGCTCTTGCAGGTTCTTTTAAGTGATGTTAGAAAATAGCTGTCCGTAAAACGGAAGATGTTGATACTGTTGGAGACGATTTAACCACTCTCCTCCATATTCTTCTAATTCCTCTGTTTCTAAGCTAAAAAGCTGTACGGTATTGGGAGTGATGACCATAATCAATCCTTGAGGTATGGACACACCGAAAAGGCATTCATAAGCCGTACGGGTTTGCAGCAATTTGAAGTTTCGCGTCGGTTAGCCATTGCGATCTTTTTTCCCGATGACTGGTCTTAAAGTCAAACAAAGTTAAAACGCCATTCCAATGAGCCAGTAAATCAAGCGTTCCGGCATATTGAAACCTTGGATGATAAACAGGTTTCTCACTGGCCACTACCTCCCCAATTGCCCCCAGAATTTTCCTTGCCTCATTCCAAAACTCGCTCACATCTGTGGGACATTCCACGTCCTCTCCCTTAAATCTGGCTTCAATGAGCTTGTGAATCACTTTACCCCGTTCTGCGGCTAAGGAGCGAAGTTTTTCGGCTTCAGAACCATTACGTTTATGCCAATTCCTCAACCTTGTGCGCCCTTCTTCGGGCATGGTTGCTTGTAAAATGGTCGTAACACTAGGAAAAAGACCACAAGGAGTTTCATAAAATTTCCCCCCTGACGGTAACTTAATAATTTTCATGGCAATTCTTCCTCTTTTCGCTCAAAATACTTACAGAAATTGTCTTCGTCTGCGATCCCTGCTTGCATGGGGTCAATAGCACAGGGTAAATCTCGCTTGAAGGAGCAGAGGACATCAGGAGTTCGATTTCATCCATCGACAAATCATCAATCGGAATCAGATTCACCGACAAATCAATCATTTTGGGATTATTGACCATGAAATCAGCAATATTTTCAATTTGGTTCATTTCCTCTTCGGTTTCCCGTTCGCGCCAATCCCAGGCAACACTGTAATAGTCGCCTTTGTCCCCATTGTGTTTGAGGAATGAGCCTTTAAAGATACCGAGGGCAGGTTCTCTCTTTTCCATCAATTCCGTGACTTTCTGGGAGAATTGAGCGATACTACGCTTCTTGAGGTAGGTTAGACAGACGGTATTCTTGGGCAGGATGTCGCAACCGGGGGCAGCAACAAACCAGACTTGTAACCAGAATGAATTGGTAATTTTGCCGAGATTGCCGAAGAATTGAGCGACTTTAATCATCGAAATTTCAATTTCTTTGCCACGATAATCCTCTTCTCCTACCTTCCATTGCCCCAAACGACAGTCATTTCTGAGGTTAAAGGGGACTTGAGGCATGAAAATTGAATTTTGAGGGCGAGTGCCAAAAACTGAAAATTTAGCTAAATCTCGCCTAATTTTCCTTGATGCTGATGGCAAGCATGGGAAATGCTGATATATGATGATTTTAAAGGGTAGTTTTAGGGGTGGAGGGGACGGTTATGGATGAAGCCAGATTACAAGCTTATATTAATTTAATTGAACAGTTGCTTGCTTGTGCTAATGATGAGGAACTCAATAATATTCTGCAAACTAATCAGGAATTGATTGATCCCCAATTCTTGCAGGTGATGGAAAACAAAGCAACAGGGTTAGAAGAACAAGGAAATAATAATGATGCCACTTGGTTACGGAATATAGCGCAACAGTTGGAGCAATATCTCAACCGTCAAGTGGTCAATATAGAGGAATATCAGGAGTTTTTATTAGAAGTCTTACAAGCAGAATATGAGAGTGATGATCCTACGGTGGTTTATCCTATCCTAGAACGCCGCCAATATCTATTAGATGATACCTTTGCCCAACTGTTGCAACAATACGCTAGAAATGTGTTTTCTCAAAGGAAGGCTGAAGAAGTGGCAGTTATTGCCGGGGTGATTCAAAATTTATGTATTGATATTAAAAATTTTCCCTTGGGAAGTCGAGCTAATAATCTAGAAATTGCTATTACAGGCTATCAGACCCTGTTAGAAGTATATACCCGTGATGCTTTTCCTGAAAAATGGGCAATGACAAAAAATAATCTGGGAATAGCTTATAGTGATCGCATTCTTGGGGAAAGGGGAGATAATCTAGAAAAAGCGATCGCAGCTTATAACCTGTCTTTAGAAGTATATACCCCGACTGCTTTTCCTTATGAATGGGCAAGAACACAAAATAATCTGGGTGGAGCTTATAATGATCGCATTCTTGGAGGAAGGGCAGAGAATCTAGAGTTTGCTATTGTGGCTTATAACCTGTCATTAGAAGTATATACCCGTAAAGCCTTTCCTGAAGATTGGGCAAGGTCACAAAATAATCTGGGAGAAGCTTATAGAAATCGCATTCTTGGGGAAAAGGCCGATAATATAGAGTTAGGTATTACAGCTTTAAACCAGTCTTTAGAAGTAAGAACCCGTGAAGCTTTTCCAGAAGAATGGGCAAGAACACAAAATAATCTGGGGTTAGCTTATAGTGATCGCATTCTTGGGGAAAGGGCAGAGAATCTAGAGTTAGCTATTGTGGCTTATAACCTGTCATTAGAAGTATATACCCGTGAAGCCTTTCCTGAAGATTGGGCAAGGTCACAAAATAATCTGGGGTTAGCTTATAGTGATCGCATTCTTGGAGGAAGGGCAGAGAATCTAGAGTTAGCTATTGCGGCTTATAACCGGTCATTAGAAGTATATACCCGTGAAGCCTTTCCTGAAAAATGGGCAGGGACACAAAATAATCTGGGGAATGCTTATCTATATCGCATTCTTGGGGAAAGGCGACTAAATCTAGAGTTAGCTATAGCAGCTTATAAACTGTCATTAGAAGTATATACCCGTGATGCCTTTCCTTATGAATGGGCAAGGTCACAAAATAATCTGGGGAATGCTTATCTATATCGCATTCTTGGGGAAAGGGCAGAGAATCTAGAGTTAGCTATTGTGGCTTATAACCTGTCATTAGAAGTATATACCCGTGAAGCCTTTCCTGAAGATTGGGCAAGGTCACAAAATAATCTGGGGTTAGCTTATAGTGATCGCATTCTTGGAGGAAGGGCAGATAATCTAGAGTTAGCTATAGCAGCTTATAAACTGTCATTAGAAGTATATACCCGTGAAGCCTTTCCTGAAAAATGGGCAGGGACACAAAATAATCTGGGGTTAGCTTATAGTGATCGCATTCTTGGAGGAAGGGCAGATAATCTAGAGTTAGCTATTTCGGCTTATAACCGGTCTTTAGAAGTAAGAACCCGTGATGCCTTTCCTTATGAATGGGCAACGACACAAAATAATCTGGGAGAAGCTTATAGTAATCGCATTCTTGGGGAAAGGCGACTAAATCTAGAGTTAGCTATAGCAGCTTATAACCGGTCTTTAGAAGTAAGAACCCGTGAAGCTTTTCCAGAAGAATGGGCAACGACACAAAATAATCTGGGGAATGCCTATCTATATCGCATTCTTGGGGAAAGGGCAGAGAATCTAGAAAAGGCGATCACAGCTTATAACCAGTCTTTAGAAGTAAGAACCCGTGAAGCCTTTCCTGAACAATGGGCAGGAACACAAAATAATCTGGGGAATGCCTATCTATATCGCATTCTTGGGAAAAGGGCAGAGAATCTAGAAAAGGCGATCACAGCTTATAACCAGTCTTTAGAAGTAAGAACCCGTGAAGCCTTTCCTGAACAATGGGCAGGAACACAAAATAATCTGGGGAATGCCTATCTATATCGCATTCTTGGGGAAAGGGCAGAGAATCTAGAAAGGGCGATCACAGCTTATAACCAGTCTTTAGAAGTAAGAACCCGTGAAGCCTTTCCTAAACAATGGGCAGGGACACAAAATAATCTGGGTGCTGCTTATCTGGATCGCATTCTTGGGGAAAGGGCAGAGAATCTAGAGTTAGCTATTGTGGCTTTAAACCAGTCTTTAGAAATATATACCTGTGATGCTTTTCCTGAAAATTGGGCAAGGACACAAAATAATCTGGGGATAGCTTATCTATATCGCATTCTTGGGCAAAGGACAGATAATCTAGAGTTAGCTATTGTGGCTTTAAACCAGTCTTTAGAAATATATACCCGTGATGCTTTTCCTGAAAATTGGGCAACGACACAAAATAATCTGGGGTTAGCTTATAGTGATCGCATTCTTGGGGAAAGAGCAGATAATCTAGAGTTAGCTATTGCAGCTTATAACCTGTCATTAGACGTAAGAACCCGTGATGCTTTTCCTGAAAATTGGGCAAGGACACAAAATAATCTGGGGTTAGCTTATAGTAATCGCATTCTTGGGGAAAGGGGACTAAATCTAGAGTTAGCTATTGCAACTTTAAACCAGTCATTAGAAGTATTAACCCGTGAAGCCTTTCCAGAAGAATGGGCAAGGACACAAAATAATCTGGGGAATGCTTATAGTAATCGCATTCTTGGGGAAAGAGCAGATAATCTAGAGTTAGCCATCGCTGCTTATAGCCTGTCATTAGAAGTATATACCCGTGAAGCCTTTCCTGAAGATTGGGCAAGATCACAAAATAATCTCGGTGTCGCTTATAGCAATCGTATCAAAGGGGAAAAGTGCCGAAATCTAGAGTTATCTATCGTGGCTTTAAACCTGTCTTTAGAAGTAAGAAGCCGTGAAGCTTTTCCTGAACAATGGGCAGGATCACAAAATAATCTGGGTGCTGCTTATCTGGATCGCATTCTTGGGGAAAGGGCAGATAATCTAGAGTTAGCGATCGCAGCTTATCACCTGTCTTTAGAAGTTTATACCCCGACTGCTTTTCCGATAAACTGTTTAGTAACAGGACGAAACTTAGGAAATACTGCTAACCTGATTGAAGACTGGGAAACCGCCATCAAAGGCTACAACTTAGCCATCGAAGCAGTAGAAAATACCCGACTCGAAGCCTTAAACCCCCAACGACAACAAGAAATCCTCTCCGATGCAATGGATGTTTATCATGGCATAGTTCAATCCTATCTCAACCTCAATCAAAAAGATCGCGCTTTAGAATACGTTGAACGCAGCAAAACCCGCTATCTAGTCCAATTGCTTACCGAACGAGATATCTATCCTAAAGGTAATATCCCCCAAACTATTATTACCGAATTAGATCGCCTCCGTCGTGCCATTATTGGGGAAGAACAACAGTTAGCCATCCAAGAACAAACCCGCAATAGGGGAGTAATTTTAACCCTAGATCAACAAAAACAACCCATCTTAAATGACTATACTCACCTCAATCATTTAAAACAAGAATTAAATCAACTCATTGACCGTGAAATAACCCCCATAGATCCGACTTTTAGCTTAACTCAAAAGGTTCAAAATATTCCTTTAAGTGAAATTCAATCCTTAATTAATCAACAAACTGCTATTTTAGAATGGTATATTGCAAGGGATAGAATTATGGTGTTTATTGTTACTGCTGAAGGTTTGAACCCCCCTAACCCTGCTCCCGGCGGGAATTTGGATGAGAGTGAGGTAACAGGGATTAAAGTTTGGCAATCTTCAGCCGAAGATAGAGAGAGCTTAATTAATTGGATTAATAGTTACCGGCAGGAATACGAAAATAATAAAACCGAGTGGATTAAAACTCTGAATTATCGTTTAAATGAACTATCAGAAATTCTCCAGATTGATGAACTTTTAGAACTCCTTCCCCTATCTTGCAATCGCTTAATCATAATTCCCCATTGGTTTTTACATATTATTCCCCTTCATTGTTTACCCTTACAAAATGGACAATTTCTCTATCAACGCTTTTCTAAAGGTGTAGTATATGTTCCCAGTTGCCAACTTTTAAAACTCGTAAAATCATCACAGCGTGAAAACTTTGAGCGTCTTTTTGCCATTAAAAACCCCACCAGAAAAGGACTAAAACCCCTCTTAGGAGCAAATTTAGAAATAGAGAGAATTAGTCAAGGATTTGAGGCAGAAAAAACCATTATTATTGGTGAATTAGAAGCCTCAGAACAAACCCTAGAAAACCGTCGTCAAGAATTACAAGCCTCCCATTGTCTTCACTTTTCATGTCATGGCAAATTTAATAATGACTCCCCTAGAGACTCAGCATTAATGTTAGCAGATCCAGAAGGTAACTTAGGAGAATCAGCTAACCTAACCCTAGCAGAAGTCTTTGAAAAACTTGATTTAAGAGAATGCCGCTTAGTCACTTTTTCGGCTTGTGAAAGTGGTATAATAGAAAGTAAAACCGATAATATTAGTGATGAATATGTTGGTTTACCAAGTGGTTTTTTATTTGCAGGGAGTTCTAGTGTAGTTAGCACTCTTTGGACAGTAGATCCCCTAGCAACAGCTTTATTTATGACTAAATTTTATCACAGTCTTAAACGAATTTCTATCCGCGATAAAGAAAGTATTGCTATTGTTTTGAATAACACTCAAACATGGTTAAGAAACCTCAGCAGCAGAAGATTAGCGAGAATTAAAAAGAGCGAAAATTTTCAGCAATTACTCGCTCAAGTATTTCCGAGTAAACGTGATAGAAAAAAATTTCAAGACTTATTAGAAGCTGCGGTTAAACGTCAACCCTATCCCTTTGAAAATCCCTATTATTGGACAGCATTTATAGCAACAGGGATTTAAGAGTCAGAAGAATTTTGACAAAACTTATCCATTCCTTTCTCTTGAATATAAATAATCACAACAGTTGATAACAGTGTTGCTACTCCCGGCGGACACATAAAAGATACTGCTACCATCTCTGTTAAAGTAGGAATAAGTGCGGGTAAATATTTTTCTCGCAAAGCTTCATACTTCGGTTGACAAATAGAATCACGACATTTATTAAGAACAATAACAAACCAACGGAAATCAGCATTATCTTCTACTCCTTCAATACCGTTACGAGTAGCAATAGATTCAGCCGCATCCGCTAAGTATCCCTCCCATTCTTCAATGACATCAAGCGCGGCTCAAGCGTCAGGATTATCCGCTAACTCAGCACGATATTTGGCAATTTGTTCCGGTGTTAATTGAATTTCATTTTCCATTGTGTCATCTTAAAGCTAAAACCATTTTCCTCATTATCTCACCTTATTAGTTTTTTGCGCCGTTATTCTTGTGATTGCGTCTTATCCGTCGCCGTTCCGCGCTTATAATCAAAATTGATGTCAATAATCTCTTCATATTTAATTTTAGCCAAATAAAATACTAGAATTAAATTTTAATATTTTAGCACACTAAGTACGGAAGAACCTATTATCCTGATGCTAAATCTGATGTGTTTGCTATGTTCATTGAACGAATTAATCAATGGACTCATCAAAACAGTTATATTGGGTTAATTACGCCGTTTGTCTGGATGTTTATTTCTAGCTACGAGAAATTAAGAGAAAAAATATTAAACTCTTTTACTATTACGTCATTGATTCAGCTAGAATACAATGCCTTTGAACCTGCTTGTATTCCTGTTTGTACTTTTACGTTAAAGAAACCTGCCAATAAAGAAGAACTAGGAACATATATAAAATTATCGGATTTTAAAGGACATCAGAACCAAGCCCCAAAAACGTTAGAAGCGATTAATAATCCGAATTGTTGCAAGACGAACTCACCCCCGAAGTACCCGACGAACAAATAACCATCCGTCGCGCCGACTTATCCCGTGATCTTCGTTCCTTTATCTCTTATGCAAAGGAGCAGACAAAGCGATAATGTTTCAACGTCATCTCGGTTTTACCAGAGAAAATTATGAAACTCTTCTTGAACAAATTAGCACTCAAGTTCTTGAAGCTGAGGCTATTGTAGGAATATCCGATGAACATGGACAACGTTATCAGGTAGATTTAGAAATAAAAGGGATTAAACCCGGAATGCAGGAGATAGTACGAACTGCCTGGATAGTACAGCCTGATAGTGATATCGCTAAATTAGTCTCCCTATATGTGAGGAAACGATCATGATTGAGCCAGAATTATTTGATGTCATTGAACTTTTGAGGGACTTACCTGATTATCAGCTTAAAGCAGGACAACAGGGAGCGATCGTAGAATGTTATGAGAATGGTAAATTTGAAGTAGAGTTTAGCGATTCCGATGGGGAAACCTTAGCTTTATGTCCCCTATCTTCTGAACAATTTATCGTAGTCTGGAAAGCTAAAACAAAGCAATGGCTATCTCTGGCGGAGAAAGTAGCATCGGTGGTATTTCATTTATCAGACGAACACAGGCGAGAAGTTTTAGACTTTGCTCGTTTTTTATATCAAAGGTAATCTAAAATGGCTCCAGTTGAACTGACTCGAAAAGGAATTAACGCTTTCGTTAACGCATTAGGATATGTAGATGCTGTGAAGTTTATTCGTCAGTTTGCTCGAGGAAGTGGAGACTATACCCAAGAACATTTATTTTGCTGTATGAGTTGCCGTTCTATTCCCAATCCGCTTTCATTGGGATAACTCGCATTTGTCATCTTTTCCAGAATGCCGAGGAATTCTTCAACACGACCTTTACCTCATCGGGTGCAGCTATACCCCTAGTCTTCAACACCCTACGGGCGCTCTATATCGTTTATCTAGCAGTTGCCTTCATCGGTGTGTTCAACTCCGTGCGACAAGACGAAGACTGGGTAGCCGCCGCACGGACTCCTATTTTAGTGGTCAGTCGGTTACACTGAAAATTGAATCGTGCCGCTACTTTATTAATGTCTCAATCCGTCATCGAGCCTCCCTTTATGCCGCCTAAATCTCCCACCCAGTTTGAGGCAATGGGCTATCTCTTCGGCCAGTTCGAGACAGCACTACCAGTCGAGCATCAGGGTAAACGAAAAGGAAATTTACAACTTTTTGACGGTACTAAACTCCCGGCTTAGGTAATTCCATGTCAACAAATAGTCGTTTTCTTGTGACTAAAACTGTCTCTCCCGTGAGGGGATTTACTCCTTCTTTCTGATAAGATTCCCAATACAAGCCTACTCCTCGTTTCTGCCAGTTAGGTAGGTCATTAAAATTAAGCCCTGCTTCCTGAAGCGAGCAATTCATTTTTAGCACTAATCGAGAGTTTTTCAAGCTTGCTGGTTGCCTGACCAACTGTATAACCGTTTTTGCGTAAAATCCAGTAACAATGAGAGTTTAAGGCATTGCGATGAGCATCCGCGCTACTAAATACGAAAGTGCGATTCGTTCAATGTGAAAAGGGTTAAAACCTTAGACGGCTTCGATTTTCTAGGATGACATTTTAAAGTGCAAAGCAACGGAAAATTTAGATGTGTCCCCAGTTCGGACAATTTTAAAACATTCCGTAAGAAGGTAAAAGCTATCGTCAACTGCTCGAATTATGGTGCGTCGGAAAAAGCTAAGAAATTAGCCCCCCTAGTAAGAGGATGGAGAAATTATCACAAGTTCTGCAAGTTAGAAGAAAAATACGGCTCTCCCGTCCTTGGGGTGATAAGAAAAAGACATGGGTTCGTTATCTAGCTCAAAGATAGCGTCTAAAGTGGCTCGAATTTCTGGGGTCGCTTGAGGGAATAAATCTGTCAATTCTCCGATAGTTTCAACTGGTTTCATTACTTACTACCAGCGTGACCGGGGTCAATGACCCTTTTACGTGGGGACTGGGAGGAGAGATTCCCAGGGACTGTAACTGTTGAAAAAAGCTAATATTCGCCCATTATGAGCCAAAAAACTCGGCTTTCTGCCTAAAAAATACTTTCACGTCGCACGTCCTCCCTATTCTCCATCACACCAAAAGCTTTCTTAAAATGATCTGACCCCTCCGCGTTAAAGCCAATTGCCCACTAAGACAAAAGCCGCCCAATAAAAAGGATGCTCATATTGAGGCGATCTCAATAGTAAAAGTTGGGCCTGACGGAGTGCAGCCGCTTTAGTCATATTAGGTTGGTTTAATCTCTGATAAAACTGTGCCATTAACTCAGCCGTAGAGTCGTCCTGTACTGCCCAAAGAGTTGCTAAGGTACTACGTGCCCCAGATCTCACCGCTACCCCCGCCAGTCCTAAAGCCGCCCGTTTGTCACCCAATGCTGTTTGACAGGCACTCAAAATTAATAGTTCAAGCGGCTTTTGCTGATAGCGCTCTCGTTCTAGAAGTAATTGATCTAAATCTTTAACATTGATACGCTCATTCCAAGTTAACAAAAAGGTATTATCTGCCAAGGAAGAAAACCGACCGTGAGTTGCTAGGTGAACGATGGGAAATTGGCTGGATTCTATGGCTTGTTGTAGGCGTTTACGGGTAAAATCTTGATTTAAGAGGGTTTCATTGGCAACAAGTTCCCTAATGTCTTGAACTTCTTGTAGAACGCCAGGTAGAGCCGGAAATCCTTGCCGCGCTTCAGTTAATCCGCCAACTAACGTTTTTAATTTTTTCGCTGAAAGCAAGCCGGGTGAAAAAAGTTGTAAGCTAGGAGTGAAGGCAATGTTATATTTTTCAATTAAATACTGTTGACCATCATGAAGGGCAGCCATAGGCAAACCTCGCAGAATCCCATCAGGTACAAATACTAAAGTTTTAATGTTATTTTTTTCTAATTCGGCTTGTGCTGGACGGATTAACCAGTCGTAAAATTGTTGGTAGGGTTTGAGGGGTTCTGAGGTGGCAATAAACGGGTTTAAAGTGGCATATAAATCATCAAAAGTCGCCTCTATCTCGCCTGTTGGATTAGAACTGGTCAAGAATGATGTGGAATAGTAGCGTAGCGGCTGTTTAGCTACAGACAAAATCACAACGAGCCGCTCTGGTAAAATAATCGGATAGATGACAGCCGCCTTGAGGTCGATTTGGTCGGCAGAGATAGGTTTGCTTTCTAAACAAGCTTCCTGAAAAAAGTTGTTCAGTTCGGCTACCTGGAGGGCTTCAATAATATCACGAGCTTGTTTAAGGTCTTCGGGGGAAGGGTTGTCTGATTGTAATAATAAATTCACTAACTGCCGATAAAGCGGTTCTACATTGTCTCTAAAAGTAAACTGAATGTCTGCGTTAGTTGCGAGTAAATCTTTACGGAGAGATTGGAGGATTTCAAAGGCTGAGGTATAGCTAGACACAGCTTTTTTAGTGTTTCCCTGGAGTTGATAGAGGTGCCCCAGTTGCCAATACCAGAGGTAGGAAATTTCCGGAAATGTATAGCTAGAAATCTCTTGTAAAGCTTGTTCGCTAAACTGTTGAGCTTGGGTTAATTTACCGATGTGTTCATATATGGCCCCCAAATAGCCCAGGCAGTTGGCTTGTGCTTTTTTGTCTCCTAAAAGTTGAGCGATTTGATTGGCTTCTGTGACAATTTGATTAATATCTTGCCAAGAAGGAAGAAATGTGCTTTCTATAAATTCAGGGTTAAGAGCAATTTTTTCTTGAAAAGAACACTGCTGTAAAAGCGGGGATAAAGCGATTAATTTATCCTGAGTCTGTTGTGATTTTAAACAGATTAAATTTTGAGTCCATTTAAGACGGGCATCAACCGCTATTTTATTAGGAGGTAAAGCGGCAATATTTGATTGAATTTGAGATAATAAAGTGGGCAGTTCCGCCCCTTGTTGAGTCTGAATTAATAGGCTAATTAAATTTAGCTTTGCTTGTATTTTTATGGAGGGTGAGGTAAAGGATTGTACTTGACGATAACAGGCGGCTGCTTGCTGATAAAATTCGGCGGCTGTTAAGGGTTTTTCGCTGGGGATACAGGCGAGCGATTGATTGAAAATTATTGGTGGCTGTCTTGGGATTTGTTTTTGAATTTTTTCATTGCCCAAGGCACGAGCAGTATTGCCTAAACTCAGATATATAGCCGCAAGCTCTTGAGTGTCTCCGATTTGTTGGGCTAATTTTTCACTGGTTAATAATACGATTTGTGATTGTTCGGTTTTGCCTAAGACTCGTAAGACATTTCCCAGGCTACGTAAGCCGAGAATTTTTAGGTAAGTAATCGGCTTTTGTTGAAAAGTTTGTAAATTTTCTTGTGAAATATTACAGTCTTGGTTATCCAGTTTTAGCGCTTTTAATAAAGTCTCACAAGCTCTCGGATATAGTCCCCCTTCTTGCATGGCTTGGGCTTGGTTAATTTGACTTTTTATTACTCCTTCTGGGTTATTAAGGGTTTTATAACTATGGGCGGCTTGTTGCCATGTTTCTAGGGCTAGAGTCGGCTGTCCGGTGGCGAGTTGTAATTGTCCTTGAATGTCTAAAGTTTGCGCGTTGATTCGTTGTTGTTCAGGTGTTTTTTTTTCGGCAATTAAAAGGTTCAGGCTTTCATTAATGGTTTGATTGGCTTCTTTCCATTTTCCCAGTTGTTGATAGGTTAAAGACAGGTTACTTAAGGCCATTGCTTGATTGAGGGGATCTTTTTGGGCGGCAAAAGCGTTGACGGCTTGTTGCCAAAGGGTAGCAGATTTTTCAAAAGAGGCGGCTTGATAAAATTGAGCGGCTTGTTGTACTAGCTCTAGGGGGTTTTGAGTCGTTTGAGGGGGGGGAGTTGCTGGGGAAATTTGCGGCACCAGCAAGGGCATTGCTAGGGCGAGGATACAGGATAAAACTGCCAGCATAAACAAGCGGCTTCTGGGTTTTTTGTTGACCAGATTCCTGAATTGATGATGCTTTCTAGAATTTTGATTATCCACTTTGGTTTCGATTGTTTAAGAATCCCTTGAAATTTGGCTTAAATTGTGAATGTAACAGAATAATAATAGATTTAATTACTTGTTTGGGCAACTCTCGGATTTTGGGGGTAAGCGCTCGGGTTGGGTAATATTGGGATTGTATGCAGTGAGAATAACTTGGCCTTGGTCGTTGAAGACCCAACCTTGAGCAGGGACAACAGACTTTTGGTTAGTAGCAGAATGAGAATAATTTGGGGGTTGTTCTTGAGTGGAGAGGGTTGAAGTCGGTTCCACTAATCCCACTTGAACCGCAGAGGTGCTAAGGTCTTGATTGACACTGGGGGGTAAACTGCCTCGTCCGGTGATGGTAAATTGACTCTCTGTTCTTTTTTGACAGGGGTTTTGAGCAATTAAAACGTTAGGGTCGACGGGAGTTTCTGATAATTGGACGATGCCTCGGTTAGGGTCTGTATCTGGTAGGTTGAGGGTTACTGTGCCGCTAAAATCCGGGCCCAGAGCAGAGCGAGCGGTGATATCACTGTCTGCGCTGCGAAAGATTCCTTGAGTATTAATGGTTACTCTTCCGCCTCTAGCGTCTTCGGCATTGGCTGTGATGTCGCTATTTTCTAAGGCAGTTAAGACATCAGTATTAATGGTAATATTTCCGCCAGTGGCTTTTCCTGTCGCGTTGGTCGTAATTTCGCTCTGGTTACGCAAGATAATGTTCTGGGATTGAAGATTGATATTGCCTTCCCCTGACCTAGTTTCAGCAGTAAGAATCCCATGATTGAGGTCGATAGAAGAAGCATTGAGAAGAAGGTTGCCGGCAGCGCCTTCTCCTGTAGCACTGACGCTAACTTGTGCCCCATTTTGAATAGTTAATTGTTCAGTGTTGATTAATAAATTTCCCCCCGCTTTGGGACTTTCACTTTTAGCAAGCAAACCACTGTCAGAACCACTGACAAGCACTAAATTTGAGGCGTTGATATTTATCGTTCCTGCTTGACCGGTACTTCCCTTATCGGCAACGACGGATATCACTCCCCCATCAAAAATGGTCAAGCGTTGGGTGTTGATGCGGATGATGCCACCGTTGCCTGTTGCCTCAACATTTGCTGTGTAGGCAAATATACCACTGGCAATGACTTGAGTCACGAATACTCCCAGGCCACTAATTTCTACAGACTTAGAAGCATCTATACTAATCGTTCCTCCATTCCCTGAACCATTGGTTGAGCTTGATAATAAACCCCCGTTTCGCAGGATTAACCTCTGGGTCTGAATTTTTAAGTCTCCTGCATCACCACCGGCAAAAGTTTTAGTGAGTAAGCCATTGTAGTAGTACCCTCCGTCGACCTCCACAGATTCAGTGGCGTTTACGCTCAAATTCCCTCCACGTCCATCACTTTCAGTAGCTGTGTCTATAAAAGCACCGTTATTGCTAACTAATAACCGTCTGGTGTTGATCATGATGTTAGCAGATGCTCCTGCGGCAAATGCTCTTGTTCTTATATTGCTATCTTCAGTTACAGCGACTAAATCAGAGGCAATGAGACTTATATTGCCACCTGGGTCTTCTCCAAAATTAAAGTTTAGTAATTCCGAATTACCGGTAAGGGTGATCTGTTTGCCCCTTAAAAGAATTTCTCCATTACCTTGATAAAGGAATGTCTTAACTGTAGAGTTTTGAGACAGTTGAATATTTTGAAAGTTTTGCACGTTATTGTAATCTAACGCCCAACCTGTAGAGATAGGGATTAAGCCGACTACAGCCGGCGCAGAAATGCTTCCTAGTTCAATTCTTCCTCCTAGAACTGTTAAATTCCCTCCCTCTAGAAATATGTCGCCACCAACAAGAGCTAAAGTGTTGCCGGAGGAGACTTGAAGTCCAAACCCATCGTTAACGTTGGATTGATTGATAATATTTGCGGCTTTTTCTCTAAATTGCAGACCAATGGGAATACTAACACTTAGCAGGGGTGGGGCTTGAAGATCGGTGGCACTAAAAATGTTACCATCAGCAAAATTAATCTGACTCGCTGTACTGGCAATAAAAGATCCCCCAACATTTAACTGAGCATTGGGCCCAAAAATAATCCCGTTAGGATTCAAGAGGAATAAGTTAGCACTTCCTTGGGTTTGAATTAAACCGTCAATATGAGAAATAGATTTACCTGTAACTCGATTAATTATATTTTGAACACTGATAGCATTGTCAAAAATAGCTGAACCCCCTGTAGGGATAGAAAACTTATCAAAGCTATGAAAGAGATTCTTTCCGGCTTGAGTGCCTCCAGTAATCATAAAATTTAGGTGATCTGAGCTAGTTACTTGAGTGGACACTGTTCCATCTGAGGTAATTTGTGCCTGAACTAAGTCAGTCTTAGCGAAATAATCAAAAAAAAGTCCCCCTGTCAAAAACAGGGTGAAACCTAATTGTAAGTAGGGCGGCTTAATGGGTATCATAAGCTGTCACGCATTTAACAGAAATATAGTCATATATTAGGGCCCACATTGTACGCATAGTCCTCCGGATCTCTCTCCTGGTTTTCTTGTGGGCGTTGTACACTCTCCGCATATTCCTGCTGTCTTTGGTTTAATGGCCAGTGCTATTATTGCCGCTTCTGCCTCTTCTCGCAATTTTTCGGCTTCTGCTGTTTTTCCCTGCTGTTCTAGAATCTCTGCCAACTCGGTCTTGGCTATAATTAGAACATGGATATGTTGCTTTAACTTTACTTCCTCAATTGCCTGTTGATACAAAGCCTGTGCAGTTACTGTATTGCCCTCGCTTTTAAAGGCTTGAGCTTGGTTTAAAATGGCTATGGGGTCATCTGGAGCATTTTGGGCAGAGGCAACCCCAGGTGCAATAACAATAATGGATAAAGCCAATAAAAATACTAAAACAAGTGAACAAGCAGATTTGATTATAGATTTTTCTTTCATGAGTTTAATTCCTTCTAATTGTGGCTCTACTGTAGAACAAATCTAGCTAATCCCTTTCCGCTTTTGGCTTCAGAGATATGAGGGAGGCCGATGACATTGGTTAAAATTTGAGTTTTCACTGCATCTACGCTAAGTGTTGGGTTTTGACAGCGATAAAGGGCTGCAATACCTGCTACATAGGAAGAAGCGATACTTGTACCACTCTGGCCCTTGTAAGTTGACTGGCCCTGGTAGTCTCTTTCAACACTCGAGTACACATCAACCCCATAACCCATGAGATCGGGTTTGCTATATTCTTGACCTTCTTCGTCCTTGACGCAACCGCTTCCGGAACAGTCCGCTAATTGGTGCTGATAATCTACTGCTCCTATAGCCAAAACTTCCTGGAATCCACCTGGGTAGGTAAAGTTGTCTGGGTTATTTCCTACGGCAGCTATAACTATTACATTCGCTTGGATCATTTGATAGAGGTCGTATCTTAAAATCTTGAGATACAGTTCCAGTATTTCTTGCTTAGGAATGTCTGGAGGAGTAGGTGAGGAGGGTAAGCAGATAGACAGATTAACTACAGCCGGTTTGTTTTTATTGTTGTCGCTCTTGAAGTGTTCCATCAACCATTGTAGGCTTTTTCTGATTCGAAGATAGGTAGTGGTATGGGTTTCACTTTCAATGACAGAAGCTACATACAAATCTGCTTCAGGTGCTATACCTAGGGTCTTGCCAGCTATAACACCACAGATAGAAGTTCCGTGTCCTCCCGTATCAAAACCTCGGACATTACGAGGACTTGAGTCAGTGGGATTAAGGGGAATATAACTATAGCAAATGCTTTTGTCACAAAATTCTTGATGATCGGCATCAATTCCAGTATCTAATACACCCACTAAAACTCCTTCACCTTTAATCTTGTTTCGATGGGCTGTAGGGATACCACTTTCTTCAAGCAATCTTAGCCTAATATCAGAGGGATTTTCAGGGTTAGAGCTATCAGTCAACGCCTCTTGGGTTTGGGTTAGAACAGACACCGGAAAATCATCGATGAATTCATATCGATTTGCTAGTGCATTTTTGGCTTCTTGTTTCTCTTGTTCGTTACGAAAAAAAACCGTAGTGCTGCCCAGTACATCTGGCCCAATATACACTCCTTTATCATGACGGGTAATTAATCTCTCTCGGTGACAGATCTCCGGATGACTACTGCCGGCTTCGTCTCTTAGAGAAGATTTTATTTGTGCTAAATTTTTTAATCCGATTTTGGGCATAGTTTCTTGCAGTTGCTCTATACCCAGATGATCTAATATTAAACTCGGGTTGCGGGCCTGTACGGCTGGAGAATAAGTCAGACTATATTGATCTTCTCGAGCAATCTTAGGAATAAGGAAACAAGTTTTTGGAAACTCTTGCTTTAAAGAGTTAAGCAGGTCACTTGTATGTGATTGGTTCATAAAATATTAAGTATATTGACAAAAGTCTAGTTATATAACTTTAAAGTAGAGAGCCAAGAGGAGGCGGTGCGGTATTGACATAAGGGAGGGTTTTATCAGTATAGTTAGTGTTGTACTACTGGGCCTGTAAACTTCACAACATTTATTAAATTTAACCTCCATCCGCAGGAATAATATAGCCGTCGAATCGGAGAAAAAGCTTAATTATCAATAGCACCGTGTAGAACACTGTCTCGACTTGTAACGAATTTTATCTATTCTGTCGGGAAGGCAAGCTGTTATTTTCCCTCTAAGAACTTTTTTAGCCGCCAGATTATTGGCTCAAAATTCGTTGTAAGCAGTTTTTATTGATAACTAAGCTTGACTTTTAAAGCTGATATGGCTATAAAATTTGAGTAACGGGTTTCAAGTTATAGTTAAATTTTCTAAATTCATCAATTTGTTTTTTTGTATAAGATCTATAAGTAACATAATTTCCATCTCTACTCTCACTGAGCTTAATAGCAATTTTTCTGGATAAAAATCTTGATTTTTCAAGAATTCTACTTGGGTGCATCTGTATAAATATTATGAATAATCCATCAAGAAAACAATGGGATAAAATCAGGTATTTGATTAATTAATAATCCCCCAAAAATCTGTAAGTCAGGAAAAGTCAGGAAAAGTGAGGTTTAAAAAGGATTGTAGTTTACCGAAAAATAAAGACCCTGCTCTTGCAAAGACCTCTTTTGATAATCCACATCAGTCAAAGGAATACCCCAATCAAAGCGAAGCGTCAACTTATCCCCCATCTGCCAACGCAAACCTAAACCCACACCTACTAGAGTATTATTATCTGGGGTAGGAATCGGATTATCTGCCGTATTCCAGCCCACGCCAAAATCGAGAAAGCTCACAACTTGCAACAGGCCTTTGATGCTTTCTACCCTCAAAATAGGCAGCCGCACTTCTGCCGAAGCAAAAAACCCTTTATCTGTCAATAAGTAATCTTGCGTATAACCTCGGACACTATACAATCCTCCTAAAGGAAATTGCTCTAAGGGTACTAGAGGACTGTCTGACAACTGTAAGTCAGAACGAAGCACCAATAACATATCAGCCGCCAAAAGCCGCACATACTGCCCCTGTATTCGCCAATCAAAGAACTCACTATCCGGAGGTTGATCGTTGATAGTGCTATCAAAAGCATTAACCCCTATATTAAACTGCGATCGGGCAGCCAAGACTTCTTGACGACTGCGCTGAGTCCATTCCTGAAACAACCGTAGTGTAGATATTCTTGTTCTTCCTCTCTCATCAGCACCGGGCGAAAGCGGAAACTCTACCCCGAAAATTTTACTTCGACTTTCCTGCCGCGATGCAGTTATTCCAAAAGCCAATTCTTGAGTAGGATTTTGAATGACAGGTTGACGAAAACTTAACTCAACATAGGGAGCATCGCTAGTAATATTTAATTCGTTAAAAGGTTCTTCAATGACTTTAGAGTCTGTTACTCCCCCTGACAAAATAACAGTCGCATTACGAGGATTAACGGGAATGATATAGCTGAGGTTAACATTATCACTGCCATCACTATTAAGATATTCTACAGACAACCCATCGCCAAAGCCGATTAAATTCTGATGATTAAGACGAACTCCTCGCCTAAAAGTCCCTACACTCGGTATGCGGCTATTATCCCCATATAATTCCATATTAAAAGTATCTGCTTCAGTAACTTTAACGGTTAAAATACTCAAATCCGCACGAGAACCAGCAGATAATTGGGCAGATATGTTTTTAATTAAAGGGTCAAGTTGTAATAGTTGCAAAGCTTCTAGTAAACGGTTTTGATTGAGGGGTTTAGAAGCCGCCACTTTCAAACGAGAGCGAATATAATCAGGATTGAGCCGCCCCTTAACGGTAACATTAATTTCCTCAATTCCTCCTTCGATAATTTCGATTTTGACGATGGCTCCTTGTGCGGCTAAAATTTGATTAGCTGGAATAATTGCACCTGAATTAATATATCCAGCGTCAGTATAAAGTTTTGTCACAGCCGCCTCGACTTGCAACAGTTGGGCAAAGGTAAGGGGACGCTTCGTAAATGGGGCAGTTATTTTAGCCAATTCTTCGTTGCTAAATACCGTATTGCCTTCAAACTCGAACCGACTCACGGTAATTGTTCCAGGGATGTTGGAGGGATAAGGAGAAGAAGAAGGCGTTGGCGTTGGACTCTTTGGAGGAACTTCTGGTAGGGGTTGTGGACTGGGGTGTTGTGGGGGACTAGAAGGAATAGGGTTAGGACTTTGAGACAAGATTGTTGAATTTAAAAATAAAAATTCATTTTTTAAAGCTTTTTGAGGATATGTCTCAGCGAAAACCGGCATTACCTCTATTTTTAGCAAAAAAATCAAATAAACTAATTTTTTAGGACAAATATTCGACATTAGCTGGACAAATAACGATTAAAATTTTCTAATCAGACTCTACCCTCTGGCGGGGTTTAAAATAATTTACTATGATTGCCTCTATTTCTGTCGCAAAAGGGATAAAATTGCAAGCCGGCTCAAGCTTGTCTGGAATTTAACAGTCCATACCCCCTTTTCTTGTGGCAAAAAACCGATATAAGACCGGCAAAAATTTTCCGCATTGTCGATCAAATGTAGTTGTGAGGTTCAGCTAATGTTGTATGCGCCCAACCTGTAGCATAGCAAAGATTTACCTCATGATGATGAGGAAGCTATATTTAACGATAAAATTAGTAATAATGCCTCCCATCCTAATCCTAAAAATCACCTATGCTAAAGAACCAACAATTACTCTTTATAATTACCATAGGATGGTCGCTAGTAGGGACTAATTCTATAAATGCTCAATCGACGATTCGTGTCACTAGCGTAAATAAGCAGCCTATAAATCATTCTTGGCCAGCACCGTCCAAGACTCAACAGTCATCCACCAACCGGATTGACCATCAACCTACTATCAATCCTATCACTCAAGTATCTTTCACCCCTCCTCCCAAGGAAGGAAAACCTGATAAAACGACAGGCGCAGGCTCACGTCAGGATGGGCAATGTCCTCAAGATCTGACGCAATTCACCACTCCTGACACCTCATCAAGTAAACTGTCTCTAGCGGCACTTGTACCGAATAGCAACTACGGCTTAACAGGAGCAGAACGTCCGACTTTTTTGGTTTACCTGCCAAAAACCTCTGCCAAACAAATTGTTTTAAGCATCAAAGAAGAGGGTATTAAGCACTATTCTCAAACTTTCTTGCCCATAACTCAATCAGCAGGAATCATCAAAATAAAGCCTTCTGACGATACACCGCCTCTACAAGTCAACAAAAATTATCAGTGGGCTGTTGTATTAGTTTGCGGAGAAAGGCCCGGACCTAACGATCCCATGATTGCCTCATGGGTACGCCGAGTGGATCTTCCTAACTCAACTTCTCAGCAGTTAGCCGAAAAAACTCCCCTAATGCAAGCGGCTTGGTATGGTAACCAAGGAATTTGGTATGATTCTCTAGTGGCTCTTGCTCAAGCTAGACAAGTTCAATCTCATCAATATTCCATGACACAGATCTGGGCTAACTTTCTGACCTCTGTTGGATTGGAGTCATTTTCAAATGAAAAATTGCAATTTTAAATATTAGTTTGCTTTTTATCAATAAAAGCTTGATTTTTCTTACTTTCTGACAGTTTGAGATAGGCAATTGCTATGTGGCCTGCCTCTGGATACTCTCGGCAAACTTCTAAGAGTTCTGTCAAAGTGTAGTGCAATAAAAGTTTGTCGAGTTGTTTATTGGCAATAGTGACTAAAGCGATGGCACCCGCCAGGAATGTCATGCTCGAGGGAACCACAGGAACCCACCAACCTTGCAAAAACAAGATATAGGCTAACCCAAATAGCCCTATACTGATCAGCAACAAACCTATAGCCATCACCACAGAAGATTTATTCCACCAGCTTATCCCGGCTCCCAATACAGCTAGGGCAAAAATCCATAACCATTCTAAAGGCTCTTTCCAAACCCGCAGCAGAGGCCGCCCATCTTTTGAAGCACTAATGATTTGGCTGATAATATTAGCATGAATAAACACCCCTGGCATAGGAGTAGGAGAATTAAACCAATTACTGCTGTAAGGGGTATAAAAGAAATCATTAATGCTTTGGGCTGTTGTTCCGAGCAGGACGAGGCGAGAGCGGAAACTATTAAGCGGAATTTGGTTATTAAGCACTTGTGTCAGCGAAAAATTTAAAAAATCCGCCTGAGAACCTCGAAAATTGAGTAATATTTGATAGCCTCCTGACTGAGCGCAAACATAACCCCCATCATTGGCTTCAAAGCGTTTAAAGGTTGCTTTGCCTAAAAGGATAGTATAGGGATCATTATCAAGGGTTTTCTCAGTGATTCCTTGAGCCTCTAGATAGTTTAAGGCGAGTTTTAGGGCTAAACTATAGCGAACTTTATTATCAGAGAGCCTCACAGACAACAAGGCGCGGCGTATTTTACGGTCTGTATCTATAACGACATCAGAAAAACCCACTTGTCCACGCTCACTTAAAATCGCAGGAGGAGCAATTGGATTTTCTACGACTTTTTCAATGCCAAATAAATTAGGCGTTGATTGAAATAATTTAATTAAATTGTTATGACCGGGTTCTACGGGTAAATCTCGATAAAGATCTAAACCAATGGCTTGAGGATTTTGGGCTTTAATATTAGTAATTGCTTGAGCCAAACTAAGATCAGGTATAGGCCATGTTCCGATTTTTTTAAGGTCTGACTCATCGATAGTCACAACGACGACTCGTTTTTCTATGGGTTCTGTAAGTCGCCAACGAAAAAATTGATCTAGCATTCCCCATTCTAATTCTTGCAGCAAGCCGCTATTACGTAGCAGTAGTATAGGAATAGTCACACCGATGGCAACTAGAGCGAGCCAATACCCTGCTATGCGCTGTTTTTTAACTGTCTCTCTGGCTTTTTGCCTTGCTGTGGCCAAAAACTGGCTGGCTTTTTCAATGTTATGAAGTGCTGATTGCGCTTGCCGTTTGGCTAAATCTTGACTAGCAACTAAATATTGATAATCTAAATCACTGAGGCTTTTACCCAATGCCCAAGCTAAAGCATCCAGTAAGCTTTGTCCTTGTAATAAATAGGATTCATCCTGACAATTTGACGCTGACCAGGCGGTGATCGCTGTTCCATAGGGACGTAACTGACATAATTTTTCTTGTAGCCATTTTTCATTAAACACAGATTCATAAATACGATTATAAACTTTTAGTTTTCCCTGTTGTTCTACTACTAACCCAGACAATCGTAATTCTAGATGTTCAGGACTTAACTCGGCGGCAATCTCTCCCTGATCCCGAATATTTTGATAAAGTCCTAATAGTCGGCTTAATTTTGCTTGATTTCTGTAACAAATTCTGTCTCGAATCGTTCTTAAATGCTCCGGCTCATCTTGAGATTCCCAATTTTCAATAATACGTGACCTGACCACTTGTTCCACTGAGAAAAAATTATTAATAGTTGACTCATCGACCACAAGATTACAGAGTTTTTGGGTAAGAAAGGGTTGCCCGCCCGTCCAATCTAATATTTGCTTCATCACAGCTTTAGGATTATCGACTTTTCCTTGCAACCCCTTAATTAAAGGTTGTACTTCGTGAAGTTGAAAGCCCTGTAATTTGATCGCTTTGCCAATATTAAAGGGGGTTTGTGTCTTATCTTGAATTAAATCGTTAGGAGTGGCTACCCCCAGCAGGGCAAAAGTTAAGCGTTTATATTCAGCATTAATATTTCGTTGTCCTAAAAAGAAGCGAATGAGGGCAAAAAAATCATTTAAAGAGAATTTTTGACTGAGAACTCGATCAATTTCATCGATAAAAACCACTATGTTTTCTCTGATTTCGACTAATAATACTTCTTCGACAAATAAACTTAAACGCTGTACAGGAGATAATAGATCTCGTCGTTCTCGCCACCAAGTCCGCCATTGAATTTTAGAATTAAGTTGACAACTACTGACTAATGATTGAACGATACCGGCATACCACTGTTCTGGGGTCATTTCTTGTTTTCCCATGCCGGTTAAATCAATAAAAGCACAGATGGTTCCTTGGGCCTGTAGTTTTTGCATTGTCCGCACCCGTAAGCTAGATTTACCCATTTGTCGGGAATTAAGGACATAACAAAACTCTGCCGCCACTAAAGCTTCATAAAATATCGAGTCAGCTTGTCGAGTTACGTAACTAGGCGCTTGACTATCAAGGCTGCCTCCTACTTGGTATTCAAATTTTGATTGATTTGGTGTCATTTATACGGGCTTTAATTTTCCTTCACGAGGCAGGAGTAACAATAATTTCTAATCTCATCCTAGCTTTTCGTTTTACAGATGGTGACCCTCACCTGACTTTTCCAGACTTTTTACATTCATGACCTGACTTTTTCTGATTTTTGTCGGGACTGAATCGGCAATTTCGGGAACAATTCCTGATTTTTTTGCCTTACCTTTTACTCTCTTAATGTTACATTTATAAAACGCGGCGGAAATACTCTCGATATAAATTACACCGAGGTATTACCATATTATCGAGTCGTTGCACTAATCCTATACTATGTAATTTATAAATTTGTATCGACTCTAACTCAACTGGTTCTGATGAGTTAACCACCCTTTTGAAAGCCTCAGCTAATTCTGAGTTTTTTTTGAGAATTTCTAACTGTCGGCGTAAATGATTATTATAAATCCCTGATTCTGTAGAAGCTTGTTGTAATAACTGTTCTAGGTTTATATTATTGGCTTTCACTTGATACATAGCCAACTGTCCTAAATAAGGATGTCCTCCCACCATTTTCATCAATTTTTCTACCTGAGACTCATGCCAATTGAGGGCATAAAGATCAGCTAATTTTTTTACCTGCTTTTGCTCAAATTCCTTTAATTCTATAGGGACTCCAGCATTAAACGGAGATTGATTCATATCTAAAGGAATATAACATTCCGTAGAATGTGCCATCACTAAGCGCAGTTGTTTCCAGATGGGAGAAATTTTTCCCTTTTCATGCCAACTTCTTAGCATCCCGAAAAAGTCTTCAACTACATCAATATAAGTAAAAATTCGCTCAACTTCATCTAATCCCAATACCAAAGGACAGTTGATCGTTGTCAACAAATACTCTTCAAAATAGACCGTACAATTATCATTGCTTCCTAAAATATCTGTATCCCAATAATTATTTAACTGATTTTCGATTTTTAACTGACGGCTAACCATTAAACAAAGCCAGCGTAGAAACTTATCTAAATTGGTTAAAATACTGCGCTCTACACTGCTCAAATTTAAATACACAGTTTGATAATTATGGGATTGGGAATATGCTATAATTCGAGTTAGTAAGGAAGTTTTACCCATCAGCTTTGGCGCTTTAATCCGAATCAGAGAACCCGGTTTAATAACAGTTTGATAACAAAGTTCTTCTACAAAGTCTCGCTCTAAATAAAAAGGGGAATTTAAAGAAACTGATCCCTCCGGAAAGGATAAGTCTGTTACTGATGAAACCGTTGGCAATTTGACAGTCGTGTTAGGGTTACTTAATCGAGTCTGCTGTTTGGCCCATGCTCTTTCCATTGCCCCTTTAAAATTACTTTTATTAACATCTTCTCCTAAAGCAATAGAAAGCTTTTGCCATAATTTAGGCCCGATATCTCCTCTGAGATAATTAACAGAAAGATGATAAATTTCTCCCATTTTTTCATAAGTAAAACCTTGCCAAGCTCCTTGTAAAACTTGCATTTCAACATCTTTAAGATATTCTTGAAAATTCTCAAAGAGGACTTTCTCTGCAACTTGTTTAGCTTGTTCCCAACTGAAAGCTGATTTGTCATTCATCGTTACTCAAAATTTCTTAAAATTTTATAACTAAATTTTAGTCTACAGTAACTAAACAAATCCGAAAAATTCCCGCCGCCGTCGTGAGAGCATCCCTTAAACTTAATGAAGACCGGATTTTAGCAACAGTAAATATTGCAGATTTGAAAAATTTTGTTAATTTTGTTTTCGATGATTTCTAGGGTTTCTAGACCAAAGTGAGCAACGATACGTTTAGCCTTGACTTCTCCCCGCTCTAAAGAGACAAAGTATGATCTCGCATGGGTTGATCGAGATACATAGCATAAAGGAGGGGAGCATCTAAGCCGGTTAAGAGTTTTTCAGTGACCATTAAAATTTTTCGGGACTCTCCAATTATGATAAAGGTTGAATGCGGCACATAATATCTTTGAGGGTAACCTAGATAAATCACTGAAATAATGATTAGTCTGATTTTAGTAATAGTAGCAGTAGCCATCGCTTTTTTAGTCGGGATGTGGTTGGGAATGGCAATGAGTTTATCGCAAAAGGAGCCAAAACCACCCAGAGAGATTACAGAGTCAGAAAGAGAGCAAATTTTAGAGGTACTGCGTCAACGGCGAACCATACAGGCTCTTAAACTCTATCGTAAATGTTCGGGAGCATCCCTAAAACAAGCGGCTGAAGCGATCGAAGAATTAAAAAAACAATTAAATTAATACTGGATCAAATTTGGCTGTATTGTACACTATATAAAAATTAGGTAAGTTTTTGATTGATATGAGCCTTAAACTGGGAGAAATTGTACCTTTTGGACGTTCTAGACAAGAGTATGAGTTAATGTTCAATCTGTCTCAGGAAGATTACCAACAGGTAATTCTAGGATGTGGAGACGGTCCTGCTAGTTTTAATGCTCAAATGACTCAAGAGGGTTATAGTGTCATTTCTATTGATCCGATTTATCAGTTCTCTAAAAGCGAAATTCAACAAAGATTTGACGAAGTAGTCGATAATATTATTGCTCAAGTTGCCGCTACTCCTGACAATTGGAGTTGGAGTTATCACCGAGATGCTGAAGATTTACGCCAAAATAGGGTTAAAGCTTTGGAAATTTTTCTCAAAGATTATGAACAGGGAAGAAAAGAGGGACGTTATCAAGCGGCGGCTTTACCCCATTTACCTTTTGAGTCGGGTCAATTTAAGTTAGCTTTATGTTCTCATTTGTTGTTTTTATATTCGGATTTATTGTCTGTAGAGTTTCATATAGAATCTTTAAAAGAACTCTGTAGAGTGGCTCAAGAAGTGCGGATTTTTCCTCTACTTACCCTCGGTCGCCAAGTTTCATCTCATATTGAACCTGTTAGAGAAGCCTTGGCTAAAATGGGAATTAAAAGCCGCATTGAAATGGCTAATTATGAGTTTCAAAAAGGCGGGAATCAGATGTTAAGGTTGTTTCAAGAATAACTCTTAAATATAGATGTAAGTAGTCGGACATAAATAAAGCACTCTATATAAAGAATTGTAAAATGGCTACAATTACCCGACACCCGACACCCTACGATGCTCCGCGCTACGCACAGTCGCTTGTGCTAGGAGGTCACCCTAACCTCACAGTCGGGAACGAGTTCCCGACCCCAGTTAACTTTATTTTTGTCCAGGTACTTAGGTGCTATGTTACTTTTTGATCATCATTAAAAATATGCAAAATTTTCCTGATAAAAATTTTTCTGAAAATGAATACTGTAAATCGGTTTCTTTAGAACATCGAAAAAAATATGCTCAATTTTTCACCCCTTATCCCATCGCCTACTTTATGGCGAAATGGATTTTAGGAAATCCCGACTGTCAAACTATTCTAGACCCGGCTTTTGGCTTGGGAGTCTTTGCTAGAGCGATTTTAGACCAGACTAATACCCCTATAAAAATTAGCGGTTTTGAGCTTGATCGTTGGATTTTTACAGAAGCTAAACAGTTAATCGAAAAAGACAATATTAGTTTGTATAACCAAGACTATCTCTTTACTGATTGGGATAAAAAATATGATGGAATTATTGGCAATCCTCCTTACTTGAAATTTCATAGTTATGATAACAAAAATAGTTTAAAAGAAATTGAGAATAAATTAGGGATTACTTTAAGCGGCTTGACCAATTTATATACTTTATTTTTATTAAAATCTCTGGCACAAATCAAGCCGAATGGCAGAATCGCCTATATTGTCCCTTCGGAATTTTTAAACTCGGATTATGGAAAAGGCATAAAAGAGTATCTTTTAAAAGATGGCAAACTTAGATATATCCTGATTTTGGATTTTCAAGAAACTATATTTAATGATGTCGTTACCACTTCTAGTATTTTACTTTTTGCCAATGATGGAAATGCTCAATCCCTAGAATTTATCCCCGTTAAATCTATTGCTGAATTAGAAAAATTACCCACCTTACTTGCTAACTATCCTCAGAGTTTAATCGGTAAAAAATTCAGCTATTCCCAAATTGAACCGAAAAAAAAATGGCGTTTGTACTATCAAACTCAACAGTCTTTAAACTTTAAAAATCTTGTGCCATTTTCCCAGTATGGAAAAGTAATCAGAGGAATTGCGACAGGCGCTAATGAATATTTTACTTTTAATGCCGCAAAACAAAAACAATATCACATCTCCGAACAATATTTATTACCCTGTATCACTAAAGCTAATGATGTAACTTCGCCTTTTTTTACCCTTGAACATCTTGAAGAACTGAAAGCAAAAAATAAAAATATTTTTGTGCTTAATGCTACCGAATTAGAAGATGAGCATTTAAAAAAATATATTGAACTGGGAGAAATCAATAAGATACACAAAAAATATTTAACCAGTCACAGAAATCCTTGGTATTCTCTAGAAAAACGTTCACCAGCGCCGCTTTGGGTCTCAGTATTTAACCGTAATGGGCTACGATTTATCAAAAATGAAGCTAAAATTAGAAATTTAACTACTTTTCATGGTATTTATTTAAATTTCCTATCAGCTAATCGAGAAGATTTATTATTTGCCTATTTACTGACCGATGTTTCTAAAAAAATCTTTCAAGATAATAGACGAGAATATGGCAACGGACTAGAGAAATTTGAACCGAATGACATAAACACATCTCTAGTCATTAATTTAGACAGCATAGACTCACAAGAAGCCATAACTATTATTGAACTTCTCAAGGCTTATAGAATAAGCGTACTATCTAGAGAGAGCCAACCAGAATTGTTAGACGAACTCGAGGAAATATTTAGAAAAATTTTGACAAAATAAGAGAATTAAGGAGTAAAAAGAGGATTATTTGTTTCAATCCTCTCATGTCTCCAATTTTACGATTTATTCTTCGTCACTACTGAGAATTTGAGGGACTTTAAAAAAGTCTCCTTCTTGTTCGGGTGCTTCTTTGAGGAGTTCTTCACGACTCGCATAAGACTTCATCAAATCCGGACGAGTAATATTGGTAATTTCAATGGCCCGAGTGGTCGGAGGAACATCAGTAGTATCTAACTCACTTAGCTGTTCAAAATATTCTAATATACTACTCAATTGACTGGTAAATTGTTCTTCCTCTTGGGCCGTAATTTCCAAGCGCGCCAAATGAGCAATTTTTCTAACTTGTTCCTTATCTATCATTATGTTTTTGTCAATAGTTAGTTGATCAGATGAGGGAGTTCATGAAAAGCCACCATAAACCGACACAAATAATCATTAGAAAAAGACATCCATTTCAGAACGTCCAGTCACTTTGAGCCAGTTTTGGGCCTCAATGTAATTATTGGGAGCTAGACGGATAGCTTGTTTCCAGTATTCCCCCGCCTTATCAAAGAAAGCCTCGGCTTCCTCTTCTTTCCCTTGTTCTTTGGCTCTTTCTCCCTGATAGTGATAAATCACAGCAATATTATTGAGGGCTGAAGGCAGGTTAGGATTAAGCTCAATGGCTTGATGGTAATAATCTAAAGCTTTCTCATGTTCCCCGTTACTAGCATGAATAATCCCGATATTGTAGAGGATGTAACTGCGGTCGTTGCCATCTTCTTCTAATTTCAGAGCTTCATAGTAGTTATCGAGAGCTTCGGCGTATTCTCCCTCAGCTTGAGCAGACATTCCATCTCGGTAATAAACAAAAGCCTCTTTAGTTTTCTTATTGAAAGGCACGATTTTGAGGATAATGTCCGCCATCACCGTGAAGGTTTTGTCAATAAAGTTGTCGTTCCGTTGAGTTCTTGGCATGATCGAGCATCTATGAGGGCTATTAATTTAAGATCCTAGCTCGTTGAGGGACAATTGGGAACAAACAGAAACAACCCTCACGTCAGAGGTTCTAAAGAAAATCTATGCTCCCCCCCTACTGCTGTTTAACCCAATTCTCCCCTCTCAAAAAAATTCTCAAGTTAATTTTAAATTCGTCCTCGGGGCTGTTTAAGATTGATTTAGACCCTTTACGGAAATACCTATGAATAACCAAAACAATCAAGATTGGGAGAGAAGATTCCAGGAGTTGGAAGCGGAAATTAACTCAGAACCGGAACAGCCAACCAACTTGCCGAAACAGTTCGAGAAAACTTTCACCCAACTCAAGCAGTGGTTTAACAAGTTGTCTACACCGGCACAAGTCGTAGTGGGCATTGTGGGGGTTGTGTTGGTCTTCTCGGTTGTTAACAGTGTGCTAAAACTGGTTGCCTCCCTACTCAGTATCACTATTTTGGCTGTCGTCTTGTATGGACTCTATAAGTTCTTTATGACTCCCCGTCCTCATCAAGGAGACTAACACCGTTAGACAGTTAGCAGTTAACTGTTGACGCTTTCCTTAAATTTTTCACTCTGACTCCTGACTCGCTGACTTCTAAAATTATGGCAAGCCCCACAATTAAAAGAGGCAAAAGGCACTCATCTGGTAAATCTATTTCCGTAGCGGGAATGTCGTTTCTAGGACGACGCTGTGCCGCTTGGGTAATGGAAGTTTACCTTGTCGCTATCAGTGGATTAGTTCCCTATAGCATCGCTGTTTATATCGAATCCCACTCCTCTTCTCAACGAGTTCCCCTCCATCCCGTTTTAGCCAAAGTGGAGGAAGAAGTCGCTCAAACTCTTGCCCTTCCTCAAGGTGAAAATCCGCGCCAAGTGCCTCCGCTAACCAATGTATTTTTGGGATTAGCTTTGGCGATGCCGCTTGCTGTAACCGGATGGCAACTGTATATACTCACCCGAACCGGACGCACTTTACCGAAAAGATGGTTAAAAATCCGAGTAATCAGCACTTCCGGGCGCACACCGTCAGGATTACAAATCCTTTTAAGAGAAGGTGTGGGTAAGTGGGGTTTGCCTCTAAGCATCGCTTATTTACTCTGGCGTTATAGCGCCCTTTTTCCCAATGGGGGACTGCTACTGGGGTTAAGCGGCGTGATGATTCTTTTAGAAGGAGGACTGCTGTTACTCTCCCCTCGTCGTCGTTCTCTCCATGACCAAATTGCTGACACGGTAGTCATAGACACCCGACACAGTTTGAGAAATGGTTCTCGCGCCAACCGTAACCCCCAATCGCCCAACAGGCCATCGGTAACGGTAGAGGTACCTTCAGATTATGCTGCCTATACAAGAGACAACGGCAACTCTCATCATGCTGAGCCGGTTAGAGCAATTGTATTAAGCCCCTCTCTAGAAGAACCCCAAGCAAATCTCTGGTTATGGATGCGGCGACACCCAGGCACAACCCTACTGGTGATTGCCTTGGCCGGCATGACGGTAATTTTGGCGACTTTTGTCGGGACTCAAGTTTATATTCAGAGTAAAACCGATCAGCGAGAGTCTCAGCAACAGCAAAATCAAGAGTTTCAGTTTTTGGTGACTCAATTAGCCGCCACCTCACCGGACCCTCTTGAGCAACGTAAATCAGTTATTTTAGCGTTAGCACGCAATGAAGACCCCCGGGCGATTGCCTTATTAGTGGATTTATTAGGCCAGGAAACGAATTTATCGGTTATTGATACGCTGCAACAGGCTTTTGCGAGTGTGGGCACAAGAGCCTTACCAGCCCTCAGACAGCTAAATCAATCTCTATCTCAACAGTTACAATCTCTCAATGACCAAAATTCTCAAGAATATCAATTAACCGCTTGGCGTTTAAGGGCAACTAAACAGGCCATCGCTAAAATTTTTCTCCTGCACAATGGTCAACTGAGTCAGGTAAATCTTACTCGCATTGATCTCAACCAGGAAATTAACGAAATGGCTCCATTTACCTTAGTTGGGGAGCAATTGAACCTAGCCGGCATTAATTTAGAGAATGCGCTATTAAATGGCGCTCGCTTAGGGGGCAGTATTTTTTCGAGTGCGGGTAAAGATAAATATGATGATACCTCTGATGATTTAAGGGCCAATTTAAGGGGGACAAATTTAGTGCAAGCTGATTTAACAGATGCCTTTTTAAGTGGTGTTGTGCTAGAGAGGGCTAATTTATCCCAAGCCAATCTCAAAGGCGCTAATTTATCCCAAGCCCAATTGAAACAGGCGAATCTGAGCAGTGCTGATTTACTCTCAGCTAATTTACAACAAGCGAGTTTAGAAGCGGCTAGTTTGACGGGAGCTAATTTAACCGGGGTTCAATTGAATAAAGCTAATCTTGAAAAAGCTAATTTAGGACAGATTAAAGCAGCCAGAGCCGATTTTTCTGAAGCGAATTTAATTCAATCTAACTGGCAAAATTCGGATTTATCTGCTGTGAATTTTAGCGGGGCTAATCTGCAACAAACTGACCTAAGTTCTAGCTTTTTGAAAGGCGCAAATTTCCGTAATGCTAAATTAGAAAATGCTAACTTAGCTTATTCTAATCTGTCCCAAGCTGACTTAAGAGGGGCAAATTTAGCCGGTGCAAATTTTCTTGGGGTGAGTTTTTTCAACCCTGAAACATCACGCTCTGATAATTTTTTAAAAGCACCGGTGAACGATCAGTCCGCAGCTATTGTACAAGGGGTGGACTTTAGCGAAGTGAAAAATTTAAGTTCAAGTCAGATTGTGTTTATTTGTCAAAAAGGAGGAATTCATCCTCAATGTAATTTAAAATAATCGGGAAAAACCTATTCAGGCAAAAAGCCTGAGAAAAAACCGCTAAGTTTCATCTCTTTCCCCCTTAATCTTGCCAATGGAGAAACTTTTGAATTTGTCTGACTAATTCAGGAGGATCAAAGGGTTTATGGATGATACCAGTGACCCCTGAATTTATTAAGTCATCTTCTTCATAATAAACTTCTTTGGCGGTTAAGAAAATAGTGGGAATGTGTTGGGTGGCGACATTAGCTTGTAGTTGCCTAAAAGTCGCTTGTCCATCTAGGTCAGGCATCATAAAATCTAAGATAATTAGGTCTGGCTGTTCGTTTTGGGCCTTAACTAAGCCTTCTCTACCCGATGCGGCTGTGATGACTTCCCAACCGGCTACCACCTCTAAACTAACCTGGATAATTTCTCGAATGCCGTTATCATCGTCAATGACTAAGACGCGCTTATTGGCCATGACTATTACTTACACCCCTAGGGGAAGATTGTGCATAATATCCGATTGCTTATCTTTAATAATACGCTTTTTATTACTCATTGGTCATCAGTCTTTTTTGAGAAAGCTTTTGATTTTTTAGGATTTATAATCTTTTGACATAAAGGCGATCGCAGCGTTTTGTCTCTACGCCGGTTGTCCTTTGATAACCGTTATTTTCATATAATTGTACGGCTTCTTTTAAAACACTCGCCGTCTCAATCCAAATTTCTTGATAACCTTTATAACCAATAATTATTTCTAATTGTTGTAATAAATATTTTCCTAAACCTTGGCCTCTAACTTGAGGTTGTAGATACATTTTGCGAATTTCTACAGCTTTATTTCCCCTTTCAATGGGATAATAAGCCGCCGTTCCCACAATGCGGCCCTCAAATTCCACTACCCAAAATTCGCCCCCAATCGCTAAATAGGCGGCTTCTACTGCGATCACATCTCGATCAGCTTCCTCGGGTTGCCAAGGTAAACCATACTCCTGTAGCACTTCTCGGATTACATCAGCCGCCGCAGTACGGTCGCTTTCTTGCCAGTCTCTAATTAGATAGTGCGGAACTCGCATTCTCCCCCAGCCTTGATAAGTTTTGTTCATCAGTTAATCATGCAAAACGATTAACTATTGTAGAAGGAATCATGAAAGTAAAGATCCCCTTTCTCAGATCTTGCACCAATTTATTTAAAACCTTGTCAAATCGGGGAAAGGTTAAAGGGGAAGGGACAAAGGCTATTTTATCCTTGACCCATTCCCCATTCCCCATTCTCCATTCCCCAACAAAGCCTAGATATCGAACTGCTGCAAGATGTGAGCCTTTGCAACGTCTCTACAGAGAGACAGGTTGAGAGTAATGAGCCTTGACCTCTAAAGCGGCTTAACTGTTTTAAAATGCTATTTTATCTCAAAAATGTTCATTTTTAACGTTTTTACAGAGCCGATGACCGCATAATGTTTATGAACCAAGATCTTGATAGTTCAGCAAATTTCGTGAAAAATATGTCCTAAGATGATTGTAAAAATTTAATAATTATGCTTAAAAATGCCCGAAGGGTTTTTTAAAATAATTTAAGTATGAATTTTCTTAAAAATTAAAATCCAACAATTTGGGAATGCTAATACCTATATTGGCTTAACCAAAATTTTTCTAGTTGCTCATGTTTTTGATGATTAACGAGGTTTCTAAATGGATCTAAAGCCTTTAACTAAAATAAATTATTTCTCTTCAATAACGCGGCTATTTATTTATTATTTATTAATGTTTTTTTTTATTTTAGAAATAAAATTTTCTCAAAATTTATTTTTGACCATTACCGAGCAATTTTTCCTAGGTCTTGTCTTCGCGCATGGTCTTCAATTACAGCATGAATGCTTTCACGACAACTTTTTTAAAAATAAAAAATTAAATTCTTTTGTTGGCTTTTTACTGGGTGTTCCCATGTTGATTTCTTTTACCCACTACCGAATTCAACATTTGTATCATCATAAATATTGGCCAACGGAAAAAGATGTACCAATATTTGATTATTATCAATGGAAAATAAATAAATATCTTAGAGAGTTTTCTCAAGCTCTAAATATTGCTAAAATCTATAATTTTTTTGTGGTTTATATAAAATTAATTCAAGGACAATACCCAAGCTTATTTCGTCATAAAATCTATGTCCAAAAAGCCTTTCAAGAATATTCTATTTTAATGTTTATTTTCCTAAGTGCTATTAGTTTCAGCCTCATTTATTACTCTAATTTATTATTAAAAGTTTGGTTTATTCCTTGGTTGATATTTGGCGAATTTTTTCATTTTATAATACAGTTAGCTGATCATAGTGATTGTGATAAAAATAGCCTGAACATCTATAGTAATACTCGTTCAATTAAATCCAATTTTTGGGTCAGATATATTGTCAATAATAATAACTATCATGTTGAACATCATCTTTATCCTAAAGTCGTCTTTGCTAATTTACATTTAATTCATGAATGGCATAAAGATAAATTTAACCACTTTTCTCCTTCTTATTCAAGTTTTTTAAAAAATTTATATATTAAACCGTTGCTCAAAGTCAAGTTCAGACTGTTAAAAACTCTAAAAAGTTTGAAATTATTGTCGCTTGACTCTGATTAAATCCCCTCCCTAAATCCAACCGACTAACTATGAATTCTCGGTTCAGGATATAAATTAGCAAGAATATCACTCTCGACTATCGCTAATTCTTCCAATCTAGATTGAATAACATTTCGCTCAAAATAATGATCAGCAATCAGCCAATAAATCCCATAATGCCGCGCTTCAGAAGCCATCAAGCCGCGATAAAAAGCCGCCAACTCAGGTTCAGGACAATGCTGACCTAATAAGCCTAAACGCTCATGAGAACGCGCTTCAATGAGAGCCGAAACCAGCAAGGAATCTAACAAGCGATCGGGTTCTTGGGGACGAATTTGTGCCTTAAGTAAAGAACCATAGGGAGGAGAAGCCAGAGGCCCCAGAGGAATACCCCGGCGATCTAACCATTGGTTGACTTGCTCAAAATGTTCTAACTCCTCTTGGGCGATCGCCGTTAGCTTGCGGACTAGGGGAGAGTATGAAGGATAGCGAAACATCAAATTAAGCGCCACACCCGCCGCTTTACGCTCACAATGGGAGTGATCCAGTAAAACAATATCTAAATGGGTAATGGCTTGTTCTACCCAAGCCCATTGGGTAGGAGATTTGAGGAGATTAATCTTGGCTGTGGTTGAAGAAAGCACTGGTCTTGATGAAAATAAACAATAAAAAAATTATATTTTCTTTTCTATAATAAATTTTTTCGGCAAATGGGGAAAACTAAGAATATAAGTGCTGGCTCAAAAACAAAGCTGTCTTTGATAATTGTTATTTGATAAGGGATCTCATAATGACCCATCGTCGAATTGTTATAGGTGACGTTCATGGACACTACGATACTCTGATCGCCTTATTAGATGCGATCGCCCCTGCAAGCGATGACCCGATTTATTTTTTGGGAGACCTCGTTGATCGCGGGCCCGAAAGTGCTAAAGTGGTGGATTTCGTCCGTGAGAATAAATATCGCTGTTTGCTAGGGAACCATGAGCAGATGTTGCTTGATGTTTTAGTGAGACGACGTATTTCTAGCGAAATGTTTCAAAGTTGGCTCCACAGTGGCGGTTATTCTACTTTATTGAGTTATAAACATAACATACCCCAAGAACATCTCGATTGGCTGAAAAAGTTGCCTCACTATCTTGACTTAGGGGATGTTTGGTTAGTTCATGCAGGAGTTGATCCCAAACTGTCGTTGGAAGACCAAACAGAGGAGCAGTTTTGTTGGATTAGAGATCAATTTCACAGCACCACTAAACCCTATTTTCCCGATAAGCTAATTATTGTAGGTCATACCATTACCTTCACCTTTCCTCAAGTGCAACCCGGCCATTTAGTCTCAGGAGTGGGATGGTTAGACATTGATACAGGAGCCTATCACCCTAAGAGCGGCTGGTTAACAGGGCTTGAGCTAACTAACAAAATAGTTTATCAAGTCAATAGCCAAACCCGTGCCTTTCGCAAAATGCCGCTAGAGGAAATTGTCACACCCATTGATCCCACTAAGATTTATCAAAAACGTCTTAAAACATTAACTTCCACATCCCCCGACTGAATCTTTCCACAAGCCCTCCAGACTACTACTACAGTAGTAGAACAGGAACATTGCCAAGGGATTGATCTATTCCTAAAGATTAATTTTTTCTGATCTTTTAGATAAAGGTAGACACATAGCAGAAATTTTGTTATATAGTTATAGACAAAGATTCGGTGTGAGGAGAAATGTAGAAAAGCGTTTGGGGTCGAAACACGGCAAGACTCCCAGGCGCTTTTCTCATTAAAAGATTGAACTTAAATCAGATTTTTAAGCTGTTGTCCATTTAAACTGGATATTATGATCTTAGGAAACAAACCCTAAAACTCTTCCCCCTACACCCCGCTACAAAGAACAAATTAAATGCGTGACAGCTTATGTGTGGACGATTTACTTTAACTCACTCAGCCGCTACTATTGGTGATAATTTTAATTTACCTTTAGCGCTTGAACTAAATCCTCGCTATAATCTCGCCCCAACTCAACCAGTATTAACGATGGTTCAAGAGCTTAATTCACCTCGAGAGTGGAAAAAAATGCGCTGGGGTTTAATTCCCAGTTGGGCCAAAGATCTAAAAATCGGTAATCGCTTGATTAATGCTAGAGCAGAAACTGTATCGGAAAAACCCTCTTTCAAGAGCGCTTTTAAACATAGACGTTGCCTGATTATTGCTGATGGGTTTTATGAATGGAAAAAAGAAGGAGCATCTAAGCAACCCTATTATTTCCAAACTTTAGAGGCTCAACCCTTCGCTTTTGCTGGACTGTGGGAAACCTGGAAGTCACCAGCCGCAGAGTTAATCATTTCTTGTACGATTATTACCACCACAGCGAATGATTTAGTACAGCCGATTCATGAGCGGATGCCGGTTATTTTGCCTAAAAAAAGTTATGATCAATGGCTAGACCCAACCCTTACTGATTTAGAGGAACTTCAATCTGTCTTAAAGCCATTTTCGAGTCAGGAAATGAAAGCCGCTCCTGTTAGTAATTTAGTTAATAATCCGTCTTTTGATAATAAGGATTGTATTCAGACTATTGCTCTCTAGCGCCGCTCCTAAAAATAATATATTTATGCTCTTTAAACTGCCCTCAAACAATTTTTAACTAGGGCTTATGTCACAGTATATATAATATCATAATTGGGAGATTTAAAAAATGAAATAGACAGTTGAAGAAGCCGAAAAACAGCTACCCTCGATCATTAATGCTTTAGGTCTTGAGCCTCAGCTACTTTATACTGATAAGAAATTAGTAGCGGCAATTGTAGCTCCTGAGCTTTTCTGTGAATTTTTAAAGTGGCGGCAAAAAACTTCACAAACATCTCTAGCTCAAGTCTTTAAAGAACTTCAGGAGTTATGTAGCGAAGAAAATTATAGTTTAGAAATCCCACTGCGAAGCGATGACTAGCAATTAGTACTAAAATCTGTTTGATCCATTTTGAGTAAATACCCTTGGCATACGATAACATCTGCCGATTTTTAACATCTGAGTATCCATTGCCTTTTGTACAGTGGTTGCTTAATTCTGCTGAAACAAATATTCAGGTTTTACCGACAGAATTAAGCTTAGAACCAATTCGTTCTGATGCTTTATTTCAACTACCAGAACGAGGTAGCATCCTACATTTGGAGTTTCAAACTGTTCCTAAATCAAAACCATCTCTTCCTGTGAGGATGCTGGATTATTGGTTGAGAATATATCGAAAATACGAATGTCCCATCGAACAAGTTGTTATTTTTCTAAAACAAACGGATTCCCCTGCTGTTTATATCAATGAGCTTGCCGTTGAGAATACAAGACATCAATATAGAATTATACGCTTGTGGGAGCAAGACCCAAAGCCGCTTTTAGCTAATCCTGCACTGCTACCTTTAGCGGTTTTGGCTTCTACAGATGCACCAGAAGTTTTATTAGAACAAGTTGCTGTAGAAATAGGTAAAATCGAAGAACCCGAACAACAGAAAAACATTACAGCTTGCATAGAAGTGTTGGCTGCCTTAAAATTCGATAAGCAACTAATTCGTCAGTATTTTAGGGAGGAAATAAGGGAAGAGTCACCAATTTATCAAGAAATACTCGAAAAAGGTGCTAAAAAAGGTAAGTTACAAATTTTAACTCGACAACTTTCACGGCGCTTTGGTGCAATTTCTGCTCAATTACAGGGGCGGCTTCAAGCACTGTCGATTAACCAGTTAGATGATTTAAGCGATGCACTGTTTGACTTTTCGGAAATATCTGACTTGGCAGTTTGGTTGCAAAATCAGCAGTAATCAGGAGGTTTGAAAAATGAAATGGACACTTGAAAGAGAATTATGAATATAGGATAAAATTGATGAGTCTATCACTTGAAAAAATTTTAAGCGAGATTGAGCAACTGACTCCAGAAGAACAATTGACGGTGATGGGACATTTGGTGGAGCATATAAAAAAGCATATCAACCAAGCTCAATCAAAACGCAAGTGGAGCGATTTGAAGGGTATGGCTCCCTATCCGCTATTAGGCGAGGATGCTCAGGAATGGGTTTCGCGGACTCGACAAGAAGGAGATGAGCATCGAGAACGGTTGTTGCGAGGAGAAGAATGAGGATTAGTGATGCTTTAGTGAATGTTTCTCGCTTGTTTCTCGATACAGCACCCGTAATTTATTTTATAGAACGCAATCCGCAGTTTGTGGATTTAGTCGATCCAATTTTTGAACGATTGGAAGCTGACATTACAGCAGTGGTATCTGGGATAACGTTATCAGAGTGTTTGGTAGGTGCTATACGTCTGGGGTTAGCTGACTTAGAGCAAGCTTTTGTGGATGTGTTGCAGCAAGAACAAGTGGTTTTTGTGGATATTAATGCCGCTATTGCGCGAGAAGCGGCAAGACTTCGGGTTCGTTATAACCTTCAGTTACCCGATGCGTTGCAGGTGGCGGCGGCTTTAATGGCTGGTTGTGAGGCGTTTTTAACGAATGATGCGGCTTTGAAGCGAGTGACGGAGTTGAGGGTTTTGGTGGTGTCTGAGTTGGAAAGCGAGAACCCGTAATGATGCAGGAGCGATCGCTTAAACTGGTGGTGAAAGTGGTTTTTGCATAGAAGTGTTGGCTGCCTTAAAATTCGATAAGCAACTAATTCGCCAGTATTTTAGGGAGGAAATAAGGGAAGAGTCACCAATTTATCAACAAATACTCGAAAAAGGTGCTAAGAAAGGTAAGTTACAAATTTTAACTCGACAACTTTCACGGCGCTTTGGTACAATTTCTGCCCAATTACAGGGGCGGCTTCAAGCACTGTCGATTAACCAGTTAGATGATTTAAGCGATGCTTTGTTTGACTTTTCGGAAATATCTGACTTGGCAGTTTGGTTGCAAAATCAGCAGTAATCAGGAGGTTTGAACAATGAAATGGACAGTTGAAAGAGAATTATAAATATAGGATAAAATTGATGAGTCTATCACTTGAAACCTAACTTATAATCACACAGGACTTAGCATCAGGAGATTGACCCCCATGACAATTATCTCCTCAAAAACACTCACTTTAGAAGATTTTCTCTTTCAATACCGACAAAATCACCGCTATGAATTAGCAGACGGAGAACTAATCGACATGGAACCCACTGGCCCTCACGAAACGGTGAGCGGCAAACTTGCCACCCAAATAGGGATTTACCTTGTTGCAGAACAACTCCCCTGGTTTATTCCTCGCACTTGTCTGATTTACCCGTTTGCAGATGCCGCGACAGTTCGTCGTCCTGATGTGGTGGTTCTCGATGAAACCGTTCTTGATCGGGAACCCCTGTGGGAACGAGAACCCGTAATTACTCTTGGACGCTCAATTAAACTGGTGGTGGAAGTCGTTAGCACCAACTGGGAAACTGACTATGCTCGCAAGGTTGAGGAATATGCACTATTGGGAATTCCTGAATATTGGATTGTGGATTATCGAGGACTAGGCGGTGTGGCATTTATTGGTAAACCCAAACAACCTACTTTCACGGTTTGTCAACTCGATGAAGATACTTATACTCAACAACAATACCGACTAAATCAATTAATTACTTCACCGCTTTTGTCCGGTCTTCAACTTCGCTTAGATGATGTTTTGCCTCGTTAAGGGTAAGTAGCGATCGCCGGTTTTAAACCTATCATTAGAAGTGTGTAGCCGCAAATATTGTTTGGTCTTAGGGTTAACTTTAATGAAAGTCTAGGTACTGATGAGTCTATCACTTGAAAAAATTTTAAGCGAGATTGAGCAACTGACTCCAGAAGAGCAATTGACAGTGATAGGACATTTGGTGGAGCATATAAAAAAGCATATCAACCAAGCTCAACCAAAACGCAAGTGGAGCGATTTGAAGGGTATGGCTCCCTATCCACTATTAGGCGAGGATGCTCAGGAATGGGTTTCGCGGACTCGACAAGAATGGTATTAAACTGTTGTTGGAAGTGATTTTTGCGTAGAAGTGTTAGCCGCCTTAAAGTTTGATCCATAACTAATTCGTCAGTATTTTAGGGAGGAACTAATGGAAGAGTCACCAATTTATCAAGAAATACTGGAAAAAGGTGCTAAAAAAGGCAAGTTACAAATTTTAACTCGCCTACTTTCACGCCGCTTTGGTACAATTTCTGCTCAATTACAGGGGCGGCTTCAAGCGCTATCGATTAACCAGTTAGATGATTTAAGCGATGCACTGTTTGACTTTTCGGAAATATCTGACTTGGCAGTTTGGTTGCAAAATCAGCAGTAACTCGAAGTATTTACCTATGAAATAATAGGCAAGTACAGAAGAAAATGTTTAGTTATCTGTAATCGCTGGCTTTAACTTTATCACCAAAGGTACGATCACCGTTGGAAAATGATGCGGTTTGATAAAGCTCTGAAGATTTAGGTTTTAGAACAATCAAAAGCTTAAAGATATTAACCAAATAGTTTTGACCACACCCTAAATAAACTACTTTGCCAGTTCATTGTTCGTGTGTGATTGTCGGATAATAAATTTAAGTCTGACTTTATTTTATTTTCATATTTTGCTACTAAATCATCGTCAAGCTCATAATATGAGCGCAACATTCTTAATTCATCTTGAGCGTTGGCATTTAAAGGATATCCCTGTTCTTTGATTAGAGCTACGTAACATGATAAGTAGGCATTCAAGTTTTTTTTAAGTGTCGCAATAGGTTCAAATAATTCATTTTGAATTGTAGAAGTTTCTTCTGTTGTTAATTCAAAACTTTCTTTGATATCTTCCAGTATTAATAATTCGGCAGGAGAAATAACGCCATCGTTATATAAAAACTCCTCAAAAAGAAGGCGATAAAACATTAACCCTAATTCCCTGCCCATTTCCTTAATAGAATTTCCAAAGTAATTAACTACTATGATTTTTAGACGTTTATTGCCGGGATTATGGTTCACAGCTTCAAAAACTAAATTTTCAATCCATCCTTGAGAATATGCTGTTTGTACTAATTGAAAAACAATTTGTGTTAAACTATCTCCATCTGCTATAACAGTCAGATTTTTCTCTAACTTAAATCTTAAAAATTGTTGAAGTTCAAACTTATTAGGAAAAGCATCAATTAAAGCAGTTTGTATTTCTTCTAGATGTGAACCGGATAATTGCATATTTATTAACCTTACCTATTTTTCCAAATGATTTGAGAATTGTTAGGGATAGCGTTGAGGGTGTATGAGATAATAAAAATTTATTCTTTTTTGTCTGTTATCAGTTTTATTTTTTTTTAAACACTGGTATTAATTCCTGCGAAATGTGTTCCATTTCAATAGCAACCATACCTTCATCAAAAGCCCGTTGAAATACATCTTGAGTACCATAACTTTTATAACCCAACCCATCATAAAAGCCTTGAGCAAATGCAATTGCTGCTTGATCTTTGATTGAATTGTTCATACCAATCACATAATTAATATATTGGCTAATAGCAACCGCCGATTTTTCTGAATAACAAGTATTAAGCAAGACGCACTTAACATAATTAGTGTGTAATTTAAACAACGATGCCAACCCTTGTGGTGACACAGGTATGTTATTTTCCCCATCATCCTCTAATAACAAACTGCCATCTTTCATCCCGTGTCCACAAATATGAACGATTTGAGGCTGCTCCTCTTCAATTGTACGACGTATATCTTGAGAACGTACAGCAGTTCTCACTTCAATTTTAAATACCTCGCGCCTTGTAGCTCGTTCAATAGCTTCTCTAATTTTACGCATTTCAACATCTAGACGTAGACCTTGAGGAATAGCTGCCAAAATTTCTTTGTCGCTAGCTTTATTTTTAATTTTAAAATTATCAAAATGTATTAATAATCAGTGGGTTATATTTACCTTATTTTTTACTTGTGAAATAAATAATTATATAAAAAATCCAATAAACAAAAATCCCTAAAATTATCCAAGAAAACCACTCCGCATTTTTACCAAAAATACGTACATAAAGTTGCTCATGTATAAATCTCACAAAATCTAACAGTTGCCTAGGATCTACTAATTTAAATAATAAAATCATTCTCTTTCCTATCATTATTTATCAAGTAATACCATCTGTAAATTTTAACTAAACAAGAAATTTATAAAATTGTAGTATTCGTAAAAGATGCCTCAAAAACTGTAGTTTGATTTTCAAGAATTGGTAGAAAATCGCAGCCTCTGAATTTTGATCGCTTTTCTTACATCTGTACAAATCAAAACTAAGTGGATACTCTGAGAATAAACAAAGATCTCAACATTGTCACTATCTCAGTGTTGAGTTTTAAACCTATCAAATTGTGAGGTCGCCTACATAAAAACTACAGCCGCACAATCCCCCGATTCAGTGCCGTAACTAGCGCCTGAGTGCGATCGCCAACATCCAGCTTGCTAAAAATATTTTTGAGATGGAACCTAACGGTACTCTCAGCAATACTTAAATCCTGACTAATCTCGGAGTTACTCTTACCCTTAGCAATCAGCCGCAACACCTCCAACTCCCGATTACTCAACGGGGAACTGCCTAGCCGCTCTGCCAACTTAGCCGCTATATTGGGCGGAATATACTTTTGACCCTTATGTACAGTGCGAATAGCTTTCAGGAGTTCATGGGGTTCAGCCCCCTTAAAAATATAACCCTTAGCACCGGAGCGCAGTCCACGATAGATATTCTCATCACCGTCGTAGGTACTAAACACAATAATCCGAGCCTGTTTAAACTTAGCACGGATAGCCGCGATCGCATCAGCCCCTTCCATAATAGGCATTCGCAAATCCATCAGTGTCACGTCTGGGCGATGTTGAGCGAAAAGTGTTAACGCTTCTCGCCCGTCCTCAGCTTGCGCCACTACAGTAATGTCTCGCTCACATTCGAGCAACTTTTTTAAAGCTAGTCTGAAAATAGGATGATCGTCAGCAATCAGAATGCGAATAACATTAGGCTGGCTCATGCTCATTTACCTTTCTCCGTAAGGTTTTCAGGGTTTTGAGAAATTTATTAACGAATTAATGAAATGCTTGCCAGCTAGAAGTTTTAAAATTAGTTAACATAAAAAACTATATTTTGACAATCGAAGTTTACGGACTTAAGCAAAGTCAGTAAATGCTTCTCGGGAGACTAAAATTAATACTTATGTTCCCTGTCCTGACGAAATTCCATTAGTAAGTTATAGCAACCGCCAATCCATCAGATATAAAACAAACTTATCGTAATGCCAGCATTATTGCTAATAATCGAGTTATTTTTAACATCAAAGGTAATGACTATCGATTAATTGTTCATATTCGTTACGATATTAGTATTGTTTTTATCCGTTTTATTGGAACCCACTAAGACTATGACAAAATAGATGCAGAAACAATTTAAGGAGATGAATCAATGCTACTAAAACCTATTAAAACAGAAACGGATTATCAAAAAGCATTAGCTGAAATAGAAAGTCTATTTGATGCTCAACCCAATACTCCTGAATACGAACGCTTAGACCTTCTAACCACTTTAGTAGAAGCTTATGAAAAAATTCATTATCCCATCGCTCCTCCCGACCCCATTGAAGCAATTTTATACTATCTTAATAGTCGCGGCTTATCAATAGATGCTCTGCAAAATGATATAGAAAATAAAATAAATATCACAGATATTTTAGAAGATAATCAAGCCAAACCTCATCACTTCGCTACTCCAAATTCTCAAACTCCTATAACAGTTACACTAGATCCCGATGTGGCGGCTGTTTTCACCACCTCAGAAGCCGTCAATCATGCACTTCGGACTTTATTATCTAATTCAAAAAACTCTTAAATAAACTGCTTAGAAATTAAAAATGTACTGATTTTAGCGATCAGCTTAACCTTAAATTCTATAGTGTCTTAAAATACTGCTGTAATTGTTCCTTTCGCTGTTTCCTACTTTCCATTTCTAAAGATACAATCAATTCTTCTAGCTCTAGCTGTAACAATTCCAACTCTTTACGACGGTGACGAGAGCGCTCGAGAGTTTTCTTCAGTTTATCAGGGTCAGGCATTACTCTAGAGTCAGTCATCATAATCTCCAGTCTAGTTTAAACTTTGTTTTTAACTCTTCTGTATGATATAGGGGGTGAGAAGTTCAAATCCTTAAAAGTTATTAACAAGCCCCCCGTTTTGTGATATGTATAGATACTTGTGCCAACACTTCAGGGAGGGTAATTATGGCTGGTAGCGAAGTCAAAGCCGATTTATGGATTAATGAGTATATCACCCCTTGGGATATTTATAGTCATGGGATTACCCGTGTCCTAGCCGCTAAAAACACCGCTTATCAAGAAATGTATATTGTAGAAAGCGGCATATTTGGCAAAGCCTTAGTTCTCAACGGACAATGGCAATCCTGCACAGCAGAAGAATTCATTTATCATGAAGCCTTAGTCCAACCGGTAATGATCACCCATCAAAACCCAAAAAAGGTTCTAATATTGGGAGGAGGTGAAGGAGCAACCACCCGGGAAGTCTTACGGTGGAATACCGTTGAACGAGTGATGATGATTGATATTGATGGGGAAGTGGTCGAAGCTTGTCGAGAACATCTCCCAGAAATGCACGCCAATAGCTTTGATGATCCTCGCTTTGAATTAGTGGTAGCAGACGCTTTACAGGTTCTTGATACCACTACAGAGCAATGGGATATTATCATCTCTGATTTAACCGATCCAATGGAAGAAGGGCCATCCTTAGCGCTATTTGCCAAAGAATATTTTGAAAAATTAGTGCGAGTTTTAGCACCCGGCGGCTATGTAATTGTTCAATCAGGACCCGTTTCAGCCCCTTCAGTGAAATATCACGCTCGCCTAGTCAATACCTTAAAAACCGTATTTCCCCATGTCTTATCCTATTTTACCCCAACCGCCTCTTATGGTTCTCCTTGGGGATTTACCCTCTGTTCTCCAGAACCGATTAATACCCGTCCAGATCCCCTTGTGATCGATCAACTCTTAAAAGAAAAAACAAGCGGCGGCTTACGTTTAATTGATGGTGTTACCTTATTAGGAATGTTCCAAACACCCCTGTATATCCGAAAAGCCATTGAGCAATATACACAAATTTATACCCTCGAAACTCCCCCAGAATTTTTTGGGCAAGAGAATGATTAATCAATAGTCATTGGTCATGGGTCATTACTCGACAGCAATACAGGAATACTACCACAAGAACCCCTAACGGCTAACGGCTAATGACTAACGACTAATGACTAATGACTGATAATATTAATAGACAAAGACAAAGGTCAACGGGTGATGGCATGACTGACCAAACAACCTTGAGCGTTCAAGATAGTAGCGATAATGTCTCGTCAATCGTGGGACAGTTTAAATTGGAGTCTGAAAAAAATCAGCTTCAACTCATTCCTCAACTAGCCAGTAGCGGAGAAGCTGGTTTAAACGTACTTATTGAATTTTTGAAAACTCATCAGTCTAATGCTGTTAATGGCGAGTTTTCGTCATCCTCCAATGGTGCGAGTGCTTCCCTGGCCTTAGTGGTGGGTAAAGCTTATCAAGTAGTATACCAAGCCAATAGGCCCTCGACTCAGGAATTTTGCCAAACTTTCTTTCCCACTGGAGTCATTCCTTTAAAATCGGAGCGTAACATTGATTATCAAACCTTACAGCAATGTCTAGCGCGTGCCGACTTTCAAGAGGCCGACAATCTGACTCGCTCGTTACTTTGTGAATTAGCAGGGGAAGCGGCGATACAACGCAAGTGGCTGTATTTTACAGAAGTTGAGCAATTTCCCAGTACAGATTTAAACACCCTCAACGCTTTGTGGTGGATTCACTCAGAAGGAAAATTTGGATTTTCCGTACAAAGACGGATTTGGCAGTCTGTCGGTAAAGATTTTGCTAAACTGTGGCCTAAGATTGGCTGGAAAAATGGCAATAACTGGACTCAGTACCCAGATGAATTTATTTGGGACCTGAGCGCTCCTCAAGGACATCTGCCTCTACTCAATCAACTTAGAGGAGTACGAGTAACAGCCTCTTTATTCTCTCATCCCGTCTGGTCAGAATTTAACTGGTGAATGTAGTGGCAGATTTAGGAATTTAACTAATATATCGGCACTCTCTGCCTATTTTTGAGCAGGTAAATTAAATTATTAGGAGTTAAGCTCGGGGGCGCGAATTCTTGCTCTAACAAGAATACTCCTCCTCTCTCCTTAAAGCAGTTATCTTTAAATTGAATTAGCAACTGATAAAAATCATTATTTATTTTTTGTAAAGATCCTAGTCGAGAGTATAATCTCTAATCTTTTAGGCTGAATTTAGCCGCTTATTCATAAGCTAGTTAGAGCAACGAGTTTAAAAAAAATTTTTTCAAGACAACTTTAATTAGTAGCTCCAAAAAAAACCGTAAAATTACTGAAATTAAAAAACGGCTTGGAAATAACAAAAGCTATAGTCAACATTTTTGCAAAATTTTTACTAAAAATGTTTGTTTTGAAGTCCACTAGGGAACTTTATAGATAGTAGATCAAAAAACATCCCGTTAGAGATTAAGCTTTCTTAGTCAGGTAAAACTCGTTGATTTCCTGCTGCATGAAGCATGATTCCAGAAACCGGATGGATTTTTGATAACTCTCTAACCCTTAAACTGAGTGAGATGGGTGATGCAAGTGCAAGCAATAGATTTAAAACTCACAGTCAGTATGTCAAATCCGATTAATAGACTTTTTTGCCGTTTGGATGGGCTAACTCCTGCCATTAGAGAACAGCAGCGAGTCAGTATCCTCAAAAACCTTAGTTTACTAGAAGCAGAAACCATTCCTGTATTCGAGGAAGCAACACAAGCAGTAGCCCGTTACCTGGAAGTTCCCATCTGTATTTTAGGACTGATGGTTTATGAGCAAGTTTGGCTTAAGTCGGCTGCTGGACTGTCACATTTGGGATTAATGAATCAATTGGCATCTTCTCGCAAAATTCCTAGACTAGAGGCTTTTTGTACCTACGTGGTTGATAGTCACCAACCCCTAGTTATTTACGAAACTTATAGTGATCAGGTCTTTGCGCGTAGTACCTTAGCTCAACATTATGGAATCCGCTCTTATCTGGGCAGTCCTTTAATTACCGCAGATGGTTGGTGCATCGGAACACTGGCTGTTATGGACTTAGTTCCTCGTGAATTTACGCAAAAAGACCTAGAATTTTTAATGCTTAGTGCCCGTTGGTGCTTACGGGAATATGAACGAGATCATTTACTGAAAAACCAGCCGGCGCAAACCAATGAATGGGTCATTGTTGATCAAACACCAGAAAGAAAAACGCCTACTTCAGTCTTTGAACAGGATAATAATATACCAATAAAAACAACGATCACCAATTCTATCAATACCATTAAACTTAAATTACTTAAACAACTGACTCAAGAATTACGTGCGCCTTTAACCTCAGTTATTGGCATGGGGAGTGTATTACTCGGGGGCGTTTTTGGCTCTTTAACTAGCAAGCAAAAAGAATACTTAGATATTATCTATAACAGTGGGCAACAACTCAATTCTTTAGTGGATGAAATTCTGCGTTTAGGAGGCACAGAAGATCTTTCAACACAACTGAGTTTAAATCCTGTGAATGTTGAGATGCTCTGTCAGCAAATTCTCAATGATTTGGGAAAAGTTGCGGTGGCAAGACGACAAGAACTGCGTTTATCTGTCGAACCTGGGCAACGGATTTGGTTATTAGATAAAGAAAAGGCTCAACAGGCAATTTATTATTTAATGCTCAGTGTTCTAACCTCTTCTAATGCTGGCGGAGAAGTGCGAATTCACATTTCTCGTAAAACGAAAACCCTTAACCTCGCTGTTTGGGTGTCTCATCCTTGGTTAGCTGATGGCATACCTCAGATTAACCTTTTTGCTGAACCCCTCAAAAACGGTCTAGTGGTAGAATCAGATGGTTTAGAATTTAAAACTCAACTGGGATATTACGACCCAGAGGTGGGAAATCATGTTTTATCAGCTTCTTGTTTAGAAAGAGCTTTAAATAATGTAAAAGACCGCAATCTTTTAGATAAAAACCATAGTCCTCAACAATTGTTAGGATTATTGTTGGCCTGCCACTTTGCAGAAAGTCACGGGGGCAAAATTATGATCCAAGGTTCATCAGAGTCCGGTTATCGTTATGTTTTGACCCTGCCTAAAGTTGCTGCACAAGACGATTCCATTGGATAAGGAACAAGATTGTCTTGACACTTATCCTCTGATCATGGGTAACTAATCTCAATAATATTTGATCGGTGATAACTGTTTATGACTTCAGCCTGGAAACGAATCACTCTTGTACAATTATCCCCTAGTCAATGGCGTGGGGCAAGTTGGCTCTATCATCTTGTGGGTTCTTTGAAAGACTGGCACTCCGCAAGTTGGTTACTTCAGTGGGCAGAACCTTTAGGAGCGGCTCTCGTCTGTGTGGTTTTGGCTTTAAGTCCGTTTGTCTCCACCAGTTTAATCGGAATTTTACTGGCGGCTTGTGCTGGATATTGGCTATTGCTGACTTTATCAGAGCAAGATTGGGCTTGTATCACCCCTATTCATCTGTTGGTGTTGCTCTATTGGGGAATTGCTACGGTGGCGGTAGCTTTTTCTCCTGTTAAAGCCGCCGCTTTTGAAGGTTGGATTAAACTGACTTTATATTTAGTGATGTTTGCTCTGATGGCGCGTGTATTGCGCTCATCTCGTCTTACTTCTCTAATTGTAAGTGTGTATTTATTGGTTGCTTTAGTGGTGAGTGTTTATGGGGTGCGACAACAATTGTCCGGAGTGGAACAGTTAGCCACTTGGAATGATCCCCTTTCAGATTTAGCAGGAACCACCCGAGTCTATAGTTATTTGGGCAATCCTAATCTTTTAGCCAGCTATTTATTACCGGCGATTGCTTTAAGTGCAGCAGCACTGTTTGTGTGGCAGGGTTGGCTTCAAAAAACTTTGGCTATGACGATGTTGTTAGTTAATACTGCCTGTTTATACTATACCCAGAGTCGCGGTGGCTGGATTGGCGTAATGGTGCTTTCTCTGGTTTTTCTGCTCTTGCTGTATTACTGGTATAAAGATTCCCTTCCTCCCTTTTGGCAAAAGTGGTTACTTCCGATTGTTTTAGGCACTCTTGCCGCATTTCTTCTGATAGCGATGATGTTCGTTGATCCCCTACGCATCAGGGTGATGAGTATTTTTGCCGGACGTGAAGATAGTAGTAATAATTTTAGAATGAATGTTTGGGGTTCTGTTATTAAAATGATTAAGGCTTACCCGATTATTGGTATTGGTCCCGGTAATGAAGCTTTTAATAAAGTTTATCCTCTTTTTATGCACCCTAAATATAGCGCTTTGAGTGCTTATTCTATCTTTTTAGAAACTACTGTAGAAACCGGTGTGATTGGTTTTACTTGTTTTTTATGGTTACTGGTGGTAACGATTAATCAGGGCGTTCGTCAAATTAAGGATTTACGTCAACAAGCAAATCTTCAGGGTTTTTGGTTAATCGCTGCTGTGGCTACTATGGCAGGAATGTTAGCTCATGGTTGTGTGGATACGGTTTGGTATCGTCCCCAAATTAGCACCCTTTGGTGGTTAATGTTGGCTCTGATAGCCAGTCGTTACCAGGGGGTTTTTTCTCCAAACAAAAAAGCTGACCAAGCCTATTCCACTGCTCAATGATATCTCCCATATAAATCGCTAGGCACTTACTTTTTCGTAAAGCCTAAACAGGGGGCAAGGTATGATTCTATCAACCGGCCCTCGTTTTTCTTAATTAATTTAATATACGAGTGGCAAGTTTTAAGCTTTTTAATTCAATTTTCCCAATCAAGCGCGAAACCGTTACCTTCGCTCTCAAGCTTGAGTTTATCGGTAGTAATCTTTCTTATGGTGGAAGTAGAAAGTTAAAACTCAGATTATCGTTAGTCCATAACAAGATAATAATATTACCTTTTAAGTGATCGTGTTATTATCACTAGACTCAAGAGCAAGTGAAAGCGGCTCGGGAATATAGTAAACTTGTTGAAAAGCAATTGCAGGAATCTCAAGCATTCTTAAATCAATCTGATGATTAATTTTTTAAGCCAATTTTAACCTCAAGATCATCCCTAGAGCTTTAGTCAGCAAAAAAAATCTCTATTTGGCAACAGTAATCTGACAAATATTGAAGGATTACTAAAATAAAAATAAGCAAACAAACCGCTCAATTTATTATTATAAATATAATGACTTTTAAACAGTTTGAGCAACAAGTTCAATCGGCACAACGACGCTGGAAATCTATTCAGCAGACTGTTCAAGAAGCCTCAAATCCATCTCCTGAATTGCAGGCAGAGATTATCACCGAATTAGCTATTGCTTTAGAAGAGTTGCGGGTGGCAACAGAAACCTTACAGCAACAGAACGAAGAATTATATCTGGCTCGTCAAGATGCCGAAAGGCTAAGTCAGCACTATCAAGACTTATTTGAGTTTGCTCCAGATGGCTATTTAGTCACCGATGAGCGAGGCATTATTCACGAGGCAAATCATGTAGCCGCCAGCTTACTCAACGTACGTAAAAAATATTTGGTCAACAAGCCGCTAGACATTTTTGTCGCTCAGGCAGACAAGGAAATTTTTAATAGTTACTGGTCACAAATTAAGCAAACCTTGGATAAAAATCTCCTGAAAATAAACAATAACAACCCCCCTAAGAACTTAATCAAAAACTGGGAAACGCTGTTACAACCCCGAGACAAAGAACCCTTGCCAGTGGCCATCTCTATGTCTATCAGTGCTAACTTTGAGGAACACAGTATTAGACTGTACTGGTTGTTACGGGATATTAGCGAGGCAAAACAAGCACAAGAGAAAATCTACGAACAAGCCGCGCTACTCGATGCCACCACCGACGCAATTTTAGTTCAAAACCTCCAAGACCAAATTGTCTATTGGAATCGAGGAGCAGAGCAATTGTACGGTTGGACAAAAGAAGAAGCTCACTTAAAAAATCTTAATCTACTTTTGTCTCCAGAATCTTTATATAAATTGCCAGAAATATACCAAAATCTTTTTAAAAAAAATCGCTGGGAAGGAGAAATTTATCAACTAACTAAAAGCGGCAAAGAAATTATTGTAGACAGTCGCTGGTCTTTAGTACGGGATGAAAAAAACAACCTCAAATCTATCCTTATTGTCAATACTGATGTCACTTTAAACAAACAAATCGAAGCCAAGCGGCTGCAAAACCAACGTTTAGAAATTATCGGCGCTCTGTCCAGTGGAATTTCTCACGATTTAAACAATATCCTTACCCCGATTTTGGGCATGGCTCAACTGTTAGTTAGAAATTTATCTCACCTTGATGAGACTACGCAACAGATGTTGAAAATCATAGAAATTAATGCTCAACGTGGGGCGGGTTTGCTTAAGCAAATTCTGATGTTTTCTCGAGGGGTTAAAGGTCGGAATTCTATCCTACTGGTTAGTTCTTTAATTTTAGAAATTCGACAAATGCTGCAAGAAATTTTTCCGAAAACCATTATCATCGAGCAGGATATCATGCCTGATATTTGGGCAATTAATGGGGATATCACTCAGTTACATCAAATGTTGATGAACCTCTGCTTAAATGCAAGGGATGCCATGCCCGACGGTGGGAAATTGACAATTGCAGCCAAAAATTTCATGATTGACCAAGCTTATAGCAACATCGAACCAGAAGCCAAAATTGGGCCTTATGTGGTGATAAGCGTCTTAGACACCGGTATGGGCATTCCCTCAGAGATGAAAGAGCGAATTTTTGAGCCATTTTTTACCAATAAAGAGATTGGTAAAGGCACCGGATTGGGGCTTTCTATTGTTATGAATATTGTCAAAAATCATGGCGGTTTTATTAAAGTTTTGAGCGAAGTAGGAAAAGGAAGTCACTTTAAAATATTCTTGCCCGCCGTAGAAATCACCACAGTCATTCCCCAACCTGTCGCCAGTTTACCCAGAGGAAACGGAGCCTTAATATTAATTGTGGATGATGAAGTGGATATTGGCTATACTACGAAAACTTTGCTAAAAACCTACGGCTATCAGGTACTTACTGCTACTAATGGCGTTGAAGCCATCGCACTCTATGCTCAACATTATGATAAAATAGCGGCGGTTTTGATAGATATGGTCATGCCTTCTATGGATGGGGCAACCACTATCTATACTTTAGAAAAAATTAATCCAATGGTTAAGATTATTGCTACTAGCGGGCTAATTTCTATTGATCAAATTGACCAAACTGTCAATAAGAGTATTTACGGTTTTTTGCCGAAGCCTTATACTTCAGAAGAATTATTAACGATTTTACAAGAGGTGATACACAGTTAAACTCTCTAACAGGTTACCTCAGTTTTGACGGGTAAGGTGGCCTTTTGCCTAATCTTAGAGTTACTTTGTTGAGTATCCGCCTAGGAATGAACCATCATGATGCCAAGACTCAATTCTCGCATGGAGGCGGTACAGTCTCCCATTATTCCTGTTGTTGGACAATTGATTTTACAAAATCCAGGGACAATCTCTTTAGGACAGGGTGTGGTTTTTTATCCACCACCAGATGAGGCCATCGTCGCCATTTCTCAATTTCTCGCCGATACAGAAAATCATAAATATAAAGCTGTGCCGGGAATTCCTTCTCTACTAGCTACCCTGGAAGAGAAATTAAAAATAGAAAACCGCATCACCATTCATCCTAACAGGGCCGTTGTGGTTACTGCCGGGGGAAATATGGCATTTATGAATGCTATTTTAGCTATTACCTCACCCGGAGAAGAAATTATTATTAATACACCCTATTATTTTAATCATGAAATGGCTATTAGAATGGCCGGTTGTCAGCCTATTTTAGTCAATACCGACCTGAATTATCAACTGTGTCCTGATGCTATAGAAGCCGCTATTACCGATAAAACTAAAGCAGTGGTGACTATTTCTCCTAATAATCCTACAGGCGTTGTTTATCCTCAGTTCAGTTTGGAAAGGGTTAATGATATTTGTCGAAAACATGGCATTTATCATATTCATGATGAAGCTTATGAATACTTTACTTACAACGGAGTTGAGTCCTTCTCGCCTTGCTCAATTCCTGAAAGTGAAAATTATACTATCTCTCTTTATAGTCTTTCAAAAGCTTATGGGTTTGCCAGTTGGCGCATTGGTTATATGGTGATTCCTGAACATTTATTAGAGGCTGTAAAAAAAATTCAAGATACGATATTAATCTGTCCTCCTGTTATTTCTCAATATGCCGCTTTAGGAGCCTTAAAAGTCGGAGTAACTTACTGTAAAAAGCATCTACAAGACCTGATGGCTGTTCGAGAAGTGGTCTTAATCTCTCTAAAAAGTCTTGAAAATTTATGTACGGTGGCGGCGGCCGATGGTGCTTTTTATTGTTTTCTCAAAGTTCATACAGATATGAACGATTTTGAATTAGTTAAAACCTTAATCGAACGATATAAAGTCGCTGTGCTGCCGGGAATGACCTTTGGCATGACCGACGGGTGCTATATCCGTCTTGCTTATGGTGCCCTGAAAAAAGAAACAGCAACAGCAGGAATTGAACGATTAGTAGAAGGAATTAAACAGATTTTCCAGGAGGAATGAATATTACATCAAGCGGCTAAAAATTTTAAAATAGGGTTTTGAGTTCTTCTTCAAAAATTATGATTTATGCAAGAGGTCTGATGTAGAGACGTTGCAGCCAACGCCTCGACTTTTAACAGGGCTATTTCATTCTTTTGAAACGCTCACAGGCTAAAGCCTGGAGCTATACGAACCAAGCCTGCCTACGCAGGCTAAAAGGCTCATAATTCGTCAGATAGCCCGCGCAGGCGGGCTTGGTTCGTGTAGCCCAACCCTTCAGGGTTAGGGTGTTTGAGAGAATGAAATAGCCCTCGACTTTTATGCTTCAGTCTTCAATTTTCTGAAAGGAAAATAATGTGATGCTTGGTATCATAAATAATTTTTCCTTGTTTTTTTAGTTGGCCCAACAATCGTGTAATGGTCACTCTAGTGGTGCCACAAGCATTAGCCAATTCTTGATGAGTAAGACGAACTCGTAAACGATAACCTTGGGCAGTTTTTTGAGAAAAATTCTCTTTCAACCACAACAAAAGTTGATTGACTCGTTCGTTTACTTGCCGCACTCCACCAATAGCTAAAAGGTATTCTGTCTGTCGCAAGCGCTCAATAATTTGAGGAAAAATCATTTTAATCCCTTCAGTAGAATTTACAACCTGTGCTAAAGGGACACAGGATAACTGTACTTTTTGCGAGAGGGCAGTGGCTTGATAAGTGGGAAGAGAAGTTAAACTAGAACCAAAAGGCATGGACTCGCCGACTAAACCAATGAGGATTTCTTCGCCACTTTCAGCAAGGGTACTCAGCTTTACCCATCCTTGATGCACTATCCAAAGACTATTAGGATGTAAGGGAATAATTTCCCCTTGTTGATAAATATATTTAGACGTTTCTTGAGAGAGACTACCATTATTTTTTACTGGCCAACAGTGAACCTGCTGATGTTGAGTCTGTTCGCGCAAAATCCAATGTAAAGCGACTAGCTTACCCCCACGATCATAACGATGAGCAACGCTGATGGCAATCTCTAGCAATTCTGCATTTCGGGGTTGAATACGGGTAACCCAATGTTGAGACTGTCCTGAGTGATGTAGCTGACTTAGTTTAGTGACTAAAAGCTGCCGTTCTTGTGGCGGCAAAAAGATATCTATGGGTTTGTTGCTTAAAAAACGCGACTCAACATTTAAAAGAGTAGCGCAGGCTTGGTTAGCTTGTAAAATTTTTCCTTCAAGATTGCTAATTACATAAGCATCCGGTAAAAGCTCAAATACGGCTTTATAGTGCTGGCGTTCTGCCTCTAATTTCATTTGAGTCGTTGCCAATTCCTCAGATTTTACGGTTAACTCTTCGAGAGCTATTTGTAACTCTTCAGAAGCCGTCCCGAGTTCTTTGTAAGCAACCGATAGGAGTCCTCTAGATTCTTCTACAGTGGTGTGACTATTTCTGCCGGCATTTTTATAAAGCTCCTCTAAATTTTTTTGGAATTTGTCTAGCATTAAAACAAAAGAGTTTTCATTAATCATCAACCCACCTCTTAAAATATTGTTAAATTTTTTTTGTTTATTTTTTGGGTTTTGTATCTGATATTACCATTTGGATCAACATGGGATCACACATTTGGTAGAGGTCATCAATTGATACAATTCGATATTTTTTAAATGAGTCTTCGACCTTCTGGTAAATTTTCCCGTTTTGGATGAGTTATGAGGTGTTTAACCGTCGTTCCTGGAAAGGGGCGGCGATTTTTTTTAAGAATTGTAACACTGAAGTTTTTCCCTAAGATGAATCAAGCTCAAGCAATGATCTCGCCAATACATTATTGATTATCTCCTAAATTCTCTAATGGTGGGAACACAAATCTTAAACCGATCAACTTTAATAATAATTTACAATAATAAACTGAAAAAATCAATAAAATTAATTTTACTAATTTCACGTAAAACTGTCAATTCTCCCCAAAAAAAGCTATTCCATGCAGGCTCAAGAGAATAAAATTTAATACTAGGTTTTCTTCATAGCTAATGATAGATAATAATTTATGATAATCAATAATCAATAGACAACCCTCAATCTGTCCACTCTCATCACTAGGAGGGCTTTGCCCAAAACTAAAATTAATCATAGACTCTTTTCGATTAAACTAAGTAAAAACCTCCTATAATCCTTAATACCATGAGTAAACTTATTGATTATTCAAAGATAAACGCCTTATCGGAAATCTGGCCCATCGCTCAACAGCAATTTGGGGACATAGTTGCACTTCATGACCCTCATAGTAAGCCAGAAATAATTATTACTTATTCAGATTTATACCGACAGATACAGGAATTTGCCAGAGGTTTACAAGCATTAGGAGTCGATCCCGAAGCCAAAATCGCTTTATTTGCTGATAATTGTCCTCGTTGGTTTATCGCTGACCAAGGAATTATTATCTCTGGGGCAGCCAATGCCGTACGATCTTCTGGAGCCGAACGACAAGAATTACTATATATATACAATGATAGCGATAGCATCGCTCTAGTGGTAGAAGACTTAAAAACTTTAACAAAACTGCGCCCTGAACTTGATGAGTTAACGGTTCAATTTGTAATACTCCTATCGGATGAACAGGCCCCCACTAATGACCCCCTAAAAATTCTCAATTTCAAGCAATTATTAGAACTAGGAGCCAATTCACCCTTTAAACCCGTCGAGCAAACTCGCGCCAGCCTCGCTACCCTTATCTATACCTCTGGAACGACAGGAAAACCCAAAGGAGTCATGCTCTCTCATGGCAACTTATTACATCAGATCATCAATTTTGGCACGGTGTTTCAACCTGAGCCGGGTGATCGCGTTTTAAGCATTTTACCCTCTTGGCACTCCTATGAGCGCACCGTAGAATATTATGTTCTCTCCCAAGGTGTTACCCAAATTTATACCAATCTTCGCAGCTTTAAAAACGATTTAAAACGATTTCAACCTCATTTAATGGTAGGAGTTCCTCGCCTTTGGGAATCGGTTTATGAAGGAATACAAAAACAGTTTCGCGAACAAAATGCCAATAAGCAAAAATTGGTCAACTTTTTCCTCAAGCAATCTGAAAATTACATCCTAGCTCAACGCATCGCTAATAATTTAAGTTTAAATCACCTAAATGCTTCAGCCAGTGAGCGGCTACAGGCTAAACTCAAAGCCGCTTTATTAGCCCCCCTACACGCTTTAGGAGATCGCCTAATATACGAAAAAGTAAGAGAGGGAGTGGGAAAAAACGTCAAAGCTTGGATCAGTGGCGGAGGTTCTCTAGCAAGACACATAGACACCTTTTATGAAATTGTCAATATACCTGTATTAGTGGGATATGGACTGACAGAAACCTCACCCGTAACCAATGTTCGCACTTTAGAGAGAAACTTAAGAGGATCATGTGGCACACCCCTTCGTTACACAGAAATTCGTATTGTTGATCCCGAAACGCGGCAGGAATTACCCGTCGAACAACAGGGGTTAGTTCTCATTCGCGGGCCACAAGTCATGCAAGGATATTACAAAAAACCTGAAGCCACAGCTAAAGTGATCGATCCTCAAGGGTGGTTTGACAGTGGAGACTTGGGTTGGGTGACACCGATGAATGATTTAGTCATAAGCGGACGAGCAAAAGACACCATCGTTCTCAGTAATGGCGAAAATATCGAACCCCAACCCATAGAAGATGCTTGTGTTCGCAGTCCCTATATTGACCAAATTATGTTAGTGGGTCAAGATCAAAAAGCCTTGGGAGCGCTCATTGTGCCTAATCTTGATGCCCTACAAACTTGGGCCAAACAACAACAACTCGACCTAGAAATTCCCGGACCCGAAGCATCCATCGAAGAAATTCATGCCTCTTCCCTCTCGAGTAAGCCGGTTCAAAACTTATTGCGCCAAGAATTGAACCGACTGGTGAAGGACCGCCCCGGATACCGTGCTGATGACCAGATTAAAGAATTTGAGTTAATTTTAGAACCTTTTTCTATCGAAAATGGAACCATGACCCAAACCTTAAAGATCAAGCGACCGGTTGTAATGGAACGGTATCGCGCTATTATTGACGGGATGTATAAATAATTCACAGTTAACCGCCATTAGTGTTAACTGTAATACTTATGAGTGTTCAGTTATGACCACTGGCCACTGACTGGAGTCGGGGACTTTTTCCTGGCTCCTGTATAGGCGGGTTTTTCAGATAAGTTATCGTATGACTACAGCTATCTTATCTCCCTCAATCCCTGCCTACCCATTAACCACTGACAACTTAGAAAAAACTTATGGACGAGACGAACACCAGCTTACTGCTAAAACGACCAGTCATCCTCAAGGTTATTGTTACCGATAAATGGAAAGAGGAAGTCCAGCAACAACTTCAATTTCAAGTTGAGCAGTTAGATACTCAACTACAGCAATTGGAGATGCAGGGACAACAAATGATCGCTAACATTCAAAAGCAAAGTATTATTCCGCCGCCGCCCCAAGTCTCACAGCAAATTGAGAACATTCAAAACCAAGTAAACCAAAAAAAAGCTGAGATCTTAGAACGGAAAAATCAAGCTCTCCAGCAACTTCAACAAGTCCAAGTCCTCAAGTTAGATGAAGAGGTTGTTCAGGCACAATTAGAAAGCTTTTTCCGTGTTGAAGTCGGAGATAATTTGGTGCAAAAGATGAATGTAGAAGTGGTCATTAAAGATGGAATCGTAGAAGACATTCGCGGCGAGTTATAAGTTAATTTAACTTGATTGGGGTTGGATTGAGTGCTATGCAAGCCCAACCCCCCTTTTTTCCTTGAATCGAGCCTTCTGCCTCGTACCTACTCCTTTTAGATTATGAATCAATCATTAAGACCTAATACGACCTGGGATGCTAATCTCTACCAAGATAAATATGCTTTTGTCTGGCACTATGGGGCAGAACTCATAGAAATTTTGTCCCCTCAAAAGCGAGAGCAGGTCCTTGATCTTGGCTGCGGCACAGGTCAATTAACCCATCAAATCGCGCAAATGGGTGCAATCGTTACCGGAATTGACCATTCACCCACGATGATTGCTCAGGCGGCTAAAAACTATCCTGATCTCCAATTTCGGGTAGCTGATGGAGCGAACTTTTCAGTAGAGACACCCTTTGATGCTGTTTTTTCCAATGCGGCGTTGCACTGGATCAAAGACTCTCAAGGGGCTATTCGCTGTATTTGGCAAGCTTTGAGAACGGGCGGTCGTTTTGTGGCTGAATTTGGCGGCAAAGGCAACGTAGAGCAGATTGTGTCGGCTTTTAAAAGGGTTTTGACCCAAAACGGCTATCCGGTCACCCCCGAGTTAAATCCTTGGTATTTTCCCAGTGTGGGAGAGTATGCCATATTACTTGAGCAGCAAGGGTTTGAGGTGACTTATGCCACCCTATTTGAACGACCGACTCAGTTAGAGGAGGGGGAACAGGGGATACAAAATTGGATCGAAATGTTTGGCAAGAGTTGGCTATTGATAGTTCCTGAACCTGAACGAGCAGAAATCCTTCAGCAAGTAGAAGCACAACTGAAAACAAAACTTTATCGCGATCAGACTTGGTTTGCTGATTATAAACGCTTAAGAATAGTTGCTATCAAACTGTAGGGTGTAGGGTGTAGGGTGTAGGGTGTAGGGTGTGAGGGAATTGTGGGCGTTTTACAATGCTTTATACAGAGTGGTTTATTTATGTCCAGGTACTTGGAGCTATAAGTCTGTCTTGTTCAATTCCCAAACTAGCATCTTACCGTTACCTCGTGTATCTATATGCCGCATACCGATTTTTTCTAGCACCCGCTTGGAGGCTATATTATCGGCATAGCAACCGGCTGTCACAGTTTGCATATTGGGTTGAGACAATGACCAATCTAGCATTGCTTTAGTCGCTTCAGTTCCATATCCCTGTCTTCGATAAGAAGGCGCTATGATATAGCCCAGTTCCAATGACTCTGTCGGTGAACCTGTGGCATCTGGGATAATTTTGAGCATAACGTGGCCAATGAGGGTATTGTCGGCTTGATGAATGACTAAATTTCCCCATCCCCATTCTCCTTGCCAGGAATATTTAGTCAAAATAGCGGCGATTTCGGGTAAAATTTGATAATTATCTTCCTCAAGCCAGTCCGGTAGCACTCTCACCCCGAGAACTTTTCCTAATTGATCATTTCCCCCTATGGCGGCTTGTACAAGTTCCAGTTTAAAGGGGATTAAATCTAAACGTTTGGTAACGACTTTTTGCTGATAATCTTGTTTCATATTTGTCTGATATTACCTTGTGTAAAGGATCAATTTTTGCCAATAAATAATAAGCTAAGACGCATTTAAATAGGCTATTATTAACGCTCAGAAATCAAGTTCAAATCCTTACACCTCGCCGAACCGAAGTGTTCCCTTATCTCAATAGACAAATTTTATCCCTGTCAGCTTAACCGCTAATCTCTAACCCATTTTAACACATTGGGGTCTTTATTATAGTGATAAGTAAAGCCCTCTTTAGTGGTAATGGTTTTCCCTTGCCTTGCTTTGTTTCTAATAGTGCTAATAGAATAATTCGTTAAAACTTTTATTTCTTGATGAGAAAGTTCATGCCGCGAGGGGGTTTCGGTTGATTGTTCTAAATTATTTTCGGATTGATGGGTTTTTGGTGAGGGGGGTTCGGGTTCATTTATGGTAACCCTATCTTCGGAATTGTCCACCGTTGGCGGCAAATTATGCCCATTTTCTTTTTCCTGTCGATAATCTTCTATAGAAAAAACCTTCCAACCGGAATTTTCTGAAAGTTCCAAAACCCATTGATGATAATCAAACAGACTTTCTCGATGTCCGACACTAATAAAAGTTGTTTGAGTTTGCTGTAATTTTCGATATAAATTTTCTTCATTACTTAAATCTAAGGCACTCGTAGCTTCATCTAATATGGTAAATCTAGGACGAGTAATTAACACTCGTGCAAAAGCGAGGCGTTGTTGTTCTCCTAACGATAATATATTCTCCCAAGGCGCTTCTACATCAAAATCGCTGACTCGGGTTAGCAAGTTTTGAAGATTAACTTGGTGCAAAATATCTTCGAGTTCTTTATTGCTTACTTCTCGAGTGGTCTGAGGATAGAGTAACTGTTCGCGCAAAGTTCCCAAAATAATATAAGGACGTTGGGGTAAAAACAACAAATCTTTGAGGGGAGGACGGATAAGGCGACCCGTTCCCGAATTCCATAAACCCGCGATGGCCCGTAGTAGAGAACTTTTCCCGCGACCACTCGGACCGACAATTAATAATCCTTGTCCGGGTTGCACAGACAGAGATAAGTTTTCTACAATTACTTTGTCATAATTCGGCGTTTGTAAGGTAAAATTTTCAAAAGCCAAACGGTTTTCTTCTATGGTGGTAATAGTCGTTAGTTTCTCGGGTTCTTGAGTGATGGCTTTCAACCCATCCGAAAACTCAGCCAAACGCTGAATATAACTCGATAAGCGTCCTGAAATTCCCCATTCAGCGATTAATTGTCCTAGGGCATTAGAAAACATAAAGCAAGCTAAACTCGCTTGGCTAATTTCTCCATAATCAATTTGATCTTGAATAAATAAAGGTGTAAGAATAAACATAGAAAACACAGCGATGGCTGACTGATAGGCTCGGTTAAAAATATCTTGACCTCTCTCCCAACTCAAGCGGCGTTCAGCATTGTCCAAAACATTTTTAAATCTGCGCTCAATAATTTTTGCTTCTTGATTCTCTCCTTGAAAGAAAGCGATAGATTCAGCATGATCCCGAACATGAGTCAGAGAATAATTGTATTCAGCTTTAAATTCTAGTTCTTGTTTATTAATTTTATTTAATTCTTGGGTCAAATAAACAGCGATTAAGTTACCGACAATCGTATAAATAATCAGATAAATTGCTATCTGTTGGGAAATTGTCCAGAGAATTATGATAAATGTACTCATTTCTAAGACTTTTTGCAATAAAGTCGTTAAAAATCTGAGGGTAATAGTGGTAATAGGTTCGATTTCTTGGGATAAACGTTGATCCGGGTTTTCCAGACCCGATTTAAAGCCTATTTTATAATAAGCGCGATTGCTCAAATATTGTTGTAAAATATAATTACTTAGCCATCTATACCAATCCAAAGCGACTTTTTTTCTAACAAATTGAGAAAAGCCTACTAAGAGCGTTATCGCCACAATCAAAAGACAAGAAAGCCATAAGGTACTCCAATATTTAGAAATGTCTCTTTCTTCTATAATAATATCAATTACATAGCGATTCCAAAAACTCCCTAAACCATCTATACTCACAAGTCCGACGATTAATAATACCAGTAGAGCCAGCATTCCCCAGGAGCGAATCACATCAGCAAATGCTCTGCCGCCTGGATCGGTTGGATACCAGTAAGGTTGTGCGACGATTTTGATATCTTCCCAAAATTGAGTTAAAGGCGAAGGCGGCTCACTTATAGCTTTATCACGAACAACTTGAGTTTGCATATTCTAAAAATATAAGAGGTTGATAGTTGAGCAAAATTCCGATGAATTTGTCTCAATGTCTCTTCCTTTATTGGCTTTTACTTGAGTAGTGTTTCTGATTATAAACATCCACTGTAGGATTTTCAATGAAGTCCTTTGAGAATTTTATCGGCTGACATCTTTCTCAAAGGACCTTTTGCTGTTCTTCGGCACTTTTTTGTCCTGATTCCTGAATAAGGATTATTCGATGTGGAATACAACGAATGTAACAGTGACATTATTCCTCAATGATTTCAATGGTTTTTGGGGTTGGTTCGGGTTCAGTCGGATCAACGGTTCTTGGGCTAAGTTCATGCTTAAGCTTGAGTTTTAGGTCATCTGTAATGGGTAAATCTTGAATTTCTTTGAGCAAAACGCGGACGGATTCAGTTTTGCTGCGTTCAGTGTAGATATTCTTGAGGATAGCATCAATGCCAAAAGCCGTGACCTCCTCGGCGATCACACCAGCCAAACCGAGCAAGCCTAAACCGCCTATAATTCCTAAAGGACCTCCCAACCCTGCAATTAAAGCGATCGCGGCGGCGCTACTTCCTCCTGATGCAGCGATAGCAATCACCAAAAGGATACCAGGAAGACCTAAACCTGCAATTTTTTTAATAATTTCGTCCATGTTAGTTACCTGAAATTTTTACACGATTGGTTAACGATTTACAAGATATTATTAAGGGTACAACAAGATATTAACTCTGATTAGAGTGTTTTTTTTATCCCCCAGAAGGAGCATCCGAGCCTTTAAAAAAACTGTTCATCGTTTTATTTCCTCACTCAGAAAGATAAAATTTAGCTGGATAATATGCTACATAATTCATCGATTTGTGGACTTTTTTCGGTAATTAGTCTATGAGTTAATTCTTGTAGCCGCCGAATATTGTCCAGTTTGGCGTTATCGATTTCTTCTAATTCCCCAGTTAGGAACGTTTGAAAGCGATAATAAATATTTTTCTTTTCTTCAGCCTCAAACAATCGTTCTAATTGTCCGGCTGTCACTTCACTACCCCCGTCAAAGACAATATTTAATAAAGGTCTTGACCATTGCAATGTCCCCCAATTTTTCACCGCATCATAAGGGTATACAGTGGTTAGAGAACCTGTCCCCAAGGAAACGAGCAAAAGATCTTCAGTATGAAGGATTTCGTTTTGGGTTTGGTTACTAATTTTCGCTTCCAAGATGGCTAGATTAGCTGGATTATTGGCCACTACACCCCCATCGACTAATGTATAAAAGCCGTTGGAATTATGAGAAGTAACAATATGATAGGGAGGAAAAAATGTTGGCGTGGCAGTGGTAGCTAATGCCGCATCGGCGAGGGTAAAACCGAGGCATAATTTACGAAATCTTCTCGATTGAGTTTCTTGTTTTTCGAGTTTGTTGGTAAAAAAGATAGGTATTCGCTGTTCTATATCATAACTGGTGACAAAAACTTCTTTAAGATTATTTTCTAGAAGGGCCTGTCCAAAATATTCTTTGATAATGGTTTCCCTTCCCTCTGGAGAATATTTCGGTTGGGTAAAAATATCTTCTAGAGAACCGAGGATTTTTTCAAAAAATGGCTCATAAAAGATTTCTGCACCATGTTTAACAAACAGTTCCAAGAGGTCTTCGGCACTGTATTGGGGAGTAGGCGGACTACCGGGTGCATCTAAATTTAGGTGGGGTTTGGTTAACCCTAATGCAAGAATTCCGCCGCTTGAAGTTCCGGCAATTAAATCAAATAAGCTAGATATGGGCTTTTGTGTCCGCTTTTCAATTTCTGCTAGGATGATGGCGGGAATAATGCCCCGAATCCCACCTCCATCAATGGATAGGATTCTATATTTAGGTTTTGCTGTGGTATTCATCGTTTTTTGGGATTCCTCCTCGGTTAAGGTTTGTATGGGTTCAGGCGATTCTATCGGGGTGGAAACTTCGGTTTCAGGGGTTGGGGCGGTTTGGGTTTCCTCTGCTTGAGGTAGGAGGGGTAGGGGTGTTTCGCTGGATAAGTTGCCGCTTTGACTGGGGTCAAGTTCCTCTGCTTGAGGTAGGAGGGGTAGGGGTGTTTCGCTGGATAAGTTGCCGCTTTGACTGGGGTCAAGTTCGGCACCCTCATCATTTTCTATTGGGGTTGGGAGGGGTACTTGTCCAGCGCCTACACTGTTCCCCTTCGGGTTCGGCGGTTCACTTATGTCGGGGAACCCGCCAACGTGCCCGCCCTCACCTGTTCCCTGTTCCCTGTTCCCTGTTCCCTGTTCCCTGTTCCCTGTTCCCTGTTCCCTGTTTTCTTTGGTAAAAGGAATTAGGGCTGTATCCCAAGTGGGATTACCATGCAATTTGCCATGAAAAGCATTTCTGCTGGCGTTGCGGACGCTTGTACCTTCTCCTTCGTTTAATTTCCAATAAGCGATTAATCCTTCTTCATTTCCCTCGATAAGGCCACTACGATGTCTCTCAATTTCTGCCGCCGTACAGGCAATTTTCCAGACACTAATATTAGCTAATTGTCCATTAAAATAAACTTGATTATGTAAAGTCGCGCCCAAAGTAACGGGGCTAGTGGCTTTGTTTAAAGAAGAACCGGTCAGAGAATCACTATACTGATGATCATCGAGAAATACACTCACAAGACCTTGATTAAAAACCAGAGCAAAAAAGTGCCATTGACCGATGCTTAATTCTCCATTCCCCAAGGTTTTGATCTGTCTTTTTACCTTCTCATCAATATAGACATCTAGGTTGCCTTCCTCACTGATGCCTAATTCAAAATTATCGCTGTATTGGTCTGAAGAACGAGAAAAAAAGACATTGCGTGTTCCATAAGTGGTAGCTTTATTGGTTAAGCGCAGAGGATTCACCCATCCTGAAATGGTAAAGGATGAATTGCCTTGTGCAAAAACACCACCTAGGTCATTTTTACCAAAAGCTATGTAATCATCCAGGCCATCAAAGGTCAAAACTAATTGAGGAGCTACTGCGTTTGTCACACTATTTTAATCTCCAAATAAAAGGAAGTAAAAATTATTTATCTCTAGGTATTTATTTGATAATTTTTATTTTTTATCCAGGCAATAATTTTATTTTAATTTATTTTACTGGTTGAGATCAATCAAGCATAATTATAATTTTAACCCTCTTCTACAGTTTTTAATATTCCCTCTTGAATTAAGCGGCGTACTAAGGTTAGTTTTCCATTATCGGCTAGACCCGGTAAAGCTTTAATAGGAAACTCTTCTGCTTCTAAAATGAAGCGAATAGCCCGTTCTGACCTCAGTGATTCCATTACGGTCTTGCTGCCAAATTGTATGCCGATTTTGCCAATTTTTTCAATAATACGATATAAGCCCTCTCTTTTTTTAACGATTGTATCTAAATTTAAATATTCAAGATTTTCTAACTGATAAAACTGTTCATCAACTAGGGGAGACATTTTTCCTAAAAACCCTTGAGCAATATCTTCTACTGCCTCCTCAACTTCTGATTGCTCGGCCAGAAGTTTAAGCAGTTCTTGAAATTGATTTTTTAGGGATTCTTCGGCCTCCTCTTGGCGCAAAAAGCCTACCGGTAATGACTCTCTAAATCGAACCTCTTTTTGAGCTAATTTAGTGACCGCACTATTGATTAAATCAAACCACTTTAAGGAGTGGATACCCACTGTCAGATGAACCGAAAAAGAATTATCAGTATAGACTTCATGAATATACCCCCGAGGAATATATAATAAATCCCCTTTATTCAGGCAATATTCGGCTGTGGGAGATTTAAGTTGATTAATGAACTTGTCGGTATATTTCAGGTCAGATATAACCGGCAAAGTGATCGGAGAATCATAAATTTTCCATTGTTTTGAGCCTTCAACCTGCAAAATAAAGACATCATGAGTATCAAAATGAGCCTTAAACCCCTGAGAATTTTTGCTGGTCATATACAGGTTTATCCCCACAGGATGATTTAAAAAAGCTTCTAAATTCTTGTGAAGAACTGAGAGCGGCTGCCAACGCTCATGAATTTTTCTCATAACCAGGCTATAACCGAGAGAATAGGCTTGATATATCTGGTTAAAATCCACTTCTCCACCTGCGCTAAAGAAAGAGTTTTCTTTAATCAGATCGACATCCGACGACTTAGGTCCGTACAAACGTAAAATCGAGTCAATATTTTTTAGGGAAATAAGCTCAGAGTAATAATCTGGATGATTTCTAGCCACCAGCAAAGGACTTTTTTCCCAATATTTTTCCAATAAAGTTGTTGGCTCTATGGGGTTGAGCATTCTCTCAAAATCAAAATTCGACCTTGACATAACCAATTCCCTCAAATGTAAATTCTCAATTACTTACAGCCGCTAAGTCTCTAATTTTTCCCCGTGAGCAGAATCTCAGCAATGGCTTGAGAAATGGGGTATTTTGGTGAATAGATTTCCATCCAGAAAAACTCACCAACCGGGTTAATCTCAAGGAATAAATGCTGACCATCGGGGGTGACAATAATATCAATGGCCCCATAGTTTAATCCCAAAGAAGCCATCAGTTGGAGCAATTTTTTTTCAATATCTTCCGGTAATTTGTAGGGTTCCCACTCTTTAACTAAAGTTTTGCCCTCTTTGCGCCAATCATAAGTCGATCCTTCCAATTTCTGGGAGTTGACGGCGGCGGTAAATACTTGATGTCCGACAATAGTAGTGCGTAACTCTAGCGCCTTGGGGATGTTTTCCTGAAAGGTCATCGGACAAAAACACAGTCCTTCCATATTTTCTAGGTCATCCTCTGTAATGGGAGTGGTAAAAACTACCATTTCTTCTCCCTGGTCCCCATAGATAGCAAAGGAAGAAAGCATTTTTGTAATAATACCTTGCTCCTGACACTCGGCGGCAAATTGCTTGACTGCCTCTGGATTGTTTGAGGTTAGGGTGCGCGGAGTGACAAGACCGAGTTCTCGGGCTATTTGTAACTGTAATTGTTTATTATTAGCCCGGTCCACATTTGAGATTTTATCTAAATGAAATCCCGGCAGACTGGCAATTAATCCCCTAACAGAGGCGCGACTTTCTTGAATTGCCGCTTCTCGATATTGCTTGTCCATACTGTCGGGCAGTTTGTGTCCGTATCTCATGCGGCGATACCAAACCGAGGTCACTTCACTCAAATCTAGCCGCTTGTCGCCATCGGTAATAAATCCTCCCTCTGAAGCACCGGAGTAGATATCAAGTAGCACTTCGGTGGGATATCTGTCGGTATCAAAACGAAAGGCTTTTTCTCCTCTAGCTTCAATGGCTTCCATCACTAGAGGAATACTTTCGTTATCATTGCTAAAAGTCAAGATTAAGGCGGTCATAATCAATCTGTTACTCGATTAACTGAATTTAACAAGGTTATTTCACGAAATTAAAGTATCTGCAATTGCTTTAGAAATGGGTAAATCTAAGTCTTTTTCCAGCATTCCCCACTCTCCTATCGGGTTAACTTCTAAAAAGACATATTCTCCTGATGGGGTCAAAATAAAATCAAAAGACCCAAATAAAAGCCCCAGTCTCCCCATAAAGTTTCTCAGACGACTGACTAATTCTTCTGGGAGTTGATGATGTTGCCATGAACCCGGATTAACCCCCGGACGCCGCCAATCAACGCTCTTATCGTTATAAACTGAGGAATTGAGCGCCCCGGCAAATACATTACCATTGACATAGGCTACCCGCAATTCCTGCTCTTTGGGGATTAGCTCTTGAAAAACCATTGGACAATAGCGCAATGACTCAGCATCGAGCAAGTCTTCTTCTGTCACTTTATTGGTGTAAAGATAAAAAGAACTGTATTCCATACTGCGGGAAATATGCGTTAATAGCTTACTAACTATTTTTCCTTCCAATTGCTGAAAAAATTCCCGTGCTGCCTCAGCCTTATTGGTGATCAGGGTTCGGGGAATGTTCAGCCCCACTTCAGAGGCTAACCGCAGTTGCAACTGCTTATTGTTGGCGGCATTGATTTTCTCTAAATGATCTACCCAATGCGCCTCTCTCAGGCTATCCCAAAAACCCTCTAAAGTCGCCAGGGATTCTGTAGCGCAGGCTTTTTGATACTGGGGATCTAATTCTTTTAGGTCTGGCTCCCAAATGCGCCGCATCCAAACCGCTTTCACCTGTTCTGTGGTGATGGATTCTGTCCCAATTTCTAGTCTGTAATGGCTTTTAGAGTTGTCAAACTGTGCTGTTAATTGTACAGCTACCGGAAATTGATCAGTATTAAAGCGAAATGGTTGCACACCTTTAGAGGCCAATGCTTCTGCCACTCTATCTATTGTGAAGTAATCACCACTGTGAGTAATTAATAAAACTACGTCTTTTGATAGAGGCATAAACTTTTTTCTCCTTATATAGTATTAAGATTAACGCTTTTCTCTGATCAAAACGGTACAATAAAAAAAGGAAAAGACTTGAGTCGAGTTCCTTGACCTTTTACCCTTTACCCTTTACCCCATCAGTTAAAAAGGATACTTGAGACTGGGCAGAGGTTCGTGATCTGGCTGTGAGGCTTGTTTTTCTAGGAAACCAGCGAACAAGTCAACAGGTTTAGCGGGGATGCTTTTCCACTGTTTCCAGACATGGTAATATATTCTTAGTATATTGGTTGATAGCAAGGAGTAGCCAGGAGTGATAAAATAACTGCTACTCCTTTATTTTTATTAGCCTGAGTGCCGTGATCACTTATGAGTCTTCCCAATCCGAAGGAAACTTGAGAGTAAAAATCGGAGGAAATTCAGGAAAAGGAAAGGGTGCTGGCGTTTCGGCTGGCTTTTCGGTTGGCGGTGTTTCTTCTTGTGTTGCTAAAAAACGAGCAAAAAACGGCTTGGCGTTTGTGATAGGTAAGGCTGCGGCGTTATTAGACATGGTAATACTCTATTTGCTTTTGAGCGATAGTTAGTGATTTAATAATCCTACTGCTGATAATTGTCCTCAAGCTCGCTGTTATAGCCATAGGCAATAGGCAAATTCTTGTTTTAACTAGGTTTTAGTCTTGGAGATTGCTATATTCCTATGCTTCAACTGCTATATTAATTATTCATCTTCCCAATCGGAAGGATACTTGAGAGTAAAGGGTAATGGATTAGCTGGATGTGCCGCTTGTTCTTCTAGAAAACGAGCAAAGAAAGGAACTACGGCTCTTATTTCCCTGGCTTTTCCGGTGTTTTTAGACATGGAGATTTCCTGTTGCTCTTACTTGATTCTCAGGAGTAGCTAGGAGGGTTGGGTTAGCCGCTACTCCTGAGCTTTTCAGTTTAGATGAAGATGGCTTCTATCTATTAATATTCTTCCCAATCCGAAGGATACTTGAGAGTAGCAGGAGGAAGGGCTTCGGTTTCGCTTTGAGCCGCTTGTTCTTCTAAGAAACGGGCAAAGAAGGGTACTACTTTGATTTCTTTTTGTTTTCCAGTGTTTTTAGACATGATTTTTTCGGGTTGATAAGGGTTGATAGTTAGGAGTAGCTAGGAGTATTACTCAATTGCTACTCCTGAGTGCTCTTGTACTTCTGATAAAGATAGCTAGAGGTGATTTAATATTCTTCCCAATCCGAAGGATACTTGAGAGTATTCTGATACGGTGCGGTTTCGTTTTGAGCCGCTTGTTCTTCTAAGAAACGGGCAAAGAAGGGTACTGCTTTGATTTCTTTGGCTTTTCCAGTGTTTTTAGACATGATATTTTCCTGTGGATAATGGTGGATTGTTAGGAGTAGCTAGGAGTATTGCCCAATTGCTACTCCTGAGTGCTTTATAGCTAGAGGTGATTTAATATTCTTCCCAATCGGAAGGATACTTTTTAGTAACGTAAGGAGCGGTTTCGTTTTGAGCCGCTTGTTCTTCTAAGAAACGGGCAAAGAAGGGTACTGCTTTGATTTCTTTGGCTTTTCCTGTGTTTTTAGACATGATTATTTCCTGTGGATATGGGTTGATAGCTAGGAGTAGCTAGGAGTATTGCCCAATTGCTACTCCTGAGTGCTTTATAGCTAGAGGTGATTTAATATTCTTCCCAATCGGAAGGATACTTTTTAGTAACGTAAGGAGCGGTTTCGTTTTGAGCCGCTTGTTCTTCTAAGAAACGGGCAAAGAAGGGTACTGCTTTGATTTCTTTGGCTTTTCCTGTGTTTTTAGACATGATTATTTCCTGTGGATATGGGTTGATAGCTAGGAGTAGCTAGGAGTATTGCCCAATTGCTACTCCTGAGTGCTTTATAGCTAGAGGTGATTTAATAATCTTCCCAATCGGAAGGATACTTTTTAGTAACGTAAGGAGCGGTTTCGTTTTGAGCCGCTTGTTCTTCTAAGAAACGGGCAAAGAAGGGAACCGCTTTGATTTCTTTGGCTTTTCCTGTGTTTTTAGACATGATTATTTCCTGTGGATATGGGTTGATAGCTAGGAGTAGCTAGGAGTATTGCCCAATTGCTACTCCTGAGTGCTTTATAGCTAGAGGTGATTTAATAATCTTCCCAATCGGAAGGATACTTACGAGTGACAGTAGGTGCGGTTTCGTTTTGAGCCGCTTGTTCTTCTAAGAAACGGGCAAAGAAGGGTACTGCTTTGATTTCTTTGGCTTTTCCAGTGTTTTTAGACATGATTTTTTCGGGTGGATATGGGTTGATAGCTAGGAGTAGCTAGGAGAGTTGCCCAATTGCTACTCCTGAGTGCTTTATAGCTAGAGGTGATTTAATAATCTTCCCAATCGGAAGGATACTTGAGAGTATTCTGATACGGTGCGGTTTCGTTTTGAGCCGCTTGTTCTTCTAAGAAACGGGCAAAGAAGGGTACTGCTTTGATTTCTTTTTGTTTGCCAGTGTTTTTAGACATGATTGTTTCGGGTTGATATGGGTTGATAGCTAGGAGTAGCTAGGAGTATTGCCCAATTGCTACTCCTGAGTGGTTTTCTACTTCTAAAGAAGATAGCTAGAGGTGATTTAATAATCTTCCCAATCGGAAGGATACTTGAGAGTATTCTGATACGGTGCGGTTTCGTTTTGAGCCGCTTGTTCTTCTAAGAAACGGGCAAAGAAGGGTACTGCTTTGATTTCTTTTTGCTTGCCGGTGTTTTTAGACATTAGTTTTCCTCTTGATATTGGTTGATAGTCAGCAGTCGCTTTTTTGATGGAGCCAACTGCTACTCTTTATTAAATAAGTTTAGGACAGTTAAAAAAAAAGTCAAGGACAGTTAAGACACTTAAGAGAGGATTTCGTTAAGTTTTGTTAATAAAAGTTAAATAAATTACCTTTTGAGTGATTGAGGCTAAGTCAGTAGGGTTATCTTGTTCTAGTTAACTTCGAGAAACAAAAGCAAGTCAGATTGGTTGACAATTATTTCCCCTAATCAAACTGACCTTTGCGCTCTTTTAGAGATTATCTCAACAGGCATCCTTTCCCTCTGGCCTTTGAACCTTTTCCGGATAGTTACTATAGAGATGTTCGGCGAGGGTTAACGACTGTTAAGAAATATTTACTTAAACTTACTCATTTCAGCTAGGCTTTATAGGTTTAGGGAAGAAGCATTCTAATACTGACGGCCATAAGAAAGCAAGCAAAAATCAGCCGCATTTTTTCTGATGAGATAGTATGAGAAAGTTTAGTTCCTAATGTGGCACCAAACATAGTAAAAGGAGCAATCAACAAAACAGCAGGCCAGTATATATAACCCGTTGTTAGCGGAAAATCTGTCCCAGAGGCTGCCAAAAGACCTAAAGAAAAAGTCCCGATAATAGAAATCGGTAAAGAGAATGAAGCTGAAGTTCCTGCCACTTGAGTCATCGGTAAACCGCAGTACATTAAAAAAGGAATACTAATAGCGCCTCCTCCAATACCCAACAATCCTGATTTTAATCCGATTACCATACCCACTAAATTAATAAATGACAGTTGAGGAGGTTTTGATTGTGGCTGAGATTTCAGCTTACCTTTTAAAAGAATTCTTAGAGCAACAAATAATAAAAAAATCCCAAAAATCGTCTCGAGTAAACGGGTAGACAAATGCTGACTGACCAAAGCTCCTACCACAAGTCCTAGAAAAATACCCGGCAGAATTTTCCCTAAAAAATCCCATCTAATATCACCTTTTAATTGGTGAGTCCAAGTAGAGGCAGTTGCTGTACAAATCATCACACACATGGAAGTTCCCATTGCCAGGTGCATCAAAATAGACATAGGAATTTCCATCAATTGGAAAATAAAAAATAAGCCTGGTACAATAACCATTCCGCCGCCTATTCCTAGCAAACCGGCCATCAAGCCAGAGGATAATCCTAATAAACTCAATAACAAGGCAGGTAAGTAAATATACATAATTTACCTTTTAACAAGATTATAATAGGTATTTTTCTAATGTCTATTTATTTGGTAGGAATACGGGAATTTAAAACCTAATTCGTCAAAATCTCCAGCGTATCCCACTAAAAATTATAGTTTTCTTAGATAACATTTAGCAAGAATGAAACTAAATTCAATTAATTAAAGATTAATAATTAAAAAAAAAAATTTATGAGAATAGCCGGCGCAAATAGGGAACAATAAATAAGTGAGATTGTCCTTACTAAACTAGGAAGCACTTTATTTTTATTGGCACTGTAGAATAAGTAATTTTAGCTAACCCAATTGATCGCCCTTTACCCTTGTTTTAATGAGCGGTCCAAGCCATATCCATCACCTGGGTAGCGCCGGTAATTCCCCAAGCCTCGGGACTACATAAAAAAGCCACATAATTGGCCACATCTTCAGGTTCAAAAAGCCTTTGCTGTTTAATGACCGTTTTTCGTCCAAAGACTTTTTCTTCCACTTCTTCGGGTGAAATCCCTAACGTGCGAGATTGATCGATAATTTGCTGTTCTACTAAAGGAGTTCGCACATAAGCCGGACAGATAGTATTACAAGTTAACCCATGTTCACCGCCCTCAAGAGCAACCACTTTAGTAAACCCCACTAGACCATGTTTAGCACTGACATAACCCACCTTAAACGGACTGGCGGTTAAACTATGAACACTACCAATATTAACAATCCGTCCCTGCCCTGACTTAATCAAATAAGACCAAGCATATTTAGTTAATAAAAAAGGCGCACTCAACATCAGAGCAATCATTTTATCCCAAGTCTCTTCAGGAAAATCAGCCACAGGGTCTATATGTTGAAATCCCGCATTATTAATTAAAATATCCAGTTGTCCGTATTGCTCTACCGTTTTTTCGACAGCGCGGCGACAATCAGCCGGTTGTGTTAAATCGGCTTTAATAAAATATCCTTGTAACTGGTGAGCGGCTTGTTGCCCTTTATCTTCTTGAGTATCCACAATCGCCACTTTGATATCGACTTGAGCCAGTTTAGCCGCACAAGCGCGACCAATTCCACTAGCAGCACCAGTAATTAAAGCAACTCTCGTCATCACCCCACCTCCATAGAATCATGGAAAAATTAAAATTCAAAAGGCAAAAAACTTCTTTTTTTATATTAATTGACAGACCGGAAATCTAACTAACGAGCCTAACTCGAGATCACTGACAGGTCAATGATTATGATAGAATGCGACTTGGCTTAAGAATTTTTGCTCCTATACTGTCCACCTATTCTATTAGCAGACCACGCCATGATCCACGATATATTTATGCCGGCTCTCAGTTCCACCATGACCGAAGGGAAAATCGTCTCTTGGGTAAAATCTCCTGGAGACAAAGTGGCTAAAGGGGAAACAGTGGTCGTAGTGGAGTCGGACAAGGCCGACATGGACGTTGAATCATTCTTTGATGGCTATTTAGCGGCAATCATCGTTAATGCTGGAGAAGAAGCTCCCGTCGGTGCAGCCATCGCTCTTGTTGCTGAAACCCAAGAAGAAATCAAAGAGGCCCAAGCCAAAGCGGCTGCGGCTCAAGGAAATTCGGGAGCGACAGTCAGCGAAACCCCATCCGCCCCAGAACCGGCCCCTGAACCCGTTTTAGCCGCCGCCGGTGGAGTCTCTTCTGCCCCGAGTCAAAGCAATGGTCGTCTTGTGGCCTCTCCGAGAGCGAAAAAACTCGCGAAAGAGCTAGGTATTGACATCAAAAGTCTACAAGGCAGTGGGCCTTTTGGCAGAATTACCGGAGAAGATGTAGAACGGGCTGCCGGTAAAGTTTCTCCACCGGAGCCGGCTCCGATTTCCAAGCCAGCACCGAGCCAGGTTCCGGTGGCGATTCCCACCCCTTCTGCTCAACCGGTGGTGCCTGCGGTGGCGGCCCCGGCTGGTGCTGCAAGCGGCGAAGTAGTGGGCTTTAATACCCTACAAAAAGCCGTAGTACAGAACATGGTAGCCAGTATGCAGGCTCCTCAGTTCCGGGTAGGATACACCATTACTACTGATGCTCTCGATGAACTCTATAAAAAAGTTAAGAGCAAAGGGGTAACCATGACAGCTTTATTAGCTAAAGCGGTAGCGGTTACTTTACAAAAACATCCCGTTGTCAATGCGAGTTATACCGATAAAGGCATACAATACCACTCATCGATTAATATTGCCGTCGCAGTAGCGATGCCGGGTGGTGGGTTAATTACCCCTGTACTGCAACAAGCGGACCAAACAGATTTGTATTCTCTGTCTCGTCAGTGGAAAGATTTGGTAGAGCGTGCCCGACTCAAACAACTGCAACCCGAAGAATATAGTAGCGGCACTTTTACAATTTCTAATTTGGGAATGTTTGGCGTTGATCGTTTTGATGCTATCCTGCCGGTTGGACAAGGGTCGATCTTAGCCATCGGTGCTTCTCGTCCTCAAGTGGTTGCCACTGCTGAAGGGCTTTTAGGGGTTAAGCGTCAAATGTGCGTTAATATTACCTGTGATCACCGGGTGATTTATGGGGCTGATGCGGCGGCTTTCCTACAAGATTTGGCTAAGTTGATCGAAACTAATCCCCAATCTTTAACCCTTTAATATATATAAAGTAGAGATGTTGCTCTTACGTCTCTACCATTAAGGGGTTAATTTGATGACATCATACGATACTGACTATTACCAATGGACACAGCAACAAGTTGATGCCATGCGGCGTAGAGAATTAGAGGAGATCGATTGGCTCAATTTGATTGAGGAGATAGAAGGCTTAGGTAAAAGCGAAAAGCGAAAACTAGAAAGTTATCTGGCCCGCCTTCTTGACCATCTGTTAAAATTATCTTTCTGGGAATCAGAAAAGCTCTACAATAAAAGCCATTGGGAAACTGAGGTGGCTAACTTTCGTTATGAGATTGAAAAGATTTTGAAAGAAAATCCCTCCTTAGCTAATCTTGTTGAGCCAATTTGGGATGAGATTTATGACAAACGCCTTAAAATTTTGTCTAGAAGTTTTTCTATCCCGAATCATCCGAAAATTTCTATTACCACTGCTCTCGATGATGAGTGGTTTCCTTCTAATCTTGAATAATAATATAGCGTTAGTTTTGAAAAATACTATAACCCACTAACACGCTTTTATGTGAGTGGGTTATACTTTGTTTCTCTAGCCGCATCAAGTGCGGGTGTAGGCGTTTTTAAAGAGAGAAACGATTAATGTTTCCCATTGCCATTACTCGCCGCCAGGACAGTTTCAGTTAACTTATCCGGCACTTCTTGTAAATGGTCAAAATCCCAATTAAAGAAGCCGACCCCCATCGTCAGGGAACGCAACTCAATAATAAAGTTTTGCATTTCTGCTTGAGGTAAATAAGCCGTCACCTGGTCCCAACCTTTCCAACCGGATATCCCTTCATAACCGAGAATTTGTCCTCGTCGTCCGGTGACTAATTGCAACACTTTCGAGGTAAACTCAGTAGGAGCCGATACCGTGATCGCTAAAATGGGTTCTAACAGCACAGGGCCACATTTAGGCATTCCCTCAGTCATAGCCAGTCGGGCGGCTTGTTTAAACGCTTGTTCAGAACTATCAACCGTGTGGTAAGAACCATCGGTCAGCGTCACATCGATATCTACCACAGGGAACCCTAAAGGACCATGTACTAAATATTCCCGCACACCGGTTTCTACGCCTGGAATATATTGTTTAGGCACCACACCGCCGACAATGGTTTCATGAAATTGAAAACCTTCTCCCCTTGACAGAGGTTTAATGTCTAAATAAACATCCCCAAAAGCCCCATGTCCGCCGGTTTGATGTTTATAGCGTCCGTGAACTTTTGTTGCAGCGCGAATGGTTTCTTTATAGGGAACTTGTGGCGCATGAGTGGTCATCGGTAAGTTATACTTGCGACGCAGCCGGTCTAAAGCCACTTGCAGATGAATTTCTCCTTGTCCCCACAGAATCACTTCTCGGGTATCACCGTGTTGTTCCCAGTATAAAGAGGGGTCTTCTTCTAACAACTTACTCAGGGCGCTACTAAGTTTTACTTCATCTTTGCGGTTTTCTGGGGCGATGGCCAAAGCATAGACGGGTTTTAGCTTTTCGGCTTTTGGTAAAGCATTAACTTGTTTATTGGTGTTGGTTAGAGTATCACCGGTTTGAATGCCTTCTAAGCGCCCAATGGCCACAATATCCCCGACAGAAGCCTCGTTAATGGGCTGTTGTTGTTGCCCCATCAGGCGATAAAGGCCACCCGCCCGCACTCCATTAAGCACCATTCCATCGGTTAATTTTCCTTGCCAAACCCGTACCAGCGAAAGCCGCCCGCCTTGAGGGGTAAAGCAGGTTTTTAGCACTTGTACGATGGTATCCCCATTGACATCGGTTTTTAGTCCCCGACGATGGGCGGTTTCGGTGGGAGAAGGGGCTTCTTTTAAGAGGGCTTCTAGTAAGGGACGAACCCCATAATCTTGATCGGCTATGCCGAAGAAAACTGGTACAATTTGATCCGCGCTAAGTTCTTTCTTTAAGTCTTGGAGAATTTCATCTTGGGGGGGTTCGATATCTTCTAAAAGTTCTTCAAGTAGGTGATCGTCAAACTCAGCTAGGGTTTCTAACATTTCTTGCCGGGCTAGATGTTCCTCGTCTTTAAGGTCATCGGGTAGAGGAACCGGATCGGCCGGGCTGCCTGGATGATAATGATAAGCTTGCTCGCTGATCAGATCAATGTAACCGATCAGGTCATGATTGGAGCGAATGGGATATTGTTGAGGAACAAGCGGACGGGTAGACACCTCTTTTAAGGCGTGCAGAACTTCCATAAAGTTATTGGCGGCCCGGTCCATCTTGTTGACAAAAACCAGGTGAGGAATTTCCCAGTCGTCTAAAAATTTGAACAGAGGCGCAAGGGTTAACACCCGATCTACCACCGGTTCACAGACGATAATGGCAGACCCTGCACCGACTAAAGCATTGTAAGTTTCTTGAACAAATTCTATTGATCCCGGACAGTCGAGAAAAGTCAGATTAATATCTTGATAACTCGTATAAGCCGCAGAAACTTCTACGCTCATTTGTCGATCCCGGGCTTCTGGAGAACTATCCGAGACAGTATTTCCTTCTGTTACCTTTCCTTTACGGTTCGTCGCACCAGTAACAAACAATAAACTTTCTAACAGCGTCGTCTTCCCACTCGAATAGGGACCGACGATGGCGACATTACGGGTGTTTTCTATGGCTTTTTGGTTCATACATATACCCCCAAGAATTCTCAACAGTGATGCACGGATCGACACTGTTTATCCACAAGACCTATTCCCTAATAAACCGTGCCATCCACTGGGAAATTTACTAAAAATTTATTTCCCTATGATTGTGAGCGTAGCTTATTCTGGGGTCAAATAGACAAAAGTTGCAACTTCTTTTAAAGCTTGCTTCACATTTTGTTAAACAAATTAAAAAGCGGTTAAGTTATATTAAATAACTTGAATTTTTTTTAAGTTTTAAGGCTCTTTTGGCCGATTGACTCTCACCCGCTTTTCTGGCGTTTGCTTTTTCAGCCAGAGTAAAAATTTTTCCATTTGAGGTGCATTCTTAAGTTTTTCTAAAGTGTTTAAGTGTTGCGCTAATTCTATGTTACTAAATAAAGTGTGAATTTGATGATGGCAAGCTGAACAAATATCTATAGTAGGACCAGCTTCCGCTTTTTTGCGTTTGACAGCTTGTCGCGGAACGAGATGATGTACCGTTAAACGTTTCATTTCCCGTTCACATAATGGGCAGGTAGGCATAAGTTTTGAAGCAAAAATAACTACAATAGTATTATATTGTAACATACTTAGAGAACTTGAGAGCCAATAAATCTATTAATAATCATAAAGTTAATAATTTTCTCCGGGTTCGCTGGCTCCGCTTGAGTTTTTAAATCAACCCTCGCAACTGTTCGATTAAAAGTTCTGCTGATATAATTTTTTGAGGTGACTCGGATTCAATTCTAGTTACAAGTTGACCATGTTTAAACAATAACAAAGTCGGCAAGGCATGAATGTGATAAAAATTCGCTAACTCTGAGTATTTTTCACTATCAACTAGAATAATTTCTAACGGGTTTTTCATTTGGTTACTGACTTGCTCCACCAGAGAATTCATCAGTCTAGAAGGCCCGCAATAAGGGGTAAAAAAAACTAGCAAAATTGGCAACTCCGAGTTGGCGAGCAAGGTGGGCCAATCTTGAGAATTAAAAGAGGTTTCAGTTTTCATTGATGCGCCTCCTATTTTCATGAGGTTTAATGGGGCTGATTATTGCTTTTAGATTATTCCGGCTAAATTTCTAGTTTTAAATTAACCCAGAGCCGCCATTTAATCATCTATCTAAAGTAAGGTAGGGAAAAGAAAAAAACCGTAGCCGCACCCTTGAATTCGGGGTAGGTTCTCTATAATCCCTGAGATTATTTAAGCTTTAATTAAATTTAAATAGAGAGCCGAGAGCGGAGTCAAATAGGGTTGTTAAGATTAATTCTATCTGATGGATAAGTTTAATCAGGCTTGGCTAGTGATAAAATTAGAATTGACTCGGCATCAAAAAATTTACATGGTCAATAATCGTTTATCTACCGGTATTGCCGGGCTAGATGAAATTTTAATGGGTGGGTTAATTCCTGGACAAGCTTATTTAGTTCGGGGGGGTCCCGGCTGCGGAAAAACCACATTAGGAATGCACTTTCTAGTAGCCGGACACCATCGAGGAGAAGTCTCTCTGATGATTACGCTAGGAGAGTCAGAAAATCAGTTGCGTCGCAATGCTTCAGCATTAGGGTTAAGTCTCGATCAAATAGCCATACTCGATCTCAGTCCGGGATCAGATTTTTTTACCCAGATGCAAAGCTATGATATCTTTTCTCCCGCCGAAGTAGAAAGAGACCCCATAACGCAAAAAATTATCGAGAAAATTGAATCAATTCATCCTCAGCGAGTCTTTGTAGACTCAATTACCCAATTCCGTTATTTATCGAGTGATCCCTTTCAATTCCGAAAACAGATCGTCTCTTTCTTACGTTTTCTCCAAGAACAAGGAGCAACCATCGTTTTTATTACCGAAGCGTCCCCAGAAGCGCCCGACAACGATTTACAATTTATTGCTGATGGAGTGATTACCCTAGAGTTTGTCGACGAAGAACGTACCCTCAGCATTAGCAAGTTTCGGAGTTCGGATTTTCGCAAAGGAACTCACACCATGCGGCTGACTTGTCAGGGAATGGAAGTCTTTCCCAGCATTATTCCCGAAGAATTTAAAAGAGAGTTTGCGCCTGAAACGATTTCCTCCGGAATTCCTGATCTCGATGAATTATTACAGGGCGGTATTGAACGGGGAACCATTACGATCATCAGTGGTCCTTCCGGTGTGGGAAAAACCACTTTGGGAATACAATTTATGAAAGAAGCGGCAGGCCGGGGCGAGCGTTCTTTGGTTTGCTGTTTTGAGGAAGCTCAAGAAACCCTAATTAATCGCTGTGAATCGATCAATATTCCTGTCTCAAGAATGCTCAAACAGGGAACCTTGTCAATTATACCCATTGAACCTCTAATTTATACCCCTAATGAGTTTGCTAATTTAGTACGCTCGGAAGTGGAAAAACATTCGGCTCAAATTGTGATGATCGATAGTATTGCTGGCTATCGGTTATCCTTTAAAGGTGCCAATTTAGTGACTCATATTCATGCTTTATGCCGCTATTTAAAAAATATGGGGGTAACAGTTTTGCTCGTTAATGAGGTAGAGGCAATTACAGGAGATTTTCGAGTCACCGAGCTAGGAATTTCCTATCTAGCAGATAACATTATCTTCCTACGTTATTTAGAAATTCGCGGCGAACTGCGTAAGGCCATTGGTGTTCTCAAAAAGCGGCTCACTGACTTTGAAAAAAATCTGCGGGAACTAACCATTACCCGTTACGGGATTAAAGTCGGTAAACCTTTAACTAATTTAAGCGGAATTCTGACGGGGACTCCTCAATTCTTAAAAGATGAATAGTGCTTTTTATAATTAACATTAAGAGGCAATAGGCAAGAGAAAATAACTAATAACTAATGACCAATGACTAACGACTAATGACTAATGAATTTGATTCTTCTCCTGATTGCACATTCAGAAAACCGCCGTCTTTTGGCACAACTGTTAAGTCAGCATTATCAAATTATTTTATTTTCCCCAGAAAAGGGACTAGAAGAACATTTTGATCTATGTATAGTAGATGGCGTAGCGCTCAATGAGTACCGCACTCATTTGCAAGCTAGAATTAATCAAGAAAAGCCCGTCTTTCTTCCCGTTTTATTATTAACGACTCAGCAACAAGCCAAACGAGTAACCGCAGGTTTATGGCAAATTGTTGATGATTTGTTAATTATGCCAGTAGAAAAAATAGAACTATTAGCAAGAATAGCAACTTTATTACGTTCTCGCCAACTCTCAATAGAGCTAAAAAAAGCCAGACAAGAACTTAATACCTCTCAACAAGAACTGCGACAATTAAAAGAAGAATTAGATAAATTAAATCAACTTTTTCCAGATATTTAAATTTCCCAACCTAGTTATAATAGATGAATTATTCGATTTTATTAATTATAGAACAACGAGAAAATGCCCGTCTATTGGGAGAACTGCTGGCTAACTGCTACCAGATAATTTTTTATGAAGATGAGAATAGTTTAAACAAGTCCTTTGATTTATGTATTGTTGATGGCTTAGGATTTTATCATTATCAAAAGCTAATAGAAAGAAAAAAAGAAGCCGAAAAACCCCTTTTTTTACCTTTGCTTCTAGTGACGGGTCGTCCCCATATCAGACAGCTTAACAAAGCCTTAAGTGAGCTAATAGATGATATAATTAGTACGCCTGTGGAGAAAACCGAATTATTACTGAGAGTACAAGTTTTATTGCGCTCGCGTGAACTGTCCCTTCAGCTTAAAACTGCCCTCGAACATGAACAACTGCTCAAACAAGGATTAATAGAAGCCAATCAAAAATTACAAGGACTGGCTCGTATTGATGGCTTAACAGGGGTCGCTAACCGGCGCTATTTTGATGAATACTTTGAGCATGAATGGAATCGTTCAGTGCGGGAAGAAATTCCCATATCTTTACTTCTATGTGATGTAGACTTTTTCAAAGTTTACAATGATAAGTGGGGTCATCCTAGGGGAGATTATTGTTTAAAACAAGTGGCAACTATTCTGGCTCAAGCTGTTCAACGTGCGGCAGATTTAGTGGCGCGATATGGAGGAGAAGAATTTGCCATTATTTTACCCAATACTATCCTAGATGGAGCGATTTATATTGCCCAAAAAATTCAAAACGCTTTACAAAATCGAGCCATTCCTCATTCGAGTTTATCCGTTGGAGGTATTGTTACCCTCAGCATTGGTGTAGCCACAATAGTGCCCCGACTTCACAGTTATCCCCAATTTCTCATCGAACAAGCTGATCGCTTTCTTTATCAAGCTAAATGTCAAGGACGCAATCAAATTGTGTCAGGGGGCATAACGCTATTGAATTCGATACAATAAATTAGATATCCCAATTTCTCAGCCATGAATGGGCAATACTCAACTTGATCCACAAACTCTAGAAGACATTAAGCAACGGGTTGACATCGTTGATGTCATTTCAGAATACGTTGTCTTACACAAGCGAGGAAAAAGCTTAGTGGGGTTATGTCCCTTTCACAATGAAAAAAGCCCTTCTTTTAACGTCAGTCCTAGTAAACAAGTTTATCATTGCTTTGGCTGCGGGGCAGGAGGGAATGCCATTACCTTTTTGATGGAGTTGAGAAAACAGTCTTTTTATGAAGTTGCGCTTGATCTCGCTAAACGTTATCAAATTCCCTTAAAAACCCTCAGTCCTCAAGAACATCAACAACTTCAGCGCCAACTTTCCCTCAAAGAACAACTTTATGAAATTGTCGCCGTCGCCGCTAATTTCTATCAACACGCTTTGCGGCAACCTGAAGGAGAAAAGGCACTCAATTATTTAAAAGAAAAACGACATTTAAAAGAAGAAACTATCCAACAATTCCAATTAGGGTATGCACTCCCCGGCTGGGAAACCCTCTATCGTTACCTCGTTGAACAAAAACGTTATCCGGTGACTTTGGTAGAACAAGCAGGGTTAATTAAACAGCGACAGTCCGGCAATGGGTATTATGATGGGTTCCGTGATCGTTTAATGATTCCCATTCATGACGTTCAGGGAAGAGTGATCGCTTTTGGCAGCCGCACTTTAGGAACCGATGAACCCAAATATCTCAATTCTCCTGAAACGCCGCTTTTTGATAAGGGTAAAACCCTTTTTGCCTTGGATAAAGCCGCTAAAAGTATTACACAACAAGATCAAGCGGTGGTGGTAGAGGGTTATTTTGATGCTATCGCCCTTCAGGCGGCGGGTATCACTAATGTGGTTGCTTCTCTGGGAACCGCTTTTTCTCAAGTGCAATTGAAACAACTCCTCCGTTATACAGATTCCAAACAGATTATCTTTAATTTTGATGCGGATCAAGCTGGAATTAAAGCCACTGAACGCGCGATCACCGAAATTTCTTCTTTAGTTAATAGTGGACAAGTGCAATTAAAAATTCTCAATCTTCCCGATGGTAAAGATGCTGATGAATTTCTTAATTCAAGTCCCGATGCCGGAGAAAAGTTTCGTGATTTGTTAAAAACGGCCCCTTTATGGTTTGACTGGCTTCTCAAACAACTTTTATCTCAATATAATCTTAAAGCGGCGGATCAGTTTCAAATTGTCGCCCAGAGAATGGTTCAGTTACTCAGTCAGTTACAAAATCCCTATCAACGCACTTATTATATAAACTACTGTGCCGAAATTCTCTCTCAGGGGGATCAAAGTCGGATTCGCCTTCATGAAAACAATCTATCTAAGCAACTCAGAAAAATTAAATTAAATTTTTCTAAAAACTCCCCTTTACCCTCTCAAAATAATGAGATTCTCTCTGACGAGAAAACCCGTTTAGAACTTGTAGAGAAAATGCTTTTAAAAATTTATCTTCATTGCCCTCTACATCGACCGGAAATTAAAGCACAACTCGAGGAAAAAGACCTATATTTTTCTTTATCTCATCATCGTTTTTTGTGGCAGCAAATTCTGGATATTGAAGAAAAATTTCAATCAGAAATAAACAGTCATGACCAGCGTTTATTGTCACTTTTACAGGATAAATTATTAGATATTACTGAATATCGAGAAAAATTGCAGTCTTTATTTTATCTAAATGAAATAGGGGAAGAAGATATTTTTGCTGCTGCGATTAATATTCAAAAAGCTTTTAATTCTTTAGAAATAATTAGCCATGAAAAATATAAACGTTACTGTAAAGAACAATTTAGCAGCGCCAAGTCACTTCAAGATCAACGATATTGGCACGAAGAATTAAGCCGAGTTGCCCAACAACTGCAAGCCTTAATTTCTTATCCTGAATAAGGGTTAATATTCTGAATTATTTGAGATTAATTTGCCATGAGCAGAATTTTTACCGTCAAGTAACTCAATAGACCTCTTGCATAAATAAAATTTTCCTCAATTCTGTTCCCTGTTCCCTGTTCCCTGTTCCCTTTCTTGACCAGTTCTTGTGAATTGTGCAAGAAGTCTAATATTTTCAGCCGGAATTATTTCGGGATCAGAAAAATTGCTATCAAGGGAATCAACCGAAAATTGCTGTTTTATTTCTTCTACTTTGAGTAAAATTAGATACTCATAAAATGCTTGTAAAGTACACCAAGCAAAGCCGGCTTTTCCGTCTAAAATTCCCCCTAAAATAAAGTACATATAGAACCAACGAACTAAAGGACGGAAAGGTAGACGTAAAGATAAATCTTTTAGGGCGTGTCGTCTTTCTACTTCTGAGTTTCCTAAAATTAATTGATACCAATCAACTTTACCGGTTTGTAGCTGACGGAGAGTTTCTCGTGCTTCATCGCTAGAGTAGCGATTATGTTTTTCAATCCAGCGACTTAAGCCCTTGCTACAAGTATAATGAGGGTAGGTTTGTTTGAGAAATCCTACGGCCCCAGAGCAAACCTCTCGTTCTGTATGACCATAGTCACTAAACCAGACTTTCCCTTTCTTAAATAGCCGCATCTGATAGCGAGGATACTGGGTGCTATGTTTAATCCATTGTCCCATAAACATAACCCGTTCAGCCGCATAATAACCGATCACTTCTTCTTGTTTAGCCATTTCTAGGCATTCAGCAAATAATTCTGGTGTCATGCGTTCATCAGCTTCGAGAATATAAACCCATTCGTGTTTAGTGGGAACGTTTTCTAACATCCAGGTGCGTTGTTTTCCGTGACTTTCAAATTTATGTTGAACTATACGCACTGGGTAGCGAGAGGCAATTTCTACGGTTTTATCTGTGCTAAGAGAATCAACGATGATCACATCATCAGATAGTAAGGCTGACTCGATGCAAGGGGCGATATCGATTTCTTCGTTATAAGTGAGAATATAGATGGAGATCATGTATTTATATCATCAAACCAAACAGGCAATTTGAGCGGTTCTAGTCTATCATGGCTGATCCTGTCCTTTTTTGGCTTCGGTAATTTCCCCCCATTGGGAGTTAATAAAATTGGGATAAACTTGATAGATTAAACAATAAACCAAATTTATCCCTGTGTTGTATGTATTAGTATGGGCAGAGTCGGACTCGAACCGACATGGCCGAAACCGCCGCATTTTGAGTGCGGTGCGTCTACCAATTTCGCCATCCACCCATTTTGTTGTCTTTCTGATTATACTCTTTTTGGCGCTTTAAGAGCAAGCTTTGATAATCTTTTGAACTGGCCCAACGATCAATCTCTTTGGCCCTTAACACAGGAACCGGATGAGTTAACTGTTGAGTTTGGGCCGTTTTAAGCAATTGCCCTAATTCACTCTTGCTAATGTCCTCATAGGCCCTGGCCTGTTCTATAAAGGCATCTAAATTTAACAGGGGAGAGAGAGTAGGAGAACCGCCACTGAGTTTCATCAGTACCGACATAACAACTTTAGGGTCTTGAACCGCTAACAGTGCCGCGCGATCACAGCTAAATTCGGCACAGCGAACCCATTCTAAGATTCTTTCTTGCAATGATTGAGCGAGTATAGTTCCCCAATTGGGCAATAAACCCGCCGCTAACACGAACAAGTTAGCCAAAGTTAAATAGACCCCATGATCACATTTTAGATGACCCAATTCGTGAGCCATCACTGCCTGTAATTCTTCAAGGGTTAACATCTCAATTAAGGAAGTATGCACCACCATAAAAGGTTGTTTTCCCTGTATGGCTAAGGTATAGGCGTTAGGAATGGGGTTTTGTTGAATGTAGAGTTGAGGGGGTTCTATATCTAGGACGGTACAAGCTTCTAACAATAATTTATGTAGATGCGGCAGTTGATTTTTGCCCACCAGGACGCTAGAGGCGATATTGTTGAGATAGAAAAATTGTTCGGCTACGGGTCCGAGTAAATTTCTCACTGCCAAATCTAAGCCGGGCAGTTGTTTTAACGCTTGAGTGGCTTGAAAATCGAGGGGATGACGAAACTCATCCGCCCTCAAACCAATTAATAGAGTTTTAGCAATGTCCATTGTTTAACTATCACCGATTAACCAGCTTTTAACTCGTTTCAAATTGTCCCAATCGGGTTTTCTGGTCAGTCCGTCTTCAATGTTTTCTTCTATATCTTGACGAATTTCGGCACTAAGGCTCATCATCTGTTGTACGGTTTCGATGTGGGAACGGACTCCGGTTTCTCCGGATTCTAACAAGGCTAGTACCAAATTGACGCGCGATTGGGGCACTCTAGCATCGAGTTTAACACTTTTTTGCGCGGCTTTGAGGGCGGATTTGGGTTTGTTTTCCAGAAGGTATAACCAAGCTAAACAGGCCCAGGCGGTGGGATTTTTGGGGGAGCGATCACAGATATCTTTAAATACTGGGATTAGCTCTGCGGCTGATTCTCCGGCTTTGTAGCGTTCTAGGGAGCTTTCAAATAATGAGTTAAGGGTTTCAGTCATGGGACAGTATTAAAATCATTCATGGATTCGGTGGGCACTAAACCCACCAAAACTCTATTAAACACCAAAAGACTTGCCACAGCCACAGGTTTGCGCGGCGTTGGGGTTAGTAAATTGGAAACCACCGCCGATCATGGCGTTGCTGTAATCTAGCATTAGACCGTAGAGATAGAGTAAGCTTTTTTTGTCTGAGACGATCTTAAAGCCGCCATAATCAAATACTTCGTCGTGTTCGCCAATTTGACTAGGGTCTTCAAAATCCATCATATAGGACATTCCTGAACAACCTCCTTGACGCACTCCGACTCTCAGACAGAGGTCTTTTCCTTGTTGGTCCCGTAACATCATCACGTGAGAGAGGGCGGCTTCGGATAGCTGAATGCCTTGTTGGGGTGCAGTTGCTTGTGTCATGGTTATTGAGTTTCTCCTATTTGAGGTTTTCGGTTAGTTTAAGGTCATCAATTAAGATCTATACCTGGGATAGAGAATTATTCCTACTTCTCTCCCGATTGCCTACTAGATTGCCACTTATTTCTATCTTAGCGGTTTCTAGTGCTTGACTACAGCATTTTTATGTAGATACCCTTAGTTTTGGGTTTTCTGCTGTGTTCGCTTTATAAGCTAAGACGCTTTTAAAGTTTGTAGGAGTTACGCACTGAGAAAGACTCACCAACCATTTTATGTCCCAAGCGAGCCGAAGCCCTAAAGATCGCTTAAGTACGTGACAGCTTATAGCCACTAATCACCTTTTTCTTCAACCTTTGTAAAATAGTATCCCGTCACGCCTGTTACTAATGTTCCTAAAAAGGTATAAATTGTTTTTGCAGATTCATTTAGGATTGTATTAGCGGATGCTAAGCTTTCCTTTTGTAATTTTTGTAATTCTATTAATTTATTTAATGTTTCTGGTTCAATTGAGTTTATATCGATTGATCCTGTTAAAGATGGTTTTAAATACCAATCAGGATCAATAGAAATCCAAATAGTTGCCGCTATATGGGCAACAACTACTACTGCCAAAATCACCCAAAGGGTTATTGCTAAGTAACTAGCTGTCTGGATTCTAACTTTTTTTGATTGAACTGTTAAGTCGTTGTCATCGGTATTGACTGCCAGTTTTTCAATTTGAATTTCATCGGTATTGACTGGCAGTTTTTTAATGTCGCTGTCAGAATCATTTGAAGAGGTCATATCTGCCATGCCCCCCAAATGTCCCCATTTGGTTCAGCTTCCCCTGTTCCTCCCATCGTAACAAGGTTCGGATTGAAACTCCCAATAATCAAAGTGGCTTGGCTTGCACTTACCCAATTGGTCATCTTGGTTAATTATCCTGATCAGTAGCATTTAAGCTACTTTATCTGTTTTATTTGTGGGTTTTTAAGGCTAATCCGTCAATGATAGTTCACGAGTAGTGCCGTCCTTTTCTATCAGAAGTTTTTCCTTATTTGCTTTCAACTCGGCATACAAATCCATGACAGCAATTCCGCGACGTATAACTTCCGATTCAGACATATTAAGTTTTGTGGCAATCTTCTTAACATCTTCAAATAATTTTGAACTTAATTCTGCTTTAGCAACGTACTTGGTCATAATAATACAATTTTACTAACCTTAGCTTTAATTACACTCCATAGCCGTAAAATTTCTATACTGCTATGGCTGTAAAAGATATACAAATATATGGCTGTAAAAGATATACAAACATATCGATGTAAAAGATATACAAACAGTCAAGCCGCTTTTTCGTAAAACTTTTGTAAATTTTTTTTACAACTTTGTGCTAAGATGCTCAATGTGTCGATAGACAGACCTTTATAACAATGCCCCGCTCCATCAAAGTCAAACCAAACTACCTTAATCAAGTGCGCCAATCCCTTCAACGCAATAATTACCCTAGTCAGGGAGCATTAGCACTAGACTTAGGAATGTCACGTCCGACGATTAATAAGTTTTTCAATGGAAAAGCAATTGATCATCAAAACTTTATTGAAATTTGTGAACAATTGGGGCTATATTGGCAAGAAATCTCAGAGATTAATAGCGATGAAGATGAGTTAATTGATTCATTTTATGAGCCATCCATTCAGCCAATTCCTAATAATCCTAAACGAATGTTAATCAGTGCCCCTGATGTTTCAAAAATTCAGGGAAGAACTAAAGAAATTGAAGAGCTTAAAAAGAGGATTATTGAAGACAAATGTCCTTTAGTAGCCATCTGGGGGTTTAGAGGATTAGGCAAAACCACTGTAGCCGCAAAAATAGCAAAAGATCCAAATATTGATCAAGAATTTGAATATATTATTTGGCACGACCTTAGAGGAGTTCCTTCTCTAAAAACGATTTTAAGAAGTATTATAAAAGTGATATCTCAACAAAAACAGTTGGATTCCTTCAATACAATTGAGGAAGGAATTGATAGTTTAATCACATATTTAAACGAGCATCGCTGCTTGATTGTTTTTGATGATTTTGAGTCCATTTGTCAAGATAAAAATGATAAAAGATCAGAAGATGATAGTACCGATTGTCAAGAATATGAACAACTTTTTGATAAAATAGCTGGCGAACAGCACAAGAGTTGTTTACTTTTGACTTGCCGAAAATTACCCGAAAATTGGTACAACTTAAATCCTGACAAAATACATTCATTAGAATTAGAAGGATTGAACCCAGAAGAAGCCCGCACTATTCTCAGGAAAAAAAATATATTTGATTTGCCCGAAGAAGAAAAAGAATTAATTGAAAAATGTTCAGGTAATCCAACATTCTTAGAAATGGTAGCTTCTAATATTTGGGAATATTATCAAGGTGATATTACTGAGTTTCTCGATAGTAATGTATTATCTAAGATCGAGAGTGTAGAACAATTCCTAGAGCAAGAGTATGATAAGTCATTATCTACTTTAGAACAAAGAGTTGTACAGTGGTTAGCTATTTTACAAGAACCGGTAAATGAAAAAGAGTTGGCTAATATCTGCTTGCCTATTCTAGCCATAACTCTCGATATTAATGTAAAAAAATTAAAAAAAGCTTTAATTTCTCTAAAAAATCGCTCTTTAGTTCAAGAAATTGAGGGAAAATATCAGCTACAACCTCTTGTTATAGAATTCTTAATTGTTCGATTTGTGAATTATATCTGCGAAAATCTTAAGGGATTATTAGATAATAACTTAGAAACGATTAATAAAAAAAACGTGCGAGACATTTTTAATCGCTATCTTTTGATGCAGCCACAAGCCCCAAAGCGGACTAAAGACAGTCAAATACAACACATTTTAAAGCCTGTTAAAGAAACCTTAAAATCCAAAGATGATCGGGATTTAAATGAAAAAATGAGACGAATTTTTCCGATTATTAAATATAACTATTTGAGTCAACCAGGATATGCCGCAGGAAATTTTGTCAACTTATTTTGGTATCTGAATTTTAATCCAGATTCTCCCCATAAACCTATATTAGAAAATTATGATTTTTCCTATTTAACCATTTGGGAAGCTGACTTTAGAAAGGTTTTTCTTAAAAATGTAAACTTTACCCAAGCCAAGGTTAAAAACTGCGCTTTTCTACAATCTTTTGGAGGTATTTTATCAGTCGCCTTGAGTCAGGACAATCAATGGTTAGTAATAGGAGATGGTAGTGGTAATGTACATTTATACAAACTAGAAAATTATCAACTGGAATTTTATAAAACCTATTCAGGTCATACTCATTGGGTGAGAACAGTTGCTATTAGTCACGATAATAAATATATTGCTAATGGTGGCGAAGATCGAACTGTTCATATTTGGGAGCGAGAAACGGGAAATTTTTATAAACATCTTAAAGGCTATGATAATCGAATTCGCTCAATTATTTTTAGTCCTGACAGCAAAATTTTAGCAACAGCAAGTGATGATGGTCAAGTAATTTTGTGGAACATAGAAACTGAGCAAAGAATAAAAACCTATACTACCGATAATAGATATAAAATTCACTCAGTCCTTTTTAATTCATCGGGAAATCGGTTAATCTTTGCTAAAGAAAATGGATACTTATATCAATGGGATTGGCAAGAGCAAGAATTGCCCGATGAAATTGGCTTAAATGGCTATAATTTCCCTAATAATACCGAGAAATTTTTAAGGACAATTGCCCTAAGTCCAGATGGACAACTGCTGGCAACTGGAGGATATGATGGCAGCATTCAATTATGGTATTTAGCAACAGGTCAATTCTTACAATCTTTTGAAGGACATACTAATTGGGTTCGTTCAATTATTTTTAGTAATAATAGTCAATATTTAATCAGTTGTAGCGAAGATAGAACTATTAGAATTTGGAATCTAAAAACAGGAGACTGTCTAAATACATTATTAGGCCATAGAGGCAGAGTTTGGGCAATTGTCCTGAATAAACAGGATAATCTTTTGATTAGTGTTAGTGACGACCAAAAGATTAAATTATGGGAATTTCCCCTAGGCAAATGTTTAAATGTGGTACAAGGTTATACTCACAAAATTCGCTCAGTTGCCTTTAGTCCTGATGATAAATTCCTCGCTAGTGGAAGTGACGACGGAATCGTTAGATTGTGGAATATCGACACTAAAAAGTGTGAGAAAACTTTGTCAGGACACGAAGGAAGAGTTTGGTCAGTTGCCTTTAGTCCTGATGGCAAAAAATTGGTCAGTGGTAGTGATGATAGAACTATACGTATCTGGAATCTTGAAACTGACAAACCAGAATTACTTCCCTTAAAAAAATATCCTAATTGGGTTCGTTCAGTTGCTTTTAGTCCCAAGGGAGATTACATTGCTAGTAGTGGCGATGATAAATTTATTTACCTCTATTACTATTCAGAAAAAGAAGGATGGAAAGAAAAATTTAAGTTTGAACATAACGATTGGATTCATTCTATTTGTTTTAGTCCTGATGGCAAAACATTGTTCAGTGGTAGTGATGATAATTTGGTGAAAAAATGGGATATAGAAAGGGGAGAATTTTTGTTAGAATTCTCTGGACATACCAGTCATGTGAGAGGGATTGCAGTGAGTCGTGATGGTAAAACTCTCGCTAGTGGTAGCAATGATAGAACTATTAAATTGTGGGATAGCGAAACAAAAAAATGTAAGCATACTTTAGAAAAACAAAGAGACTGGATAAAAACAGTAGACTTTCATCCCAATGGTGAAATCATCGCCAGTGGCGATTACGATCAGATGATTAGATTGTGGAATGTGAAAACCGGCGAATTAATCAAAACTTTACTAGGACATATCGAAGCAGTGTCTTCTGTTGCTTTTTCTCATAACGGAAAACTCTTAGCAAGCGGCAGTGAAGATGGAACGATTAAACTCTGGGATGTTGAAGATGTTAAAAAATACCAATGTCTCCATACTTTTGAACTTCCCAAACCCTATGAAGGACTTAACATTACAGGCGTTCAAGGATTAAGTGAACCTCAAAAAAATAATTTAAAAATTCTAGGCGCGTTCGATCTAGATAATTAAGAGAAGATGATAAAATACTTGCTGTGTGGCGATATTGGATAACTTTAGACTCTTAACCCTCTATAGGAAAAAGAATTATGACACAAGCAAAAATCGGCATCATCGGCGGCAGTGGACTCTATAAAATGGATGCCCTCAAAGATGTCAAAGAAATTACCCTAGATACCCCCTTCGGTTCACCTTCGGATGCTTTAATTGTGGGCACTTTAGAAGAAACACCCGTAGCGTTTTTAGCGCGGCATGGTAGAAATCATCATCTGATGCCCACTGAATTACCTTTTCGGGCTAATATTCACGCCATGAAGCAGTTAGGGGTAGAGTATCTCATTTCTGCCTCGGCGGTAGGTTCCTTACAAGAGTCTATGAAACCCCTAGACATGGTAATTCCCGATCAATTTATTGACCGCACCAAAAACCGCATCTCAACTTTTTTCGGTGAGGGAATTGTGGCCCATATTAGTTTCGGTGACCCCATTTGCCCCAATTTAGCTAAAATTCTTGCTGATGCGGTAGCTAGTTTAGAGTTGCCTGATGTAACGCTTCACCGCAACGGAACTTATGTCTGTATGGAAGGCCCCGCCTTTTCGACAAAAGCCGAATCTAATCTTTATCGGAGTTGGGGCGCGTCAATTATTGGCATGACTAATTTACCCGAAGCCAAACTCGCCAGAGAAGCCGAGATCGCTTATGCTACTTTAGCATTAGTGACCGATTATGACTGTTGGCATCCGGATCACGATCAAGTTACCGTAGAAATGGTTATTGCTAATTTACAACGCAACGCAATTAATGCCCAAAAAGTTATACAAGAAACCGTTCGTCGTTTAGCCCTTGATCCTCCCCCCTCAGCCGCTCATTCTGCTCTACAATATGCTATTCTCACTCCCTTAGATAAAGTTCCACTCTCAACGCGAGAAAAACTGGCATTATTTTTAGAGAAATATGACAAATAAACCAGGAGTTAATCAATATGAGTGATCAGCTTAGGCGAGGATTAAAGCTTGTTGTAATGCTGTTGATAGTCTTTAGTCTGATGTGGCAATTACCCGCTAAAGCCGCTTCAGATGTTACAGAAGTTAAAGTGAGTTTAGGCAATAATGCAGGAGAGTTAAAATTTTTTCCCGATCATTTTGAGTTGGTGGCCGGAAAAAAATATAAACTTTTACTGGATAATCCCAGTCCCACTAAACACTATTTCACCTCTAAAGACTTTGCTGATGCCAGTTGGACCCAAAAAGTAGAAGCCGGGAAAGTGGAAATCAAAGGAGCCATTCATGAATTAGAGTTAAAACCCACCGCACAAGCCGAATGGGTATTTGTGCCCATCAAAGCCGGAACTTATAAACTCCATTGCTCGGTAGCTGGCCACGCCGAAGCCGGCATGACTGGCGATATCGTCATCTCGCCTCAGTAAATCTGTATTATGGGCGGTTAACTAGAAAATAACCGACGGGTTTTGCCCAAAACTCTTTTTCAACCATGACTGAGAGATTTTTGTTGTACTCTAAGCAACAGCCTCACCCTTTGCCTGTGTTAAAATCAGCATTACTAGGGACCAGCAGCAGGTGATGGATAAAACTCATGTTTGAACGCTTCACAGAAAAGGCCATTAAGGTCATTATGCTTGCCCAAGAGGAAGCCCGCCGTCTAGGACATAACTTTGTCGGGACGGAACAAATTCTTCTCGGGTTGATCGGCGAAGGAACAGGAGTCGCTGCCAAAGTTCTCAAATCAATGGGGGTCAATCTTAAAGATGCTCGCATTGAAGTAGAAAAAATTATTGGGCGCGGCTCTGGCTTTGTGGCGGTGGAAATTCCTTTCACCCCCAGAGCGAAACGAGTGCTAGAACTCTCCTTAGAGGAAGCTCGTCAATTAGGCCACAACTACATCGGAACTGAACACCTACTCTTAGGTTTAATTCGTGAAGGTGAAGGAGTGGCGGCTCGCGTTTTGGAAAATTTGGGTGTGGACCTCTCTAAGGTCAGAACTCAAGTGATCCGGATGTTGGGCGAAACCGCAGAAGTGGCTGCCGGTGGACCGACCACAGGACGCAATAAAACCCCCACTCTCGATGAGTTTGGCTCCAATTTAACCCAAATGGCAGCCGAAGGAAAGTTAGACCCGGTGGTGGGACGACAAAAGGAAATTGAACGGGTGATTCAAATTCTCGGCCGTCGGACTAAAAATAATCCGGTCCTCATTGGGGAACCTGGGGTCGGTAAAACGGCGATCGCTGAAGGGTTGGCCCAACGCATCGCGACGAAGGATATCCCTGATATCCTCGAAGAAAAGCGCGTGGTGACTCTCGATATTGGCTTGCTGGTAGCAGGAACGAAATATCGCGGGGAATTTGAGGAACGTCTCAAGAAGATTATGGACGAAATTCGTCAAGCTGGGAATGTGATTCTGGTGATTGATGAAGTTCATACTCTGATTGGTGCAGGGGCGGCTGAAGGGGCTATTGATGCCGCGAATATCCTTAAACCGGCTCTCGCTAGAGGTGAGTTACAGTGTATCGGCGCGACGACTTTGGATGAGTACCGCAAGCACATTGAACGCGATGCGGCTCTAGAACGTCGTTTTCAACCCGTGATGGTGGGTGAGCCGACTGTTGATGAAACCATTGAGATTCTCTATGGTTTGAGAGAACGCTATGAGCAACACCATAAGCTCAAGATTCTCGATGAGGCATTGGAAGCGGCGGCTAAGTTGTCGGATAGATATATCTCTGACCGCTATTTGCCCGATAAGGCCATTGATTTGATCGATGAGGCGGGGTCTAGAGTGCGCTTGATTACTTCTCAGTTGCCACCGGCGGCTAAGGAGTTGGATAAGGAACTGCGTCAAGTCCTTAAGCAAAAGGATGATGCGGTGCGTTCTCAAGATTTTGACCGCGCTGGGGAGTTGCGAGACCGCGAAATGGAAATTAAGGCGGAAATTCGCGCTATTGCTTCGGCGAAGAAGACTGAAGGGGAAAGCGATGAACCTTCGGTTGATGCGGAAGAAATTGCTAATATTGTGGCTTCTTGGACGGGTATCCCAGTGAATAAGCTGACGGAAACTGAGTCTGAGAAGTTGCTACATATGGAAGATACTTTACATCAGCGTCTGATTGGTCAAGAAGATGCGGTGAAGGCGGTATCGAGGGCAATTCGCCGCGCTCGCGTGGGCTTGAAGAATCCTAATCGTCCGATTGCTAGTTTTGTCTTTTCTGGCCCGACTGGGGTGGGTAAGACGGAGTTAACTAAGGCGTTAGCGGCTTATTTCTTTGGCTCTGAAGATGCGATGATCCGATTGGATATGTCGGAATTTATGGAACGCCATACGGTTTCTAAGTTGATTGGTTCGCCTCCGGGTTATGTGGGTTATAACGAAGGGGGTCAATTGACCGAAGCGGTACGCCGTCGTCCTTATACGGTGGTGCTGTTTGATGAAATTGAAAAGGCTCACCCGGATGTGTTTAATATTCTGTTGCAGATTTTAGAAGATGGACGGTTGACTGATGCTAAAGGTCGTACTGTCGATTTTAAGAATACCCTGCTAATTATGACTTCTAATATTGGGTCTAAGGTCATCGAAAAAGGTGGCGGCGGACTCGGGTTTGAGTTTGAAGCTGACCAAGCGGAAGCGCAGTACAATCGTATTCGCTCGTTGGTGAATGAAGAACTCAAGCAATACTTCCGTCCTGAATTCCTCAACCGTCTTGATGAGATTATTGTCTTCCGTCAATTGAGTCGGGATGAGGTTAAGGAGATTGCTGATATTCTGCTCAAAGAGGTGTTTAGCCGCTTGACAGAAAAGGGCATTACTTTGGAAGTTACCCAGAAGTTTAAAGACCGTTTAGTAGAAGAAGGTTATAACCCGGCTTACGGGGCTAGACCTCTGCGGAGAGCGATTATGCGGCTTTTAGAGGATGTTCTCGCTGAGGAGATTCTCTCGGGACAGGTTAAAGATGGAGATACCGCCATCGCTGATATCGACTCCGAAGGTAAGGTTAAGATTATTCACGGTGAAAGACGAGAGTTATTATCTCCTGTGAGTGAATAAGTCAATTAATTTTTTATAAAGAAAAGAGCGGTAAGAAGTTGAACTTTTTACCGTTTTTTTGTCTACTTTATTTACCCATAACTGAGGCTTTAATCGGTATTCGGACGGGCGGCAAACGGAGCAGATAACTTATTATTGCGCTCTGCTTGTGAAATTATTTAATTTACCTTCTGCATAAGCAATAAGTCACCCGCGTACATACATAACTTATCCACTCCGTTTAAAAGTTGCGCGGGGAAGCTGTGAACGGGGGCAAGCTCCCTAATACCCCCTGTTATTTATTGCAATTAGATTTAACCAACAAGAGAAAGAAGCCTAATAAGAAAAAGCCTTTCGCAGATCAAAAGAATAATGATGTTCTAGATGGTATTATTGTGTACTATACCCTAGTCAAACCAGCAGTTTTCCTTTTCTTTCATACCTAATTTATCAGCCTCTTTTTTGAAATCAAATTCTGTATTTTGATTATAAAAAGCTCCCTTAAAAATTGTTTTGTCACGTTTTATAGATGTTAAATCTGCTCCACATAAATATGCTCCTGTCAAATTCGCACCCTTTAAGTCTGCTGTAGCAAGGTTCACTTCCCTAAGATCAACACCTTTTAGGTCAACACCGGACAAGTCAGCACTAAATAAAATACTTTTTTTTCCAACTTTTACTAAGTTGGACTCTTTCAAAAATTGAATTATCTGCCCATTTCTCTTATTATCAAGTTCTTTCATTGCTATAATTGTTCTAGCTTTAGCAGTAACCCCTACTGGTTTATCTGGCTTATTTAGTTCATCTCCTAATTTTTTATCTACCAGTAAAGTTGTCATATCTTCTATATATTTAGTCAATATTTCCTGTTTGTTTTTTTCAGTTTGGTTCAATTCTTGTTGTTCCTGAGAAACTCCTTGCAGATAAAAAGTTGCAAAAAGTATAAGTATTGGAACAATTAATAATTCCAGCCAATCCCATAATGTTTTTTGAGAAAAACCTAAGTATTTTAAAATTTTTTTTGACATGATAAATGCTCTCGCTCTTTTTATTAAATTATATTTAACTCATTACCCCCTGCGCGATCCGCCCCCCCCTGGGGGGGCGGCTAAGATCGTCAAAACCCGCTCTCTGCTCTAAGTTTGGGCAAAGCATAAAGCTCAATCTAATTACAGAAAAACTTAAATTTTAAATTTCCCCTAAGAAAATTTGGGTTAGCCGCCTGCATCAATCTTTCTACCCTTACGCGCATAACGCCGCTTTCATAGGCTCGTCACAATGCAAAGCCGCAAACTCAATCTCTTCATCGGTTTCACAGTAATCATACTCAAGCCCTAGTAAGTCTGCTGCGGCTATATACTCGTTTAAATCTCCGTCATAATGCCAAATGTTTCCTTCTTCAAGGCATTGTTGTGGAATATTGAAAACGCATTTACTTCTTTTCATCTGCTAATTCCAAGGCTTGCATAAGGGCCTCTCCTGCCCCAAAAGAATTGTAAGGAGTTGGTAAGTCATAGATTTTAAAAGGTTCTAAAGGAGTAATATCCTCATTAGTATTCGTATCCAATTCTTCCGATAAAATCCGCATAAGCTTTACTTTATCGGATACAGAGAGTTGCTCAACTAAAGGCAATAACTCGGATAGTGTCATATTTTAGGCTTGATTTTTGAATAATCTTTAATGTGATCATATAGGCGATCGTAGCATTTTTAGCCCGATTACGACACAGCTAAAAACTTATCCCTTTATTCTCAAAAACGAATAAGGTGGACAAATGTCCACCCACCAAACAATTCGAAACTAAAAGGAATTTTTAGCCATTGGTATCTATCACTTTAGGGGCGCTAAAAGCTGTAGAGGAGAAATAGCTATTTTTTTGTGTCGGCTGTTGTTCGACAATAACCGGTAACGCCGCACGCACTCGACTTGCCACTTGTGTGGTTTTAAGGTCATAAGTGGTGGTAGCCAGCTTAGGATATAAGCCAATAGCGATAATGGGAATTAATAAACAAGCTGTTACAAAGATTTCCCGAGGTTTGGCATCGGCTTGGAATTTATCGAATTTAAACTCGGTTTCATTTTTTCCATAGAAGACAACCCTTAGTGTGGACAGCAGATAAATGGGAGTGACTATTAAGCCCACTGCCGCCAACAAGGTTACCATCATCTTAAAGGAAGAACTATAAACATCACTCTGTACCGCACCTAGGAATACGGTTAACTCACTGACAAAACCACTCATACCCGGCAGCGCTAAGGATGCCATTGAAGCGGCAGTAAACAGGGCGAAAATTTTCGGCATAGCTTTGGCTAAACCGCCCATTTCGTCCATCATTAAGGTGTGAGTCCGTTCGTATGTGCTACCACAGAGGAAGAATAAAGCCGCCGCAATTAACCCGTGAGAGAGCATTTGTAAGACTGCCCCATTCATACCGATGGAAGTGAAAGAAGCAATTCCTACTAAGACAAATCCCATGTGAGAGATGGAAGAAGAAGCTAAACGGCGTTTTAAATTGGTTTGTCCAAAGGCGGCAAAGGCACCATAAACGATGTTGATGACTCCTAAAATCACTAACAGGGGAGCAAACTTAACATGAGCATGGGGTAACATTTCGATGTTCAGACGAATTAACCCATAACCGCCCATTTTCAGCAGTACACCCGCTAAAATCATCGATACAGGCGCAGAAGCTTCACTGTGAGCATCTGGGAGCCAAGTGTGTAAGGGGAAAATCGGCAGTTTTACCGCAAAGGCAATGAGGAAACCTGCATAGGCTAATACTTCTAAGGCGAGGGGGAATTGCTTCATTCCCAATTCAGTCATGTTGAAAGTCACTGTGTCGCCATAGAAAGCTAAACCTAAAGCGGCTACCAGGATAAAAATAGAAGCTAAAGCCGTATACAAAATAAACTTAGTGGCGGCATAGAGGCGTTTTGGGCCTCCCCAAATAGAAATCAATATATAGACAGGGACTAACTCCAATTCCCACATTAAGAAGAACAACAGTAAATCTTGTGCGGCAAATACCCCAATCTGGGCACTATATAACAGCAGCATCAAGAAGTAAAACAGCTTCGGTTTGCGTTCTACTTTCATTGAAGCCAACAGGGCTAAGGTACTAATCAATCCTGATAAAACAATTAATGGCATCGATAAACCATCGACACCCACAGACCAATTTAATCCGAGTTGAGGAACCCACGAATAGGTTTCTATTAATTGAAGTTCACTGCTGTTGATGTCGTATTGGTACCAGAAAGCATAGCTCATCAGTACCAAGTCCGCTAAACCTATGCCTAACGCATACCAACGAACGCTTCTACCTTCTTTGTCACTCATGAAAGGAATAGCAAAAGCAGCGCACAAGGGTAAAAGAATAATCGCAGTCAGCCAGGGGATTTGGATGTTAGCCATAAGTGATAAGTTACAAAGTGTAATGCAAAGAGTGGGTTTATTGACTAATCCATAAACTTTTGTAAACTATTATAAATCAATTTATCGCCCCCTCAAAATAGATATTTATCTAGAGTCAACCCAAAAATTATTGATAAAGATATATTGCAAAGCTTGTAAAACCTATTAATTCGTGGCTATTTTTTTAAGTATAAATACCGTTTGTTGTCTTTTCAGGCGGTTCAGGAGACAAGGAACTTATTTTGCTTTATCACTAAGACAGTAATAATTTGTAATAATGTTACCTAAAAAAATGAAAAAGAAATCCCATTTGCCAATAAAAGAAACTCCTGAAGAATTAAAAAACCTCTTAAAAACCGTAAAAAACAAAGAACAATTAGAAAAAATACAAGCTTTATATTGGTTACAAACAGAACAATTTTTTACGGTGGTGGACATTGCTCAAGCTTTAGGAAAAAATCGCTCAACGATTCATAGATGGTTTAATGAATATAGCCAAAAAGGCTTAGAATTTTGGTTAAATAAGCCAAAAAAAACCTCGGGCAGAAAAGCTATCATTTCAGAAAATATCCAAAAAAAATTACTCAAGAAATTTTTAGAAAAAGATAAAAAAATTAATTATAAAGAGATTCAACTGTGGTTAGAAAAAACCTACGGGATAAAAGTATCTTATTCAGTAGTCTATAAAACCGTTAAAACTCTATTACCCCATCATTAAAAATCAAAAAAAGTGTTGCATTAATTTAGAAAAAAGCCGCTCGCTTATGGAGGACGACCCCCGATAAAAAAGTCCTGAAACCCTTTCCAGAACTAATTTACAAGCAATATATGATTTTGGTGACAATGGAGATCAGCGTCTCAAAAAAAAGATTTAAGGAAAAAGGTTAACTTATAATAAGCTAGGGGAGAAAATGTTAACTTTTGTAAGCCAATAAAAACAAAAGAAAACTCATCCTCATGAAAAAATGCCCCTAATTTGACCAGCCGCACTGATCCCAGACTCTAAAGCACTTTCCACTAAATTTTCTCCACACCAGTCACCACAACAAACTAAAGGGAGAGGTTCACCAGTAAACAGACAAGGTAAAGATAAAGAAACACTCGGAAAGGCATAACGCCAGCGATGAACTTGAACCCACTGCGGCTGATCCAAAGCCGGAAGTAACCGAACTGAGGCATGATGGAGTAATTTTTGTGCCGCTACCTCTAAACCATCAGCATCGAGATACTCTTGAGCAAATTCGGGGGTACTATGAAGAATCAAAACCGGTTGCTCGGGTTGCTCTCGCTTACTACTGTCTATCCCCACCCAAGCTAAGTAAGGATCATCGATAAATTTTACGCCATCCCAGGATAATTGAAGCAGTTCGGTTTGAGATTGAGGAGCATAACCCGCTATAACAGATAACGTCGGCTTAAACTCTACAGCCTCTAGCTGATGCAGGAAAGGTTCGGGAAAATTAACACTCTTAGAAGCCTCTAATAGCATGAGTGCTTGAGGTGCCGGAATGGCGAGAACTAAGGCTGAGGCGAAAATGGGTTGAGCAAAATTAGCAGAATCATCGCCAATTAAACACCAAGACGGGCCTTGTGCCAAACCCAATAGAGTCACCCGACAATTACGCCAAATTTCTAAATCTTTAGCCAGATGTTTAGCGATAGCATTGATCCCAGATGAAGCGATATAACGGTTAGCGGCTTCGTGGGTGAAAACATCGTCCGAGGAAAGGTGGTAAACTTTACCGGTCCAAGCTTGAATGATATTAAGCTCAGAAAGTTCTTCAATTAAGCGTTGGGAATACTGGCCAGTAACCGTTAAGAAAGGTAAACCATGATCGACACAAGTATTCTCTAAGCGTCTTGTCGCCACCCGTCCTCCAACCCCTCGGGACTTATCTAAAACCACCACCCGCAAACCCGACTTTTGTAACTGTTGGGCACAAATTAATCCCGACAAACCCGCCCCTACTATGGCACAATCAAAATGGTATGGTCTATTATCTGTCATAGATTCATAGTTCAATTCACTAGGACTAATACTAAAATGATTGAGGAAACTAGCTCAATCCTAAAGTGGTCAATTCAACCGAGGGGTTGTGGAGGACAAAAAAATTGGACGAATTAAGGTCAGCCTTAGAGTTAGCGACAGAAGAGGAATTACAACAAATAACCCAAATCCTCTTTAGCCGCAGATTTAATCCATTAGACTATTTACAAGCACCTGATCCCATCACCGTACAAAGTAAAGACTGGAATAGCTGGTTAGATGAAATAGAAAAAAGATTTCGCTATCTAGCCGCCGATGGAATGACAGTCTTAAGAGGCAAAACCCGGCAAGTCAGTTATCGAGAAGCATTAATTCGAGTTTGTCATTATCTGAAAATTCCCTACTCAAAAGGGATGACCACCACTGACATCGAAGCCGAAATCTTTTTACATTTGATTGGCAAAGCTTGGAAACGCCTACCAGAAAAGGAAAGAAAATCTTTAACCCTAAAAATACAACAATCTTTAGCCGCATCAACTCTGCCGGAACCCTTACCGGTTCAACTGCAACATAACCCGATCCATCTTGTGCTTAAGGGAAGTAGTGCTTTTGCCGTCAGTTCCATTCTCAAACCGTTAATTCTGCGACAAATTGCCTTTCAATTTACCCTTCATTTTGCCAGCTATCAAGCCGCTAGTACGGCCCTAGTCAGTGGAGGAACGGCCGCGGCCGTGACTCTAGAAAATCAAATTGCCCTACAAGCTGCCAAAAAAGGCATGGCCATGACGGCCGCGCGCTATGGTGCGGTTCGATCTCTGTTCGCCTTTGTTGGGCCTGTGCTTTGGGGTTGGTTTTTAGCCGACCTAGGATGGCGGGCGATCACCACTAATTATAGTCGCATTATTCCGGCTATTTTTGCCCTAGCCCAAATTCGTTTGACTCGGGAAGACTGTTGGGAAATCGCTTAATTAGACTGCTGGACAAAAAAGGCAAGAGGCACTCATCTATTGATAATTGAGCAAAAATTCAATTATGCAAGATTAAGATTGAATTCGCAGTTTAACGCTTGATGGCTAATTCTAAAAAACCCTATTTAACATGGCAGTGGAACTGCGTTAAAATCTCTGTTTTAATTTTCCCTCTACTCACCAAATTCGGGGCATTAGGCCTATTAATAGCAGCAATTGGAGTTTTTAGAGATCAATACCGTCTGATCATTAAATATCCTCTTAATTGGGTCATCGCCCTGTTTAGTCTTTGGTTAATCATTACTTCAGGGTTGGCCAGTTATCCCGGAGAAGCGTTTTTAGGAGTGGCCAATTTTTTACCCTTCTTAATTATGTTGGTCACCTATACTCTATTGCTCGAAACTGCCACCCACTTACGATCCTTAGCTTGGATGCTGGTTATTCCCTCTGGAATAGTGGTTATTTTAGGGTTGGGTCAACTGTTTTTGGGTTGGCAACTGCCGCCTTGGGTAAGTTTCTTGAGTGGGGAATTAGTCCCCTATGGACAGCCAACCGGTAGAATGTCTTCTATTTTTATGTATGCTAACCTTTTAGGGTTTTATTTACTGATCGTATTTATCCTGGGACTAGGGTTAGCCATAGAGACTTACCAACAGCAACGAGAACAAAAAACTCAGCACTTAAGACGAGTTTTAGCCTTTATAAGCGTTACCGTTATTGCCGATGGCGTGGGGTTAATTTTAACCAATTCTCGCAATGCTTGGATACTGGCTCTATTGGCGGCTGTGGCTTTTGCCTTATACTTAGGTTGGCGTTGGATAGTGACTGTGATCGCAGTTATAGCGGCGGCCATTGCGGGCGCTAGTTGGGGACCTTCACCCATCAAAGAAGGTTTAAGGACTATTGTACCGGCCTTTTTTTGGGCTAGACTTTCTGATAAATTATATCCAGACCGCCCCGTTGAAACCCTTCGCATCACTCAATGGAAATTTGCCCTCCACTTAACGAGTCAACGCCCTTTGACCGGTTGGGGACTGCGAAATTTTACCCCCCTATATAAGTCTGCTATGGGGTTATGGCTCGGCCATCCTCATAATTTATTTTTAATGTTACTGGCAGAAACCGGACTGGTGGGAACAGTATTATTATCGGGTTTAGTGGGTTGGATTTTAGCTCAAGCTATTCTTTTACTTAAGCTAAATTGGCACAATGATCCGAGAAATAATTTGATTTTGTTTACTTATTTAGTGGCTTTTATAAGCTGTATTGTATTTAATTGTTTTGATATTACTATTTTGGATGGAAAAATTAATGTCATCGGATGGTTGTTGTTATCGGCTCTCAGTGGTATAGTTTATAGTTTCAGAAATTTTCGCTCAATATTGTGACTAGAATTAAAAAGCTAAGAAAATTCTTATATTTGGCATTTAACCTTTTAAATTTGACATTTTTTGCTCAAAAATTCGGCAACTATTAGTAGACAATTAAAAAAAATTAAATAATTGTTAAAGGTTGTTGACAAGCAAAAAAATCAAAAATACCATAGCTGTACTTTCTCAAATCAAGTGAGTTAATACATGACTAATAAATTGGCTAACTTAGCCCTGGTGGCAGTGACTACAGGTCTAGGTTTAACGATGGTTCAGGTTTCTCCTGCACAAGCGGCTGACTTTGCGTATTTTACATTTAGTTTTGATTCTGTTTATGGAGAATTAAGTTTTAACAATACCTTGTTAACAGGAATTGGCATAGAAACCGCTAGTTTATCTCAATTAAGTAGCCAAAGCGGCTTTAATTTTTTTGCTGATCCTTATTACCTTACCCCTCCTTTTTCATCTTTTAGAACTGATCATCCAGAATATTATGCCTTTTTATTATCCGAAGGGAATCCTGTATTTACTTTTGATTCGGGATATTTAGCCGGAATAGAATTTGATGCCTCACTGAATATTGATGATCGTGAGCTAAGTGGCATTGATCCTTCTAATCCTGGTGAATATTTAGGTTTTGCTGGAGGTAGCAACTTGTCTTTATTAGGAGATAGCTATGAAGCGTCTCTATCAGGTGTTGGCTTTTTCGTTTCTACGAAATCTTACAATGGTACCCATGAGCTAATTGTTGTAGACACACAAAACTCAGACTCAGGACTAATTTCATTTTATACTAATGATCCCATTGAAGCTGTGCCCGAACCTTTGACCATCATTGGCACCGGAACAGCCCTAGGATTTGGAACATTTTTCAAAAAAACACGGGACAAAAAACTGAAAAAATAAAGGTTTAAAGCTTAATTTATCGCTTTTAATGGGTAAAATAACCATAATTACTCTTTTATTTCCTAGCTTACTAATATTATCTATATTACCCTTAGCTGTCCCCGAAGCGATACAATAAAAAGTTATGGCCAATAATTGACAGTGTAAGACAGATAACTCAACTAATGAAACCCTACTTAGCGGCGGCAATTCAAATGACGAGCAGACCTGACTTAGAGAAAAATCTAAGTGAGGCAGAAGAATTGATAGAACTAGCGGCACGTAAAGGCGCAGAGTTGATCGGTTTACCGGAAAATTTTGCCTTTTTGGGAAAAGAAGAAGATAAACTGGCACAAGCAGAGGAAATCGCCCACAGAAGTGAAAAGTTTCTCAAAACGATGGCGCAACGCTTTCAAATCACCCTTTTAGGTGGGGGGTTTCCCGTCCCTGTAGAAACCAATGCTCAAAAAGCCTATAATACTGCCTTAGTCATCGACAAAGATGGCAACGAAGTGGCGCGTTATCGCAAAGTCCATCTTTTTGATGTCAATGTTCCTGATGGGAATACTTATCTTGAATCTAATACCGTAATGGCGGGAGAAGATTTCCCGAGTTTGTATGTTTCAGAGGATTTGGGGACTATTGGCTTATCTATCTGTTATGATGTCAGATTTCCGGAACTTTACCGTTATCTTTCGGCTAAAGGTGCTGATGTGATTTGTGTTCCTGCCGCTTTTACCGCTTATACGGGTAAAGATCATTGGAAACCCTTGTTACAAGCAAGAGCTATTGAAAATACCTGTTATGTCATGGCACCCGCGCAAACCGGTAATCACTATGCCAGACGTTATACTCATGGTCATGCGATGATTATCGACCCTTGGGGAGCCATTTTAGCTGATGCTGGGGAAAGCCCCGGAATGGCGATCGCAGAAATTAACCCCTCTCGTCTGGAACAGGTCAGACAACAAATGCCTTCTCTACAGCATCGAGTTTTTGATAAATATTAAGATAGGGTTGGATGCGCGGCGGCTGACGCATCCAAAAAGAAATCTCAAGCTAACTGACGACTTTTATCTGCTGTAGTATACGCTCAAGAGCTTGGGCTGCGCTTGTATTACCTTCGATGCGAGATAGATCTCTGGCTTGCCGAATATGGTTAACCCCTTCCGACTCTTTTGCTTGCTGTAACAGCACAACACCTAAGTTGTAGTGCAGTTCAGGAGACTCTGGCATGATGGCAATAGCTCTTTCAAAGGCAGCTTGCGCCCCAACCAAGTCACCTTGACCCGCCACTTTTATTCCCCGCTCAAATTCACTTTGAGCTAAGTCAAAACTCTTGGGATCGTCGATTCCTAGGTTGGTAGAAGAGGTAATTTGTTTGGTGAGATCCATACTCGGTGTACGAGTAATATTTTGATCTTGTGCTGCACCTGGCACTGAATCTGCCACCTTAGAGACTGATGACTCCATCGAGTTTGTGACATTATCGATCGCTCTTGTCACTTTGGGTTGAGCCTCGTGAGCCACTTCTTTAACGGAGTCTGCGGTTTCTGAAACTGAGGACTCGATCTTGTCAGAGACATTTTCCATCGCTCGTCTCATTTTGGGTTGAGCTTCGTGAGCCGCTTCTTTAACGGAGTTGCCGGCCTCTCTTGCTGAGGACTGGATATTTTCTGTGACACTATCTATGGCTCTTGTGATTTTGGGTTGACTCTCGTGAACCACTTCTGTAACCGACTCTCGAGTCTCTCTTGCTGTAGACTGGACATTTTCTGCCACACTCTCCATCGCTCGTCTCATTTTCGGTTCAGCTTCGTGAGCCGCCTGTTTTACGGAGTCTCCTACCCCTTGTACTGTATGAGCAATACTAGCACTAGAGGATTGAATGCTTTGAGCCGTGCTGTGAACCGCCTCTGATACAACCGGTTTGGCATCTTGGACAGTTTCCTTGAGTGCATCCACTGTTTGAACCATCGAGGGGCGAGTTTCGTCAATGGTTTCTTTTACTGAATTAATGGCTGCATTCACTGAAGGACGGGCTTCATCGATAGTTTCTTTAACTGAATCAACCACTTCCGACACTTTGGGTTCAACAGCTTCCACATTGTGCTTGAGCGCATCTACTGTACCGATTACAGATGGCTTGATTTCATCAACAGCCTGCTTGATATTGCCCTTAACATTATCAACCACACCTTCAATACTTCCTTCAACACCTTCAGCCGCTTCACGCCCAACATTGGCACCCGCAACACCGCCAATAACTGCACCAACAGCAGCACCTAAGCGACCGGCCACCAAACGACCAATGACGGCTCCTGCTAATCCGCCGCTAACGACCCCAAGACCTGTAGCAACAGTCTCAATGGGGTCTGACTGTTGATTTGACTCTGGTGAGCGTTGCAAGTTCTCATTGGGTTCAGTAAAATCCATCGTTCCTGACATACTTATTTTCTACCTCCTAGTCAATTTAAGAAGTTGCCGATACAACAACCTTAACAACTGCTAGGAGATGGAGACTCCTCTATAAGAGATAAGTTATGTTACTAGCGGTGAAGAAATTTCCGCCTTGAATTTTCTCCTTTCAGCACAAATACATTGATAAAAACAAGATTATTGATGACTTGAGAAGATTCCTAGCTAGTTCAACAATAAGGTGGGAAAAAGTAAGCGAATTCAACAATTAAATATAAGCAATTTTTCGCCCATTTAATCTTTAGGTAAACCAGGCTAAATAATCGTCAATAATTCTTGTAATTTTGAGCTTAAGTCCCTTGCTAGATAAAGAACTCAACCTTTTTATTAATCTCTCTAAAGTCAGATTAAAAATCGTTAAAAATATTTCTTAAGTATGAAGAAAAAATAAAAATTAGATGCAGGTAAGACGACAATTAGATTAGCATAGTAGTAAGCTGTTAACAGTGGTTCTCAGTTAAAGGCAAGATCCTTGTCATGGGGAACGTAAAGGGGAATAAAAAAGAGAGCTAAAAATATCTCTGCTATCCCCTTATACTTTTGTTTTCATTAGGATTTTGATTAATACCCTTTCTTAACACCCTTGTATTTTTTTGACCATAGGACAAACTTTATGGATGCCACCGCTCATCTTCATCTGTCCCATTTGATTTATAGTGATTGGACATTAATCGAATCCGAATTTAACCCGACTCAACTGCATTATAAAGAAACCGTTTTTACCATTGGCAATGGCTACCTAGGAACACGAGGATCATTTGAAGAAGGATATCCTGGTGCAAGGAATTCTACTCTGATTGCAGGCGTTTATGATGCTGTGCCAGTGGTTTATACTGAATTAGCTAATTGTCCTGATTGGTTAGGATTAATTATTACTATCGATGAGGAACGATTTCGTCTTGACCAAGGAGAAATCTTAAGCTATGAAAGAAGTTTAGATTTATATCAAGGTCTTCTGAGTCGTCAGGTATGTTGGCGCAGTCCTAGCGGTAAAATTTTAGAGCTAGATTTTGAACGATTGGCAAGTTTAGCCGATCCTCATGTATTAGCGCTGCGCTGTCGCCTCACTGCCATTAACTTTGACGCTCCTGTCACCATACAAGCTCCTCTAAGCGGCTATATTGATAATCAAGGCTATAGTCATTGGCAATGGATCGACCAAGGCTATAGCTCAGATAATCCTCACATCTGGCTACATTTACGCACTCGCGCCTCAGCCATAGAATTAGGCATGGCTTGCTCTTTAAACGTTTTAGAGTGGGGTGCGGAACGAGTCCCGCACCAAGAAAGCCAAAGCGAATACATCAACCTGCTTAATTATCCTGCCCTACAAACCCGAGTTAATTTGATAGCCGGTCAACCTGTTACTTTAGAAAAACGAGTGACGGTTTATACCTCTCGAGATGTAGCTAATCCCCATGAAGTCGCTTTTTCTAAACTCGACGAATTACCAAGCTACAACGAACTCAAAACGGCTCACAAAAAAGCCTGGGCTGATGTTTGGACTAACAGCGACATTATTATTGAAGGAGATATTCAAGCGCAGTTTGCCGTCCGTTATAACTTATTCCAACTGCTGATCAGTGCCTCTCAAGATGATGATCAGGTGAGTATTCCGGCTAAAACCTTATCAGGGTTTGGCTATCGAGGTCACGTTTTTTGGGATACAGAAATCTTTATTTTGCCCTTTTTAACCTTTACTCAACCAACTATTGCCCGTAATCTTCTTTCATACCGTTACCATACCCTCAACGGCGCAAGACGCAAAGCCAAGAGCGAAAACTATAAAGGAGCGATGTTTCCTTGGGAAAGTGCCGACACCGGCGATGAAGTTACCCCACGTTGGGCGATTTCGGGCAATCATTATGACCCTGATACTCGCATTTGGTGTCGGGACCGAGAAATTCACATTAGTGCTGATATTGCTTATGGGATTTGGCATTATTGGCAAGCCACAGGGGATGATCAATGGATGCGGGATTATGGAGCCGAAGTAATCCTAGATTCTGCCGTTTTTTGGGGTTGTCGGGTAGAGTGGAATTCTAGAGAAGAACGCTACGAAATTCGCCATGTGATAGGGGCCGATGAATATCATGAACAAGTTGATAATAATGCTTTTACCAATCGGATGATCCAGTGGCATTTAGAAAAAGCGCTCACGGTTTATCAATGGTTACAAGAAAATCATCCGGTGCGGGCTGATGAATTAGCCGTCCTTTTAAAACTGACTCGTGAAAGATTTGCCCGTTGGCAAGATGTCATCAATAATCTCTATTTTCCTTTTGATGCAACCACAGGGTTAATTGAACAGTATCAAGGGTTCTTCGAGTTAGAAGATATCAATTTAGCCGCTTATGAACCTCGGAGTCTTTCTATGCAAGTCATCCTTGGTATAGAAGGAGCGAACCAAAGACAAGTTCTCAAGCAGCCTGATGTGTTAATGTTACTGTATTTGATGCGAAAGAGAGGGGAATTTCCCTATAACAAGACAGTATTACAGACCAATTGGGACTATTATGCACCTCGGACGGATATAACCTATGGTTCTTCCCTGGGTCCTGCCATTCATGCCATCTTAGCCGCCGATTTGGGAGAAACAGAACTTGCCTATCATTATTTTAGGCAGGCTGCCCTGGTAGATTTAGAAGATTTGCGGGGGAATGCCCATGAAGGGATTCACGGGGCTTGTGCAGGGGGACTTTGGCAATCAGTAGTCTTTGGCTTTGGCGGAGTGCAACTGACAAATTCAGGGCCAGTGGCTACCCCTAATCTTCCTTCTCATTGGACTCGTCTCAAATTTAAATTACACTGGCAGGGTCAATGGCATGAATTTGATTTACGTCCCCTATCTTCTGAGCAAATAGGGGGAGTGATCTTTGATTTAGATGGGGTACTAACGGATACCGCAGAATATCATTACCGAGGATGGCAAAAACTAGCGGATGAGGAAGGAATACCTTTTGATCGTCAGAAAAATGATTTGTTAAGGGGTTTACCTCGCCGAGAATCCCTTTTAGCTATCTTGGGTGATTGCACAGTGACAGAAGACCAACTTCAGGAAATGATGGAACGCAAGAACCGTTATTATGTGCAATTAATCGAAGAAATTACCCCGGCCGACTTACTGCCTGGCGTGAATGAATTGTTAGAGGAACTCCAGCAAAAGGAAATAAAAATAGCGATCGCCTCAGCGAGTAAAAATGCTCAGACGGTGATTGAACGTCTAGGTATTGGTCATCTAATTGATGTGATTTGTGACGGTTATAGTGTACAGCGTTCTAAACCTGCGCCTGATCTATTTCTTTATGCGGCTTGTCAGCTTGATCTCACTCCTGATCAATGTATCGTGGTAGAAGATGCGGCTTCAGGAATTGATGCGGCTTCCCTTGCCGGAATGTTGACAGTGGGGTTAGGTCCTGTAGAGCGCTTAGGTAAAGCCAATCTAGTTTTACCGAACTTAGAAAATGTTCATTGGGCTGATTTAATTGCTGGTTTGAGTCCTAAAGCTAAAGCTAATCAGTGGAATTTACCCGTAGCCATCTCTTAGATTTTTGGGCATACTCGACGCGACAAGATTTATGAAAGTAGGATGAGTTAATCATACATCCTACTCTTTTTTTTCTATTTTTATCAGAGTCTATTTTGTAACTGTTGTAAGAACTCTTGCCCTCGTTCTCCTAGATCTATTAACAGTTTCTCAATTAACCGTAGTGCCATCAGAGAGGGTTGGGTGTGTCCATTTTCCCAACGATTTACGGTAGGATAAACAACACCTAAATAGGCGGCAAATTGTTCTTGTGTCATTCCTAACTCCAGACGTATTGAACGGATGAGCTTGCCAATTTTAGGCTGATATAGCTTATATAGAGGATGTTTCGTCATAGTGGAGGTCAAGGGGTTAGGAATGATATATACTACGACTTTAACTTAGTTAATAGTAATTTTTCTTCCGTAAATATACTAGGATTCTCCACAAAAAATTGGCTGTGTACTAATCTATATTCAAGGGGATTTAGCCAGGATAAAAATTTGACAACTACTATAGTTTTAACCATAAAGATGATTAACCAGACTCTAAACAGATATTTCTTAAAATTGCCTCTTCTGAATTTTCCCTTTTTAAGGAGCATCAAGGAAGGATATTTGTTTTGCAAATGGACTCTTAGAACAAATTTTTTAACCTTTTTGCTATGTCGATAAGACCTTGATCTATTGCATCTATATCTTTTGATAAATTGGGTTCTATTGTGTCTAATATATCAGAAAAATTTTGGGTATTTTCTACTGGTTGCTGCTGATAGTTTGAGCAATGATAATTAAACTTAGAAAATAGTTTGACGGTTTCCTTTCCACACCATGCCGTACCCCAACTTGACCATGCTACCGTCACCGCAGGAAGATGACCAATAGGAGCATTAATACTAAAGTCTAACTCATCATATAATTTCCAAGAACCATTCACTTGCCATCCGGTTTTTGTTGCCCAATGATCATAAATTTCATTTTTAAACTCCCCGATTTTACCTCCCAGTTTTGTCCATAAATCTTGCTGTACAGAAAAGCCAAATTTTCCATTGCTGTAGTGTATCCATAATTGGTCAATTCTTTGTAATTCATTGAGTGATAATCTTCGAATATCTCTTTTTCTGACACGTTCTTTATCTTGCCTTTCTAAAATTTTTCTAATTTTCTTAGAGGTTTCTTTATCTGCTTCTTGCCATTGTTGAGAAGCCAGAAACTTAATTAATGTACTGTAATCATCTTCTTCTGAGGTATTTTCAGATTCATTAGGATTTAAATTATTCAAGACTTCTTTCAATAAAATTTTTATTTTTAGAATGTCTGGCTCTAGCTCAAGTCGATCAAAATTATTTGTGTTATCCTCTAACTGATCTACAAAAGTTTTGAGGTCTTTAGTAAAGCTAGATAAATCTTCAAATAGAGGATTAGATGATTCTTGTTTAGCCTTACGCCCATGATTTTGTGATTCTTCTAGTTTAGCTATACCTTTAATAATAGATTCGATTATTATTAAAAATTGGCTTAAGCAATCCTGTAAAATTTTAATTTGTTTTTCTGATTGGTTCCAGTTGGCAGCCGATGTTTCTAAGGTATAGAGACGTTGAACAAGAGATTGCCTATCTTTGTCCAATTCTATTAATGATTTTTGTAACTGTTGAATATCTTTTTGCGATTGTTCAACTGTATTTAGCCGCTCATTTACTGATGCTAAAGCTTGTAATACTTCTGTTAATGAATTTTGTAAGCTTTTCAACTCGGGTTGGGATTGTTCAACTGTAGTTAGCCGCTCATTTAGTGATGCTGAAGCAATGGACAATTCTTCTAATGAAGTTTGTAAGCTTTTCAACTCGGGTTGGGATTGTTCAACTGTAGTTAGCCGCTCATTTACAAATTTTGAAGCACTGGATAATTCTTCTAATGAATTTTGTAAGCTTTTCAACTCGGGTTGAGATTGTTCGACTGTAGTTAGCCGCTCATTTACAAATTTTGAAGCACTGGATAATTTTTCTAATGAATTTTGTAAGCTTTTCAACTCGGGTTGAGATTGTTCGACTGTAGTTAGCCGCTCATTTAGTGATGCTGAAGCACTAGACAATTCTGCTAATGAAGTTTGTAAGCTTTTCAACTCGGGTTGGGATTGTTCAACTGTAGTTAGCCGCTCATTTACAAATTTTGAAGCACTGGATAATTCTTCTAATGAATTCTGTAAGATTTTCAACTCAGGTTGGGATTGTTCAACTGTAGTTAGCCGCTCATTTACCGATGCTGAAGCTTGTAATACTTCTGCTAATGAATTTTGTAAAGTTTTCAACTCAGGTTGGGATTGTTCAACTGTAGTTAGCCGCTCATTTAGTGATGCTGAAGCACTAGACAATTCTGCTAATGAAGTTTGTAAGCTTTTCAACTCGGGTTGAGATTGTTCGACTGTAGTTAGCCGCTCATTTACAAATTTTGAAGCACTGGATAATTCTGCTAATAAATTTTGTAAGCTTTTCAACTCGGGTTGGGATTGTTCAACTGTAGTTAGCCGCTCATTTAGTGATGCTGAAGCACTAGACAATTCTGCTAATGAAGTTTGTAAGCTTTTCAACTCGGGTTGGGATTGTTCAACTGTAGTTAGCCGCTCATTTACAAATTTTGAAGCACTGGATAATTCTGCTAATGAATTTTGTAAGCTTTTCAACTCGGGTTGGGATTGTTCCACTGTAGTTAGCCGCTCATTTACTGATGCTGAAGCACTGGACAATTCTGCTAATGAATTTTGTAAGCTTTTCAACTCAGGTTGGGATTGTTCCAGTGTATTTAGCCGCTCATTTACCGATGCTGAAGCACTAGATAATTCTGCTAATGAATTTTGTAAGCTTTTCAACTCGGGTTGGGATTGTTCAACTTGAGATAGCCGCTCATTTACCGATGCTAAAGCTTGTAATACTTCTGTTAATGAATTCTGTAAGCTTTTCAACTCAGGTTGGGATTGTTCAAGTGTATTTAGCCGCTCATTTACAAATTTTGAAGCACTGGACAATTCTGCTAATGAATTTTGTAAAGTTTTCAACTCGGGTTGGGATTGTTCAACTGTAGTTAGCCGCTCATTTACTGATGCTGAAGCTTGTAATACTTCTGCTAATGAATTCTGTAAAATTTTAAGCTCCTCTTGAGACTGTTCCAGTTTAGCTATATTCAGATTGACAGATTGTCTAATTTCTTTTTCAGATTGATTTTTAGAAATTTCTATATTTGATAAACATTCTTGACTATTTTGAAGCATTTCTTCATATTTATTAGTTAAATCTTGATTAATTTTGAGAAGATAATTGTCCGACTGCTGAATTTGTTCTTTTATTTGTGAGCGAAAAAAATTTGATTCATTAGTGAGCGCAATAATTTCATTATTAATTTGTCTTGGTCGATTAATAATGTTAAAAAACATCGCTAAAGTCAAAGGACTTACGGAGAAAAGAACCTGTTTAGTAATAGCTGTTACCACAATTCCACCCACAGAGGAAACTATCGAGAGGTATTCAGCAATTTCTAAGCAACGACTTTTAGACTTAGACATAGTTTTTTTCAGGGGTTACACTCATAGTATTCCCAAAATTTGAGCTAAATTAACTTTAGGGAATTAAATAAGTTATTATTACTCAAGAGCTACTGAAAGCCCCGCACTAAGGCTTGTAAAATGGGTGGGTTGTCTACAGCTTAGACTATGATTATTTTAGAGTTCAGCACGACGAACGAAAATTTATTTTCAGAGTAGGCTAAATAATTTTACTCATGAGTGGCGAATCCTCCCAACTTCCAGAATTTATCTTTGGCTCCCTTTCAACGCCTGCCGGCCGTTTAAAACAAGTCTGCACCGACAAATTGGGACTCAAACATGATGGCATTCTACCTCTAGATCCTAAACCCCAAGAAGCAATCCGCATTCAAGTTAGGGTAGGAGCCGATTTGGCTGTCACATCTGTAACATTATATTACACTACAGATGGAAGTCTGCCTACTTGGGATGGAGACAATGCTGCTGTGGTAAATCTGCCCTTAGTCAGAACAGAACTAAAATGGGATACTCTGCAATGGGGCTACTTAGAAACTTGGTCAGGAGAAATCCCAGGACAAGATCAGGGGACTCATGTACAGTATCTAATTACCGCCATTACCACCACTGGAGAGTTAATCTACTGTCCCTATGTGGATTGGCAAACGATTAAATCTTTAGCAGAGGTGGATCAACTTAAGTATGATATCAAAGCTCTACAGCAGCAAGCACGACTACCCTCTCCACAAATTTTCGGTTTTTATGTCGATCTTGAATCAATTCCCTCTTGGTTAGAAGAGGCCGTCATTTATCAAATTTTTGTAGATCGTTTTGCCCCTGATGCCGGTCAATCCTTTTTTACGCCAGCAACGCGCAATGGTTTTTATGGTGGCACTCTTGAGGGAATCATTTCAAAATTAGATTACTTAAAAGAGTTGGGGGTAAATTGTCTTTGGTTAACGCCGATATTTCCGAGTCCTTCCCATCATGGTTATGACCCCATTGCACACGATCAAATTGAACCTCGTTTAGGTAAGGAAACTGATTGGGACACTCTGGTAACACAAGCGCATCAAAAAGGTTTAAGAATTATTCTCGACTATGTAGTCAATCATATATCTAACCAACATCCTGCCTTTATAGCGGCAAAAACTGATGCGAATAATCCTACCTATCATTGGTTTCGCTTTCAGCAGTGGCCTGACGTATATGACTGTTTTTTTGATGTTCCTGGACAACCCGAAATTAACTCCGACTATCCTGAATGCCGTTCTTATTTTATCGCTCACGCTTGTCAATGGTTAAAACGTGGTGCTGATGGTTTTCGCTTAGACTATGCTCACGGGGTGACGCACGCTTTTTGGTCAGCATTTCGAGCCGCTACCCGTTCTATTAGGGCCGATAGTATCACCCTTGGCGAAATTACTAGCACACCTGATGCCTTACGGTCTTATAGCGGACGAATGGATGGCTGTTTAGATTTTAAGTTATTAGAATTACTGCGGGGATTTTTTGCCTTTGAAACCTTAAGCGTGAGTCAGTTTGATCAAGCATTAGAGCAACATTTTGCTTATTTTAATTCCAGTTTAGTGCTACCGAGCTTTTTAGATAATCATGATATGAATCGCTTTTTGTGGATCGTCAAAGGTGATCGACGGAAATTAAAATTAGCAGCCCTTTGTCAATTTACCTTACCCGGACCACCTATTATTTATTACGGGACAGAAATCGGTTTAAGTCAAATAGCCACAGTGGGACCTTTAGAAGAATCTCGTTTACCGATGCTTTGGCGGCATGAAGAACAAGACCAGCAATTACTTAGCTTTTACCGAAAGTTAATTACCTTTCGGCGCGATAATGCCAAGATTTGGAAACAACGACAAAGACTGTTGATCGATAATCCCCAAAAGATTTATGGCTATGTCTGTGGAGACTATGCAGTCATCCTCAATAATAGTAGCAAAGTCATCGATTTAAAGTTTCTCAATTGGACTAATGCTCATCTGATATTAAGCTCTGATTCTGCCAATTGCTGGGATGATCAAAGGCTAACACTACAATTGCAAGCTTTTTCTGGAGTTATAGCAATAGGCAAATAATTGCTCTAAAAACTTGAGTCAAAGCTAAGTGATAGAATCGCCATGCCTGACGGAGGGAGATCGATGTGTATCGTAGCGCGACCATCAGCATGATAATCGACGGCGACTGTTTCTTTCGGGGGCAAACCTTTGAGTGCCTCATCACTCCAATCACCGCGATAGAGATAGGTCAGATAAGAACCGGCCGGATGCAGAGAGGCATCGATCGTCACGTCGGCCCCACGATTTTCGACTCCATTGGTGTTGAGGACGACGAGAACCTCAGTATTGTAATGTACCATCGACCAAGCGGCTATCTCGCCCTGCGGGGGTATAGTGAAAGGATAACCGGCATAGGAAGTTTCGCGGGGATAGAGAAAACCTCGGCGTAGGGTTCGCCCCACCGACGTTTGACTGTTCCGTAAACGGGCAATCGCCGCAATTCGCAAGTAAGTCGGGTGATCCGGGTTGAAAAAGTGACAGCCTGCGGTCTGGAAAGCCCCAAAAGGCCCCCCGAACATATCCTCGCGCACGTAGCGATCCTCAGCAAAGCGACGGGGTTCAACCGTGTAATCATGATAACCTTCATTGCCGTCGAAAGCTTGTTCGGTTCCGTAGTAAATCGAGGGGATACCGGGGATAGTCAGTTGAATCCCGACAACGTGAGCAACCTGTTGATAAAGATCCACCGCAGGATTATTAGCGGCGAATCGTTCTTTCGTCCCCCGCGAGGACATATCGTGATCATCAAGAACACTGACAATAAACTGTCCTGTTTGTAAGGCCAGTCCTGTCAACTGTTGATCATCGAACGCGGAAAAAAGATCGCTCGGGGGAAGCAGTCCCTTAGCCATTCCGGTTAATACATTGGGTAATCGGTTGATCCCGAGAACCGCGTTAAGATTGCGACCGAAAAGATCCACATAGCTAGGGGCAATACCCGGATCTGTGATCTCGCCGGTGATAAAGAAATTATCTTTGCCGATGGAGTCCGCGAACTGATGGATAGCGCGGCAGAAAATTCCACAGGCCACCGGCGATATATGTTTCACCGCGTCGAGACGGAAACCGTCAGCATCAACGAGGGCGATCCAATACTGGTAAGCTTTGATGACAAGCGGCAGGGTATCGGGATGTTCTAAATTTAGGTCTTTGAGGTCGTAAAAATCACCGCGTCGGTATTGGACAAAGGGACTGAGGGGATCTTCCCACGCCGCGACCCCCCAATCGCCGATCTCGCCTGATCGGGTATAAACATTAATATTTTGAAATTCTTTTGGCCACACACCATCTTCAAGAGTGATCGCTTCGGGGATACTCTTACCCTCACGTGATCGCCATCCGTGAACAGGATAGGGCGGGGAGAAGCGATAGGGCATGGTATCCCTCGGTTCTCCGGTGGTTTCATCACGATAAAACCAGTTATTTCCAGAATGGTTAAAAATTATATCGAGAATGACGTACATTCCCCGATCATGAGCGGCATCGATCAGATCGCGCAGGTCTTGACTTGTGCCGAAACGCGGCTCGATCTCCAAGAAATTCTGAATCCCGTAACCGTGATAAGTTTCCAGATCGGCACGTTGTTTCCAGGGAGGATTGATCCACAGGGTGGTGACACCCAAAGAATGCAAGTAGTCCAGTTTGTCAGTAATCCCCCGCAGCGTACCGCCAGTAAATCGGTTCCCCGCATTCATCCAACTTGCTTTATCTTTGACTTTAAAGGTTTCAAGATGACGGTAATCAAACATGGGTAGCTCGTTCTCTCGTCCGTCACTAAAGCGATCCGGCAATAATTGGTAGAAAATCTGATCTCGCCAGTTGCGCGGGCTAGGATGAACCCGGCCTCGCGGGGTTAAATCTACCTCTGCCAGGGAACGGGGACATTCGGTGTTAATGAGGGTTCGCGTCGTCATAGGCTCAATTGATGCCATTTTCTCGTTTATTCTAACTTAGCCTGCATTATTCATGAACAAAAAAATCCAGTTCGCCAAAGCCCAGTCCCTACACTTTTTGAGACCTGAAGGCTTGACTTTAAACACAAATGAAATACAATACAAATAGAAAACAATTTAAATTCAAACGTCTTTTTATCTTCCAACCCAAAACTCCGTCACTCCTCATACCAAACCCTATTTAAGATAAAAGCTGATGTCTCAACCCTTAACAATTGCTATCATCGGTGGTGGGTTTAGCGGCTCAATGGTCGCTATTCATCTGCTAAAACTGGCAACCGGTCCCTTAACCATCAAGTTCATCGAACCGCGTCCCCGCATCAATGTAGGAGTGGCTTATAGTACCCCTTGGGAGTGCCATTTACTGAATGTTCCAGCCGGACAAATGAGTGCTTTTACCGACCAACCCGATCATTTTTGGTGCTGGTTAAAAGATATTCGCTCAACTATAGAAAAAGATGCCTTTGTTCCTCGTCAACTTTATAGTCGATACATTCGCTTTTTGCTGGCCCAGGCACAAAAACAAGCAAACGCAACCGTAAAATTAGAATGGATATCCGACGAAGCCATCAGCGTTAAACCCGATGCAAAACAATTAGAAGTTTGCCTCAGCAATGGGGAAGTAATACCCGCCGATCGAGTGGTTCTCGCTTTAGGCAATTTTCCGCCAAGTCATCCTCATGGGATTAATGCCTCATTGAAAGAAAGTCAGCGTTATTTTACCTCTTGGGACGTTCTGCCCATTTTAGGCTCATTAAACCCTAAAAGCTCGATTTTGTTGCTAGGTTCTGGATTAACGATGATGGATATCGTAGCGGCGTTAAATCATCAGGGACACCAAGGGCAAATTTATGGGGTTTCTCGTCGCGGGTTATTACCTCAACCCCATCAACCCACAGCCGCTTATGCTGATTTTTTAGAAAACATCGAGCCGCCTACTACTATCCGGGGCTTAATGCGACTGGTGCGGCAAGAGATAGCGCAAGCTGATTCACTCGGTTATGATTGGCGTAGCGTTTTCAATGCTCTGCGTCCTCACACCCAAACCCTTTGGCAATCTCTGCCCTTAGCCGAAAAGCGGCGTTTTTTACGTCATCTGCGTCCTTATTGGGAAATCCACCGTCATCGAGCCATTCCCAGCCTTGTTCAGATGCTTGAAAACCTGATGGAAACTGGACAATTGACGCTGTATGCCGGACGAGTTCAGAAGTATCAACCAGAGGGTAAAAACATTAATGTGTTTGTGCGTCCTCGTGGAAGAAAAGAATTATTACAATTACCCGTTGAAGTGGTGATCAATTGTACAGGAGCAGAATGTGATTATCGCTCCTTAAAGGCACCTATCATGATTAATTTATTAGCTAATGGTTTAGTACGCCCTGATCCTTTACATCTAGGATTGGATGTCGCTAATCATGGGGCACTCATTAACGCCAATGGCAAACCCTCTGAACAACTTTATACCCTCGGTCCACCCCAAAAAGGCTGCTTATGGGAAACTACTGCTGTACGTGAAATCCGGCAGCAAGCACAACAATTGGCAAAAATTTTAATCACAAGTTAATCTGGGGACAGGAGGAAATCAAATTCTTGAAAGCTAATAGCTGCTTAGTTTCTATCTTGATTCAATTACCCCCGTACCAGGAATGTGACCCTTTACACAGCAACTTAATATAAATTAATGTAAGAATATAAACTAAGCAGTTAAGTATAAGTACATACTGATTTGGATTTATGCAAGCTATTGTTCATCGTCGAATTACATCTTTAAACGCATTGCCCAAGCAATCCCTTAGAGTGGTGGCTCTAGGGGACAGTTTGGTCTATGGATACGGCGATCCAGTGGGAGGGGGTTGGGTTGAACGCCTGCGCCGCCATTGGATGTCAACAGAAACTGAGGGTCACGTACTATACAATCTTGGAATTCGCGGAGACCGGACATTTCAAGTGGCCGAGCGATTAGAACAAGAGTATCGCTATCGGGGGGAATTAAAAAATCGTGTTCCTGACTTAATTATTCTTTCAGTAGGGCTGAATGATTCACCCCGTTTAGGGCGAAGAGATGGACGTTTATTTACTGATTTAGAAACATTTCAACTACAAATTTCTCGTTTATTAGACCAAGCACAGCAGTTATGTCCAGTAATTTTTGTGGGCATGACACCAGTCGATGAAGCCAAAATGCCTTTTTTAGATTGTTTTTACTTTAATCATATCGATCAATATCGTTTTAAAGAAGCCACCAAACAAGCTTGTCAAATTCGCCAAATTCCCTATGTTGATATTTTTGAAAAGTGGATGGCACGCGGAGGAGATTGGGTAAGAGCGCATCTCAGTTCCGATGGACTCCACCCCAATGTAGAAGGTTATCAAGCACTTTATAATGATGTACTCAATGGCTAATTTATCCTTAAATTTCCCAGAAAAAATTAATAATTACCCTTAAAGCCCTTCTACTGGGCGAACGATGGCAGGGGTAGAAGATTGATCCGGCGCAAAAATAGCTGTTAGGGCCTCTTCTAAAGTCTGGGCCATCACAATTTGATTTTCATAAAAAACAATCACTCGCGCTAAGGTAGGTACACCGTTTTCTTCAGCCGCTATATATAATGGCTCAACATAGAGCAGAGATTGTTCAATAGGAATAACTAACAAGTTACCTTGCAAAGCTTTAGAACCTTCTCGATTCCATAAAGAGATCTGTTGAGAGATTTGTGGGTCTTGATTAATTAACGCTTCAATTTGATTAGGACCATAAACCAGTCTTTGTTTAGGAAATTGATAAAGCAGGAGTTTTCCGTATTGCTCCCCATCAGAACGACCAGCTAACCAAGCAATTAAATTAGGACGACTTCTAGGGGTGTAGGGATTAAGGATGATAAATTCTTCTTTGGTGGCAGAGGGAAGTTTCATAATCAGATAATAAGGAGACACCGCTTGAGCTTTATTGCCATAAATTTCCTTGGGAATTTCCCAGAGGTCTTCTCGGTTGTAAAAGACTTGAGGATCGGTCATGTGATAAGTGAGCAAGCGTTCAGACTGGGTACTAAATAAATCTTCTGGGTAACGGATATGAGTACGCAGATTAATCGGCATTTCATCAAGCGGCCGAAACATACTAGGAAAGACCTTATTCCAACTTTGAATAATCGGATCATTAACATCAGTAATATACAATTTTACATCGCCGTTATAAGCATCAATGATCACTTTGACCGAGTTACGAATATAGTTAAATTTATTCTTACCGGGGTCAGAGTAAGGATAGCGATCACTGATGGTATAAGCATCAATAATCCAATAAAGCGTATTTTTTGTTCCTGAAATAGAACCTTCTTCTAATTGAGCATCAGCCACGACTAAATAGGGGTCTCGATCATATTGTAGAAAAGGAGCAATTGCGGCAAGCCGCTCACTAATCTGACGACGAAATAATAATTTAGTCTCTGGGAGAAAATCCCGAGTAAAAATCATTTGCCAGTCTTTGAGATAGATGGCAAATAATCCCCGCCGCCACCAAGAACCTATTTTAATTCCTCCTGTCCCATCATAGGTGTTATAAACATTTTCTTCTCCACTGGGAAAGTCTAGTTCTTTAACTCGAGTGGAAGTCATAATATAGTTGTTCGTCAATTGACCATAATAAATCCGAGGTTTAGTAATGGGAATACTATATTGAATTAATTCACTAGAAGTACGCAATGCTCCTTGATCGGTACTGGTGCCGATATCTTTAACAAAATAATAAGGTAATCCTCCCTCAGCTACTAAATTAACCGGTGAGAGTGTAAATCCATAGCCGTGAGTATAGACTAAATGTTGATTGACCCATGTTTTTGCTTGTTCGGGTACAGCTTCATAATCTAATTCTCGAGCGGCTATAATTACCTGTTGATTTTCAGGAGTTGTTTTAAGGGATTGTGCCTGGTGGTCTGTAGATTTTTGATATTTTTCTGTGTTGCCTATATCTGGTATAAGAAGATTATTTTGACCGGTTGATGCTACTTTCATACGGTAACGATCAATCTCGGCACTAGGAAATTTATAGTACAATCTAATTTGTTGTAACTCACGATTAGTTTGCAGAAGAGGCAGAGTATCCCAAAGACGAATATTATCAATTGTCAAGGCATTATTTTTTAAATCTTCTGCGGTTAATGTCCCTTGCGGCTCAAAAATTTTAGCATCTATTTTATCTAAATTAAATCCGGACCTTGTATAGGCGATACTTCTTTCTATATAAGGTTTTTCTCTGACTAATTCATTCGGCTGCACCCAGACTAATTGAACAATTTCACTCGATATATAGCCGAATATTAAAATTAATAAATAAAGCAAAATATACCAAAGATAAAAAGGTAATTTATACCAAGCTTTTAAAGCATAATAAGAAATTTGTTTAACTTTTGAAGCAGGATAATTAGAATTTAATTTATATCTGGATGCCCCAGTCAAAGACTTATAAAATAACCAAAAGGAACTGAGTCCGGCAATAATTCCTAAGCCAATTTCTACATACTGTCTGATATTCACCTCTGTATAACCAGCACCATAAACTACGCCTCGCGGATCATAAACTAACTCGTAGCGGTTGAGAATATGCCGCCAAACAAGAAGTGCCATTGCTCCGCCCCATAAGGCGTATAAGTGGCGTAATTGAGAACGAGAAAAGCCGGGAAACTTCCCTTCAGAAAAACTATTTGCAGAGAGTAAATAAGTCAGACTAACAGAAATTAATCCATAAATAAAAAGACTAAACAGCCAAAAATATAGCCATTCAAAAACCGGCAATTTAAAAATATAAAAGCTAATATTTAGATGAAATTCTGGATCAGATGCTTGAAAATTTATTGGATAAAAATATTTTAAAAAATCGGACCATTTACCTGCAATCATTAAGCCAAATAAAAGACTCAGTATCAGAGCGATCATTTGCAGGCAAAACTCGGTTTTTAAAAAGAGAATGATCAGAATTGCCAGAAAAATTAATAACTGTCGGTAATTTTTAGGAAGCTCAGGAATTAAATCCCCAATCCAGTTAATATTTTGAAAAAAAGACACGGGAGGATTTAAATTCGGTAAATTAAATTCAGGAGTCCAAACCTGAAGGGCAACTTGAGTATAATAAAACAACATGAACCCAGTCAGAGCATAGCATCCCACCACCAATAACAACAACCAAGGTAAGCGAATAGCAATAGATTGGGGGCGAGAACTTTTTCCCGACTGAGAAATTAACTGCTGATCTTGAGCTTTTTTAGAATACTGATCTTTGCGCCCTAAAGGTTCAGGAATTGAACGCCACTTATGACGTTCAGCAAAGCGCAGGTTAGCCAGCAGAAAAATAGTAGATATTCCCGTAATACTAAAACAAAGCAGGAACTGCCAGAATACCCGTTTTAAAAAGTAGGAGGAATAACCCAGTTCTTGAAACCATAGCGTTTCCACAATTAGGCGGCTGACTAGCTCAATGCCTAGCCAAACTCCCACTAGCATTAGAATCAACTTAATGGCTCGCTTCATGTCATTCTTAAAAGGCAAGAGGCAAAAGGTAAGAGTCGGATTGAGAATTTACTAATACATTAACTCTTTTTTGAGAAGATAAACTTATTATAGCTTAATTTCCTGAAAAAGTTGGGTCAGTTTTTGATTTAATTGTTTATATCCCTCAGCATTGATATGTAACAAATCTTCAGCATAAGTCTCCTGGACTTTACCTTGCTTTTCGAGGATTTTGTAAGCATCAAAAACCTTTAGATTAGGCGGCTGCTCAAGCGCTCGAATATAATGGTTAACCTCATCAATCCCTTGAGCAATTTGATCAGCTTCTTCCCAAACCCATTTTAGGTTAAAGGGAATTTCTTCTTTGGCTAAGGGAAAAATCGTAGTAATAATAACTGTTGCCCCAATAGATTGAGCTTTGTTAATAATTTTTTCTATATTCTGCTGACAATTTCTAATGATATCTTGTCTTGTTTTAGGGGGATAGGGAATCATTCTTAAATCGTTAACTCCCACTTGCAAAACAATGATATCAGGTGATAAATCCCTGACCTGAGCATCAAATCTTAATAAAGTTTGAGCGGAAGTTTGTCCGCCAATTCCCCGATTAATAAATTTAAAGGTTTTTAAATTAGGAGTTGTCCAAGCCGCCGCTCTTGAATCGCCGAAAAAAACTACAATGGGTTGCACTTGTTCTAGAGAACTCTGACGTTCTTGCTGATCAATTTTATAAAAGTGATTCATATCCACTGGATCTAAACTTATATTATTCAGCTTACGGAAAAGGTCTATTCTCTCTTTAAATAACGAAAAATTCAGCAATCCTGAAACAACTAATAAAAACAGCAAAACGCAAGTTAACCAATTAAAGCTAATAAATTTCCACATATCTGAGAAAAAATTTCAATACTTATCTAAATTACCCTCACGGCTTTCTCTTCAGTCTTTTTTAACTCAGTAAGCCTTTTAGATAACTCCTGGTTATTTGTTGGTTTTTTGTCAGGTCAATGGGGTACTGATCCTTGATTTGATGGTTGAATATGGTATATTCCTATATAAGAGTATATCATCGATTAAAAAATCATGACAAGACAAAAGAAAATTCAGTTTTATGTTAACGAGCTAGAATACGAAAAGCTGAAGGCCTATGCAAAAAAGTTGAATGTCACTATGTCGGAAGTTTTGAGGGACTATGTTAAGTCTATAGAAAGCCGCCCTTAAAGCGAGGTTATCAAGCCAAAATTTGCAATAACAGGAGTTCAATCAACAATGGTAACATCTGTTGCGGTTTCATCTGAACCAACCGCCATCACCCTAGAAACCTGGTTAGAAAATCCTCCGCCGCATAGCGAATGGGTAGATGGGAAAATAGTAGAAAAAAAGGGTATGACTCTAAAACACAGTAAAATTCAAGCGAAACTCGCAACTCTGTGGAGAAATTATCAAAATAGCTACGAACCAGCAGGAGAAGTCTATACAGATGTTCCTTGTCGCACCAATCAACAAGGACGTTCCCCCGATGTCGCCTACCTGACTCCTGAATTAGTGGCAGCTTATGGCCATGAGAAAGTCCTCCCTCAAAGTTTTCCTCTAACTGCTGAAATCGTTTCTCCGAGAGATTTAGCCGAGGAAGTTATTGCTAAAGCGCAGGAATATTTACAGTCTGGAAGTGGGGAAGTTTGGCTGTTATTTCCTGAAAATCGCTGGATAATTATCATAACTGAGCAATCAAGACAAATCTATATTTCTGGGGATACCGTCAGCACCCAATTAATTTTAACGGGTTTTCAGGTGAGTGTAGATAACTTGTTAAGTTAAGCGACTAAGCTACAATTTAACTTGGTGTGATAAGGAGTGAATAATTATTATGTGGATTAATACTCAAAGTGACCTGATCCGTAGAGTTTTGTCACCGGCGCTAGGATTATGGTTGCGATCACTGCTTGAAGAGGTAGAAAAGTTAGAGATTAATATTCAAGGACATGATCGCCAAATTCTCAAAGGTTATATACCTGGAGTCTCTATCAATAGTTGTCGTGCCGTCTATCAAGGGTTACATTTAGGACAAGTGGACCTTAAAGGAGAAAATATTCGCATCAATATTGGGCAAATTATCAAGGGAAAACCTTTTCGACTCTTAGAACCGGTACAAGTTACAGGTAAGTTACACTTAGAGCAAGACCACATCAATCATTCCCTGTCTTCGTTTATCCTCTCCAATGCTTTTACTGATTTATTAGTCTATCTCCTTGACTTCAATGGTATTGCTAACCCTAAGCAAGTTTTAGAAAATTATCAGATTACTTGGGAACAGGTAAGTCTTAATGATGATGAGTTTTGGCTAGAGGGAGTGATCACCGATCAATCTTCTAATAGCTTACCCTTAACCCTTGGTGCAGGGCTAAGTTTGCTGGATGCTCATACATTACTAATCGAACCGAAACACCTAGAAATCGTTCCCGAACTGGCTAATTTAAGCTTAAAACCGTTTCAGGTTGATTTAGGTTCTGATGTCGCCTTAGAACAACTGAGTCTACAAAAAGGTCAATTAGCTTGTAGGGGTCGTGCTGTGGTGCAAAATTGACTGGCTCCATTTCAGATACACTAAAGATCTCTAATCTAGTTTTGGGATAGCAGCATGACCTATTTGGAAGAACAAAGACCTAACTGGGATGAATACTTTTTAATGATCGCAAAACTTGCCGCTACTCGTTCCACCTGTTTAGCTTTCCCAGTGGGTGCAGTGATCGTTAAAGATAGACAAGTTTTAGCCACCGGTTATAATGGTTCTCCTACTGGTTCAGTTCATTGTACTGCCCAAGGATTCTGCTATCCTGGGTTAACTAGCTGTGATGCTTCTAGTACCCTACCCTCTCGCGCCGTTCACGCAGAAGCTAACGCCATCGCCCAAGCGGCTAAACATGGTATTAATACCAATGGTTCCACTATTTATGTGACTCTTGAACCCTGTATATCTTGCCTAAAATTAATTATTTCTTCAGGGATAAAAGAAGTTTTTTATGAGACAGATTTTAACAAGGGAGAAAAAATTTTAGTTAGAGATTCTTTTATCCAAGATGGCTTAGTTATCCTTAAAAAGATTAAGCTATCAAGCGAAACGGCTAAAAGAGCGGCGCTATTTTTAGAAAATCCTACCTCAGTCGCTAGAGATAAACTTGAAGATTTACATCTTTAACAAACTTTGAACAGGCTTGTTAAGAAATGTAAAATACGGCAAGCCCTTTTCTATTACCTTTTGCCTGTTGCCTCTTGCCGATGGATTAATAATAACCCTCCCGTAATAAAACCGATAACTAGACCCAAAAAATGACTTAAACTACTCACTTCAGGAACAAGTCTATCAAAAATAAACTGTAAGCAAACTACCACAAAGATCACTTGTAATCTTTTGGTAGCAATGGGAGATTTTTCTTGCCACCAGTCCCTGACAAACAGAGCAAAAATCCCCCCAACTAATCCCATAATTCCGGCTGATGCGCCGACTAATATTTCTCCGGTATTGCCCAATTTAATAGACAGTAAACTAAACAAAGTCATCGCGCCTACGCCACTGAAGAAATAAACCAGGAGATAGCGGAACTTGCCCAAAGCTAATTCAACAAAACGGCCCACAAAATACAGTCCCATCATGTTACTCGCCAGATGTAACCAACCATAATGAAGAAAATTGGCTGTCACCACTCGCCACCATTGTCCGGCCAAAATTTCTTGAGGAACCAAGCCGCCTAAATTATATAAAATATCTAGATTTTCGCTTCCTCCCTGATAAATTTCTAGGGCAAAAGCTCCTAAATTTAGGGCGATCAAAATTAAAGTCATATAACTATTTTTCAAGGTAAACTTATTTTTAATTCGCCCCGAAAATTCTTGACCAATTATATGTTTTAACCGAAAAATAATATGGCGAGAAGATTGATCTAAAACCAGATTAGGAATTTTAGGAGGATGACATAAACGCCACTCAATAGCATTACAGAGAATTAAATCTTCAGTTAATCGTAAATTCAAAAATTGCTGACGCGCTAATTCTTCTTGTCCCGCGATCATTTGAGAGGTGAGAATCCAAAAAGTTTGAAAATTTTTAGAATAAACCGATAAAACCCCCTTAAATAATTGTCGTACCTGTGACGTTTGACCGCAAAAGGCCAAAACATACATAATCCCTAAATTGTAGGTAATAATATCTCCTTTTTTGACCAAAAAATTTTCAAAAATTTCTAGTCCTTGTACTAACCCATTTAAATCGCCCGTTTCCCCTAAAGAGCGCAGATAATAACTGATTAACAGAGGGTCTTTTAATAAAATTGACTTAGGCACAGACTGATTAAACCAAGCCAGACAGTTGTTCCAATCTGCCTTAATCCAGTAGAGTAAAACTTGTGAATGGTAAGGGGATTTTTCATAACGTTGCAGTAATTGAGCGGCTTGGTTTAAATTCCCTTTTTGAGCCGCATCTAGTGCCAAGAAAACAAGAGGTTGATCTAGCCATCCATCAGCCGGATGTAACCAGCGCAACCAAGACATCAGTTGACTAGCTTGACCATATTTTTGTTGGTAAACTAGGCGCTTAACCCTGGAAAAGCCTAAACTCGGAATTACGAGCAAAATTCCCCAGAAGACAAAACCGGTTAATCCGGCGATCATCGGGGCTAAATATAACATTAAAAGTGTAATGCCTAAAATTCCTGAACAAACGGCGATCCAACCTAAATTTTGTCTAGGAGAAGCGCGAAAAATCCGCACCAGAAAGGCCAGACAAAAAAAACAAACCATCAAGCTCAACCAATAATTCCAGTCCATCAAATGTTAAGATAGCGGTGCCCATATCTGGATCTTGCCATGATATTTAAGAGTTGGGCCAAAAAGTCGCTTCTTAACCCCGGCTTAATTAAATCATGGCTCCATTGAGAAAATCTGTTTTTTTTCCATTGGCCCAGTATTTATAAGCCGCATAAGCGAGAGTCACCACACCGGTAACAATAGCCGATTCATCTATTTCAAATTCCGGATGATGTAAAGGATGATTCTGTTTATGGGGATAGCCTACGCCCAGACGAAACATACTACCGGGGGCGTGTTCTAAATAGAGAGAAAAATCTTCTGCGCCTAAAGAAGGTTCTTCGAGAATAGTGACATACTCATTTCCCCAAGCTTCTCGGGCGGCTTCTTCTAAAAGTTGAGTCAGGGTACTATCATTATGGACTGAGGGGACACCACGACGATAATTAATTTCATATTTAGCCCCGTAAGTCAAGCAAACATTAGCCACCAAATTTTCGATCCATTCAGGTAAAAGCGCATGAGTTTCCGGATGAAGCGAGCGCACTGTTCCGGCCATGCGGACCTGATCAGCGATGACATTGGGAGCAATTCCCCCACTAATTTGTCCAATGGTTAAGACAATGGGGCGCAGGGGGTTTTGAGTGCGGCTAATGGCTTGTTGTAGCGTGGTAATAATTTGAGAAGCGATCCAGATAGCATCTTTGGCCTCATGGGGACGAGCGCCATGGCCGGATTCTCCTTGGATATAAATTTCTAAACTGTCGGCGGCGGCGGTTAAAGCCCCGTAACGAATGCCGATACAACGAGCAGGAATCGAAGGAAACACATGAACCCCAAAAATAGCATTAACATCCACCATCGCCCCATCCTGAACCATCCAGCTTGCGCCCTGAGCAATTTCTTCAGCCGGTTGAAACAGAAAACGCACATGACCAGCGAGGGGTTCAGATAACTGAGATAACACCATCGCCGTTCCCAAACCGACGGTAGTATGGACATCATGACCACAGGCGTGCATAATGCCGGGTTTACAAGAAGCAAAGTCTAAATTAGTGCGTTCTTGTATGGGTAGAGCATCCATATCTGTGCGAATGGCGAGCGTGCGCTGATCGGTTCCTAGTCCGCGTAAATCTCCCACCACGCCGGTTTTGCCCACAGCTTCTCGCACATGAAGCCCACTCGATGACAATACACCCGCCACATAAGCCGCCGTTTGGTATTCTTGTCCGCTTAATTCAGGATGAGCATGAATATGGCGGCGAATTTCAACCAGTCTAGGAGCTAGGGTTTGGGCAAGGTCTTTAATTTCAGAGAGCATTGTAAAATCTATACTTTAGGAGTGATAACTAGGTGGAGATGCTACTTGTGTCTATATTAACCAAACAATCAGACAGGTAAACTAATAATTGATCATTAATCAAGATTTAATTAATCATGGTTAGGGTGGTGTTAGTTCATCCTCAAATTCCTCCTAATACTGGAAATATTGCCCGGACTTGTGCGGCAACGGCTACAGAATTACATTTAGTCGGCCCTTTAGGGTTTCAAATTAGCGATCGTTATCTCAAGCGAGCAGGGCTGGATTACTGGCCTTTAGTGAGTTTATATTATCATCCTAATTTAGAAGACTTCCTGACAATTCATCAAAAATTTGGCGGTCGTCTAATTGGCTTTAGTGTATCTGGGCATCAGAGTTATCTTGAATATTCGTTTAAGTCGGACGATTGGTTGTTGTTTGGCAGTGAAACTCAAGGGTTACCCGCGAATCTTCTCACTAGCTGTGATGCCACTGTTTATATTCCCATGATGGAGCCAAAAGTCCGTAGCCTCAACCTTTCGGTTAGCGTTGCTGTGGGATTATTTGAAGCCAAACGTCAGCTTGGAGATTTTACGGGAAGCTGATTAGCTTACGTCATCTTTAAGAGATGATAAGAAATTTATATCAATGGATTTGTCAGGGAAACTTTATTTGTTTTTAGTCGTCTTCCTAGTCATTCCTAGGAATTTCTACACTGACAAGGAAACACAGAACTTAACCGAGGAGACTTGCCTAATTTGGCAAAAGGAGCTAACCTTTGCTAAATATATCTAGAGTATATCAACTTACTGAACAATTGGAGCTACTTGAACAAAAAGATGGGATGATTTAACCAATTGACATCACAAAATAAATAAATCTGTTAGACGTTTAAAACGCTCTTTACACACACACTAGGAGGTTTTGTTTGAAAGAGGCAATTATGCACAAGGTTACACCTATTCCCGTTTGTCTGGCCGAGTTCCCTGAAAAGAAGATTTCTTTATCAGCCCAAGTGCCGGTTAGCAATACAATATCCAGCGAAGGATACCGTAGAGTTCGTTGTTCAGCAGCAATGATTGGTTTGGCTATCTCTATGAGTGCTACCAGCATACTTTTGCCGAATCAAAGCAAACCAGCTATGGCAACGGGTTCTTCATCTTCTGAGGTAACTCTGGCAAATCTTAACTCTAGCAACGGACAAGGGAAATCCCAAACAAAATTGACCCCACCGGCCTTGAAACATCAGGTAAAAGAAGGCGAAACCCTGTGGCAGTTATCGGAAGAATATCAAATCAATCCGAAATCCATCGCGGCTTCTAATAATCTTCCTTTACAAGCTGATTTAGTGGCCGGACAATCGATCAAAATTCCTTCGCAAGATTTACCTGATACTAAGTCAACCCCAACAAATAACTCTCAGCCAAAGACAGCTAAGGCTGGGGGGCCGAACGAGTTCCGCACTGAAGACTTAGAAGCTTCTCTAACTAATTTGAGGGAAACTCGCAAGCGATTACAAGAAAGCTTAGTGGCCCTGAGATCAGAAGACTCTACCGCCAAATCCCAAACTAAAGTGATTGTCACAGAAGTAGCTGATGTTAATCCATCGGCAGAAGCAATTACTCAAGGATCATCTGGAATCATTGCTCAATCATCTGATGCGGTTGATCAACAAGCAATCCAAATTCCTGTGGAGATGCCTAAAGCTGAGTTTGATTCTCATACCTCTGTTGCTCCTCAAATTATAGACAACAGCCAACAGAATTCTTCTAGCTCGATTAACACCGCTACATCAACCCCTAAAGTTCTCAATAATGGGGCATCAGAACCGATTCCTCTGGCGACACCCAATAATTTATCTAAGCTAAAACCCACCAATTCTCAACCGCTTGATCTTTCAAAAATACAAACAAATACCGATTCTTCTACCTCTTCATCGTCACCTGTCCCCCAACCTACTGTTGCTAACTCCAGTGCCAACTCCCCACAAGCTATAGAACTAGAAGTTCAGCCGCCCCAGACAGCTAGGACTGTGTCCCCTTTAGACATGTCCCAACCTCGCGTAGAGCAAGCCCCTGCTAAAAAATTTTATCGCGTTCAAGTGGGAGATACCCTTAATACTATTGCCCGTAAAAACGGCATTACGGTAGCTCAATTAATAAAAGCCAATAAGATCACTAATCCCAATTTAATTAAAATTAATCAGCCTTTATTGATTCCTACCGTTGCTTCTAGTAGTTCCAAACCCGGCTCGAAAACCCCTGTTATTGCAGGTCTGCCTTTAACTCGTAATAACACGGCTTCCCCGTTACCCCCTCTGCCAACAGAAAGCGCAACGAATTCGGTTCCTTCCAATTTGGTGAGTCGTTTGCCGTATAATTCTTCATCTGAGGAGATGAGCGATGTTCCTGAAGCCAATGGCGCGATCGAAATTCCTGTGGAGGTAGCGGCCGAATCTCATACCAATAAACTACGGGCAGATGTGGCCAATTTACAACAACAATATCAAAATTCTCAACCTATTCCGCTTGAGGTAGAACCTCCCAAGGCTTTTAATAATGCCCCAGTGGTGTCTCAATCTCGCAATCCTGAATGGGATAAAGACCGTCTGCGTAAAAGTGCCGCCAACAATTCTCCCTCTCAGCTTGGTGGACAAAATATCTCAGGACAAATTATTAGCGCCGCTCCGGCAGATGTAGAGCAGTACAATAACAGCATCAAAATTCCGGTAGGAGAGACGGTATCTCCTGAATTGCCGGGTCTTTCTAACCCTGATGAATATTTGCCTAATGCTCCCATTAAATTTAATGGCTATATCTGGCCGGCTAAAGGCGTTCTCACTTCTGGCTATGGAATGCGTTGGGGCAGAATGCACAGAGGCGTTGATATTGCTGCTCCTGTAGGAACTCCGGTTGTAGCGGCGGCTGCCGGTGAAGTGATTTCTGCTGGCTGGAATTCTGGCGGCTATGGTAACCTTGTTAAGATTAGACACGCGGATGGTAGTATTACCTTCTATGCTCACAATAGCCGCATTATGGTTCGCCAAGGTCAGCAGGTAGAACAAGGAGAGCTAATTTCTCAAATGGGTAGCACCGGTTTTAGTACAGGGCCTCACCTGCATTTTGAGGTTCATCCTAATGGACAACAGGCAGTTAATCCGATGGCTTTTCTCCCGAAAAAAACTTGATCCAGAATCGCCCTGAAATATATGAAAAGGGGAAGATTAGGTTTTCCCCTTTTTTTCGCAACAATAGATTATCTTTCTTTGATAATTTCCGGAGGAGAGACAGCCACCTCTCCGGTTTCTGAAATCGGTTTGATGAAACCAAAATAAGCGGCAATAGCGGCTGTTAAACCATTCAACCAAACATTGTTACCGAAAATAGGCATTAAGCCAAAGAAGGTTTTACCGAAAGGTAATATTCCGAGAATAGCGATTAGAGCATAAAGATAAGCAAAAACACGACAGTAAACCCGCGCTCCTTGAGTATCTCTAGACATAATAATTCCCGTTAATCCGACTAAAATGCGGATGAAATCGTGGATCAGATTGGTAGGAAATACCCCAAATATATAGCCAAATCCTTTACTATAAAGACTCGGTTCGGCTTGAATTGGAATACCTGCATCATTGGGGAGAGATAGGAAAGAAGGTAAGAAACCAGCTACTCCTAAAATAAAGAAAATTAAGCCAAGAGCTAGGGCGACATTCCGCTCTGATTTATTATTTTCCATGTTTGCTATATCTTGGGATCTCATTTTTTTTCACCTCTTTAATAATCTTTTTTGACGATTTTGCAGCACTTTAACAAGCTAAACCTTGCAAATATTCTCTTTATCTTTCAGGAAAAATTTATTTTGTTGCTGCACAATAATCAAGGTTTTTATAACTGTTGAAGTCGCTATAATTTAGCCTTGATAGTTTTTATTCAACTTAAATTTTTAGCGAATTTTCTCTATCTAAAGAAATAATCAAAGGGAAGATATTGAGAGAAAAATCGAGGTGAGAATTATCGATAAGCTGACCGGCATAAACTTTGTCTATTGAGATCGGGTAAAGGGAAAAAATATCACCGATATTCCCCTTTACTTTTTCAGCTTTTACCAATGCTTAATATTTGTAGCAGGCTTTAGTAAAAAGCGATAATTAGGGTTTAAGAACGATTTTGATACCCGTGCCAACAAACTGCTTTCATCGGGTTTTCTCCTGATAATTTAAGGCATACAGCAAAAACAAAATGAGGTGAGTCACCCTGATTAATTAATCGGTAAAATCGGTAACCCACCTCACTATTCATTCATTACTTTTCCTATCAGTAATGAGGGCGATTTTCAATTGATCATCAATAGACTTGATTGATTTAATTATCTTGGGGATGGGTTTGATTGTTAATGTCTTCTTCTCCTTGAATTTGCTTAATAAATTTTTGGGTACTTTTTGGTAAAGGTTCATCTAAATTTAATTTGTCTTTCAGGTCACCTTTAGCATATTTTCGAGTCCGTTTTTTAGCGGCTTCTTCTGATCTTTGAGCTTGTGCTTCTCTTCTTTTTTCTTTAGCGGCTTCCACTTCGGCCTCATCGAGTAAACCGGATGGAGTCGCTACAGATTCAGCATTTACCGATTGAGCTAAAGCTTGATTCGGGTATCCTATGCCAAAATTTAGGCCTAATAGGACAGCCACCTGTACGAGAAAAACCACTAAAATCCGCCGCCAATTAATTTTTGAACCAAGGGACATTTTTACCTCTAAAATTTTTTAAATCTTTGACCTTATTCAACCATAAAACTATCACTTTTTGTCAAGAACCTTTAGGTTGACCTTCGGTAGTAGGTATTTCCCCGGCTTCCATTAATTGCTTAAAGCGATTTAGTTCATCTCCAATTTGTTGTTCTGGTGCTTCACCAAATAGCTTGCTGAGTGCTTGTCCTAAAAATCCTCCGGGAGGATTATATTCCATGACGACTTTTACTTCTGTACCGCGATTCCCTGTGGCCGGACGGAAACGAACAAAACCCGATTGTTCGATTTGTGCTTCTTGTGTGGAAGTCCAAGCGATTAAATTATTGGGTTCATCTTTAATGATTTGTGCGTCCCATTCTATGGTATTTTCTAAGGGCGCTTTTGTCACCCAATGGGAACGTTGATCATCATATACAGTCACCGATTGTAGATGTTTCATGAAGGTGGGCAGGTTTTCAAAATTGCGCCAGAAATTATACAGTTCTGCTGCCGGTTTATTAATGGTGACCGTTTTTTCGACTCTGATGATTTGTCCTACTCCTAATGTATCTTTTATGGTTTCTTGAGCTTGTTTGATGGTGCTTTGTTTAGTCACCCCTTGGTAAACTAAACCGCCTCCTGTCAAAGCCATTAAAGCGCCTTTTAATGAGCGTTGCTGTAATCCCATTAAAACTAAAGCACTACCACTAATAATCGATGCCCAATGCTCTTTGTCACTGGCTTCATTGCTTTGTTCAGGATTTGCTGTTTGCGGTAAGTTGGTAACTTCCTCCATGATTTTCTGCCCCTATGGGTGCTTGCTCAGTTTTTAGTTTGACATTGCCTAACCGTGCGTTAAAGGTTCTGTTATGTCACATAAGTTACTCAACTTGTCGCTCAGACCACCTCTTTCTAGAGAGTTAACCCGCACTATTTAAATTTAATTCTTTAGGAAGAAAGATCCCCCAACCCTGTGATCAGAAGGGGGCTATCTCTTGCTTATTATCTTCTGTATCAATGCTGATCAGCCGCCAACCTATAGCCACCAAAAAAACGCCTATCGCAATAAATCCTAAGTCCCAAGCCAGTTCATGAGGTCCGGGTTTTACATGGTGTATGTTGAGAATATGATGGTCGAGGATGCCTTCAACCACATTAAATAATCCGGCTCCCATCAATACCGAACCTAAAAAAAGAGACGTTGACCAAGGAACATCCGCGCGTTTGCCGGCACGCCATAAAGCGATAATTCCGATCAAAGTCATTAGCCAGTCAAACACATGAAATAACCCATCTCCCAAGGTATTAAGCTCTAAACCGGCAACGGTTTGGCTGGTTTCAAGATTGCTAAACATATGATGCCATTGCAAAATTTGATGAAATACAATCCCATCGAAAAAACCGCCTTGACCAAGACCAATAAAAATTCCGGCTAGGATTAATGGACGGCGATTGTCTGAGCTTTTTTCGGCATTAATTTGCATTGCTTTGTTCTATTTTAGGGCACAGGGAAGAGCTTATTAGTTTTGAGTTTATGTTATTACCCGACAGAAGCATCCCCCTTTAGAGAGGATTTATGTCTGGGTTTTGATCTGACTTAATAATCCTTGTACAGGATGCAAAGGAGTCCATCCTTCACACCGCTTAACCTGACTCCGGCAAGAATAGCCGCTCACTAAAACTCGCTCTTGTTTCTCTTCTATTGCCGCTAAAACTGGGCCCCAACTGCTCTGATAAATTCCTCGAGATGAGGCATAATGTTCTGTTTCATGTCCATACATTCCGGCCATTCCACAGCAACCCGTCTGCATCAAATTGAGAGGAATTCCCATCGTCTTAAAAATTTTTTGCCATTGTTTTGAGGATTCTAATGCTAGGGTTTTTTCAGTACAATGACTCAATAAATAATAAGGGTTGTCAGTGGGAATATAAGGCAGTTGATCTAAATGAGTGACTAGCCATTCTTGCAAGAGATTTATCTTGAGATTATTCATTGACAAATCATTGTATTTATGGTATTCATCCCGATAAGCTAAAACCATACTCGGTTCAATTCCGATCAGAGGAATACCTAAATTATTCAACTGTGTGAGATACTCTATATTTTTCTTCACTCGAGATTGAAATTGCTTTAAAAATCCTTTAACGTGCAAGGGCTTACCATTGGGAAAAAAGGGGGCAATATAGACGGTATAACCTAAACGATCCAAAAAATAATAGGTGTCTAATACCAATTGGGATTCATAGAAGCTGGTAAAGGCATCCTGTAGCAAAATGACGCTATTAGATTTTTCGGGTTTAGTTAACTGAGATAATTGCTTTAAATCTAAGAGTGGCGCTTTTCTTTCTCTGAGTCCTTGTTGAAGGGTAAACTCACTGAGTTGCGGCAGATAAACTAGACCCAATAGTTGTTGACTGACCCAATAAGTAAGGGCATTATGAGTGATGAGATTAAATAATTGGGGCGAGTTCGCTTGCCAACTAGCAATCATTTCAATGTTACCCATTAAATAATCTCGCCAGGGTCTTAAATAACGGGTGTGATAAAGTTCTAAAAATCTGGCTTTAAACTCGGGAATATTGACATGAACCGGACATTGTGACACACAAGCTTTACAGCCAAGACACCCAGACATTCCTTGATAAACTTCATGGGAATAGTCATAAACTCCCCACCATTTTAAGAGTGTATTGCCAACTCGAAGTAATGCCACTTCTAGGGTTCCTAAATTTGGCGGCTTCTTGTCAGCTTGCGTTAAAGAAATTTGTCTTAACCACTCCCTCAATAAACTTGCGCGGCCTTTGGGGGAATGGATGCGATCACGGGTTTCTTTTGCTGAAGGACAGATGACTTCATGAGGGTTATAGTTAAAACAAGCGCCATTCCCATTGCAATTAAAAACTTCTTCGTATTGAGAACGAACCACAGCAGGGACTTGTCGGTCAAAATGTCCTCTTAATGAAGATTCTATTTTTACCACTTCCCCATCGCTGCCTTTTGGGGTAACAATTTTACCAGGGTTTAAACGGTTTTCCGGATCAAAAGCGGCTTTAATTTTTCGTAGGTCTTGATATAATTCTTCTCCAAAGAAAAGGGGTGTATATTCACTGCGAAATCCTTTGCCATGTTCTCCCCACATTACCCCCCCATATTGACGCACCAAAGCCACCACTTGATCGCTTAATTTGCGAATTAGGGTTTCATCGTCGGGGAGTTTCATATCTAAAGCCGGGCGAATATGAAGACATCCTACATCCACATGGCCAAACATTCCATAATCAAGCTGATATTCATTGAGCAATTTTTTCAAGTCTTGAACATAATTCATTAACTGGGAAGGAGGAACGGCGGTATCTTCTATAAATGGGATGGGTTTCCGGTTGCCTTTTTGGTTTCCTAATAAGCCTACGCCTTTTTTTCGTAATTCCCAAAGCTTCTGGATTTCTTCGTTATTTTTAGCTAAATAATAGCCGCTTGCTTGTTGGGGTTGATGGCGATTAGTTTCAATTTGCTCAATTAACTGATTAATTTTTCGCTCTAATGAGGTTTGAGCATCGCCGATAAATTCGACTAAATTAATGGCTTTTGCTCCTTCTATCCAATCTTTCACTTGATAATAGATTTCGTCTTCTTTGGCTAATTCGACAATTTTTTCATCGAGGGTTTCTATGGCGGCGGGTTCAGCTTGTAGAAGGGTTGAAGCGGCTAAAAGGGCATCATCAAAACAGTGATAGTGAATAGCCAGTAATTGTTTATATTTAGGAATAGGGGTTAATTTTAATTTCGCTTCTGTGATGATGGCTAATGTTCCCTCTGAACCGGCTAAAATTCGGTTGAGATTAAAAGTCTCTTGTTCGGGTGAATAAACTTTGGCTAAATTATAGCCTGTCATGAAGCGGGGGATTTTCGGAAATTGTTGGGCGATGAGTTCGCGTTTTTGAGTGACTATTTCATCGATTTGGCGGTAAATTTTTCCTAGGGTGTTTGGCTGTTGTTTGAGATGGGTTAGGGTATTTAAATCAATGCTTTGAGATTGTCCCATTTCTCCATTGACTAAAACCCAAGATAATTCTAAAACATGATCGCTAGTGCGTCCATAAATCCGCGATCCTTTGCCACAAGCATCTGTATTAATCATTCCCCCAAGGGTAGCGCGGTTACTTGGGGCGAGGGATGCGGCAAAAAATAGTCCTAATGGTTTTAAATAAGCGTTAAGTTGGTCTAAAATCACTCCGGGTTGCACTCTCACCCATCCTTGTTCTAGATTTAATTCTAGAATCTGGTTCATGTATTTAGAGCAATCTATAATAATCCCTGGTGAAAGTGCTTGTCCGTTGGTACCTGTTCCTCCTCCTCTGGGAGAAAATGTGATGCTTTTAAAGGGATTTTGGGCGGCAAGATGAAACATCACGACTAAATCTTGCCCAGTTTTCGGAAAGAGGGCGGCTTGAGGAAGAATTTGATAGATACTATTATCTGTTGAGGTAATTAAGCGGCTGCCAAAGTCTGCACGAATTTCTCCACTGAAGGGAGTCTTCCTCAGTTGTTCTAAAAATTCTGCATATTCCGGTTGTAGGGTTTCGTGCAGTTTTAAGCGAGGAATCATCATTTAGTTATTAGTCAATAGTCAATAGTCATTGGTCAATAGTCAAATTATATTCTACTATTCCGTACTCCCAAAAAAAAATAAGGTTGGGTGTCACCCTTTGTCCCAACCTTTCAACTCAACTGCTTATTGACCAAATCTGATTCTTGATGAATTTTTAAAAAACTTTTACCAAGGCTCTATTTGATGATTTTTTAACAATTGTAAAGAATTAAACCGTTATTTTTTCAGTTTGTTTAAGCGGAAGCCACAAGAATTTTTTTGTCTTGTTTAAAAGGAAATCTGCTTAATTCTCGTTTGTTAAAAAATAGAGGCTCTTTGACTAATGTTTCAAAATTCGGCATTTCTTGGTAGCAGTGGGGACAAAACCAATAAATACCTTGATGGCGAATGTGTCGTAACATCTGATTAGAACAGCATGGACAGTTAATCATAATTCCTAAGTCTCCCAATATTGTACACCCTTTGAGCAAGTCACCTGAATTATTGACAATCGTTGGCAATTGTTCTCTTGTGAAAGTGCTTAACTCTCTCCATCTCCATTCCCTCTAAGAGCCATGATCTCTATGTTGGCTTCTGTATTTTTTATCTTTTCCTAATTTATCAGCCAAAAAGTTCATTTGCTCATCCACTCCATAGATTATGGCTAGATCAAAATGTATCTAGTTTTACTTTTTTTTTGAGAGGGTTCTAATGGACAGAATAAATAATATCTTTGCCTCTCTTTAGGAGCTTAAGAAATAAATGTGTGGATTTTGTGATCTATCCCTGTGACGTTTTGTAAACACTTGATCCCTTTGGTATAACCGCACACACTATACGGTCGCGTCCTTGTTGTTTGGCTTGATATAAAGCTTCATCAGCCCGATGTAACAATAATTCATAACTATCACCATGTTTAGGAAAACTGGCCACTCCCATAGAAACGGTAATGGATTCTAATTTTTGATCCCGTACTTGAACGTTAAGAGTTTTAATGTTGGTTTGCAGTTGTTTAGCACGTTTTTCGGTGTCTTCTAAAGAAGCATCGGGCAGAATAATAATAAATTCCTCACCACCATAACGACAGGCAATATCAGACTCTCTAACATTTTCTTGTAGCAGTTTTCCCATCACCTTGATGACGGCATCCCCTGCATGATGACCCCAAGTATCATTAAAACGTTTAAAATGGTCAATATCTAATATAATTACCCCTAATGAATTATTATTTCTGGTAGCCCGATGCAATTCTCTAATCATGGACGCTTCTAAATAACGTCGATTAAATAACCCCGTCAGAGGGTCACGAAAACTTTGATGTTGTAGGGTTTCTCTTAATTTTAAATTCGCTAAAGCAATGGCAATCTGTTTAGAAACTGTTTCAGCTAATTTTCTTTTAGCAGGATTCAAGGGTTCTGGTTGTTGAAAACTTAAATAGAGTAAACCTAGGGTTTCTCCTTGTGCCATCATGGGAAGGCAAAGGCTGGCGCAGATGGAGGGTTGATGATGAATATGTTGACAGTATAAGCTAGGAAATGATTTTTCGCCGATATGCACTGAGCCTCTGCGTAAAGCCCAACATTCATCAGGAGAAAAAACCGTTTGCGTGTTTAAAGGGTTTCCCCAACTGGCTACTACTTCTACTAGGTTACGGGATTCTTTGATCATAAATACAGCCCCATGACATTCGGGAAATAGCGGCTTGAGCAAGTCGCCGAGAGCGTTTTCGGCTTCTTTTACTGTTAAACAGGCTTGCAGAAAATCGGTCATATCTCCCAAACGGATCATTTCTTGGGTTCGTGCTTCTAGTTCTTGTACCCGTTGAGCAAATTGGGTATTGATGTGCTGTAAATTTTGTTCGGCTTCTTTACGTTCTGTAATATCGGAGGCAATGCCAATAATTTGTCGTGCTTTTCCATCCGCTTGCCGCTCAAATAGTGTGTCGCGGCTAACTAACCACCGCCATTTCCCTTTAATATCTTTGACTCGATATTCTATTTCTAAATAACTGCCTGGTGTTAGAGATAAGCAACGCTTAAGGTGTTGTTCGACAAACTTTTGATCCGCCGGATGAATGTGATCGCCGACTAATCCCACTACACTATTTCCTAGCTGTTGTAGTTCTTCTAAGCTGTAGCCTAGCGTTTCACTAATCAGTCGATTACAGTAAATGTTGCGTCTTTCTACTAGGTCATATATATAGAGATTGTTAGGGATTAAATGGGCAATTTGTTCTGTGAATTGTTTACTTTCCCGTAAAGCACTCTCAGCCTGTTGACGTTCAAAAATCTCTTGTTCTAATTTTTGGTTAATATCGATCAAATCTGCTGTTCTTTGCTTCACCCGTTTTTCTAGTTCGGCATTGAGAAGACGGACTGTTTGTTCGGCTGTCTGACGTTCTCGGATTTGACTTTCTAATTCTCCATTTAGGCTTTCTAGTTCTTTTGGAGAGGGTAAGGCGATGGCTGTGGGAATTAAAGGATAAAGTTCTATGGCTGTATAGATGGAAACTAGAGCAGTTAACGCTTTTAATGAGCCTGATACCCAGTAAGCCGGATACCACAATGTCCAAATTGCTAACAAATGAGTGGTTCCACAAGATAAAATAAATGCACTAAATAAGATGAAAATTCCTCTGAACGGAACGTCTGAGCGCTTTTGAATAAAGTAAATTAACATGATCGGAATAGAATAATAGGCTAGGGCTATTAATGTATCACTCACTATATGGAGCCAAACCAGACTCGTTTGCCAAAGATAGCAATGCCCATGAGGAATGTAGCTTTTAGGAGCCAAGAAGTTACTTATAAATTCCCACATAAATCTTGAAAAATGTATATTGATTTACGCCTTTTACATAAGGGTTTTTTCAGGTGATTTTGAACATTTTTATTTTTTATTTTATCTTAATATTTTAATACATTACTTAGGTTCAATCAATCTTTTTAAGATAAGTCTTAAGACTTAAGTGAAATTACTTAAGGGCTTATGCCTGAAGGGTTAAAACCCACTCATAACTCATCTGAGAGAGAAATTTGAGCCGCAAAATATCATCGAGTTATGAGAGTAAATCTTAAATTTATCTTTATTCAATCTCAAAAAAATTGGGTTGAGGATATAATAAAATCAAATACAACAGTCATCAAAAATTTTTGGTTAACTCAGATTTCCTAGTCCCTTTCTAGGGAAACAGGGAATAAAAGGCTAGAATTAACTCTTCGCTCAATGGCGATGACAAAAAAATAAATTAGATAGCGGTCAAAGGCTTTAACTAAAAAAGTTTAAAGTTCAAACAAGCTATATTAACCAATTATTGCCGACGAAATTAGAGGCAAATGACTCGGGCCATCTAGCCAATAAACAAGAACTATTGTTAAAAAGAAATAATAGATTCTAAAAATTTTCAAAATATCTACTTAGATTTTTATCAGTAAATTCTTCTATACAGACAAGTAACATCCCAGTTTTTTTGGTGTGAAAATAGGAACTGTCACCCCTTGATACGAGAAACTAGGGAACCTATCACCCTAGTCACGCCCTTTTCTAAAAATTATTTGACTGCTCAAGCCGCCGTTTTATTACCTATCATGGATAGGCAACAAACATGAAAATGTTATTATCCTCTTACCTTGCCATTTTATCCTATCGTCAGATGCTATCCTCTAGCCCACTGACCAAGAATCTTAATAAAATTGCTCTCCTTTCCCGGATTTTTGCCTATGATTACTATTTATTTTTTTCCGGGTTGAGAAACAGTGGGAAGGTTTTGGCGGCATTTAAGCCCAAAAACTCCTCGGGTCATTTTTTAGGGATTTTAAGCTGTGGTTTTCAAGAAGAAAATCACATAATCTTAATCAGGCAGAAAATGAGCGATTTAGTTTTGTATTTATGGGAATATTTTCTCCAAAACTTTAGGTTATGGATTGAAGCAATTTGTGGGAATAAGCAAGAATTGCTATCGGCTAAATTATCCGACATCTGGCAAGGAAAAAACTGTACTTTTGAATACCATTATTTAGGGAGTTATGGCAGTTATCGCTCACTAGATGCCCTCTTTCGCCTAGTCTCCAATGAACAGAGCGATTGTCAAGAATCTATGAGCTATTGGCTGACTTTAAAGGAGATAAAGCCTAAAAAAGAACAAGTTCTCATAGGAGAAGTCCAAAACGCTTTTGAGAGGACCCTTACCCTAAAAAAACTTCTACAAGAAGAAAAACGGGTGACTTTTGATGATTTTGATACAAATCTGTTAGGGGAAAATAAAATGATTTTCGAGCAGAAACTAAACCTTAAATCAAGCTTAAGGTTCGAGCTTATTCAGGAACAGTTAAACCCAGAGAGAGGTCAAGGTTTTTACTCAGTTATTGACGGAAATAAATGCTTAAAAAACTATAGTGAAACGGGAAAAAAATTCAAAAATAAGGAGATAACTTTTAGGGATACTTTTCTTGACGAATACAGAAAAGAAAATTCGATTGGGCTGTTATTCGCTTAAGCTAAGGAACCCCAAAAAACAAGTAAAATCACCTAAACTAGCCAGGTGAAAGCGCCCAAAAATCTTTAGGGTTTTTCATACAGTTAAAAAAAGTAATCACTCAAGAGAGTATTACAAAGCTTATACAAAGATAAAAACAATATAACGTTGCCCGATAGGAGAGTCCTCTCAAGCTGTATGTTGGTAAACAGAACTAAAAAAAGTTAAGTAAAGAGGTTAAAACAAATGGTAATGCTTGAAAACCTTAAATTAAGTATTTTTACTCAAAAAGAAAATCATCCCAAGCTTAGGAGCAAGGAAAGAATACCAAATGAGTTAGCCTCTCCTTGGAAAATTTTAATTGTGGATGATGAAATCGGTATTCACGAAATGACTAAATTAGCGTTAAACAATTTCACATTCAAAGGAAAAAACTTAACATTTCTCAGTGCTTACTCAGTTCAAGACGCAAAACTCATCACTAAAACCCATTCTGATATAGCTCTAATCTTTTTAGATGTGATCATGGAAACTGATAACGATGGCTTAGAAGTAGTGGAATATACCCGTAAAGTGCTAAAGAATCAGCGAGTCAGCATAGTCATGCGGGCGGGACAATCCCAAACTCTTCCTGAAGATATAGTAACGATGAACTATGATCTGAATGATTATAAAGTCAAAACAGAACTAACTGTCGAAAAATTTTCAACGGTAGCCTTTCAAGCTTTAAAAACTTATCAAAATAAAGCCACTCGACAACACCGAGTAATCCCCCATTAGATGAAAAAATAAACGCAATATTCTCAATATCTATTGTTATAGAAAAAATGCCAAGTTTTAAGCAACAGGTTCAAAAGTAGATAGACTCGGTAACCAATCTTGCCGTAATTTAGCAATAGCTAATTCTTTTTGCTTTGCTTCTACTTCTATCCAAGGCGCATAGCGGTAAGAACTCGGCATAACCGTAATGAAATCACTATGGCGTGGGTCGTTAAAAAACTGTTCCCCATTGGAAATATGAACCAGTTGCCATTGGGGAATTGCCCAAGTTGTCCGCGCTTGTGCTAACATTTCGGCAACGCTTGGGTCTTCATAAGTGTCTAAATGTTCATGAATGACGTGATGATGAGCGTCAAAAACCATCGGAATTTCGGCGGCTCGACAAATTTCGATCAGGGTGGCGGCACTATAAGTATACTCATCATTTTCTAGGGTTAAACGTAATCGAATTGCATCGGGTAAAGAGCGAATTACACTCACTAACGGCTTTGCGCGATCGCCTTTTCCCCCGTGAATGTTCATCAATGACCAAGGGGACTGAGGGAGTCCGAGTAAGTCAAAGATCATCGCTTGAGCCGCCAGTATTTTTATACTGTTTTCTACCACCTGCGGACGATCTGAATTGAGGACAACAAACTGGGGAGGATGAGACACCAAGCGAATTCCTGATGTGAGCGCATAACGGCCGACTGTTTCTAGCATCGGTGCTAGTTGGGTTAAAACCCCTTCTCCTACTGGGTCATCTGAAAAGGGAAAAAGGGTAGAATTGATCCGATATAGGCGTATTCCTTCACTCACACAAAAGGTGATGGCAGCATTTAAACGGTTGATGTTATCGGTATAAAGTGCCTGCAAGAGTTGTTCTTGTTCACTAATAGATAGTGATAGTAATCTTTTGCGGGTTACAGTACGAAAACGAATCGTGCTATTAGCTGTAATGCATACTAGCCCCAATTCTGGTAAGTGAGCAGGAATTTTACTGTTCATTGATGGATCTCAGATGCGAGGTTAGCGGCAAATTCAGAAGCTCCGGGTTGCTTCTCTGGTTTCTGAGTATACCACCAGGCCCAGGCAATTAACACGGCTTGAAAGGGGAGTCTGAACCAATAGAGTAAGGGATGATGAGGAATGCCCTCAATAGGAATGCTATGAAGTGCTTGGTTAATATTGGCCGGAAAAACGGCTATAAATAGAGCAATGAGTCCCCAAGCGGCGAATACACTAATAAAGGGGATGAGTAAACCGATGCCGCCTAAAATTTCAAAGATGCCGCTCAGATAAACTAAGGTAAAGGGTTCAGGAAGTTGAGGAGGGATAATTCTAGCGTATTGATCAGGCCGGATAAAGTGAGTAGTACCCACTATCATCAGGCATACGGCGAAGATGCCGCGTAGTATTTCTTTGCGGCTAAACCGGTTAGAAGGCTGTTGCAATGATGTCATAAGCTTGATGATTAAAGGGTTTTTTGCGATTATTTAAACCTTAGCAAGTAGTGATGCAGAAGTCCTTCTGTCTAAAGAATTAATCGTTTTTGTAACTGTAGGGGAACTTGCATACATATAAAATGCTAGTCAGAAAACCCTTACCAGTGAAGTTGCCATCAAGACTTTATTGGTGTAAAATCCAAACCCAACTACCCTAATTTTTTTGAGTAAAGTTTAAAAATAAACATGAGTCATCTATTACAAAAGAATCAATCAATGCGGCTACCGAGCTTTCTAATTATTGGTGCTGCTAAATCAGGCACAACAACCTTATATCATTACTTGTCTCAGCATCCCAACATTTATATGCCTTATAGGAAAGAACCTGCTTTTTTCGCGGTAGATGAGAAATATGCTCAGGGTTTAGAATGGTATGCTTCGCTTTTTAATGACGCTAAACCCGATCAAATTTGTGGAGAAGCATCAACCGACTATACTAAGTTTCCACAGTATCCTGAAACGGCTGCAAGAATTGCTCAGACTTTACCCGAGGTAAAGATGATCTATATTATGCGGAATCCTGTAGATCGAGCTTACGCTTATTATATGCATTGGGGACGACAATTAGGATATAAAGAAACTTTTGAAGAGCGCATGAAGCAGACAAATATATATTTAGATGCCAGCTATTACATAATGCAGATTGAACAATATCTCCAGTTTTTTCCGAAAGAATCTTTTCGGTTTTTGTTGATGGATGATTTAATTCAACAACCGGCAAAAAGTTTGCAGGAAATTTGTCAATTTATTGGGGTTAGTCACGATATTGATTTAATGAGTAATATGGGAATAGTGGCTAATTCAGGCAAGAAAATTTTACAATATAAAATCCGAAACCAAATAACGGCTCCCTTGCGTAAGATCCCTGGATTCACCTCTCTATCATCATTAGTGCCTCAACAAGGGCGAGAGTGGATTTACAAGCAATTAAAAAATTTTTCCTATGGAAAAAACATTGAAGAATTTTACACCCCTAAACCTATGTTACCTGAAACTCGCCAATACTTATTAGAAAAGTTTAAAGAACCTAATCAAAAATTGGCTGAGTTCATCAACCGTGATTTGTCTCATTGGTCATATTAAGTTATAGTTTAGCCCGGGAGCTTCCTAATGGAATGGGAGCTTCCCATTTTTGTCATTCTGCTTAATTTGTGAAAATAAGATTTTCATACTAGAAAACTTCTTCAAATTTTTGACTTTTATGCTCTAAATAATCTTTATTAGATTTATTTATTTTTTTTAATTTCTTTCTTAATTTGGTTATTTGGCTACTGTTTAAATCAGGAGCAGTCATTTTACTCGTTACTATTCGAGCATAAATGGTAAATTCTGGCAAATGTTTCTGTAGTTGAGTAAGTGAAGCGTCTATTTGTTCAGCCGCTTCGGGTAAATGACTTCCTTTCAGTTCAATAAATATCGCTGATTGATCAGTACAGTTAACAATTAAATAATCACATTTTTTTCCTTCGATAATTAAACAACCATCTACTCGAACTAGGCAAAATTTTTTTGAAGTTTTGTTAATTATCTTATATATTCGCTTTTCGCGTTTATCTCTAGCAACGATTTCCTTTCTGTCATCACAAAAGTCTGTACATTGATGCTGTTCAAAATAGTCATTACCCATCGTTGTTTAATCATCCAGATTAAATAGTTTATCGAAGGTTTCGTTAATAATTCGAGATGCACTATCTATTTTTTCTGCTTGAATTAGCTTGAGTTCAGGATCAATTATAGATTCATAACTATCACCGTCAATAAAATAAGCTGAAGTTCGCTCAATATCAAGCCAAAGTTTAGGATTTACAAGTTTAGCAACTTCATCAGGTTTATCTTTTCCAATTTGGTGAGCATATAATAGGTTATTAAATGCAGAAAGGATATAAGGGCTATGGGTAGTTATAATAATTTGATTCTGGTTAACATTAGCTAATAAAGCCATTAATTTAACCATTTCGTTTTGTGCTTCTGGGTATAAATGGGTTTCGGGTTCTTCAATAACAGTAAGAAAATTAGCTCCGATTAAAATAAGTCGGAATATGAATAATATAATCCATAAAGCTTCTTGTTGTCCTGATGAAGCATATCCTAATTTAACATAATTTTGGTCATTAAAATATAATCTTTCTTCTTCGCCCACTACTTTATATTTACTTTTTAATATTTTATTCATAATTTTAATAGCTATTTCAGATTCTTCAAAATTTTCTTTATGCTCATCAATATTTTTATGACTTTTGATTATATCTATTAAATCATTTTGAAATTCAGGCTTAAAAACTTTAGTGATTCCTATAAAATTTTGATTAAAAATATCTAAAGTTTCAAGATTGAAGTCTGAATCTTTTAAGAACGATAATAAACTTCTTGATGCAGGAATAAATATGATTGTTTTATCATTTTCAAAGAAACTATTAATTCGTTTTGTTAAAATATCTAAATAATTTTCTCTTTCTGTATTTAATTTATTCTTATCTAATGTTTGCTTCTCTAAAATTTGATTATTTAATTCTTCTTGCTTATAATTTATGACTTCTCTAAATATTCGCTCTAATTCTGTAGTAATAATTTCACTCCAAACAATTTGTAAAGCAAATTTAACTTCTAGTCCAGAAAAAAATTTTTGTTTAAGAGGAACAAATTCTATAAATTTATTATCTGAATAGTAATATTTAATTTTAAAAGGAGGATTCTTGTCAATATCCCACCAAATAATCGAAAGGTTTCGGGATAAATTTTTTTTAAATTCTTCAATTAAGTTATTAGTAGTTGGTAAATCTGATTGTTTAATAACATTATTAATGAAGTCAATTAGAAAATTTTTAACAGACTTAAAGAAAAAAATCAACTTAGCAATGGTACTTTTCCCACTAGCTTGAGGACCAATAAAAATCATAACATCTTTGACCTCAGCCTCAAAATAAGAGACTGGGCCAAAGTTTTCAATAATTATTTTTTCCATTACGGATAAACAATTTCAGGAACGACGGTTTCTATAACTTCATCATCATCATCATCATCATCATCATCCTCGAGTTGAGCTTGAACTTGAACGTGATCTTGAACGTGATCTTGAGCTTGAACTTGAACGTGATCTTGAACGTGATCTTGAACTTGATCTTTATTAAACGTCAAAGCATTATCCACACAATCAATAACAACAGTATCACCCTCAATGAAACTTTGTTCTAAAATCTTCATCGCCAGAGGATTCTCTAACTCTCGTTGAATTGCCCGTTTTAAAGGACGCGCCCCATAAGTCGGGTCATAACCCACATTAACAATATAATCCTGAGCCGCATTCGTCAAATCTAAGCTAATCTTTTGCTCAGATAACAATCTTTGAATCCGTTGCAATTGCAAACGAACAATATGACGTAACTCATCCTTCTTGAGAGTATGGAAAATAATTAAATCATCAATACGATTTAAAAACTCTGGGCGAAAATGCTTTCTCAAGGCGACTAATACCCGCTTCCGCATTTCCTCATAATCAGTATCATTAGCAGAAACATTCAAAATATGCTCACTACCAATATTACTGGTCATGACAATAATGGTATTGCGAAAATCTACCACTCGCCCCTGAGAGTCGGTTATGCGACCATCGTCAAGCACTTGTAATAAAATGTTAAATACATCCCGATGGGCTTTTTCCACCTCATCCAACAAAACCACCGAATAGGGACGACGGCGCACAGCTTCAGAGAGTTGTCCTCCTTCCTCATACCCCACATATCCCGGAGGAGCGCCAATTAAACGGGAAACCGCGTGTTTCTCCATATATTCGGACATATCTATCCGTACCATCGCCTCCTCAGAGTCAAACAAGAATTGAGCCAAAGCGCGGGCTAATTCGGTTTTTCCTACCCCTGTAGGACCCATAAATAAGAAAGAACCTATCGGACGCGAGGGGTCTTTCATCCCTGCCCTAGCGCGGCGTATAGCGGCGGCAACGGCGGCTACTGCTTCGGTTTGTCCGATCACCCGTTCATGGAGATGGTGTTCTAATTGTAGGAGTTTTTGCCGCTCGGTTTCTAGGAGGCGGTTAATGGGGATACCGGTCCAACGGGCGACAATTTCAGCAATATCTGCCTCGCTCACTTGTTCTCTTAATAAGCAAGTTCCTTCGGCTTGAAGTTCTAGTAATTTGATTTCTTTGGCTTCTATTTCTTGTTGTAAGACTTGTAATTTACCATATTTTAATTGAGCCGCTTTATTAAGGTCATAGGCTCTTTCTGCCTGTTCTACTTGCAGACGCAGTTGTTCTTCTTCTTCTTTTAGCCCTTTAATTTCGTCTAATAATTGCTTTTCCCCTTGCCATTGAGAAGAGAGATCTTGTTGCTGGACTTTTAACTCTTGTATTTCTTGTTCGATACGGTCTAAACGTTCTTTATAAGCGCGATCCAACACGGTTATTCCGGGGCGTTTTTCTTCTCCGGCTAAAGACAGTTTTTCCATCTCTAATTGCATCAACCGCCGATCTATGGATTCTAATTCAGTGGGTTTAGAAGTAATTTCCATTTTTAATTTAGCGGCGGCTTCATCTACGAGATCGATCGCCTTATCGGGTAAAAATCGATCAGTAATATAGCGATGAGAGAGAGTCGCGGCGGCTACTAAAGCGGAGTCAGTAATTTTTACCCCGTGATGGACTTCATAACGTTCTTTAAGTCCTCGCAGGATAGAAATAGTATCCTCTACAGAGGGTTCTTTAATATAAACCTGCTGAAAGCGGCGTTCTAGGGCAGGGTCTTTTTCAATATGCTTTCGGTACTCATCGAGAGTGCTGGCTCCAATACAGCGCAATTCTCCTCGGGCTAACATGGGTTTAAGGAGGTTGCCGGCATCCATTGAGCCGCCTTCTCTGGAACCGGCACCCACTACGGTATGAAGTTCATCAATAAAGAGAATAATTTGCCCGTCTGACTGGGTAACTTCCTTCATCACCGTCCGCAGACGTTCTTCAAATTCCCCACGATATTTAGCACCGGCGATCAGACTTCCCATATCTAAGGAAATTAATTGACGGTTTTTCAGGGACTCAGGCACATCTTTATTGACAATTCGTTGGGCGAGTCCTTCGGCGATGGCGGTTTTTCCGACACCCGGTTCACCAATGAGGACAGGATTATTTTTCGAACGGCGGGAGAGAACTTGAACCACGCGGCGAATTTCTTCATCTCGTCCTATGACGGGATCTAATTTTCCTTCTTTGGCTTGTTCTGTGAGGTCCCGTCCATATTTAGCTAGGGCTTCGTAGCGTTCTTCTTGGTTGGCTTCGGTGACTTTTTGAGTACCTCGGATGGCTTTAATATGAGCTTCTAAATCTTGAGGATCGAGGTTGAAACTCCGTAAACAGCGCCGCCCTATGCGTTCATCCTCAGCAAAACCTACTAGCAGATGTTCTACCGAGATAAATTTATCTTGCCAACTTTCTCGGGAAGCTTCAGCCCGGTCTAACATGATATCTAACCCTCGACCGAGGTAAAGTTCTACGGAGGGGATTTTTGGTTGGCGGCTGGCAAAGGTTTCCAGTTGTTGTTTTAGGCGAATTTGGTCAATCTCAGCCCGATTAAAAATCCGTGTCGCCAGTCCTTTTTCTTGTTCTAGGAGGGCAATAACTACGTGTTCAACTTCTAGCGTCTGATTTTTATAGCGGCGAGCAACTTCTTGAGATTTTACGATCGCGTCCCAGGCTTGTTCGGTAAATTTACTAGAGTCAGTTGGCTGCATTCTTGGCTTTCTCTCAATCCCTATGCAATTACGGGTTTCAGTGGTTAGTATAGCAATTTACTTGTTAGCTTTTTCTTGAAGTTTGAGGGAATGCTTACTTTTGTTACAGAGCCAATTAGATCTGTCCACTAATTTAATATTGTAACAAGAATATGGGGAGACAGTCACAGGGAATGACTAATGACGAATGACTGCGGGCTTTTTAGATCACTAAGACTATACCACAAAGCCGCTCTCTTATGGGCGAGGTTTTAGACCCATGATTTTCGATAACGTTGCTGAAGGTCCCGTATAGAAAACAAGGTTTGGAATTGCAACCCCACAGACTGATAAAACTCGGCACCGCCTTGTTCTCGATCCACCAAAGCGATAATCAAATCCACCTTTAAACCCGCATCCCGCAATCGTTCTACTGCCTGCATAGCTGACTTACCCGTCGTCACCACATCTTCTAAAACCACGACTTTAGACTCAGGCGCAAGGTCTGGGCCTTCGATATAAGCTTTAGTTCCATGTCCTTTCGCTTCTTTGCGAATAATTAAAGCCGGAATCGGACGATTTTCATAAGCTGAAACCACACTAACGGCGCTCACAATGGGATCAGCGCCTAAAGTCAGTCCGGCCACTGCCTGAGTATCTTCGGGCAACATGGATAATAACAAGCGTCCTACCGCTAAAGCCCCCTCTGCTGTGAGAGTAACTTTTTTGCCATTAATATAATAAGAACTTTGTTGTCCTGAAGAAAGAACAAACTCTCCCTCTTTATAAGCCTTACTTACCAATAAATCTAGCAAGATCTCACGTAAACTGCTCAGATCACTCGTAGCGACAGGAAGATTAGTTGTAAAATTTGTTGTCATGATGGGTGAATCCTACTCGGAATTTTAGTTAGAATTAAGCCAAATTCCCTTACTTGGATGATGTTTAACTCGATCATCCATTTAAGCATAATATCCTCTCTTGAACTATAACAGCGCGTGATCTGAGCCAAGGAGCCACTGACCACGCTACAAGGCTAGTTTAACCATGTCACCATACACCTACCCCCGATTTTTAACCTTTGGTTGTGAGGAAAAATAGACAGATGTTTACTCAAATTGGCAAACTTTTACTGTTAGGAGCCACAGTTTTCGCAACTGTGCTAGTTTCTGATGCTTACGCTGATAATTCCACTTCTTCACCCACTCCTCCCTCTTCAAATTCCCCATCTCCTCAGACACAAGAGCAAATCGCTAAATCCCTCTCTCAGCTTAGAAGTATTCAACAGTTACAAGATGTAAATCCCAGTAACTGGTCTTATGAAGCTCTCAAAAATTTAGTCGAAGGATATGGCTGTATTGTCGGATATCCTGATCGCACCTTTCGCGGCGATCGCGCTTTAACTCGCTATGAATTTGCCGCCGGGCTAAATGCTTGTATCGAGGCTTTAGAACGCCGCATTGTCGAGGCGCAAGCGACGACAAAACCGAGTGATGACCTCACTCCCATCGCTGAAATTAGACCCGTCCCTTATGAAGACTCCTACGAACAATTTGCAGAGATGTTTAACCGAGCTTTCTTCAACCGTACTGGACCATTTTGGGATATTTATCAAAGTTTTTGGGGTCAAGCAAATACTTACTTAGGTTGGCGAAACTTTCCGGGGTCGTTCTTAGAAAATGATATCGCCCGAGATGCCAAAACAATGAGTATTATTTTGCAAAATGGTTATCAACAGCAAACCCCTCTCCCGAGACTTCGCACTCTAGATTTACCTAATCCTTACAATACTTCAGTCCGACTCAATCCTTCTTATTTAAGTAATTTTCCTGCGAATCCATCTGGGGTAGATATTATTATTGAGCCGCCGAGGAGGGGTTACCCTTAAATTCAATCATTAGTCATTAGTTATTGGTCATTAGTCATTTCCTATTGCTTCCTGTCCTAAAAGAATTTTCTTGTGAGTTTAATGATGAATCCCAAAATTGATCATTTTATGCAAGCTGCCATCGCCGAAGCCAAACAAGGACTTCAAGAAGGAGGAATTCCTATTGGTTCAGTTTTAGTCAAAGATGGGCAAATCGTCGGTCGAGGTCATAATAAACGGGTACAAGATAATGATCCTGTTACTCACGCAGAAATTGATTGTTTACGCAATGCTGGCAGGATTGGGCAATATGGAGATAGCATTCTTTATTCTACTTTGATGCCCTGTTATTTGTGTGCCGGAGCAGTAGTTCAGTTTGGAATTAAAAGGGTTATTGCCGGAGAATCACTGACTTTTGCTGGTGCCAAAAATTTTATGGAGTCTCACGGCGTAGAAGTCATTGATTTAGATTTAGAGGAATGTAAACAGTTAATGAAAGATTTTATTGCTAAAAACCCTCGCTTATGGGATGAAGATATTGGCCGATAAAAGAAACTTATCAACTCTGATTTAAAGTTCAAAACCGCTTTTTATTCAAATCCCTACAACACTCAGTAACAACAGAATCAGTAAGCCCACTATCCAATTTAACCGAGAATAGGAACTAGAGCTAGGCGGCTGATGCGGCTCATAATCTCGCTTACCAAAGTTGGACCATAAGAAATAATAAGTATAAGGATCGCAGGAATAATCTGCTTTAGGATAATAATCTTCCCATTGACCGTCTGACATAAATACCTCCCCCACAAATGTTTATTTATTGACTTTTTTTAAGGATACTCTATCTTGACAAATACGACCAGTTTAAGATACAGGGATTTTATCGATCTGTAAAAGCAAGTTTCTTGAAAAATGACCGATTGTGTCAGTAATTTTACGATCTGCTAGAGTTGAACGATAGCTAGAAGATAATTTCATCAGCACTTCCAGACATTCCGTAATTTTGTAAAAAATTAAGTCGTTTTGATACAATAATCACGATCAACTATGTAAAGGTTCTCCAAACAGAACAATAGAACAAGTCAGCCGCTTTAAAAGTTGAGTCGTCAAATCACTCACCGCTAACCCCGCCACAGTACGGCGGCGCATAGAACGCAGCATCACCATATCATAATCAGAAGAAACTTGTAACACCGCTTGAGCGACATTATCGCTACGAATCATTCTAACCGTCATCTCAATTTTAGGTTGAAGTTGGGAAACCACTTGTGAGAGTTCCACCTCTAAAGCGGTCATCTCATTTTTAGAAGTTTTGCGGTCACAAACCCTCAATAATGTCACTTGCGCCCCATTCGTTTCAGCAAATAGTTGAGTAAATTGTATAATCTGCCGAATTTGAGAGGAGAGATATTTTACCGGAATCAACACTCGCTGAATCATCATCGGTTCCTTGAGTAAGCGCATCACCGCTACCGGACAATGAGAAGACCAAAAAACTCGATCGATTAGATTGCCAAATAAACGCGCACTCAAACTCGTGTTAGCACTCAATCCCATGACAATTAAATTGGCATTGTATTCTCTAGCTGTGCGACAAATTCCATTCGCTACATCATCATCAATACGGATAATGGGTTTAGCTTCTATCTCAAATTCTTGACTCACTCTCAAGGCTTTATCTAGCAATTGCTGACTGTTTTGTAAACTGATCTCCTGTAAAGGATCATCCATGTGGATCTGAGACTGAGTGATAGATAAAGGGATAATCTTCCCAGATTTATAACGCGCTAATAAAGCCGCCATAGCAATTAAATCTCGTTCGGTGCGGGGGTTATAAATCGGCACAACAACGGTAAAAATTTGAGCCAGGATTGACTGTTCTGAGGATAATTCAGGTTCAGGAGATAATTCTAAATCACTTTGTGGCGTGGATAATTTACGAGCAAATTTATCGGTGAGAACAGGACCTAAAATAGATGTGACCAGCATTAAAACAATAATGGTGCTTAAAACTGACTCATTGATCAGTCTTTCTCCTCGAGTATTGACCGTTTCATAAGCCACTAAAGCGGCGGCTAAGGTGGCAGCTACTTGAGGCAGAGAAAGTGACCACATGGTTAGCCCTTCATTCCACTGATAACGGTATACGGTTTTAATCACTATAGCCGCTACAAATTTAGAGATAATTAAGCCGCCGACAATACCAACGACTAAAAGAAGGTCTGATTGAATGGTTTGAATAAAGGTAGGAACATCTAATAACAAACCCATCCCGATAAAGAAAAATGGAATAAATAGGGTACTGCCCACAAACTCGATTTTTTCTTCTACAGGCCCCCCACCGATAACATCATTAACTGCTAATCCCGCTAAAAATGCGCCAACAATCTGCTCAATATTAATTAATTCTGCTCCGAAAGAGGCTAGAAATAGTGCCAGCAAAATAAATAAAAACTGATTACTTTCTTGGTTTCCTGTACGGCGAAAAAATTCTTTGCCGGCCCAATCTAAACCAAATAAAACAGTGGCGGCATAAATGGCTAGAGCCAATAATTGGAAAATTAAAGATTGTGGTGTAAAATTTCCGTGATGGATGGAAACACAAACAGCTAAAACTAACAGAGCCGAAATATCTGTAAAAATGGTTGCCCCGACGGTAATGATTACCGCTCTATTTTTAACTTTACCTAACTGTTGAACGATGGGAAAACCTAACAGAGTATGAGAAGCCAAAAGGGAGCCAATTAAAAAAGCCGTATTCCAACTAAAGCCAAACCATCGACCTACGGCTACTCCGGTGATTAAGGGAAAGATAAAAGTCGAGAACCCAAACGTTAAGGAGCGGTCTTTAGTTCTGCGAAATTCGGCTAAGTCAATTTCTAAACCAGCGACGAACATTAAATAAATTTTTCCAATATCAGAAAATAGCTTGATCGTTTCTGATTTAGGATCGATTACATCTAATCCATTTTTTCCTAATAGCACTCCCGCCACTAATAATCCCACTAAGCCAGGAAGTTTTATTTTTTCAAATATAGGAGGTAAAATTAAAACAACTAATAAAAGTATAGTGAAGGAAAATAAAGGATTCTCATGAAGCAGTTCGAATAATTTTTCCATATATAGGGAAATTCCTATCAGTCTTTCTCATATTGGATGGAACCTAGGTTTTCTTGCATCTACCTTAAGACTGAATAATTTAGCGGCTCTAGCTTGAAAAATCCCGTTAAATCAAGATTAAGACTTGCTATTCATACGCCGAATCAGCCAATAACTCCCAGAAAGAGCCGCACTAGCCACAGCTAAGGCAATTAAATCATTTTTGTTATACTTGACAGGATCAAAAATAATGATTTTACGAGCGATAGCAATTAAGGCTGTCACTACCACTAATTCCACTTGAACAATATGTTTTCTTAGATAAGCGGTAATATTTTCTAACAGTTCTAAGGCTATTAAAATATTTAAAAATAATCCAAATATTTCCAATAAAGTTTTATTAAAAAAACCGTAAGGTTCAGTAGCAAATAAATCTCTCATTAAAATAATAACTAAATCAAATAAAGACACTAAAATAACAATAACTAAAGCCACTGACAAAATTTTTGAGACAACATTTTCAACAACATGGATAAAATCCATAAATTTATCATCATTTTTTAAGCCCTCGGTAATATCAGTAATTAATTGATTAAAAAATTTCATTTTCTTTCTCTTACACTTGAGCAACTTACATTAAATAATGACTAAAGATTAAGGATTAGTTTTTACCGCTAACCTCTAAAACTTAGGAACCAATCTCTCCCAGTTTTTCGTCTTAGCTTGTATTAAATCATCTGAATTGTCTCTCCTTCTCCCTTGAATGTCTTTATGAGCATAGATATTAATCTATTTTACAAAAAAACACAATAGAGTAATTTCTATAAAAAAGATTACACCAAAAAACCCCATCTGTATAATGTTAATGATCAGGAATATTAATCTTTTTTGCAACTTTTAGTGATTTTTCTTAAAGATTAACCCATTTTCCGGGCTTCTTCGTCTCCTAAAACTCTCTCGCTCAGGTTAAAATAGACAACCAACACCCCTCCATCAATCATGCAATTAGCCCCAGGAAGAACCCTCAGTCAACGGTATTATATTATTCGTCAACTTGGACAGGGCGGTTTTGGCAAAACCTTTCTGGCAGAAGATCGCCATGTGCCTGATCATCCTCAATGCGTTGTCAAACAATTAACACCCCCAGGAAGCGAACCTGCTATTTTATTGGCGGCTAGGCGGCTATTTGCCACTGAGGCAAAAACGCTCTATCAGTTAGGGCACCATAGCCAAATCCCTAGCTTACTTGCTTATTTTGAGGAAAATCAAGAATTTTATTTAGTTCAGGAATACATAGAAGGTCAGATCTTAGCCGAAGAATTGAGGGCCCCCAATTATCAAAGAACAGAAGAAGAAGCGATTAAGCTTATTCAAGAAATTCTCGAAATAGTAGTATTTATTCAGCAAAAAAATGTCATCCATCGAGATATTAATCCTTCTAATTTAATTCGTCGTCAAATAGACGGTAAATTAGTATTAATTGATTTTGGAGCCGTTAAACAATTAACGACTCAGCTTGTACGGGATGGTAAAACGGTTGCCACTATAGCTGTAGGAACTCCGGGGTATTTTCCCAGTGAACAAGCTCATGGTCATCCTAAATTTAATAGTGATGTTTATGCGGTAGGAATTATTGCCCTACAAGCCTTAACCGGCTATAACCCTGGCAAATTGCCGACTCATTCAGAAACTGGGGAAATTTCTTGGCATCATTTAGCGAATGTTAGCCCAGAGTTTAGAGATATTTTAGATAAAATGATCCGCTATGATTATCGAGAAAGATACTCTTCGGCTAAAGAAGCTTTACAAGCTATCAAAACTTTACGTCATTCTTATGTAAAAGAGCAAAAAACGACGGCAACTCAAGCGGCTATTCTGCATCAATCTCGTCAAGCCCAATCTCGGATCATCAAAGTTTTAATGGCGTTAGCCATAATTGGATTAGCCGCCGGCGGGGTGGTCAGTATTGACTATTGGTTGTCTTTAAATAATGCGACAAAAATGTATAATAAAGGCAATACTTTATATCAATTACAACGATATGAAGATGCTTTACAAGCTTATGATACTTCTTTAAATATTAATCCTAATAATGCTAATGCTTGGCAAGGGAAAGGAGATACCCTACAGGCTTTAAAACGTTATCAACAAGCACTAGACTCTTATGATGAAGCTATTCAAATTCAGCCAGACAGTTGGCAAGCTTGGATGGGAAGAGGAAAGGTTTTAGAAAAGTTAGGCCGTAATTTAGAGGCAATTAACAGTTATGAAAAAGTCATTATTTTTAAGGATAATTCTTGGGAAGCTTGGTCGAATTTAGGAGAACTTAAAGTTAAATTAGCCCAGTATTCAGAAGCGATAAAAGATTTAGAGAAATCCTTAAAACTTAATCCAGATAACGAAGAGGCATGGTATCAAAAGGGATGGTCTTTACAAAATCTCAAAAAATATGAAGATGCCATTAAATCTTATGATGAAACGGTAAAAGTTAATTCTAGTTTTTCTCAGGCTTGGTATCAAAAAGGCAATATTTATATGAATTTAGAAAAATATAATGAGGCGAGCGAAAATTATGCTAAAGCCGTACAATTTCAACCCGATTTATATCAAGCTTGGTATAGTCAAGGAATTGCTTTAAATCGATTAAATCGTTATGAGGAAGCCTTAAAAACTTTTGAAAAAGCGACTCAAGTGCAATCTTTATCTTTTGAAGCTTGGTATCAAAAAGCATGGACTTTACATATTTTAAAACGTTATGCTGAAGCCGTGAGTGCTTATACCACCGCCATTCGATTACGCCCTAGAGATCAACAAGCTTGGTATAATAAAGCTAATTCTCTTTATAATTTCGGTGAATATGAAGAGGCTACAGCCGCTTATAAGCAAGTTATTGCTCTACAAAAAGATTATTATCCAGCCTGGAAAAGTTTAGGCAATAGTCTCTTGAAACTTGAACGTTATCAAGAAGCGATTAATGCTTATAATCAAGCTTTGCGCTATAAACCTGATCAGCCAGAAGTTCAAGCCAGTAAAAAACAAGCAGAACAGTTGTTAGAGTCAACCCTAAAAATCCAGCCAGAAGACACACAACAGAATGGGGAGACTCCACAACCCAACACATTTTAAAACCATTAAGTTTTTGAGGATTGAGGTTCTAAAGCCGCTTTCGGGTAAGCAATGCGTTGATGATGAAACTGCTGCCACACTTGCACAAATACATCAGCAATGATCTTTAATTCTTCCTCTTTAATGCCGCTATCTTTGAGTTGTCCATCTCGCCAACGCGCCAGAAAAATCTTGTGAATGGTGGAGCGGGCGATGTCGGGGGTAGCATCCTTGAGCGAACGCAGGGCGGCTTCACACCCATCAGCTAACATGACTATACCGGTTTCTCGGGTTTGAGGAATTGGACCATCATAGCGAAAATCATTCTCATTAATTTCTGTCCCATTAGCCTGCGCTTTTTGTTTTGCCTGATAGTAAAAATAAGCGATTAATAAGGTTCCTTGATGTTCGGGAATAAAATCTCGAATCACTCTCGGTAAACCATTCTTTTTCGCCATGACGATGCCTTCGTTAACGTGCTTTTTAATAATTTCTGCACTCTTCCAAGGATCATTAATTTCGTCATGTTTGTTGGGGTTTCCCATCTGATTTTCAATAAACCCTAATGGGTCGTGCATTTTTCCAATATCATGATATAGAGTTCCTGCCCTCACCAGTTCTACATTACAGTGAAGCCGACGAGCCGCCGCTTCGGCTAAACAAGCCACTAACAAGGTATGTTGAAATGTACCAGGTGCTTGAGTAGCGAGTCGTTGCAGAAGATAACAATTAGGATTGGATAATTCAATCAGACGAATGGGGGTTACTAAATCAAACAGGCGCTCTAAATACGGCGATATCCCAATGGCTACGATACTCCAAGCCATGCCCGACAATCCATAAATCATGGCATCCGGTAACAGAGAAAACCAAATAGTTTTAGGAACTGCGCTCACAATTAGATTCAGAAGGTAATAGACTCCTCCTTCAACTAAACCCACAGCCCCTCCTAAAAGAGCGAGTTCATCCCGAGAACGCAGTCTTTCTGCCATCGCTGCGGCTAAAAGTCCACCGGCAGCACCGGCGATTAAAGCGCCACTTAATGATTGTGCAGAAAAAGAAGTTAATCCGGTCAAAAGAAGCACAGATGTGATGGCTAAAGGAGAACCATAAAAACTACTGACTAAAAAGCCGACGGCGGGTAAATTGGTGGGTAAATGTTTGTCGGTGTAAGGAATTTTAAACGTTACTAATAAAGGAGTGCTAATACTTAATAAACAGAGTAATAGATAATCTCGACGACGCAGAGGGCGATGCAGTTTTTTGTCCACCCAACAGAAAATTCCCATGCTGCCGGCTACCAGAATTCCCGATACCCCTAATCCCTGCCAATCAATTCCTCGACGACTTAATCCAAAACCATCTAGCAAGACAAAATCTTCTTCAGTAATTTTCGCTCCTTGTCTGACGATGACTTCTCCTTTTTTAATTTCTACATACAAGGGTTCAATGGCTTTAGCCGCTTCTTCTGCTCTTTTGGCTGTGGCTTCTTTGTCAATTTCTAAATTCGATTGCTCTTGTAAGCTACTTAATAATAACGTGGCGGCTATGGATTGAATAGGGTTCGAGATTTGATCGTCTTTGAGTTGCATATTAACCGTTTGTTCTAGATGTTCAACGGTCAAGCCTGGAGGTAATCCTTGAATGAGAATTTCATGTAAAATACTAATGATTTCTTGTTTGAGATTTTGCCAAGCTGATGCACTCAATTGAAGTAAGGTCACTGTATCTTGTAGACTCAGTTGAGATGGTTTCTTTTCATACAAGGTTGCCATCACCTGACTATATTTTTGACGAGATTGAGTCACCTTGTTGATGAAAGCGTCAAATTCTGAAGCGGAGAGAGACTGACGATAACTTTGAAGCGCGGCTATGATATTTTGTTGAGAATTGTCTGAGGCTTTTGAGGGGGGTGAAGTGAGTTTATTGACTGGGGTACCGAACGAGTTCCGCACTGGGGTGGGGGCTTGCTTTTTGAGCGGCTGGTTTTTGAGGGTTTTAATGATTTGTTCCCAATCGGATTTTGAAGCTGAAAGTAAATTTTGCTGAACCTCTGTCGAGATAGCACTACTTGACACTAGGGCAATATTTCCGCCGGTTTGTCTGAGATGATCAATTGTATCTAATAAATTATATAATGATTGCTCTATTTGAACGGTCTCATCAGGTGAACGACGTAAAATCGGATTTATTCCTGTGCGGGCTTCTTGTCGTTTTTGTTCGGTTTTTTGTTTATCCTCAAAGCGTCCATCTGAGGGGGCTTTAATGGTTTCAGGAGAGCGAGTAGCTACCGCTAATTGGGGTTGATTATAAAAACGATAGCCCACCACGCTAGTCAGACTAAATACGGCTACTGTGAAGATCAAAGACGGTTGTACTTTATTGAGATGACATAATGCCTGTATCAGTTTACTGCGATGTACCCGACAATCAGTGATGGTCGGAACTTTTTTGGGATTCAGTTTTTGGGTTTTCGAGAAAAATAAATTAAAACCTTTCATAATTTGTAAAAACCATAACCTCGAAATTCGTTAATCGGGAAGGGGATTTATCAGTATTAATTACGGGAACCTAAACAGAACTTTTGGTACATCAATTTATTAAAATCTAATTTAAGCCAATCCACTAAAAAAAAATTAAAGGTGTGTTTGAGAAATCATTTTAACGGCAGGTCTGGCTTGAATGATGAGAGGAGAAGCAATGGCAGCACTTTCAAGGGTTTGAAGAGTACAAGGCTGGTCCACGCCTGACCAAACTGCCCATAAGTCTATCGCTTGTTGGTACATTTCTTGAGGGATTGGATCATTTTCAAGTTGCAGTCGCCAAGCAATGGGGATGCCGCTTATCCCATTATACACCCCTGCTAAAATGCCAGTTAAAGCGGCTGTCAGGGAAGGTTGATAGTCTAATTGTTTAGCCGCTTTTACGCATAAACTAAATTCTTGGGCTGTATAACTGAAACAGTAGCAAGCTAAGGCAATTTCATGGGGATGATGTTTACCCGAACGGTATAACTGAGAAGCCGCTTGTTGTAAGGGAATTTTTGCTTTTAAAAAAGTCTGTAGCTGTTCTAGTTGTTGCCCTAAAGGAGTTTGAGTGATCTGATGTCGCAAGCAGAGTTGGTCTATTAAAGGACTCAGTTTTAGTTTTTCTCGTAAAATTAGCCGGAGCGCATCCTGCCAAATGATGACTTCTTCTAAGGTTTCTTGAGATTGTTGCCCAATGCCTTTGAGCGAGTATAAATACTCTTTAAATTGACTGGGGGAATCGTGAAAAAATAACGCTAAAGGCAGAGTGCTTAAAGCGATTATTGCGCTACTTATAGGCACTTGAAAAAAAAGCGGCTCTGAGAGTTTCTGTTGTGCTAAAATTTCTAACCAATTCTCTTGGGTTATTTGCCCTGAGTCAATGAGGAGCTTTGTTAGACTCATAGCCAGTTTAATCCAAGCTAACAGTTGCTGATCTAGGTGGGAAAGTTGGTTATTTTCTTTATTTAAGGATGCTCCAATCCATGCTCCGAGTAAACCCCCTTGAAATCGATTTAAAAGTGAAAGCTGCATGATGGCTTAATGAAGGTTTATTTTTTTCTGTTGCTATTTTATAAGAAAATAGACCCAAGGTGTATAAACTCAGGCTCTCTCAAAAGATTTCACATCAATCTCATATCAATATAATTTCTTAACAGATTGCTTTTAAATCAATAAAGTCTAATTTCTGTTGATAGCCTTTTGAGTGCTAAAAGCTTCCCTTTCTAGGTTAATATATTAGTACCAATGAGCTTGGCTAACCCTGGGGGACACTAGCCCCTGCACCCCTTTTTAAAAATCTCTTCAAATTGGGTTCAAGCAGTCTTTAACCCTTTTGTGTTAGAATTTTTGAAGATTTTGTCATCAAGGGGTCAAACCCTGACTCCAAGCCTGTATTCGGAAAAAGATATGACGAGCAACTACGGTGCAGAACAAATACAAGTTCTTGAAGGTCTAGAACCGGTACGCAAGCGTCCGGGGATGTATATCGGTTCAACAGGGCCGCGAGGACTTCATCATCTTGTATATGAAGTCGTTGATAACTCTATTGATGAAGCTTTAGCGGGGTACTGTACTCACATCGAAGTGGATATAAATCCTGATGGTTCTGTCACCGTAACTGATGATGGACGAGGAATTCCCACCGATACCCATCCTACCACCGGAAAATCCGCCTTAGAAACGGTTATGACCGTCCTCCACGCGGGCGGAAAATTTGGCGGCGGCGGTTACAAAGTTTCTGGGGGGTTGCATGGGGTAGGGGTTTCAGTGGTGAATGCCCTCTCTGAATGGGTAAATGTAACTGTCTGGCGCGATCAAAAAAGGTTTACTCAACGTTATGAAAGAGGCATTCCCGTTACCTCATTAGAAAGTCAGCCAGAAACCGATCACTCTACAGGAACTTCTGTATCTTTCTTACCCGATACTCAAATTTTTTCGGATGGGATTGAGTTTGACTATAGCACTCTGGCGGGACGTTTACGAGAACTGGCCTATCTCAATGCAGGGGTGAGAATTACCTTTAGCGACAAACGCCTAGAACAACCCCGAGTAGAAAGCTACTGTTATGAAGGGGGAATTAAAGAGTATGTGGCCTATATGTGTCGGGAAAAGCAACCCCTTCACGAAGAGATTATCTATGTACAAGGCGAAAGAAACGGAATTCAAATAGAAGTTGCACTTCAGTGGTATATCGATACCTATAATGATAATCTTCTCGGTTTTGCCAATAATATCCGCACCATTGACGGAGGAACCCATTTAGAAGGATTAAAAGCGGTTCTTACCCGCACGCTTAATAATGTTGCTCGTAAACGCAATAAAATTAAAGAAAACGAGCCGAATTTGGCGGGTGAAAACGTCAGAGAAGGGCTAACCGGCGTGATTTCCGTTAAAGTTCCTGAACCTGAATTTGAAGGACAAACTAAAACTAAACTCGGTAATACCGAAGTTCGCGGCATTGTAGATTCTTTAGTGGGAGAAGTTCTGGGGGAATATCTCGAATTTCATCCTCAAATCGCCGATAGTATTATCGAAAAAGCCGTACAAGCATTTAAAGCCGCAGAAGCCGCCCGACGCGCCCGAGAATTAGTCCGCCGCAAGTCGGTTTTAGAGTCTTCGCCTTTACCGGGTAAATTAGCAGATTGTAGCGAAAGAGATCCGGCTAAGTCAGAAATCTTTATTGTTGAGGGCGATAGTGCAGGCGGTTCGGCTAAACAAGGGCGTGATCGGCGTTCTCAAGCGATTCTTCCTTTACGGGGTAAAATTCTCAACATCGAAAAAACAGATGATGCGAAAATTTATAAGAATAATGAAATTCAATCCCTAATTACCGCATTAGGTTTAGGCATTAAAGGAGAAGAATTTGATGCCGCACAATTACGCTATCATCGCATAATAATTATGACTGATGCTGATTATGATGGCTCTCATATTCGGACTTTATTACTAACATTTTTCTACCGCTATCAACGCTCAATTGTCGATCAAGGTTACATTTATATCGCTTGTCCTCCACTCTATAAAGTTGAGCGAGGCAAAAATCACCGCTACTGTTACAATGAGCGAGAGCTACAACAGTATATTAGTGAGCTTCCCCCCAACGCTAATTACTCGATTCAACGATTCAAAGGGTTAGGGGAAATGATGCCGCAACAACTTTGGGAGACAACCATGAACCCTGAAACCCGTCTCCTTAAACAAGTGGAAATTGAAGACGCGGCTAAAGCCGAAGAATTATTTACTATTTTGATGGGCGATCGCGTTTTACCCCGACGGGAGTTTATTGAGACTCACGGACCTCGATTAAAACTGACCGACTTAGACATCTAATCTTTCTTTAGGGGTTAGGAAAAATACCTAATCCCTTCCCGGTTTCCTGTTCCCTATTTAAAACCTATGCCAGATTCAATCATGTATCAAGAGGACTGTTATGTTGTCCTCGAACCCGATCAAGATGAGCAATTCCTGACACATGAGGAGTTGCTAGAAAAGCTCAAAGCCATATTACAAACTCGACAAAACGACTTACCGAGAGAGTTACAGAAGTTTACATCAATTGATAAACAGGCCCAACACCTCATAGAAAATTTTTATGAGATTGATGTTGGCCCTGGACAATACCTACAATGGTATATAGTACGCTTAGAAAAATTATGACTAAACTAGGTCTCTATTGTACCACACTTGTGCTTTTTAGCAACATGGTATTTCCTACAGTGGTAAAAGCTTTGTCTTTTGGCGAAGCTGTGGGAATAGGTGCCGGCGTAATTCTCATCGATCAAGCGATCGACAATAACCGACAACGGCATCGTTATGTTGCTCCTAGGCAGGAATATGAACGAGGACTCGAAGATGGTTACAATGATGCCAGATACGATAATCCTCGGCGCTCAAGAGACTACGATGAAGGATATAACCATGGCCGCACTCGTTGGGCCCAGGGATGGCGAACGCCTTCAGATCGATAAAACAGTGGTCTAGAGGCCATAATTTCTCGGTTATGCTTATTGGTTCTTCTCATATTGTTAATTAATTTGATTTTATATTTTTAATTAAAAGGGTTGGCCGAAAATTATTGCGCTAACCCTTTGTTATGGTTGTTTGCTTTCATTACTCAGCCGCATTTAAGAGACTGTTTAATAGGTTGAGGTGCGTTACGCTACGCTAACACACCCTACTATTGTCTTAAGAGGTGCGTTACGCTACGCTAACACACCCTACTATTGTCTTAAGTCTCTAAGATTAGATGTTCTAAAGCCGCTTGTAAATCGGTAGTTAAAGCCGCTACTGCCTGACGACGATTGGCTTTATACTCATCCCAACGAGCAGAAATAGAAATCGGTTCACCCACTTGCATACTCACAGTTTGCTTGCCTAATTGAGGACGAAAATAGGGGTTTTCTCCCTTAATTCGATTAACTAAACTCCAGACTAACAAAATGGTTTCTGCAAACCTTTCAGCACTGGGTTTTTCTTTGACATAATGTCCCGTTACAGCCACAAAATTCTCGACAATTCTCATGTGCCACATTCTTAAGCTTGCCTCTTCGGCTACACGATCCGCAAGTCCTCTTTCTACCGAAGATAAAGAATGATTTGATTTAAATTCCTCTCGATAAATATAATCCCATCCCGCTTGTTCAACCCGGCGACAACGCTCAACCATATTGCGGTTAGATGGTAAATTAAAATACTGTTCGGCCACTTGTAACGCGACATTGAGTAAGTTTTGTAAGCGGCTTTTTAAAATTTGATTCTGTTCTAATTCTGACGGGGCAACTTCTGGAATAGTTTGATGATAATTCTCTCGATAAAAATTTTCCATTAAAGATAATAAATGCTCTCCGAGCGAAAACAGTCGTTGATAAAGACTACTTTCATCTATTTTGCCGATTAAATCAGTTGGGCAATTAATGCCTGTATCTAGCTCTAATTGGGTTAACAGTTTTTCGATCGCTTCCCAAGGAGGAATTAAATAATGATACTGTATGCCAATAGGCACAATCAAAACCTCTTGATGGCTATGGGCTTTTTGTAAATCATTGACACACCAAAAGCCTAATTGAGCGATTCCGGGTTCGATGGGGCTGACTATTTCATTATGACCATTGGTTGCGCCTTCTGGGGCTGCTGCGATGGGAAAAGCCCCCTCACTAAACAAACTTCGGGCTGATCGCAACCCTAATAAATCGGCTGTTCCTCGTTGAATTGACGTGCCGCCTAAATGAGACATTAACCATCCCACCCCGGCACCCGCCCACAAAGGTATGCCGCGATCATAAATAAAATGGGCATGAATCGGCGATTGCAGAGATATACCCTTTTGTTTGGCCACTTGGGGCACCAGTTTCCAAAGCAGATAGGCCATCGCGTAGGGATCGTTCACACTAGGATGGCGAAAGGCCATTAAAAAGCGAATTTTTCCTTGCTGAAACTGAGAATATAAATCTACTAAACGTTCAACGTTATCGGCTTGAATATCCCTTAAATGAGTTTTATTTCGCAACCATAAAGGTAAGAATATTTGACATCCCTGTAACAGTAGAGGGTTAAAGCGAGGCGGAATAAATTCTAATGGGGGTTGAGCGCGGGTTATCAGTTGACGAGTCATCACTATAAAGAAGATTAAAATAAGCTGATCTTGATACCGTCATTGTACTGAGCAGGAATGAACACTAGCAGGGTGAATGGGCAGTTTCCTATTTAGCACACCGCAACCTATTGATAATTAACCCCAATGGGTGAGAAAGATTCGCCGAACTGGATGAAGAAATCTTTTGAGCAAAACTAATAATCTAATGATATTGAGCCTAAAATAAAAAAGCTGAAAGCCGCTAAAGTTCGATTTAAAGCCGTTTCTAAAACTCTTAGTTAAGTTTTAATCAGTTTTTTTCTTTCACTGGTTGAGATAGGAAGTTTAAAGTTAGGGACTGGGGAATAGGAATTTTACCTAAACCCTAATCCCTATTATTTTATTCATTCATATTTTTCAGAGTGGCGACGGCTGAAGGGGAAATTTGATTCATATAGCGAAAAATCCAGTATTTAAATATGGTATCTAAAATCACGGGAAAAGTGGCAATAAACAGAAAAATTGCGCCTCGATTAGCCGGAAGTCCTAAGTGTTCGGATAATCCTTCTAGAATTACTTCCCATCCATGAGGAGAGTGAAACCCGACAAACATATCCGTAAATAAAATGAGGATAAAGGCTTGGGCGCTATCGCTTAAGCCTCCAATAATCTCTCCTAAAAATAGTTTTAAAGCTCTTACGCCTTTGGGATTAGTTATCACGACTCCAGCAAAAGCAAGCACTCCCAATAAATCGGATAAGACATTACTAATAGCTCCGTTGCCTTTATGATAAAATTCTTCAGCCAGTTCATTCGCTTTGTTCATTATTTTTTCTTCCATCTCTTCAGCAGAAATTTTTGGGGCGCGATGGAGTAAGTTATTAAATTTTAGTTCTTCTTCAAAGGCTTGTAATTCTCGCATCGCTTCTTCTTTCATTTCTTGATGCAGAAAGATCGGAGTCTTTTCAAAGCTACGGAAATGTTCAACGACTGGCAAAACTAAAAATTGTTTAGATACTTTTTGAACTAATAAAGGAACGAGAATTAATAAAATTAGACAGCGAATTCCTTGTCGGGTATTGCGGCTAGAGTAGCGCAGATTTTGTAAGTATTGTTCTTCGGAGCGAGGATTCATATCTCTTTTGATTTTTTTGATGGTTCTGCCCAAGGAACGGGAAAATATTTTAGAATCATCAGCCGTCATACTTTTTATTTCAATAACCGGTTCATAACTAGAATCATAAGCGTTTTGTGAGGAGTTTTTAGAAGAAGTTGGGATTTTATTAATTGCCGGTGAATTTGAGTTGACTATCGCTAAATTTTCCTCGAAATTTTGATAACGATTTAGGATTTCATCAATGATTTTTAGTGAGTCTAAAAAACGATAATCAGAACCTTTTAACAATAATCGACTAACTTTGAATTCCGCTAAATTTATTTTAATAATATTTAATTGCTTTTCCACATCGGCTTGAAAACAGTCAAAAATATTTTGGCTGTAATTTTTTGACAAGAGGGAGACTTTTTTACCGTCAAAATGTTCCTTTTCTATCTCACCTATTTTTAAAGCGGCTTGATAGGCTTTTAAAATCGCTCTTTCTGGAGTTTGACTCAACCATTTATGAGGAGAAAACAGCACATTTTTTAAAGTGAATGATAACCGTTCAGAGTCCGAAGGCATAAGAGAGGTTTTCATATTTTTCCAGGTATCAAGTTATGTTATTGACTGAAATTTTGGACTTAGCCTCAAGAAGTTGATACTAAATCCAAAATTTTGTATATTAAAGGTCAACTTTCTAAGTTTAGCTGTAAAATGGGTAATTTTGCTAAAAAAATGTTGAGAAAAATCACCCTATTTTGACTAGATTTACTCCGAGAAATACCGACTTAATTAGGTTGTAAAGTCGCCAAGGGATCGGGAACAGGGAAAGCTTCTGAACGCAGTATAACAAATTTACTTTGTTGAGCATCATAAGCAAAAATATTTCCTGTTTCTATTTCATAAAGCCAAGCATGAAGAGACAATTTATTACTATGTAATTTAGAACGAATAACCGGATAGGTTTCTAAATTTTCTATTTGAGTTAAAATGTTTTCTTCAATGGCAATTCTTAACAATTTTTCTCCATCATAGTCTTGATAATTTTCTCGTAATAGACGGCGAGTTGACTCAGCATGATATTTTAGCCAGTCATAAACTAATGGCATCTCATCCACTAAATTAGGTAACTGTAATAGTCCTTTCATACTGCCACAGTGGGAGTGTCCACAGACAATAATATGTTTGATATTTAAGGCAGAGACAGCATACTCAATTCCTGCACCTTCACTATTATTATTATTTCCATGAGGAGGAATAATATTACCAAGATTGCGAATAATAAAGAGTTCTCCGGGTTGAGTTTGAGTTAATAAATTCGGATCAATTCTCGAGTCAGAACAAGTGATAAAGAGGATTTCAGGTGCTTGTCCTTGAGATAACTGACGAAACATTTCCTGATGAACAGAAAAATAGTTGATTTGAAATTCGTTCAATCCTCGAATAATTCGCTTAATTGGCATAGAAGAATCCTTGTGGTTCAGATCAAGTTGTGGTGCTGTCATTTAAGGCCTCACTTTAAGTGTCTTGAAAGAACATTTTTCTAATGGCTAACCCATTTAGCATCAGCAACTAGGCAGACTCCGCCGACTTTTTTTAGTAGAGGTTTGAGGTTTTCTACCAACGTATTAAGCTGTCTATCATTGGTGCATACCGTCAGAATATATTGACCACTAAAAACACAGTCAACATCTGAACAAGATAGGCCACGATCTCCTTTTCCTGATGTATCTTCTATGATGGTATAACCAGAAACTTGAACCTGATCTAAAATTTTAATTGCTTCTTGGATGTGAAAACTACTAATGATGATTTCAACTCTTTTGACATCCTGTAGTAGAGTATTGTAATAGTCCATATTGTGCTTGAGTTAGTTTTTTAATGAATTACCCAGTTAGCATCACTCACTAAACAGATACCGCCGATCTTTTTCAGTAAGGGTAACAGTTCATCAATGAGGTCATTCAATTGTTTATCATTGGTACAGACTGTCATGATATAACTGTTGCTGAATGTCGCTCCTAAATCGTTATAACTTATGCCGCGTTCCCCTTTTCCTGATGTATTTTTGATGGCCGTATAACCTGAGACTCGCACCGTATCTAATATATCTAAAACCTCCTCCATTTCTAAGGTACTGATGATAATTTCGACCTTTTTAACTTGTTGCATTTTTTAAACTCCAAGCTTATGAATAATTTCTAGATAGAGGGGAATTCCCACAACAATATTGAAGGGAAAAGTTAAGGCTAAAGCCATAGAAACATAAAGACTAGGATTTGCTTCGGGTACGGTCATCCGCATGGCAGCAGGCACAGCAATATAGGAAGCACTGGCGCATAAAACCGCAAATAATAAGCTATTTCCTTCCCCAAATCCTAACAGTTTGGCAATTAAAATACCGACGATAGCATTCATGACGGGAACGATGACTGAAAAGCCGATTAAGAAAGAGCCGGTTTTACTCAGTTCTCTAATTCTTCGTGCGGCTACTAATCCCATATCGAGTAAAAAGAAAGTCAAAGCGCCATAAAAAATTCCTTGGGTAAAAGGTTGGAGTTTTTCCCATCCTTTCTCACCCGTTAGCATCCCAACAACGACGCTACCAATTAATAGAAAAACTGAGCCATTGAGGAAAGCTTCGCGCATGACTTCTTTCCAAGAAAATTCCCCATCTTCCTCTTTTTTAGCCGCAAACACTCTCACCAAAATTAATCCTACAATAATAGCCGGTGATTCCATTAATGCTAAAGCCGCTACCATGTGTCCGCCATAGCTAATATGAAGTTTTTCTAGAAATGAACTTGCGGTAATGAAAGTAACTGCACTAATAGAACCATAAGCAGCCGCTATGGCAGCCGCATTATAATTGTCTAGTCTAACTCTAAGAATAAAAAAAGTATAAACAGGCACAATACAAGCCATGAGAATCGCGGCAATTAAAGTGGTAGCGACTTGAGTATTGAAACCACTTTCTGATAATTCATAGCCTCCTTTAAAGCCAATGGCTAAAAGTAAATAGAGGGAAAATAGTTTAGGTAAGGGTTGGGGAATTTCTAAATCCGATTTTAAAAAAACTGCTAACATCCCCAAGAAAAAGAATAACACCGGCGGGTTGAGTATATTAAAGAGAATTAGGCTTCCATCCATAGATATATTTTTTTTCGTTCCTTCGGTATATTTTTCTATCGTTATTAACGATACTTTACAATACTTAAGAAAGTGATGAGAAAACTCTAAGAAAATTCTTAAATATTAGGTTCCGTAAATTTCTATCTTTAGGGTTTGGTAGCCAATGAAAATACTTAAGTAATATTTGGGTGTTTATGAAAAAAGTTTATATATTAGGAGTTAACTATGCGCTGGCAACTGGGTCGTCGCAGTGAAAATGTTGAGGATAGGCGGGGAATGAGCGCCCCTGTGGTGGGTGGAGGAATTGGGGCTATTGTGTTAGCTTTAGTGGCGATGTTTTTAGGGGTTGACCCGAGTATTATTCTAGACCAAGGTACAGGAAGCGGGGATAATTCTAATAGTTCTTACCCTCCTTCTCAACAGACTGCCACTGAAAAACAGGAGGCTGATTTTGTTTCTGTAGTGCTTGCAGATACCGAGGATACTTGGCATGATATATTCCGTAGGATGGGAAGAACATATACTGACCCTAAATTAGTGCTATTTCGGGGTAGCGTTGAGTCAGCTTGCGGTTATGCTAAAGCGGCGATGGGGCCTTTTTACTGTCCTAGCGATCAAAAAGTTTATATTGATTTGAGTTTTTACCAACAGCTAAAAAACCAACTGAACGCACCAGGAGATTTTGCTCAAGCGTATGTGATCGCTCATGAAGTGGGACATCATGTTCAAAATTTATTAGGAATTTCCGAAAAAGTTCAATCAGTGCGTTCTCAGGTGAGCGAACAACAAGCGAATCAACTGTCTGTAAAATTAGAATTACAGGCCGACTGTTTGGCAGGGGTTTGGGCTTATCATGCTCAACAAACCCGTCAAATTTTAGAACCCGGTGATACTGAAGAAGCGCTCAATGCCGCCAGTCAAATTGGGGATGATCGCTTACAGGAGCGAGCTAGAGGTTATGTGGTTCCGGATTCATTTACTCATGGAAGTTCGGCCCAAAGAGTTACTTGGTTTAATCGCGGATTGAAAACCGGTGATATGGGTTACTGCAATACTTTCGCTGCTTTAGGAAACTTAGACAAACCTTGACAGATTTGATGTTCCTTTCTTGCTTCAACCAGGGGAGACGGCTCCTATCCTGTCCGACAAGCGTAACTTCAGGTCAAGCCAACCTTACTTTATTGACAGGGGCATTTTTCAAGTTAATACTAGCATTTAAGTCCCTATCAATTTGACTATTACAAATTTGGCAATCAAATACCCTTTGAGATAACTTAATCGGTTGTTGGTGTCCACAACTTGAACAAGTTTTACTTGAGGGATACCATCTATCTACTATTTCTACTTGGGTAGAGTAGAACTTTTGCTTGTATTCTAACTGTCTTCTAAACTCATAAAATCCTTGATTAGCTACAGCTTCCGATAGCTTACAATTGGCTAACATTCCAGAAACATTTAAGTCTTCTATCCTAAGTCTGGAGTTTTCTCGACTAATATCGGTTGTAGTCTTATGAAGAAAATCTTTCCTTATATTAGAAACTCGGGAATGTTTTTTGGCTAATTGTCTATAGTAGAGCTTGGCTCTATTAGAAGCTTTAATCTTTTTCTTTCTATTGCCTAATTGTTTGTTTCTATTTGCCCATTGAAATTGACTTAGCTTGGTTTTCGCCTCTTTTAAAGTCTTGGGCATTTCATACACTTTTCCTGTACTTAATGTGGCAAACGCCTTAACGCCTAGATCTATACCTACTAATTCATTTTTCTGAATAATTGGGGGAATTTTCTCGGCATCAATAGTAAATGAAACATACCATTTATGGGAAGAACGACTAATAGTAAAAGTTTGACTAGAGCAAGTGAAGAGTAATTCTTCTTTCAGCCTAAACGTCCCTAAACCGGGTATGATTATCTTTTTTCCTGCTTGAATTACTTGACGATTAGAGAAAGGAAGCATTGCTCTCCCCTTACTTGGATAAATACCTGAACTTTTATAAACCGTGAAAGAATCACCGTCTTTCTTGGCTTTTAAAACCGGCAATTTTCCCAATCCTTTACGATAGCGACTCATAGCCTTTCCTAAATTGTTTAAGGCTGACTGATAAATCGTAGATGGATATTTCTTCATCCATTTATATTTATCATTCGCCATCACGTGATTTGTTAAAATCTTTTTAATTGCTGCTAATCTTGAGCCATCACCGACTTTTATTCCTTCAAATGACCAAGAAGATTTGATTAGGTCTAATCCGTAGTTATAGACTAACCTGGCATAACCAGCACAACCAGCTAAGTAAGAACGTTCAATATTATTCAATTTTAGCTCTAACTTAATGGCGTACATATCTTTTTGGCTTGTCAGATTCAGACCCCGCTCTTAAGGGCGGGGTTTATATATTATATATTATACCACTTCCATCCGAATAAAAAAGAGTTAAGCTTTGTCTATAATTGTGAAGTAAAGTCAAGGAAATATGATTCTTAAGAAAGCTCAAAATAATCTCTAAAATCAAACTTTCAAAGGCAGAGAAACGGTAAAAGTAGTAGTCTGATTAACCTCACTTTCTACTGTAATTGTACCCTTATGTAAACGAACAATCTCATAAGCGATGGCTAGTCCTAACCCAGTTCCTCCTGTATGACGAGAGCGATCAGCCTCTACGCGATAAAAGCGCTTAAATAGATGAGGGAGGTTTTCTGGGGCAATTCCTTTACCGCTATTGCTAACCCTAATATAGACTTGCTCAGCTTGTGGTTGCGCCTTTACTGTCACTTTACCGCCATCAGGAGTATATTTAATGGCATTATCTAGCAAATTGAGAAACACATTGGTTAAATAGTCGGCATTGCCGGCAATCATTAATTCTGGTTCTATATTGTCTGTTAACAAAATATTGCGCGGTTCTGCCATCATTTGGAACTGTTCAACCAAAATACTCAACAGTTCACTTAAATCTATCTGTTGAAACTGTATAGTTTCTTGTTCAAGGCGGGTTAAAAATAATAACCCATTGGCTAAACGAATCAGACGATCAACTTCATACTCCAAAGCTTGTAAAGTGGCTTGATACTCCTCTGGGGTGCGGTTTTGACTTAAAGTGACACCAATTCGCCCTTTAATCACCGCTAGAGGGGTGCGTAACTCGTGAGAAGCATCTGCTGTAAAGCGCCGTTCATGTTCAAAAGCCGCACTCAAGCGGTCCAACATTCGATCTAAAGTCATCGCCAAGCGTCCTACTTCGTCAAATGATCCTGCATAACCAATGCGGCGAGTAATATCATCAGGATTGATCGCTTGTGCTGTGCGAATGATATTATCAATAGGCCGCAATGCCCGATCAGCTAAAAACAGCCCTCCTAATCCGGCCAAGAACAAGATTAAAGGATAACTGAGCAACATTAAAGTCAGTAAATGTTCAGAGGCTTCTTTTAGAGGTTCAAGAGATTGAGCAACTTGTAATAATCCTCGCCCTTTTGATAAGATTATCGGCTGATTGTAAACTCGCCATATCCCTGAATCATAAATAAAATTACTGTAACCTTTTTGCCCAGGTACGGGGGCAGGAAATTCTTGATATTCGCCAAAACCATCGACTATTTTCCCCGTTGAGGTAATCAGGCGCACTGCGTACCCTGCCTGTTTTAAATTTGAAGCGATCTTTTGTGAACTGTTATTTTTTTTGAGAACCGGCGGTTCGTTATCGAGAATGAGGGTATTTAATATTTCTGAGGCAGTAATATTTAAGTTTCTATCTACCTGACTCTGAAGGCTATATTTTAATTGTAAATACAAGTAACTGCTAAAAGCGGCTAGAGTACACCCAAGCAGAATGATGTACCATCCCGTTAAGCGTACCCGTAAACTAATTTTTTCTAATCTCAACCAATTAGCCATTAGTTTTAGCTGCCTTCTGCCTTCATACAATAGCCTACGCCTCGCACTGTATGTAACAGAGGCCGTTGAAACCCTCGGTCTATTTTGCGCCTGAGATAGCCCACATAGACATCAACTACATTAGAATTGCTATAAAAATCCAGGTTCCAAACCTGCTCACCGATTTGAGTCCGAGTTAATACCTGGTTACAATTACGTAATAAGTATTCTAAAAGTTTAAATTCTAAAGGACTCAGATCAATGAGCTTGTCGCCTCGTTTCACTTCTCGGGTGACAAGGTCCATCGTCAAGTCTCCTAATGCCAAAACTGTATTGAATTGAAGGGGAGGGCGACGTTGTAAAGCCCTGATACGGGCGAGTAATTCTGAAAAGGCGAAGGGTTTAACCATATAATCATCAGCCCCCTGATTTAAGCCTTTGACCCGATCTTCTACGCTATCTCGCGCAGTCAGCAGTAAAATCGGTACAGAGACTTTTTTCGCGCGAATCTCTCCTAATAATTTCAAGCCATCAATTTTGGGGAGCATGATGTCTAAGATAATGATGTCATATTCCACCGCATCAACATAATTTTTGCCTTGTTGTCCGTCAGGGGCGATATCTACCACATAGCCTGTTTCTTTTAACCCTTGACTGATAAATTGAGCAATCCCTGGTTCATCCTCGACTAAGAGTATCCGCATCTTGGTTGTTCCATCGTTTCCTTTTCTGCATTGTAGAACATCAGGGTTGCTCTTTGTTCAATAAAGGAAGGGAATAGGGAACAGGGAATAGGGAATAGGGAACAGGGGACAGGGAACAGGGGAAAGGGAACACCCGATCCCTGGGAAAATTTTAATTAGGCAAGAGGAAAGAGTGAATACTACTCTTGTGTGATCACAATTTTATGCTGATCAAGCGGCTGTACTGGTCTAGCGTTTAACTGATAGATTTGTCTAAATTGTTTAATCTGCTCGGCGGAAAGTTGAATGGGTTGCTTAAAGACAAACCAATTCACGCCTTCAGTACAAGGAGGGGTGGTTAAAGAGCCGATATATTTATAATAAGATTGCTCTTTCGGAATAAAATCTATAGCATTAATCGTCACATTAGGAATTTTCTTTTTCCCTTGTTCTAGAGAAATATATGGCCATATTTTCTCAATTATAGGGTGTTTTTCATCTTGTTCAATTAATATCCCTACTACAGCTATTTCTTTGTTTTGATTTTTATGCACTAAATGGAGTTCCATAGGCTTCACTGTTCCTTTAATAGTATGTTCACTAGGAGCATGAAAGTGAAACTGCTTTAATTCATATTCTTTATTGCCAATGGTAACTGTACTTCCTGAAGCATACTCGACTTCGATAGTATGACCGTTATTGATAATCGTTAACGGTGTATCTTGATAATTAAAAACCAGATTACTCCCTTCTTCGGGAATTGCTGAACTCAAATTAATGGGGGATTGCGTTTTACCGTTTGAACAAGTGACAAAACATTGACTGAGTTCTCCCCAGCGAGCAGGTCTTTGATCGCCACTATAATTCCAAATAATTTCTTTTTTATCGGTTTCAGTAGTGCTTTTATCGGCTTCAGTAGTGCTATCACACGGTTGAATTTGGGGATTGACGAATGCTAGGTTAGTCAGCATCATCAGTAATGTAGCAATAAGAGCTAGTGTATTCATTTGATTAAATAGAACTAGGGAATTTTTTGAGAATTTATCGGCAAATTGCTTTAATGCAACCTCTAAACTCTATAAATTAAATTCTAGTTGATTTTTATTAACCCCCTCAAGAATTTTTGTAGATTTTAATCCATTTAAACTCGGCTTAACCAAAGGATAACTCACCCGATGGTGAGATCGCTTTAAGGAGACTAAAAGGCGAGGGAGTGTCAATATTCTCTGATCACAATTTCACGCTGATTAAGCGGCTGTACTGGTCTAGCGTTTAACTGATAGATTTGTGTAAATTGTTGAATCTGTTGAGGAGAAACTTTAAGGGGAGTCTTAAAAACAAACCAATTTACGCCTTCCGTGCAGGGAGGGGTGGTTAAAGAGCCGATATAGTTATAGTAAGATTGATCTACAGGAATAAAGTCTTTAGCATTAATGATCACATTGGCAAAGTTTTTTTCGCCTTGCTCTGGAGAAATATATTGCCAGATTTTTTTAATTAGAGGATGTTCTTGACCTTGTTGAATTAATATCCCTATCACAGCTATTTCTCCTTCTTCATTTTTATGCACTAGATGGAGTTCCATTTTAGCCACTTTCTTATTAATGGTATGTTCACTGGGAGTATGAAAGTGAAACTGCATTAATTCATAGTCTTTATCGCCAATAATTACTCGACTTCCTTTAGCATAATTTATTTGGATAGTATGACCATTATTGACAATATTTAAAGGCGTATTTTGATAATTAAAAACTAGATTAGGCGATTTTTCTCGAGTGCCTGATTCAAAATTAATCGGGGATTGGTTTTGACCTTTTGAACAGATGGCAAAATCTGGGCTGAGTGCCGCCCAATGATGGGGGTTTTCTTCGCCGCTATAACTCCAGTGCGGAACGAGTTCTGCACCCCAATGAATTTTCGGATTTGCTAAAGCTAGGTTAGCCACAAGACTCAGGAATATTACAGCAATAATTAATATTCCATAACCTTGTAATTTTCCATAGGTTTTATTGTTCATAATTTTTCCCATAAATTAGAGTAACTTCAACTCAGAATTAAGGTTAATTTCCTTATTTTTTTTATTTTTAAATTTATTAATAATAGCGGTTTTTGCAGCACTTATATAGATTAAATATATAATATTAAAAAACTCTTTAAGTTAAAGTAGCTATTTTTACGAAAAAAAATCTTGAAATTTGATAAGAGATGCTCAAAATACAATTCATCTGGAGCTTACTATATTTTCTGAGCCAAAAGCAAGATTATTATCTGGAGGAATATTTAGACTACGAATCCCCATCTTTTACCTCAATAATTTCTGTATATTCAAACTCATTTTGACTCCGTTTAACTAAAGGATATTTAACCCCATCTAATTCAATAGAATCCTCTTCACAATCCGGTTTAGGAGAATGATAAACCAGTACATATTGTTTACCAATATAATTAGCCATTTCTTGTTCGACTTCTACCCGCCATTGAGTTTTAGTTACTAAGACAATTAACTGATTGGCTAACTGAGGAATAGACTTAGCAACCTGCCGCCGATAAATTTCATCTAAACTGCCAAAAGGAGAATCCATTACTATTGGAAAAGTGCTACTATCTAACCCCATTAAAGTATTTTTTTGACTCCATTCTCTCACTCGGTCTATAATGCCGCCAATAAAAGATAAACTGAGAATTTGATTCTCGCCTGTAGAAGCCGCTACCGGCACCGCAACCCCCGAAGTATTTTCTACTAATCTCAGGTCATAATCATTACTAATTCTCGGCAAATAAGGCGTAAAGGAAATCGAGCTAAAAATTTCTTGTACTCGTTTTTCTAAAGAGTAACGGAATTGAACCTCTAAGCGTTTTCTGACTTCAGTAATACGATCAATTGCCTCTTGAGTTGCTGTAATTCTTCGCTGGACTAAGGCTTGTTTTTCTTCTCTGACTTTATGTTTTTCAATTTGTTTATTGAGGGATTCTATGTCTTTTTCTATCAGTTCTAGTTGATGTTTATTGGCTCCTTGTTCTAAGGTCAATTCTTTGAGAGAGTATTCGAGTTCATCGAGACGAGTTTGTAAGTTTTTAATATCTTCATCGGGATCATGTCTAAATTTATTACTAATTTCGTCTAGTTGGTTTTCAACTTGAGATAATTCTAAACGCCACTGATGAATTTTAGCTTGGTTATCATCTATCTCTTGCCAAAAATTCTGGCTTTGTTTTTCTAATTCTCTTACCTGTGAACAAGCGCGGATGGCGGCTTCTTCTACCTCAGCTATGCCGGCTTTATTCATCCAATTTTGTACCTCTTGGTAAGCGTCGCTTTCTTGATGCAGTTCGTTCCCACAAATACAGCGTTGTCTTTCTAGTAATTGTTGAACAAACTGCTGTTTTATGCCGCTTGGGAGTTCTCCTTTTTGTCTTAAGTCCCCGATTAATTCATCAAATTGAGAGATAGCACCAGTCAGTAAAACGGTATATCCTCGACTGGAAATTAATTGTTTTATTTTGTTTCTTGCTTCAACTAAGTTTTGACGGAGAGTGGTTTCCTGTTTTTCTAGTTGGGTTTTCAGTTGTTTTAATTCCTCTGCGCCGCTTAACTCGAGTAACCTTTGAGAAACGAGTTTTTTTAACTCTTCCTGTTGTGCCAGTTGTTGAATAATGTATTGTTGACGTTCCTGTATTTTATCCCTTTCTTTTTCCTGTTGATTTTGCTGCTTGAGCAATTTTTTTATGTCTGATTCCCCGATAGATTTTAATTCATCTTGTAAAGTCTTCTTGGCTTTTTTTAAATGGTCTATAGAGCGGTCTAAAACTTTAACCCCTAATAATTCTTTGGTATCCTCAGCAATTTTCTTTTTATCACTACTGCGAAAAATGTGATCGATATGTTCGCCGTCAAAAAAGAAATATTGATGTAAACTTTCTGGTAAAATATTGTTAATAATATCATCGGGTTGTTCGAGGGGATGATACCAAGAACCATTATCACCAGCAATTAACATAAAAAACTGATTTTGACTATATTGTACTTTTCCGTCTTTATCCCGGCAGGCATAACATCTCCGTTTAAGATGATAGCGTTTGCTTTCATGTTCAAAATAAATCTCTACGCAACATTCCACCGATGTACCAATATTGACTTCATTAATGGCTCGTTTATTAATCAATAAATCTGGGGAAGAAAAAGCCGCCGTAAATTTTTCGTAGAGTACCCAAGTAAATCCATTTAGAATTGTGGTTTTACCGGCTCCGTTATTCCCATGTATAATGGTGGTATTCTGGGAACCAGAAGCTAAAATTATTTCGGGTGTTTTCCCATAAAATTGACGAAAGTTATAGAATTTAATTGATAATAGCTTCATTGAATCGATTCTTTTATTATCGTTAAAATATCATCATTAATATTGCGGAAATTTTTTTGATAGAGTTTGTCTTTTTCTAATTTTAAAACTCTTTCAATGATTTGACGAACTTCAGGCGATGCTGTGGTTATCGGTTCTTGAACACTGTTAATATTATAGTCATTAGTCATGGGTCATTAGTCATTAGTGTAATTTGATTGTTGGCCAAGGGCTGCACGAAAAGCTAAAATAGCTTCTAAAGGACTCGGTTGTGCGGCATAATAAACTAATAAGTTTAAATCTAATTCTGGGAATAGCTCACTCTTGGCAATTTGTTCATAGTTTTCTTCTCGTAAATGATAAACATCAATTTTATTATTCCTCCAAAACCAAACTTCTTTGACTCCCAGTCTTTGATATACCGCTAACTTATTGATTCCGCCGCTACTAACAACAACTTCTATCGCTAAATCGGGAAATTCTTTTTCAGTTCCGATACAATAACACTCATCGGGTTCTGTTCCCCCTCGTTTTTGTTCTTGACGAAAAGTCGTTGAACCTAGTCCCCAAAAGGGTATTCTTTTTTCTTCTAAATAAATTTCTAACAAGCGGCTAATATTCTTTTTATCAAATTCATGACGACGACTAGGGGACATAATTTCTAAGGTTCCATCTAAATAAGTAACCCGATAAGCTAAACTATCCCCCAGTTTCTCTAATAAGTTCTCATACTCTTCCCAAGTTACGCCATCAGTAATAAATCTTTCTTCAGGGTCTTCAGCTTGTATTGCCAGTTCGCTGGTTAAGTCTTCAATTAATATTGATGTCATCTCTTATTTCCCCTAAAAGTCTGTAATTCTTAGTTTACTCAAAAAATTCTTCAGATGACTGGCTTAAATAGTTTTTTTATGGGTAACGTTGGGTTTAACAATTGTGAAACCCAACCTATACTTAACTGAACTGTTAACTGTTTACTCTCTATTAATTTGGGCAAAAATTTCGGCTAGAATTTCCCCAGCACCAGCGTTACGCATCCGGATAGCAAGTTCTTGTCCTAATTGATCAGCATCACTCGCTTTACCGGTGATACTATCTTTAATCAGTTTTTGCCCATCTAAACTGGCTACCATTCCTGTTAAAGTCAGGGTATCTCCTTCTACTGAAGTATTAACACCAATAGGAACTTGACATCCTCCTTCTAATTCCCGTAAAAATGCTCGTTCTGCATAACAGCGATCGCGGGTGGCTTGATGTTCTAGCACTTTCAATAAGTCTAATACTTCAACATCGTCAGCGCGACATTCAATTCCTAAAGCGCCTTGACCGACTGCATGAAGAGAAATCTCTGAGGGGATAATTTGATGAATACGATCACTCATACCTAAGCGAGTTAACCCGGCTACTGCAAGGATAATGGCATCATATTCTCCGGCATCGAGTTTACTCAGTCTAGTATTTACGTTACCCCGTACATCTTTAAAGGTTAGATGAGGGAAATGATGCCGCAGTTGTGCTAACCGCCGTAGCGAAGATGTACCAATGACTGCACCTTCGGGTAAGGTGTCTAACTGCTTGTCTTTGTGTTTTTCATTAACGACTAACCCGTCTGCCGGATCGACTCTTTCGGTTACACAGCCTAAAATTAAGCCGCTAGGTAAATTCGTGGGTAAGTCTTTGAGGGAATGGACAGCTAGATCAATCTGATGATCGATCATGCCTACTTCTAATTCTTTAGTAAATAGTCCCTTATCCCCGATCTTAGCCAAGGCGACATCGAGAATTTTATCTCCTTGGGTACTCATAGTTTCAACATCAAACTGCCTATCGGGGTAGTGTTTTTGTAATTCTCCTTGTACCCAGTAAGTTTGAACTAAGGCTAACTGGCTTTTGCGTGAACCGATGCGGACAGTGCGAGTAGGACTAGAAACGACCATAGTGTGTGTGTGATCAACAAAACATTGATATGGGGACTCAATCTAGGGTATCGCAGTGCTAGACCAGTTTTGATCACTTGCTTGGTTTTGCTCGTAAATAGTTACATCTCGTAATATTTGAGGGTGTTAGAGGAGCCATCTATTTAGTATTTTTATACTAAGCAATTCATTCCACATTCTTTTAAAACGCCCGCGCCCGCAGGCTTCAATATTTTATGTTTGTTATTAATAAAAAATTTAGCCCGCGCAGGCGGGCTTGGTTCGTATAGCCTAACCCTGAAGGGTTAGGGCGTTTTAGAAATAACCCTCAATTATGATGCTGTAACAGCCGCTTGTTCTTTTTGGGTTTTTTCTTGTTCTAGGGCAACATAAAGACGGTTAAGAGCGCTAATATAAGCCCGTGCCGAAGCAACGATAATATCAGTATTAGCGGCATGACCCGAGAAAGTTCGGTTTTCGTATTTCAGACGAATGGTGACTTCTCCCATTGCATCAATGCCTTCTGTGACTGACTTAACCGAAAATTCAATCAACTGGTTAGGAACATTAACCACTCGGTTAATCGCTTTATAAACCGCATCTACGGGTCCGGTTCCAATAGCCGCATCCATTAATTCTTCGCCGTTGGGACCTTTTAAGATCACGGTTGCTGTTGGACGGGCCTGATCGCCACATGACACTTGTACTAATTCGAGACGGAAGATTTCTGGGGCAACATGAATTTCATCATTGACGATGGCTTCTAAGTCCCAGTCAGTAATTTCTTTGCGCTTGTCTGCCACTTCTTTAAAGCGTACAAAGGCTTTATTTAGCTCAGTTTCCGTCAATTCAAAGCCTAATTCTTTTAGACGAGTGCCGAAAGCATTACGCCCTGAGAGTTTCCCGAGGACAATTTGATTATTGGTTAACCCGATAGACTCAGCGTCCATAATTTCGTAGGTTAATTTATTTTTTAGCACGCCATCCTGATGAATACCGGATTCATGAGCGAAAGCATTAGCGCCGACAATTGCCTTATTCGGTTGTACCGCCATCCCGGTGAGACTGGAAACTAAACGGGATGTTTTGTAGATTTCTTTGGTATTGATATTGGTTAGGGGTTCAGTGGAGTCTGCTGGTCGTCCTAAGAAAGGATTGTAATAGGAGCGGCGTACATGAAGCGCCATCACTAATTCTTCTAAGGCGGCGTTGCCGGCTCGTTCTCCTATGCCGTTAATAGTACATTCTAACTGTCTGGCTCCATTTTTAACGGCTTCAAGGAAGTTAGCCACCGCTAACCCTAAATCATTATGTCCATGAACCGAGATAATAGCATTGTCTATGTTAGGAACATTTTCTTTGATGCCGCGAATCAATTGACCAAATTCAGAGGGAGTTAAATAGCCTACGGTATCGGGAATATTAACGGTAGTTGCTCCGGCTGCTATGGCTCTTTCTAATACTTGATACAAAAATTCTGGGTCACTACGGCCTGCATCTTCTGGGGAAAATTCTACATCATCTACAAAAGACTTCGCATAAGCCACCATTTCTGGGACGATTTCTAGGACTTCTTGACGAGTCTTTTTGAGTTTATAGGCCAAGTGAATATCGGAGGTAGCCAAAAAGGTATGAATGCGGGGTTTAGCGGCGGGTTTGAGGGCTTCTGCGGCTTTAGTGATATCTTGTCGAGTGGCTCTTGCCAAGCCGCAAATTGTGGGGCCTCCTTGGACTCCTACTACTTTAGCGATTTTTTGTACAGCTTCAAAATCTCCGGGACTTGCGTAAGGAAAACCCGCTTCTATGACATCTACTCCCAGTCGTGCCAGTGCGCGAGCAACGGTTAGCTTCTCATCAACATTCAGGGTTGCTCCCGGGGACTGTTCCCCATCTCGGAGAGTGGTATCGAAGATGATAACGCGATCGGGTTGTTTACTCATAGCTCAAATACAATTGCACAAACTGGGATTGTTTATGTAGTTTATTATATCTTGGGAAAAGGGAGTAGGGAATAGGGAACACTTGGGTTAGGGGAATAACAAATGACTAATGACTACTAACTAATGACTACTGAGAAATTGTAGAAAACTTGCCCGATCTGGTAAAGAAGATTGTGCCCCGGCTTGAGTCACCGATAACGCCCCTGCTACTGTCGCCCATTGCATAGCTTCCGGCAGAGACTTACCAGAGGCTAATGCCGCCACTAAGCCCCCATTAAAGGCATCCCCGGCGGCTACGGTATCCACTACGGACACGGAAAGCGCAGGCACAAAAAAGGTTTCATTAGCACTACAACAGAGTGCCCCTTGACTTCCCAAGGTAACGATCACGGTTTTGACTCCGCGTTGCTGTAAGATTAAAGCCGCTCTTGTTGCGGTTTCGGGGTCTATTACTGGAAACCCCACTAACTGAGAGGCTTCTACTTCATTAGGAGTGATAATATCAATCAGAGGATAAAGCTCATCGGGTAAATCGTTGCGAGCCGGAGCAGGGTCTAAAATGACGATACAATCAGCCGCCGAAGCCGCCGAAGCCGCCGCTACCACTACATCTAGGGGAATACCCAATTCTAAGGAAACCACTTTTGCCCCAGGAAGTAAAGCCTTGAATTGTTGTATTTCTGCATCCCCGACGAGACTATTGGCCCCACCCGCACAAGCGATGGTATTATCACCGTGCTGATCTACTACAATAGAAGCTACTCCTGAGTGAGTATCAGGATTGATGATCACACCTTGTGTATTAACTCCGGCAGATTGTAATCCTTTGAGTAAAGTTTCCCCAAACTGATCTCCTCCCACTTGTCCCACCATAGAGACAGGAATGCCTAATTTAGCGATGGCTACCGCCCCATTAGCGCCTTTTCCTCCACAAGCGGTAAAAAAATTATTTCCGATGACAGTTTCCCCTTTATGGGGCAAATGAGAGACTTGTACTACAAGGTCAATATTAATACTACCTAAAACAATAACCGCCATTTTTAGTGATCAAATATAAAATATGAGTTGTTCGGGTTGGACAAACGGCTATCATATCAGTTATCAGGATACAAAGGCTTGGGCACAAATGCAAACGGGAGTTAATTCCAGTCAGCAACAGATAGAAAGATTTCGAGAACTTCAGAACCAATTACGACAACGTTGGCAAGAAGCGGATATTTTAGAACAAGATGACAATGATATTCTTGTGGTTCCCTCTTTCAGTATCGATCAACAAGTGGGGCAGAAAGTCGCGGGTTTTCTTCACTATGAAGAACGTCTGTTATTTTCCTTAATTCGTCTGCGAAACCCGAAAACTCGTCTGATTTACGTGACAGCACAACCGTTGTCTCCTATGATCATTGATTATTATTTACAACTGTTGCCGGGTATTCCTTTCTCCCACGCCCGAGACCGCCTGATGCTTTTAAGCACTTATGATAATTCTTTTAAACCTTTAACTCAGAAGATTTTAGAGCGTCCTCGTCTGGTGGAACGCATTCGCCGTGCTTTACGTCCGGGTAAGTCTTTTATTATTTGTTTTAATTCTACGATTTTAGAACAAGAATTATCGGTACAATTAAATACTCCCCTATATGCGGCTTCTCCTGAGTTACTCTACTGGGGATCTAAAAGCGGCAGTCGAGAAATTTTTGCCGAATGTGGTATCCCTCATCCTGATGGTAGTCCTTTGGTTCATACTGTTGAAGACCTGATTCTTGAAATTCAAGGGCTTTGGGAACGCCAACCCCATCTAAAACGCATGGTGATTAAACTCAATGAAGGGTTTTCCGGGGAAGGTAACGCGGTATTAAACTTAAAATCTCTTGCCGATGTCGCCCCAGATAAAGCCGATGCGCCCTTGAGAATGGAGGTCATAGAAAAGCATTTAGAAAAGTTAAATTTTCAATCAGAAGATGAAACTTGGAAAAACTTTTCCAGGCGCATTCCTGAATTAGGTGCTATTGTAGAAGCTTTTATAGAAGGGGAATATAAGCGCTCGCCTTCGGTTCAAGGCTTTATTTCCCCTACAGGAGAGGTGCAAATTATCTCGACTCATGATCAAATTCTCGGAGGAGTCGATGAACAAATTTATCAGGGTTGTCGCTTTCCGGCCGATGGGCGCTACCGTTTACAATTACAAGAATTAGGATTAAAAGTTGGAAAAGCCTTAGCTAAAAAAGGGGCAATGGAACGCTTTGGCGTTGATTTTATGGCGGTTCGCCACCCCCATACCCAGCAATGGGATATTCAAGCCATAGAAATTAATCTTCGTAAAGGAGGAACCACCCATCCCTTTATGACCTTAAAATTACTGACGAATGGAACTTATGATTATCAAACGGGTTTATTCTATTCTCAACCCAGTCAAGAAAAATATTATATTGCCTCAGATAATCTGAAAAAACCTCAATATCATGGGCTGTTACCCGATGATTTAATGGATATTATTGCCAGCCATCGCTTACATTTTGACAGTAGTACCAAAACGGGAACGGTATTTCATTTGATGGGTGCTTTATCAGAATTTGGCAAATTAGGATTAACTTGTATTGGAAATTCCCTAGAAGAAGCCGAAGCAATTTATCAACAAGTCGAGTCAGTTTTAGATGAAGAAACAAAACCGTTTTTAGCATCTTGTCCGATTAACTTAACCTCGAGTATTCCTATTAATTGGACATGAATGAGTGATTCAGATCAACGGTGGAGAGTGATTTATATCAACCGATGATAGTGATATGAAAACTTCTACTCTTTGAGTAAGTAGTTGATCTCATCAATTGACATTTAAGGGGAATTTTTTTAAATTATAAATATAGATTAATTTTATATAAAGGAGTCTATGGTATTAATAAAATACTGTAGAAAAGAGCTTATATGTTAATACTTAGTAAATATTTTCTTCCCTACACAGCCCGAAGAAAATTGCCTCAAGGATTTACCTTATTAGAGCTTTTGATCGTTGTCATAATAGTGGGGTTGTTAGCGGCTATCGCCATTCCGAATTTGTTGGAACAAGTTGCCAAAGCAAGACAGGCAGAAGCTATTAATAACCTAGGAGCGATCAACCGCGCTCAACAAGCCTATCGTTATGAGAATGGGACGTTTGGTACCATTTGTGGCAACTTTATCCTATGGTTCTCTTGCAACAGTACCAATGGAACCTTGCCCATCAAAGTGAAATCATCAGTCTACTATCGATATACAGACACTATTTTACCTAATGGCACCACAGCCTCTTACTCGGCTATTGTGCTTTCCCCCTACCAGTCGGACCTCAAAGATTATGCTGCCTCTGTTGGGTTAACCAATAGCGGTGTATTTTCCTCGGTCATCTGTGGAGCTAAAAACCCTCAAACAGTCAGCCTCAGTATCTCAACCAGTGGAACCACTTGCCCTAGCGACTTTGTTCCAGTTAAATAAAGCGGCAGTGCGGAACACGAGCGTTGCACCCCAATCAATGACCACCATGATTTTTTTCAATTGCTCGAGAATTAAATATTTAACAAAAGAAAGATAGACTATAATTTAAACCGACGCTAAGTATTTATATTATTGCTCTAGATTTCTCACTCACTATTATTGCTGATGAAAAGACGTTTTTACAAGCGAATTTACCAATTCCTGATTAAATGTCAATTTATACTTTTGTTTATAGGCTCTTTTTTGGGTATTCTCTGGCTAGGGCATCCGAGCGTCGCTTTTCCTCCTTCATCTTCTGGAGAGATTCGGGCCGTTTGGATCACGACTAATGATACAGATACTCTTATCGATCAGTCTAAACTTAAAGAATCCATGATTGAACTGGCTAGATTAAACTTTAATACTGTCTATCCGGTTGTCTGGAATTCGGGTTATGCACTCTATGAAAGTGCAGTTGCTCAACAAGCCGGAATTCAACCGTTTATCCCCAAAGGATTACAAGGACAAGATACCCTAAAAGACCTGATTAGCCAAGCTCATCAACAGGGGTTACAGGTAATGCCTTGGTTTGAGTTTGGTTTTATGGCTCCTCCCTCTTCAGAATTGGCTTTAAATCGTCCCAATTGGCTCACGAAAAAACGAGATGGTACTCAAACCACTAAAAGCGCAGCCGGTGAGGTGGTTTGGCTCAATCCTTTACTGCCGCAAGTACAGCAATTTATCACGAATCTGGTGGTAGAAGTCGCCACTAAATATGATATCGATGGTATTCAGTTTGACGATCATTTATCATTGCCTTATGAATTCGGCTATGATGCTTATACTGTCAATTTATATAAACAAGAAACCGAGCAAGACCCCCCTGCTGACCCGAAAGATCCCGCATGGATGCGGTGGCGAGCCGATAAATTGACCGCTTTTGTCAGTCAACTGAATCAAACTCTCAAAGCGATTAAACCCAAAGCCGTTTTTTCCGTTTCCCCTAATCCTTATTACGTCGCTTACAATTTTTATCTGCAAGATTGGCTTTCTTGGGCACGACAAGATTTAATCGATGAGGTGATTGTTCAAATTTATCGTCCGGAATTATCGAGTTTTGTTAAAGAACTCGCTCAACCTGAAATTACTGAAGTTCGACAAAAGATTCCTATGGGTGTGGGCATTCTGACGGGTTTGCGAAATCGACCTATTCCCATACAATTTATAGAGGAAAAGGTATTAGCCGCGCGTCAGTATGGACTAGGGGTTTCTTTCTTTTTCTATGATAGCCTTTGGAATTATGCCCCTGAGCCTCCCCCTGAAAGGCAATCAAGGTTTCTGGCTCTTTTTCCCTCTCCGGCCAATCGCCCGATCAGAGAAATTCCTTCAGTACCAGTGGAGGAAAACGTTTCTCTTCCCTCGGCGACAGAAACCCCGATTGAGCAACCCTACCACTACGACGGTATCCCCATTCCTGTCTATCCGGCTTGGTGAGGTTTAGGGATTACAATACATACACTGAGAGGGATCTGCCGTTTGTTTTCCATCGGGAAATCGACGTTCTTGTACAAAACTACAACGTTGACACCGATATATATCGAGCAAAATTAAAGAAGTAGGAGCATAACATAAACCACAAGGTAATCCAGATTGACGTTCAACTACATCAAAACCCGGACAACAACATTCAGGACACTGTTGACTAATTTTCTCAATTAAATTCTGGGTTGCTGTTTCAATAACTTTCATCCGAGTGGGATTATACATTGCCCGCATATCCGTTTCAATATGAATTTTTCCGTCTGAAGATTGCGCTAAAGCTTTCTCGACTGCTTCTCTAAGCCGCTCTTGGCTATTGATTCCTTTAAAAATTTGTGACTCTTCAGTCGCGTTAACGCTCACCATCACGACTAAACCATGCTCGGGAAAGCCGATTTTATCAGCAAATTCTAAGGCTTCTTGAAAGGTTTTAAGGGTTTTATGACTATGATTGGTTTGGTTAGCAATTTCTTGACCGATAATTTCTATGTTATGTTTTTTGTCTAATAAAAGAACGATTTCTCGATCACAAGACACAAAGGGAAAAGCCGGATGAGGAAAAAAGCTGCCTTCACTGGCAATGGCTAGAGTTTCTCCGCTCATTTCTAAAACTTTTTCCGCTTTTTTTCTGGCGGCTTCTATTTGGGTTCCTAGTCGTTTAATTTCTCGGGTAAATGTGCCAAAATAATCTGTATTGAAATTTTCGGGCACTTGAATTTTCACCCCTAGTTGAGATTCCAGAACCGGTGCGATGGCTTTTTCTTTTTGGTGCATCGTGGCTAAAACGGCAATGCGATTTTTAAACCAATCATTGATGTTGTTCATGATAATTTATTGATTAATTGAATAAGTTCTATGATTTCATATAATAAAATATAAAAAAATGTTGGGTTGAACCCGAGTAAAACCCAACCAATAAAAGATTAAAGATTAAAGTCCAGGGGTGGTTTGAGCAAATAAAGCGGCAAAGTCAGTGGTGATGATTGCGCCCGGCTCATCTTCGGGTTTTGAAATTACATCAAAGGCTTTATTTTTGGCTGTAGGTTCTCTTAATGATTGAACGACTAATTGGGCTACATCGGCTCTAGGAATTGTGGTAGGAATTCCCTTGGGAGGGTTATTTAAAAGTTCGTCTTTTTTGCCAACAATGAGTTCTCTTTTTCCCCCAGTTTGATCTAATAAACCCCCAGGATGAATGATTGTATAATCTATGCCTGAATCGATTAAATATTGTTCGGCTTTTCGCTTCCAAATTAAGATGTTACCATTGCCAATACGGTTAAGGGGATGGTTCTTGTTTTCTCCTCCCATTGAACCGACTAAAACGATATGTTTTACGCCGGCTTCAAGAGCCGCATCAATCTGGTTTTTTTGTCCGATCCAATCGATTTCTTCTGGGGTTTGTCCCGCTTCATAGTCAAATTCTGGTCTTTCTCCTGGGGCGGGAGGGGCTTTCATTTTTGGGATGGCACTGGAGAGTATAACTAGCGCTTGACAGTCTTTTATGGCTTGATCCAAACTAGATTTATCTTTAATTTCTCCGAAGACAAAGCCTTCTGTTGAACCAAATAAGTCTTTAACTTTAGCCTCTGAGCGAGCAAAACCGATAACTTCAAATTCTTGAGGATATTGACGTAACTCTTGGATAACAATTGATCCAGTTCGTCCAGTTGCACCCGTAACGAGAACTTTTTTACCTGACATACACGAATAATTTAACAAGGAAGGGTATATTTTGTTAATTGTAATGCTTTTGGGAATAATCAATGATCATGATCTGCTAACTTCATTTAGTCTCATAAAAACTCTTAATAAACCCTTAGCTTTCCTCAATTCCTGATGCTGGCCCCACTAAAGACAAATAAGGATTCATTAAAGATTTTCTCGCCGCTTCTTGTACCATTTCTGGAGTAACAGTTTCTATCTGTTCTTGAAAAGAAGTATCAAATGTAATCCCTAATCCTAATGTCTCATACCACCCATATAAATGAGCAATTTCTGAATTGGTTTGTTTTCCTAGGGCATATTGTCCCAATAATTTATTTTTAGCCGCTTGTAATTCTTCTGGGGTTAATTCGGTTTGATACAAGCGTTCTGCTTCGGTTCTCAATCCCTCAATGCCAATAGCTGTATTATAAGGAGCAGTCCCCATATAAATCACAAATTGAGAAGTTTCTAAACGGGTAGGATAAAAAGAAGATACATCATAGGCTAATCCCCGTTTTTCGCGTAGTTCGACAAACAACCGACTTGACAAACCATTGCCTAAATAGGTACTCATTAACTTTAACACCGGATAATCGGGGTCTTTTACCGATGCGGCGGTGTATCCCAACATGATGATAGATTGTTGGGTATCTTGATAAGTGATCTTTTGGCAGGGATTATGAGTTAAACTCAACAGTTGAGGCGAAGGTAAGTCTACACCCGGAACTTGCCAATGTCCAAAGACTTCTTTAATTAGAGAGACTCCTTCTTCTAGGGTTAAGCGACCTGAAAGACTAATGACAAAGTTATCCGGACGGAAAAAAGTTTGATGATATTGTTGTAAGTCTTCTCGGGTTAATTGAACAACGGTTTCCTCTGTGCCTAAAATCGAATATCCATAGGGATGGTCCTGATACATGGCCTCTCTTAATTGCTTAAATGCTACATTAAAAGGCTGTTCTTGTTGAGAACGAATATTTTGCCGCGTCAGGTTTTTTTCGAGTTCTACCTCCATAGCGGGAAAGGTAGGCGTTCGCATAATTTCTGCAATTAACCTCAACATCTGGGCAAAATCTGCTGATACGGTTTTTAGACTCATGACAAAGTAATCTGATGACGCATCAGCCCCTAAATTCGCCCCTACAGATTCTACTTTTTCGGCAATTTCAACCGAGGATAATTTTTCAGTTCCCTTGGTAATTACTGTAGCTAACAGGTGAAATAATCCGGCTTTTTCCGCATTTTCCCAACGTGAACCGGCATTTTTTAAAAAAATTCGCCCGGCGATCAAATCGGCGGCCGGATTTTCTACTAATAGCAGGGTTATTCCATTATCTAAGACGACGCGATGAACGGTCTGATTGTTGGTTTGAACTCTCATTGAACTTCTAACTCCTGACTTTTGTAGAGACGTTCGCTAAAAGGTTGCTACATCTAATTAACAAGGCTGCATTACAGTAATAGCATAATGTTCGGGACAAAGATATTGATTAGCGAGGCGTTTTAAATCTTTTGCTGTTAATTGTTGAATGATTTTCGGGTATTGTAGTGATAATTCGGCTTGAGCCGCAATGATTTGATAATATCCATATAATCCGGCTAATTGTCCTGGGGTTTCTGTGGAAAAAATATAATCATGACAGAGTAAACGTTGACATCGGGCTAATTCTTCTGGGGTTATGGGCACTGATTGTAACCGTTCAAGGTGATCAGTGATCATTTTTTCAACAGTTTCTACCTCTTCTCTGGCTAAAATTGCACTAATGGTAAATAAACTCGAATCTCGTTGCAGGGAAAAACTACTATCTATATTGATCACTAATTGTTTTTCTTCCCTTAATTCTCGTACTAGACGAGAACATCGCCCCCCGGCTAAAACCACCGATAGTAAATCTAATCCTACTGCGTCTTCTAGCTGATCAATGCCTGGACCTATCCACCCCATAATTAAACGAGATGATTCTATTCTGGGCATATATAACAGATTACGGCGTGTCTCAATAATGGGGGGTTCAGCTTCGATGATCAAGGATGGACATTCATCAGGGACACTAAAATGGGCAAAGGATTTATCGACGATGGATAAAGCTTCTTCTTCCTGTACTCCCCCAACGATCACTACTGTCATATTTTCGGGTTGGTAGTGAGTGCGATGAAAACAGCGCATTTGATTAGGGGTATATTTAAGCAAGTTTTCTTCATCCCCTAATACTGACCGTCCGTAAGGATGATACTGATAAAGACTTTCACACAAGACTTGAAACCCTACCCAATCAGGATCATCGTAACTGTAGCGAATTTCTTCTAAAACCACATCCCTTTCCCGATAGAATTCTTCATCGGGGATTTTTGCTTGTAAAAGAATTTCCGCTAAATAGGGTAAAGTCTCCGATAAATATTTTCCGGCTGTGGTTAAGAAAAAATGGGCATAGTCATGACTGGTTGCGGCATTAGTCATTCCTCCCAAATTTTCGATGACTTCATCAAACATTCCCGGTTTTATTCGCCCAGAACCTTTAAAAATCATGTGTTCTAGAAAATGGGCCATTCCTGGCCATTCTACGGGTTCGGCGATGGCTCCGGCTTTTACCCATATATCAGCTACTACCACTGGCGTTGCCGGTATATACTGATGGATCACAGTTAGTCCGTGATTCAATTTGGATATGCTGGCAGGAAACTGGCTGATATTGCGACGTTCTCTTAGTTGCACCAATCTTGAACTCGCCTTTTACTACCTAAAATTATATGTTTATCTTAACCGTTGCTGTCCTAAAATCTTCATTTTTTTGTCTGGAGTTCTTGACATTTTCTCAAACTTAATAATTTAAGAGTTTGAGCGGACAGTTTTACCTAACCCTACCGTCTAGACGCATGGGTATTGTTTATGTCGCCTGAAACGACAAAACTATATCAGATAGCCTTTAGTTCCCTCATCCGAAGAGTTGGGTTTAACTTTTTTTTCTCATTACGAGATGAGCGACCAAGCTGATATTTTTTTAAACAATTAAAAAGCAACCGCCGCGCCGTTTTACCTCAGTTTGTGACCTGGCAGAACCAGGTGGGCACTTACCTTTTGCGCTTCCGTTTCCGAGTACAAGCTCGGTCTACTGCCACGCAAAATCGCTAGTTCCCTTTTACCACAAGCATAGATCATCAAACTATGATTGGCAGTCACCAACGCAGCAGCTTAAGCTTATTTATATAATAATGGCTTTTGCCATGTTGTGCAAGGGGAAAGAGAAAAGGGTGTGGGGTGTGGGGTGTAGGGTGTGGGGTGTGGGGTGTAGGGTGTGGGGTGCGGGGTGTGGGGTAAAGGGGGAAGGTAGAAAGGCTAATGACCAATGACTAATGACTCGCTGACTGCTGAATATAGTTAAGATAGAAACAGTAACGCCAATCAAACTACGACGAATGACTGCAGTTCTGCTCAAAACTCCACCCCTAAATGCGCCTAAACTGGTTCAACTCTCTAATGGGTTAACCATCGTGGCTGAACAAATGCCCGTAGACGCGGTCAATTTAAATGTCTGGCTTAACGTAGGTTCAGTAAAAGAGTCTGATGAAATTAATGGGATGGCCCATTTCTTAGAACACATGGTTTTTAAGGGAACTCCTCAACTCAAAAGTGGGGAGTTTGAGCGTTTTATAGAAGAAAGAGGGGCAATTACTAATGCAGCGACCAGCCAAGAATACACTCATTATTACATTACTACTGCCCCCAAAGATTTTGCTCAACTGGCTCCTTTACAGTTGGATGTGGTCTTAAATGCGATGATTCCCGATGAAGCATTTGAACGGGAAAGGTTAGTCGTTTTAGAAGAAATTCGCCGCTCAGAAGATAATCCTCGCCGCCGCACTTTTTATCGGGCGATGGAGACTTGTTTTGAGAAATTGCCCTATCGTCGTCCCGTTTTAGGCCCAGCTACGGTGATTGAAAATTTAACCCCTCAACAAATGCGCTCATTTCATGACTATTGGTATCAACCTCAGTCCATGACGGCTAGTGTGGTGGGTAATCTCCCTGTAGATGAGATGATAGAAACGGTAGCTGATGCTTTTAGTCAGGCTTACATAAAACCGACGGACAGGCCATTTTTCAACGGGCATAACTCACAAGTATTAGAACCTGAACCGGCCTTTAATGATATTATTCGTCGAGAATATGAGGATGAGAGTTTACATCAAGCTCGACTGGTGATGGCTTGGCGAGTTCCCGGGTTAACACAACTTGAGGAAACTTATGCTTTAGATGTGTTGGCTGTGATTTTAGGTCAAGGAAAAGTGTCTCGTCTATTTCGAGATTTACGGGAAGATAAAGGCTTAGTTTCTCATATCAGCGCCAGCAATATGAGTCAGGGAGTACAGGGCATCTTTTATATTAGTGCCCAGTTACCGGTAGAAAATATCCCTCGCGTGGAAGCGGCTATTACCGAACATATTCGTCAAATTCAGAAACAATCAATTAAAGAAACCGAATTAGCCCGCATTAGCACTCAAGTGGCCAATCGGTTTATCTTTAATAATGAAAGACCGAGTGATCGCGCGAATCTTTACGGCTATTATCAATCTCAGCTACAAACGTTAGAACCGGCCCTCAATTATCCCTCAAAAATTCAATCGTTAAAGATAGAAGAGGTTCAAAATGCCGCACAACGTTATCTATCTCCACAAGCTTACGCTATTGTAGTCATGAAACCCACTGTTAAGTAATCTATTAGACTATTTCACGGCAATGTGGAACGCAATTGCAGAACATATCTCTCAAGTCACTAACCACGAGTTCGAAGTCTTAGAACGCCGTTCGGTTAGTGGGGGATGTATCAATCAAGGTTATTCCCTTAGCGGCAAGGGATTAACCTATTTTGTTAAGATCAATCATGCTTCCCAAGTAGAAATGTTTGAAGCGGAGGCCCTCGGATTAAAACAAATGCTCGCTACCCAAACCATTCTTGTCCCTAAACCGATATGTTGGGGAATGACGGACCGTTCGAGTTATTTAGTTCTAGAATGGTTAGAATTTGGGCGGGGAAATAGCGAGTCTTGGCAAGCGATGGGGCAAAAATTGGCCCTGATGCACAAAGCCGGCGGTTCATCTCGGTTTGGTTGGGAACGAAATAATACGATTGGTTCAACGCCTCAAATTAATACTTGGACGGAAAATTGGGCCGAGTTTTTTGCTGAATACCGCATTGGTTATCAGTTGAAATTAGCCCGAAAACGTGGGGCAAATTTGCCGGATGCAACTCAGGTGATTCCTTTTGTTAAGGAGTTTTTAGGGGATAGAAAGCCTAACCCTTCTCTGGTTCATGGTGATTTATGGTCCGGTAATGCGGCGGTGACGACTTCTGGAGAACCGGTGATTTTAGATCCCGCTACTTATTATGGTGACCCGGAAGTGGATATTGCCATGACTGAATTGTTTGGGGGTTTTACGGGGGCGTTTTATCGGGGTTATAGTGATGTTTTGCCGCTAGATTCGGGTTATGAAAAACGCAAAACGCTCTACAATCTTTATCACATTCTGAATCATTTTAATCTGTTTGGCGGCGGCTATGCGGCTCAGGCTAATCAAATGTTACAGCAAGTGATGTCTGGAAAATGAATTATTAGTCATTAGTCATTAGTCATGGGTCATTGGTCATTAGTTATGAGCCAGGATTTTCAACTTATCACTCATAACTTTATTTATGTTTTTTCCTTGTATGAGGTTTAACATAAGTTCCATTTTTTTTGTAATGGCCTTTAACATGAATTTCTTTATTATCATTTCCCCACGACCAAGAAGAATTAGAATAATTTTGACTAGATTGATAGGAATTATGAGTTAGTTTATTTTGATATTTATTCTGTATTTTTAATTTTTCATCTTGTTCTTTTTGTAATTTTTCCTTTCTAGCTTCTTCTTCTTTTTTTCGACGAGCTTCTTGTTCTCTTTTTAGACGACGAGCTTCTTGTTCTTTGTCTAAACGTTTCTGTTTTAAAAATAAACGTTTTCCTTGGAGATATTTTAAGTTAATTGAAGATAAATTATCCTCATCAAAAATATTTTTCAAAATTATTTGCAAAGCTTCATTTATTAAAATATCAGCAATTATTGGATTGATTTGTTCTAATTTTTCAAGAAAAACTTCTTGCTCTTCTAAAAAATTTTCTTGCAAAATAATAATTTCTTGTTCTTTAGTTGATAATAAACTCATAATTTTTTTGTATTCTTGTATAATTTCGTTTTCTTCCTTATTTGGAGCTACATAAACATTTTTTTCTTTTGGCAACCAGCAAGATAATATGATTAGAAAAACCAAAAATATCAATAATACAATATAAAATTTACTGTTAATGTTATTGAAAATAATTAATTTAAATAATAGCAAAGTGGTTATGGGAATTATTGAACCCAAAGAAAAAAGAATTAAATACTTAATTAATTTTGAAATTATGATTCTTTTTCTGTTAGCTTTAAGATAAGCTTGCCGTTGCTTTTCTTCCCTTTCTGTTTGCATTAATTTTCTTTTTTCATCTAGTTCTTTTTCTTGATTCTTTAGTTGCTGAATAGTTCTGTTTAGAATCGTTATTGAGGTTTGAAGCTTTTCTAACTCTGCTCCCTTTTGTATAAGTTCTGCTTTTTTCTGTTCTTCAGATTGAATCCCAAAAAAGCCTAAAATTCCTCCAACGACAGAGCCTAGTAACTTCTCGTCTTTTTCATTATCTTTGTAATCCATTTAAGTACCACCCATCAATTTTTGAAGTTTTTCATATATATAGTGCCCATTTTTAGCAAAATTAATATCATGAGCTTATATTGAAAAGATATGAAAAAAATAGCTGTAATTTTTAAGCCTGCGTAGGCAGGCTTTGTTCGTGTAGCCCCACCCTTCAGGGTGTGGGCGTATATATGGGCGTGGGTATTGGTATGGGCGTATATAGCGCTACTTGCTAGGGTTAGGAAATTTTTATCCCCCCTAACCCCCCTTCATAAGGGGGGAACTTTCCTACAACCTATGTCTTAATCTATGCTTCAATTGCTATATATGGGCCTGTATGCTAGTGTCCTAATGATTAAAATGCCGCATACCGGTCAAAATCATCACCAAGCCTAATTCATTAGCCGCTTTAATCACGGTTTTATCCTTCACAGATCCCCCAGGTTGAATAATAGCAACAATTCCCGCGTCTGCCGCAGTCCTGACGGAATCATCAAACGGGAAAAACCCATCACTAGCCAAATAAGCCCCCTTAGCCGCAACTCCGGCTTCTTCTAGGGCAATTTTAACCGAACCGACGCGATTCATTTGCCCGGCACCTACCCCTAAAGTCGTGCGGTTTTTTGTCACTACAATGGCATTAGATTTAACGTGCTTAGTAACTTTCCAACCAAACAATAACTCAGCTAACATTTCCGGGGTAGGTTGTTTTTCAGTGACAATTTCCCAAGTTTCGGGGTCATCTTTAGCATCATCAGAAGCTTGTACCAAAAAACCGCCGGCAATGACTTTTACCACTTGTTTAGGACCTTCATTTAAATTCGGTAAAACTAACACCCGTACATTCCCTTTAGCCGCTAAAATCTCTTTAGCTTCCTCATCACATCCAGGGGCAACCACACACTCTAAAAAAGTTGTGGTTAGTGCTTTGGCGGTTTGGGAATCAATAGATTTATTGAGAGCAACAATTCCCCCAAAAGCCGAAACAGAATCAGCATTAAACGCCTTTTCATAAGCCTCGACTAAAGTGGTACCAATGGCAACACCGCAGGGGTTAGTATGCTTAAGAATGGCACAAGCGGCTTCATCTGAACCAAATTCTGTAATGATGCGTCGGGCGGCTTCTAGGTCAACTAAATTATTGTAACTGAGTTCCTTTCCTTGTAACTTAATAGCGGCTGCCCAACCCGTCGCTTGAGTTCCGGTTTGATACCAAGAGGCACTCTGATGGGGGTTTTCTCCATAACGGAGAGATTGCAATTCTACACCAGCGAGACTAAAACGAGTGGGTAAAGGTTTATCGGTTTCTTCTGTGGCAAGACTGGCAAAATAAGAAGCAATGGCTTGATCGTAAGCATTCGTCAAAGCAAAAGTTTCTCCGGCCATTTTTTGACGAAAGGCGAGGGAAGTTTCCCCGTTATGCTGTCTTAATTCTTCTAGATAGGCTTGATAATATTTCGGGTTAGATAATACCGTTAGATGAGCAAAGTTTTTGGCACTCGCCCGTAACATGGCCGGCCCCCCGATGTCTATTTGTTCTATCGCTTCGGCCACCGTAACATTTTCTTGAGCGATGGTTTGCTCAAATGGATAAAGATTGACTACCACTAAATCTAGAGGACGAATATTATTTGCTTGGAGGTCTTCTAAATCTTGCGGCACATCTTTGCGGGCTAAAATGCCTCCATGAACGCGAGGATGGAGGGTTTTGACTCTTCCACCGAGGATTTCGGGAGAGCCGGTGTACTCACTGACTTTGATTACGGGGAGGCCAGCCGCTTGTAGAGATTTTGCGGTTCCTCCACTGCTAATAATTTCAAACCCAAATTCTTCGACTAACTGACGGGCGAATTCTACTAGACCACTTTTATCTGATACGCTCAGTAGTGCTAAACGTCCCATGACTTTGCCGTTCCCTTTGTCTGTATCAACGAGTTTATTATCTCCCATTCGTTAGATTTTCAACCGGATCTAAATGTTAAGTCATTGAACTTAACCCCCTAGCCCTTTTCCCTACAAGGGAAGGGGGAAGAAAATATTCCGATACATTCGCGCAGGGTGAAGGGATTATTTATTGAGATAGCGCATGGCCATGCCCATCGCATCAGAAATATCCACGTCTCCATCGCCATCTGCATCTAGAAAATTATTAAGAACAGGATTTGATCCCTGTGAATTTTGAGAATGATTGCCCGTTTTCAGGAAATTTAAGACTAACGGCACGAGGACGGGTAACATTCTCTCAATAGTTTGAGCGTTAATACCTGTCCTAGATTCTACCTGTTGGGCGATTTGTTGGAGTTGGGGAGCATTAAACAGGAGATCGAGCGCTTGGGGACTTGCTTGTGTGCCGCCAAATTGGTTAATAATTTGTTGGACTTGTTGATCTCCTTCGCTATTGCGTTTTTCTTGCAGAGCGGAGCGAGTATAATTGCCAATAATTGATAGAGCCGACTGAATGGCTCCGGGCGAGGTTTGATAAGTGTTACTCAGTTGCTCTACTGTGCCCAAAATATTCGATAATTGTCCAGAATTGCCTTCTTGTTCAGGATTATTGATGGCATCTAGAATTTGATTAAATAAGCTCATGGTTAATTAACCCACCGATTTTATGACCAATATTATCAAAAATTAGTTGGGGCAGTTCTTCTTTGCCTGCCCCTAAAGAAAGAGATTATTGTGGCACTAATTCGGAATTAAACTCATTGAAAGAGCGGCGTTTTAATTGTATCGACTCAGAGCGGGGTAGGAGGTCAAAAACTTGCCTTAAAACGTCGTCCATCGCTTCGTATTTTACCTGTCCTTTGCCATTAAAAACCTCTTTTCCTTGTTGATCTAAAATCACGGTTTGAGGAACAGCCCCATCGTAATAGTAGCCGACTTCATTGATGGAATAAGAGTCTTTAATCGGAATAGAATCGACACTGATGGGGATAATACTAGCCGCTCGTCCGTAAAACTCCTGTAAACGAGACACTACGCCGGCATATTGCTTACAGTCGCTGCTATCATCCAGATAATAGACAATGATGGCGGGCATTTGTCGTTGTAAAGACTCGCTTAAGGTAATTTTAGAGGGTACTAAGGAGCCATTCCCCGCATAGACAACAAAAATATTGCCATCTAGACGATCATCGTCAATACCGGCATTTGCCGGCGAGGTGGCAAAAATACACAAGCTAGTAAAAACGGCGATCAGCATCACCAGACACAGTTTAAACCCACGTCGCCCTTGTTCAGATTTGATTGAATTTTGTTTTGATCCCATCAGCATGAATGAACCTATTTTTGCTAACTTGGTTAGAATACACACAAGACATAGTTTAATCCTGAGCGAAAATGTTGTGAATCAGCAGCAGACAACGACACGATTGAAGTCCAAGGAGCTACCGCTTCAAAGTCGGTTGGCTAATACCCACTATGCTATTTTAGGGCTACATCCTTCTGCATCCGTCATAGAAATTCGCCGTGCTTATCGGGAGTTAAGTAAACTTTATCATCCTGATACCACTGCTCTGGCTCCCGAAGTGGCTAAAACTAAGTTTCATCGCTTGAATGAAGCTTATGCTACCTTGAGTAACCCTGAGCGGCGATCGCTCTATGACTTAAAAATTGGTTACTCTCGATGGAATGTGATTCAAACCCCTCAAGATCTTAACCGATCAGGGGAGCAACAACAGCAATGGTCTAAGTCAGCTTATCTCGATCCCAGTGATCGGCCTTTATCAGCCGGAGAAATTTTTGCGCTGTTGATCTTAGGAGTCACTTTGCTCGGTTGTTTAGCACTGGCCATTTTAATGGCTTTGTTGCGCGGCGATCCCCTGGTTCCCCCTTCGGCTTTACCTAATACGAATTTTTCATTATTATTCCCCTTTATTGGCTTTTAAATTTGGAATGTTTATGGTTTTTCCCCCACCCGAAACTCCTTTATATAATCATCCTCTTCCTGTGATCGAACAATGGTTAACTGATTTGGGTTGTCAGCAAGACCGAAACAATCTACACTCTTGGACAGTGGAGCGTTCTACTTGGAAAGCAACTATTTATCTAGAAGTAGAAGAATTAAGCGTTTGTTATCTTGATGCTGCCGAAGGAGGCGGAGATATCAAACGTTCTTTTAAATATTCTTTAAGTCGGGAAGATATTGAATCAGCCGTTTTTTCTGGACCTTAAACAACTGTTAAATAGGTGTTAGGTAGAGAAAGATTTCTAAATTACCTAAAACCTAATTTTTAAAATTTTATTTTTTTATATAGCCAATTGGTGATCAATTGGGGACTGTTTTTTCTAAACCAACGGAAGGCAACAACTTTAAAAGCCGGTTTGGATAAACGGGCAATATATTTGATGATGCCATTGACCGGGCGGCGGGGAAATTTTTTGTCAATTAAGTTAACTGACCCCACATCATAAAGACAATCTAGAATTAATTTAACGGTGGCTTCTTCCCGGTCTACTAAATTTTCCAGCAGGAGAAGAACATCATCCATGCGTTTTTGTTCAATACGCTTTTTGTCGGTAACAGAAGGAATTAGAGTTTGGGGTTTTGCCAAAGCTGTATTGCGTGTTGTCAGCATTAACTTGTGGTTAACTTGGATTGTTAATGAATATACAATATTTTAACATTTTTATTTAAAATCTCTTTAAAAAACTAAAAAAACCTTTCTTAGGGAGGACGAAGGAATAGAGTCTCTATTGAAGGCAAGTGCAATAGTGTCAGAAAAGATTAATGATTAATTTAACTGAAAGTTAATGATTGCTTAGTCTAGGGAAATAGTTCCAGACTGAACTGGCCAGAGTTGCCGGCAAATATCGTCTCCACTGCTGTAGAGATGCCGATGACCCTACAGGAGTATAATTTAAAGCATTAAAAACGAAGCTTTTGTTTTAGCTTTTTACTCGAGACTGGTAAGTTTATATGACTGCATTACCTTCTATTCAAGAGCAAAATAGAATAATTCCGCCTCAACTTGATGTTCCTCCTCGCCTCCTGTTAGGTCCTGGTCCATCCAATGTCCATCCCCGAGTGTTAACGTCCTTGAGTCTCCCGCCAGTAGGACATTTAGACCCCTATTTCCTACAAGTGATGGATGAGATACAAGTATTATTACGTTATGCTTGGCAAACCGATAACCCCTTAACTCTGGCGGTTAGTGGTACCGGAAGCGCGGCTATGGAAGCTACCCTAGCTAATGTGGTTGAACCTGGGGATGTGGTTTTAGTGGGGGTTATGGGTTATTTTGGTCATCGTCTGGTGGATATGGCCACTCGTTATGGGGGAGATGTCCGCAAGTTGATGAAACCTTGGGGTGAGGCCTTTAGTTTAGAAGAGTTGCGAGAAGGGTTAGAAACTCATCGTCCGGCAATTCTGGCCTTAGTTCATGCTGAAACCTCAACCGGCGTTCGTCAACCTTTAGAAGAAGTCGGACAGTTATGTCGTGAATATAATTGTTTATTGTTGATTGATACTGTAACCAGTTTAGGCGGCGTGCCGATATTTTTAGATCACTGGGGCGTTGACTTAGCTTACAGTTGCTCTCAAAAAGGGTTAGGATGTCCGCCGGGAGCTTCTCCTTTTACCATGAGTCCAAAAGCACTAGAAAAGTTGCAAAGCCGCAAAACGCCGGTAACTAACTGGTATTTAGATATGTCTCTATTAACGAAATATTGGGGTGAGCAACGGGTTTATCATCATACTGCACCGATTAATATGTATTATGCCCTACGGGAAGCCCTGCGCGTGGTGGCCGAGGAAGGGTTAGCGGCTAGATGGCAGCGACATTTAGAAAATGCTCAGTTATTGTGGAAAGGGTTAGAAGAAATTGGTTTAGTTTGCCATGTGGCCCAAGAATACCGACTCCCGACTTTAACCACTGTTCGAGTTCCTGAAGGGGTGGATGCCAAAGCGGTTGCCCAAAAACTGATGAAAGAGTATAACCTAGAAGTGGGCTTAGGTTTAGGAGAATTAGCGGGTAAAGTTTGGCGTATTGGGTTAATGGGGTATAACAGTCGTCCGGAAAATGTGCTGTTATTATTACAAGCGCTTTCTCAAGTTTTAGGAAAATAAAACCCAAAGACTAAACAATTAATAAACATCTATAGGTTGGGTTTTCTTCCTTTAACCCAACTTAAACGATAACTCATCCCTATTCTTCTGTATTTATCTTCTTAAAGGATGCCGACATTATTGAACCACTAAAACCGAACAAGAAGCATGATGAATCACATAATTACTCACACTCCCTAATAACAACTCTGAAAGACCACGCCGCCCCCTACGTCCAAGCACAATCAAATCTGCTCCCCAACTTTGAGCCATATCAGTTATGTTTTTACCCGCTTCGCCAATGATATAATCAGACTGAGCATTAATGCCCCGTTCATGTGCTAGTCGAACAAAGGAATTTAGCCAAGCTAAGAGTTCTTCAGTCGCTTCTTGAATCAGTTTTTCTTCATACTCCACCATACTATAAAAACCACCGTAAACCGCCATACCTGGGTATAATCCGATTTCTGGTCTATTGGAAATTTCTGATTGAACAGAGTGAAAGATCATTAGTTCAGCACGATTGAGTTCTGCTAAATTAAGCGCTTGATTAAATATATCGGGAGTAGAGTCTAAATAATCAACTGCAACAAGGATTTTCTTATAGCCGCTTTTTGAAGGTTGCGGAGATGCTGTTATATCAGTATTAACCGATGTATTCATAGTTCCTCCCTTGATTTTTGAGGCTCCTATTTTTAGCTTGTCACGTTTTAAGTTTTTTGAGGGAATTTTGACAGAAAAATTAATATAGTTATTTTTAGGTTTTGATCTCCCCTAATCCGCCGTAAATTACGGAAAATTCGGGGCGGCTAATTGATCCCTTCCTTCTTAAAATAGAGTCAGCCTGAGCTACTGTAGGGGAATCAAACGGGATGGTGTTCGATGATGCTTAAAGTTGAGGGCATTTTAAGCATAAATCATCAATAATTTAGACAAAATTTTGAGACAGATCATCAGACACTTTGCCACAAGTTACCCAATTTATATATCCGTTTTCATCTAGAACATTTTTAGCTGTGCCATCTTCAAAAAAATAAACTGAAACTAGGTCTTGAGATATAAATGCTTCTATTTTTTTAAATAAAATTTTTCTGGGATCATCTCGGGTTCTTGATGTTTTGCGGCTTTCATTAAATTCACTAAATGATCTACTATATAAGGCCCAAGATTTTTTTGCCCAACACCTAAGCGGTCTTGGTGTGCAGAACGGACATTGCGAATGACCCGGTTCGGTTATACTGCTGTAGAACATAGATCAATCCAGATAGGATCAATAGCAGTAGACAGGAGTTAGGTAAATAAGGACAAATCAATGGCCGTGCAAAACAGGGTAATACAAAAATTAAGCGAGATCTTTCATTGCCGGGAAACCCCCGAGAACACTATTTATGACCCTCAGCGCGAGTTAACACCGTCCTACGAACAGATTAGCCGCGCCCTGATCAAAGCACAAGGAGAATGGTTTAGCGCCATCGCTACCTTAGAAACATTACTGTTATCTAAGATTAACCCATGTACTACCCATAACCCGACTTACGAAGGACTGATCCTATCAAGTCCGACTCCTGTTTTAAGTCATTCTCGGTTATTATCCTGTTTTTACAGTGGGGTATTTACTGCCGAAATTTTAAAATATCGGGCTTTAATGCCGAGTCAACCTGCAAGCGAGGGTGAGTTTACCGTATTACCCCATCATACCGCTACAAAATTACCTCTATTTCTTCAAGATCCCTTAGCCGGGGAACAGTTTTGTTTAGTGTTAACCCCTCATTTTGGGTTATTGATGGTATTGGGAGAAGATGAACGAGGACTTCCCTCTTTTGATTTTTCTTTTGATCCAGAAGCGATACAACAAAGCTGGATGGCTTTAAGGTCACGTTTAGATCTGGTTAACCATCCTCAATTATCTCAATTAGATATATTAACTGAGCAATTTTCCCCCCCAACACCCGACTATAAAGTGGTGATGGAATTTAGCCGCCAATTATTGAAAAATTTACCGGAACCCACACCAGAATCTCGTAGAGTTCGTTGTATTGAAACTCCAAGCACTACCCCAGATGATCATCAATTATCAGTCATTTCAGTTGCCGCTCAATATGCTTGTGACGAACAGAAGAATGTAGAAAACTGCTCACCCGATGTAGAATTACTCCAAGCGCTAACCCATGAAATTCGCACCCCTTTAACGACAATTCGCACCATGACCCGGTTGCTGATGAAACGGGCAAAATTAACCCCTGATATGACGAAATGTCTAGAAGTTATTGATCAAGAATGTACAGAACAAATTAACCGCATGGAGTTAATTTTCCGGGCGACTGAATGGGGAACAACTGCACAGAAAGATAAACGGGTGCAACTGGTTCCTATTTCGGTGGAACAGGTTTTTGAGCAAAGTATTCCTCGTTGGAAAAAACAGGCTCAACGACGGAATGTAGACTTAGATGTGGTATTGCCGAAAAAGTTACCCCAAGTAGTCAGCGATCCGGCTATGTTAGAGCAAATGTTAACCGGTTTAATGGAAAAATTTACTCGCAGTGTGACTACTGGCGGATATATTCGGGTAGAAGTCACTTTGGCCGGAAATCAGCTTAAACTACAATTTAATTCTCATTCTAGTTATCAGCATAATCCTTTTAAAGCGCTCGGTCAGTTATTGCTGTTTCAACCCGATACCGGAAGTCTCAGTCTCAATTTAGATATTACTAAGAATCTTTTTGAGGCATTAGGCGGTAAATTAATTGTGCGGCAACGTCCCCATCAAGGTGAAGTGTTAACGGTTTTCTTGCCTTTGGGAGGAAATCGTCGGTAAGAAGACTTATTCTAAGTTCATCATTAATTTTTATTTTTGTATTTGTTGCAACAAATTATCCCGTAAAGGTTGCAAGGCTAAATCTAATTCTGGGTAATAGATTGGGGTTGGTAAAAGTTCACTAAACCACGTGGTTATTGCCACATTTTCTACCACCGGAAAGAAATCTGAAGGGATAGGCCCGTCTATATGGCGGCTTAATACCCCAAACCCTAACCGTTCAAAACGAGATTGTAAAACCGGCGCTTTTTGCTTCAACCATTGCTCAAAACTCTTGGATTGTTCCATACTATTTAAGAACTCTTGTTTAAGGGCTGATGGGAGTTCTTCTTGTCTCTCTTCAATCCAAGCTTGTTCAATCAGATTAGCACGCCCGCCCTGAGAGGTAGCGAAGGGTTGTTGAGGAGTAATCCAAGCTTTTAGGATTAAACTGGCAGGAGATGAGGGCAGTTCTGATAAAACTGATTGGGGTGATTTTCCTTCTAATAGTTTAAGGAAATTTTGACTTAAAGGACTTCCATAAGTATCTAAATCCTGATGGGCTTCTTTTAACTTACCTTGCCACCACCATAACCCCCCTCGGGCACTATGTAAATAAGTTTTTAATGGAGATTCTGAATATTGTTTAATCAGTTCTGTATAATGGGTGAGCATCCGCTCAATGACTTGATGATAAATTGGTTGTGTTTGAGCCGCTCGCCAAATGGGACTACTGATAAATAACAGATTGCGTAACCCTTCTAAGGCTATTGCTTCTATAGCTAAATCCGTCTTATTTTGTGCTAGTAAACTTAACCCTAATCCATACATTAATCCGGGTTTAGCGGGGACTAATTTTATCGCTTGAGTAAAGGCTTCTGTCGCTTGAGCAGGGAAATTATTTAATATTAACCACCCCAAGTTGTTATAACCAAACTCTTGATAGGGAGAAACTTGATTAGCCTTTTCAAACCAACCGATTCCTTCACTCAACAATTGTTGTTGTTGTTGGGGGTTTTGTGTCTGGAAAGCCAAATTACTTAAATTCCAGCCTAATTGGTAAGGGTAATAAGGTTCCCATGCCGCTAATTGGTGGGCTTGGGTTAAACTATTGACAAATAGATTAACTTTTTTCTCACTTAAAGCCATAAATCCTTGACTAGATAATTGCCAAGCGCGATGTATGGGAATTAACCAAATGATTACCGCTAAAACAATTCCGATGATCCCATAAAACTGCATAAGACCATAGCGAGAAATGTCCTTAATTGCGGCTTTTTCTCCTACGGGTAGAGGGGAACAGGAGCGGTAAATAGAAGCTAGACAAGCAATATAAATAACCAGGGTTGCACTAATACTAATATTATCTAACTGATAATCGGTTAAACTCATCATTCCATATCCTAATAAGGCACCAGACAAACCCCAAATAAAAATCTGATCGGTTTTTTCTAGCGGCGTAGCATAACGAAACAGAGCATAAGTTAACAGAATCACGGCTTCTAAGAGGGGGAAAATGCCCCAAATTCCCAATTCTGCCCAGAGTTGCACGGGGGTACTGTGTAACTGATAAGCTAATTCTGATTCGCGCCCTGCCCAAATCGGACGATATTTTTGATACAACAAAGGCACATTTCCTAATCCAATTCCTGAGAAAGGATGCTCAATGCCCATGCGCCAACCTAGGTCAGTATTGATGAGACGATAGGCTAATTCTCCGCCGGTTTGACCGCTTATTACCTGTTTAATTAAAAGCAAAAGACGATTGTTAGTTAAGGCTAATAACAATATAATTATGAAGGCAATAAAACTTCCTATTCCTAACCAAAGACGAGGAAGATTACTTTTTAACAACAATACTACTACAGCAAACACAAATAAAGCCGCTAATCCCAACCAACCGCCTTTAGAACTGGTGGTATAAAGATCCAATAATCCCAATCCTACCCCACTGAACCACAACCAACGTTTTTTCGAGGTTTCTAAAATACTCAAACTCACTAATAAAGGAATCGCTAATAATAAATATCCCGCCACATAATTTTGATGTCCTAATGGGGCCCAATTGCGTAACTCTAAAACCGAAAAATCAAAAGATAAATTAACGCCATATTGTTTAAAAGTATTAAGACGGGCTAATTGGGGTAATAGGGTTTGGGTTGTCCAGAGCGTTAAACTAACAATGATAAAGGCTATATTGAGATACCCTTGCTTAACCAATAATTGATAACGACGTTTAGGGGTACATAACCAATGATTTAAGCAGTATAGGGCAGCAAGCATACATAAAGCCGCCCAAGCATACCAACGCGCTTGGTTAGGAAATTGAGCAAACAGAGTGGAGATAATTAGCCCGATAAGCGTCAACCCAACTACCCAGTCTAACCCATTCCCCAAGGCTTGGATTTTTCGCTGACTCCAAAGGATGGCTAATAACCAGAAAACCAAACACAGTAAGCCGGTTTGCCAGAAAAACACCCAAGGCCACTGTACCATGAGAGTATTGCTATCTGGGATGAGGGTAAAAAAGACATAGAGGGCAAAAATTACCCCCTTCAGCAATCGTGTCTCAGAAGTGTTAGGCTCAGACTTAGAGGTAGAATACATGAGTTGATCGAGTATGGGTTGTCAGGAAATTTAGGTCTCTATAACTATGGTAAGAATTAATCGGCGGCAAGTTTTACATTTCTTAGAAGGTTTAACCCTGGCAACCATTGCACCCCATTCCGGATTAAGCTTAAAAGTAATGGCTATTGCTGCACCAGAAATAGAGATTCGTGTCTGGGATACCGAGGGAAAACCTCTAGATGTTAAAAAACTTTCGCAACTTTACTTTTTAAATCTTAACGATGAGCCGCTTCCGAGATTGTCTTGGCGGGTTGAAGAGGGAAAGTTTTTCGCTCAAGTTCCTGCTTTTCCTTTTATGATTGCTTTAAAAATGCCGATCAGAGGATTTGGTGAAGTTACGCTCTATGCTGATAATAATGGTCGAGGTTATTCGGCGGCTGATTTTCCTTTAAATCTTAATCTAGCTTTTGCTCAATCTAGATTACATCGGGTTACCTTAGCGGTTTCTACTTGGCTTGAAGAAGGCATCCAATTTCCCGATTTTGTTTCTACTCGCCTAGAACGAGCTAAAGATTATCTTAATAAGGCTTTATCTACCGATATTTTTGATTTTCAACTGAGTTTATATAATAAAAGCCTTGCTGAGAGTCTCTGGGCAGGAGAAAAGGCCGTTTTTGCTCAGGCAAAATACAAAATCAAACAACAAGCTACCCGTCTAGATTTTCTTTTTGGCTGTAATTTTTTTCGTCATTCTCAAGACTCTAGTGAGTATGATAAGCATTTTAAAGCTTTATTTAATTTTGCCACTGTTCCCTTTTATTGGCGAGGTTTTGAGCCGCAACCGAATCAAAAAAACTTTGCTGAGGTTGATGAAAAGGTTAGTTGGCTGATGCGATCTCGTATTACTCCTAAAGGTCATCCTTTAGTCTGGTTTCATGAAGCGGGAATTCCTGACTGGGTGATGAATAAATCCTATGAGGAAATTAAAGAACTCACGGCGAAACGGGTAACAGAGATTGTGGCTTATTATAAGCAAAAAATTCCTTATTATGACATTATCAATGAACCTCACGGCATCGCCTGGGCTAATAAATTAAATTATAATTTAGATCAGTTTATTGAATTAACTCGTATTGCTTCTGATGCCGCTTATCAAGGCAATCCCCAAGTCATCCGTATTATTAATAACTGTAACATCTGGGCGGAAAATATTCCTTATCATAAGCCGCCCCAACATAGTCCTTATGAATATCTCAAAGCGACGATGGCGGCGAATATTCCCTTTGAAGTGATTGGACTACAGTTATATTATCCCGATCAAGATATGTTTGAAATTAATCGAATGTTAGATCGGTTTAGTCAATTGGGTAAGCCCATTCATATTACCGAATTGGGGGTATCTTCCTCGACTGAACCGGATGAAAATTCTTTTTTTCCGGATACGATAGGATTATGGCATGAACCTTGGAGTCAAAAAGTGCAAGCGGATTGGCTAGAACAATTTTATACCCTTTGTTATAGTAAGCCTTATATTAAGGCAATTTCTTGGTGGGATTTGGCTGACGGGGGCAATTTTTGGCCTCATGGAGGGCTTTTAAATGCGGATATGACTCCTAAAGAGTCTTTTTATCGTCTGAGAAATTTACTCTATCAATGGGGAATTAAACAAGACCCCAAGAAAAAAAGAAGAAACAGGAATTATTTATAAAAGATTGAGCATGAATATCTTAACTAATTTGATTGCTTCTCTACTGGTTGCTGTTTGGATGGTGACTCTGGCGGTTTTTTCGATCCAAAATATTACCCCTGTCTCCTTAAAATTTTTGCTGTTTGAATCGATTCAATTTCCCCTAGGGGTTTTGTTGTCTGGTTGTGCGGCAGGGGGAATCATTGCAGGCGCGATCGCACCTTTACTGGTGGCACGTCCTCGTAAGTCCAACCGCAGACGCTACAGTGCAAGAAATGATGACCTCGAAGAGTTTGATTTTTAGTGATCGATTTAACTTTTTGTATAAATGTAGTCGATCAAGCTGTTTGGTATTTTTTTAGCTTTTAAACTGGGGGTAGATTTCCTTACAGCCGCAGCGCAAAAAAGTGAGATGAATATTCTAGGAGCTACTAAATTTGACCAGTGCGTGATTAATATCTCTCTGATTAATATTTGTAATCAAGAGAGTTATCTCGGTAGCGAAATGCGAAAGCTGTATAATGCTTATCAAGATGAAATAGATGAGGCGGTTAATAATCCTTGGGAGCATTTACATAAGTTTGTTATTTATGTTCCTCATCCTCAGCAAGAATATGAAAATATCAGCTTAGAAGAAGGTCTGACTAAAGGCTACAATGTAGAAGTGGAACTGATAGAAGATAAAAGTCTAATTCCTTATAAGATCCCCGAAGGCGGTCATTTTGTTGTGGTTTTAAAACAAACTGCCTTAAACGGTGATTTTAAAATAGCCGCAACCGGAATTTTTATTCGTCCTCTTGGAGTTTTGAGTCTTGATGTTGTTGTTGATGCAGATGCGGGAGAATATCAGCCGCTATTGATTAAGCATCCGATTATTAGAAATTATCCTGAAGATTGGCAAAACAAACTGGTTTCATTTTTAAATAAAGAGATTCATTATCAAGACCTTCCTAATGTGGTGGGATATGTGGATCAAGCTGTAAATCGAGATTATAGATCGCCTTCTTGGAATGAAGTATTTCTGTCTTCTCAGGGTTTTGCAGGTTTTTGATTAAATTAGTCGATATAATATTTAAGCCACTCCATATTTAGTATAAGGGCGCTTATGGGGAGGTTGTAGCCCCAAAATAATATCTTGGCGATCTACCCCCATTTCTAGCAAATCTTCCGCAGGATCAAGATCAGTTGCGTTTTTTTGTAACCATATTTTGCCGTCTTTTATATCAAAATGAACCACAGTAAAATAAACTCTTTTGGCTTTATTCCAACCTACATCTAACCACAGATAATGATCTCTTATTTCATCAAAAATTAATTGGGATTCATAGTTTTCTTTGGGCGGCTCCGATGAATTATATTTAGATAACAAATCCTTAATATATTGCCGATAAAGACTTAACTTATCCATTGAACTAAACCTCCATTAACAGAATCATAAATAATTAAATTTAACTGATATTCATTGATGCTTAATTGAACAAATTCTGACGAAAAAAAATCGTCATAAGTATCTAAGGGAACTGCTAAATATAAAATCCTTTCTGGTTCTACCCGTTTTAAAACCAGACGATAACTTAAAAACTGTCCCAAGGCTCCATAAAAATCCTTACCGTTGATGGATTCAAAAAACTTTTTATTTCAACAGCAATTTTCTCATTATCTTTTTCAGCCGCAATTATTCGCTCTGCCGCCAAATCAACTTGAAACTTAATCCGAGCAAACTGAATTTTATAGGGATCATCTGTAATAATCCAACCCTCTTTTTCTAAACCGGCTCTAACTAAATCATGAAAAGTATCTTTAGCCATAATTTAATTATAATTGACACTTAGGACAAAAATGAGCCGAACGCCCCCCTAACTTAACCCGTTCTATCAACGTCCCACAAACCCGACAAGATTTTCCGCCACGACCATAAACCCAGGCCACTCCCCCATAATTCCCATTAACTCCTGTCACACTCAAAAAATCACTAAAGGTTGTGCCGCCTTTGTCAATAGATGTTTGCAAAACGTCACAAATAGCTAAACGTAATTTTTCTAGCTGTTCAGGAGTTAGAGAACAGGCGATCGCATTTGGTTTAATTCCACTCTTAAACAACGCCTCATCAGCATAAATATTGCCAATACCGGCCACCACTTCCTGATCTAACAAAACACTTTTAATACTGCGGCGACTGTTTTTTAACTTCTGCTGTAAATACTCCCGAGAAAACTCATTACTAAAGGGTTCAACCCCTAATTTTTGCAACCCTGTCATAATGGTTTCTGGTGCTTGGTTAGGGGGTATATACCAAATCTTACCAAACGTCCTAATGTCAACAAACCGTAACTCTTGGTCTTGTCCGACAAATAGACGTAAGCGGGTATGTTTTGGGTAGGGAGTCTCTCGTTTTACCCATAATAGCTGCCCAGTCATCCGTAGATGAACCCCTAACCCTCCTCCTGAGTCTAATTGGGCTAAAAGATACTTACCTCGACGTTGCCAACGGTTTATGCTTGTGCCTGTTATCCCTTGCCAAAACTCAGCAATAGAAAAGGGGTAAGCAAGTGTCCTTGACAGTAACACTTCCCCACCCTCTATAGGTTGCCCTAGGGTCAATTGATTTAGACCCCGGCAAACCGTTTCTACTTCTGGCAGTTCAGGCACTTGAGTTAGGCTTTAGCTTTCTCTTTCTTAGGTGCGGGAGCTACCTCTTGCAGTTCGTGTTCAGCAAAGTTACTGGTGTTAACTCCAGAGGCATTGCCACTGAAACCATTGTAATTAACTGTCTCAAAACGAACGATATAGGGATAGAGGATACCGCTTTTATCAACACTGGCAACAGTGCCAACGTCATTAAACCAAAAAGAGTCTTTACGAAGGATTTTAACTTTAGATCCGCGTTCGATTGCCATAGGTATGATATGAAATAAAACGTTTAGATTAAAGCGTACTATTTCAATGGGACTTCTTGCTCATTGTAAATTTTAAGTTTTATTGCAAATCTTGCCAATCAACCCGAACAAAATAGGCTGGATGCCTAAGCTTGTCTTGAGTTTGGACGATTTCTACCACTTTTAAATTAAAAGGAATTGAGGTGGTCAAGTATTTTTGTACTGACATCCCCACATCAGGCGCTAACTGAACTGCTGTAGAAGCGGCTAGTCCTAACCCAAACAATTGTTCGATTGGCCCTCTAGGTAATAGTAGATGAGCGCTAATTACTAAGCCGGCGGTGAGCAGCATGGCAACGGATAAATTGGTTCCACAGCGAGGATGAACGGCTAATTGCCATTCTCCTTGTTTAAGGCGTTGGAGAGCTTCTCTGACAGCCCTCTGTAAGTCTAAACGATTGATTTGACCATAGAGATAAAATCCCTGTTCGCTAGAGAGTCCGCCCAAGGTTTCATTATCCAATGTCAGAGTAATTGGTGCTGACGGTTGTTGTCTTCTCTGCTGCATTTCGCATAACACCCAAACAGTCGCGTGTTCTAAGGCGTGAACTTGACGCAACATCAAGAATTCTTTTAACCCAGGAATAAATCCTATTTGTTTAAGTAACTCACTATCTTGGTTAGGATGAGGGGCTAACCAATCAAAGTTCCACCAAGAATCAAAATTAAAATTAGCAGTAGTAGTCATTAGTTGTTAGCCATTAGTCATTAGTTATTAGGCAGGAGTCAGAAGGCAAGAGGCAGGAGTCACTCGTTAAAACTCATCGCTTATAACTGATTACTGTTAACTGTTAACTGTTAACTTTTTTCAGCTTTGCCATGCTTTTTTGAGTCTCTGCCACAGATTAGCCATTGATTCTTTCATTTCATTTTTAAATTGCCACCGTTGAAATGCTTGCTCATAAGCTTCTCCTTGGGTCTGAAATGTTTTTAATCCCTCTAAAGATAATCCTAATCCCCACAATAAAAGAATGTATAATGACCAGGATAATGTCCCTGCACTCAAAAGATTGAGAAACAGAAGGAAACTATTAACAATTACATACCTAACGGCTTTTTGCTTCCACTGAGAGCGCCGAAATTGCGTAAATTCTAAGCGCTTTTTGGTCAAGGCTTTTTGCTTGAGCCATTCTTGTTCTGCCGCCACTAAAGATAGCGGCTCAATTTCTAATTCTGCTGCAATTTCCCAGAGTTGCTCTCTTGATAATTCTTCCTGATCATTTCGGCGAGCTAAAGCCAGGTGTAGAATTTGCTGGATATCTTCTGGACTATAGGATTGAGGCGTTTGAAATTCGACTTCCGACATAATGAATATTTTTACTCTTGACCAGTTAACTCGGCTATGTTATCGAGAATTTTTATATAGAAGGTAGACTATCCTGATTTTATTATGCCTAGAAATTTTCGTTGGTGACAATTGATTTTAAATACTGTAAAACTCTACAGCTATCGGCAAAAGTTCGCTAATTCTGTTTATCTTAATCAAAATCCCCCACTCTGAGGTAGGGGATTAAAATTATTTAAGTGTTAGTAGCTTTTAACTGAACTTACTAGCAGTAGAAGCAATTAGGAAGGCGGCGTAAGTGAGGATATAACCCACAGTGAAGTGAGCTAAACCTACCAAACGACCTTGAACAATGGATAACGCTACTGGCTTGTCTTTCCAACGTACCAAGTTAGCTAACGGTGTGCGCTCATGCGCCCATACCAGGGTTTCAATTAATTCTTGCCAGTATCCCCGCCAAGAAATCAGGAACATGAAACCGGTTGCCCAGACGAGGTGTCCAAACAGGAACATCCAAGCCCAAACCGAGAGGTTATTCACGCCGTAGGGGTTGTAACCGTTGATTAATTGAGCCGAGTTCGCCCAGAGGTAGTCTCTGAACCAACCCATTAAATAGGTGGAGTTTTCGTTGAACTGAGCCACGTTACCACTCCAGATGCCTAAATGCTTCCAGTGCCAGTAGAAAGTCAACCAGCCTAGGGTATTGAGCATCCAGAACATAGCTAAGTAGAACGAATCCCAAGCCGAAATGTCGCAAGTGCCGCCACGGCCTGGACCATCACAAGGGAAGGCATAACCGAAGTCTTTCTTGTCGGGCATCAGCTTGGAACCGCGAGCGTCTAAAGCCCCTTTGACCAGAATTAAGGTAGTGGTGTGAAGTCCTAGAGCGATCGCATGGTGCACCAGGAAGTCACCCGGTCCAATGGTTAAAAACAGGGAGTTAGTGCTGTTGTTGATGGCTTCTAACCAACCGGGTAACCAAACGTTACCGTAGTTAGGATAGGCCGTGTAGGCAACACTATCAGGATTAGACAGCAACACATCAAAGCCATAGAGAGCTTTTCCATGAGCCGCTTGAATCCACTGAGCAAATACTGGCTCAATGAGGATTTGTTTTTCAGGGGTGCCAAAGGCTACTACCACATCATTGTGAACATAGAGTCCCAAGGTGTGGAAACCGAGGAATAACGATACCCAGCTTAAGTGAGAGATGATCGCTTCTTTATGCTCTAGCATTCGCGCCAACACATTATTTTTGTTGGCTTCAGGGTCGTAATCTCTGACCCAGAAAATCGCGCCGTGAGCAAATGCGCCCACCATCAAGAATCCGGCGATGTACTGGTGGTGAGTGTACAGGGCGGCTTGAGTGGTGTAATCCTTAGCTAGGAATGCATAAGGCGGCATCGAGTACATATGTTGCGCCACCAGAGAGGTCACAACGCCTAATGCTGCTAGGTGTATTCCTAATTGGAAGTGCAGCGAGTTGTTGTAGGTGTCGTAGATTCCTTTGTGACCATCACCGAGCAGTCCACCAAAAGGTGTTCCGGCTGGAGGATTGTGAGCATTGAGGATTTCCTTCATGCTGTGTCCAATACCCCAGTTGGTGCGGTACATATGCCCAGCGATAATGAAGATCACCGCAATCGCCAAATGGTGATGAGCCATATCGGTCAACCACAGGGATTCTGTCTGAGGATGGAACCCACCTAAGAAGGTTAAGATTGCTGTTCCGGCTCCGGTTGAGGTTCCAAACACATGATTTGCTGTGTCTGGGTTTTGGGCATAGACTCCCCAATTTCCCGTGAAGAAGGGCAACAATCCCTCCGGGTGAGGAGCGGTGGATAAAAAGTTATCCCAACCGACGTGTTGACCCCGAGATTCAGGAATAGCCACGTGTACTAGGTGACCTGTCCAGGCTAAGGAGCTTACCCCAAATAACCCGGCTAGGTGGTGGTTCATGCGGGATTCAGCATTTTTGAACCAAGCTAGACTGGGGCGGAATTTGGGTTGTAAGTGTAGCCAGCCGGCGAATAAGAACAGAGAGGCCAGAATCAATAAGAATATTGAGCCTGTGTAAAGGTCTCCATTAGTTCTCATCCCGATGGTGTAGAACCAGTGATACACCCCACTGTAGGAGATATCTACTGGATAGGATGCTCCCGCTTGGGTAAAGGCATCTACTGCCGGTTGTCCGAATTGGGGGTCCCAAATTGCGTGGGCGATGGGCCGGATGTTTACAGGGTCTTTAATCCACTGCTCGAAGTTACCTTGCCAGGCTACGTGGAATATGGTGCCGGATGTCCACAGAAAGATGATGGCGATGTGACCGAAATGGGAGGCGAAAATCTTTTGATAGAGATTTTCTTCTGTCATTCCATCATGACTTTCAAAGTCGTGGGCTGTAGCTATCCCATACCAGAGCCGACGTGTTGTCGGGTCTTGCGCTAAATCCTGGCTAAATTTGGGAAATTTAGTTGCCATAGCTGTTTAGGAAATTCTCCTCTCTTAAAAATGAGGCTAATAGACTATTACTGCTCATTTTTTATTTGCCTTGCCTTCTGTAAGTTGTGTTACAAAAGATTGAGCTTGAAAGACGGAATTAAAGCCGCTCTTTTTATAGATTTATCTTACTGCCTTCTGAAGATTTGAGAGAGGGGAGTAAGATAAGTAATCCTTCTCAAAGAGTTTAACAATTTTTACCTTGGAAATGGCAAGGTTAGCTTAGGTGATTATTGGGTTTTGAGGCCATTAAGCCCGCCATAAGGCAGACTCAAAGTTTCCCAAGCTTTTATCTAAACTTCATTAATCTTTACCTGACTCCGCCTGTATTATCCTAAATGTCAAATATATTTTATATTTAGCTAAATGGAAAAAGAATTTACAGTAACATAACAAAAAGCTAAATCCCCCACCCGAGGGCAGGGGATTTTAATTACCTAACTACTAGAAATTCATTAACTGAACTTACTAGCAGTAGAAGCAATTAGGAAGGCGGCGTAAGTGAGGATATAACCCACAGTGAAGTGAGCTAAACCTACCAAACGACCTTGAACAATGGATAAGGCTACTGGCTTGTCTTTCCAACGTACCAAGTTAGCTAACGGTGTGCGTTCGTGCGCCCACACCAGAGTTTCAATTAATTCTTGCCAGTATCCCCGCCAAGAAATCAGGAACATGAAACCGGTTGCCCAGACGAGGTGTCCAAACAGGAACATCCAAGCCCAAACCGAGAGGTTATTCACGCCGTAGGGGTTGTAACCGTTGATTAATTGAGCCGAGTTCGCCCAGAGGTAGTCTCTGAACCAACCCATTAAATAGGTGGAGTTTTCGTTGAACTGAGCCACGTTACCACTCCAGATGCCTAAATGCTTCCAGTGCCAGTAGAAAGTCAACCAGCCTAGGGTATTGAGCATCCAGAACATAGCTAAGTAGAACGAATCCCAAGCCGAAATGTCGCAAGTGCCGCCACGGCCTGGACCATCACAAGGGAAGGCATAACCGAAGTCTTTCTTGTCGGGCATCAGCTTGGAACCGCGAGCGTCTAAAGCCCCTTTGACCAGAATTAAGGTAGTGGTGTGAAGTCCTAGAGCGATCGCATGGTGCACCAGGAAGTCACCCGGTCCAATGGTTAAAAACAGAGAGTTAGTGCTGTTGTTGATGGCTTCTAACCAACCGGGTAACCAAACGTTACCGTAGTTAGGATAGGCCGTGTAGGCAACACTATCAGGATTAGACAGCAACACATCAAAGCCATAGAGAGCTTTTCCATGAGCCGCTTGAATCCACTGAGCAAATACTGGCTCAATGAGGATTTGTTTTTCTGGAGTTCCAAAGGCTACTACCACATCATTGTGAACATAGAGTCCCAAGGTGTGGAAACCGAGGAATAACGATACCCAGCTTAAGTGAGAGATGATCGCTTCTTTGTGATCAAGTACCCGGGCTAACACATTATTCTTGTTAGCTTCAGGGTCGTAATCTCTGACCCAGAAAATCGCGCCGTGAGCAAATGCGCCCACCATCAAGAATCCGGCGATGTACTGGTGGTGAGTGTACAGGGCGGCTTGAGTGGTGTAATCCTTAGCTAGGAATGCATAAGGCGGCATCGAGTACATATGTTGCGCCACCAGAGAGGTCACAACGCCTAAACAAGCTAGGTGCCATCCGAGTTGGAAGTGCAGCGAGTTGTTGTAGGTGTCGTAGATTCCTTTGTGACCATCACCGAGCAGTCCACCAAAAGGTGTTCCGGCTGGAGGATTGTGAGCATTGAGGATTTCCTTCATGCTGTGTCCAATACCCCAGTTGGTGCGGTACATATGCCCAGCGATAATGAAGATCACCGCAATCGCCAAATGGTGATGAGCCATATCGGTCAACCACAGGGATTCTGTCTGAGGATGGAACCCACCTAAGAAGGTTAAGATTGCTGTTCCGGCTCCGGTTGAGGTTCCAAACACATGATTTGCTGTGTCTGGGTTTTGGGCATATACTCCCCAATTTCCCGTGAAGAAGGGCAACAAACCTTCTGGATGAGGCCGTACAGACAAGAAGTTATCCCAACCGACGTGCTGACCCCGAGATTCAGGAATAGCCACGTGTACTAGGTGACCTGTCCAGGCTAAGGAGCTTACCCCAAATAACCCGGCTAGGTGGTGGTTCATGCGGGATTCAGCATTTTTGAACCAAGCTAGACTGGGGCGGAATTTGGGTTGTAAGTGTAGCCAGCCGGCGAATAAGAACAGAGAGGCCAGAATCAATAAGAATATTGAGCCTGTGTAGAGGTCTCCATTAGTTCTCATCCCGATGGTGTAGAACCAGTGATACACCCCACTGTAGGAGATATCTACTGGATAGGATGCTCCCGCTTGGGTAAAGGCATCTACTGCCGGTTGTCCGAATTGGGGGTCCCAAATTGCGTGGGCGATGGGACGGATATTTACGGGGTCTTTAATCCACTGCTCGAAGTTACCTTGCCAGGCTACGTGGAATATGGTGCCGGATGTCCACAGAAAGATGATGGCGATGTGACCGAAATGGGAGGCGAAAATCTTTTGATAGAGATTTTCTTCTGTCATTCCATCATGACTTTCAAAGTCGTGGGCTGTAGCTATCCCATACCAGAGCCGACGTGTTGTCGGGTCTTGCGCTAAATCCTGGCTAAATTTGGGAAATTTAGTTGCCATAGCTGTTTAGGAAATTCTCCTCTCTTAAAAATGAGGCTGATGCACAATTGCTACTCATTTTCTTTTTGCCTCGCCTTCTGTCACTTTGAGCTTCAGAAGGTTTGACGTCAAAGTACGGTATCAAAGCCGCTCTTTTATAGATTGATTTTACTGCCTTTTCGGAAATGGGTAGAGGCGAGTAAGCTGCCAATCCTTGAGGAAAAATTGATTCACCTCTCCCCTAGGATTGGCAGGGGAATTTATTGAATTGATAGGGTTCTGGCTAGGAAGAATGCCCAAGTAGTAACAATTCCTCCTAACAGATAGTGAGTTACCCCAACAGCACGACCCTGAATGATACTCAGAGCGCGAGGCTGAATCGAGGGAGCTACTCTCAGTTTATTGTGTGCCCAAACGATGGACTCAATGAGTTCTTGCCAGTAGCCGCGACCACTGAAGAGGAACATCAAGCTAAAAGCAAAGACAAAGTGACCAGCTAAGAACATAATCCCATAGGCTGACAGAGCCGAACCATAGGAGTTGATTACGTTCGCTGCTTGGGCCCAGAGGAAGTCCCGAAGCCATCCATTAATCGTAATAGAGCTTTGGGCAAAGTTTCCACCGGTAATATGAGAGACTGTGCCATCTGGCAGGACTGATCCCCAAACATCAGATTGCATCTTCCAACTGAAGTGGAAAATTACGACTGAAATGGAGTTGTACATCCAGAACAGACCGAGGAACACATGATCCCAGCCTGATACTTGGCAAGTGCCGCCGCGACCTGGACCGTCGCAAGGGAAGCGGAAGCCGAGTTCGCCTTTATCGGGAATGAGGCGAGAGCTACGAGCATAGAGTACGCCTTTAAGCAGAATCAACACAGTTACGTGAATCGTGAAGGCGTGGATGTGATGCACTAAGAAATCTGCTGTTCCTAGGGCAATGGGCATCATCGCTACTTTTCCGGCTACGGCTACTGTGCTACCGCCAAAAGCATAACTTGCGGGTGCCAGAGCATGAGGTGCTGTTGCTCCTGGAGCGACGCTATGGATATGTTGTACCCATTGAGCAAAAACTGGCTGTAATTGGATCGCCGTATCAGAGAACATATCCTGAGGACGACCTAAAGCCCGCATGGTGTCATTGTGGACGTATAGACCGAAGCTGTGGAAGCCTAGGAAAATACAGACCCAGTTTAGGTGGGAAATAATTGCATCCCGGTGACGAATTACTCGGTCGAGTAAGTTGTCAACATTTTGGGAAGGTTTGTAATCCCGCACCATAAAGATCGCGCCGTGTGCCCCGGCCCCGACGATTAGGAACCCGCCTATCCATGTATGGTGAGTGAATAGGGATAACTGGGTCGCGTAGTCGATGGCTTGGTAAGGATAGGGGGGCATGGCGTACATATGATGCGCCACGATGATTGTCAGCGAGCCTAGTAGAGCTAGGTTAATCGCTAATTGAGCGTGCCAAGAGGTGGTCAGGATTTCATAAAGACCCTTGTGGCCTTCCCCAGTAAAGGGGCCTTTGTGTGCCTCTAGGATTTCCTTCATGCTGTGCCCGATGCCCCAGTTCGTGCGGTACATATGACCAGCAATAATGAACAGGACGGCAATCGCTACGTGGTGGTGAGCCGAATCCGACAACCACAATCCACCTGTGACGGGGTTCAATCCTCCCTTAAAGGTCAAGAAGTCAGAATAGACTCCCCAGTTCAAGGTAAAGAAGGGCAGAATCCCTTGAGCAAAACTCGGATATAATTCCGCCATTTTGCTTGGGTCGAGGATGAACTCATGCGGTAAAGGAATATCTGCTGGGGCGACTCCGGCATCCAAAAGCTTGTTAATGGGCAGAGAAACGTGGATCTGATGACCCGCCCAAGACAGGGAACCCAAACCTAACAAGCCAGCCAGGTGATGGTTCATCATGGATTCCACATTTTGGAACCACTCCAGTTTAGGCGCTCTCTTGTGGTAGTGGAACCAGCCAGCAAATAGCATCAGGGCAGCCATAACTAATCCGCCGATGGCGGTACAGTATAGCTGATAGCTATTGGTGAACCCAGAAGCTCGCCAGAGATAGAAGAATCCAGAAGTAATCTGAATTCCGTGGAAACCTCCACCGACATCAGCATTTAAAATTCCTTGACCGACGATTGGCCATACCACTTGAGCGCTGGGCTTAATGTGGGTTGGATCGGTCAACCAGGCTTCATAGTTAGAAAAACGTGCCCCATGGAAGTACATTCCACTGAGCCAAACGAATACCACTGCTAAGTGACCAAAATGAGCGCTGAAGATTTTACGAGAAATATCTTCTAGATCGCTGGTTTGGGTATCGAAATCGTGTGCATTGGCGTGTAGGTTCCAAATCCAAGTGGTGGTTTTGGGCCCACGAGCCAGGGTACGGTCAAAGTGTCCGGGTTGTCCCCACTTCTCAAATGAGGTAGGTACGGGATCGTTATCCACCGTTACCTTGACTTTCCCCTCTCTCTCTGGAGGACTGATTGTCATGAGGATTCTCCTCTCTCGACAATGAACTTAAGGTTTTTACTATTTGAGGTTGATTTTGTTACACATTAAAAGCACTGTCAAGGACGTTGCTTTTTTTTTAATGTAGCTTGATTTGCCTGTCTTAGTTAGATTATAGGCAAAAGCATCAATAGTTGATGATAAGGGGTAGTCCGGTTTTATGTAGGGACTACTTAACAATAATTAAAATTTCTCCCAATCCAGTCTCTCACTTGGCTTGTAAGCATAGACTCTTGACTCAAAAGTCAAGCAAAACCTACGTTTCTTAACATAATGAAATACTTGCTTCATATTCAACAGCAAGATGACAAATTATGCTATGGACTATCCAGAAAATTTTCAATAGAGCATATTGAAAAAAATCTCCAGATGATTGAGTAAAATTAATACTCGGCAAGAAAATACTGGAGGGGATAGCGTGTTGGGTTTATACAATAGACTAATCTCAATGAAAAGAATTTGGTTATATTTAATAATATTGTTAGCCTTTAGTTGGAGCGTAACAGGCTGTAGTGAGCGCCTGACACCGCCTGATCTATCGAGCGTCGAACAAGTCACAGAATCTTTCACCACAGGAAAAGGGAAACTCAGTGAAGTCAGTCCCCCGTACCTAATTCAACAATTAGAATCAGCACTACAGCAATACCAGCCTCAAGTGTCTATTATCAGCCCCAAGTCTGAGCAGGTTTTGGATAGTACCACAGTAAAAGTACAATTACAAGTCCAAGACTTACCGATTTTTAAAGATGCTGACTTAGAAATGGGGCCTTATCTAGAACTAATTTTGGATAACGAACCCTATCAAGCCATTTATGACCTTGAAAACCCGATTGTTTTAGAAAATTTAGCCCCAGGAACCCATACCTTAAGAGTTTTTGCTTCTCGACCTTGGCATGAAAGTTTTAAAAATGAAGGGGCTTACGCTCAAACCACCTTTCACATTTTTACCAAAACCGATGACAATCATCCTGACTCTAATCTTGCCTTATTGACCTACAGTAGTCCTAATGGGAATTATGGAGCAGAACCCATTCTGTTAGATTTTTATCTAACCAATGCTCCCTTACACTTAATAGCGCAAGAAAATCCTGAAGATGAGATTGCTGATTGGCGGATTCGTGTGACGATTAATGGTGAAAGTTTTCTGCTGGATAATTGGCAACCAGTTTATCTCAAAGGATTTAAAGAAGGTTCTAATTGGATTCAATTAGAATTTCTCGATGAACAAGGTAAGGCAATTAGTAATGTATATAACAACACAGTACGATTAATTTCCTACAGCGCAAACGGACAAGATTCTTTATCAAAATTAGTTCGAGGTGAACTATCTCTTGAACAAGCCAGAGGGATAATAGATCCAACGGCAAAAGTTCAGCCGCTTCCCATGCCGGTTCTTACTCCCGAGCCAAATCCATTAGAAGCGCCACCAGAAATTCCCACTGAAGAAAAAGAAACCTTACCCCAAAATACTTCTCTTGAAGAAGAAAAAACTTTACCGAGTTTACCTTCTACATCAGGAGAAGAAATTCCTACTGAAGAACCAGAAACCTTACCGGCAATTCCGGCTGATTCTCAAGAACAAATCTTGCCCGAAGTCATCTCTCCTACTCCTGAAACCCCTGCAACTGTACCTGATGTAACTGAGACAAAACAGCCGCCAGCCAAGTCTTCTTTAAACGAAGAAGCACCCACTTCTCAAGAAAATTTTTCTGTACAAGAATCTCCACAAGAGGTTTCTTCTTCACAAGAACAATCAGCTATTACTGAGGAAAAAACTCCTCAAGTAAACCCCTCTGAATTTGAAGAAATAATACCTACGCCAGAAGACAAAACATCCACAGTTCCTGCACCTGTTGAAAGCGAACGAAGCTTCGAAACCCTTACAGAAACCAGAGAGGACGAATCAAAAACCGTAATCTCTGACCATTCCTCTACTGAAAAAACGACTTCCTCTAAGCCATCGATTAAAGACCAATGGTTAGACAAGATCTTGAGTCGTTTTAAACGGGATTAAATCTGTCTATCTGTTGAAGCATTATTAATAAAATCTTAAATTTTCAAGAGTTACCCAAAAAAGTTAAGTAACGTTTTAGGTAAGTCCCAAGAAACTCCTTCAGTTTGGAAACAACATTTAAGATTTTTCAGTGAGGTTATCGTGACTAACACTTCTCGCACATTAACAGGTATCATTGCCTTACTTTCTTTAGCAGCTTTTTGTCCTACTCCCGCTAAAGCTGAATCCGCCCCTGTATTAATCAGCCAATTGAGAGGCCATGAGGTATATGCCAAAGAAAGCCAGTTAAATCCTGATAGATATCATGTAGGCCGAGTCAGAGGCATTTCGGGTAATGTTTTATATATTGAATTTCCTCAACCTGTGGCAGTCGGTGATCGCGAAGTTAAAGTCATCAATATTTCAGCTACTGGTACCGTAGCCAGACGGGTAATTGGTGCTAGTAGCTCAGAGGCTAATGTCGTCGGCTATCCAGCACCTGGAGATGACGTTGGTGTCGTTTACGAAGATGGTCGCTGGCAAGTTGTTCAGCGCTATCATCCTTATTGGGTTTCCCGCTTACAACTTCGTGAAGTTCCAGAAGTTCAACGTTCTGCATTTAATTGGGACCCCAAACCTTTTGGACTTCCTCCTTTAGAACAAAGATCAGTAGTGATTGAACCCGCTCCTGCACCCGAACCAGTTAGAGGAATGTGGTAAGGTACGAGCCAACTAGGATCAATTTGTTTTAGCTTAATCTGCTAATAGTCTTAGTTAAAATTCATACCTGCACCGATCCTGCTACTTTTTAAGTAGATCAGGGTCATTTTTTTTGGTGTTAAAAGTAATGTTGAGAAAAATGTCAAGAAATTTAAAGTTATTGTAATAATATCCGAATTGATCAGGATTGGCGTTGGAGATGTTAGGTAACTGATCAACCTCCCATTTGTCAAATGCGAGCAAAATGTAGCCATGAATACAGTAACGCTAACATCTATAGAAGAAATTAAGGACAATGAGTCTTCCCATAGCGGCAGATATCTCACAGCCTTTCAGAAGAAATTGCTCCTCAAAAGTCTGCAAAATCCCAATTTAGCCGAACGATACCGCCAGCGCCTACAAATCATGCTGTTAGCCGATGAAGGAAAAAGCCAAACCGAAATTTGTCAAATGCTGGGCTGTTGTCATGGCACCGCAAGACACTGGATGTTAATGGCTCGCACAGGCCAAGCACAGCACTGGCAAGAGCAACCCATCGGTCGTCCTAAAGCCATCAATGACCAATATCTAGAGCGGTTAAAAGAATTAGTGACCCAAAGTCCTAAAGCCTGTGGATATGCCTTTAGCCGTTGGACAGCTAAATGGTTAAGTCATCATTTAGCCAAAGAATTAGGCATTGAAATTAGTGATCGTCATATTAACAGACTCCTTAAACAGATTGGAGTGCGAAAGTGGTAAGTTTTTCAAGGATCTAATTAGTCCAGTTGCACGGTAGGATAAAGAATACTTTGACTAGGGACTGGTATTGCGGAATCTATGCCCAAAGCCAACATTATTGGACTCGGAAGATCAGGAATTGCGGCTGCAAGAGTATTAAAGCAAAAAAATTGGGAGGTTATCTTAAGTGATCGCTCCTGCTCTCTCAGTTTGCAACAAATTCAACAACAACTACAACAAGAAGGTATTACGGTTAAATTGGGAGACTCGCTAACTCTAGACCCTAATGAGTTACCAAATCTGATCGTAGTGAGTCCAGGAGTGCCTTGGGACCTTCCTGTATTAGTAGAAGCCCGAGAAAAAGGAATTGATACCATTGGAGAACTAGAACTCGCCTGGCGTTCTCTAAAACCTTCTCAGTGGGTAGGAGTCACAGGAACTAATGGGAAAACCACTACAACCGCACTGGTAACGGCTATTTTTCAAGCCGCAGGATTCCACGCCCCCGCTTGTGGCAATATCGGTTATGCCGCCTGTGAGTTAGTCTTAAAACAAGATCAAAAACCCTACGATTGGATTATTGCTGAAATTAGTAGCTATCAAATAGAATCTTCTCTGGACTTATCTCCCAAAATTGGCATTTGGACAACTTTTACCCCCGATCATCTCGAGCGGCACAAAACCCTTTCCAATTATTACAATATCAAAGCGGCTTTACTCCATCGCTGCCGTCGTCAAATCTTCAACGGAGATGATCCCTATTTACATAATATGGGCCTAACTCAGTGGCAAGACGCTTATTGGACAACTGTAAAAGGAAAAGAAGCTTTACTGTGTGATCCGAGCAAAGGCGTTTATCTTCAGGATAATTGGGTGGTGGCTTTTGGAGAATTAATTGCGCCAATTAATCTTTTTAAAATGGTCGGAGAACATAATCAACAAAACTTATTGATGGCGGTAGCGGCGGCTCGGTTAGCTGGAGTGGATAAACAAGCGATCACCGAAACTATGGCCACTTTTTCAGGCGTTCCTCATCGCTTAGAACTGATCCGGACTCGAGCCGGCGTAGCCTATATTAATGATAGTAAAGCCACTAATTATGATGCTGCTGTGGTGGGATTATCTTCTGTGGAAACCCCCGCTATTTTAATCGCTGGTGGACAAGCCAAAAAAGGCGATGATACAGAGTGGATTAAGCTCATTAAAGCTAAAGCCGCAGCCGTCTTATTAATTGGAGAAGCCGCTTCTACTTTTGCTCAACGTTTGCACGATTCTGGCTATGATAGTTATGAAATTGTAGAAACTATGGATAAGGCCGTCCAACGGGGAGCCGATTTAGCAGCAGATAAAGCCGCTCGAGTGGTGTTATTATCTCCCGCTTGTGCTAGTTTCGATCAGTATCAAAGTTTTGAACATCGAGGCGATCATTTTCGGGAGTTATGTTTGCAGCTTTAAAAAAGTCAAACCTCAACAAAATCATCAGCAATGACTAATAACTTTCGTCTTGATGAAATCAAAGATAAATTAACTCGACTTGCTGAGTTTGACAAAAGTCTAAACATTCATGGCTCAGAGATTCATCAATATCAACTGTATCCCTGTTTATCCCCCTCTAGTCTCCGTAATTTTGAACAGCAATATCAGATGACTTTTCCTGAAGATTATCGTCACTTTTTATTAGAAGTGGGTAATGGGGGGGCTGGTCCGGGTTACGGACTATTTCAGCTAAAAACCGAAGACTTACTTGATGAACAAACATTGATTTTAGAGAAACAATATGAAAGTGGGATGCTTCCTGAAAAGTTAGCTGAGAAATATAATTATTTTAGTCAAGCTTTTTCTCCTCAATGTTTGCCGCTCTATCAAACCTCTCAAGACTGGGAAAGTCAGATAAAAAATACAGGAAATAACCAAGAAGATTGGCAATATTTAAGTCAAAAACTGATGGCGGGAACCCTAGCTATTGCTGACTATGGTTGTGGGATTAATGCCCATTTAGTGATTACAGGAGATTATCGAGGAACTATTTGGATTGATGACCGGGTTAATGATGGGGGTATTTATCCCTGTGATTTAATCGCTTGTGGATTTTTTCATGGTGAGGACCAAGATATTGATGACCAGGAAGAGCAACAAGAAATAGCAGAGCCGCTCTTTTTTCTTGACTGGTATAATCATTGGTTAGATAGCAGTTTGAGAAGTTGAATTAATATTAATAGGGATTGCCAATGCTTGAGAAAAATTATTATCAAATGATGGCACAGTATAATCAATGGATGAATCAGAGATTATATGAGCTTTGTGCGACCATTCCCGATGAAGAAAGGAAAAAAGATAGAGGGGCATTTTTTAAATCAATTCAGGGGACTCTCGATCATTTATTGTATGGAGATAGAGTCTGGATCAGTCGTTTTCTAAATCAATCTTTTTCAGGAAATATAAAAGAATTGCTCTATCCTGAGTTTGAACAATTAAGACAAGAAAGAGAGAAAACTGATCAACAGATTATTGAATGGACAAAACAATTATCCCTAGAATGGTTAGCCGCGCCTTTTGAATACTACAGTAACGCCTATCAAAAAAGCCAAACTTTGCCCGCTTGGATGCTAGTAGTACATTTATTTAATCATCAAACCCATCACCGAGGACAACTAACCACGCTTTTAAATCAGTTAGGCTATGATTATGGGGTGACGGACCTCCCTTGGATGCCTGAGTTAGATAAATTTTCCCAAAATCATGGGATAATCCTTTAAGCTTTTTCTCAGTTCCTTACACAGACCTAAAAGAAATTATTGTTTAACAAAATTGACTCCATATTCTTTAGCCGCCGCTACAGCTTTTTCAATGTCTTGAGGAGTAATTTTGGGGGGTTGTGCTTTACGATCACTAACTGGTTTACCCACATCTAAAAACCATTGTTCAAAACCAGCAGGGGAATAACCTAAAAGCATTCGAGCCGGTTTATTACCGCTATTTTGAAAGCGATGGGGAACACCCCGAGGTGTATTGATAAAATCTCCTTGAGTCGCTTGAAAAAGTTTATCGCCGACGTTCCAAGTTAATTGGCCTTCAAGCACATACCAAAACTCTTCTTCACGGGTGTGAATATGAAGCGGTGTGCCAACTCCGGGAGGGATAAAATCTTCAAAAATAGAATAAGCGCCTCCAGAATCTTTTCCCTGTAGTTTTAAGGTGACTAAAACTCCCATGGCCCAAACTGCGGGCCCTTCAGTATCAGAAAATTTTTTAATGGTAGAATCACTTTTCAAGTTAAGGGCGGGATCAGAGGCAATATTGAGAATCGGAATAGTATTAGCCTTGACGGAAGGATTAACCAAATACAGGGCAAAAAAGACTACTGTGGTCAATATTAGTGCCCTGATCCATAGAGAAAATTTGCTCATTAATCTTTATTGACTCCACTCAAAACCCAGATAAGATAATTATCACTTAGAATTGAAAGCGGCTTAATTAAATCTCATCTTTTTTATATTTTTTGAGTAGAGTATAATTGAGGCGGCTTAACTTCTCCCCACAACCGTGTTTTACAATACTCGGAAAATAAAGGGATAGCGGTATACTTTATTGGCATCTCCAAGAATTTGAAGAATAGCAATAATAGGCATAATTAAACTCACTAATCCTAAAATCCCCAAGAGTACATAGCCAATTAAAACAATAATTAAAATGGCAAAAATAATACCATACAGCCAAATATTTAAATGAAAATTCAGAGCTTCCTTAGCATTTTCTTTGACAATTGGGTCATCTGATACTAACAAAATAGCAATAGGAATCCCCACAGCTAATAAAGTTGCACTAAAAAATATAGAACCGTGACTGACGGCTGATAAAAGTTTTCGTTTTGTTGGGTCTTGACTGATCATTAAGGTTTCTTGTAATAAAAAAATATTTATTTCTATTTTATCACAATCAATATCTAATCTACCTAAAAAAAATATAATTAAAATTGTGGACGAGAAACATAAATAGGATAACTGAATCGGTTTGGACTAACGTTGGTAAAAGTTGGGGATAAGGGGGTTCATCAAAAACTAAGTTAGACATAATTAAAGAAAACAGGAGTTGGAAAAGAGGGTTTCCAGAGTTCTTTATGATAAAGAAAACGACTGATCACGGATATGACCACTTACCACATAGAACTAGAGGGTGATGTTTTAAAAATAGGCTTTGGCACTCCAGCGCAGAATGATCAAATAGTTCAAGATGCCGCCAAGCGTTTACAGGAGATGATCCAGCAAGGGGAACTTAAAGGCGGGAAGATTCTAAAAATTAATGGTCCTGCTTCTTTACCGGTGGCTTGTGTGATTACCCATAAGGTAGCACATTTGTATGGTGCGATCGCAGTATATGACCCAAAATTGGGTAAATATGTTGTCTGCATTACCCATGATCCAAATTATCAGTTAGGAGATTTAATTAATTGAGTTCCAATGCTGCAACGGTAAGCACAGTTATTGGTGAGGATGTATCAGGAAAATTTGAAGAGGAGTGTTAATTTTTGAGGGAAAATTGGGAATGCTAGTTAAGTATGTGCCCTGCCCTTCATATTGCTCATTAACTCAAAAAATTAAATCATGCCGTCAATTACTTTTGATTTGGAGACGGTTACACCCTTATTTTTAGCGGGTGCTAACCAAGAAGAAGCTGAGTTAAGACAATCAGTAATTAGTTTGTTGTTAATTATTAGTTTTATATTTTCTGGTAATGATTATGAAAATTATATCTTTTCTCGGCTTTAACACTTACAAAGAAACTACCTATATTAGCCCATTAGGTAATGCTCAATGGAAAACACCTTTTTTTCAAGAAGCGTTAGTTAAATTTTATCAGCCTAAAAGTCTCTATGTTTTGTTAACTAATACAGTAGAAACAGCTATACCGAAGGGAGCAAGCGAATCAAACTGGAATGCTTTACAAAAAAGATTACAAGGTAAAGTAGAACTGCAACCGATCTCTAATATTCCTGAACAAAACCGTCCTGAAGATATATGGTTTATCTTTCAAAAAGTTACTGAATGTTTAGAAGATGGAGATGAAGTTATTTTTGATATTACTCATAGTTTTCGTTCTGTACCTATAGTAGCTTTAATTGCTGTTAGCTATATACGAGTAGTTCGCCAAGTCAAAATTAAGGGATTATTATATGGTGCATTTGAGGCGAGAAATCCGGAAACTGATGAAACCCCTACTTTTGATTTATTACCCATTGTTAGTTTATTAGAATGGACAACAGCAACAGACCAATTTTTAAAAACAGGCAATGCAGAAACATTAGCAAATTTATTACACAGTAGCAACCCTGAAACAGAAAACTTAGCAGAAAGTATTAAAGGAATAGCTCAAGGTTTGCATTTACTACGACCTATGGATGTCTTGCGGGAATCAGCTATATTGCCTGAGCGGATTAAAGAAGCAATACCTATTATTTCTCAATCTGTACCTCCCTTTGCTACTTTAATAGAGCGTGTGGAAAAAGATTATGGGAGTTTTGGTTTATCTAATCCTGAAGATTACGAAAATACCAATAATGCTAAAATCTCTTTGCTAAAACAACTAAAAATAATCGAATGGTATGCAGAAAAAGAACAAATCATACAAGCTTTATCTCTCGCTCGTGAATGGTTGCCTTCTTTATTATGCTATCACTTTAAAATAGATCCGCAAGTCCATAAACCAAATAGAGAAGAAATGGACAGACTTTTAACCGGCGGCAAGAATAAAGAGGGTAAAGAATCATGCTATCGAGAGGAATTTAACAAGCTTGAAAACAAAAAGACAACGCAGTTAAGAAGACTTTGGAACACACTTGCTAACTTACGAAATGATGCTCTACACGCGGGATTTCGAAAAAATCCTAAAAAAGCAACAGAGATTATTAAAGAAACTCAAAAAATTATAGAAGAACTTAAAGCGATCGCAAAAGCTTGGGATTTAACTGATGAAGAGAATTAACTCTAAAATTGTAGCTCAACTTTTATACATAACTTAAAATCTCGGTGGGTTACGCTGCCGCTAACCCACCCTACAAATATCTACTGGTAACAGAGGGGTTGAAAAAGAGAGCTAATTAAATAAAACTCTCAGGAGTCCATGAACCATGCAACCCGTAGGGAACATGATGTTTTAGATGAACTCGCGCTACAGGACCATCATTAATATTTTGCCCATCAAATACTATTACATCTGAACGATGATGTTTACCATCATAAATCATCATTAGTATCCAGCCCTCATCTTCTGCTGTTGCATTGGGTTTAGGAATAAAAAGCGGCTCTCCGGCAAACCCATGAGGCGCAAATGAATAAAATTGACGTTCTCCGGTCTTTACATCCAGTTTTAAAAGTGCCTGTAAAGGCCCATTTTCCGTTCTATTATGAGCCGCACCGATAAACAAATAACGGTAAGAACGTCCCACTTTATCCGGATGAATGGTAGGAAATTCACAAGCTTGACTCTCGAACATTTCCTGAGAGACTGTATTATCTTTTAAGTTAAGCTTAAAGCGCCACAATTGCCCGGGATCTAAATCTTCAAAGATCACCTCTTTATAATTTAAATCCGGCTTAACTTGAGGTAGAGACTGATAACAAATCGAGTCGAGATAAACCTGATCCCCAACTTCAAAAGCATTAATGTGATGAAACACGAAACCCGCAGAAACTTCAAACACTTTCACCGCTTTATGAGGGGGCGTGCGAGGAATTAAAATAATGCGAGTGGGTTTATCAGCATTAAACTGAACACATTCCCCTGCACCCTTTAATCCAAAGACAAATGGCAAAGGATTAAAACTAACAGGATTTTGCAAAAAAATGCAGTAATTGGGAGTAATGGCAAAATCGTGAATAAAGCAAAACCCAGGGGTAATATGGCTATAACGACGCAGTAACTTACCTTGAGAACTGATTTCAAACAGCGTAATTTTACTCGATAAACCCGGTTGAATAGAGAAGTTAACCAGACAGGGTTTACCGCCATCTAATTGACAACTGGGATCGACCCAAGGATGCGCCCCGAAAGCTTCCCGAGGTTTTAAAATGCCATCAAGGTCGTCGATTCCTAGGGTATCTAAGTTCTGAGGATTAAGACGGTAGGGTTCGGCGGCTTCCCAAAGTGCCAATAGTCTGTCTCCCCAGTAAATTACATTAGTATTAGCGATTTTTTTAAAGTTTATATCAAAGATATTATTGAGCCATCCTCCGGGTTTTTCTGTGCCGAAAACCCCTCGGTAAAGTAATTTGCCGGCTTTTTTTTCTTGGACATAGCCTTCGGTTTGCACAAAACGGTTACGAAAGTGAACTCGCCCATTTTTGAAGGTAATCGCGCACACCATCCCGTCGCCATCAAAAGGATGTTTTACGGGTGTACCGTTAATGTCTAATAAACCTGGACCATTGCGAAAGAAAGTCCCTTGTAATTCGGAGGGGATTTCTCCTTCTATATTGTCTACCCAATAGTCATATTCATTGGGTTGGGAATCATAGCCTTTTTTCCATTCATCTTGACTATAAGGCTTGTCTGTTGTTTTTTCTCGGATTAACATATTATCTCTGGTGAATGATTAAAGTTGATGACTGTTAACTGTTAACAATTAGGGTGTGGTTTCCTCTGCCGCAAATTCAGGTACAAGTTCAGGAATATAGCTTTGTTCCACCGTTGAACCGGGAGCATGATGTTCAAAAGCTTCTGCGGGACCAAAAGTATAAAGTTGTCGGGCTTGTGCTTGGGGATCTTCTGCCGGCAACCAGTTAATTAGAGGAAGAGGTAAAAGGGTGGATAAATTGGTAATGAGGACTAAAAGCCAAAGTTTGTCAAAATTGGTTTCTGTTACTCCGAATAAATGGGTTAATAAGGCTCCTAATTCATTAGACACTAACCCAGATAAATTGGAAATAGACATTAAAAGGGCAAACATCGTCGCTTCGATACCGGCTGGACAAAGACGGGCGCAAAGCACTAAAACGGGCATAAAAGCAATTTTTCCCATCACTGAGAGAATAATACTATCACCAATACTAAACCAGTGATCGTCAATTCCTATCGCTCGGTTGGCATGAGTGACGAGCAATAGGCTAGTCATCCCCAAAACCGTTGAAATGACAATACTCCAACCTAAAATGACTCGAAAAGAAACCGTTTTTAGGTAACGTTGATAAATCCAAACTCCTAGCAAAGATGCAATACTGGTAACCAGATTTACTCGCCCTAAAAATTCTGGTTCAAAACCAAGTTCATTAGTGGTAAAAAAGAAAAATGCTGAGTCAGCACTGGGAGTTGATTGCCAAATAAAAATAAATAAGATGGGAAGCAAAATGACTTTTTGAGTTACTGCGCCCCACAATTGTTGAACCTGCTGTTTTAAAGTTAGGCTTTGGTCTTGTGTTTGAGAAGATTTCGAGTTAACTTTTTCTTCTAAAATAAACCAAGCCATTCCTGTCACCAGCAGAGGAAAAATAGCCGTTATGGCAAAAACTTCACGGTTACTGAAGTGTTCGAGTAACCAGCCGCTAAAGTAGGCGGTAATGAGTCCTCCCATCGCTGAGACGGCCCACATTAAAGATTGTAATGAGCCAGCTTTACCTAAAGATTCTTCTCTGGCACGTTCTACCACTAATGAGTCAGCGATGACATCGCTAATGGCTACTGACAGAGAGGCCATGAGGATAGCGAGGGCTGTTTGCCAAGTGGTATGGACCACCGTTGCTAAGGCCAGCCAAGATAAAGTGCCTAAGATCCCTGAAAGAATCAGATAGGGACGACGACGATAACCTAAAATCGGTAAACCATCCGAGAGAAACCCAAACACGGGTTTGATTACCCAGGGAAGCGCCGAAACTCCGAGCAGTGCCGCCATTTGGGCTGGACTGAGGCCAAGCTCATCTTTGACAAAGAAGCTAACTGCTAAACGGGCTAAACCTAAAATTCCCTGTACAAAGTAAACGCTCAGAATGGCGAATAGTTCAAGGCTTGGTTCGTTGCCGAATAGTAATGAATCTTTAAAGGCTCGTTTCAAAGAGGGGGATATCAGCATGAAGTTTCATAACATTTTACTTCTTTTTATACTATAGAGAAACTTGAAGGTTTTGGTCAGAGCAGAAAAAAGCTAAAAATGAAACAGCCCTGAGAACTGTTTTATCCTCGGACAAAAATTTCCGTGAGGGGGGGTGGCAAGGAAAAAACCGAGAAAACTTTACTTACCATCGTGTTTCGTATCTAACTGTTACTTCATCGGTGAAATAATCATAAGAAATCCGCACTCGAGTACCGTCTTTTAATTTATAACCGGTTTGTATAAGCGGAACAATTTGTACCCGTTCTAAGCCTAAATTTGACTTGAACCAAGCTGATGCCCAACTATTTAAATCAAAAACTTCTTGCTGTAAAAAGGGAGCTAATGTCACTGCAAATTGAGGGATTCCTATCTCGAGAAGTTGGGCGGAATTTTGTTGTTGTAAAGATTCTGAAACCGGAGAAAAGGAACGATTAAATAAAACATTTATTTCATTTTGAGTTAAGGGAGGACTGCTACTGATCGTGATAATGGGAGATTTCAGTAATTGAAGGTCTGATGCAGTATTAACAAAAGCCGCCACCCGCAGACAATCTGTTAGTTGTTGACTTATTTCTGGGATGACTGTTGGATTAACTGGCAGGGATGTTTCTTTATTACTTTCAAATTGACAAGCTTTTTCTACTGTTTCTGTGATGGTGTATAACTGTTCCGCTTGCCCTTGAATAGTAAGGGTTATCTCTACGGATTTTTTTCGATTACTTTTGGTAATATCATCACTAATTTCATTATTAGTATTGGCCACAATAGCTGTATCCCACAAAAAGGTTTTTAATTGCAAGTCTAAATAAGGATTAAATAACCCCTTATCAGGCAGGAAATTCAAAGTATTTTCATACTGACTAGCTAAGAATATATCGGTGGTTAAAATATACACTTTGCCTCGTTTAAGATAGATTTTACCACTGGGTTTAACATTGGCTAAACTGTCTAAATTTCCTTGTAAATTCAATTGCCCACCGACCTCAAACTGATATTGAGGTAATTGTTGATTTTGGATAAGTTTAATGTCCTCTAAAACAATCTGTAAATTGTCTAGTTGGGGTGGTTTAATAATATATTTTGGAGCAGTAATATTTCCTGCCCACTGCTCATAAACTGGCGATATAATTTTCTTTTTTTGCGGCAATTGAGCTAAAAATATTTTCCCATTGGTAAACCGAATTTGTCCTCCTATAATGGGACGAATAGCCGAGCCAGTAATCTTTATATCTGTGTTAACTGTACCTAAATAACGGTCTTTATAGTCTAGTTTACCATCCACCAGGGTAATTTTTAGAGGGTTTTGATTGTTGGCTAAGGGTTCAAATAGGGGGAAAATTCCTGTGATGTCAACTTGAGTGTCTAAAATATTTCCTTGTAATTGTTTAGCTTCTAAATATTGATTATTAAAGGTAAGTTGACCGTTAAAAATTAAGGGACGCGGAAGAGTGGAGGTTTGAATGGTAGCATTATTTAAATTAATTTCTCCCTTACTTTTTAAATCGTAGAGCTTAAATTCTTCGCTCAGATCTATACGTCCAGTGGTGCTTAAGTTCACTTCGGCTTCACCCCCAACCCAATTTAATTGCCCTTGAGTAAATAGATCAATCAGGGTGATAGCTTCTGTGGTCAATTTGAGATTTAATTCTAGATGATCGTTTCTTTTGGGTTCTACAGGATAAGGGACACTAGCATAAATTTTAATGGCAGAGGAATCTGTTGTATTTAGGGTGAAACGTTGATTACTATAACGCAGATTGCCTTCTATAGGAAGATTTAGTGTACGACCATTTAAAATCCCTTCATTAAAAGCAAAATTAGTCACGATTTCAGGGTTTAAGGGATTTCCTTGTAAAACTCCTTGAGCGTTTATTTCGCCACTGAGATCAAGCGGAGGTTTAAAGAAGTATCTGAGTAAGTCTAGAGAGAGGTTATCTACTTTGAATGTTGAGTCTTGAAAATTCCATTTTGTCTTGTCTTGTCTTAAGTTAGCATTAAGAGTCATGGCGGCTGTGCCAATTTTGGATAAATAATTGATTTGTATTTGACCGTTTTCTAAGTGACCTTTTAGCGATATTTCTTCAATGGGTAATGTCTGAGGTTCCTGAATGACTAATCCTACAGGCTCAACAAAATTCAGATAGGCGGGTTTAGGAAACCATACCCATTTTTTTCCTTCAAATTCTAAGTTAAGTTCAGGATTTTCTAAGGTTCCAGCTAAGGTGATTTCGGCTTCAAATTTTCCTTGTAAATCTAAATTCGGTCTAATTAAACCGGCTTCTATTTTAGCCGCTTGTTCCCGAATTTTTTGTTCGCTTTCTCTTAACTGTGTGATTTGTTGTGAAACGGGAGCATTAGCATTTCCAATAGCATAGGGTTGAAGTTGTGTTGTGGTAGCGGCTCTATTGGGTTGTGTTGAATTAGAATCAAGTAAGCTGACTAAATGGGTTGCACCGAGCAAGTCTTGAATATTACCTTGATTAATCTGTAGTTTACCTTGCAGTGCTTGAGTATTCACATCAAAACTTGCCCCAACTTGATAGCGGGTTTTGCCAATTAGAACGTTGGATGCTCTTAATTTAGCCAAACCCTTGTTATAGACTATTTCGGTTTCAAAAGATTCTACGCCAATATTTCCTATACTGGGTTTTTCAATATTTAGATTTCCGATGCCGCTTAAAGTAAATAAATTAAATTCTACATTAGCATCTACCTTTCCGGACACTATGGCAGGTATTCCTAACGTTTTTATCGGCGTAATTTGCAAGAGTTCTAAAGGAAAGTCTTGCAAGTCAGCAATAAAATTTTCTCCCTGTCGTTTTCCTCGAATTTTGGCAGGGTTTTCTGTATTATAGCTTTGCACTACTTCAAAGGAGTTGGGAATATAGGGAACAAGACAGCCTTTTTGAGAACAACGTTCTAAGGTAAACGCAAATACGTCTTTTTTGCCTTTTAAATCGAGAGATATTTGTTTTTGAACAGAGATAAAGAGGGGACCGCTTAGACGAGGTTCAAAATAGCGTTTATTAATACTTAAATTAGTTAGTTCGGCATTGCCAACCAGTTGTATATTTTCTAAGGGTTTGCTGGCGGTTAACAGATTTTTTCCTATTAAACGACCTTTAAAATAAGTTTTGCCGCTTATACTAGACTGTTCTAATAATAATTCTCTCTGAATGGGAATTTGAGAAATTAATTCATCTAAAGGGACAAGACTTTTTAAATTAGAACTATACTCTATATTGAGGTTAACATTCGCATCGGGTAAAGTAGAGAGATTTGCTAGAATTATATTTCCATTCGCTTTAATATTTTGTCCTTCTACCTGGATGGATACGGTTTTGGCTTGTATGGGTATGGTAGTATTGCCCGCTATAAGATCATCTAGGTTTCCTGAAAGAGCAATTTTAGCATCAATGGGAGGGCAAGAGCTTTCTATGGGGGGACAAAAAGAGGTATTAGGGATATTTAAAGCTAAGATTTCCGTTTGCCATTGATTGTTATTTAACTGGGTTTTAGCGTTAATTTTGTTATCAGCTATGTTGAGTTGAGTATCGGCTTTAATGTTCAGGTCTTGATAAGAGTTTTTTCGCCTTTCTTTGGTCAAGTTTAAAATGGATAAAAAAGAAGTTATTTGCCCGGCTACCTGAATTTTACTGCGACTTAAGCTGACGGGAATGGTTAAGTTAGGCAGAAAAGGAGATAGGGCTATTTTTTCTGTTGTTATATCAGCGTTGACTATTCCGTCATTTAAAGTGCTTTTAACGAAAACGGGACGGTTATCTAAGAGTAATTCTAGATTAGCTGTAAGATTAAGCGGCTTAAATTTATCTTTTCTATCGGTTAACAGTTGAGCAATGGAACCCGAAAAAGCGGCGCGAGTTTGTGAGATTTTCACCGGCAAGGGTAAGTCTTTTAAAAATGGATTTAAAGCGAGTTGAAAAAAGCTAACGGTTCCGTTAATATTCCCTTTTTTTAATTGGCTGCTTAAAACAACCGTTGCGCCCCCAACTTTTAATGATAAGTCAGCCATTCCACTCAGATTTGCTAGTTCTAATTGATTCAAGGTTCCTAATAATTGGATATTGGCTCTGTCTAAAGCTATTGTAGGAGTTAAACTAAAAGAATTAGCGGTTATGTCAGTTTGCCATAGATTGGTTTTTAAATTTCCTAACCCCGTTAAGGTGACTTTTCCTTCAGAGGTTTTTAATTCAGTATGGCGAACAATTAAGCTTTTATTGGCAATTAACAATTCTCCTTGTCCAGAGATATCATTAACTGATGCTACAGTGGTATTGGGGAGTTGCCATTGCAACAAGGCTTGAGGGCTTTTCAAAGTGCCTGTTATCTGTACTTTTGCTTTTAGATTGGCTATGCTAGTTTCTAAAGGAAGTTTATAATAAACATTGATGAGTTTTTCACTGGGTAAATTGGCATTCAAAGTAAATTTGACCGGAATTTTAGCCAAGTCAAAAGCTTTTGGCTGATGGATATATTTTTGACCTTCGGTTTGAATTAACCCTTGTCCTGCAATTTCTCCCCCAACAACGGGAATAATTTTTAGACTTTTAATTCTAAGTTCTTTTAGATTAGCTTGAAAAGTGGTGTTAAATTTTTTGAGGATAATTTTATCTAAAAATAAATCGCTAGTATTGTTGACGGTTCCGGTCACGACAGGATTAGAAAAATTGCCTTTGATTGAGAATTGGCTTTGTAAATTTCCCTGGATGGCAAATGGCAAGGACGGGACAGTTTTTTCTTTTAACTTATGCAGATTAAAAGGGTTAACATTAATCGCTAAATTTAAGCCGCTTTGCCAATCTAAATATCCCTGGACATTAGCCTTAATTTCCTGCCACTGGAACTGAAATTTTTCAAAAATCAGTTTTGTGTCTTGTACAGCCAAGTTAGCACTAATTTGAATCGGATCTTTTAACATCACAGTGGTAGCACTAATCTGACTGATGCTTAAGTCTCCTTTGCCTTGACTATTTTGGATATTTTGAAAAGAAGGAATTTGAGCATTAACATTAGCCTGAATTTGACCTTGATTAACTTGAAAAGGCAAATGAGCCGCTAAAGATGCGATTTCATTTAGAGCTAATTTTTGGATAATCAGTTCTACCTGACTTTGACCTGTAGGAAGTAAAGTCTTTCCTTTAAGTTTAATTTGGTTGTTGAGAGAAGCAAGAATTACATCATACTGTAGCTGTTGGCGACCCTTAAGGTCGAGAAAGTTTCCTTGTCCGTCTATCTCAATAGTTAGCGGTTTAGGTTTCTGTTTGCCTCGGGGAAGTAAGTTAATATCGGCATCTTTAATTTCAAAATCTAGGTCTAAATCCACAGGCAGTTTAATCTTTTCAAGGGGTTGTATCGGCCAATTGCCATCAGGATTTTGTTTGATATAACCATCAATATTACTTAAAATAATTTTAATGGGTAAGCGGCGTTGCAGAAGAATTAATAAGGGATTAAATTGAGCATCAATGCGAGCAATGGTCAATTGATGGGGATAGTTAGGGGTTTCAGGAATAGAAGAAAAACCGAGTTGAAGGCTTGTAAGAGAATAACTTTCAACTTTTCCGAGAGAAACTTGTCGCTTAAGGGCCTCACTGAGAGTTTTTTCGAGCCAATGAGGAAGGATTTGTTTCATCAAGATACCAAACCCTACATTACCAATAACAATTAAGGTAACAGAGGTCATCCCAACAGCAATTACTGAGGGTCGTTTAGCCGTCTGTAACAGACGATTTAAAGGATTAGTAGTAGAGTTTCTTGGTTCTGGAGAGTTAGTCATGGGGTTTAAAAATAAAGGGCATCTTTAGACTCATGCAAAAATTTTTATCTAAACTAGGTATATAAAACTATTGTTAAAAATTTATACATTTTTGGACTAAAAGGTAAAGCAAGTTACAGAATGAGAATAAATTATCTAAAAAATTCTACAAGGAGAGTGTTATGGTCGCTACTGCTAGAACACAGCAGGAGATAAAAATAGGCCCAACTCAATTACTCATTAATAATGAATGGGTAGAAAGTATCTCCGGAAAACGCTTTGAAACATTAAATCCAGCTACGGGAGAAGTAATCTGTGATGTGGCAGAAGCAGATGCACCTGATGTAGATAAAGCAGTAAGCGCGGCGAAAAAAGCGTTTACTAGCGGTCAGTGGCCGAAAATTTCTGCTAGAGAGCGAGGAGAATTATTATATAAACTAGCAGATTTAATCGAAGCTCATAAAGAAGAACTAGCCCGCTTAGAATCTTTAGATAATGGTAAACCCATTACAGAATCACTGAGTATGGATTTACCTTTTGTGATTGCTTGTTATCGTTATTATGCGGGATGGGCCGATAAAATTCAAGGTAAAACCATTCCGATCAATGGCCCCTATTTTTGCTACACTCGTCACGAACCTGTGGGCGTTGTCGGTCAAATTATTCCTTGGAATTTTCCGTTACTGATGCAAGCGTGGAAGTTAGCACCGGCTTTAGCCGCAGGCAATACTATCGTTCTTAAAACGGCAGAACAAACGCCTCTATCGGCTTTACGAATAGGAGAGTTAATTATAGAAGCGGGTTTTCCCCCAGGAGTGGTGAATATTTTATCGGGTTATGGCCCCACTGCCGGAGCCGCTATTTCAAAACACATGGATATTGATAAAGTCGCGTTTACCGGTTCAACAGAAGTGGGACATCTCATTATGGAAGCGGCGGCTAAAAGTAATCTCAAGCGGGTTACTCTCGAACTCGGGGGTAAAAGTCCTAGTATTGTTTTTGCCGATGCCGACTTAGACTATACGATTAAAGGGGTGCATCATGGCTTATTCTTTAACCAAGGTCAATGTTGTAATGCCGGTTCCCGTTTGTTTGTGGAAGAAAAGTGTTATGACGAGTTTGTCGCGAAGTCGGTAGAACTGGCTAAACAACGTATGGTGGGCGATCCTTTTGATGCTAATACTAAACAAGGCCCTCAAGTGGATCAAGCTCAATTTGATAAAGTGATGAGCTATATTGAGTCAGGAATGCGGCAGGGGGCTAATTTAGTGACTGGAGGACATCGCGTCGGTGAACGGGGTTATTTTATTGAACCGACGGTTTTTGCAGATGTTCAAGATGAGATGCAAATTGCTCAGGAAGAGATTTTTGGCCCTGTGATGAGTATTATTAAGTTCAAAGATATTGATGAGGTCATTGAACGAGCGAATAAAACCATCTACGGACTAGCGGCAGGGGTATGGACCAAAGATATTAGTAAAGCACTGGCTATTGCTAATAATGTGCGTGCTGGTACGGTTTGGGTAAATTGTTATCATGCTTTTGATACGGCTGCTCCTTTTGGGGGTTTTAAACAGTCGGGTATGGGGCGAGAATTAGGTGAGTACGGGTTACAGCAATATACTGAAGTAAAGACAGTGACAGTGAAGCTTTAGTTTTTGTAGGGTGGGCATTGCCCACCGATTTTATTTCCTATAAACCAACTGATTAAGCCAGTCCCCCAGTGATGACCGTCATTTGGGGGCTAACTGTATTTTAATGTGAGGGGTACGATTAGCAATCTTGAAGAGAAACTATCATTCTTAAAAAGATATCGACTAACTTTAATAAAAATTTATATATTTAGCAGTCTTCTCAGTAAATATTTTGAAAGAGTTCATATTTTTTAACATCAAGAAGTTGAGCTATATTGAGGGGCTTTTTAAAGATTGTGTAAAGACCATCCAAAAGCCCGATTTTTGTTTATTTTAGCCCCAAAAACCGGAAATATAGCAATAATTAGCCTTAATTTTAGAACAATAGAGACTAAAAATATAAGGTTTAATGTGATTTTTATTAAATACTTTTCAATATACTTTAAAGACTATTGATGATTTTTAAAGAGTTTATCAATATTTAAAAACTACTCCTTTTTGGGCTTGACTAAAAAAAAAATAGCTATTAACTTAATTTAAAGAAAGAAATGCTTTTAAATTAATAAATAAGTGAATAACTATGATAGATTTAGGCATCGATAACATAGTTTTTCTAGGCGATAGTCTCACAGATAATGGCAATTATTACAACCTAACTAAGCAGGCAACTGGGATAGGGTTTCCTGATCAACCTTTTTACGCTAAAGGTTGCTTTAGTAACGGTTCAGTCTGGTCAGACTATGTTGGCACCGCACTCGGATTAAATAATATTCCTTTTACTAATTTTGCTCCTTTTACTGACCAAATTCCTCAAAATAATCAGGCAATTAACTTTGCCATTGGTGGCGCTACTTCGGGAAGTAAAAATTTAGGATTCCCTCCAGAATACCCAGCAGGACTACAACAACAGGTAGACGCACTTACAGGGCTGAAACAGACTCAAGTATTTAATCCCTCAGATACTTTGTATTCTTTATGGATTGGGGGAAACGATTATTTAAGTCTAAACTTATCGGCAGATAACACCAAAAAAGATACTAAAAATTTTGTTCAGCAAACTGTCGGTCAGACTATCGGCAATATCAAAACCACGTTAACGACCTTAGTTAATCAGATGGATGCTGAGCATATTATGGTATTTAATTTACCTGATTTGAGCCAAACTCCTTTAGGATTGAGCCTTAAACCTGATGCGGCTCAAACATTAAAATCTCTGGTGACTGAGCATAATAAACAATTGGATAAAGAAATAAAGTCATTAAGTAAAACATATACCGATGTTGACTTTATCTCTATTGATATCAATGCTCTCTTTAAAGACATAACTAAAAAGTCTAATCCGTTCAAATTTGATAATCTAACTCAAGCCGCAACAAATACAAATCTTTACGATCCTCAATTTAACCCTCTCACCCATAAACTCACTCAGAGTCCTAATGCCGATAATTATCTCTTCTGGGATAGCGCTCATCCCACGACTAAAGCACATGGTCTTATAGCTGATTATGTTATTAAAGCTTTAGAATCCGACAAAAATTTATCTAAAGCTAATAAAGCTGTTGATTTGACGGCTCAGAGCCAGATTGTGCCCAGTAATATCAGTAATATTCCTGCTGTTGCCACATCAAACGATTCATTATCTGTGGTCTCAAATTTAGTTACTTCTAACCCGATTGTGTTAAATCTGAATGCGGCAGGACAAGTACAGGTTTCCTCCTCTCAACAAGGGCAAGTAAACAATAAACTGCTTGGGCAACCCGTTAATGACTTATTTCCTACTCAACTTCAAATTCCCATCTTTCAATTAAATTTTGCTAATAAATAAGTTTAACTTTCGCTTTGATATTGTCCTGGAAATTGCTGAACACCTGTTCCATAAGACTCGGTGTATTCGGTGGGCACGTCATCAAAAACCACTTCTTCGGTTTCGAGGTCCTGTTCAGTGGGGATAGGAATATTAAGATTATGGAGTGTTGCCATTAAATCTTCGCGATCAGTGGGGCTTAAAAATTGTTGTTCTGTATCCTCCATTTGCCTTCTCCTAATTGCTCAACTGATTTGCACTCTAGCTAAGTTTGATTAAAGTTGAACTCCTCAAATAGTTAGAACCTTTAAACTGAGGAGCATACACCCAAGGTAAAGCCTACTTTTTCATCAGCCGCTAAATAAAATAAATTTTTTACTGAGGTGCGGAAGTCGTTCCGCACGCAACCAACAACTTTACTTTTTCCCTTGTAATTTCCTTAAAAAGCTTCCCTCAAACGCTTGACCTTTTAACATCCGATTCCAATAAACCCAAGGTAAAGCATACTTTTTCATCAGCCACATGGTGTAATGTTCTTGAGTTTGATCGATGGGAAACGTTGAAATCGGATTACCATCATAATCAAACTCAGCCATAATAGTTTTGCCTATCCCTGTGACTAAAGGACAGCAAGTATAGCCATTGTAATACCCATTTAAAGCTTGTTTATTGATGAAAGCGAGTAAGTTTTCTACTAAAACCGGTGCTTCTCCTCGCACCGCCGCCGCCGTTTTAGAAGTGGGTAAAGACGAAGCATCCCCTAAACTAAAGACATTGGGATAAACTTTGTGTTGTAGGGTATGTTTATGCACATCTACCCATCCCAAAGCCGGCGCAGCAGGTGTGGCTAATTTACTATTTTTAATAAAATCTGGGGCACTCATAGGGGGGGCAACATGAATCAAATCATAAGGAAGGGTAACTTCTTGAACACCCCCATCAGTGCTGACATCAAAAACCGCCTCTTTACTATCCGCTTTAATTTCTTTGAGATTATGTTTAAATTTTAGGTCGATGCCTTTTCGTTCAACCACTTTCATTAAAGTTGGGGCATAAGCATCAACGGCAAAAATTTTAGCGGTGGCTGCACAATAAGTTATTTTTGTTTTCTGACGGACTCCGTTTTTACGGAAAATATCATCGGCTAAGTACATAATTTTTTGGGGCGCGCCAGCACATTTAATGGGCGTTGCTGGAAAGGTAAAAATCGCATTCCCGCCCGCAAAATTATTGAGCAATTCCCAAGTATAAGGAGCAATTTCAAAAATATAATTACTACACACACCTCCTTTACCTAAAGCTTCGGGTAATCCTTTGATCAGATGCCAGTCAATTTGAATTCCCGCCGCTACTACAAGATAATCATAAAAAACTTGAGTTCCTTGATGAGTGACCACTAAATTATTATCAGGGTCTAACTTTTCTACATAATCTTTCAGCCATTTAGCTTGAGCGGGGATAAGCTCTTGTTCATCTTTAACGGTATCAAGAGCATGATATTGTCCTGCCCCGACAAGCGTCCAGGCGGGTTGATAAAAGTGTTTGTCGGATGGTTCAATAATGGCTATATCTAACTTACTATTTTGACGCAGAAGTTGAGCCGCTACCGTTATGCCTCCTGCTCCTCCCCCAATGATGACAATTTGATGGTGTACGGTTTTTGAAGAGAGATCTGTTGAGCTTGCTGTAGTTTGCATGGTGTTAGGTTGAAAAAATGTTATAACATTCTACCTAACCGTTGTGTTGTTGGTTTTATCGTTTACTTATTTTTAACACTTGAGCTTAGAAAGCTCTCCTTAAGGGTGTAAGTAGAATGCCACGCCTAAAATGGCATATAAAATTAATAAAAATGCGCCTTCTAGCCAATTAGATTGACCATCAGAACTGATAGAATTTGTAATCAGTATGGCAGCTACAACTGAAAAAATCCCAAAAACGTTAAATTCTAAGGTTAGAGTGCTGGGAAAAAATAAACTCACTAAAATGAGGACGGGAGTGACAAATAAAACCACTTGTAAAGTTGAACCAATGGCTACAGCTACTGATAAATCCATTTGATTTTTTCGCGCGGCTGAAACACAAGTTAAATATTCCACCACGCCTCCAAATAAAGGCAATAAAATAATTCCTGTAAATAACTCAGTCAAGCCTAATACTTTTACGGTTTCTTCTAGACTGCCCACCAAAATTTCTGATACCACAACCAAGGCGAGAGTACAGACCAACAAAATGATGATCGGTTTGCCTAATGGGGACTTTTTTTCTTCAGCATGATCCGACCCTTCTTGATGGTTTTCCGGTTCAATTTCTTTGATTTTTTTCACATCTTGAGAAGGTTTGAGAGAATAAATTATGCTCAAACCATAACAAATGAGTAATAAAATCGAGGCGACATAAGAAAACTCTTGAATCGGTAATAAGGGCAGCCCAACTGATGTATAGTGAATCGCACTTGGAGTTAGCATAACGAGAATAGCCAGCAGCAAAGAGGAGCCATTTAGACGGGCAACTTCTGGCTCAAAATTTTGTGTCCCAAAGCGTAAACCTCCTAACACCATTGCCAGACCTAATCCCAAGAGCAAATTAGCAATAATAGCCCCTAAAATACTGGCTTGAACTACCTCGACTAAGCCGGCTCTCAGGGCAACAATTGAGACAACCATCTCGGTTAAATTTCCGAAAGTAGCATTTAATAATCCCCCAAGCGTGGCCCCAATTACCTCGGCAATTTCTTCTGTTGCTTCAGCAATAAAAGCGGCTAAAGGGACAATACCCAAAGCTGAGAAAACAAAGACTAAAATCGGCGATAATTTCAGCCACTCGCTAACAATGGCAATGGGGACAAAGATCAGCATTCCGAAGAGAATTTTATCTTTAGTTGACATAATTTCAATGGGGATCAGAAGGTGGGCTAAGTTCAAGGATGATGTTTTCTCAAGGCTTGCTCTAAATTTTCTGCTATCTCTAACAAAATTGGATTAGTCACAGGGGTTAAAATGGGAACTCCTAAAAAACCATGTATTAACCCTGGATAACATTTATGAAAAACATTAACTCCTGCCTGTTGTAATTTGGCTGCATAAATTTCTGCTTCAGAACGTAAAATGTCATATTCCACAGTATAGATCGATGCCGGGGGTAAACCTCCTAAAAATTCTGCTTGTAGCGGCGACACTAAAGGACTATTTCCGGCTTCGGGATGGGGCAGATAATGCTGCCAAAACCAGACCATATCCTCTGGCGTTAAACCATATCCTACTGCATATTCAAGATAGGAAGGAGTATCATTTGCATAATTAGTAACTGGATAAATTAATAATTGATGAATTAAAGAAAATTCTCCCCGATCACGTGCCATTAAGGCTACTACGGCGGCTAAATTGGCTCCTGCACTATCTCCGGCAATGGCCAGTTGTTGAGGATTTCCTCTTAATTGATCAGCATGACGACTCGCCCATAAAGTTGCTGCATAAGCATCTTCTACCCCCGCCGGAAATTTATTTTCAGGCCCCAGACGATAATCGACGGAAACTACGACACACTGCGCTTGTTTGCATAAAATTCGACAAGTTCCGTCTGCCATTTCTAGATTTCCCAGTACCCATCCCCCACCATGCAAGTAAACTACTACCGGAAAAGGAGGAGTGCCAGATGGTGTGTAAATCCGTAAAGCTACAGGGACCGGATAATTAGGTAATAGACGTTCTGAGATTTCAGCAACCTTTACCTGTCGATTAGGATTGAGTTTATACCCCATAGCGGCTAACTTTCTTGCATCTTGGGGACTTAATTGGTTTAGGGTTGGTAATTGTTGATATTGTTGGAGGAAATCCTTAACTTCGGGTAACAGAGGCATAATCGCTTCAAATTTGAGGGTTAGAAACTTTGACAAAAAATTCCTGAATATGCCTAAAATATCAAACTCAGGCCATAGACGACCTGAGTTCGGGGCTTGTTATATACCAGCTATTTATAGTTTTGGGTGCTGGCGGTTTTAAAATTTATTGATATAGTAAGATACACTAAGTTTTTAGGTATTTTCCGAAAATTTTATATTTTCTTAATTATTTGCTCATGTTTTGGTATAACGGTGAATTGGTGGATGGGGAAAGTTTATGTTTGAACATTACTGATCCGGGATTAATTTATGGGGCGACGGTTTTTACCACCCTGCGAGTCTATGATCAGTCTTTGGATCACCCTTTAACTCATTGGCAATCTCACTGTGATCGCCTTCACAGGAGCATAGAGGTGTTTGGCTGGCAATTTCCCGACTGGAAGCGAATTAGACAAGGAGCGGCATTATTATCAGATTATCCAGTTTTAAGGATAGTTATCTTTGCCGATGGGCGAGAATGGATTACGGGACGAACTTTAGCCCCAGATTTAGAACAACGTCAACAACAGGGGATTAGAGGATGGGTGGCTGAAGATACTCTGTTTCAACGTTCTTTAGCCGCTCATAAAACGGGTAACTATTTAGGCGCGTGGTTAGCACTTCAGAAAGCCCAACAATTAGGGGCACAAGAGGCGATTTTAATCGATAGTCAGGGTAATTGGTTAGAAACCTCTACCGGGAATTTATGGGGCTGGAAAAACGGCTGTTGGTGGACTCCTGCACTCAGAGGAGAGATTTTACCGGGGATAGGGCGATCCCATCTTTTAGCGGCTTTAGAGAGTCAGGATATTGCTGTAGCGCAAAATGAATGGACTCCTGATTTTATCGAAGATTTAGAAGTGATTGCTTATAGTAATTGTGTGGTAGAAATGGTTCCTTTTGCCACTATTTTATCCCCACAAGGGAAATTAACTTTCAAGACTTCTCATGCGGCTTTAGAACAATTACGGAATATAGTCCTTAGTTAATGATTCAAGCTAAAGGAGAAGGGATTATAAATCTTATAAATCTGAAAAAAAAAGGCTTTATGACTCGATTAGAATCGTCAATTGTTGAACCAATCCGTCTTGATTTTAGTCCCATCCATCTCAGCGACGAACAATTCTATCAACTATGTCTTGCTAATCCAGAGCAACCTTTAGAATTAACAGCAACAGGAGTATTAATTATTATGTCTCCAGTGGGTGGAGAAAGTGGAAAGCGCGAAATGCACTTAGGGAGTCAAGTTTATAATTGGAACACTCAAACCCAGTTAGGGGAAGTTTTTAGTTCTTCTACGGTTTTTCGACTCCCTCTCGGTGGACAGAGATCGCCTGATGTTGCATGGATAAAACTAGAGCGCTGGAATGTTCTTACCCCAGAACAACAGCAGAAATTCCCACCAATTGCACCGGATTTTCTCATTGAGTTACGTTCCCATACTGACAAGTTATCCGATCTCCAAGAAAAAATGTTAGAGTATCAAGCTAATGGAGTTCGCTTAGGTTTACTGATTAATCCTCAAGAGCGGCAAGTAGAAATTTATAGAGTAAATAGAGAGGTAGAAATTTTACAATCGCCCACAGAAGTCAGTGGTGAAGAAGTATTACCAGGATTTATTTTAGACTTGAGCAAAATTTGGATATAAAAAAAATTTAAGGTGAGCATTGCCCACCTTAGAAAATGAACTCCCCCACTATAAGAAGGAAGAAAAATTCTGGCAAGATTGAGTTAAAAAGCGTCTTGTAACTCGTAAAAGTCTGGCGAAATATAATCTTTTCGCAACGGCCAACCGACCCAATCTTCCGGCATCAAAATGCGTTTGAGATTGGGATGTCCCTCATAGACAATGCCGTACATATCAAAACTTTCTCGTTCTTGCCAATCGGCTCCTTTCCAGATCCAATAAACAGAAGGAACTCTAGGATTATCGCGAGGCAAAAACACTTTTAGACGGAGTTCTTCGGGAGAATCTACATTATCCTCAACTTTGAGCAAGTGATAAAAACTGACCAATTCTTTACCCGGCCCAAGGTCATAAGCGCCTTGACACTGAAGGTAATTAAACCCGTAAGCGTAAAGGGCCGTAGCAATAGGCAGTAAAAACTCTGCATCGACCTTAATCAGTTCAATTCCCAAATGATCTTTTTCTAGGGACTGATGCTCAAAACCATTTTCCGTTAACCAACTCGAAGTTGGTCCTGCTTCGACAATGGCGGTTTCTTGAGAGGGTTCCTCGGTTACATTTTCGGGTTTATTTTCTTCAGCCACGATCTACTACTTCCTTTTCTTGCTTGGAGGTCAATAAAGCGGGAGGAACGGGCATTCCCATTGCTTCAGTTAGTTCTAAAGGTGGAGCCTGACGAGTTTGAGAGCGTAGGTATTGACCCGTCAAAATGGGGGAAACCTCTTTCATTTTGTGAGTAGTGCTGTAGTAGCGATGGGTTTGTTCAGGACGCACTTGAATCGAATCAGTAGCGACTTTTTTGCGTAATTTAATGATGGCATCAAAAATCGCTTCAGGGCGAGGAGGACAACCCGGAATATACACATCTACGGGAATGAGTTTATCTACCCCTCTAACGGCGGTGGTGGAGTCGCTACTAAACATCCCGCCAGTAATGGTACAAGCGCCCATAGCGATGACATATTTAGGGTCTGGCATTTGTTCATAAAGCCGTACTAAGGCCGGTCCCATCTTCATGGTAATCGTGCCAGCAGTAATAATTAAATCGGCTTGTCTGGGGCTAGAACGAGGGACTAAGCCAAAACGGTCAAAGTCAAAGCGAGAACCAATTAAAGCCGCAAATTCGATAAAACAACAAGCTGTTCCATACAACATCGGCCAAAGACTAGAAAGTCTAGCCCAGTTGTAGAGGTCATCAACCGTCGTTAGGATGACGTTTTCAGAAAGGTCTTGAGTGACTTTAGTACGATTGATCGGGTTGAGGATCTGTTCTTTTTGTTGCTGAATGAAGAGATCGCTTTGAGTGGTTGGATTTGGACTCATGGTTTTTTCAAAGTTAGAATACAACTAGGGAGTCAAATAAATCAAGACGGGGAGCAAGACACCCCAAGGGGAGAACGTCTAAGACCATTCTAGTGCGCCTTTTCTCCAGGCATAGACGAGCGCCACCACTAGAATCGCAATGAAAATTAGGGCTTCAATAAAAGCCAAGACTCCCAAACGATTAAACGCCACTGCCCAAGGGTAGAGAAATACTGTTTCCACGTCAAACACCACAAAAACTAGGGCAAACATATAGTAACGGATGTTGAATTGAATCCAAGCGCCACCAATTGGTTCCATCCCAGATTCGTAGGTAGTACGCCGCTCAGGGCCTCCACCACTGGGACGCAAGAGTTTTGAGGCGGTTAGAGCTAAGATGGGCACTAAGCTACAAGTTAGTAGGAAGCCGAGTAAATATTCGTAACCACTGAGGACAAACACGATTTAATTATTACTCCTGTGCTAGACTCACTCCAGTCATCAGAAAAGACTGATGTTTATATTTCTTCACTAATTATGTATTATAAGGGTTTTATTCTAACGCTATTGTTTTAAAGATTTTATGGTTCGGTTTACTTTCACTGGTGAGCAGTGCTGCTCCCGATGACAAGGAGCTAACCCGGATTGTCCTGTAGTTTTTTAAATTAATTCTATTAAGATTTATCTATGGCTCTGGCTGAGGCGCTATGGGGGAGTGGCTTTATTTAGCGGTTTGGACTAATAAACTCATGGCTGCCAACAGTCCTAAAATATTAGGAAGCCAAGCGGATACCGTCGGCGTAACAATTCCCCAAATTCCCATCGAACTCGTTATAAAAGAGAGTAAATAGTAAGAGAAAATTAACACAATGCAGACTCCAAAGCTGGTAGCTTTATTGGTATTTTGAGGTTTTAATCCTATAGCAGAACCGATCAAACCAAATACGATACAAACAAAAGGTAAAGCGTATTTTTCTTGAATTCTTACTTCAACTTTTCTCGCTCTCTGGTCATTTTTACTTAACTTGACGATTTTTAAATATTCTTTAGCTTCAGCGATGCTCATATCGGCTGGATTTTGTTTTCTTTTAGCGATATCAAGCGGCGCTCTGGGCAGATCAAGTTGTTGATGTTCAAATCTGACAATATTTCTATAGGAGCCATCAGGAGCAATTAAATAAATTGTTCCATTATAAAAATCCCAACTATTTTGATCCACATTCCAGATGGCTGACTGAGAAGTAACAATTTGGTTAACTCCCGGTTGAGAACGATCCAAAATGGTTAACCCCTGCATTTGTTGCCCATCAAATTTTTCAGCATAAAATAGACGGGTTAATATGGTTTGATCTCGTCCATTGTCTTGAGTAATTTTTTTATATTCAGGATATATAATATTATCTTCTACTTGTAAAGGTTTATCTTGTTTTAGAGCATCTGCTAAAATGCTTTTAGCCTGTTGAGTGGCTTGAGGAGCCACATAATCACTAAAGAAAAAGGTGGTTCCCGTTACCATCAAACTGAGAATGAGACTGGGGACGAGTAACCGATAAGGACTGATGCCAATGCTACGGAAAGCAATCAATTCACTATCACTGGCAAGGCGGCTATAACCCATTAGAGTTGCTAAAAGAATTGACATCGGAAAAGCTAAGACAACAAACTCGGGCATTTTTAACATCAAAATTTGCAAAGCAATGCTAATAGATAATCCCGATTCTGTCACTTTCCGAACGATATCAAATAAAGTCCCAATAGCAATTCCTAGAGAAGTAAACAATCCCATTCCAAACAAAAAAGGGATGAATAATTCCATAAATACATAGCTATCTACACTAGGGATTTTAGGAATTAACCTAGCTGAAAACTTAAAGACATCGCTTTTCATGTTTCATCTCACAGTTGAAAGTTATCTCCTAAATAATACTGACGAACCAGAGGGTTATTATAGAGTTCTTCTGAGCTTCCGGCAGCTAAAATTTGTCCGTCTCGCATAATATAAGAGCGATTAGTAATGGCTAAGGTTTCCCGTACATTATGATCGGTAATTAAAATGCCCATGCCGCGCTCGCGCAGTTGTGCAATAATGGTTTGAATTTCAGCCACAGCAATGGGATCAACGCCAGCAAAGGGTTCATCTAATAGTAAAAATTTTGGGCCGTGAGTTCCCACTGCTAAAGCTCGAGCTAACTCGGTTCGGCGGCGTTCTCCTCCTGAAATATAGGCCCCTTTAGTGTTAGCTACCCTTTCTAAACGGAATTCTCTTAATAGCTCTTGTAATCTGATATTTTTTTGATAATGAGGAATTTTAGATTGCTCTAAAGCCAATAGAATATTTTCTTTGACGCTCAAATAGCGAAAAACACTGGCTTGCTGAGTCATATAACCGAGTCCTAAGTGGGCCCGTCGATGGAGCGGCATAGCGGTGATTTCCTGCTTTTCTAGCCAAACTTTGCCCTGATTAGGTTTAATTAAGCCAGTAGCAATGTAGAAAGTCGTCGTTTTGCCTGCCCCATTGGGACCGAGCAACCCGACGATTTCACCACTATCAACGCGAATACTAACTCGATTAACGATTGTGCGTTTTCCGTAGGATTTGTGAACGTTGTCTAGAATGAGTGTCACGATCAAAAATGAGGATTAAGTGAGTGAGTCGAATAAACATCGGTGAGAGTTGTTCCCTAACGTCGCAAAGAGGGTGCCGGTTTGGCCGGTGCCGGTGGAGATTTGACGGGTTGGGGGGACTCTTGAACGATGTAAATCGATTCTACCTGCTGTTGGGGTTGGGGAGTAGCAATAAAACGACCTTCGTCAATGAGATAGGTCATGGTTTCTGCTCTCATACTATTTCCTTCTTGTAGCACGTAGACATTGCCACTCAAGACTAAACGACGTTCTCTGCTAAAATATTGAGCCTGAGCGCTCGTTCCTTGAATGTTACGGGCCGGATAATAGAATTGTACATTCCCTCGAGCAGTGATCACTCCGGTTTCGGAATTGGCTTCTTGAACATCAGAGCGAACAGTTAAAGCACTCCCATTTGAGGGGGTTTGTGCTTCCGCTTCTTTGAGGGGGCTAGAAATACCGATTAAACCGATTAAAGATATAGGAATCAATAACCCATATTTCCACGAGCCTTTCATATTGATCAACCTAGGAAAGGACAACATTATCTTATCTCCTGTTTTAACAAATCAGATCTCTAATGATCGATCGTAACGATTTTTGGCAAACGTGGGAGGATTCCTCTTGACTCAGAAGCATTGAGTTTTTCTAGCACCTGCGAAAGTTGCTCGGGTCCGGTTTGTTGTAATGTTTGAAGTAACTCTTGAGAGTCTAGGACTAGACTTTCTACATCAATCCCTTGATAGGTCGGTTGATAGTGGTTGAGTTTTCTGAGTCCTTCTCCTAAAAGAATCACTGCACCTCGCCAGTTTTGGTTTTCTAGGTGGTAACAACCTACGGCAATCTGTAACATTCCTTGATAGAAAGTTTTAAGCGGCTCTGTAGAGTCCATCCACAAAGCCTCTAAGGTGTCGTGACAGGCATAAAATTCCTGCTCGTTAAATTCTTCCACAGCTTGTAACAAGGCTGCTGGTAACATTTGTCACCCCATGCTTGCTTTGATTTCTTTGATGTACTCCAAAGAGATTTCCTGTTTGTCGCCCACAAAATCCATATCGGGTCTAATAAACAACATACAGTGACATTCTTTTCTCTCTCTCATGGGAACACAAGGACAATTCCAATAAGTTTGTCTGACTTCTGCTTCTTTGTCCTCGTAGTGACGGCAGGGACACAGAGGAGAGCCTAACTCTTCTTTATGTCTGGCTAATCCTTCAATGACTACTGCGGTTACTGAAGGTTCGCTACAAAAGTAAGTTCCTGTCAGTTTAGCGTATTTTTCGGCAAAGTTTTTCATTGCCTCTAAGGATTTATCGGAGTCGGCTATGGTCATGATTTCTATCTAGTGATATATAGAGTGAATTGGGTTAACTTTGTTATCATAGTCTAGTTAATCGTACCTTAAGAAGGGCAAAAACGGCAGGTGAGACGGTAAAGTCTCTGAATCAGAGCATCAGTTGCCTTAGTAATCATTAATTATCACTATTCCTTAGTCATTTCAATTTTTTAAGCTTTTTTTCCATTTAATGCTCAAATAACTACAAAGAAATTCAAAGTAAAAATTCACGCCTGACTTAGGGCTGGCTCGAAAAATGGTTATGCTAGGCGTTTTTTTGTTTTTTATTTATTTAATTAGTATCTGCTTATTAATATCTCGATGGCAGTCACAGGATAACCGTAAATGGTGGGTAAAAATTCTTACTAAAAATCCAGTTTGTATTTACTATTTTGGCCCTTTTGATACGGTGACTGAAGCTCAAGTGAGTCAACTCGATTACTCGAAAGACCTACAAGATGAAGGGGCACTATTGGTTACCATAAAAATAGAAAAATGTCAACCCAAAAAGTTAACAATTTGTCATGATTGAAGGGGGAACAAAATTCTGGGGAACAGGAACAAAAAATCGGCCTCACCTGGATGATAGAGGTGATAAGCTGTCACGCATATAAATTGTTCTTGGCGACAGGGGGTAGGGTGTGGGGAAAGGGTTAGAGGTTTATTGCTTAACTTGAGCATATTAAATTTAAATGCCTCTTAGCTTAATTTGGCGAAAATAAACGTAAAATGAGGTTATGGTGGTCAGTTTTTAGCTTTCTCTGAATGATGACCACTGACTGACAAGGATTTGTTAATTCATTATTGATGTTTAAAAGTTTACTGTCTCTATTTTTTAAACCCAATTGTTCCCTTTGTGAACGTGCCGCATCAGATAGCCTTTGTCGAGATTGTCAACGACAACTGAAAAGTTGCCAAATGAAAAATCCTGGCCAATTTTGGCAAGGGGATTTACCGCTTTTTGTTTGGGGAGAATACGGCGGCAAGTTAAAACAAGCCATTGCGACCATGAAATATAATCATCATCCCGAATTAGGCACTTTTTTAGGACGTTGGTTAGGAGAAGCTTGGAGCAAATCTTCTCGTTCTTTTCCCTCTAAAAAAATAATCGTCATTCCTATTCCTCTTCATGGAGATAAATTAAAAGAGCGAGGGTTTAATCAAGCGGCGTTAATTGCATCGGGATTTTGTCAATTAACGGGTTATCCTTTGATAGCAAAGGGTTTAGAAAGAGTGAAAGATACTCAAGCGATGTTTAGTTTAGGTACTAGCGCAAGAGAAGAAAATATCAATAAAGCTTTTAAAATAGGAAAATCTTTACTAAAGTCTTTTCCTCACTCATCTGTTTTACTGGTAGATGATATTTATACTACAGGAACAACTGTTAAAGAAGCGGCTCAGACGTTGCGCTTGGGGGGAATTGAAGTGATGGGAGTGGTAGCGCTTTCGACTGCTAAGAAACAATCAGTTTAATTGTCTCAAGTCGGCTGAGGATTAATTGAAATCGAGGGGAATTTGAGCCGCTACCCAAGTGGGGTGACCAAAAATTTTCCCGTTGTTGTGGTTAGCGGTTTTGTCTTTGACTTGATTGCCAAAACCTTCATTTAAAGGCCAGTAGCCCACTAATCCAGATTCGTTACCTTTCAAACGACGGTATAGATTGGCTTGAATTTGTTTTTGGGACCTGGCTTTATTCCAGATGCGAACCTCAGCAATTAAACCTTTAAAGAAAAAATACTCTTTTGAAGACCCTACGCCACAGGACAAAGGATTAAAACTATCACCGAGTTGCACCACCGCCCGAGGATTAAGGTCCGCTCTATCGCCGGTGCCAATGCGTAGTACACTGCTACGATTTGGCTTATATGGCTCAAATCCAATGGTGATGGGGTCAGCACTCAGTTCTCCATTGACATAAAAACTGTGGGTTTTTGATTGCTCGTCGTAAGTTCCTGCGAGATGGGTCCAAACATCATTTTGAACGATCGAGGGACTGAAGCCTGTAGGAATACCACTATATCCTCCCATGTTTGTGCCATAAATCCAAAACTCACACCAATTTTCCCCCGTTAGCCAGGGAATCGTAAATAACGTATAGCCTTTAGATCCTTCTTGAGCATCCCATTCATAAGAGCTAACAGGCATACCTCCATAGAAACCGCCTTTGCACATTACCCACGCCTCTACTGTAAAACTGGTGGGGTTCAAAATTTCTGAGTAAGGAATTTCTATCTTATCGTCTTTGCCATCAAATTCTAGAACGCTTTGAAGGCATTCTAGACGGGTTTTGGGGTCATATAACATCATTGTCATCTGAGATTAATAGAGTAGCGTTGGTCCTATGGAATTGAGGATATACGAAAAATCCTTTTATAGCAGTGAGCTATGTCACTTGCTATAGTTGATCTTGATCACAGCACCATAGGAAAACCTATGCTAGGCATTGCCAGCATTCTTAAAGTTGTGGGTCCCGGCCAACTCATCTCAATTATGACAAGATTGTTAAAAACCGAGTCGCTGATTTTTAGAAATTATACCTAGAAATTTTCCGTTTTGTCACCCTTAAAATACTGAAATCTTGGTTAAATGCTTAACTTTTGATAAATACTATCTAAATTTTTGAGATGATGTTCGGGAGCAAAACAAGCCTCAATCTCTTGAGGTGAGAGAAGTTCATTAACTCTAGGGTCTTTGCTAATCAAATCATGGAAATTGCCATTAGGGGTATTCCAAGCTTGATGAGCGTTGGTTTGAACGATTTTATAAGCTTCTTCTCGGCTAATTCCCTTTTCGACGAGGGTTAGTAACACCCTTTGACTAAAGATTACCCCACCATAAACATTCATGTTCCGCTTCATATTTTCTGGATAAACCAACAGATGTTTAACCAAGTCGGTAATTTCTTTGAGCATAAAATGAGTGAGAATACAGCAATCTGGCAGAATTACCCGTTCTACAGAACTATGAGAAATATCTCTCTCATGCCACAAAGCCACATCATCTAAAGCCGCCACCGTATGGCCTCTGATAATTCTCGCCATTCCCGTTAAGCGTTCTGAACGGATAGGATTTCGTTTATGAGGCATCGCAGAAGACCCTTTTTGTCCAGGGGCGAAAAATTCCTCGACTTCTAGGACATCTGTTCGTTGTAGGTTGCGAATTTCTACGGCAAAACGTTCTATAGAAGCGGCTAACAGAGCCAATTGTTGCACAAAATCGGCATGACGGTCACGGGAGATGACTTGAGTTGAAGCGGTATCCGGTTCTAAACCGAGTTTTTGACAGGCAATTGCTTCTATTTTCGGGTCAATATTCGCATAAGTTCCCACAGCCCCAGAAATCTTGCCCACAGCTATATCTTTTCTCAGACGCACGAGCCGCTCACGGCCTCGCAACACTTCAGCCAACCATCCCGCCAATTTAAAGCCAAAAGTAATGGGTTCAGCGTGGATACCGTGAGAGCGCCCTACCATAACGGTGTTTCGGTGTTGTTGAGCTTGATAACGTAGGGCTTGGATCAATTCTTCTAGACACTCTAGGATTAAATTAAGACTTGCCACCAGTTGCAAAGCTAGGGCCGTATCTAGTACGTCTGAACTGGTTAAGCCGAGATGAATGTAGCGTCCTGCATCTCCTACATATTCATTGACATTAGTGAGGAAAGCGATCATATCGTGACGGACTTCGGCTTCGATTTCCAGGACACGCTGAGGGTCAAAATTTGCCTTGGCTTTAATTTCTTCTACTGCTTCGGAGGGGATATAACCCAGTTCTGCTTGGGCTTCACAGACTGCCAATTCTACTTCTAGCCAAGTTTTCAGTTTATAGGTATCTGTCCAAAGTTCGCCCATTGCGGGGAGAGTGTAACGTTCTATCACAGCCTGTGCGGTACAATACAACCTTTCATTGTATACCCGATTAGTCAAGGATTAATGTTAAATAAAGATAAGATTTGTGAAAAATTAGACGAGATGGGAAGGTTTTATCGGGCGGCACAGTGCATAATGCTATGACAACAAGCCCGATTGACTCTGGTGAGAAACGTTACTGTCAACTACCAGAAAATACTTAAAGTTTGGCTGAGTTCAAGCCTTTATTACTGGAAAAAACCGTAAATTATCGGATGTGCGATGTAGTTGAGGTGAATATATTAATCATTAAATGCTATCCGATGGTGAGAAAATGAATGAGTTACAGCAAAAAAACAGTTTATTTGAATTTCTGTTGGAGGAATTAAAAATCCCTTCGGCTGCCTTGAATTTAGTGATCAAAAAGTCGGAAATATCTTACGGTTCATTACCAATGCTGCTGTGGCAGTATGGATTGATTACCTTAGCACAGTTGGATAAAATTTTTACTTGGCAAGAGCAATCGGCTCAACTTTAAAATTGATAGACAAAAATAGGCACAACTACCTGATCCTGGAAGCTAGTATAAATTTTAGTTACAACCAAAATTGACGATCTCCATTTAACCAGTTTGTAGGATAAATACCTTTTAAGCGTAAATAAGCCATACGATCTGCTCCATAAATGGGCATTGGTAAGCGAGGTGTCTGTAAAGCACCATGATGAAGTAGCGTCAGTTTCAATGTAGTTTCTAGAACTTTTTCAATAGCTACTTGCTCTCCTTCCTCATGAATTTTTAATCTTAATGGACGAGCTAAACCAATATTTGCGGGTACTTTAGTGGTGACTAAAATTGCTTCACGAGAAGATAAGAGCAGGGATGAACCTTTATCTGGTGCAACAACAGTTTTTTGACTCCAATTATATAAACGTGGAACACCGGATTTTATGCACTCTACTAAAATAAATTTTGAACCAATAGCTTTTGCCCAGTTGTTCAAAAATTTTGCTTCATTCCCTCGGAATAATCCATCTCTGTAAATTAAAACGGTTTTATCTTTTAATTCGGATTCTTGAAAAAATCTTTCTAAAAATTTTCCAGAAATTTCTTCTCCCTCAATGGGTTGATCATCAAGTTGATATTGAATAAATTCTCCTTGCTTCCCATAAAGGCGAACACTTCCACAAGCGTTATTACTTCCCCGTGAATTTCGTTTACGTTCTCTAGAAATATCTAAGCCAATAAAATAATCGGCTATTTCTAACGGCTCGGCTAAAATAAATGGTAAATTCCCCAATTTTGCTAATATGCCAGGAATGATTTGATTTAATATTTGTCGATGTTCAACGCTCGTAAAGGTACAGTTTCTATATCAAATGATGGACGATAAAATAATTTAGAGTGGAATAGCATCAGGTATTTCAAATTTTGTTTGTGGTTTACTCAGAATTTGACAGGCAAGTTGAGCCTTAATACTAGGAGACATTTGTGCAATTTCAATTAACTTAACTTGAAAGCAACGTTCTTTATAATCTTTCAGTAAATCCTGAACACTTTCTAAAATCTCCTGCCATTCTTCCTGAGAAAGTTTATAATTACTACCATTATCAATTTTACTTAAAGCATAAAAATAGCCTTGATGCCAAACAACACTTATCCTGGGTAAATTTCGATTTAGATGAAAACTTAATTTATTCCCCTCGTTACGTTCAATTTTTGGATTTAATTCAAAACAAGCAACATTAGAGTTAGACAAGGATAAAGTAAAAATTTCAGCCAAAAGTAGAGAACTCATGCAGACACCTCAGTCTTATAAAAATTACAAAATGAACAAAAAGGAATAGAATGGCAGGCTCAATATTTTGCCAGTTGCTTACTAATGCCTAAGCATATTCTTGAAGAGAAACGATACAAATATGATTTAACTAACTGGAAAGATCTTTATAAAATGAAAGACGAATTTGGAGTCACAATTTCTAACTTAGTTCATAGGCTCAAATCTCTAAACTGGATTGTTCACGATCCAAATTCTAAACAAATTTATTTAGGAGAAGCCGTACCCAGTCGAAAAAAAGAGTAATTCTGTCTAAATTTAGCTGTACATTTATTTATTGTTTTTCATCTTCACCAAACGACGGTAAATAATCCTGATCTAATAAATCCTTCCAGGAATAAGGATTATTAGAGGGTAAATTTTTAAGTCGAGTTTTTTTCTGGACATATTTTAGCGAAGACTGATAAATTGTTTCAAGATTATCTTGTAAATAATTAGCGAGGTTAGTTGTTAGCAGGCGATTGAGTTGAGTTTTAAAACTGTAGATTTCCGCTTCCCAATGATTAGCATTTTGTTCTCGCTCTGCTGTCCAATATTGATACATTAATAAATGACGAATAATTTGTTCTAACAGACTTGCTACAGCATTTTTTTTCTCTCTTCCCAACTCTTCTAACTCCTCAATTAAATGTTCTAAATCAACTCCCTCAAACTGCTTATTTTTTAATAATTTTATAGTTTCCTCCAACCATTGAGCATCATCACTTTCATAAATGTTTTTTAAATCCTCTAAAGTCTGCATATTCACCTCTTAATTAAAGCTAAATTTAAGATCATTTTTACTTGATTATTTAATTAATCCTGACTTTAAGCCCCCCTTATTAAGGGGGGTTGGGGGGATCAAATTATCTCCGGTAAAGCCCCCTTCATCTTCTCCAACCACTCAATCAAACTCTCCAACTGTTTCTTAGGTTTCACAACCCCTAACCCTCTCACCGTGACTTTCTTCGGACTATAAACAAACCGTCCTTGCAAATGTTTCGGCAAATTTTCCTCTAACAACTTCCAAGCCGGTTCTTCCATCGGCGTTTCTAAAACAACGTGCTGTTTTCCATCCGGTTTAATGCGAGAAAATCCCAAAGACTTGGCAAGCTGTTTCAATTCTATAACCTGTAATAACTGTTCTACAGGAGAAGGTAACGCCCCATAACGATCGCATAAATCGGCAGCAATTTGTTTTAAATCTGCGGGTGAATTGGCTGTAGCAATGGTGCGGTAAGCATCCATTTTTTGGTTGATATCGCTAATATAATCGGCAGGAATAAAAGCCGTCAATTTGAGATCGATTTGGGTATCTTCTACCTTGGGAATTTCTTGTCCTTGAATCTCTCGAATGGCATCTTGTAGCATCTCCATATATAAATCAAATCCTATAGCCTCCATTTGCCCAGATTGTTCAGCCCCTAAAAGATTTCCCACGCCGCGAATTTCCATGTCTCTTGTGGCTAATTGATATCCTGACCCTAATTGAGTAAATTCTTGTAAGGCGCGTAACCGTTGCCGCGCGGTTTCTGTTAAGGCGGCTTTATGGGGATAAACTAACCAAGCATGGGCCTGTATTCCTGAACGCCCTACCCGCCCTCGCAGTTGATAAAGTTGGGATAATCCGAATTTTTGGGCATCTTCGACAATGATGGTATTGACTCTAGGAATATCTAAACCTGATTCAATAATGGTTGTACAGACTAAAACATCAGCTTCCCCATTGTTAAAGGCTAACATGGTGGTTTCTAATTCTGATACGTCCATTTGGCCATGTGCAATGGCAATTCTAGCAGTAGGAACCATTTGGCGAATTTCTGCGGCGACTTCTTCGATTCCTTCTACTCTAGGAACCACATAAAAAATCTGTCCTCCTCGGTCTAATTCGTTGCGAATGGCTGTTCGGATCACATCTGAATTATAAGGGGATAAATGGGTTTTAATGGGGCGGCGTGAGGGTGGAGGAGTGGTGATTAAACTCATTTCTCGCACGCCTGAAAGGGACATATATAATGTTCTAGGAATAGGGGTTGCGGTTAAGGTTAAAACATCTACCTGGGTTTTTAAGGTTTTGATTTTCTCTTTTTGATTTACCCCAAACCGTTGTTCTTCATCGATTACTAATAAACCCAAGTCTTTAAATTTAATTTTGTTACTGAGGAGTTGATGAGTTCCGACGACGATATCTAATTCTCCTGTGGATAAACGCTGTAAAATGTCTTTGTTTTCTGAAGGAGTTCGAAAACGGTTGAGTAAACCAATATTGATAGGATAGGGAGCAAATCTTTCTTTAAGAGTATGATAATGTTGTTGAGTTAAAATTGTCGTCGGGGCAAGAAATGCGACCTGTTTATTGCCACTGGTAACGGCTTTAAAAATGGCACGGACAGCGACTTCTGTTTTGCCAAATCCCACATCGCCACACACTAAACGATCCATCGGGCGATCGCTTTCTAAGTCGCGTTTCACTTCTTGAACGGCTTTGAGTTGATCGGGTGTGGGTTGATAGGGAAAAGAGTCTTCTAATTCTTGTTGCCAAGGGCTATCAGTTGGGAAGGAAAAGCCTTCTTGTTGAGCGCGTTTAGCGTAGAGATTGATTAAATCTACTGCTAATTTTTTCACCGATTTGCGAACTTTTTGTTTAGTTTGTTCCCAGGCTTTGCCGGCCATTCTATGGAGTTCGGGAGGATGATTACCGGTTTGACGATAGCGGGATAAACTATCTAATGAATCTGAAGGGATTCTTAAGGTTCCATCGGCATATTGAATGAGGACATATTCTCGAGATTCTAATATTTCTAATTTAATAAATTTACCGATGCCATGATGGCGATGAACGACATAATCACCGGGTCTTAATTTATCTAGATTAACTTGTTTGGAAGCGGCGCGGCGACGTTTACGGACATAAGCACCTGTGACTAATGTTTGTTGTCCAAAAAATTCTTTATCGGTGACAACAACAATTCTATAAGTGGGTAATATAAAGCCTTCTAATTCTGCTAATCCTGAGTATTTAAGGGCGATGGCTGTATCCTGGGTTTGATATTTGTCAATAGCAGGATAGTCCCGAGGATTGGGGATATATTGGGCAGGACAATCATGTTCTTCGAGTAAAGAAACGGTGCGGGAAGGTTGAGCAGAAACTAACCAAATGGCGTATTTATTAAGATTTATGCCGCTATAAATTTCTCTTTTTCCTCGCAATATTTCGGCTAATCTGGCAAACTGATTGGGAGTGACGGGAAGAGGACGACTCGATAAATCTAAATTAGGTATTTCTGTCTTAGGAACTTCTTCAGCAATTTCTGATAAGTAAAGGATAGGAAATTGCTGACTCAATTCTAGAGATTCTCGAAAAATTCGATGTATTTTTGGCAAGGGGGGGTCTAAATCTTGCCATTGTTCTTCTATATATTCTATCCAACGATCACTATGAGCCTGACATTGTTCGACTTCATCAAAAACGCAGAAAGTATTGGGCGGCAAATAATCCAATAAAGAGGCGGGTTTTTCGTAGGCAAGCCCTAAAAATCGCTGCATTCCTTCTGGGAAGTTGCGGTTTTCTATTCCTTCGAGTTGTTCAGCCGATAAATAGGGTGATAAGACTTTTTCAGGATTTAAAATACTATCAGCAATAATGGGAAAGTAACTGATGGGGGTTAGGGTTAATTGAGTGATCTGATCCAAAGATCGTTGAGTGGCTGGATCAAATTCCCGCAGTTGTTCTAATTCATCCCCAAACCATTCTAGACGGACGGGCAGTTCAGCAGAAACGGGAAATATATCCACGATATCCCCCCGGCGACTCCATTGTCCTTCGGTTTCTACTAAGTTAACCCGTTCATATCCTAGCCGCGTTAAGGCTGTATCTAAGGTTTTGACTTCCTGAGTCATTCCCTGTTGGAAGTTCAGGCAATAAGCATACAATTGTTGGGGTGGGGGCAGATGCGGCTGTAAGGCTTTCTCTGTGGTGACTAAAGCATATTGCTGTTTTGAGTTTTCCCGTTCACCCTGAACAAAGGCTTCAGGGTTATTAATGCCTGATAAAACTTGTAATTGCCCCCAAATCATCTCAGATTCAGGGTTTAAGGGATCATAGGGGGAACCTTCTGAAGTGGGATAAAAATGAACCGTTTTCCATCCCATGGCCTCTAGTTGCGTCGCCCAACGTCCGGCTTCTTCTAATGTCGGGCAGATGATTAATAAGTTATGATTTTCAGTTTGTGCCAAACTAGAGGCGATCAGTCCTTTAGGTAAACGGGGAATGCCGCTTAACTGTAAGGCTTGATGGCGTTTGAGTTTACCGAGGAGTTCAGTTGTTAGGGGTGATCGCCCGATGGCACGAATGATTGAATCAAAGCTCATAGATGGTTCTGCAAATCTATATATACCCACCAATATGATCATTGTGTCAGATCGAGATAGCGATAGACAAGGGTATATAGCCTTTGTTGGCTGATTGACAATTCTATTACTTTTTGAAACTCTTGTTTGACGGTAATAATCTTAATTCATCTTGACCCATCAACCCTCGTTAAAATCGCCACAAATTTTTGAAGACTTTTTGTTATTTAGTTAGTTTTTTCCGGTTAGCTATAACTCTGTGATTGATGGTTTTTCATTAAGTTTTCACTAGCTCTTTTAACTAGAATTCTGGACTGAAATGCTCCCTTAGTTTAGCTTCCTGTTCATTGGATAAATTTGACTGAATTAGTTCGGCATTAATGTCTCCGAGAGACTGTTGTACTTTGTCGAGAGTCACATCACCTGTCAATAAAAATAGAGCAGATGTCCCTTCAGTGACTTTGCTTTTGACATCGTTAATAAAGTCGTCATTGATGCCGTAATCAGCTAAAGATCCTGACAAAGCTCCCATAGATGCACCAAGAGCTATACCTAAAATGGGGCAGAAAAAGAGTATTCCAAAAAGTAATCCCCAGAAAGCTCCATCTAAAGCGCTTAAACCCGCTAAATTAATAGCCTGTTGGGTTTTAGGCTTTTTTTTGCCTTCGGGCCAAGAAACGGTAGCGGCATCTTTTATTTCGATGATCTGCTCCTTTTGTAACTGAGTTAATTTAGTCAATGCTTCTTGGGCACCAACGGCAGTATTAAATTTCCAAACAGTGAGGGTTGCCATAGTTTTGCTGTAACAGATTTGGTGGTTTAGGCTAATCTTACCATGACTGAAGTTGTCCCCATAAAATTAAGTTTGATTAATTTAGAACAATTTTTAGTTATAATACTTCTCAACTTGTTTGAATTGTTATGAAAGCTCGGGAAGTGTTAACTAATAACTTCCCAACATTTTGAGTATGATTAATTTTTTTAAATCCGATATTCCTCCCATCAGTCCTCAGCGTATGGCCAATAGTCTTCGCCGCATGGGTTGGGTGGGTTTTTGGCTACAAGTGATATTAGGGTTTATTCCGTTTCTTTATTTGATTGTCCGCTTACTGAAGAGTCAAAGTCGAGGAACTACATCCTTAGAGTTATTTGTGGTGATCGCCTGTTTAGTAGGGCTTCTATTGACCATGTATTGGAGTTTTCAGTACGTCCGTCTGGGCCGTAAGTTGGAAAATGCTGATTTACGCCGCCCAAAAGTTGCCGTGTTGCGGTCTTTATGGATGGGATTAATGATTAATATTGTTGGGATGCTCTGCGCTCTTTTGATTGCCCTGGGACGGGTAGGAACTCTAACACTTAATATGTTAAGTTTACCTCAAGGAGCTACGATCATTACTCCAGGGGCAGGAGGCGATTTCAGTAATCGAAGTCCCTTGATCACCCCATCAGATATGATTACAATTCAGGCAATGATCAATACTATTGCGGCTGAACTGATAGGAATTATCATTGCACTATTATTGTTGAGCAAAATGACCCAACATTTGTTTAATTCTAGTCAAGATGAACCGAGTAAACAACTGTCAGAATAAATCCGAGTAATTTACTTTAATTTGTCAACAAAAGTAGATTTAATTACCTAAAATTTTAGGAGAAAAAAGAGAAAATATTGCTCTCATTTCTCCTAGAAAACATCGTCATAATTTGATATTTAGACTCGAAATTTTCGGAAGTTATTTTAATTATTTTCTGGCATTAGTGTTAGGACGCAAAGAAGCATAACCAAAAGTAGCGTTTGCCATGCGACACCAAATGACTACTGACTTATATTTAGTCAGATCAATACCATCTGGAATTGGATAGCGTTGCGCTCCTTGAAAACTTCGCAACTTACCAAGATTAATGTAACTATTCTGGTTAGAATAACTTTGAGGAGGAGTGGTAGAGGAGTCTAAAAGAACATGAAGATCAGGACCTTGATTACTGGTACTAAAGGCTCCATCTAATTCTAAGAAATTGTGCCCTCCCTCTCTAACGATCCTTGCTGTTCCAGTGGTTGGGGCTTCAGCTTTAACAAAGTTGCCTGTAAAGGCGATGGTTTGTGTTTGACGTTGAGTGATGGCCGTTGCCGGAACTAGATTTGTCTTGAATTTTGCATCTGACAAAGATCGACCATAGCTTGCGGTTGCTATAACTGAACCCATAACAGGAACCATTCCCCAAAGAATAAATCGACTAAATTTCATGAGTGGTGTCTCCTAATCAATGTTTGGCTTTAATACAACGATTTACTCTTGTGCTAAGTCGCAATTTTTTGGTAACGACGAGAGTAGAACTTGCTTGTAATGATTAGAATGCACTACCAAACTGAGCTATATTTAATCGAAGCCTGAAAATTACTTAAAAAATTCCTGAGAAAACTGAGAAGTTATAGTTAAAAATAAATCAACCCTAAAAACCCATAGGGACACATTTGTAATATGTCCCTAAAATTCGCAATTTATTGTCTTATTCTAATTTATTCAGCCAAAAGAGTAAATTAATTAAGCACTGGAGAGGTTTCCGGAGAATTTGCTAACTCAGCCAACTGTTCTTGTTGATCACGAGAAATACAAGATTGAATGATCTCGTCTATATCCCCTTCTAAAGCGCCAACCAAACTAAAGTTTTGTCCCAGACGATGATCGGTTACACGATTATCCTTGTAATTGTAGGTACGAATCTTTTCGGAACGGGAACCGGTGCCCACCTGAGATCGCCGCATAGAACTCACTGCCTCTTGTTGTTCGCGCAGTTTCATTTCATACAACTTAGCCCGCAAAATTTGCATCGCCCGTTCCCGGTTTTGCAATTGCGAACGTTCCTCTGTACAAAAGATTCTAATTCCAGTGGGTTTATGAAACAAATCTACGGCTGTTTCAACCTTGTTGACGTTTTGTCCGCCTGCGCCTCCGGACCGGGCGGTAGAAATTTCGAGGTCTTTGGGGTCTATTTGCACTTCTACCTCATCCACTTCGGGCATAATCGCTACAGTAGCCGTTGAAGTATGAACCCGTCCACCGGCTTCTGTCACGGGTACCCGTTGTACTCGGTGAACCCCTGCCTCAAATTTCAGCTTACTATAGACGCTATCCCCTTGTATTTCTAGAATAGCCTCTTTAAAGCCGCCCATATCAGCCAGAGACTCACTCACCAGTTTTACTGCCCATCTTTGGGATTCAGCATAGCGAGAGTACATTCGCACTAAATCGCCCGCCCAAATACTGGCTTCATCGCCACCGGTGCCGGCCCGAATTTCTAACATAATGTTTTTGTCATCATTAGGGTCACGAGGGAGAAGAAGAACTTTAAGTCGACTTTCTAGAGTTTCTAACTGTTGTTCTAATTCCTGTACTTCTAAAGCGGCCATTTCCCGTAATTCTAGATCGCCGGCGGATTCTTTAAGAATTTGTCGGGCCCCTGCCAATTCTTCCTTGGTTTTTTGCCAAGTTTCATAAGTATTAACCGTTTCTTCCAGAGAAGAACGTGCTTTAGCCACTCGTTGTAATTCATCTGGGTTAGTGGCAATATCTGGATCAGCTAGGCGGCGGGTTAATTCTCTGTAGGTTAGTTCAACAGATTTTAGTTTTTCTAAAAGATATGCTTCAGCCATCGGATTTACTCGTTTTTCTAGTGTTAATTTAATGATCTCGCGAGAGTCGGGAATAGAAAGTAGCTTTAACTCCTACTTATATAATGTATAGATTGCACATCTTGAGCTTGTCTTTTTTCGCTTGGGGAATCAATTTATTACTCTTACTCGCCATTCCCTACTAATTTAAAAAATATGTTTAACCCAGCAGAAATGACTCTGCTGGGCAAATATAATTAGCTAAATTGCTATTTTTCCTTGGCATCAGAAGCTTTGTTTTTCTTTTTATTTCTATCAACCATCCCGTACTTACGTAAGAAACGATCTACTCTTCCTTCAGTATCGATTATTTTCTGAGTACCGGTAAAAAAGGGATGATTCCCTGACCAGACTTCTACATGAATTTCTGGTTGAGTTGAACCAACGGTCATCACCACTTCACCGTTACAGATGACTTTGGCTTCAGGATACCAAGTTGGGTGAATATCTGTTTTAGGCATAGTTATTTTTCGGGTTTTTCGTTGTCAGTTGTTGGTTGTTAGTGGTCAGTGGTCAGTAGTTAGTGATGTGTTTTGTTCCCTTTAAGAAGCGCGGAGTGCGGCACAGTGCCAGTATGCTCCCTTCGGGGAACTCGGATAGCGCAACTGGTTCCACCTGTTCGGGTGTTCCCTACTCTAAAATCTATTCTAACGCTTAGAGTATTGAGGAGCTTTACGAGCTTTGTGTAAACCGTATTTTTTCCGCTCTTTGGCTCGAGGATCTCGGGTCAAATATCCTTCTGTCTTCAGGGGTTGGCGATTTTCTGGAGCGAGTTGGCACAAGGCTCTAGCCACTCCTAGTTTAACAGCATCGGCTTGTCCTGTCAGCCCGCCGCCGTGAGCTTTGACTAGGATATCATAGTCATTTTCTAGCCCTAAAGTTTCTAATGGGGCTTTGATCCCTTGAATATAGTCAGCAATTTGATTGAAGTAGATATCGCCGGTTTTGCCATTAACGGTTATTTGCCCTGTACCAGGAATTAAACGGACTCTGGCGATAGCTGTTTTGCGGCGTCCGGTTCCCCAATAGACTACTCTATCTCTTGTTTCTGTCGCTTGCATTATTTTTCTCCACCGGGAATAGTATTAATGGTTAAAATTTCAGGTTTTTGAGCTTGATGAGGATGATTCGGTCCGTCATAGACTTTTAATTTAGTAAAAAGTTGGCGACCTAGGGTATTTTTCGGTAACATTCCTTTTACAGCTTTTTCGACAATTCTCTCGGGTAAACGAATTTGCAGTTTTTGAAAGGTTTCTAGTTTCATTCCGCCGGGACGGCCCGAGTGACGGCGATAAAGTTTTTGTTGGGGTTTTTTACCGGTTACCACGACTTTTTCAGCATTAATAACAATTACGAAGTCACCGGTATCTAAATGAGGGGTATAAGTGGGTTTGTTTTTTCCCCGTAAGATCATGGCAATTTCAGACGCAAGACGGCCTAAACGTTGTCCTGATGCGTCTATGAGATACCATTTTTTGTCTAATGTTTCTGGATTAGGAAGGGGTGTTTTGTTCATTTTGGTTGTTAGGTGCTTGTTAATGGTTAGTAATAGGTAGCTACCTAATAGTTACTGGGGTTTTTACGGCTATACGGGGATAGCCTGGCTTGGCTCAGTGGGATTAAAGACGAACATCGGTTGAGTATCATACCAAACGCTAGGAGCAAAGGGAAATTCCGGATAACCTACCCTTAATAAACATAACCCTTTGGCGGGAGCCGCGTATTTAACCTCTTCGCGTCTCTGGTTTTTCCAGATGTTGGTAAACTCTGATAGGGATCGTTGTTGATTTCCCACTTCGATTAACATTCCCATGAGCAGGCGTACCATTCCATATAAAAACCCATTGGCTTGAATCTCTACATGAATAAACGGCCCACTTCGATAACATTGTACGGCTTGAACTTCTACCCAAGAGTGAGTTCGCGCCGAATTAGCTCGATGGAAAGCCGCTAAATGGTGCTTGCCTAATAATGGCTCTAAGGCTGCCTGCATCAGGGATTCAGAGAGAGGATATTGATAGTAGTGCCAACTGAAGGGCTTAACAAACAAGTTAGGTTGTTTGTCGGTGTAAATGGTATAACGGTAACGTCGCCAAAGGGCAGAAAAGCGAGCGTGCCAGGTATCACAGACCTTATGGGATGCTCTTACGACAATATCGTCAGGCAAACGAGAGTTCAGGATGGTTGCCCAACGGTACGGCGGAATTAAACTCATTTGGTCAAAGTGGGCTACTTGTGCTGCCGCGTGGACTCCGGCATCGGTTCTTCCGGCTCCGTGTAAGGTAATGGGGTAACCCAAAACCTGGGCGATCGCTGTTTCGATCTCTTCTTGAACGGTGCGCCGGTTGGGTTGGCGTTGCCACCCATGAAAATGCGTCCCTAGATATTGAATGACTAGGGCTACTCGCTGTTTTTCTACCTTGGGGTGAGGGTTGTCCACTGACTTTTACAACAAACGATTAGACCAATTCAATAATTGCCATTTCTGAGTTATCTCCGCGACGGCGCAAGGTTCTCACCACTCGGGTATATCCCCCATTGCGGTTGCTATAACGTTCTTGAGCTTTTTCAAATAGCTTATGGACTAGCTGTTTATCATAGATATAGCCCATCGCTTGCCGTCTAGCGGCTAGAGAACCATCTTTAGCCAGAGTAATCATTTTTTCGGCATGAGCGCGAACGGCTTTAGCTCTGGTGAGGGTGGTGGTAATTTTACCATGACGAATAAGCTCTGTGGTCAACGCTCGCAGTAAGGCTTTGCGTTGATCTGCCGGCAGGCTTAATTGAGGTACACGACATCGATGACGCATTGTTTTTTTTCTCTCTATAGATTGTTGTCAGTTATCGGTTGCCACTGGCCGGTGGTTAGTGATTATTCACCGGTCAACCCTGGCGATCAACTGTTGACTCACTTTAGGTTTTTGCTTTTTCCTGGGGTAAGGTAATGCCCAGGCGTTTTTGCAGAGCTTCGATCACTTCTTCGGCTGATTTTTGACCGAAATTTTTGATCTCTAGGAGATCTTCTTGAGAATAATCGAGCAAATCTGCTACTGTATTTATTTGTGCCCGTTTTAGACAGTTGTAAGCTCGTACCGATAGCTGTAGTTCCTCGATGGGAATTTGGCTTTCGGGATTAACTTCATCTGGGTAATCGCTTTGAGTGGCTTCGAGTTCATTGAGGTCTCTCAGAGGACTAAACAAGTCAACAATAATTGCTGCTGCTTCTGATAAGGCCTCTTTAGGATTAACGCTGCCGTTAGTCCAAATTTCTATGGTTAGCCGGTCTTTAGAACTGGTTCCGTCTACACGGACATCTTCTACACTATAATTAACTTTTGTTACCGGCATGAACACCGAATCGATTTGGAGAAAATCTAAGGATGTGCTATCGTCTTTTCCTCGCTCAATAGCTCGGTAGCCTTTTCCTTTCTCAATGCGAAATTCCATTTCTAGCTTTGACCCTTCAGCTAGAGTCGCCACATATTGACTGGGATCGACGATTTCTACTTCTGAGGGTAAATCAAACTGGCCTGCGGTTACTGTTGCCGGTCCGGTTGCCACAAGACGGCCGATTTGGGGTTGTGAGGTATAACTTTTGAGAGTGATTTCTTTCATGTTCAAAATCAACTCCATCACATCTTCCCGCACCCCCGAGATGGTCGCAAATTCGTGGTTTACCCCAGCAATTCGGAGCGCTGTTACGGCGGCTCCTTCTAGGTTTGAGAGTAATACTCGTCTGAGGGCATTGCCTACGGTTGTCCCTTGACCGCGATCGAGAGGTTCTAGGATAAATTTCCCATACTGACCCTGATTTTTATGAGCCTTTAATTCTACACACTCAATTTGAAACTGCGCCACCCTGGTGACCTCCCTTTTTGTCCCTACTCCGTTGTCCGTTGTCCCTTATCAATTGTTTTGGGTCATTGGTCATAAGTCATCGGTCATTGGTTGTTTCTTTAATTTTTTTTGGGGTTGATTAAAGACTATCGACGATTGACTCTTGACGATTGACTAATGACGATTGATTGTTGAGTGTTTAAACTCTACGTCTTTTGGGCGGACGGCAGCCATTGTGAGGAATTGGGGTTACGTCTCTAATCAAAGTAATTTCTAATCCGGCCCCCTGTAAGGCGCGAATCGCTGTTTCTCGGCCGGCACCGGGCCCACTGACCATTACTTCTATCTGACGCATTCCCTGTTCCATTGCTCTACGGGCTGCATTGTCTGCTGCCGTTTGCGCGGCAAAGGGTGTTCCTTTTTTGGCTCCTTTAAATCCACTCGAACCGGCTGAGGCCCAGGAGATTACGTCTCCTTTGGTGTCAGCGATGGTGACAATGGTATTGTTGAAAGTGGATTGAATGTGAGCGATGCCGTTAGGAACGTTCTTTTTTTGTTTTTTAGCACCGCCTTTTTTTGTTGGTCGCGCCATAATCCTGTGCTGAATTTTGTATTAGGATAGTTTGAGTAATTAACTGGATTATTTTTTGCTCGGAGCTTTTTTCTTACCGGCTACGGTTAAACGTCTGCCACGACGAGTTCGAGCATTCGTCCGGGTTCGCTGCCCTCTCACGGGTAGGCCTTGGCGATGACGACGACCTCGGTAAGTGCCGATATCGACTAGGCGCTTGATGTTCATTGATTCCAAGCGTCTCAAATCCCCTTCGATTTGATAATTGGTCTCAATGTAAGCTCTCAGAGCGGCTGTGTCTTCGTCGCTAAGATCTTTAACTCTTGTGTCAGGATTAACTCCTGTTTCTGCTAATATTTCTTGTGAACGAGATAAACCAATCCCGTACAGATAAGTCAGCGCAATTTCCACGCGCTTATCTCGGGGTAGGTCTACACCAGCTATCCTTGCCACGCTTGTTCTCCCTTCAATTGATTACTTTGGTTCTATGTTGTATGGTTGAACTTTAAGTTATGGTGATAGGATGAATTGATTCTAGCCTTGACGTTGTTTATGCTTGGGGTTAGAACAAATCACCATCACTCGGCCGCGACGACGGATGACGCGACACTTTTCACACATTTTTTTGACAGATGGTCTAACTTTCATGCCTAGTTTTTAGGGCAACACTGCAAGCTTATTATTATATCAATAATAGTGAACTTATGTCATCTCATATAATTTTTCTGTTGGCTTAGTAGCCCACGACCTGGGCTATGGGCGAGCGAGAAAATTTTTCCCGACAGTTTATCTTTTATTTTTGAGACGATAAGTGATTCTCCCTTTAGTTAAGTCGTAGGGAGTTAATTCGACTTTTACCCGGTCTCCTGGCAAAATTTTGATGTAATTTCGTCTTATTTTGCCGGAAATATGGGCTAAAACGTTGAACCCGTTGTCGAGATCAACTCTAAACATAGCATTGGGAAGGGACTCGGTTACTGTACCTTCCATTTCAATTAGGTCTTGTTTGGCCAAGGTGTTAATCCCCACGGTTGAGCTACTTAGGGTTGTTATTATCTAGTGTATGTGATAATTAGCACAATTTGCCTAGTCTAACCAACCCACATTCACATATCTTAGCAAAGTTTCACTAATGAGTTCTAGGAATTTATTAAGCAGCTAGAATTTTTTTGAGAGAAATACTCACTTCTTCAGGGGAACGATTGCCATTAATTGAACTTAGATTTCCCCGTTGACTGTAATAATCAATCAAGGGAGCAGTTTGTGCATGGTAGACTTCTAGGCGGTGACGAATGATCGATTCTGTGTCATCTTGTCGTCCTCGTCCCAAAAGACGTTCAATTAAAATGTCTTCGGGAACTTCCAAATTAACCACCCAGACCAAGAATTGGTTGCCTTGTTCAAGTAAATGCTCTAAAAAACTCGCTTGGACAACCGTTCGAGGGAATCCATCTAAAATCCATCCTTTTTTGGCATCCGGTTGGCTCAGACGGTCTTCAATTAAATTTAACAGCAATTCATCAGGCACCAATTCTCCTTTGTCCATATAAATTTTAGCTTTAAGTCCTAAAGGAGTGCTTTGAGTGATGGCTTGTCTTAAAATTTCTCCTGTAGAAATATGGGGAATTTGGAGAGAATCCGCTAAAATTTCCCCCTGAGTGCCTTTTCCTGAGCCGGGTGGTCCTAAGAAAATTAATCCTGTCGGTTTGGTCATTACTTATTAGTCATGAGTTATTAGTCAGGAGTCAGTAGTCAGGAGTCATTAGTCATTAGTCATTAGTTTAGTAAGGTGATTAGTTATCGATTTTAGAAAATCAATGGTTGATTAAATCAAAATAACTACTCCTCAAGGACTGACTATTGACTATTGACTATTGACTATTGACTATTGATTATTTATTGTTTCACCATTCCCTCATAGCGTTGGGAAATAACATAAGTTTGAATTTGTTTAGCCGTATCAATAGCCACCCCAACGAGAATGAGTAAGGAAGTAGCCCCGAGACCTTGGAAGGTCGTCACACCTGTTGCTCCTTCCACGAGAGTAGGCACGGTTGCCACAATGCTCAAAAAGATAGCCCCTAAGAAAGTTAAGCGGTTTAATACCCCTTCAAGATAATTGCTGGTTGCTGTTCCTGGACGAATCCCGGGAATACTTGCCCCCATTTTCTTGAGATTTTGGGACATATCTTTCGGATTAACAATCAAAGAAGCATAGAAAAAGCTGAAGAAGAAAATTAGTAGCGAATAAAAAAGCACATAAATCCAACTTCCGGGTTGAAGATAATTCACAATCCGGATGAGAATTTGACTAAAAGTTCCTTCTCCAGAAACTGAACGCGCCAACTGATAGGGCAAAATCAACACTGCCGAAGCAAAAATAATCGGCATAACTCCACCCTGATTGAGTCGTAAAGGCAAATAGCTAGTTCTTTCTCGATAGAGTCTTCTGCCCACTTGACGACGGGCTGAAATAATAGGAATACGACGAGTGCCTTCTTGAACGAAGACAATGCCGATAATCATGATCAGAAAGACTAGCAGAAGAATCACCACTTGAGCGACTGCTTGGCGGCCTCCAGTTTGAGCATAATCAATGGTGTTTCCTAAAGTTTTTGGTAAAACAGCGACAATATTAACGAAGATAAGTAAAGAAGCTCCATTGCCAATGCCTCGTTCTGTGATTAACTCTGATATCCACATCACGAACATTGAGCCGGCTGTTAAAGCCAATACGGTTTCTAGAATTGGGATCGGGCTGCCGGCGATTACTCCGTTTTGCACGAGTAACCCTAGCGTTATGCCAAAACTTTGAATAATTGCCCAACCTAGAGCCACATAGCGGCTAATTTGCGATATTTTACGCCGTCCAGCTTCTCCTTCATTCTTTTGCAGGTCTTCTAAAGAAGGAATAGCCGCCGTGAGCAACTGCATAATGATGGAGGCGTTAATAAAGGGAAGAATTCCCAAGGCAAAAATTCCCAGGGTGGACAGACCGCCTCCTGTAAAAATATCCAAAATGCCCAGGGCTGGACTATTTTGAATAAAATCAGCAAATTTAGCCCGGTCTAATCCCGGTACCGGAACAAAAATACCAAAGCGAACTAAAATTAAAAGCCCAACGGTAACAAGCAGCCGTCCTCGCAGACCAGCCGCTTGAGCCATTTGCATAAAAGTTTCTTGAGCCGTAGGTGTTTTATCTCGACTGACGACCATGAAAGGCTACCTCTATTATTAGCTGTCAGTTATCTTGGGGTCATTTTTCAATGATTTATTAATTAATGATAACTGTCAGTTGATCATTTCTTCAGATTTAGGGAGCAACTGAGTCAGTTGACGGAGCATTTAAGAGTGCCCAAGACCCACCAGCCGCTTCAATTTTCTCTTTAGCCCCACTGCTAAAAGCCGCCGCTTTAATGGTCAGAGGAATAGTTAACTCGCCATGTCCCAGCACCTTAAGCGGTCCATCATTACTGGTAATAATTCCCGCCTCCATCAAACTCTCTAAACTCACTTCAGAATTAGCCGCCAGACCCGCCAATTTCCCCACATTAATGATGGTATATTCACGACGATTAACAATAGGAAAATGCTTTAACTTAGGCACACGGCGATACAAAGGCATTTGTCCACCTTCAAACCCAGGCCTAGTCCCAGTTCCCGAGCGAGATTTTTGTCCCCGCATCCCTAAACCCGCACTAGCCCCCTGTCCGGCAGAAATTCCCCGCCCAACGCGACGGCGACGTTTAGTAGCCCCTTTTTGAGGCGAAAGCTCGTGTAATTTCATGATATATTGCTCGTAAATTGCCTGTCTTAGCTGATTAGCTGTAAATATGTTCGATAGGAAGGTCTCTTTCCTTAGCCACTTCCGAAAAGGTCCGCAGCGTTTCTAGGGCATTAATGGCGGCTCTAGCATTATTGAGGGGGTTATCAGATCCCAACTGTTTAGCCAGAATATTCTTCACCCCGGCCAACTCCAGCACAGTTCGCACTGCTCCCCCCGCAATTACCCCAGTTCCAGGAGCCGCAGGACGCATAATCACACTAGCTCCTCCGGAGGCTCCATTAGTCAGATGAGGGATAGAACTCGCTTTAGTCAGAGGCACTTCGATCAATTGTTTTTTGCCATCGGCGACCCCTTTACGGACGGCCCCAATAACATCACCCGCTTTACCGACCCCGACACCCACTTGTCCAGTTTCATTACCCACCACCACAATAGCGCGGAAGCTCAATTTTTTACCGCCTTTAACCACTTTACTGACGCGGCGGATTTGGATCACCCGTTCTTGCCAGTTAGTTTCTTTTTCCTTGGTTCGGCTACTTTTACGACGTTTTGCCATAATTGCTTATTAGTAATTGCTTAGAACTTGTTTCAAATGATTAGAAATCCAATCCGGCTTCTCGAGCCGCTTCGGCCAGAGCCTTAACGCGCCCATGATAAAGATTCCCACCCCGGTCAAAAACCACCGCAGAAATCCCTTTAGCGAGAGCGCGTTGAGCCACCAACTTACCCACTGCCACCGAAGCGTCACAATTGCCACCCGATTCGAGTTCGGTTTTAAGTTCTTTATCTAAACTAGAGGCAGCCACTAAAGTATGCTGAGCCGCATCGTCGATCACTTGAGCATAAATATGCTTGTTGGAGCGAAAAACCGCTAAACGAGGACGTTCTGGGCTGCCTTCTACCGTTCGCCGGATACGACGATGACGGCGCTGTACTGATTCTTTGCGTGTACGTTTCATAATTATTTCTTACCTGTCTTACCTGCTTTACGTCTAACCAGTTCACCTTTATAGCGAATTCCTTTGCCTTTATAGGGTTCGGGAGGACGCACAGCGCGGATTTTTGCCGCAATATTACCCACGATTTCTTTATCAATGCCGCTAATAGTAATTTCCGTATTTTTTTCCACAGCGACAGTAATTCCTTGGGGCATATCCATTTCTACGGGCTTACTATAGCCCACATTCAGGGTCAGCTTGCTGCCGGCGGCGGCGGCCCGGTAGCCCACCCCTTGAATTTCCAGGCGTTTTTCAAAGCCATTGGAAACCCCTTCTACCATATTAAAAACCAGGGTGCGGCATAATCCGTGACGTTGACGGGCCACACGCGAGTCATCAGTACGCACAACCCGCAAAGTGTTGTCCGTAAGTTCAACATTGACCATACTCGGCAAAGTTCTTTCTAGCTCTCCTTTGGGGCCTTTAACCGCCACATGAGAGCCTTCAATATTTACCGTTACTTTATTAGGAATTTCTATGGGGCGTTTGCCAATACGAGACATAACTCAATTACCAGTAGTCAGTTATTAACTGTTGACTGTTGACTGTTGACTGAAAAAGCTACCAAATGTAGCAGAGAACTTCACCACCAATGCCCTGGCGGCGGGCTTCTCGGTCTGTCATAATCCCTTTAGAGGTAGAAACAATGGCGATGCCAATGCCGCCTAGCACACGAGGCAGGTCTTTACAAGGGGCATAAACGCGCAATCCGGGTTTGCTCACACGTTTTAAAGTAGTGATAATCGGTTGGCGATTTTTGTCTTTATATTTCAAAGAAATCAGTAAATGCTTAGCCACGCCTTCGCCGGCTTCAGAAAAGTCCTCAATAAACCCTTCTTGTTTGAGAACTAGGGCTATGCTGCGGGTCATTTTCGTGGTAGGCACTTTGGTGGTGGGGTGTCGCACCGCACAGGCGTTGCGGATGCGAGTGAGCATATCAGCAATTGTGTCGTTAGAAGCCATTATTACTTTTTTTTCTCTCCTAATTCACTCAGGATTTATTGATTACTTACGGAAAGGCATCCCCATTTCTGTGAGCAGGGCGCGGCCTTCTTCATCGGTGCGGGCGGTGGTAATAATTGAGATATCCATCCCGCGAATTTGCTCGATTTTATCGTAGTCAATTTCGGGAAAAATCAACTGTTCTCGAATGCCTAGACTATAGTTTCCACGCCCGTCAAAACTGTTACCACTAATGCCGCGAAAATCTCGAATGCGAGGCAGTGCCAAATTAATTAAGCGGTCTAGAAAAGCGTACATTCGCTCTTGACGTAGCGTCACCATTACGCCCACCGGCATTCCCTTACGGATTTTAAAACCAGCGATCGCTTTTTTGGCTCGGGTTACCACAGGTTTTTGTCCTGTAATAATCGACAGTTCATTAATAGACGATTCTAGGGCCTTAGCATTTTGAGAAGCTTCGCCGAGTCCTCGGTTAACCGTGACTTTAATAACTTTAGGCACTTGATGGATATTCTTGTAACCAAATTGTTCTGTCAGTTTAGGAACAATGGTTTCTTGATATACCTTTTTTAGTCTTCCGCTCATGATGGTTACTTCCTTTATGAACCCTGGGCTTGGTCAGGGCGTGATCGTGATTAACTGTTTATTGATCAATGATTTCGCCAGTTTTTTTCAGCATTCGCACTTTGCGGCCATCTTCGGTAAAAGTATAGCCAATGCGGCTGGCGACTTTTTCCTTTGTGGAATAGAGCATCACATTAGAACTATGAATCGGGGCTTCAAAGGTACTAATCTGCCCAGATTCTCCTTCTTGAGTGGGTTTAACGTGCTTAGTTCTGACATTAACCCCTTGAACAATCACTTTACTTAATTTGGGCAACGCCTTAATGACTTCTCCGACTTTTCCTTTATCGCGTCCTGAAATCACCTGAACGGTATCGCCTTTTTTGACGTGCATTGTGCCGGCGTTGTCGGCGATTTTTTTCTTTTTAAAGGCTTTAACCATTAGAGTACCTCCGGAGCCAGAGAAACGATTTTGGTGTAGTTTTTATCGCGTAATTCCCGTGCTACAGGTCCAAAAACCCGAGTACCTTTGGGATTTCCGTCATTATTAATAATCACGGCCGCATTATCGTCAAAACGGATGGTCATACCACTAGAGCGGCGCAGGGGATGACGAGTGCGGACAATCACCGCTTTAACCACATCGGATTTTTTGACGGGCATATTGGGGATAGCATCTTTAACAACGGCGATAATTTCATCACCGATCCCCCCGTAACGGCGATTGCCGGTGCCGAGAACACGTAAACACATGAGTTTACGGGCCCCACTGTTATCCGCCACATTAAGATAGGTTTGCTGTTGAATCACGGCTAAGTTACTCCTGAACTGAAAAACTGATAATGAGTATTGAACAGAGACTTCTGATGTTAGGGAGTTTCGGGGGTTTCGGGGGTGGTAGCCGTTGTGCTGGTGGAGTTTTTAGTACCTGCCACATGGGTGAGAATTTCCGCTACGATCCAGCGTTTCGTCTTGCTCAAAGGACGAGTTTCCTGAATCCGAACCCGATCTCCGGTTTTACATTGATTTTCTTCATCGTGAGCTTTATATTTTTTAGTCTGCACGACGATTTTGCGGTATTTGGGGTGACGAGTGCGGTTTTCTATAGCGACTACGACGGTTTTATCCATTTTATCGCTGACTACCACTCCCACTCTTTCTTTAACTGCCATAATTCCTCTATTGTGCTTCGGTTGATGCTGATGAGGTGGCCTCAGCTTGAGCTTTGGCGAGTATACGTTCTCGTTCTACGGTCAACAGTTGGCCTAAACGATGCTTAGAGTGTTTAAATTCATGGGGTTTGTCCAAGCGGCGGGTAGCTTGTTGAAATCTCAGGTCAAACAATTTCCGCTTAGTGGCGACGATTTCTTCGGCCAATTCTTCGTCACTTAAATTTCTAGCATCTGCGATTTTTGGGAGAGCCATGATTAAAAATTCAGGATTGGGATTACAACAAAAAGGGTTTAATTATATTCTTCCTCACGGCCCACAAACTTAGTTTTAATGGGTAATTTTTGAGCCGCCAGACGCATTGCTTCTCGGGCAATTTCTTCACTCACCCCGGCAATTTCAAACATAATGCGCCCAGGTTTCACCACAGCTACCCAAAATTCGGGAGAGCCTTTACCTGATCCCATCCGGGTTTCAGCCGGGCGCATAGTCACGGGTTTATCTGGGAAAATGCGAATCCAGATTTTTCCACCACGACGAACATAACGAGTAATAGCCCGACGAGCGGCTTCTATTTGGCGAGAGGTAATCCAGCAGGGTTCGGTGGCTTGGAGTCCATAATCTCCGAAATCAATCGTACTACCTCGAGTTGCCAGGCCTTTCATGCGTCCGCGTTGTTGTTTGCGGAATTTTGTTCTTTTAGGACTTAGCATGGTTAATTTTAGCTTAAAAACAGGTTAAAGGATAAGGGACAAAGGGGGGGGGATTATTCGTTAGAACGGTCTTCAAACTGTTGACGACGACGTTGACGACGGGGAGCAGGCGCATTGCTCGGCGGGGGAGGGGTTTCTTCTTGTCCTGGAATAATTTCACCTTTAAAGACCCAAACTTTCACGCCTAAAATGCCATAAATCGTCTTAGCGGTACGGTAAGAAAAGTCGATATCAGCCCGCAGGGTATGCAGGGGGACTCGTCCTTCCCGAATCCATTCTGTTCTAGCAATTTCTGCGCCATTGAGACGACCGCTCACTTGAACTTTAATACCTTTGACTTCTGCTCGTTGTGCCCGTTGGATCGCTTGACGCACGACACGACGGAAAGAGACTCTTCGTTCGAGTTGTTGGGCGATATACTCAGCAATGAGGGTGGCATCTGCGTCCACTCTCGACACTTCGATAACGTTGATGCGGATTTGTCTGTGGCCGCCGAGAGCGGTTTGCAAACCGAGCCGCAAAGATTCGATGCCGCTTCCACCGCGACCTACTACAACCCCGGGTCGGGCGGTATGAATTTCGATATCCACTTGATCGGCTTTTCGTTCGATGCGAACGTCAGATATCCCGGCGTTGCTAAGATTTGCGTCGATATAGGAGCGAATTTTACGGTCTTCTTGCAGGAGTTCAGGATAGTTGTGCTTATCGGCATACCATCGAGATTTATGCTCTTTAGTAATACCGAGACGAAACCCCACTGGATGTATTTTCTGTCCCATTGTGCTTGTTTTAATAAGTTAATTGGTAATTATTTCCCGGTTACTGTTGGAGCAACAGAGATGGTGATATGACAGGTCGGTTTGCGAATTTGATAGGCTCGTCCTTGTGCCCTGGCGCGATAGCGTCTCAGGGAGGGGCCGCCATCGGCATAAGCTTTGCTAATCACCAGAGTGGCGCGATCTAATCCATTGTTATGTTCGGCGTTAGCGACGGCTGAACGCAAAACTTTTAAAATGGGGTCGCAAGCTCGATAGGGCATAAATTCAAGAATGATTAGGGCTTCTTGATAAGTCCGACCGCGAATTTGATCTAAAACCCGCCGAACTTTATAGGGGGACATTCGCACATAGCGAGCGATCGCTTTAACTTCGTTAGTGGTATCTACTGCCATTGTCATGGGTCATTAGTTATTAGTCATTAGTTATTAGTCATTAGTTATTAGTCATTAGTTATTAGTCATTAGTTATTAGGGTTATTTGATTCGTTATTTTTTTCCACAGAGTGGCAAATTATCTATTTAAATACTAACAACTCAGGGCTAAGGACTAATGACTAATAACTCTTGGGTTATCTTCGAGCTTTTTTATCGCTTTTTGCGTGTCCTCTAAAGGTTCGAGTGGGAGCAAATTCACCCAGTTTATGTCCCACCATTTGCTCTGAGATATAAATAGGAACGTGCTGTTTTCCGTTATGAACAGCGATGGTGTGGCCTACCATATCGGGGATGATAGTAGAGGCTCTTGACCAGGTTTTAATGACTTGTTTTTCTCCTTTATCATTTAATTTTTCAATTTTAGATAGGAGATGATCAGCGACAAAAGGCCCTTTTTTGAGAGATCGACTCATAAGAATTCAAACCTTGAGAATTAAGTTTTAGCCTTGGCTACGACGGCGAACAATCAGTTTGCTACTTTGTTTTTTACGGTTACGAGTTTTTGCGCCTAGGGCGGGTTTACCCCAAGGCGTAACGGGTCCGGAGCGTCCAATGGGTGCCCGTCCTTCTCCTCCTCCATGAGGGTGGTCTACTGGGTTCATGACGCTTCCTCTAACATGGGGTCTGCGTCCTAGATGGCGAGTGCGTCCGGCTTTACCGAGTTTTAGGTTTCTCACATCAGCGTTACCGACTTTTCCGATGGTGGCGTAACATTCTTTTCTCACCATGCGGACTTCTTTAGAGGGAAGTCTTAGGGTAACGTAGTTTCCTTCTTTGGCGACCACTTGTGCTGAAGCGCCGGCGGCACGAACCATTTGTCCACCTCGCCCGGCTACGAGTTCGATGTTATGAACGTCTGAACCTAGGGGAATGCGACCCAAGGGGAGGGCGTTGCCTATTTCAAAGGGGGCATCTTCGCCTGAAATTACGGTACTACCGACTTTTAGGTCAGCCGGTGCTAAGATGTAGCGTTTTTCTCCATCTTGATAGTAGAGTAGGGCGATACGGGCGTTACGGTTGGGGTCGTATTCGATGGCGGCTACTTTAGCGGGGATATTATGTTTATCGCGTCGAAAGTCGATGATGCGATACAGGCGTTTATGTCCTCCGCCTCGATGGCGGCTGGTTACTACGCCACGATTATTACGCCCGGAGGCACTGTGTTTATTTTGGGTTAGGGACTTTTCGGGTGTAGATTTGGTGATTTCCGAAAAGTCGGAGACACTGGCCTGTCTCGTTCCTGGTGTTAATGGTCTAAAAGTACGAATACCCATGATTAGAAGTCAGTGGTCAGTGGTTAGTTAGTAGAGGCGGATTTAGGGGCCATATCTGTACTGATAGAAGCACTAGCCTGAAAACCCGCCCGTACAGGGGTCAGTGGTCAATGGTCATCGGTCAAGGGTTATTAGTGGTTTTTGGGCTGTGTACTGATAACTGATGACTAATGATGATTGACGCGGTTTAGTTTTTTAAACTTCAGGGAACAGGGTGATAGAATCCCCTTCGGCTAGAGTTACGATGGCTCGTTTGTAATGCGGTTTATAACCGATGAATCGGCCAACTCTTTTTTTCTTGCGAGGGAGATGAAAGGTATTGACTTTGATGACGCTGACATTAAATAGGCTTTCGATGGCGGCTTTAATGTCGGGTTTGGTGGCTTTATCGGCTACGTTAAAAACATATTTGTTTTGTTCGAGTAGCAGGGTTGCTTTTTCGGTAACGATGGGTTTGATAACGAGATCAGCTAGGTCTCTTGAGTTAATTTTTGTCTGTGTTTTTGCTGTTTTAGCCACTGTAAACCTCCAGGATTTTTTCTAGTGCGTCGGAGGTAGCCACCAGTTTACTGGCCGTTAATAGGTCATAAACATTTAAGCTATCTGCTTTAATGACCTTTACATTACAGATATTGCGGGCAGATAGTCCCACATTTTCTGGTATTTCCGACAGAATGAGTAATACTTTGTCTTTTTCAGTTACTCCCCAACGAGCGAGGGCTGACGCTAATTCTCGGGTTTTGGGTTGGGGAAATTGTTCTCCAAAGTTTTCGACGATGATTAAGTTTTCGGCTTGATTATTTAGAGCGGTTCTTAGGGCTAATCTTCTTTCTTTGCGGTTCATTTTTAGGTTGTAATCTCTGGGTTTGGGCCCAAAGATTACGCCGCCGCCTCGCCATAAGGGTGAACGATTTGAACCGGCTCTCGCTCGTCCTGTTCCTTTTTGTCTCCAGGGTTTGCGTCCTCCCCCTCTTACTTCTGAGCGGGTTTTAGTGGAGGCGGTTCCTTGACGGGCGTTGGCTAATTGACGAACAACGGCTCGATGTAAGATGTGGGATGCTGTTTCTTCTTTGGCGACTTTTAGTTCTAGGGGTGTCTGTCCGACTTCATCCCCGTCCCAGTTTTTAACGACACAGTTAACCATAGTTATTATTAGTTATTAGTCATTGGTCATTAGTTATTAGTCATTAGTTATTAGTTATTAGTCATTAGTTATTGGCTATCGTTTTTGGTGATTTTTAACGCTTAATCCTGATGACTAATGGCTAGGCGCTATGGACTAATAACTATTTTCCAACTTTTTTGGCTGGTGTAATACTTAAAAGATTTCCGGGTTTGCCGGGTACGGCTCCTTTAATTAAAATTAAATTCCGTTCGGGGTCGACTTGTACAACGGTTAGTTTGCGGATTGTGACTTGTGTTCCACCGTATCGCCCTGCCATTCTTTTGCCTGGGTAAACTCTTCCGGGTGTGGTTCCTGCGCCTGTTGACCCAGGTAAGCGGTGGTTTTTCGACCCGTGAGTCATTGATCCTCGTTTAAAGTTATGACGTTTTTGATAGCCGGCAAAACCTCTTCCTATGGTTTTCCCGGCTACATCTACTATATCTCCGGGTTGAAAAATATCTACTTTGAGGGCATCACCGAGTTGATATTGCTCGGGGTTGTCTAGTCGATATTCTTTGAGATTTTTGAGGGGGATTGATTCGGATTTTTTTAAATGTCCCAGTAGGGGTTTGTTGAGTGCTTTTTCTTTAACTTCCCCGTATCCTATTTGGATGGAACTGTAACCATCTGTTTCTGGGGTTTTAATTTGGGTGATTGGACATGGCCCGGCGTGAATGACTGTTACTGGAATGGCTATTCCTGTTTCTTTGTCAAATATTTGGGTCATTCCCAGTTTTGTACCTATAATGCCAACAGACACGTGTTTTCCCTTCTATTTACTAAACGACAGGTGTTTTGTGTAGACGCGACATCAGTGGTGGGAGAGGGATTTCCCACTTGATTGGTCGTCTTGGATGAGTATTTACCTTTTTTAGCTGGTAAATGGCTCGGGGTTGAGGTTTAACGCACCTAATTTTAGGTCAGTTAAGCACTAAGTTTGGCGTTTGATCTTTAAGACTTAAGGGGGTTGTCCTCAGTATCTTAAAGTGGCCGTTGACACTTTTAGCGTTTTTTGCCTATTGATGTCAAGTGTCCTTAACAGGGTTAAGCTGTAACTTTTTTGTTTACATGGATAGTTTTGAATAGAGTTAATCTTTTTATGAGCTTTGGCTAGGTTGAGCGGCTTGCCCATATCAGATTAGACTTAGCTATTTACACTAATAGGTTGCTTAACGGCGACTGTTTTTTGGTCACAATCATAAAGTATAAATCATTTTTAAGGCCGAGATCAAGTTTTTGAGCGAAAAATTTTTGCCCAAAAAGTCGAGCCGATGGCTAAGTGGCTCTTTGGGCTGGAAGTAAGCGGAAGGTTTAGCTTTTCTAGTTAGTTAAATTAATTTAGCCCGAGGGTCCGGGCTAATGTCGTTTTATTCTTAAATTTTGGCAATTTACGCCTGAGAAAAAAGCTTCGCTAAACTACGGGTGCGCCTGTTGCTAAATACCATACAAGAACGGCTAACAATAAAACACAGAGTTTGACGATGAGGTAAGTGATGCTGTCAGGATAGAAAAGATCGTGCATGATCGCCCTCCTCCTCTCCCCAGGAGAGGATATCTCTCTATTTTTATTTTACCGCTTTCATAGGAATCAAAGCCGATTTTACATCGCGCCTTCTAAAAATTCCCGAATTTCCTTGTCAGTTAAATGGCAACAATCATTGACAACTTTTGATGATTCTTCTAGACGATGATAGTTTTCAAAATCTTCTAGACTTAAAATGCCATTTTGCACCTGTACTTGTTTTAATTCTTCTACTTGTTTTTCTAAAGCTTCTATACGATCTAATAAGGTGCGAATAACGGTTGCTTCTGAATCAGGTAAGTTACCATGTTCTAGAGGATCGACTCGAACGCCAGAGCGGTAAACTAAACGACCTGGAACCCCTACCACTGTACAATCTGAGGGAACATCTCGCAAGACGACTGAGCCGGCACCAATGCGGACGTTATTGCCGATCATAATATTACCTAAAACTTTAGCCCCTGCACCCACCACGACATTTTCTCCGACGGTAGGATGACGTTTGCCAGTTTCTTTGCCGGTTCCCCCAAGGGTAACGCCTTGATAAATGAGGGCATAATCTCCCACAATGGCTGTTTCTCCGATCACCACTCCCATACCATGATCAATAAAGACTCCTTTACCGATAGTCGCTCCTGGGTGAATTTCTATGCCGGTGAAAAAGCGGGCTAGGTGAGAAATCAAACGCGGAATGAAGGGAATGCCGATACAATATAGCCAATGGGCGAAGCGATGAAATACGAGGGCTTGTAACCCTGGATAACAGAATATTACCTCCAACCAGTTGCGGGCTGCGGGGTCACGTTCGAAGATAATGCGAAAGTCAATTATAAGTGAAGATAGCACGAGTTGTTTCCCTCGTTTGGTTAAATCGATCACTAAACTCTATTATATTATCGCCTTTGGGAAACTTGTCAGAGCTTTTTTTGGGGGAAAATCCGAACATCCAGTTAAATTATTCTTTAATAAAAGCTTTATTCTCCAACTTTTATTAATTTTTATGAATTTTTGTTTGAAGGTAACCCCAAGTCCTATATAGATAATCGGTTTAAGAGCATAGCTCTTATGTTGACCTTATGGTGTAAATTGCTATTTGGCAAGGAAATTTAATATATTTGTCCATAAAAATTAACTTTTTCGGAATTTAGGTGATCAAACAGATATGATTGGCTTACTTTTGGCAACTGTAGCCTTGATGCTCATTAGTCAGTGGTTGTTGACAATTATTTTTTTAGAATTTCCTTTATCTATTTTTCATGCCTTAGATTGGCTGTTCTCTTGGATTCACATTTTTGATCAGGTTGGCTATTGGTTCCTAATTGCCATTTTGATAGGCTTGTTAAGCTGGTTTTTAGGCGATTAACAGTCTACCTGCACTGATGGGAGGGATTTCCACTTCTTTGAGTTTCCTAAAAATAAAATTTGCCACCCAAAAATATTTATGTTATACTACAATCAGTATTAAGAGTATAAACAGATTATGCGATTAAAACGATGGGAATCCCCTCGCCGTCAGGGACGAAATGACAAAGGCAAAGGCGGCTCTGCTAGACAGCGACAATTAAAAAAACAACAGCAGATGCTACGGAAAAAACTAAAAGACAATACAAAGGAAAAAATCAAATTCAAACAAGAGGGGGAAAGAAAAGAATTCTCCCTCTTTCCTTTTTGGGATGGCTGCTTTCTCGGCAAAAATCGAGAAGTTAAAATTTTTTTGTTTACAGATGCGCTCTTTAGCAGGGGGGAAGCCTACGCAGATAAAGCCGATAATAAGTTGTATAATGATATTTTTGAGAATTGATATTTAAGATCAGATTGCTATATAAGTAGATTTATATTATATAATTCATCTGGGTTTATTTATGGATATTTTTTGATACAGTTTTTGCATGAAAAACGACTATAATTCTTCTGAATTTGCTAATTTACCCCCTTCACATAATAACAAATGGTGGGCGATGTTAGGGGTAGGAGTGGGGGTATTTATGCTGACTATTGATACCAGTATTGTTAATATTGCCTTACCGACTTTAGTTAAGGTTTTCCAAACGAATTTCGCGACAGTTCAATTAGTGGTTGTCAGTTATTTATTAGTGTTGACCGCTTTAGTGCTGGGAGCGGCTCGTTTAGGGGATATGTTAGGCAAAAAACAGTTATATTTAATTGGCTTAATTTTATTTACCATTAGTTCTCTTTTGTGTGGGTTTTCTCCTTCAATTTTGTTTCTAATTGGTTTTCGTGTCCTTCAAGGTTTTGGGGCAGTTTTTATGTCGGGTCTTGGGCCTGCAATTATTACTGAAGTTTTTCCGAGTTCTGAACGAGGTCGCGCGTTAGGAATTATTGGAGCAATTGTTGCTATAGGAATTGCTTTAGGCCCTACAGTAGGAGGATTATTAATTGGGTTATCGGGTTGGCGCACTATTTTTTTAGTTAATGTTCCTATTGGTATTGTTGCTAGTTTTGTGGTGTGGCGATTTGTTCCGCTTTCTCCTGTGAGTTCTACAAAACAACGCTTTGATTGGTTGGGGACGATTTTTATTACTGTGAGTCTTACTTGTTTTATTATTGGCATGACTGAGGGGCAAAATCGTGGGTTTAATAGTGCTACTTCTTCTCTTTTATTTTTAATAGCGGCTATTAGTTTAATTATTTTTATTGGGATTGAAAGTAGAATTAGACAACCGATGCTAGATTTAGAAATTCTCAAAAATCCTCACTTAAGTCTCAGTCTAGTGGCGGCTGTTTTTGTGTTTATTGTTGTGGGAGGAATCATTTTTATTTTACCTTTCTTTTTAGAATTAGTTTTAAAATATTCTCCTCAACAAAGCGGTTTATTATTAGCTGTATCTCCTATATTAGGGGGTATTGTTGCGCCGATTTCTGGGACTTTATCAGATCGTTTCGGACAAAGGATTATTAGTTTGATAGGATTATTATTAATGGTCATTGGTTGTGGTTTGGTAAGTACGTTTAATCAGCAATTAACTGACCTAGTTTATATTCTTTGTATTGCACCTTATGGGATTGGTTTTGGGATGTTTCAATCTCCTAATAATAGTGCCATTTTGGGTTCAGTTCCTAGGGAACGTTTAGGAATTACATCAGGATTATTATCTTTGTCTCGTACTCTTGGACAAACCACAGGAGTACCTTTATTAGGCAGTATTTTTGATAGTTTAACAAAAAGCCGCATTCCTCAAGGCAGTTCAATTGATCTGACTTCGGCCCCGGTATCTGCTTTAGTATTTGGGTTTGAGAAAACATTAATTATTTCTGGAGTTACTTTATTTTTTGCAGCTATTTTGCTCTTGTTTATGGATAGAATGAAGCCATTAACTAAAAATTATTCATGATTTATTTTTGCTGAGGGTTTCTGATGGTAACTCATCTGAGTTAGCCCTCAAATTGGTTGAGCAGATCAATCTTTAGTCGGGGAATCGTTTGCGGCTCCGGTTCTTCGTCAAATATTTCTTGACATAAAATCTATTTTGTGCTTAATTTTTTGGGTTTTATTTTGTTCTTGAGCGAGAGTTTGTTTAAGAAGTTTTAAATTATCCACTATATCGCGGTCATCAATTTTTTTAATAATTCCCAAAGAGATATCATCCCCTCTACCTTGCTGAGAAATTTGTTCGAGTTGAATATTTAAATTTTTCTGAACGGTGTCACATCCTTGAGAGCGAATTTGAAATAAATAATTTTTCACCGCTTGTAAAAATTCTGCTTCGGTTTGATAAGAAGCGGCATAACTATTAGTCGCCACTAAAATCATTGGGGTTTTATCGGGAGCAAGGGGAATTAAACGTACATGAAAATCTGTCCAAGCATTAGAAAAAGACAAAGATTTTAGTTCATCTCTTTCATCTTTAAGAAAAGGTTGAGTAACGGCTCCGTAATTGTCAATACAAATGATATCCCCATTTCCCAACTGTAAATAGAGGATAAATTCTTGTGTGACTAAAACTGCATTCAGGGTAGCACCATAAGCCAAAAAGGGGTTATGTTCCAGTGCCTGTCTAGCATAAAAGCCTTCTTTAGCGGCTACATTTTGCAAATCTTCAACCGAAAAAGGATGCTCTTGTAAATGGTGTTGTACAGCTTTTTTCCAGGTAGTAACCAACTGTTGAGGTAACTTATCGATGACTAAGGTATTGAAAGCGCGGAGATGATCTAAATTCGGTTGATAATTAACAAACTCTTGAAGAATTAAGAGCGCGGTTTTTACGGCTAATTGAGAACCCATCTGGCGGCGAAAACTTTTAGGACTCCTATAACCATCTGAAAGAGCTAAAATTAGCGGTAATTCTAAGGGAGAGGGTTGCCAAACGCTGATAGCATCTTGATTAGGGATATTGTCAAGCTTCCGGTTGGCTCCTTGTACTGTTTCTTGAATAATGCGCCATTTAGGTGCTTCCGGTTTCTCTGCCATTCCCTCAGCCCTACTCAGTTTCTCGATCAGTTTTTTGACCATCAATTCTCTATTTAGAGACGAGCGGTTTACTCCTCTTAGTTCCTCTTGTTGAGCATTTATTTTTTCGTAATAAAAATTAAAACCGAGGAACTTTTTTAAAACTGATAAGTCTCTTAGACCAAATAATTTTATCAAGTATTATTTCAAGTTTAAGACCAGTGAAGGAGTGAAAAGAGCTAATGAATTATGTAGAAAGACCGAGAAAAAGCGCTCTGCCGGGTGGTGCCTTAGCTACTCGTCCTCTTCATTTTTTCTGGATTTGTGACTGTTCAGGTTCGATGGAAATTGATGGCAAAATAGAAGCGCTCAATTATGCCATTAGAGAGTCTATTCCAGAGATGCGAAAGGTAGCTAATGAAAACCCTAATGCTCAACTTCTGGTTAGGGCGGTTAAGTTTTCCGATGGGGCGCAATGGCACGTTGCGGATGCGACTCCTATCGATAATTTTACTTGGAGTGATTTGACCGCACAAGGGATGACAGACATGGGAAAAGCATTGTCATTGGTAGCCGAACAGTTAAAAATGCCACCGATGACAGACCGGGCTTTGCCTCCCGTGTTGGTTTTAATTAGTGATGGTCAACCGACGGATGACTTTAACAGAGGGCTGAAAGATTTATTAGATCAGCCTTGGGGACGCAAAGCGGTTAGAATTGCTATTTCTATCGGACGAGATGCTGATAAAGAAGTCTTAGAAAAATTCATTAGCCATCCTGAATTTCAGCCGCTTGAGGCCAATAATGCGGCGGCGTTAATTAAATTTATTAAATGGGCCTCTACGGTGGTGGTTCAATCTGCTTCTTCTCCTGCGAGTCAGCCCAATATGGCTAGAACGGTTGCCTCAACAGCGACGGCGGTTGCTCCTGCGCCTGTAATTCCTATGGTATCCGTTCCCCAGTTATCGACAGATAGCGGGGAAGATGAGATTTGGTAAGTCAGGATTTTAGGCTATGGTGGACAAGCAAAAAACGACAGATTGGCGGGTTCTTTTTGCCAGTGTTCGAGGGTCAAGTCATGAGCGGCAAAATCTTCCTAATCAGGATGCAATCGCTCTTTGGCAGCCTTCTGCCCTGAAATTACCTCTTATTTTAGCTGTCTCCGATGGTCACGGCAGTGCTAAGAGTTTTCGCAGTGAAATCGGTTCTCAGTTGGCGGTAGAAATTGCTATTAGTTGCTTGCGCGGGTTGATTGAGCCTGAAAGCAGTTTAGATAAACTCGCTCAAGAAAGTCAACTCTCTAAACAAATAGTAACGGCTTGGCGAAAGGCTGTAAACGCTCATTTAGAACAGGAAGCTTTTAACGAGCAAGAAATAGCTAAACTGAGGGAAAAAGGGGGAAATAGTGCCTGTCAATCTCTAGAACATAATCCTTTGCTTGCCTATGGTGCTACCCTCTTAGCGGTTTTAGTGACAGAGGATTTTATTTTATATTTACAATTGGGGGATGGAGATATTCTTTGTGTAAGTCCCAATGGAGTAATTAGGCGGCCTTTTTCTGAGGATAAAAACCTGATTGCTAATGAAACATACTCGCTTTGTATGAAAGAAGCTTGGCAGTATTTTCGATGGCGGATCGTTCCTTTAGATGAGCCTCCCCCAATGATTTTAGTGGCCACTGATGGTTATAGCAATTCTTTTGCTGATGAAGCGGATTTTATCCAAATTGGTCGGGATTATTTAGAGTTAATTCGCAGTGAAGGTTCTGAGCAAGTGGCTCAAGATTTAGAAACTTTTTTGGCGGCTACCTCAAGGGGAGGAAGTGGAGATGATATTACCTTGGGAATTATTAAAAAATTAGATGAGCGAGACATTATAGATACTCTAAAAATTCTGAAAGCGGCTTTGCAAGAGTATCAACAGGAAAACGAAACCCTCAGTCAAAAGATTGCGTCTTTAGAAGCGAGCAAGCAACAAGAATCAGTGAACACAGAGATAGTCCCATGAGCCAACTTTTAAAACCAGGAGATTTAATTGATAGCGAAAATTTGAAAAGCAGAGGAAAAGTAGAAAAGTTTCTCGGTGGGGGAACCCAAGGCGAGGTTTATCAAATTGACATTGAGGGAAAAAAAATGGCTTTAAAATGGTATTTTCCTCAATGGATACAGCACGATATCCGTCAAAAAGAACGCTTAAGAAAAGCCATTGATTTTGGTGCGCCTAATGACCGGTTTCTCTGGCCAATGGATTTAGCTTTTTGCTCTGGCAGTAATTCTTATGGTTATATTATGCCTTTGCGCGAATCCCGTTTTAAAGGCATTGTAGATTTGATGAAGCGGCAGGTTGAGCCGACTTTTCGGTCTTTGGCGACGGCTGGTTTTGAGTTAGCAGATAGTTATTATCAATTGCATTCTAAGGGGTTATGTTATCGGGATATTGCTTTTGGGAATGTGTTTTTTGACCCGGATTCGGGGGAAATTCGGATCTGTGATAATGATAATGTGGATGTGAATGGAACGCCGGGAGCGGTGGATGGAACGCCTCGGTTTATGGCTCCGGAAATTGTGCGGGGAGAAGCGGCTCCTACCACTCAAACGGACCTATTTTCTCTGGCTATTTTGCTGTTTTATATGTTATTTGTGCATCATCCTTTAGAAGGAGCAAGGGAGCAAGCGATTCATTGTTTTGATTTTCTGGCGATGCAAAAACTCTATGGGATAGAGCCGATTTTTATTTTTGATCCTGATGATACGTCTAATCGTCCTGTGGCGGGGGTGCAAGATAATCCCATTGCTTTTTGGTCAATTTATCCTCAGTTTTTAAAAGATATTTTTATTAAAGCTTTTACGGATGGTATTCGTGACCCTGAACAGGGGAGAGTGAGAGAAAGTGAATGGCGAAATGCGATGATTCGTTTGCGGGATTCGATTTTTTATTGTCCCTATTGTGGGGCGGAAAATTTTTATGATGTTGAGGCTTTGAAGCATAATAAGCGGCTTAATTATTGTTGGTCTTGTGATGAAGATTTATTGATTCCTCCAAGAATTAGGATTGGGCGAAATGTGGTTATTTTGAATTATGATACTCAGCTTTTTGCTCATCATGTGGATCAACAACGCTGTTATGATTTCTTAAACCCTGTGGCAGAGGTTAACCGTCACCCGAGAAATCCTCATTTATGGGGGTTGAAAAATTTGTCGGAGCAATGTTGGACGGTGACGATGGCTGATAAGACGGTTCAACAAGTTAAGCCGGGGTTTAGTGTTAGTTTGGCGATGGGAACTAAGATTAATTTTGGTTCAACTTATGGGGAAATTAGGGCTTAATTTTATTTAGATTTTTTGGGGAGGGTAGCAAGGGCGACTTTTGAGCTTAAATTTGTCCAGAAATTATGCTCGACTTTGCCTATTTTATTTATTAAATTTAAATGCGTCTTAGCTTAATACTTTGCCGCTTGATATTTTTCCCCAAGACAAAATAAACCTCTTGCAGAATTTGATTTTGCTTTTGCCTAAAAGTTGGAAATTGTGCAAGAGGTCTAATCTTTTAGACTTGTACAAGATGTGAGCAAATCACTGACAAATATTCTTCTTGTAGTGCTTCCTCCGGTTTTAACACTGCATCAGCTAACAACCACCGAGCAACTAAACCGGTCCATCCCGTCTGATGACTTGCACCAATACCAGCACCGTTATCTCCATGAAAATATTCATAGAAAAGAATTAAATTCTGCCAGTGAGTATCGTTTTGGAACTTTTCTGTATTGCCATAAACTGGGCGACGACCTTGATCATTTTGCTGGAAAATCTTACACAAACGATGACTAATTTCATCAGCAACTTGCCATAAAGTCATCCAATTTCCTGATCCTGTGGGACATTCTACTTTAAATTCATCTCCATAATAAGAATACATTTTTCTTAAGGATTGAATTAGCAGGGCATTGACTGGCATCCATATCGGACCACGCCAGTTAGAATTACCTCCAAACAGTCCCGATGAAGACTCTGCCGGTTCATAATCAACTCGATAAACATTAGCTCCTACAGTAAAAATATAAGGATGGTCTTGATGATAGCGAGACAAAGCGCGGATGCCATAATCACTTAAAAACTCGGATTCGTCCAACATTTTTTGTAAAATGCGACGCAATTTATCCTCATTAATCGGAGATAACAACCGTTTGCCCTTAATACCAGGTTTGCGAGGATCGCTGATATTAACCATCAGCTTTTCATTCTGTTGATTAAAATACTGTATTCGCTTGGCAAAGTTGGGCAATTTGTCTAAAACTTCATGAGAGAAAACCGCCGAAGCATATAAAGGAATTAATCCCACCATTGAGCGCACTTTAAGGCGCTGTGCATCGCCATTGGGGAACCGTAGCACGTCGTAGAAAAAGCCGTCATCTTCATCCCACAATTCATCATTATTGAGGCCAATTTGATCCATAGCCGCCGCAATATAAATAAAATGTTCGTAGAATTTGCAAGCTAGTTCTTCATAAGCCGGATTTTCTAAGGCTAATTCTAAAGCAATGGACAGCATATCTAAGCAAAACATCGCCATCCAACTTGTTCCATCTGCTTGTTCGATCATGCCGCCACAAGGTAAAGGCGAACTGCGATCAAAAACCCCAATATTATCTAAGCCTAAAAAGCCGCCTTCAAAAACATTATTACCGAGGTCATCTTTGCGATTTACCCACCATGTAAAGTTCATTAATAGTTTATGAAACATTGTTTCTAAAAACAACCGATCCCCTTTACCGCCTCGTTTGGCCTTATCCATTAAATAAATTTGCCAAGTTGCCATGCAATGCACGGGGGGATTAACATCACTAAAGTTCCATTCATAAGCGGGTATTTGTCCATTAGGATGTAGATAGACTTGATTGGTCATCAGTCTAAGTTGATCTTTGGCAAAGTCCATATCTACCATTCCCAAGACTACACAGTGAAAAGCTAAATCCCAAGCGGCAAACCAAGGATATTCCCATTTGTCCGGCATGGAGAGGATATCGGAACTTTCTAGATGAAACCATTCTTTATTACGATTTATGTGGCGCTGTTGACAATCTGGCGGTAATATTTCCTCATTTAACCAGCTTTTTACAGGATAGTAATAAAACTGTTTTGTCCATAACATCCCGGCAAATGCTTGTCTGACTATATTTTGAGCATCCTTGGGGAGGTTGGGTGATAAAGCTTGATAAAATTCATCGGCTTCTTGTAGGCGACTAGAAACGGCGTAATCAAATTCTGATCCAAAAGCATTGTCTTGAATAGACAATAATCTATCACTCAGACGTAACTGAATGATTTGTACTCCGCCGGCAGGAATTTCTAAAACATAATGAGCCGCCATTTTTGTGCCGACTTTTTCAGGATTAACCCCATCTTGTTTACCTTCTATTACATAGTTGTTAATGCCATCTTTTACGTAGGGGGAAGAGTTGGGAATACCAAAAATTCGTTCTTTATTGGTTTCGTTTTCAGTAAATAATAAAGGGACTGAACGGTCACAATATAAATATCGATCTCCTAAAATGGGATGGGAAGCTTTAACCGTATGATCGTCGAGTTGTTTAAGGTTTGGTTTGATGGAAGCTTGAGTAAACCAAGACCAGGTATTGCGGAACCAAAGAGTGGGTAAAAGATGTAGCGTTGCCGTTTCAGGGCCTCGATTCCAGACGCTAATTTGAATTAAAATTTCTTCAGGGGATTGTTTAGCATACTCGACAAAGACATCAAAGTAGCGATCTTCATTAAATATTCCAGTATCTATAAGTTCATATTCGGGTTCAAGGCGATTTCGTTGCCGATTTTTCTCGATTAAATCACCATAAGGATAAGCGGCTTGGGGATATTTATATAGATATTTCATATAGGAATGAGTGGGGGTACTATCGAGGTAGAAGTAATATTCTTTGACATCTTCCCCATGATTTCCTTCACTGTTAGTCAATCCAAATAAACGCTCTTTAAGAATTGGATCAGCCCCATTCCACAAGGCTAGAGCAAAACAGAGTTGTTGTTTATCATCGGATATTCCGGCTAATCCATCTTCTCCCCAACGATAGGCACGAGAGCGTGATTGATCGTGGCTAAAATAATCCCAAGCATTCCCTGTCGCGCTGTAATCTTCTCTTACTGTTCCCCATTGTCGTTCGCTTAAATAAGGGCCCCACTTTTTCCAAGCAGTATTTTGTCCAGTCGTTTCTTGTAATCTCAACTTTTCCTGGTTTAATTTGATGGATTCCATGCTTTTTACAACTCCTATACTTATTAGCTTCTAATTTTGTTGAGAGTTTTATAGTTTTATATTTATTAAATCTAATTTTAATTACTGTTAACTCTGAACTTTTTTTTTGCCTGGTTTTGTTAAGTAAACTTGGTAGAATCAATTGATAAAATAATTAATATTTTTTTCTTTCTTAAAAGTTTTATGACAAATTTTAACAAAACTTATCAAGAGAAGCTCTCAGGTACCAAGCCGCTACCTATACGAACAGAGCAAACCTGCGCTCCGTGCCACTGCGTGAACGCGGGCTAAAGAACTACCTATTAATAGTTTTAGCCTGCGTAGCCTAACCCACCCTACAATTTAGGTTATTAATGCTCAACTTGATCAACATTATTGTCTATCGTAAAAATATAAGGATGGTCTTGATGATAGCGCGGCACTCACTGTATGCAACTGCCGCCGCTTGCTCGTGGTGATATTTTGCCGCCTCTTCGGATAGACTGTAATTACATTAAACTTATAGCCGCTATGAACGAATCTCCAAACGACGCAAGAGTCACAGCGAGAATTCCCATCTCTGTCAAAGCCACTTTACAACAAGCCGCCGACTTGACAGGAGCAACCTTAAATCAATTTCTCGTACAAGCGGCACTCAAAGAAGCCCATAGAATTTTAGAAGCCGAACAAACGATCAAGTTATCAGAACAAGATGCTGAACGAGTTTTTAATTTAATAGAAAATCCTCCAGAACCCAATCAGCGATTAAAAGAAGCTTTCTCTAGACATAAAGACTTTTGGCAGTGAAACAAATTGAGCTTTTAAATAAATCCCATAATCGTGAAGGGTTTGACTGCGGTAATACCGCACTTAATCAATTTTTACAACAGACAGCACGTCAACATAATCAAAAAGGAATATCTAGAACTTTTGTTTTAATTGATAGTGATCGCCCTCAAGAAGAGATTATTGGTTTTTTTACCCTGACGCTGTGTGAAGTTCTTGTAGAAAAATTGCCTCCTACTCTTGCTAAAAAATATCCTTTACGAGTGCCTGGAGTAAAATTAGCCCGTTTAGCGGTGGATAAAAGTTGGCAAGGTCAGGGAATTGGTGAAATTTTAATGGTAGAAGCGATGGAACGTGCTTTACTGGTAGCCGATACCGCAGGAGGAATTGGCTTGTTTGTTGATGCCAAGGATGAAACTGCTAAAATTTACTATGAGCGTTATGGATTTGTCAGTTTAAAAGATAGACCATTGGAATTGTTTCTTCCTTTGAGTGTTATTCAATCTCTGCTTGAATAAATTAACGTTTAACTAACTCTTCCAAAGCTTTTTGTAAATCCGTCGTTAAATGAGTAATGGCCTGTTTAGCCATTTTGCGGCTTTGAGAATAACTTTCCCAACGTTCACTCACAGAAATCGGTTCACCGATAGTTATTTTCACCCGTCTTTTACCTAAACAGGGACGACGCGGCATTTTAACTCCTTTAATTCGCGCCATCAAATCAAAGATAATTAAAGTGGTTTCGGCAAATCTTTCGGCTGTCGGTTTTTCTTTCACATAACTGCCGGTTACTGCTACAAAACTTTCTACTAACCTCATGTGTTTAAGCCGCAGTTCAGCTTCTTCTGCAACCCAATCTGCTAACCCTCGTTGTAAAGGAGATATCGCAGTTATATCAGCAATATCTTCAGGGTAAATCGCATTCCATCCTGCCTCCTCTAAACGGCGACAGCGATCAATAATCGTGCCTTGTTTCGCTAAACCAAAATAATCCTCAGCAACTTTTAACGCCGCATCTAATAAATTCTGTAATCTGAGGGCTAAAACTTGGTTAGAATTTAAAGCTTTATCCTCGGGAATTTCGGGAATAATTTGACGATAAAAACGACGGTAAAAGGCTTCTAATTCATCCAAAAGATATAAAGCTAATTGAAAAAGACGTTCATATAGAAACTCTTCGGGATGAGATAATTGTGAGGGATCTAACTGTTGAACCGGTAAGCCGCTATCCGACTCTAATTGACCGAGTAACTGATCGATTTTTTGCCAAGGGGGTTGAATATAGTAATAGCGAATACAGACAGGCACAATTAAAACCTCTTCAGAACGGTTAGCTTTGATTAAATCTTCTGCACACCAAAAACCAAATTGTGCGACTCCTGGTTCTAAAGGACTAACCGCTTCATGATGTCCATTGGTAGCGCCTTCTGGGGCCACTGTTAAAGGAAATTGACCATTAGCAAATATATCGCGCCCGGTTTTTAAAGCAGTACGATCAAGGGGTTTTCCGCGATGAATGGGAAACCCTCCATTTCTAGAAAAAAACCACCCTAACCAATTCCCTGCCCAAATAGTCATTCCTCGATCATAAATAAAATGGCTATGAATAGGAAGTTTTAGAGAGATACCTAGTTGACGAGCAACTTTTGGAACAATGCGAGACATGAGATATAACATACATAGGGGATCTTCTACTTCAGGATGACGAAAAGCCATTAAAAAGCGAATTTTTCCCGCCTGAAATTGTTGAAAAAGTTTCACTAATGTCTCTACATTTTCCGCTTCGATGCGAGTAATGCCACCAATTAACCAGCGCCTTACCCGAAAGCGTAACACGAAGGGTAATAAGACATGAGCCAGTTTTAAGACTTTTGGGTTAAACTGTTGGGGAATAAACTGGAGTTTAGATTTTGCCCTGTGCATAATAATTTCCAATAAAAATCATAAATTATCCTGTTAGTAGTGCCCACCAATCCATTGTTTTATAGGAAATAGGGATTAACTTCCCCTTTTTTATTTTGTAAGGACTGTTTATACAACGTCTCTCCAACTAATACAAGAGTATTTCTATCTGATCATTTTCTCCTCCTCTGTAAAATTATATCTTTGTGAATAGAGAGCATTTTACAATTCACATCTCGAGATAGATGAATCTTAACGGCTGAGTTTCGACAATTAGAGTAGTTATTTCAGTTATCTCGACGGAGTTCGATTCTATTTTTTCCTCAAAGAGAAACTTGATTTAATTAATATCTTTATCGTTTCAAATCTCATCCAAATAATATGGCTAACTTAATTGAATTCAAATTATTTGCACCCTACAATAAAGAAGTTGAATTAATCGGCTCTTTTTCGGATTGGCAATCTATCCAGATGAAAAAGGATGATCAAGGCTATTTCCGGACTAAAGTTGAGTTAGAAGACGGTGTTTATCAATATAAGTTCCGAGTTCGCTCAAGAAGTTGGTTTGTTGAACCAGATCAATGGATTGATATTGTTGATCCTTATGCCACTGATGTGATTGATGATGCCGATCAAAAGGGTGTTGTTCGCATTAAAGACGGAGATATAATTGTTGATACTTACGTTTGGAAACATGATGATAAACCTCTGCCGGCGGATCATGAATTAGTCATCTATGAAATGCACGTTGCTGACTTTTCAGGCGGCGAAGATGACCCCTATGCAAGAGGTAAATATAAGCACGTTATTGAAAAGTTAGATTATCTTTGCGAATTGGGAATCAATGCCATAGAATTGATGCCAGTTAAAGAATATCCGGGTGAGTATAGTTGGGGTTATAATCCTCGTTATTTCTTTGCTACAGAATCGAGTTATGGCACTACAGAAGGCTTAAAACAACTGATTGATGAGTGTCATGCCCGAGGAATACGGATTATTATGGATGGGATTTATAACCATTCAGAAGCCTCTTGTCCTTTGACACAAATTGATCATGACTATTGGTATCATCATAGCCCTAAAGACCCTGACAATAACTGGGGACCTGAATTCAATTATGAACATTATGACGAAAATTTAGACGTTAAACCCGCTTGGAAGTTTATCGGCGAGGTGGTTCGTTTTTGGATTGAAGAATATCATATTGATGGAATTCGCTACGATGCCGCCAAACAAATTGCCAATTATGATTTCATGCACTGGATAGTTCAAGAAACGAAAAAAGTAGCGGGTTCTAAACCCTTTTATAACATTGCTGAACATATTCCTGATACCCCTACTCTTACTAATCTAGATGGCCCAATGGATGGCTGCTGGCATGATAGCTTTTTCCATGCCATGATGCCTCATCTTTGCGGGGATAGATTTGATCTAGAAGAACTTAAAAATGTGATTGATGGTAAGCGTCAAGGCTATATGGGAACCACTAATATTGTCAATTATATTGGCAATCACGACCATAGAAGATTGATGCTAGAATTAGCTGACCGAAATATTTTTGATGAGGCGGCTTTTAAACGAGTTAAGCTGGGATATGCTATTCTAATGACAGCAATCGGTGTGCCGATGATTTGGATGGGTGAAGAGTTTGGCGATTATCATCCTAAAGAAATTAACCCTAACAAAATTGATTGGACTCTGTTAAAAAATGATTCTAATAAAGGATTGTTTGAATACGTTAAAGGGTTAGTTAATTTGAGAAAACAAAATCATGCTCTTTATACCACTAATATTGATTTCTTCCATGAAAATCCTGAGACTCAAGTATTAGCTTATACTCGTTGGAATGATGAAGGGTCTAGAATAGTGGTAGTGGCTAATTTCTCAGATAATTTCCTCGCGGGTTATGAAGTGCCTAATTTTCCAGCTAACGGCAATTGGCATGAATGGACAATGAATTATGATGTAGAAAATAGTCATGATAACCTGATCACTGATTTGGCCGAATACGAAGCAAAAGTCTTTGTGTGGCAATAATTTCTGATAATAATTTTCCTGGGGGCAGTGCCACCATGCCTGCCCTTGAATTTATTACCGATGTGCTTCTAACCAATCCACCAAATCAGCCATGATTTCTTGATAATTGAGTTCATTATGAAGCTCATGAAAGGCTTCAGAATATTCTAAAAACTTTTTATCAGGGTAGGTAACATGACTAAAAAAAGTACGAACTCCTTCGGGTAAAGAGATATGATCTTTTCCGCCATGCAGCAACAACAAAGGCGTTTTAAAATGACTGGTCTGAGATTGAATTTTTTTTACAGTAGCAAACATTTCTGTCGCCAAGCGAGCAGTCCCTTGAGTATGGCGTAAAGGATCATTGACATAATTGCTTAAGACTTCCTGATCTCGGGTACCGGCTTTTAAGGGAATACCAGTATTAATACTAAAACGCGGCCAAACACGAGATAAAATCTTTCCTATCATCAGTCTAAGCGGTGAAACCCCAACCCGTCCCAAGGGCGCACCGGCTGCAATAACGCCTTGTATTTTGTCTGGATAGGAAAGACTATAATCAAGGACGATGATTGCCCCTAAACTATTGCCATAAAGAAAGCAGGGACAATGCGCTTCTTGTTGTTTAATGAAGGTTAGAAAAGCATCGATATCCCCACGAAATTCATCCCAACTGTTAATATAAGCTCGTTGTCCTGGGGAACGGCCATGACCTCGTAAATCACAGGTATAAATAGCATAATTTAAAGGGAGTAAATAGTTGATGATATTGGCAAATAATCCTCCATGACCCCCTAATCCATGTACTATGGTTAAAATTGCACAAGGAGCGGCTGGCGGATGCCAACTTTGATAAGATAGTTCTACTCCTCCGACACCGGGAAACGTCCCTTGTTGATATTCGCCCATCGTTGTGTTTAAATGACTGTCTTCACCATGTTATGATCAATAATAGGGGATAAAAAATGAAAAGATGATAAATGCACAATGGATCACCCTAGAAGGGGTTGTTAAGGAAGGCCATAAAGTGGCTTCAGGAATGGCTAAGGATAGTCCCTATCCGCAGGGAACGATAGAAATGCAACTGCCTTTTTTTAAAGCATTAGGGTTAGATTTGACGGATTTTTTCCCAGGAACCTTAAACGTCTCTATTTATCCCCATTATTTCACCCTTAAAAATCCCCAATATACCTTTAAGCAGGTTAAATGGAATCCGGATTATCCAAGCGAGGATTTTTCTTTTTGTGAGTGTAGGGTTTATTTTGAAAATCTTCACTATCATGCTTTAATTTATTATCCTCATCCTGAAACTAAAATTGGTCATTTTCAAGACCGATATACTGTAGAAATTCTTGCCCCTCTTATTCCTAAAATTGAATATGGAGATCAGATTATTTTGCAAGTAAACCTTTTAGAAATTGCTCTCGAAAAATAGATTTTATTTGAATAATTTCCCCGCTTCTATTGCTTTTTTAGCCTCCTGGCCAATAAAGATGCTCATAATTCCTTATTTTTTTAATGTTTTTTAATAGAAAGCTGAGATAACATCCAATCGGCAAATAATTTCTAAAGAAAAAATAAATATTTTACTCAACAAAAGGGAAAAGGGTATAAGACAAAAATGAAACCCGAAAACCTGAAGAAAATGTAAATTTGTGTAACAAAAATCTTAACCAAATCTGTAGAATAACCCGAGTGGTAAGTTTATTAACATTAAAACAGAAAAGTCTTAGCTAGGATCTGACAGTGAATAGCTTAAGAGAGAGACAAGACTCAATCAATAAGTTAAGTTTACGAGAAAAAGTCATTTTGAAATTATGACCGAGTCGATTCTTCAACGTCAGATTACTATTCAACCCGATAGCGCAAAAATCCAAAAATGGATGCGCTGGTTGGTTTGGAAAATTGCCATTGCTACTGTGTTATTAATGGCAGTAGGCAGTGCTACGCGAGTCATGAACGCCGGTTTAGCTTGTCCGGATTGGCCTTTATGCTACGGACAACTGATCCCCTCTCAACAGATGAACTTACAAGTGTTTCTAGAGTGGTTTCATCGCCTTGATGCGGCTTTGATTGGCATGAGTACGATGGCCTTGGTGGGTTTATCTTGGTGGTATCGGACTTCACTCCCCAAATGGCTTCCCCCTGCTTGTACGTTAGCCCTGGGATTGATTGTCTTTCAAGGGGTTTTGGGCGGCTTAACGGTTACTCAGTTGCTCAGATTTGATATTGTGACTGCCCATTTGGGAGCCGCTATGTTATTCTTATGCAGCCTAGTAGTCATTGCTACGATGCTCACTCCTTATCAAGGGAACGGAACAGCCGGTAAGTTATCCTGGGTAGGATTAATAGCGGCACTGTTAATTTATGTGCAAAGCTTGATGGGGGGTTTAGTGGCTTCTCGTTGGGCCGTGCATCAGTGCTTAGGCGGTTCTGAACTTTGTGTTGTAATGAATAGTCATCTTCTTGGAGTGATTCCCGCTACAGGCGGCACGTTAATATTAGCAATTTTAGCTTGGCGGACTGCTGCCCTTCACCCTGTTTTGAAAAACTTAGCTTATACTGCGGCCGGAATTGTAGCATTCCAAGTTTTCCTCGGGGTTGCTACCCTGCGCTTACATCTACAAGTTGAACCGCTAACGGTTGCTCATCATACGGTAGGCGCAACCCTCCTAGCTGTTTTAGTAGCTTTTACGGTTTTCTCTCTACGTGATCGCGTCCTTTTAGCCACAAAAAGCTGATTAAGGGCACTTTTTATGAGCTACCCTGCCAATTCACAACTGTTAACGGGCGCAAGAAAGAACGCCCTTACCCACTAACTACCTTGGTGTAAATAATGATTGGTACAAATGTCATACGTCGCAATGCAAACTTTTTGCAAGTCATCAAAAGTTACTATTTATTAACGAAACCGAGAATTATTCCTTTGTTGCTGATTACGACGGCAGCCGCAATGTGGATAGCTTCTCATGGACAGGTAGATCCCCTATTGCTTTTCGTCACTTTGTTGGGGGGAACTTTAGCCGCCGCATCCGCTCAAACCCTCAATTGTATTTATGATCAAGATATTGATTATGCTATGTTGCGGACTCGCGCCCGTCCCATTCCTTCCGGGCGAGTTAGACCCCTTCATGCCCTGATTTTTGCCATTATCCTAGCTGTTCTTTCTTTTACCCTGTTTGTGGTGTTTGTGAATATGGCTAGTGCCCTACTGGCGATGTCTGGCATAGCATTTTATATGCTGATCTACACTCATATGCTGAAACGTCACAGCCCCCAAAATATTGTCATCGGTGGGGCAGCCGGTTCAATTCCTCCTCTGGTAGGTTGGGCTGCGGTAACAGGTGAGCTAAGTTGGGCAGCATGGGCGTTATTTGCCATTATCTTTCTCTGGACTCCTCCTCATTTTTGGGCATTGGCATTGATGATTAAGGATGATTATGCTCAAGTAAATGTGCCGATGATGCCTGTCGTAGAAGGAGAAGAGTCAACAGTACGCCAAATTTGGATTTATACGCTGATTGTTGTGCCTTTCAGTCTGGTGTTGGTTTATCCTTTAGCCGCTTCAGGTGTAATTTATACCCTCATTGCCCTATTGTTAGGCGGGATTTTTATTTACAAAGCTTGGCAGTTGAAACAAAATCCTCACGATAACCAATTAGCGCGATCTCTGTTTAAGTATTCCATTCTTTATATGATGCTTCTGTGTACAGGAATGGTAGTAGATAGCTTACCGGCAACTCATCAGATGATGGCGGCTTTGGGGGATAATTTCAATACTTTGCTGAGTTTGATTGCTATGCACTAGCTTCCTCTAGAGATCGAGCCGCTTACAAGTTTTTAATAGGTTCCTAGATAAGCACAGATTGAGGTGATTGATCTGTGTTTATTTGTATTTTTAATTTAATAGCTTTAATCTAACCGATTGATTTTCTCAAAAGTGTCCCTGTTGCAAGACTTTCTCTGGGCTAGGATTTGTATCATCAACAAGATGTTGAATTTTATCAATCATACGTTGAAAAACATCAGCATAGTATTTTGAAGTATCTAAAAAGTCTGAATATTGCTGTCGATATTGTCTGCGAGATTCTGGAGTTCTATACTCTTGACGAATATTTGAAGAACCATCATTTCATAAGTGCGGCTAAAAATCCAGGCAGCCGGATTAATTTCACATCCATAAGCTTTTAGTCCAAAACATCCAGATTCATATAAAACTGTTCCACTCCCAGAAAAAGGATCGAGAATAGTTGCTTCCCTTGGACAATAGGTTAATAATAAATTCTCAATTAATTGAGGTGAAAATTGTCCTCTCCATGTAAATAAATTAGAGCGTTTTTTTTGTTCAATATTTAAAATGTCTTGGGGTAGGGGTTCTGTAAAGGCTCTTGGTTTTATCTTTAGTTGTCTTTTTTTTTGGTACCACACATCAAACATATTACACACAATATATTTTTAAAAATTAGGAAAAGAGCAATTTTTGAGACAAAAGTATCTTCATTAATGATACTAGCTTATTAAGCGGCTGTCTAGTCAGAGTTATCCCCTCTAAAATTTTCCAAAACTCAGAAGTGCTTTTTAGAGGGGATGAAATTGTCATTAATTAATGATAATTATTGTTGCTGTAATTGACGATTGCCAAATAATATCTCTCGGGTTTTATCATCAATGGGATTAGCTCGTTGTTCTTGTTTAAGAAGTGCTAACCCACGCTGTACAGCCGCTCTTTGGGAGATAGTATCAAACCAGCGTTTAAGATGAGGATAAGCCGCTAAATCTTGCCCCTGACTTTTATAGGGAACTATCCAAGGAAAAATAGCCATATCAGCAATAGAATAATCCCCCGCTACATACTCAACCTCGGCTAATCTTTTATCCAGAACACGATAAAGTCGAGTTGTCTCATTGGTATAACGTTCGATGCCATAAGCAATTTTTTCAGGGGCATATAGACGGAAATGATGAGCTTGACCTAACATAGGCCCAATGCCTCCCATTTGAAACATTAACCACTGAGTTACTAGGTAGCGTTCCCGGGCATTTTTCCCGAGAAATTGGCCGGTTTTCTCAGCTAAATACAGTAGAATTGCGCCTGACTCAAATAATGTAATCGGTTCACCATCAGGGCCGTTAGGGTCAACAATGGCAGGTATTTTATTATTAGGATTAATGGCTAAAAATTCGGGTTTAAATTGATCACCGGCACCAATATTAACAGGAATTGCCTGATAAGGTAACTCGGTTTCTTCTAGCATAATGCTGATTTTTTGCCCGTTGGGGGTTGGCCAGTAATAAAGGTCAATGGGTTGTGTCATGATGGTTATATTCTCCTGAATTAAATAAATTATAGATTGTTATATAGAGCAAGAATTTGTTCTCGCCAAGCAAAAACCGGATCGTTTGGCTCTAGGAATTTGAGCGGTGAAATAGTGTAACCTAATTGCAGAGTGGCTAGGATAATATAATCAGCAAAATTAGGCTGATCTCCACCGATAAAAGCGGCAGTATTTAGGGTTTTCCTGACTGGCTCTAAATTTGCCCGAAATAAGGAGAGTTGTTCATCCGAGGGGTTCGCAAATTCTTCTAGAGTTTTCCCCAAACGCTGCTCGCGGTTTTCTCGAAAATAGGGCTTATCTTTTGGATCTAAATTCTTATAGATATCCAAAATGACCAAAGGAAATAAACTCGGTGCAAGTACCCCATCATTCCAGTGTTTAATAAATAATGTCAGGGCTTGCGCCTGAGAGCCGCCAAACAAAGAGGGTTCGGGATATTTTTGCTCTAAATATTCAGCTATTTTCCAAGAATCATTGACAACCGTTTCACCATCTACGATAACAGGAACTAACCCTTGATTTGAAAAAGCAATCACAGATTTTTCTGTCAGCCGCCAAGGGATGATTTCTACGGGTAGTCCTTTGTGTGCTAAAGCCAGACGAACTCGCCAACAGTAGGGGCTAAATCGCTGATTGTCATCGGCTGCGGCTAGGTCATATAGTTTAATCATGGTGTTTTATCCTTTTTTTCCTGTGGTTTCTAACTTGCTCTTGTTTGCCAGGATTCGTCTAGAAAGGGATAATCAATATAGCCTTGTTCATTACCCCCATAGAAAGTAGAGCGGTCATAGGGGTTAAGGGGAGCATTGAGGGCAAAACGTTGGGGTAAATCGGGATTCGCAATAAATATTCTGCCATAAGCCACTAAATCGGCATCTCCTGTCTGTAAAACCGCTTCTCCGGTTTCGCGGGTGTAACCTCCTGCGGTTATGAGAGTGCCTTGATAGATAGATCGAAAGTGCTTGACTCCTAAGCGGCTTCCATCATCTTCGACGGTTTGGCTACCTTGAATTCTCGGTTCGACGAGGTGAAGATAAGCGAGGTTAAAGCTATTCAGTTGCGAGACAACATAGTTAAATAAAGCTTCAAGATTGGAGTCAGACATACTGTTATAGGTTCCCCCAGGAGATAAACGAACTCCCACTCGTTCGCCTCCCCATACTTCGATAACTGCCCTCGTGACTTCCATTAACAGACGGGCGCGGTTTTCAATGGAGCCGCCATATTGATCTGTGCGTCTGTTTGAGCCATCGTGAAGAAACTGATCTAATAGATACCCATTAGCACTGTGAATTTCAACGCCATCAAAGCCAGCTACTCGGGCATTTTCTGCCGCTTGTCGGTATTGTTCGATTATTTGGGGGATTTCTGCGGTTTCTAAGGCTCTGGGGGTGACAAAAGGCTGTGGACCGCTAACAGTATTGGCCATACCTTCGGCGGCGATGGCGCTGGGAGCAAGGGGTAACTGCCCATCGGGTTGCAGGGAAGGATGGGAAATTCTCCCAACGTGCCACAGTTGCATGAATATGTGGCCGCCTTTTTGATGCACTGCTTCGGTGACTAATTTCCAACCTTCTATTTGTTCAGGGGAATGAATGCCGGGGGTATAAGCATAACCTTGTCCTGTTGGGGATATTTGACTGGCTTCACTTATGATTAAACCAGCAGAGGCCCGTTGAGCATAGTAATGGGCATTCATCTGATGAGGAATGTTTCCTTGTGCGGCTCGCATCCGCGTTAAGGGAGCCATTACAATGCGATTAGAGAGTTGATAAGCTCCTAGTTGAACGGGTGTTAAGAGTTTTAGTTGAGTAGTCATGGTTTTTTTGTCCACAGATGAACCTTGCCCTGAGCGTTAGCAAAGGGACAGATGAATTAAGGGGATTTAAGCGGCTGTTTCGCTGTTAATCAAGCTTTGCACTTTCTCAAATAAGGCCTTCTTAGAGATAATCCCGATAGCGCGGTCACTGACGTTTCCCTGAGCGTAAAATATTAGATGAGGAATGGCTTCAATGCGATATTGACTAGCTAGTTGGGGATATTCTTCTATGTTCAGTTTTCCGACTTTGACGACTCCGGCGAAGTTTTCTGCTAGTTCTGCCATGATAGGATTCATGACTCGACAGGGACCACACCAAGGGGCCCAAAAGTCTACTATCACCGGAATGCTACTATTGAGAACTTCTCTCTCAAAATTGTCATTGGTTAGGGTGATGGTTTGATCTTGTTCAGACATGGTTTTATCCTCTTAGTGTCTATTTTTTGACCGAACATTCCAAATAGAAGAAAAAAAAGAGACAATTAATCTAATGCAATAAGGCCGGTTTGAACGATATCTTTTAAAGCATCTCGATTAGAATTGACTTTGGAAAAGACCCGAATTCCTTGCATCAAACAGGTAAGATAGCGGGCTAAGGCTCGAATGTCTTTATTTTGACTGATTTCTCCTTTTTGCATGGCTCGATCTAAAGCTTGGTAGAAGGCATTTTCTATTCTTTGTAAGTTTGTGGCTATGTGTTGTTGCGCTTCAAGATCGTGTGGACAGAGTTCCACTGCTGTGTTGATGAGAAAACAGCCTCGGCGACTTTGATCGTTCACTGTTCGCTCGATCAGATTGTAGAAATAATCAATAATGGCTTGCTTAGAGGCTTTTGGGTCTTCTAAGCGGCTCACTAGATTCTGTACTACGGTTTCATCATAATGGGCAATGGCGGCTAGAAACAATGAGCGTTTGTCGCCGAAGGTGTCATAAAGACTGCCTCGGTTAATTCCCATGCTCTCTACTAAGTCTTGGATGGATGTGCCTTCATAACCATAACGCCAAAAGGTTTCCATTGCTTTAGAGAGAGCTTCTTGTTGGTTAAACTCTTTGTGCCTTGCCATTACGGTTGACTGACTTTCTATATTATTAGGTTAGCAATTTTGGAACGATTAGTCAAGTATTTTTTCGAGAGATTAATAAAGTGAGTCCCCGCAAGGCTGAACCCTTGTAGAGTTAAGCTTTGACTACCTTTTGATAGAGTTGAGGAAAAATTTTTCTCGATATAACTAAATAGTTCCCTCGAGCCACAGTGAATTTTTATGAATACGATCAGCCTGGAAAGTTTAGCTCGTAACGGTGCTGTTTGGTCAATTAATGGCTATCAAAAGCATATTTCTCCTAAAAAAGGCTTTTCTTGCCCCCACCGGCTGTTACATGGGGGGTTATCTTGCTCGGAATATGTGAAAAGTGTGTTTATGGATCAGAATTTATCGCAAGTGGTTAAAATGTCGGTAGAGCGCTTTAAAGATTGTGCTTTGGCCAGTAAGCACTTGCAAACTCAAAGTAGTGGGGGATGTCTTATTGTTCCTTGCTGTATCCCGATTTAATAAAAATGATCTGATCCCCCCCAACCCCCCTTATTAAGGAGGGAGAGGTTAAGGGAGTTAGGAGTAACGATTTCGTTCTTACCTTTTGCTATACTTAGACTACTTCATCGGCAAAACTGGTACGCCGCTTAAAATGAAAAGCCCCGGCCACTGATCCCCAGACTAATTCATCGGTTTGGGGATCGTAACCGCGATCAAGACTAATTAATGTCTGTTCATCTACCTCAAAACTGTTATCTAAATAAGTTTCTTTGTTATTACGAACGACAATACACTGCTTACCGGGTTTGATAGTGCCTTTAAAACTGTTACCTGTCCATTCTACGGTCATGTCACAGCCGGGTAGCTTCTCCAAATCATCAACCGTTAAGTTTTTCAGACGTTCAAGGTCGCGCGCCGCCCCAAAATATTGTTCTTGCTCTTTTACTTTATAATTTTCCAATTCAATGACATCATCAACTACCGTAAACTTCAACACCCGCAACCGATAGGGAACATTCAGCATAAAATCATAAGCTTGTTCGAGGAATAGACTGGTTGCTCCTAGTAACTCATAGGGTAATGGGCGCATACACACTCGAATATGAGCATATAAAGGAGGATTTGCCCAAGCTTGCTCTTGGTTACTAAAATCTGCTGCCATCCATCGGACTAGGGTTTTAATATCGGTTGCGTGGGTCATAACAAGAATAACATTAGCCTTAAACTAGGTTAAAAATTAATTATATTCAATATTAATTGGATAGGCATAAATATTTAGCCCCCCTAATTAAGGGGGGGGACCTAACCAACCGTGATCATCAGCTTAAACCAGTTTCAAATTCGGATAAGCTGCTAGGATATCGTCGCTGGTAAGGGTATCGCCTTCAGCTTGAGGACTCCAGAGAACTTCCACCGCTAATAAGCGATCGCTACCAATGCCGCCAAGGGTTTGTAAAGCATTGCGTAAATCTTGAGAATCATTCACTTTAGGCAAGTCTAACTGACCTTCTACCCCGACAATAATCGTAGCGATGAGATATTCTCCCGACTCGTCGAGTTTAGCTAATTGTCCGGCGGCTTCAGGTAAAGAGGGGCGAGTAGCTTCTCCTTCTGTCAGTAGGTTATTGACATTCGATAGAGTTTCTTGTGTAAATTTACTCCGTTCTGTCAAGGCCCACTGATTAAACTTAGCTTCTGCACTGTCTAGAGAGGTTTTTTGAGATTCAGTCATTCCGTAGACCCAATATTCGGGGTGACGTAATAACGCTAAAGAAGCCTCTTGTAGGACATTTGCCCGTCCTTGGGGGGTTGAAGTATCTGCTCTTAAAGCTAACTCATTTAAGTCTTTTTGCAAATAGCGGGCGCTGGCTAATAAACCTACTTGAACTTTACCGACTGAAATTTGGGGGCTACCAATACTAAGCCCTTGTTCTGAACTCCCGATATTGCGAACACTTCTAACGAGGAAATTCGCGATCGCAATAAAGATCAGGATGGTAAACAGTCCACCAAACCCACCAAACCCAAAGAAAGGCAAAAGGAAGGGAAAACTGATCCCGCCGCCATAGCCGCCATAACCGCCATAACCGCCACCATAACCATATCCGGGGGAAGAATAACCACCACTAGGGGCACTATAAGACCGAGGGGCACTAAAAGAACCTCCTCCAATTCTGCCGCCAGTACGGGCAGCTAGGGCGCTACTAGCATCACCCAAGACTAGGGATAAGATTAACCCTAAGACGACCAGAGATTTTAAAAAGGGTTTCAGCATGGATAGGAATTTGTTAAACATGGCATAACTTGAAGTTTCATCTGATGTTGTTACTTTAGTGAGGGAAAGAGGCTGTTAACCTCATCACTATAAGATTCTTAAATATAGAGGCTTACATTTCTTACTGTATCGCACTTAAGAGGGAAAGGTTGGACGGGTAGAAGGTGAGGAAAACCCACCTAAGTCAATAGTCCAACATGAAGGACCACAGTTATGATGCTGGTTCTTTTTTACAGTTAACTATTGACTTCCTCCTCCAACAATCGTAACAATTTCTAAGCGATCACCCTCTTGCAGTTCAGTTTCTTGCCAGTATTGACGGTGTAAAATTTCACCATTATACTCAACCGCTACTAAACGAGGATTTAGCCCTAATTGTTCTAACATTTGGGGTAAATGAGTTCCTTGTGTACAGGTTTGAGGTTCCCCGTTAACTTGAAGATTAATTGACATTTTTATTTTTCTGTTGATTCATTAATCGTTAAAACATTGGTTTTCGGTTGTAGTTGAGGAAAGGTTCGTTTCCTAGTTAACAGTGAAAGCAACTGTCCGGTTATTAAGGCGGGTTGTTCAGCTTGCATAATAGCCCGAACCACAGATACCCGTTGCGCCCCGGCTGTGAGAACGTCTTTGATATTAGCCGTATCAATTCCGCCAATGGCAAACCAAGGAAGGGAGGAGTTTTTAGCCGCATAACGGACATATTCTAGCCCGGCGGCGGCTTTACCGGCTTTGGTGGGGGTTTCATAGACAGGACCAACGCCGATATAGTCTGCCCCTTCGGCGATCGCTTGTTGCATTTCTTGAGGGTTAGTGGTAGAACGTCCGATAATTTTTTGAGAACCTAAAATTTCCCTGGCGAGGGCGATGGGCATATCTTGCTGTCCTAAATGCACTCCATCGGCGTTTACCGCCAAGGCTAGGTCTACGCGATCATTAACAATAAATAATGCGCCGTAATCGTAGCACAATTGAGAGAGTTTATAAGCAATGGATAAGCGGCTGAGGTCTTCTGTTTCTTTATCGCGATATTGGACGAGGGTTAACCCTGCACTTAAGGCGGCTTCTACTACTGCAAAAATGTTTTCATGGGGGCAAGTGACCAAATAGAGTAAAGATTCTCGTAGTTTTTGATGGCGACGATAAACTAATAAATGGCTTTCTAAAGTATAGGCGCGGTAGCGCATTTGTTTAAAGACGATTCCCATTTCAGGGTTATATAACTTACCGTACTCTTCTAGTACCCTGAGTGCCTCTTCTATGCGGCATAAATTCGCCTGTAGGAGATGTTCGATACTGCTGCGGGTTTCTTCTTGAGGATGAGTTAATGCTGTTCCTGGATCGCCGGGAGTATCTCTGGCCATGCGTAATTCTGTGCTATGCCAACGGGCTAATTCTTGCCGCATTTCTTTACACTGTTCGGCTAGTTGACTATGGTTTAAGCCAAAGCGACACCATTCTTCAATGATCCGGAGTCCTTCTCTTGCCCGGTCTAAATTGGCATCTAATATCCGTTGTATAGCCGACTGTTGTCCCCTAATCTGACTATATTGTTCTTCCATTTTGCTGTAATGGGTTAGTCGTCACCCGTTAACCTGACACTCATTCATTGTAAGGTGGGATGAGCCAGAGACAAACCCTATTCATTTTTTTGTTATTTTAAGGGTTTAAATGCTCTCAAAAAATACTTAGTCTAGTTTGATGCTCAAGTTCCCAAAAGAGCGTTTAATCTCTTTACCATACAATTTATTTTTTGTCAAGCTTATTATCAATAGCACCACTCCTTCAAGCGACTGGAGAAACCCGCGTTGAATAAAGTTTTCTGAAACCCTACATAAGGAAGTTGAGTCTCTATTTTTTAGAGATAGTTAGTCTAGAACCAGTCTTTTGAGAGATGAGCTTTCAGGAGACTTAGTTACTTTTTGTTACATCTGGGGGATTGGGCGCTAAAAATTAGAGTGGGTATCTTGATTTATCATAAAAACGGGTTATGATGATTTTTTATTTCCTTACACTTATATTTTGTCTTTCTCTCTAAATTACACCATTGTCAATTAAATGTAACTGTTGGTTTTAGACAGATGCTATATCATCTATAGGTATGGCCTGTTTTGGTGGATGAAGGCAGCTATTAGCATAGTCTATTGTTAGCATCATCAATCTCTGACTTGAAGGTCTTGAGTCCTCTGGGAAGTTACAATAGAATAATCTACCATCTTAACTTAACTTTATAACTTTTATCATTCATCTAAAAATTTAGTAAAAACTCTTATGAATACCATAAAACAAAAAATAGAATCTATATTGAATCAATTACCAGATGATTGTTCAATTGAAGATATTCAGTATCATCTTTATGTCTTAGAAAAAATCCGACTAGGGCTAAAAGTAGCTGATACTGAGAACAGGCTTAAACAGGAGGAAGTCGAAGGGCTTCTAAGTAAATGGCTTATCGAGTAATTTGGTCTCCTAAAGCAGTTGAAGATGTGGACGCAATTGCCACATATATCGCCCGTGATTCTCCTTCCTATGCGGCGGCGGTGGTTCGTAAAATTATCGATCTCACCCGTCAACTTAAACAGTGTCCGTTAGCGGGGAAGGCTATAACTGAGTTGTCTGATTCAGCGATTCGGGAAAAGTTCGCTTATACCTATCGGATTATTTACCGAGTTGATGATGAGGTGGTGACGATTGCTGCCGTTGTACATACTAAGACTTTGTTGGAGATGGAAAAATGATCTTATTTAGGTTAAGTTTCCCGATTCGATAAGCTATGCGGCTTACGAGTGAGTGTAGGGTGGGTTAATTGCCCACCTTATATGATGTTTATTTCCTCACCTTATGGGGAATCAAGCTTTTATTGAGAAGCGCCGCCGCCGCCCGCACCGGCATCTGGTGGGGCTATAAGAACAAAGCCTGCCGCAGGCTTAATTATATATAGGGGAGGTATTTTAATGAGTGAAGTTAATTATGCCGCTATGTCAGATCAACAATTAAAGCAATATTTTCTAACCCATCGCCATGATGAAGCGGCTTTTCAAGCTTACTTAGAAAGACGCAGAAGTCAACCTAAAGCAATCATAACCAAAGTAGGTGATCCAGATTTCGAGATCAAAATTCAGGAAGCTATTAATCAGAAATTGCAAGCCCGAAAAACTCGTTAAATCTAATATTTATTTTCCCTAAATCTGCATCTAATAGATCCCCCCCTGCCCTCCTTAATAAGGGGGGAGTTAGTTGAAATTCGGTTATCTTCACCAAACCAACCCTAAACACCGCCGCCCGAATCGCGCTACCCTAAAATAAAGCGTCGATTAGGTCCTAAACTCCCATGACAAGCGCAACAGCAACAGAGAATCCCCTACTGATTGGTCAAGGACTCCCACCCTTTGATAAAATCAAGCCTGAACATATCGTTCCTGGCATCACTCAACTCATAGGCGAACTCGACACAGAATTATCCAACCTAGAAGCCAATCTTACCCCCACTTGGGAAGGATTAGTCGAACCCCTTACCCGCATCGGCGAGAGAATAAGCTGGAGTTGGGGAATCGTTGGTCATTTGATGGGAGTGAAAAACAGTCCCGAATTACGAGAAGCTTATCAAACCGTACAACCTCAAGTTATTCAATTTTTCAACAAACTCGGGCAAAGTAAACCCATTTACCAAGCATTTAAAGCCATCCAAGACGGCAATTTGTGGGAAACCCTCGAACCCGCCCAAAAAAGAATTGTAGAATCTGCTATCAAAGACGCAGAACTTTCAGGTGTAGGGTTAGAAGGAGAACAACGGGAACGCTTTAACGAAATTCAGCTAGAACTCGGGGAATTATCCACCAAGTTCTCAAATAACGTTTTAGACGCGACAAAAGCCTTTAAGCTCAAATTAACCACCCCTGAAGAGATCGATGGGCTGCCCTCGAGCCTCCTCAGTTTAGCCGCACAGACTGCCCGCGCCGAAGGGGAAGAAAATGCCACCGAACAAGCCGGACCTTGGATTATTACCCTAGACTTACCCAGTTATGGACCCTTCCTCAAATACAGCACCAACCGAGACTTAAGAGAAAAAGTTTATAAAGCGAGTATTAGCAAGGCTTCTGGGGGAGAATGGGATAATAATCCCCTGATTAAACGGATTTTAGAACTGCGGACTGAACAAGCTAAACTCCTTGGATACAACACCTACGCCGAAATTAGCCTCAGTAATAAAATGGCCAGTAGTGTTGAAGAAATCGAAACACTCTTAGAAGAACTGCGTAGCGTTAGTTATCAAGCCGCTAAACAAGACTTAGAAGCGATTAAAGTCTTTGCTCAAACTGATGAGATCAAACATTGGGATGTAAGCTTCTGGGCCGAAAAATTGCGGGAAGCGAAATTTAATTTTACGGCTGAAGAATTACGCCCCTATTTTCCTTTCCCTCAAGTCTTAGAAGGGTTATTTCAACTGGCTAAAAGAATCTTTGGGGTGACTATTACGGCGGCTGATGGACAGGCCCCTATTTGGCAAGAAGATGTCAAGTATTTTCAGATTGCGGATGAACAAGGCAATACGATCGCCTATTTTTACCTGGATGCTTACAGTCGTCCCGCCGAAAAACGCGGGGGTGCTTGGATGGATGTATGTATCGGACGAGCCAAAATTCAGCAAGATGGAAAGGTGATCACTCGTTTGCCGGTTGCTTATTTAACCTGTAACCAAACTCCTCCAGTGGATGACAAACCTAGTTTAATGACCTTTGATGAAGTCAATACTCTGTTTCATGAATTTGGTCATGGGTTACAACATATGTTAACCGAGGTGGATTATGCCGGCGCAGCCGGTATTAATAATGTTGAATGGGATGCGGTAGAGTTACCCAGTCAATTTATGGAAAACTGGTGTTATGACCGCAATACTTTAATGGGTATGGCGAAACATTACCAAACTGGTGAACCCCTCCCTGAACATTATTATCAGAAGTTACTCGCCGCGCGTAACTTTATGAGTGGATCTGCCATGTTGCGTCAGGTTCATTTTAGTTTGTTGGACCTAGAGTTACATTACCGCTATCAACCCGATGGGGACCAAACCCCTCAACAAGTCCGGGATCGCATTGCCCAAAATACCACTATTCTACCGCCTCTACCTGAAGATGCCTTTTTATGTTCGTTTGGGCATATCTTCGCGGGGGGATATGCAGCCGGTTACTACTCTTATAAATGGGCAGAGGTGTTAAGTGCTGATGCTTTTGCGGCTTTTGAAGAGGTAGGACTAGAAGATGAAGCGGCTATTGCTTCTACCGGACAACGCTTTCGCGAGACGGTGTTAGCGTTAGGAGGCAGTTTACATCCGATGGAAGTGTTTAAAGCTTTCCGAGGAAGAGAACCCGAAACAGAAGCTTTATTAAGACATAGCGGTCTTTTGCAAGCGGCTTAAGTGTCTGCTTTCGCTATTGCTCTTTCGGCATCGTGGGGAAAAATGTTGATGGAGATACAATATTGTATTTGGTGGGTTACGGCGCGGACTAAAACTTATCTTTTTTTCATGAAAATCATCACCGCGCCTAACCCACCCTACGAATCATAAACTTTTCTTATCACCATAAGTACGGGAGAGCCTGATTTCCGTTCTCCTCCTTGTTCTCGGGGGTTAGGGGAAGGTTCACCTTTAAAGTGATCGCATTATAGAGAGGGGTTGTGCCGGTGCAGTGGCAACCGGATCAAGTCCACCGTCTCCCACTTCAAACTGACTCATCATTCCTCGGTCCTCATGAAGAAGCTGATGGCAGTGCATCATAAATTTGCCAGTAAGTTTCTCTCCATTGCTCCCCTTAAACCTAGCCACAATGCGAAGTTCTTCAAGTTCATTGAGCAAAAAAACGTCTTTCCAACCTCGCTCAAAAGGACGAGGCGGCTCACCATTACGGTCTAAAAGTTGTGCCTCCACTAGATGAAGATGGATCGGGTGCATCATTCCTTTTTCAGGATTAATAAAATGCCAAATTTCAACCGCTCCTGACTGAGGATGAGCATCGATTCGGTTTTCATCCCAAGTTTTTCCATTAATGGCCCATTTTCCTTGTTGGTTGCGTCTAAAGATAAAAGTTCTCTCGGGTATATTTGAGGTAACACTAAGCCGCTCTACAGGTCGTAACTGACGAGGAATTTCGCTCTCATCAGCTTCAGAACGCACCACATCAAAGCGCATAATCGGATTTATTTGAGCATTTTTAGCAACTGATCCGGAAAAATCTAGACCTTGTATGACGTTTTGTAAAAATACTTCAGTCCCGAGCGGATATTTAGAGAAATCAATAATCACATCGTAGCGTTCCGCCATCACTACGGGTAGAACTTGCTCAGGAGTAACGATCTCCACCGGTTCACTTAATAACCCTCCGTCACTGCCAATAACAATTAATTTTTCTCCCTCGGTTAATGAGTCTATCTTTTGACTTAAAGCAAGTTGGTAATTTCGTCCCCCAGAAGCATTTAAGATGCGGAAACGGTATTTACGCCGGGCAACTTCCATTTTAGGAGAGGGTACCCCATTCACTAATAGAACATTTCCATAAAGATTATCTGGGGTTTGATTATAAAAAATTATTGAGCCATCCTGAGCAAAGCGCTTGGTTTGTAAAATTAAAGGAATGTCATAGTTTCCTTTGGGAAGCGGCAAGTTGAGGTCTTCTGGTTCTTCGACAATATACATCCCTGCTAACCCGGCATCAACATTACGGGCCGTCAAGTCCATTGTATGATCGTGATACCACAGTATAGAGGCTCGTTCGTTGGGATAGATGTAATCTTTAAAGTAATCCGGGGGAATATAATCTGTGGTATAGCCATCATAGGCGGCTGATGTAGCCATTCCATGAACGTGAATAACATTGTTAATGGGTTTTCCTTGAGAGTCTTTCCCAAGTTTATTGATGAAACGAATCACAGATTTTCTTCCCTCGCTTTGCCTGATGGTGGGTCCGGGTGCTATGCCGTTATAACCCCAAATTTCGGTTTTTAGCCCGGGTAAGATTTCTGTAGAGGATTTTTGCAGGGTAATTTCATAATAATCTGTGGTTTCATCGCTACGTATAGGCTTTAAGAGCGGGGGAATGATTAAAGAACGCTCAAAGGGTTCAATTTTAGTGTTTGCTGGCGTTCGCTGGTAGCTTTGAACTCCCAAGGCTAATGCTAGAGAGCTTCCTCCTATAAGTCCAATTTTGAGGGCTTGTCGTCTAGAAAGTTTCATGAGTTTATGATTTTTGTTGTCGCGCAAAGACACAAAGAATAAGGCTTTTAGGAATAGGCTATAAAGCTGGAAAAAAAGCGCTTTATAACCGCTTGATTCAATTAATTTTTGCCTTTTATTTGGGGTTTGATGGTTTTTCTGCTGGTTCTGGATAGTTCAATGATTTGAGATGAAAGCCGCTAAATGCTTCTTTTTGAGAAACACGAAACATGGCAATGGGAAATGTGATGGCTAAGAGGCTAAAAACCCCGAGTAAAATCCAGATGATTTGGTGCATCTGTCGAGTGGCAGTTGAGCGAGAGGTAGTTTTCATAGTTCAAGTTAAGGGTAAATAGGGGAATAGAGGATGCCAACACATGGCAGTAGCCGCAATTAATAAGGTTAATAGCCAGAAAAAGATAGTTTTGGCTTTTATAGCTTGGTTTTTCCAAAGAATATGCAACAGTACCCAACTGATTAACCAGCCGACGAGTAACATGGTTTCTTTACCGGTGTAACTGCCAATATTGCCCCAAATGGGGGAAGGGTTGTGGCTGCCGGGTATCCAACTTCCTATAGTCCAAATCATTTTTTCTCTGGCTTTAGAAGTATCTGATAAATGGTGAATAACCATCATGGTGAAGCAACCGATGGCTGCACTAATGAGGGCTGCCGCCGCCGGACCTGAAACCACAGGCGGGTTTTTGGCTCCCTGTGCTAACCCTTTGGGAAAGTGCTTTAAGCGGCTCCAAGCCTGACTATACCAAGGCTGGTTATCTCTAGATTTTTGTGTAGATAACTGTTGCGTCATTCGAGTTTTCTCCATGATTCTATTTTTGCGTTTATAAAGCGTGGATTTTGGCCACACCGAGTCCACTAACCATCCCTCCCATAGCAAAAAACATCATCGTCATCAAGGCTACACAGGTGGCGGTTAATACTGGACGATTTTGTTTTTCTAAAATAGAGTCGCCATATTGCCACAAAATCCAAGTACAAGCTATGCCCAAGGGTAAAGTAAACAGAACGCTGAATTCGTGATATTCCATGATGACGTATTGGGCTAAAGGCGAGTTTTCTTTGAGAAAAGCGCGAGCGCCGCCAAAGTCTATACTGGCTCGATATCGCATATAAGCTAAATTGCCTGTAGCAATACCCAAAAAAGCGAGAAGTGATGACCAAAAGCTTAAGGTCCGCATCTGCGGCAACACTTTACTGACTCCCCGCAGTAAGGGAAAGGCTAAATGACCGGTGTAAACCATTACCACCATCGACAACAAAGCACCAAAACCGTGAATGGTTCCTAGCCATCGTTGCCAAGGACTCGGATGCAATAAGTTAACAAAAGGTAAAAACAGAAACAAGCCAGCAGACAATAGGCTGAGTCCATAAATGCAGGTGGTAGCTATGTCTAATTGTCTAGGAAAAGTTGAGGTTTGTGACTCTGGGGATTGTACAACCATTAAACTATCTCTCTGAGTTAAATTACAGTCTCAAGACAACTCTTTGAGTAATTCTTGAGAATATTTTTCATTTAAAGGGAGAAGGAGAAAAATTTTTTTATTCGCTCCTCCCCGCCAGAGCCAATTAATGATCTCAAGTGATAAAAGTAGTTTCAGTTAACTTTTATACTTCATGAACGATCACTTGAACGATCAAGGTTCACTATCCGCGCAATTCTTAGAAAGAAAGTCTTTTTGATTGAGGAACATATCCGTTACCCTTTAATCTTTAAGGTTAAGCACCAATAGGATATTCGGATTTTGTTGCCTAAATCTTGAAGAACTGCTGTAAAATTAGAATATTCCTATTTAACCAGACCGAGTGATCAATCAATTTAATCACCTGGACTGGCTTAAGGAATATACCCATGAGGCGACCGACATCGCTTCATGACGTTTAGGCTCTGGACGAGATTTTCACCCAACACTTAGTCTAGAGCCTTTTGTATTTTAGAATTATTATCAACAACAAATTTTAATAAATGACAATGAGTTCTTAAATATTCGCTTATTGAGGCGGGAGGCAACAGGCAAGAGTTTACAGCCTCCTGGTTTGAGATGGGTGAAAATGTCTGCCCCTGACGTGACGGAGTGACAATCAGATTTTCAACCCCTTCGCACTTCGGCTCGTGTTAGTTAATAACTGTTCTCATTTATAAAAAAAATCTTTTGATAATTGACATCAATAATAAAAGGCTCTAGACTGAAATCCTAACAGAGAACTTGTCTAGAACCTTTACGGTGAAGCGACGGCCATCGCTTCTCTGAAAGCACCTATTGATCCGACTGATAAAATTCATGTCGATTATTCTTCAGTGCGGTTTTTTAGGGCTGTATTAATTGTAAGGTACTTCAGGAGTCACTCGCAAGTTCATCAACGCTTATTGAGAAAATTAGTAAATTAGCTTTTGAGAAAAGTCTAAGGTTACTAAACTCAAATGTTGTCTAAACAGTCTATGCACAAAAATAATGCTTAATCTTCTTGCTTGGAAACAAACTATTACCGTTACCTTCTTGACCATTGCCGGATTAGGGGTTGCAAGTCCATCAATGGCAGTATCCTTGTATACCATTACCGATTTGGGAAGCCTCAGCCCTCAAGGAACAGACACTCGAGCGGCAGGGATTAACAATTTAGGACAAGTGGTCGGTCGGTCCCGTTTTAGTAGTGGCACATTGTCTCACGGGTATATCTGGGAAAACGGTGTTTTAAGCGAATTACCCTATACTGGTTTGAAAAATGGCACTGAAATAGTTACTTTACCCGGGCGAGGTGGCTTTTCGAGGTCTATCAATGACTCAGGGTTCATTGTGGGTACAGCAGACGAACTGCCTGGACCGACGGATCGCGGCTTGTTGTGGAGTCCTAATGGTAGTGGCGGCTATAATTTAGCGATCTATGATTTTGGAGGAGTAGAAAGCTATTTTTATGACATCAACAACTCGAATCAAATAGCCGGCGCTCATATCTATGCTTCAGGTAAAAGAAATGCTGTTTTTTGGGAGAACAACCTAAAAATTGATTTGCCCAGTCTAGGAGGCGATGAAAATTTTACTTCGGCAATTAATGATAATACTGTCATTGCCGGCTATATCGATACAGACGGTGCAGATAACGGTACTAATACTTATGAAGCCGCCATTTGGCAAAAAGACAGCAATGGAAATTTTGTGCTAAGTAGGTTAGGCACTTTCGGCGCTGCCCAGAGCTTGGCCAAAGACATCAATATCAATAATGATTTGGTCGGTCAACTGGTGAATGTTGAGGAGGATGTAACCACTCGTTCTCCGTTCTTGTTCAAAGATGGCAATAAAATCGACTTGGGAAGCTTTGGCGGGACTGTCGGTGATGCTTTAAGTATCAATGCCAATACTCAGATAGTGGGTTACTCAAATACAGGGAGTAATGTCGCTCATGCTTTTCTGTGGGAAAATGGGCAACTATTCGACCTGAACAATTTATTAGTGAACGGGAGCGGCTGGCAACTGACACAAGCAACAGGAATCAATGACCTTGGGCAAATTGTCGGTTATGGTTTATTTACCGATGCCAACGGCGTAACACAAACACGAGCTTTTATTTTAGAGGCTGTACCTGAACCCTTTACCATTCTTGGGGTGACCACTGCTGTGGGTTTTGGGATGCAATTCAAAAAACGGTTAGCCAAGGTTCAAAAATAGGAGTTACGCACCAAGAATTAAAAACAACGATTTTATGTCCCAAGCGATCCTTCGCAAGGATCGCGGAAAATCTCAAACCCTCATGATTTCTTGGAGAGTGCATAAGTCCTAAAAAAGACAAAGCGGAGTCTTAAGATTAACCTTAGTTCAAGGTCAGAACTTGGCTCACACACCGAAGGAGTCAGGACACAGGAGAGGAATATAGAATAGGGTAGAGATGTTTTTAGCATCTCTATCGATTTTTGATAAATCTTTTTATGGTTATATTTTCACTAATAAACGAAATCTTTTGTTTAAACTTCTACTCAAAGATTAAATAAGTTCTACAACTAAAGACAGAAATTTGAGTGAAATCATATTGTAACATAAACTACAACAAAATAGACATTAAATTTTTAGATGGTTTTTCTTTCTCTAGAAAAAAGACTCTATTTTTGGCACAGCTAAATCATTCAAAACCCCTAACAATTATAACAATTCTCTCCCTAGATAGATCTGATCAGCTAGTTCGATTCTTAGGATAAATAATGAGCAAAGCAATTAATTTCAAAAATTGGGCTGCTCTAGCTTGATGATAAGTCAGTCTAAATTGAATCAATTTAAGGTTTAAATTTTAGATTAGACAATTTTTTGCATTAGCTTGACATTTGATTTTTACAAGGAGTATCAGTTTGAATAACTGTAATTACTCAATTTTAATTGATGTAAACAACCAACAAAAATCATCCCCCAAAAATATAATTATGGGGCTTATAATTGCTGTAGTAATTATTGGTCTTTGGCTAGTAAGTTTAGCTGTTTTGCTGTGTATTAACACAGAAATATACCCATTATGGTTGATTTTGATAGCGATATTTTGGCAAATGTTTCTGTTTACAGGGCTTTTTATTACTGCTCATGATGCCATTCATGGATCAGTTTTTGCTCAAAATAAAAAAATTAATCATTGGATCGGTTCCTTAGCGGTATTTCTTTACTGTTTTTTATCTTATCCAGAGCTTGTTAAAAAACATTGGTTACACCATCATCATCCAGCTAGTGAACTTGACCCAGATTATCACGACGGGAAGAGAACTAATGGGATTTTGTGGTACTTATATTTTATGAAAAGATATTGGACTTGGAATCAATTTATCGGCATGACTATTGTCTTGTATCTGAGTAAATTCCTCTTCCATATTTCCTCAATCAATTTTTGTCTCTTTTGGATTATTCCCCTGGTGTTAAGTTCCATGCAACTGTTTTATTTTGGGACGTTTTTGCCGCATCGAGAACCCGAAGACGGCTATGTTCATCCTCATTGTGCCCAAAGCCTCGCTTTACCGGTTTTTTTATCATTTCTCACTTGCTATCATTTTGGCTACCATCAAGAACATCATGAGTATCCCCACGTCCCTTGGTGGCAACTTCCAAAAGTTTATCAGCAGAAAGTCTTGCGCTATTGTGACCCCTAAATTTTTCTGAGAATTTTAAAAAGAACTATGACGCACTTTGGTATTATTTGCCCGCCTTACCCAGGACATCTTAACCCTCATGCCGCCTTGGGGCGAGAACTGATTTCACGGGGACATCGAGTGACCTTTCTACAAATTCCGGACCTGGAAGGGAAAGTGCGATCAGAAGACATCGATTTTTATCCCATTGGACAAACCACCTATCAACCCGGCACAATGGCTCAAACCTTTGCACAGCTAAGTCAGTTAAGCGGCTTAGCCTCATTGCATTACTCTGTGGACTTTTGCCGGCAGATGGTAGAAATGATTTGTCAGGATGCTCCCAAAGCCATTGCGGCTACAGGAATTGAGGTCTTACTGGTGGATCAACTCGAACCCGTTGGCGAAACCATCGGAGAATATTTAGGTATTCCTTTTATCTGTATTTCTTGTGGTCAAGCCATTCACCGCCGGGCCGATGTGCCTCCTTTTTTTACACCTTGGGGTTATCATCACAAAGCCCAATGGGCACAAATTCGTAATCAAATTGCCTACCATTTTTTAGACCGCAGTTGTGAACCCATTTTAGGTGCGATTAATCATTATCGTCGCCAGTGGAAATTACCCGATTACTGCCATATTTATGAATCTCATGCCCGATTAGCCCATATTAGCCAACAGCCGCCAGCGTTTGAATTTCCTATAGCGGATTTGCCTTCTCATCTTCATTATGTAGGGCCACTCCGCAATGCTTCCCCTCAACAGGTGGCTTTTCCTTATGAAAAGTTAAACGGACAACCGATGATTTATGCTTCTTTAGGCAGTGTGCAGAACACCAAGCAAGAAGTATTTCACCAAATTGCGGCGGCTTGCGTTGGCTTAGATGTGCAACTGGTTATAACCACTGGGGGGGGTTTGGATGAGCTTGGGGTGCAAAATCTGCCGGGTTCTCCTCTGGTGGTGGAGTATGCACCTCAACCTGATATTTTAGCGGCTGCAAGTCTTACGATTACTCATGGCGGTATGAATACCATCCTAGATTCTCTGAGCTACGCTGTACCTTTAATCGCCATGCCCATTACTTTTGAGCAGCCCGGTAATGGGGCACGCATTCGCTCGACAGGAGTAGGAGAAGTGTTACCACTGGGAAAACTCAGTGTTAAGCGGCTACATTCAACGATTAAACGGGTGTTGAGAGAAAATTCTTACCGCGACAATGCCCAAAGAATTCAACAGTCTATTCAACAGACTAGCGGGGTAAAACGAGCCGCAGATATTATTGAACAGGTTATCCAAAGACCAAATCACTCTCGATTGAAACCGCAATTGATGCAGATTTAAGGCAAAATTTTGTTAAAAGAGCGGCTTTTTAGACAACCATTAAATACTGAGCATTGCTGGCAACCTCTCTAGCATAATTGGGTTAGTGATTCAGATATTAAGTGCTATGAACAAAACTCTAGCCGATGGTTGTGTGTTGCGAGCGGCAAAACAAGAAGATCTCGGAAGTATTCGTCAATTAGTCTTGGGTGCTATGTTAGATCCCACCCAGTTGCGCTGGTCACAGTTTTTGGTGATTGAATACAAAGGAGAGATTATTGCCTGTGGACAGTTACGTACCTTCGAACAAGCACAGGAATTAGGTAGTTTAGTCGTGAGCAAAAAGTGGCGCAATCAGGGATTAGGGTCTTACTTAACCAGAAATTTAATCAAAATAGCCCAAAAACCTCTATACCTGGAATGTTTAGGCTCGAGACGAGCGAATTTTTACTCTCGTTTTGGGTTTGTATCTGTGTCTTGGCAAGAGTTACCCCGTTCCTTAAAACCTAAGTTTGGCTTATCTAACCTAGCTAGAAAGATTTTGAGAGTGCCATTTTATTTTATGTGTCACGGGGACTTAACAAAGTAGGAAAAACTTTACATAAGTTTATATTAATTCGGCTAAATTTAATTTTTAGTCCCCAGAAACACGAGCTTTGAGGGTGGCTTTATTTAATCTTTGTAATAAAAATTTAATAAGATTTAATGTATATTTAAAAATGTAAACAAATCGTAACGATCTATCTTTATGAATATTTACAAAAAAGCCTAGATTGTCTACCATATACGAAACAAATTTAAGTGAGGATCTCAGTTAATGATTTCTCTCGGGTTAGAAGATAAAGTCATCTTTGTGTCTGGTGGCAGTCGAGGAATTGGAGCGGCTACTGTTAATCTGCTTCAGCAATTAGGAGCAAAAGTCGCCTTTACTTATCGCCCAGTAAACTCGTACTATGAGGGAGAGATTCTAGAAGGTGCGCTTCCCATTGCAGCAGATGTTACCGATCCAGCCGCTATGGAAAAAGCCGCTAGACTAGCAGAAGAAAAACTCGGCCCTGTTTATGGAGTCGTTGCTAATGCAGGGATCACCAAAGATAATTTTTACTCTAAACTGAGTTTTGAAGATTGGGATCAAGTGATTGATGTAAATTTAAAAGGAGTCAATCATACGATTAAACCTTTTATTAATGGAATGTATGAACGCCTTGAAGGATCAATTGTCTGCGTGAGTTCAATTTCAGGAGAAAGAGGCAACGTAGGTCAAACCAACTACTCTGCTACAAAAGCGGCAGTCATTGGTTTAGTAAAATCCTTGGCCAGAGAATCAGCCCGTTATAATATACGTGCTAATGTGGTATCCCCGGGCTTTATTGAAACCGATATGACTAAGGGGCTACCTGATAAAGTAAAAGATAAAGTGACTGCTGAAATTCCGGTGCGTCGTTTTGGTCAACCCGAAGACATTGCTTGGGCGGTAGCGTTTCTGCTTTCACCGGTTGCTAGTAATTTTGTGACTGGGGAAGTGTTGCGAGTTAATGGGGCGCATCATACTTAAGAAAAATATTTCCCCGAAAGTGCCAAATTTCCATCTAGAAGAAGCTTTAATGATCCCGGCCATCTGTTGAGGTCGGGTTTTAATTACATTTGGGAACATAGGTTTAACAAGTTCTATTATATGATTAATAAGTCGTTGAACATCTTATTCTCTGTGGATTAAAGTGACTTTTGAAAAGCTTATTTCTCTGGTAGCGTTAATTTTGGTTCCCCTTTCTCTAATGGCTGATTTTTTACATTGGGGAACAACAGCCGTATTTATTTACTCAGGTTTGGCAATCATTCCTTTAGCGATTGGATTAAGTACCGCAACGGAAAAAGTCGCTGTAGCTACGGGCCCTTCTTTAGGGGGTTTAGTCAATGCAATTTTTGGCAGCGCCACAGGATTGATTATTGCTCTAGTTGCTCTCAGAGAGGGATTAGTTGATTTAGTGAAAGCCAGTATAACCGGCAGTATTCTCTGTGATTTACTGTTATTTTTAGGATTAGCTATGCTAACCGGCGGCATTCGCTACAAAGAACAAAAATTTCAACCCATTTTAGCACAGGTTAATGGCGTATCCATGACCTTAGCGGTGATTGCTATTGCTTTACCAACATTGGTTATTGATACCTCAAATATGGTGGAGCTTTTAACGATTAATCGGCTTTCAATTGTAGTGGCAACAGTTTTATTGATTGTTTATGGATTAACTTTATTATTTTCTCTAAAAACCCATAGCTATCTTTATGATATTGGTGTAGCCATTAAGAAAGATTCTAAATTAATTCAAGAACAAGAGGAAACTTTTGATAAAAAATATTTAATTTTTTGGATCGGAGTGTTATTAATTACTACTATAGGCGTTGCTTTTGAATCAGAAAAATTCGTTGATGTGGTCGATTCTGTGATTGAAAAAATCGGATTAACGCCGCTATTTACGGGAGTAATTTTATTGCCTTTACTGAGTGATGTAGCGGGAATTGTTACTGTGGTTCGTTTAGCTTTAAAAAATCAAATGGATTTAACAGTAGCCATTGCGATGGGGGATAGTCTTCTAGTAGCTTTATTGACGGCTCCCTTATTAGTTTTAGGGGGATTAGTGGTTAATAAAGATATGAATTTAAATTTTAATTCCTTTGAAGTAGTGGCTTTAGCTATCGCGGTTACCATTACAAATTTAATTAGTTTTAGCGGCAATTCTAACTGGTTAAATGGCACTTTACTTTTAGCGACTTATATTATTCTAGGCGTTGCCTTTTATTACCATCCTGTATAGGAGGAAGCCGCCGCCATTCCCGATGTTGTTAGGTTTGGCGGCACGAAAAGATTAAGCAACAGAGGCAAGAGATGCCAAAGGATCAGGAATACTCTCAGAAGGCGCTTCAAAGGCTCCCGTTAGCACATATTCTAAGCGTAACTTCAACCAAGTAATAAACTCTTTATTGGTAGAAACAATGGCCACAGAAGGTTGAGGACATTGCTTTTTAGTGGCGACTAATTCAGAAGCTTCTAAAAAAGCGGGCTGTTTAATGAGCCAAAAATCTATTTCCTTATTTTTTTCCTGATAATCTCTAGTGCGTTCTCGAAGAACTTCTTCTAAAGGTTCCTCTTCTAATAAAAACTTTTGACTGGCTAAAACGTAATAATAAGTAGTCATTGCTTTGTTGTTTGTTGTCTTTCAATAAAGGTTTAATTGCTATAGCTGTCCACGCATAGCGAGTTTCATTTCTCGAGTGGCTCTTTCTATTCCGACAAGTACAGCCCGACTAATAATAGTATGACCGATGTTGAGTTCTTCCATACCAGGAAGACAAGCGACAGGATAAACATTCCAGTAAGTTAACCCATGACCGGCATTAACGCGTAACCCCAAAGAGAGCGCTTGTTCACAGCCTTTTTTGAGAACTTCTAACTCATGGGCGCGAGTTTCTTCGTTAGACGCTTCTGCATATTCACCGGTATGCAATTCAATAAACTTAGCCCCGGTAGAGCAAGCCGCTTCAATTTGAGCCGCATCAGCATCGATAAACCAGCTTACCGGAATTCCGCCGCCTTGTAGCCGCTCAACCACTCCACAAAAACGCTCTAAGTTACTCTTGACATCAATGCCGCCTTCTGTGGTCACCTCTTCCCGTTTTTCAGGAACCAGGGTCACATAGTCAGGTTTGATCTCAAGGGCGATGGCGATCATTTCCTCGGTGGGAGCCATTTCTAGATTTAGATGGGTGCGTACTGTTTGACGTAGAAGTCGCACATCTCGGTCTTGAATATGGCGGCGGTCTTCTCGAAGGTGAACAGTAATACCATCTGCGCCGCCTAACTCAGCTAAAGCGGCTGCGGCTATGGGATCTGGTTCAACTGTCCGTCGTGCTTGTCGGATCGTTGCTACGTGATCGATGTTGACACCAAGGGTCAGCAAGTTTAACTTCTCCTAGGGTAATGAACGTATAGCTTTCTTATCTTAACTCCATCGTGGTCTTATTTCATGACTTGAATTTGTCAGCTTGCTGCAACCCCCCACACTGTCCTTGGTGACGCAATAAATGATCGCAGATCACTAAGGCTACCATAGCCTCTACCATCGGAACTGCACGAGGTAAGACACAAGGATCATGTCTTCCTTTAGCCGCCAAGGTGGTTTCTTCTCCGCTATTAGTGACGGTTTGCTGTTCTTTTCCGATAGTTGCTGTCGGTTTAAAAGCTACTCGAATAATAATATTTTCTCCGTTACTAATTCCGCCTTGAATGCCGCCAGAACGATTCGTAACAGTGCGAATATTTCCCGCTTCATCAGTATAAAATTCATCATTATGTTCGCTGCCGGTTAACACCGTTCCAGCAAATCCCGAGCCAATTTCAAACCCTTTACTAGCTGGTAAAGACATCACCGCTTTGGCTAAATCTGCCTCTAATTTATCAAAGACTGGCTCTCCTAAACCCTTGGGAACATACCGCGCTACACATTCCACTACGCCGCCAAGGGAATCTTTTTCGCGTCGGATTTGGTCAATTAAGTCTATCATTTTTTGGGCGGCTTCTTGATCTGGACAGCGAACAATATTACTTTCCACTTGTTCTAAAGTTACTGTATCCGGATCGACAATTCCTTCTAAATCTTTAATGCGTTTGACATAACCGATAATTTCAACCCCGGCAGCTTGTTGTAAGATCTTTTTGGCAATGGCACCGGCGGCTACTCTGCCAATGGTTTCTCTGGCGGAAGACCTTCCTCCTCCTTTCCAGTTGCGGATACCATATTTAGCATCATAAGTAGCATCGGCATGGGAGGGACGATATTTTACCGACATTTCGTCGTAATCTTGCGAGCGTGCATCTTTGTTACGCACTAAAATAGCAAGGGGTGTTCCTGTGGTTTTTCCTTCAAATACCCCTGAGATAATTTCACAGGTATCTGTTTCTTGACGAGGTGTTGTGATTTTACTCTGTCCGGGTCGTCTGCGATCTAACTCTACTTGAATTTCTGCTTCAGAAATTTCTAGAAGGGGTGGACAACCATCAATGACTACTCCAACCCCTCCACCGTGAGATTCTCCGAAAGTTGTTATGCGAAATAGATGCCCAAATGTGTTACCCATGTGTGTGTCAGGAATTAAGCCGGCAACTTATTATATAGCGTTTCCTCTTAGCTGAGTATGGCCAATTTATCGCTGATTGTATCTACTCCCTCAAATTCTAGATATTTGCTTTTGAAGTTGCTTCCCTCTAGTTGCCGATTCACAAATACTCGGTTTAAAATTAATTTATCACCGCAAAATTTCCCTCAAATATCAATATTTCCACATGGCCGCTAAAGATATTTTTCACGATGCTGTCAGAAAAGGTTTAGAAAAAGAAGGGTGGTTGATTACAGACGATCCTTTAAAAATTGAAGTTGGCGGTGTTGAAATGTACATTGATTTGGGAGAAGAACAAATTTTAGCCGCCGAAAGAGAGGGACAAAAAATAGCCGTTGAAATTAAAAGTTTTGTAGGTACGTCCAATATTTCTAGCTTTCATACAGCCGTCGGACAATTTTTTAATTATCGTATTGCTTTAGAACAACAGGAACCAGAACGGGTTTTATATCTAGCTGTTCCCTTGGCAACCTATGAGAGTTTTTTTCGGTTGGAGTTTGTACAAACTGTTAGGGAGCGCTCTCAATTGAAACTAATTATTTATAATCCTGTCAATGAGGTAATCGTAGAATGGAAAAATTAGAACGGTATAGAGCTTATATTCAACAGTTGCTCATCGATTATGCTAATCTGGGTTCATCAAAGCCTGAAATCGAGAGACAATTAATTTTTGATCCCATCCGAGATCACTATCAATTAGTATATGTAGGTTGGAAAAACCAACGACGACATTACGGTTGTGTCTTACATCTTGATATTAAAAATGAAAAAATTTGGATTCAGCATGATGGAACTGAAATCGCCATTGCTGATCAGTTGGTCAACTTAGGGGTTCCTAAAGAAGATATTGTCTTGGCTTTTCACGAACCTTTTGTTAGGCAATATACAGGGTTTGCAGTGGGTTAAATGCTTCCCCTTTAAGAGGCTAACTGTTGCAGAAAATTTTGATGTTCTTGACTGTCTAATCCCTGCTGTAAAACCGCTAAAACTTGGGCTAAATTTCCCGCAAGTAAAGCCGCTTTGTCTAACCATAATCCCGGAAAAACTTGAGAGCGTGTCACTCCGTCTGTATCCGTTTCCAGTGGAATATATTCCCCTTCCTGTAAGATAAACCAATCAAATTGGCCATCATAAACTCGCCAGACTAAATATTCTGGTACTCCGTTGCGGCGATAAACTTTTAGTTTTTCATGTAAATCAATAGAAGCAGTAGAGGCAGCAATTTCTACAATTAATTCTGGTGAACCTTCGAGATAATCATCTTCACTAATGCGAGATTTTCCGCCGCTTTCAATTCTTAATACAGCATCCGGTTGAGGTTCATTATCCCCATCAAGCCGCACTGTGGGATTATCACCTAATCTAACTCCTTGTGTTTTTGCTTGATAGGTTGCTAACCAGCCCATAATGTATGCGTGCGGTTCGGCGTGACTTTTAAATCTTAAGGGGGATGCCATATAAACAACTCCTTCTACTAATTCTGCCTTTTTAACTTCAGGCATTGCCTGATAGCGGCGTTCAAATTCAGCACGCACTAGCCTGTCTCCGTTTTCTAAGGGAGGAATCGTTAAAGTCAGTGAAATAGTTTGCTCAGTGATCATTGTTTTGAAATATTTGATCGCAGTTTGATCCTAATTTTAGTAGATCTAGTGCCGAGCCTGAGCCGCTCTCTCTATTTATGAGCGGCAGATTCCTATAGTGTAAGTAGGTGGACAAAAATAAAGTTAACAGTGAGATTGGGGAATGGGGAAGGGGCAAAGGGCAATGGGTAGGAGTTGCGAGAGTTTTACATTTTTTAACATAGAGTGCTTTATTTATGTTAACTTTTCTTAAGTTAAAACATCGGTGCGGCTTAACCTTTCCTAAAAAGAACATTTTTACTATTAAATTTAAGCCACTATGAATTGTTCCACGCCACATCCTCAATAGTTTCTGACTTGATTTGTAGAATAATATACTATTAAAATAATCCTTAATAAAAAAGAAAAGTTTAAAAATTGTTTAAATTTCTCTCTCTTGCTTTTTAAAAAATTTTTCGCTACACTATAAAGCGAGTTCAAGAATATATAAGCATTTAGATTCTCTAACCAATTTAGGTAATATTACCTTACTGTTTGCGCCCCAATTACTCAGAAGAATTTTTTTAGTCGAGTATCACTCCAGAAAAAAAAGAGAAAGAAACAATGATGAATTATATTGATGTTACTAATCGCTTGAGTGAAAACTCTATTAGTGATCATGAGTTGATTTTAGGGAAGGAAATTATTTTTATTGTAATCAATATGCAATAGAACAATTAAGTAAGGTTTTGCGACATCGCCAAGATGTAACGAGAGTTCATCTTTTTTCTCATGGTTCGCCGAGATACTTGTGAGCCAAATTCAGGTGAATTTCAGCTTGTTTACCCTGAAATCTAATATTTGCTTGACCAAAATCTAGTAGTTTCCTATTACAGTTCATTTAAACTCAGGAAAAAATCATGGCAACTATTTACGTTAAAACCGGTTCCACAGGAAATGGTTCTGCTTGGAATAATGCTTATGGCAGTTTACAAAGTGCAATCGCAGCAGCACAGTCGGGAGATGAAATTTGGGTAGCGGCAGGTACTTATAAACCCACTACGGGAACGGATAGAACTGCAAGCTTTACTCTGAAAAATAATGTAGCTATTTATGGGGGATTCGCCGGCACGGAAACTGCCCGAAATCAGCGTAATATTACTAATAATGTCACGATTTTAAGTGGTGAAATTGGCGCGGCGGGAATTGCAGATAATGCGTATCATGTCGTAAGCGCGACGGGTACAGTTTCTACTCCTCTGGGTAACAGTTCTATTCTCGATGGGTTTACCATTACTGGTGGTAATGCCAATGGTACGACGGGAAATCAAGGTAATGGCGGTGGGGTGTATGTTTCGGGGGCAAGTCCAACCCTGAAAAATATCACTTTCCGTGATAATAATGGGGTTAATGGTGGCGCTTTATATAACGAGTCTGGCAGTAATCCCATCCTGATTGATACGGTGTTTGAGTACAACACAGCAACGCGAGGGGCGGCGATTTACGATGATTTGAGTAGTCCCCAGATTACTAATGGAACTTTTCGCCTCAATACGGCTATTAATGACGGGGGAGCGATTTATAACACCAGTAGCAGTAATCCTACCATTGTTGATTCGGTTTTTAGTAGAAATTCTGCGAACCGAGGTAGTGGTGGCGCGGTTTTCAATAATCTGAGTAACCCCAATTTTATCAATAGTACCTTTAGTAGTAACGTGGCGATTACTGGGGGTGCTTTGTCTAATACTTCTAGTAGCGTCGCCATACGCAATAGTATCCTCTATGGTAATCAGAATAGTAGCGGCACTACGACTAATCAGATTAGCGGTGGTGGTGTGACGGTTGCTAATAGTATTATCCAAGGGGGAGGGTTTACGGGTGCAACGGATAATGACCCTCTGTTTGTTAATGCGAGTGCAGATGATTTACGCTTAAAAACCGGTTCTCCTGCTTTGAATGGGGGGGATGTTAATTTATTACCTGCGGATAGTCGAGATTTAGATGGAGATGGTAATACATCTGAAAAAATTCCCCTTGATTTAGCGGGTAATACCCGTGTTGTGGGTGCAAATGTAGATTTAGGGGCGTATGAAGGTGCAGAACTCGCTCCTGCCCCAACTCCTGCCCTTTCTCGCGTTGTTTATGTGCGTGCTGGTGCGGGGGGAAGCAATAATGGTACGTCTTGGACTAATGCCTATACCAGTTTACAGGATGCCTTAGCCGCAGCGCAAAGTGGGGATAAGATTTGGGTTGCTGGTGGAACTTATAAACCGACTACGGGAAGCGACAGAACGGCAACTTTTACCCTCAAAAATAATGTAGAAATTTATGGGGGGTTTGCAGGAACGGAAACGAGTTTTAGTCAGCGTAATGTATCAACTAATGTCACTACTTTAAGTGGGGATATTGGCACGGTTAATAATACGGCTGATAATGTTTATCATGTGGTAACGTCAAATTCACCTGCAAATACGGCTGTTTTAGATGGCTTTACTATTTCAGGAGGGAATGCTAATGGAACAGTTACAGGTCAGAGTAACGGTGGTGGGATATTTATCCCGGATAGTAATCCTATTCTCAGAAATCTGATTGTTGAAAATAACAACGCTACCAACATTGGTGGTGGACTTTTTAATTCGACTAATTCTAATTATTCATTAACAAGTAGCATTTTCCGCAACAATACTGCTTCAAGTGGTGGAGCTATTTACAATGGTGGTAGCAGTCCCACATTAACAGATGTAACTTTTACTAATAATACTGCTACCAGTGGGGGAGGGGCTATTTTTAATGCTGGTAATGCTACTTTCAATAATACGACTTTTGGTAACAATACTGCTCTTTATGGTGGAGCTATTTTCAATAGTAGTAATAGCCCTATTTTCAATACGGCAACTTTTACTAGCAATATTGCTAGTGGTTTAGGTGGTGCTATTTACAACGATATCAGTAATTCCACGCTAAATAATGTTACCTTTGCTCAAAACCGAGCCACTAACAATGGTGGGGCAATTTATAATAGCAGAAGTAGATCCACTATTACTCAAGGTAGTTTTCAAGACAATCGTGCTAGTAATGGAGGAGCTATCTCTAATGAAAACCTAAGCGATAATTTAAGCTTAACTAATGTTAGCTTTATCTTAAACCGTGCTGATGGTGGTTTAGGTGGGGCAATTTACAATGTAAATAGCAATAACCTACAAATCACTAACAATACATTTAGTCGAAATGCTGCTGCAAATGGTGGGGCAATTTATCAGATTCAAAATGGCCCATACTCCAATCCCGTTATTTCTACTATTGTTAATACCACATTTAGTGGTAATTCGGCTAATTCAGGAAGTGCATTATTCACTACGGAAAGCTACGGCTATAACTACAGTACAACTCTTCGTAACAGTATTATTTGGGACAATGGTGGTACAGCAATTGATAATGGAACGAGAGCTACAATCACAGCTACCAATAACATTGCACAAGGCGGACAATTTGGAACAAACGTTGACCCCTTATTTGTCGATCCCATCAACCACGACTTACGCCTCCAAAGCGGCTCCCCTGCCATCAACGCAGGTAGTAACGCCGCCCTCCCTGCCGATACCCGTGACTTAGACAAAGACGGCAACACCACCGAAGCAATACCCCTTGATATTGCCCGAAATCCTCGCGTTAACGGTACAAACGTCGATATAGGTGCTTATGAATTTACCCCAAATAGCGCACCCGTCCTCAATGATACTACCCTCACCGTCCCCGAAAATAGTCCCTTAAACACCCTTGTAGGCACAATTACCGCCACCGATGCCGATAATAACCCCTTAACCTACAGTATCACCGCAGGGAATCCTAACCTCGATGGCGACGCAACCCCCGCCTTTACCATCAATAATAGCGGACAAATTCGCGTAGCTGACCCCGATGACATCGACTTTGAACGCAACCCCAGTAACGCCTTAACCGTCACCGTCAGCGATGGTAGCTTAACCGACACCGCGACTATTACCGTTAACCTCACCGATGTCATCGAAACCCCCAACCGTCCCCCTGTCGCTAACGATGCTACTTTTAGCCTCCTGAAAACCAGTCCCATCAATACCACAGTCGGAACAGTTACCGCAACTGACCCCGATAATAACACTTTAACCTACAGTATTACCGCCGGCAATTTAGACAGCGATGGGGACAATACCAAGGCATTTGCTATTAGTAATAGTGGCGTTATTACGGTTGCTGACCCTGACGATATTAGCAGTCAAACTAACCCCTTTAACCTAACAGTTACGGTTAGCGATGGTAACTTAACCGATACGGCTGCTATTACCGTTAATTTAACCAATCCTGTCAACCGTGCGCCAGTCGTTAATGATAGTGTTTTCAGCATTTCAAAAAACAGTGCTAACGGTACAGTAGTCGGAACAATTAACGCCACTGACCCCGATAATAACCCCTTAACCTACAGTATTATTGCGGGTAATCTAGACACAGATGGGGATAATATCAAGGCATTTGCTATTAGTAATACGGGGGTAATTACTGTTACTGACAAAGATGATATTCTAGCCCAAACTAACCCCTTTAATCTTACCGTTCAGGGAAGTGACGGCAACTTAACCGATACCGGAATAGCTACCATTAACCTCAATAATGTTAACCCCCTTTCCTTCCAACTAAAACTCTATGAAGACAATAACGGCGCAGTAGGCAGTGAAATTACCGGCAATAGTGCAATCAAAGGCAATAAATTCTTTGCCGAAATCTTAGTCGGAGATACTCGTACCAATGCGGCAGGATTAATCACCAATGCGCTTAACTTTAATTTTGCTCCTGATGTCGCCCAAAACCTCAATAACTTCTCAGACATTACTAATGTCAATAATCCCTTAGTTACCTCTAATTTTCCTCTATTCCGAGGGGGAACATTAGACAATACCAACGGGACAATTACTAACCTGAGTGGCGGTTCACTCCCTCAAGGAAACCAAGGTTCTGCTATTGGGATTAATCAACTATCTCGCTTTGGTTTACTGCAATTTGATGTCGTCGGAACCAGGGATAATTCAAACCTAACCCTTACCTTTGATGCGAGTCAAATTGGTTTTGCGGATGGAACCTTTGCCGACCCCAACGGCACACTTACCCTAACTCGTAATATTATCATCAATGATGCTCCTATTGTTAACCAGATTAACAACGTTAACCTAGCAGAAAGAAGTGCCGCCGGAACCGTTGTAGTAGCGGGTAACTTAGTAGAAGCAACCGATGATGATTTAACCGGACAAGCAGTAACATTTAGCCTCAGTACCTCCCCCAAAGATGCGTCAGGAAATGACCTATTTTCCATCAACTCTAGTACAGGAGAAATTACCGTTACTCAAGCCGGTTTTAATACCATTGACTTTGAAAGCGGCATTACTTCTTATAACTTAGGAGTGAAAGCATTTGACGGTTATAAATACTCCACAGAAAAGGCATTTACCGTTAATATTACCAACGTAAATGAAGGCACAATTGCCGTTGATAAAACCAGCGTCACCTTCGGCACAAACCTCTCCCAATACCGTACAGGTGCAACCGATAGCTTATTTGTTCGTCCCAACTTTGCCGACAAAACTAAATACATTGACATCACCAATACTACTGTAGGAGTAGCGGATATAATCTCTATTTCTGGCATTACAATTAATGCTCAAAATGTGAGAATTAACGCTGACTTTAGCAACGGTGATATCTTATTAAGTCCTGGACAAACCAGACGTATTGCTTTAACTTATGCTCCCACAGCCGCACGAGAAAACTTTAATATTGCTGATGGATTAATCATTAACAGCAATGCTCAAAATGACTCATCTTTAGACATTCGTCTCACCGGAAAATCTACCTTTAACAGCGATATTTCCTACGACGGAAAAGTCAATTTAACGGACTTAAATACCTTACAGCGTGCTGGTTTATTTGGTAGTAGTAGTGGACAAACTAACTATGACCCTACTGCCGATATTACTGGAGATGGACGTATTAATTTAGCCGAATTAGTTCCCTTAAATGCTGAATTTGGATTAGTTGTTTAAGTTTAACTGTTTAGAGGTTTTTAAACAGTAAAAAAAGAACAGTTGAAGGTGGAGGAGTAATCGTTTTTTGCACAGTTATTACGGGTTTTAAAGCCTCTAAATGCTCAGAAAGCACTTCAATAGTTTATTTTAACAGTTGCCGTCAATTTGAGGAGTGAGATTTACTTGGTTTTTTAATCGTCAAACTTTTGTTTCGTTACATGATAGGAGAATTTAATCATGACTATTCTTACTTCTCAATTTAACCTCAGAACCGATAATAACGGCGTACCCGGTGCAATTCTCAACAGTCCTTTAAATACAGGAGATAGCTTTTTTGTTGAGGTTTTAATGGGAGATTTTCGGAGCAATGCTGTGGGAATTACTAGCAGCAATATTAATCTATCTTTTGCTCCCAACCAATTACAAAATATTAATAAGCCCTTTGATACGGTTTCCTTAAGTAGTCCCTTGTTACCCTCTAGTTTTTATTTAGGAAGAACCGGAAATTTAGATAATAATAATGGAGTAATTACTAATTTAGGTGCCGGTTCTATTCCTAGTTTTGGCATTGGTTCACCCATTGGAATTAATCAATTAGATACTTTTAGTTTATTCCATTTTCAAGTCATAGGGATGAACAATTCTATCCTCACCCTTAATATTGATTTATCCCAAACAGGTTTTGCTGATGGTACATTTGCCAATCAATCTCCTAACCAAAATCAATTTGCACAAACAATTATGATTAATCATTCTCAACCAATTCCTGAATCTTCCCCTATCTTAGCTATTTTTTTATTGGGGACTTTATTGCTGCTAAAAAAATTTTTGATTCTAGAATAGTCAACAACTAAGTTGTTTAAAGTCTTTGCAAGATACAAAATAAAGCACGGGGAAGCGGGTCTAAGGTTCCATAGTACACCGTTTCTTGTGCTGAACGCAGTAAAAAATGCTCTCGGAATAATTCTTCGATCTCAGAGGCCCTAAATCGATAAGGCCCGCCTTCAAGGGTTTCTGAAACGCTAAAAGTTTTAAGAAATAGATATTTTGAAGGTTTAAGTAGCCTTGCCACCACCTGCACGTAGTCCGCCCGGCGTTCCGGAGCCAGAACGTGGAAACAGCCACGATCCAAGATCAGATCGAATTGTTCTCCAAGCTGAGTGTTGAGAATATCATCCTGTTTCCAGGTAATCTCCAGCCGTCTTTGCTGTGCCACAGAAGAAGCCTTGTCGATAGCACTATGGGAGAGGTCAGTGGCTATCACGTTAAAGCCGCGCTCGGCCAGTGCCATTGCCTGTGTTCCGGGACCGGTTCCTAAATCTAAAACCATTGCCTGATCGAGGTTTAACTCGCTTAGAGCTTTATCTACATCGAGATCCAATTCTGGGTGGAACCAAGGCATTGTTTCCACAGACTCTTGCTGATACAACTGCTCCCAGTCGGGAAATGAACGTTCTTTTTCCATAGTGATAGGCTAATTGAGTTAGTTTGTTACTGAGAACGGGGATTGTACCGGTTCGTCTTTACAGATGGAAATCGCATCTAGGTTCGTCTAGGGAGTCAGGCAGAAGAAATTACCCACAGGGTTTCGATGTTGTTTGATTTCTCGGTACGCCCGTCAGAACGCTTAGATGCGATTGCTATTGCTTATGCCGCTATGTGCGGCGATAGGATGAATTAAGAGCTAACTGTTGTGGTCAGTCGGAAAGCCCAGACTGCTAAAACAGCAGTAATAATGATGGCGATGAACGACATTGAAAGCGGAACTGTCCACACGCCTACTATTGCTGGCCAGTGATAGATAATTCTGATTAAATGTAGCAGTCCAATTAGGGCGAATATTAAACCGGAAACTATTAAATAAGATTTTTGTGTCATTTTTCCCTCCTGCTGATAAACATGAAAGGATGAATAACTCCTTACTTTAATTATATCAAACTTAATTTGGTTAGAACTTAAGATTTTTTGCCTAAAGTAATTGAGTAATTATATCTAAATAATAGATGAGTAGGTCGACTCCCAATAAAGTTAACAGTGAGATTGGGGTTCATGGGAAAGGGCAATGGGTCAGAGTTGGCAGAGTTTGACCGGAGCGCGGGTACAGAGAAGCTCTATTTATGTCCAGGTACTTAACTTAATAAATTGAGCAATGGTGTGATCGATGATCTCGTGAGCCAAAGCAATATTTTTATCTAATTCCTGCTCGGATTGTTCTAATAGATGAATGGCACTTTTAATATTGTCTAAAGCTTGACTAAGATTTTCCTGATATTCTTTGACAATCGGGGGATAATTTGGGTTAAAATCGGCTGATTCTTGGTATTTCATCTTACTTTTATACTCCTCATCAAAATTTATATTATCATTATTAATCTAAAAAATTCATGACTACAGAAATTTTTAAGAATGTCCCTCAATTAAGGATAGTTTCAGCCCGAGTAAACTCGCCCGATTTTGGCGGCTGTTTGTTAAAATTGTGACAGAATTTCACCCTCACTTAACCTAAGTCAATAAACTTTACTTTACAATTGTCTTCAAAAGGACTGCCCACTTAGCATTGAACTGATTAATGAAATTACTGACACACCGAACCAAAATTGTCGCTACCATCGGGCCTGCAAGTAGTTCCCCCGAAATTCTCAAACAAATGATTGATGCGGGAATGAACGTGGCGCGGCTAAACTTTTCTCATGGAAGCTATGAAGACCATGCTCGTATGGTTTTCTTACTGCGTTCTGTATCTAAAGAGCTAGATTACCCCATTACGCTACTTCAAGATTTACAAGGTCCCAAAATTCGTGTCGGACAATTACCCTCCGGACAGATTATGCTCACTGAAGGAGAATATATCACTCTAGTTCCCCAGGCCGAATTTGACAATCAACCTCATACTATCTCTATTGATTATCCTCATATAGCCCAAGATGCTCAACCTGGAGAACAGGTACTCCTCGATGATGGACTCTTAGAATTACGAGTAGAGGATATTCAAGGCAATGCTGTGAAATGTAAAATTATTGAAGGGGGTATCCTCAAAAGTCGTAAAGGTGTCAATTTTCCTCAATTAAATTTACGTCTTCCCTCAATGACTGAAAAAGACGAAAAAGATCTCGAATTTGGCTTATCTCAGGGTATAGATTGGGTATCTCTTAGCTTTGTCCGAAAAGGCGAGGATATACGCTATTTGAAAAACTTTTTAGCCGCCAAAGGCCAAGGGGATGTTCCTGTGATCGCCAAGATTGAAAAACCGCAAGCCATTGACCATTTAGAAGAGATTGTGAGCGAATGTGATGGATTAATGGTGGCCAGAGGCGACTTAGGCGTAGAAATGAGTCCCGAAAAAGTGCCTTTACTGCAAAAGAAAATTATCCGCTTGTGTAACCTCCAAAATCGTCCAGTGATTACGGCGACTCAGATGTTAGAAAGTATGATTCATAACCCCCGGCCCACAAGAGCCGAAGCGTCTGATGTGGCTAATGCTATCATTGATGGAACAGATGCAGTGATGTTATCTGGAGAGTCGGCAGTAGGAGACTTTCCGGTCAAAGCGGTAGAAATGTTGGCAAAAATTGCCATATCTGTAGAAAGAGACGTGGAATTTATTAATCATCCCCCCTCAGATAATGATGAAACTCACGCGCTTTCAGAAGCTTTAAATGCCATTGAGAAAACGCTGGATCTGCGCTATATTGTCTCGTTTACCAGTACGGGTTACAGCGCTATTTTAGCCTCTAAAGAACGTCCGTCTGTTCCGGTTATTGCCATCACTCCTTCAGAAAAAGTTTATCATCGTTTAAATTTAGTTTGGGGGGTTATTCCTTTATTAATTGAACAGCAAGTTAATACTTTTGAAGATTTAATTGAGCAAGTAGAAACCAATTTAATCGGGCAAAATTTAGCTGCGAAGGGCGATAAAATTTTAATTATGGGAGGTATCCCCACTCAACAGGCCCGAAAGACTAACTTTTTAAAAATTCACACCATTAGTCATTAATCATTAGTTATTAGTTATTAGTCAGAGCATCTTTGCCCCTTCCCCCTTACCTATTTGCCGTAACATAATAGACGAGAGACTAATATTAGTCTATCCTCATAGATATAAAATCTGATAGCGGTAAACCTGTGAAAATTCTGCTCATAGAAGATGATCAAGCCCTAGCGGACGCAATGCAACAAGCTCTCAACAATCAAAAATATTTGGTTGATGTGGCGATTGATGGTCAGACAGGATTATGTTTGGCCCAATTATTTGACTATCATCTGATTCTCCTGGATTTAATGCTGCCAGACTTAGATGGCCTAGAATTTTGCGCTCAAAGGCGGCAGGGAGGTGATCACACACCGATTTTAGTGGTAACAGCGTCCTATGATAGCCGACAAAAAATTAAGGCTTTAGATGCAGGGGCAGATGATTATTTAGTTAAACCGTTTGATTTACAGGAGTTATTAGCGCGTATTCGTGCCTTAATACGTAGAGGTAAATCTTTAGAACCCGTGATAGAATGGGAGGGAATTCGTTTAGATCGGCAAAATAATGAAGTTAATTATAATAATAAACCCTTATTTTTAGACCGAAATGAATATGCGATTCTTGAGCTATTTCTCCATAATCAAGACCGCATTTTTAGTCATGGGAACTTAATAGAATATCTGTGGTCTTATGATGAAATGCCCTCCGAGTATCAAATTAAAGGATATATTGAAAGTTTACAAACAAAACTAACAGAATTAGGCAGAGAAAAGCCAATTATAGAACCGGTTTATGGGCTAGGTTATCGCCTGAAAAGCCTAAAAAAAACTCCCTCAAGACTTTTCCCTACCCGACAAATGCCCTCCAGCGATAATAAGAGTGAGCAGGCATTAGAAAGTCAAAAACGACAAGATACCAAACTAGCGGCTATTTTTCAGCATTATCGCTCTCAATATCTCCTGAAAATCCAAGTCCTCGCTCAGGCAGTTAAAGCCCTAGAACAAAATACTCTCAGTGAAGAATTACGTTCACAGGCTATTCAAGAAGCCCACACCTTAAGCGGCTCCTTGGGCTTGTTTGGCTTTAAAATTGCTTCGGAAAAGTGCCGTCAACTCGAACAACTATTGAAATCTCATCAATCCTTTGATGCCCTACTGATCGGCTATTTCGCTAAATTAATATCCTGGCTAGAGCAAGAAATCTCTCAACAAAATTCTCTTCCTATTGTTCAATCCCCTTCTTATTTAATTCCTAGTTCTCATACCCCCTATGTTTTAATTATCGACGATGATGAACCCCTGACAAAAGTATTAGTTTCAGAAGCTCGTTCTTGGGGAATGGAAGCTAAAGCGGTTCATAGTCTCAGTGAAGCAAGAGTAACCATCGCTTCAGGTCGTCCTGACCTAGTGATATTAGATTTGTGCTTTCCTCAAACCGACGAAAATGGCCTCGATTTATTACCTGAATTAAGCAACGCTGAGCCGCCGATTCCGGTTTTAGTCTCTACTATCGAAGAAAGTTTGGACGACCGGCTTAAAGTGGCTAAACTAGGAGGCCAAGCTTTTTTACACAAACCGATCAGCGCCGAGCAGATCATGGAGGCCATCGCCCAACTCCTCAGACAGAGTAATTTGTCACTGACGAAGTTGATGATTGTGGATGATGAACCGCAAATTCTCGAATTTTTGCATCATTTACTGGAACCTTGGGGCTTTTCTTTAACCCTCGTCCATAATTGCCTTCAGTTTTGGGATATTTTAGAACAAACTAATCCCGATTTACTGATTCTCGACCTAGAAATGCCCAATTTTAGCGGCATAGATCTCTGTCAAATTGTTCGTAATGACCCCAAGTGGCTTGAATTACCTATTTTAATGCTTTCTGAAAATACCAATGCTGACATCATCGCCCAAGTATTTGCCGTTGGGGCAGATGATTATGTGGATAAACCCATCATTGGACCCGAGTTGATCGCCCGTATCCATAATCGCTTGGAACGCACTCAAATGCGTCGTCGACTGGCAGAAGTGGATAGTTTGACCGGTTTAAGTAACCGGCGCAAATTTGTAGAAGACCTCACCCGCCTTTTAAAATTAGCCCAACGTCAGAAACAACCCTTGTGTTATGTTTTGATAGATTTAGACCACTTTAAGCAGGTGAATGACAAATATGGGCATGATATGGGAGATCGAGTCTTAAGACAACTGGGAAAATTGCTGAAGCGACAATTTCGCTGTGAGGACCTGATTGGGCGGTGGGGCGGGGAAGAATTTGCTTTAGGATTGTATGGGATGAATAAATCTCAAGCTATAAGCCGCCTCAAGGATATTTTAGAACAATGGCGACAAGAGGAGTTTAGAGTGACCGATAATCATTGCTTTTGTGTCACTTTTAGTGCTGGAATCGCTATGTATCCTACCGATGGGGCAGAACTGCAAAATTTATATCGCTTTGCTGATGTGGCTTTGTATCGTGCTAAAAAACAAGGGCGTAATCAAGTGATCGGTTAATTTTTAAGATAAAATTAAAATAGTGATGGTTGATGAAAGCCTAAGCTTGACTAGGATACTTTGATAAAAAGATGAAAGATGAGTGAAGCTAAAAACTCAATTCCCTGTTTAATTCAAAATAATGGAAATGCCATTCATACCCCCGGTTATATTCAACCTCACGGTTTTTTAATGGTTTTAAAAGAGCCGGATTTACAAATTATTCAAACGAGTAATAATCTGGATGAACATTTAGGCATTGCCTCAGAATCTTTACTTAATAAAAATTTAGATAATTTACTTGACTCCAAACAGATTGATAAGATTAACCGAATATTAGAAGCTGATAATTTCCTCTCTGAGCCGTTTTTTAATTTAAAATTTATTAGAGAAAAAACCCACCTAAAATATTTAGCTTATTGGCATCGAAATCGCCAAGGTGTGATTTTAGAGTTAGAAAAAATTTTGCCTGAAAAAAAATCTTTTTTATTAAAATTTTATCGAAGTATTCAGTCAGCGATTAATCAATTAAACCCTAGCTTAAATTATCAAAAACTCTGTCAGATAGCGGCTCAAGAAATCCGCAAATTCTCGGGATTTGATCGGATTATGATTTATCGCTTTGATGCGGATTGGCATGGAGAAGTCATTGCCGAAGATAAAATCGACTATATGGATTCTTATTTAGGCTTACATTTTCCGGCTGATGATATCCCACCCTTAGCGAGAAGTTTATTTGCTTTACAACCGCTTCGTTTTATTCCTGATGTTAATTATCAACCCGTCTCACTGACTCCTTGTCTTCATCCCATTACAGAGGAACCTTTAGATCTAAGCTATTCTCTTTTAAGAGGGGTTTCTCCTATTCATATTGAATATTTAAAAAATATGGGTATTCGAGGATCAATGACGATTTCTTTATTAAAAAATAATCAATTATGGGGGCTAATAGCTTGCCATCATAAATCCCCTAAATTGGTTTCCCAAGCCGTGCGAAGTGGGTGTGAAATCTTCGCTAAAGTTTTATCCATGAGTTTATCAGATACCGAAGATAATCAAGACTATAAATATCAAATAGAGCTTAAATCGATTCAAGCTAAATTAATTGAGTATATGTCTCAAGAAAATGATTTTGTAGATGGCTTGGTGTCTCATGAACCGAATATTTTAGATTTGTTTCAAGCAGCCGGAGCGGCAATTTATAATAACGGCCATTTTTATCGCTTGGGGAAAACCCCGAAAGAAGAAGAAATTTATCAATTAATAGAATGGCTGAAAAGTCAATCTTACGAACAAATTTTTTCAACCGATTGTTTAGCAAAAATTTATCCCGAAGCGGAAAAATACAAAGAAATTGCCAGTGGTGTCTTAGGAATAAGTTTATCAAAAAGCTCAAAAAAATATATTTTATGGTTTCGTCCTGAAGTGCAACAAACTATCAATTGGGCAGGAGAACCTCATCAATTAGTTCTAGTTGATCAAAATTTAAATTTGCATCCTCGCCAATCTTTTCAACTCTGGAAAGAAAAAGTTAGCGGAAAATCTCTAGCTTGGAAAACTCCAGAATTAAAGGCGGCTTTAGATTTGAGAAATTCGATTCTTGAAGTGGGTTTAGGAAAAGCCAATGAGTTGAGCAAATTAAATGCCGAGTTAAAGCGGAGTAATCAAGATTTAGATGCTTTTGCTTATATTGCTTCCCATGACTTAAAAGAGCCGCTACGGGGAATTCATAACTACGCTAATTTTATGCTAGAAGATTATCAAGAGCAATTAGCGCCCGAGGCACTCGAACAATTGCAAAGCATTACCCGTCTCAGTCAACGAATGGATAATTTGCTAGATTGTCTCCTCTATTTTTCTCGCGTTGGCAGAACAGAACTATCTATTAGAAATATTGACCTCAACCAAATTGTCTCCGAAACTTTAGAGATGCTAAAATCTCGCCTAAATCGGGAAAATATCCAAGTTTTAATTCCTCGTCCATTGCCCACGATTCAAGGCGATGCTATCCGCATCGGAGAAGTTTTTAGTAATTTAATCAGCAATGCAATTAAATATAATAACAAACAGGATAAATGGATCGAAATTGGATTTATAGACCCCACCACAGAAAGGCTTACCCATTCTCCTCAAACGTTGTCTGAAACCGAGGAAATGGAGAAAGGTTCATCAAATCCTCAAGCCAAAATTTTTTATGTGAAAGATAACGGACTGGGAATTAAAGAAAAACATAAAGAGGCAATATTTCAAATTTTTAAACGCTTACATGGAAAAGAACAATATGGCGGCGGTAGTGGCATTGGCCTAACCATCGCCAAGAAAATTGTTGAACGGCATGGTGGTAAAATTTGGATTGAATCAACTTATGGACAAGGAAGTACATTCTATTTTACGTTACCTGGGTAAAAAGTCTCGATGACAATTCATTTCACTCCCTCTTTATTAATCATAGAAGACAGCGATGAAGATTTTATGGCCTTTATGCGGATCACCAAAAAGTTGTCTTTAACCTATCCTGTATTTCGTTGTACCAGTGCAGATGAAGCTTTAGATTCCCTGAGAGGCACTAGCCATGATGACGCTCCCACAGAAACTCTACGACCTTCTATAATATTATTAGACTTAAATCTGCCCGGTATGGATGGCAGAGAACTTTTACAAATATTAGAGCAGGATGAAACCTTAAAGAAAATTCCTGTGGTAGTCTTTACTACCTCTTCTAATCCTAAAGATGTGGATTTTTGTTATCAAAGAGGAGTGAAAAGTTATATCGTTAAACCCATTAATGTCGAACAATTAAAAAATACAGTTAAAACCTTTTGGGATTACTGGTTTGACGTGGTTATTCTTCCCTCAGCCGCCGAGTCGTATTTTCGTCTATGACTCAGTCAGTTACTACAATAATAGGGGAGGGTGAGAGAGTTTTAAAAAAAGTGACAACCTGGCCAAATAAAAACCTAAATTTGCTCATAACCGATGAAACTTAAAAAACAACTGCAAAGTCTTGTCAAAGAAGCTCCTCAACATGGGGTTTCCTCAGTGGTTATGGAAAAAGCCATTAATCCTGTCTTAGCGATGTTTGCTAAACAGTTAGAACATCCTAAATATTATTTATTAAGCAATGCTAATGGGGATTGGTTGTTGACTCATTTAAGCCATCGGGAAAGGTCGGAGCAAGAAAAAACCGTGATCTATGCTTTTTCTACCCCGGAAGATGCGGCTCTTTTTCACAAAAATACTGAGACAAATTTATTAAAAATAACGGCTATTCCTGTGACTCATTTACTCTTTCAATTATTGGCACTAAAACAAGTTGATAGTATTATTTTTATGGCCATTTCTGGGAATTTAGAAAAAGGAATAGAAGTGCCTCGAACCGAATTACAAGACAGTATTCAAAAGCAATTGGCTCAAGGGCGTTCTTTTATTGTTTAATTTTAATAAACTCTTGTTTTAATTATGATCTTATATTATCCCCCGCGAATTTGGGGGACGGGAAATATTTTTTATTGCCTAAACATTAAAGCGAAACAGTAAAACATCTCCTTCTTGTACAATATATTCTTTTCCTTCACTACGAACTAAGCCTTTTTCTTTGGCGGCATTCATGGTGCCACAAGCCACTAAATCCTGATAAGCCACCGTTTCAGCGCGAATAAATCCTCGTTCAAAATCACTATGGATCACCCCTGCGGCTTGAGGTGCTTTCATGCCTGAACGAATGGTCCAAGCCCGGGTCTCTGTGGGGCCTGTGGTTAAATAAGTCCGTAAGCCTAATAAGTGATAGGTAGCTTTAATAAGGGATTTTAACCCCCCTTCTTCGACTCCTAAAGATTCTAAAAAGTCTTTTCGTTCTTCTTCTGATAAATCTACTAATTCTGATTCTACTTGAGCCGAAACCACTACCACTTCTGCCGCTTCTGTTTGAGCAATGTTTCGTACTTGTTCAACCCATTCATTGCCGCTTGCTAAATCATCCTCAGATACATTAGCCGCGTAAATAATCGGTTTGGCACTGAGTAATCCTAGGGTTTTAATTAAATCTGCTTCTTCTTCAGTTAATTGGGCTTGACGGGCGGATTGTCCTTCATTGAGGACAGCAATAACTTTTTCTAATACCGCTAGTTCGGCTTGGGCATCTTTAGAGGTTTTGGCTTGTTTGCGAACTCGATCTATCCGTTTTTCGACTTGAGCGAGATCGGCTAAAGCTAATTCTAAATTAATGACTTCTATATCTCTAAGAGGATCGACTGAACCGGAAACATGAATAATGTCATCATCATCAAAACAGCGCACTACATGAACGATGGCATCGACTTCCCGAATATTAGCTAAGAATTGGTTTCCTAACCCTTCTCCCTGACTTGCGCCTTTGACTAATCCGGCAATATCCACAAATTCGATGCGAGTGGGCACAATTTTTTCTGATTGGGAAAGTTTGGCTAATACTTCTAAGCGCTCATCCGGTACTGATACAACCCCGACATTGGGTTCGATGGTACAAAAGGGAAAGTTAGCGGCTTCGGCTTTGGCATTAGCAACGAGTGCATTAAATAGGGTAGATTTTCCAACGTTAGGGAGTCCAACAATTCCGGCTCTTAGCATAATGGTTAACTATAAGATTTAACTTCAGATTATCTATCTTAGCGATCTTGTTACCAAAACCCAAGTCAGACTCCCTCGTCGGGGCGAGGAAATCTGAACATTAACCTATTTAACCTATTTAACAAATTGTGGCATTATTTCCGCCGCCGTGAATAACCCATAGATTCCTCGACGATGCAAAGACACCCCGGCTTTGAGATAGCCAAAAGCGGGACCACATACATTAGCCGCCATACTGGTTTCATCCCCTAATGTAAAAGTATGAGTGGAAATTTTTCCCTCAAAGGTTCGGCCTGTAATCTGAACATTTGTACTTAAAGGTTTTTTCGGGTTACGAGTATCCACCACACCGCCAACGGTAACGCGGTCCCGTGAACAGATACCGGCTAACTCCAGCATAATATCGTCTGCGTGTTCCATATTCTCTAGGGTAAGGATACCATTGGTTTTATCCAAAAATGCCTCCACTTGCTCATCGCTCATGGCTCTGGCTTTTTCTACATCAAACCCCGGTAAATGGGCGATATCTTCGCGGATGGTGGCGCGGTAAGCTTCCCAGTTGGCGATCCCTACCCCGAAGGTAATTTTAACTCGGTGGATCTCGGCGTAACTTTGAGCCGCTATGGCTGCCCCCGCCGTTAATAAGCCTGGAGTAGCACCACAACCGGTCATATAGGTAATACCAGCCGCTAGTAACTCTTCTTTTAACTCGAGCAGTTGTTCAACGGCACTGGTGCGTTTTAGGGCATCTACTAATACCCCTCGCCAGCCGGACTCAATAAAGAGCCGCGCCACATCTGCCATAAAGGTATTGGGTAAATTCGGTAAAGCGAGGAAATACCCATCAACAGCCGCCTTTTGAATTAACTCCTCAATGCTATTGTGACTCAGGGTTCCATTGGGTTCTAAATATCCTACCGAGCCTTGCTGATAATAAACATCTATACAAGCATCTTCATTTAATCCGGCTTCGTTATAAATATAGCCCTGTTTATCAGCCGCCGCTACTAGAATCATTTCCTGCTTGGGGGCCAAAACCTTTGATGCGGCTTGTCCTAACCCTCCAAATCCCAATACACCTACTTTTATAGCTCGGTTCATTTGTTCTTTACTCATAGTGATCATGCTCTTGACGCTAGACAGTCAGATTTTTATTATCCGTCTTCTCCTGTCTTTAACATAACTAGGCGAGCGCAACTGCTTAAAAGAGTCCCTATAAGACTCCGCAGTAGGGGACTTTTCCCCTTGTGAGTGGGAGATGTCATTTGTATATTTTTATTACAAGTCGCTTGTTGAGAATCATTCTATACTTGACGGGAAAAGAAAGTTACGCGACACTTACGATCAATGAGAGTATATTACTCATTTAATATTAACTTTTGCTAAAATTTCCAACAGACTGCTACGGTTGCTAACATTTATTGTAATCGTACAAAATAATCTCATAAAAGCTCTGTTGAGAAAAACCGATAAGCAAGCCCAAGTATAAGGAGTGACAATTGCCTATGAGCATGGAAACTTTAGAATTTATCATCTATCCTGATGGTCGAGTTAAAGAAAAAGTCACAGGTATCATAGGGTCATCTTGTCAAGAGGTGACAGCCGCAATTGAAGCCCAACTTGGCCAGGTGGTTTCTCAAGAGAACACATCAGAATACTACTCCCAAACAGTTAATCAGTCAGCTAAAGCCACTAATCAAGCAAGTTTCAGTGACTGGTAATTTTTTTGGGGTCTTAATTTTGTCAACTCTCGTTCATTTTGTGTTCGACCATTATGTCTCACTTTAGCAACATCAAAACTCAAATCCGTAATTTAAGTTGCCTCAAAACTGCTCTTTGTGATCTCGGCATTGAGTGGCTTGAAGGACCTCGCGCTGTACGAGGATATCAAGGACAAACCCGCAACGCTGAAATTGTTGTAGAACAAGATAATCACTATGACATCGGCTTTAGCTGGAATGGACATGAATATGAGTTAGTTGCTGATCTCCAGTATTGGAAGCAACCTCTAACTGTAGAAGGTTTCTTGAGACAAGTCACTCAAAAATATGCTTATCACACTGTTTTGAGTGAAACTTCTAAGCAAGGGTTTCAAGTAGCTGAACAACAAAAGACCGAAGATGGTTCTATTCGCTTAGTTGTCCAACGTTGGAGTGCATAATGGATGCTGTATCCCCAACCCCAGATCGTTCAGGGTTAGAACCTGAATTAGGGGGGGTTTTTCGAGATCAACCTCAAAGAACAGGTTTTGAGCCGGAGTTAGGAGGACAATTACGGCAAAAAGCGGCTTATGTCGATGAAATTACTTGTATCGGTTGTAAGCATTGTGCCCATGTGGCTCCTAATACTTTTTATATCGAACCTGAATATGGACGATCTCGGGTGTTTAACCAAGATGGAGACTCAGAAGAGTCAATCCAAGAAGCTATCGATACTTGTCCAGTCGACTGCATTCACTGGGTTAACTATTCTGAGTTAAAAGATTTAGAAGAATTGCGGAAATATCAAGTGATCAAACAGCTTGGGTATCCCCAAGTGCATCGTGATGTTGTCCGCGATAAACAGCGCAAACGTAAACTCCGCCCACAACACCAAACCTTAAGGGAGAAATCTAACCAAAACAATTAATAACAACAATCGTATCTTATCTATCCTCAATGGGTCAATACCATTGGGGTTTTTTAGTTTTGTTTGGTAATTTGTACTTAACCTATTAGTCGTTATTAGTTAGGAGTATTTATAGCTAGAGCGGGTTTTTTATAAGCTATTATGTTCAGATAAAATTTTTTCCACCTTGGCCTCTTCTATTTTAGAAACAAGTTTTTCTGCCTCATAAAGGTCTCTTTGGGTTTTAGTTAAGCTAACGGTAGAACCTACAGTAAAAACTAACCCCATTCCCATATAACCTTTAATCCACACATCAACTGGTAAAAAAATAATTCCTAGGGACGTAGCACCTACAGAAATGGCAAAAGATAGCCAAGTTTGAATGACCCAGGCAGCACTATGATCCTGAGTATTACGATGTTTAGCCATAATAGTATTCTTATGTCAGACTAATAGTTAACCTGAATATATTTATTTTAGCCTTGGTAATATAACCATGAGAATAGTCGCAGGTGACAATTTTTTAACTGGCAAGTTAGGAAGTTTGATTAATTGCCGCTTGCGGAGGACACTCTAAAGGTTAAAACCTTTCCCTAGCAGTTATTAAGGGGTTGTCCCACCGACAATTAATCAATCTTCCTCTAGGAATTTTTACTGACAAAGGAGTTAATCAACGCTTTATGATTGGTGTTCTTCTGTATAGAAAATAGCTTCAAACAAATATGTTAAAGCGACTAGGCAGATACTGAATACAATTATCCATGCCATCATGACTTTTCCCTCCCGTGAGACGGTCTTCTATCTCTTGAATATCACTTATTTTTGAAATCCGAGAAGTTTTGATTTAATTCTTTACATCCAGGGCAAAAAAATTAATTTTTATGACAAATCATCAGCAAGGATCGGGCTAATTGTTGAGATTAATCGCTGTTGCTAAACCTGCGGCTTAAATATAACAAGCTTGTTGCTCAATTGTTGTAACTCTTTGAATGCCTTAATGATAAGCTTCTAGCGGCTCACCTGAGACTGTGTTATTTTTATTAATAGCTTTATTTCCGATTAAACTAATCATATTCATTAATTTATATGCAGCCCTCTCAACAGCAACGATATTTGCAAGCCCTCTTATCCTTTTTTACGGCAACTGATGAGGCAAATGACCCAGAACTTGCTGTTGTAAAGCTATTTCAGGATGTAGCCGCTACTGTACCCGCCTATCAAACTTTTTTAAAAGAACAAGGAATTGAACCCAATAATATTAAAACCCTAAAAGATTTTCAAACTTTGCCTTTAATCACGAAAGAAAATTATTTGAAACTTCATCCTTTATCTAATTTATGCCGCTTGGGTCAGATCAACACCTGTGATTTAGTGTGCGTTTCCTCGGGTTCATCAGGGAAGCCGACTTTTTGGCCGAGATTTATCAGCGATGAATTTCAAATTGCTAGGCGTTTTGAACAAGTATTTTTTGAGAGTTTTCAAGCTGATAAAAAACCCACATTAGCGGTCATCTGCTTTCCTTTAGGAACTTGGGTAGGCGGCATCTACACAGCAAATTGTTGTCGTCATTTAGCGGCTAAAGGTTACCCCATTACCACCGTTACCCCTGGCAATAACAAAACAGAAATCTTTAAAGTGGTACAAGATTTAGGGCCTTATTATGAACAAGTAGTCTTATTAGGATATCCCCCATTTCTCAAAGATGTGATTGATAGCGGCATAACACAAGGTTTAGAGTGGTCGCGCTATTCCCTTAAGCTTGTTATGGCCGGAGAAGTGATCAGTGAACAGTGGCGTAGTTTAGTCGGAGAAAGGGTCGGGTCTTCTAATATTTATTATGATTCAGCTTCTCTATATGGTACGGCTGATGCCGGAGTATTAGGCAATGAAACGCCTTTATCTATTTGTATTCGCCGCTTTTTGGCTGATCATCCCGATGCCGCCCGCAGTTTATTTGGTCAATCTCGTTTACCCACTTTAGTACAATATGATCCGAGTAGTCGTTTTTTTGAAACCCTGGACGGGACTTTATTATTTTCAGGCGATAATGGCATTCCCTTAATTCGTTATCACATTGGCGATAATGGGGGAATAATTACTTATGAGGCCATGTTGGAATTTTTAGCCGAGAGGGGTTTTAATCCGATTACTGTCTTAAATAATAACGGCCAGAGTCGGGGAATTCATCCTCTACCCTTTGTCTATGTTTTTGGGCGTTCTCTGTTTACTGTCTCTTATTATGGGGCGAATATTTATCCTGAGAATATTGCTGTCGGACTCGAACAACCGATCATTAGGGAATGGGTAACCGGTAAATTTGTCATGGAAATTCGAGAAGATGAGAAGAATAATCCTTTTCTTTTTATTATGGTTGAGTTAGCTTTTAATGTTACTGATAGTGAAGACAAACGCGATACCATAGCCGCCGCCATACAAACACAATTAAAAAGACTTAATAGCGAATTTGCTAATTATGTTCCCCCTTCTTCTCAATCTCCGGTGATCTTACTTCGTCCTTTAGGAGACTCTGAATATTTTCCCGTTGGTGTTAAACATCGTTACACTCGTTCATCTTCTTAGGGACCTGCTCTTGGGTATAATTCTAAGGCTACAATGGAATTTTACTGGCTAAAACTAACAAATAAGGCTCTTGTCTGATTCTCTATTCTGGCTAAAATCTTGGTTTCCCGTCTCCCTTTGGTTTCCTCTCAGTGTCGTTTCGCTTTTTCTTTTAAGTATTCTGCTTTTAGCTGAGGGGTTAAGCCGCTTCACCTCTATGAGTGGGGAATTAACCCGTAAAGTAGTTCACATTGGCACTGGTAATGTGATTTTACTGGCATGGTGGTTAAATATACCTCCAATTTTAGGGATTAGTGCTGCGGTTATTGCCGGTTGTATTGCCTTAATTTCCTTTTTCCTGCCTATTTTACCCAGTATCAACAGTGTCGGACGGCGTAGTTTAGGGACATTTTTTTACGCTTTAAGTATTGGCATCCTGATCGCTTGGTTTTGGCCCCTAGGACAACCTCAATATGCTGTGATCGGTATATTAGTCATGACTTGGGGAGACGGAATGGCGGCTGTCATCGGTCAGCAATTCGGCAAACATCCTTATCAAATTTGGGGAAATAACAAAAGTTGGGAAGGATCTTTAGCGATGATGCTGATGAGTTTTTTAGTCACCAGTTGGGTTTTGTTAACTACTGTTGACAATCATGGTTTAGTTTGGCTAACTGGGTTATTAGTCGCTATCATGGCTACTAGCTTAGAAACGATTTCCAAACTGGGAATAGATAATCTCACTGTTCCCTTAGCCAGTGCATTTTTAGCGTACTTAATGATTAATTTCTAATTATTGATTCTCAAGTCTTGTTATGTTTGCTATTTCCTTGAAACAAAATCAATATCCCACCTATATTTTGAGTGATGACTCCGCTTTGTCCTCGGTGGAAGTCGTTCCCGATCGGGGCGGAATTATTACCCGGTGGAAAATTCAGGGACAAGAGTTATTGTATCTCGATGAAGAACGTTTTAAAGACCCTAAATTAAGTGTGAGAGGGGGCAATCCGATTTTGTTTCCCATTTGTGGTAATCTTCCCGATAATATTTATGATTACCAAGGAAAACAATATATCTTAAAACAACATGGTTTTGCCAGAGATTTACCTTGGCAAGTGAGTAAAGAAGCGGCGGATGATTGTGCTAGTTTAACTTTAGTTCTCAGCAGCAATGACCAAACTCGCGCCGTTTATCCCCTAGATTTTCAACTGGTTTTTACCTATCAACTTCAAGGAAATCAGTTAAAAATTCTTCAACGTTTTTCGAATCTTTCCTCAGTCAGAATGCCGTTTTCTGTCGGGTTTCATCCTTATTTTTGGGTCAAGGATAAGACCGGGCTAACTTTTGATATTCCCGGTTCAGAGTATCAAGACCAACAAACTAAAACCCATTATCCTTTTTCTGGAGAATTTGACCTCACTCAAGATGAAATTGATGTGGCTTTTAAGTCTATCACTCGCAACAGCGCTAGTTACACCGATCATAAACGTCGTTTGCAAATTACCCTGACTTACTCAGATTTGTATTCCACTTTGGTCTTTTGGACTGTTAAAGGGAAAGAGTATATATGTATTGAACCTTGGAGCGCTCCTCGTAATGCGCTTAATAGCGGAGAACAGTTAAACTACATTGAACCTGGCAAAACGCTTGAGGCTTGGGTACAAATGACTTATCGTTCTTTGTAATCAATCATCTTAGAACAGTCGGAAAAAAAATTTAATTTACCTCTTGCTTCGCCTAATCATCTGTGTTATATTTAATATTCGTGTGCAGAAAACACAAAAGGGTCGCTAGCTCAGCGGTAGAGCACTCGGCTTTTAACCGATTGGCCCTGGGTTCGATCCCCAGGCGACCCATAAAATTAGTCAAAATTGGTATTAACCTGTCATAACGGGGTGACAAGCGGCTTTAAACCTGTCCTGCTGAGGTACGAAGCATCTGATACTGAATCCGGCTTACTTACCCCCTTTAATCCCCTCACCCTGAAGGGTGGGGCTAAACGAACAAAGCCCGCCTACGCGGGCTAAATTATAAAAGGGGTAACTAACCAGGATTTGGTATGAGATTCTTCATTGCGCTAGGCTCCATTCACAATGACACTTGTACTACCCCCGAGAGGTGAAGGGATTGAACCTTATTACTTTTAGCCCAAAACCATAGTAGTGCTTTCTTCTACTACCGGTTCAAGATGAGTCGGGATGGGAGACTCAGACACATGGTTACATTTGTACCCTAAAGCCGCTTTCACAAAGCCAAAAAATAGAGGATGAGGACTAGAGGGACGAGAACGGAACTCAGGATGAAACTGAGTAGCGATAAAAAACGGATGTCCTGGAAGTTCAATAATTTCCACCAAACGCCCATCGGGAGAAGTGCCGCTAATGACATAACCCGTTTCTAAAAATAAACTGCGATAAGCATTATTAAACTCATAACGATGGCGATGACGTTCATAAACCACTTCCTGAGCATACAGAGAAAAAGTAACGGTATCAGGCGTTAAACGACAAGGATATAAACCTAGCCGCATGGTACCGCCTAAATCGACGACATCCTGTTGTTCTGGCAATAAATTAATCACAGGGTTAGGGCACTCCGGGTCAAACTCTGCACTATTAGCTTTATCTAAATGAGCGATATTTCGGGCCCATTCAATCACAGAACATTGCATTCCCATACATAACCCAAGGAAAGGAATGTTATTTTTGCGGGCGTATTCAATGGTAAGGACTTTTCCATCTACCCCTCGAACCCCAAAACCGCCAGGAACCACAATACCATCTACACCTTGTAAATATTTTTCGGCCCCTTCTGCTTCTATATTTTCAGCATTCACCCAACGAACCTTAACTTCGCTATGGGTAGTGATGGCGGCATGGCCTAAAGCTTCTACCACCGATAAATAAGCATCACTCAACTGAACATATTTCCCCACAAGCGCGATTTCCAGGTGTTGAGTGGGGGACTGCATCTGCTGAACTAATGTCCGCCATTGAGTTAAATTCGGTTGACGGGGTTCAAGATTGAGTAATTCTAGGGTTTGCTGTGCGAGTCCTTCTTCTTCTAGATTTAAAGGAACTTGATAAATACTGCTGGCATCTTGAGACATAATCACCGATGCAACCGGAACATCACAAAAAGCGGAAAGTTTTTCTTTGAGTCCAGGTTGTAAAGGACGATCACAGCGACAGACTAACACATCCGGCTGTATACCGATAGACCGTAATTCCTTGACCGAATGTTGAGTCGGTTTCGTTTTCATTTCTCCGGCTGCCGGTATCCAAGGAATCAGGGTAACGTGCATATAAACCACATTATTGCGCCCTACATCTTTACGGAATTGACGTATCGCTTCTAAGAAAGGTAATGATTCAATATCTCCAACGGTTCCCCCAATTTCTGTAATCACGATATCGGGATTAGTATTTTTAGCCACTCGCAGAATTCGTTCTTTAATCTCATTGGTAATATGGGGAATAACTTGCACCGTTCCCCCCATATAGTCTCCCCGACGTTCTTTATTGATGACTGCTTGATAAATTGAGCCAGTAGTGACACTATTAAGGCGTGACATGGGAGTATCAGTGAAGCGTTCATAATGTCCCAAATCTAAATCGGTTTCGGCCCCATCATCAGTAACAAAAACTTCCCCATGTTGAAAAGGACTCATGGTTCCTGGATCGACGTTAATATAGGGGTCTAGTTTGAGGATAGAAACTGAATAATCTCGAGATTTGAATAACCGTCCTAAACTAGCGGCGACAATACCTTTCCCTATACTGGAAACGACTCCCCCAGTGACAAATACGAATTTAGTCATAAAAGTTTCTAGATTGTATAAACTATAGTGAACATTATTGATGTCCAGGTACTCACCCCAGACCATTGTAGCGAAGTTCCCAAGAATAGCTACAGATATTTTGTTGGCACCAAGCAAGTCATCGTCAAGCATAAACACTAGGAACAATTCATGGATCGGCCATGACTAATATGGATGACCAATGGCTGTAAATTAATTGAAAAAGGTTCTGAGGTATTAAGCCATTCATGCAAGTGTTAGATCAAATTCGTTTAGGGTTAGCTGTGGCTGTTGCTAAGACAGTTACTTCCTTAGTCAGGGTGTTACGCTTAGGTTCGGCCAGTGTCTTGCCGGGAGAAATTGCCCGCCGTCTTCATCCTCGCCTATTATCTCTGTTGTCACAGCAAGTCAGTCAAGGCATTATTTTTATTGTAGGGACTAATGGCAAAACCACTACCTCTCTTTTACTACGGACGATTTTAGAAAGTCAAGGATGGCGAGTCACTCACAATGAAACTGGGGCAAATTTAATTAATGGGTTAATTACCACCTTATTAGGTGATGCTAATTTGATCGGCCAGTTAAAGACAGATTATGCCATTTTAGAAGTCGATGAGAATATTGTCCCTCTGGTTTTAGAAGACTGTCAGCCTAAATTTATTGTGGCACTCAATTTGTTTCGGGACCAATTAGACCGCTATGGCGAGGTAGATATTATTAGTCAACGTTGGCAAAAAGCCATCGCGCCGCTTGCTAAAGACACAGTGGTCGTTCTCAATGCAGATGACCCTACCTTGTCTCATCTAGGACAACAATTACCCCAACGGGTGTTATTTTTTGGACTGAGTGAACCCTCTCTCTATCTCAAAGAAATTCCCCATGCGGTAGATTCGATTTATTGTCCGAGTTGTGGACATCCTTTAAATTATCAAGGAGTTTATTTATCCCATTTAGGAGATTTTCATTGTCCGAGTTGCGGCTTTAGTAAGAGTCAACCGGCTTTTCATAGTCGAGATTGGCCCCAAATTTTAATCGGCGTTTATAATAAATATAATACTTTAGCGGCTGGCTTAGTGGCTCAAGAAATTGGCGTTAATACTGAGGCAATTTTTGAGACAGTTGGCAATTTTAAAGCGGCTTTTGGACGAGCCGAAGAGTTAACCGTTAACGGGAAACATATCCGTATTTTATTATCTAAAAATCCTGTGGGGATGAATGAAACCATTAGAGCCGTTAATGATATTAAAGCTAAAGGAAAAGCTTCAACCACTTTAATAGTTCTCAATGATCGGATTCCCGATGGTACTGATGTTTCTTGGATTTGGGATGTGGATACAGAAAAATTAGTGAACTTGGGAGGAACTTTAATTGTTAGTGGTGATCGGGTTTATGATATGGCTTTACGATTACAATATAGTCAAGAATTTGTCAAGGAAGAAACGACAAAAGTTAATTTAATGATTGAGGAAGATTTACAAAAAGCGATCAATATTGCTTTAGATAAAACCCCAGAAGATGAAACCCTTCATATTTTGCCGACTTATTCAGCGATGTTAGAAGTTAGAGGAATTTTAACAGGACGAAAGATTTTATAATTTTTGTCCACCAATAAACCTTGCCCTGAACCGTAGCGAAGGGGAACTGAAGGGACAGATAAATACAGATAAGTTGAAGTTAGAAAAAATGGAAACAATGGAACTTAAAATAGGTTGGTTATATCCCACATTGATGAGTACATACGGCGATCGCGGAAATGTGATCTGTCTGCAACGGCGTTGTCAGTGGCGCAATATTCCGGTGTCTATTGTGCCTTTAGATCAACAAACCGAGGCAAGTGAATTTCAAGGGGTAGATATTATTGTAGGAGGAGGGGCGCAAGATCGACAGCAGGAAATTGTCATGCGGGATTTAAAAGGCGCAAAAGCCGAGATGATTCGGGATAAAATTGAATCGGGAACGCCGGGCGTGTTTACTTGTGGTTCTCCTCAACTGTTAGGCCATTACTATGAACCCGCTTTAGGACAACGCATTGAGGGACTAGGGTTACTCGACTTGGTGAGTAAACACCCAGGAATTGAGGCTAAACGTTGTATCGGTAATGTGGTTTTTGAAATCACCGCTTCTCCTTTAGCAGAAGACTTAAAAACCCTGTTGGGAACTTCCCCAGTGGTGATCGGTTTTGAAAATCATGGGGGACGGACTTATTTAGGCAATGTAGCCCCCTTGGGCAAAGTGATCAAAGGATATGGTAATAATGGAGAAGATGGCGGAGAAGGGGCTTTTTATCGCCATGCCATTGCTACCTATTCTCACGGACCCTTGTTACCGAAAAATCCTTTTATTGCTGACTGGTTAATTCAAAAAGCTTTAGAACAAAAGTATCAAGAAGCAATAATCTTAACAAAACTTGATGATTCTTTAGCATTTCAAGCCAGAGAAGCAATGTTTAAACGGTTAGACTTACACCAATAACTTATAGCAACTAAACAGTTGTTATGAACACAGATTGCATAGGATAATTTAGATTTGCCATCAATCTAATTGGCAACTAACAATTATGACCGGAAGAGTAATAGATCGTGAAACGGCTGGTTTTCTCGTCCTCTTGATTCCATTAGCGATCGCGACGGTTATTTTGCTGACGGCGTGGCCGTATATTTTGGGACTGATAGGGCTTATTATCGCTCTCAAATTGTGGCAAAATTACCAATGGCTGAAGCAGTGCGAGAAAATCAATCCTTTTTTCAACCAATTAATTAAGGAACACCAAGGGCGTTTAACGCCGGTGGACTTGTCATTAAAGGCTAATTTAACCGGAGGTGCGGCTAGACGATTTCTGGATCAAAAAGCCGAAGAATATGGTGCCCAACGTAAACAAATGGAAGACAAAGGCACTATTTATTATTTTCTAACTGCCAGCGCATTAGGAAGCATTCTTGATGACAGCGAACCTTTACCTTTATTGCAAGAGGAAACCCAACCCTCAACCTCTAGTCAAGAAAGCCGCACAACAGAAACTCCTCGAGTTGAAACTCCAAAACCCGCCGTCAGTGAAGTTGTTCAACCTGTACCAGTTAAAGATCAGCCATCTGAGTTACCGGTTGAGGAGACATCCACTCCAGTCAAAGATCAGCCATCTGAGTCACCGGTTGAGGAGACACCCACTCCAGTCAAAGATCAGGCATCTGAGTTACCGGTTGAAGAGACACCCACTCCAGTCGAAACCCCTCAGCCGCTAGACAATTCCACCTCTCAAGAGATAGAAGAAGACAGCGAAACGGCTTTACCAGAAGAACCCGAGACGCAACAGCAAGATTCTACTAATAAGCCTAAGCTAGAACTGATACAAGCAGATTTAGCCAAGCGTTTAGAAATTAACCCGAGTACGGTGGGAAGGCGAAAATCCGACCCAGATTTTGCTGAGTGGAGTCAGAGTAAAGATCCAGAGGGTATTGCTTGGAGATATAAGCGCAAAAGCAAAACTTTTGTTCCTATAGAGGAGGAGAAAACATGAGAAATTAACCCTTTTTGGGATGCGTTAGCCATAGCAAAACGCATCTCTAGCTATCTCCGTTGGCATAAGAATATAATCAGTATTATTAATCAAATATCGAAATTTTGGTGACATTGCTATGCCAGATCCAATCACAACTCTAACAGCAAGCGCGATCACTACTTTAGCATTTCAAGAATTGATCAAGTCCGGTGCCGGAGAATTGGGCAAGAAGTTTACAGGACAGGTGATCGCTAAAATTGAAGAACTACGCCAAAAGATTGTCAATAAATTGCGCGGCAAAGATAAAAAGCTGGATCAGGCATTACTAGAAGCCCAAAAGGGTGATCCTCAAGCCATCGCTACAGTGAGTCAACATTTAGATCAAGAGATGAAAGACGCGGCATTTGCCCAAGAGTTACGGACATTAGCGCAGCAAATTCAGCAAGATATTGATATTCAGCAGGGTGCAGGGAGTGAAGTTTGGAATGTGATTGGTAAGGCGGAAAAGAATGAATTTATCGATAATAAAGCGCCCATTATTAAAGATAGTAGTGGTACGGTGACGATTAACTACGGTATGCCGCCTCAATCTTAGGAGATGTCATGTCAATTTGATCCCCATAACCTGCCTTATAATAAGGGGGATTAAAGAATGAAAAAACTATAGGAATCTTAAATTATATTGATATGATGTCGGACAAAAACGCGAGTTCTGAATCGTGGAATGTAGCTGGTAATGCCCAGAAAAATATCTTTGAGGGAAATACAGCCCCGATAATCAAAGATACCTCGGGAAATGTGACTATTAACTATGCTAATCGCGAAAGTTTCCTTTCGGGGAATCCCTTTAAACCGCCGCTACCCCGTGAGGGGGGATTATTTGGACGCAAAGAGGATTTAGAAAGGCTGCATAATTTGTTGCAAAGCGGCAGGAATGTTTGTCTGGTGTCGGGAATGGGTGGGGTAGGTAAAACGGAATTGGCGCGTTTTTATGCCGCTAGTGAAGATTGTAAAACCCTTTTTCCGGGTGGGGTGTTTTATATTGATGTCAGAAGTGGCAAGGATTTGGCGGCTGATCTTGTGGTGCTGACTAAGTATCATTTTAAGGGAGAAATTCAGCATGATTTATCTCCACAACAAAAATTAATGGCTTGTTGGGATGTCTGGAAGCGGCAAACAGATAAGGTGTTGCTAATTCTCGATGATTTGTCGGGTTTGGGGAAAAATGTTAGGCAATATTTACCTCCTTCGGATTTAGTAACTGTGCGGTTGCTGATGACTTCCCGAGAGACTCCTGATAAGCCTATTCCCCAAGAATTAAAGCTAGAAGTTTTGTTACCATCTGCGGCAAGAGAGTTATTGTCTTCGATTATTGGTAGACAAAGAGTTGATGCAGAACTACAAGAAACGGACAAGCTTTGTGAGGAGTTGGGTTATTTGCCTTTAGCGTTGGAACTGGTGGGTTATTATCTCGATGATGAGGATTATCAAGAATTATCCCTGTCAGCGATGCGGGTTAAGTTAAAAGAAAAGGTTCAGCATCCTTCTTTGTCACCGGAAGATGTACCGATGGGGATGAAGGCGACAAGAGGTGTTCAAGCGGCATTTGATCTCAGTTGGGATGAGTTGACACCGCAAGCTAAACATCTCGCTTGTGTGTTGGGTGCGTTTGGGGATGCGGCTATTCATTGGGGTTTGGTGACAGCAATATATAAAATTTTACAAGGAGAGTCCTTTAGTGAGGATAATCTTAAAGACCGTTGGTTAAAATCTCTGCGAAAGCTTCACCTCGTCCGCACTGTAAAAACGGATATTTATAATTTGCATCCCCTCATTAGGGATTATTTGGGGGAACAGTTGAAAAAGCATTGCCAATACAGCGAGATTAAACAGGCTTTTTGTGATGTGTTTAGTAATGTTGCTAGGAAGGTTGATCAATCTATTGCTCTTGAGACATTCAATCTGATTGAACCCCATTTAAAAAAAATGATAGCTTGGTGTGAGGGGAATCAAGACACTCAATTGGCTTTTTCCTTAAATCAATTAGCTTTACTCTACTATTCCCAAGGCCGGTACGAGCAAGCAGAACCCCTGTATAAACAAGCCTTAGAACTGAGAAAACGCCTTTTAGGAGACAATCATCCGGATGTGGCAAGTTCCCTCAACAATTTAGCAGGACTCTACTATTCCCAAGGCCGGTACGAGCAAGCAGAACCCCTGTATAAACAAGCCTTAGAACTGAGAAAACGCCTTTTAGGAGACAATCATCCGGATGTGGCAAGTTCCCTCAACAATTTAGCAGGACTCTACTCTTCCCAAGGCCGGTACGAGGAAGCCGAACCCCTGTATAAACAAGCCTTAGAACTGAGAAAACGCCTTTTAGGAGACAATCATCCGGATGTGGCAAGTTCCCTCAACAATTTAGCAGGACTCTACTCTTCCCAAGGCCGGTACGAGGAAGCCGAACCCCTGTATAAACAAGCCTTAGAACTGAGAAAACGCCTTTTAGGAGACAATCATCCAAATGTGGCAACTTCCCTCAACAATTTAGCAGGACTCTACGATTCCCAAGGCAGGTACGAGGAAGCCGAACCCCTGTATAAACAAGCCTTAGAACTGAGTAAACGCCTTTTAGGAGACAATCATCCGGATGTGGCAACTTCCCTCAACAATTTAGCAGGACTCTACTCTTCCCAAGGCCGGTACGAGCAAGCCGAACCCCTGTATAAACAAGCCTTAGAACTGAGTAAACGCCTTTTAGGAGACAATCATCCGGATGTGGCAACTTCCCTCAACAATTTAGCCGCACTCTACGATTCCCAAGGCCGGTACGAGGAAGCCGAACCCCTGTATAAACAAGCATTAGAACTGAGTAAACGCCTTTTAGGAGACAATCATCCAAATGTGGCAACTTCCCTCAACAATTTAGCCGCACTCTACGATTCCCAAGGCCGGTACGAGGAAGCCGAACCCCTGTATAAACAAGCCTTAGAACTGATAAAACGCCTTTTAGGAGACAATCATCCGGATGTCGCCACTTCCCTCAACAATTTAGCCGCACTCTACGATTCCCAAGGCCGGTACGAGGAAGCCGAACCCCTGTATAAACAAGCCTTAGAACTGAGAAAACGCCTTTTAGGAGACAATCATCCAAATGTGGCAAGTTCCCTCAACAATTTAGCAGGACTCTACGATTCCCAAGGCAGGTACGAGGAAGCCGAACCCCTGTATAAACAAGCCTTAGAACTGAGTAAACGCCTTTTAGGAGACAATCATCCAAATGTCGCCACTTCCCTCAACAATTTAGCAGGACTCTACTCTTCCCAAGGCAGGTACGAGGAAGCCGAACCCCTGTATAAACAAGCCTTAGAACTGAGAAAACGCCTTTTAGGAGACAATCATCCAAATGTGGCAACTTCCCTCAACAATTTAGCAGGACTCTACTATTCCCAAGGCAGGTACGAGCAAGCCGAACCCCTGTATAAACAAGCCTTACAAATTTGTGAACAGACCCTAGGAGTAGCACATCCAAATAGTATAACTATTGGGGGAAATTATGCTCAATGTCTTCGTCGTGGAAGATAATTCAGCATCAAACTAAATATGAAAATCTACTTAGATACTAGCGCTCTCAATCGTATTTTTGATGATCGCTCTCAGGTACGTATTGCCCTTGAAGCTATAGCAGTACAATCTATTCTATTACTAATTCAAGAAGGTACTGTCGAACTAATTGCATCAGACGCACTTGCCTACGAAATCTCTCGCAACCCTTATCCCCAAAATAAGATGACTGCCTTCAGGATTTTGCAACTTGCTAACTCTTATCAAGCATTTACAACCGAAACGCTACATCGTGGGCAAGAACTGGAAATAGGCGATAATATTGGTAAACTAGATGCTTTACATCTAGCCTGTGCTGAGTCTCAACAAGTTGATTTCTTTATTACTTGCGATGATCGCATCATCAAACGCTATAAAGGTATAATGCGTTTGTGTAATCCTGTCGATTTTATTTTACTAATGACCCAATCAGGAGATACTATATGAGCCTCTATTTTCCTAATCTGCCTCAAAATACAGAATTACAGCGAGAAGCTATTGAAATCCTGAGTAAACAAATGGGGATCGCCAAGACTGCAATTTTTATGAGTAATACTTTTTGGCAACCAACAGACTATCTAGAAATTAAAGATCGCCTGTTTGCTGATGAAACTGTTGCTAGTCTTTATGAAAAAGTTATTCTTTGGCGCGAACAAACTCAGAAACCATAGGATTACAGCAACAAAAAAAACACCGCAAAAAAATTATGAAAGGAATTCAGTTTGTAATAGACGACCAAGGCCAAAAAACCGCCGTTGTCATCGATTTAAAACAATGGGGTAAAGTATGGGAAGAGTTTTATCAAATTTTGCTCACCCATATTTCTAACAATGAAGAGTGGTTACATCAATCTCCTCTGCAAGAAAAATTAGACCAAGCTTTAGAATGGAATGCTAACCACCCGCCGCAGGTTTCAGATTTAGCGGCATTAGAAATCCAATTAAAGAATTATGAGTAGCCCCCATCATAGTATTCATTCAATCACTTTAATCATAGTCAAGATTAGCGGCTATACAATTGAGTCACCTTAAGCAAACGCTGACTCAACTCCTGAGTCAACAAATCAGAAGAGGTATAACGCCAGCGCCAGTTATCCTCATTCTTACTCGGATCATTCATCCTCGCGCGGTTATCTAACCCCAAAACATCCTGTAACTGAACGATCGCCAGATTCGCCACCGAAGCAAAACCCAAACGCAACAACACCCAATTAATCTCCTTAATCTCTTCCGGTGAACTATAACCTAAATACTCAGCAACACGCCGCTTTTCCTCATCACTTGCTTTCTCCCACCAACCAATCGCCGTATCATTATCATGAGTACCGATATAAACCGCACAATTTTTCACATAATGATGGGGTAAATAAGCATTTTCTGTATCCCCATCAAAAGCAAACAGTAAAATCCGCATACCCGGAAACTCAAATTGATCCCGTAACGCTTCTACCTCTGGGGTAATAATGCCCAAATCTTCTGCTAATACCGGCAAACTTCCCAAACGCCGCCCCAATTTCTCAAAAAACTCCTCACCCGGCGCTTTAACCCATTCTCCATTAATAGCAGTTTCTTCCCCTGCCGGAACTTGCCAATAAGCCTCAAAGCCGCGAAAATGATCGATACGAACAAAATCGGCATATTGTAACGTCGCTTCAAAGCGCTTAAACCACCATTCATAATCGGTTTTTTGTAGATAATCCCAGTTATAAACCGGATTGCCCCAAAGTTGCCCGGTAGCGCTGAAATAATCCGGCGGAACACCTGCAATATAAGTCGATTCAAGAGTTTGAGGGTCTAATTTAAAACATTGAGGATTCGCCCAAACATCCGCACTGTTATAGCAAACATAAATGGAAATATCGCCAATAATTTTAATATTTTTATTATTAGCATAAGCCCTTAAGGCTTTCCATTGTTCAAAGAATTTAAATTGTAAGAAATTATGATAATTAATTGAATCTTTTAGGCTTTCTGTTTTAGCTTTTATCGCTTCGGGTTCTCGCCGCGCGATCCCGGTTTCCCATTGATTCCAATTTTTGCCGCCATTCTCTTCTAAAAGCGCCATGAATAGGGAATAATCCTCTAACCAGGCTGATTGTTCCTGACAAAATTGTTCATACTCAGAACTCGGTTTAAACCTCGAATAAGCCAGTTTTAGAAATTGAGTCTTATGGGGGATGACGCGATTAAAATTAACAATATTGGGGTCATCCTGATCTGAGTCAGGAAGCGGCGTTAATTCATCGGCCTGAAGTAAACCCTCTTCCACGAGACGATCAAGACTAATCAGTAAATGATTCCCCGCAAAAGCACTAAAATTCATGGTGTAGGGGGAATGTTCGTAACCAGTGGGCCCAAGAGGTAAAATTTGCCATAACTTTTGACCACTTGCTTCGAGAAAATCAATAAATCGATAAGCTGATTCTCCTAAATCCCCAATGCCAAAACGACTAGGTAAGCTAGTTGGCTGTAAAATAATCCCACTGGAACGTTCAAAATTCATACTTGAGTCTAAAATCTAGCTACTCGGATCAGAATAACTCTATTTTACCCTTTACTTCAATCAAACAATAGATAGATTTTTACTTGGGGGAAAAAATAACGAATGCGTTACGCCATTATTATTGAAAAAGCGGAAGGAAATTATTCAGCTTATGTTCCTGATTTACCGGGTTGTGTCACCACAGGTATAACTCTTGAAGAGATCGAAAAAAATATGAAAGAAGCGATTCAATTTCATTTAGATGGTTTAAGCGAAGAAGGATTACCTATTCCTGAACCCACAACTTTTTGTGAATATATTGAAGCTTAAAATCTTAAAAAATTGGGTGGGGATTTACCCCCCTTAACCCAGTAACTAAAAAATAATTGATGATCAGCTTCTATTTGGACTTTGATAGAGGTTTAAAAGCCGCTCCCAAACCCACTATACAGACAGCCGCTAACAGACTTACGGGTTGAGATTCAGGAATACTCGTGGGAGAAGAAGCCGCCGCAAAATGATAAACCATCTCGGTTGTAGAGGGATAAGTATTTATTTCTGTTAAAGATTGAATAAAGCCCAAGCTAACTGACGTAAAGTTCTAAAATCCTAACGACCTAAAATATTAGTAATTAAACCCTTTGCCAGTAGGAAATTGATTGATCTATTAGCCAGCCAAAGATATAAGCAAGTCGCGCTAAGAAGATTTATACCGATAGGATGAGGAAATAAAGCAAGAGCTACAGTAAAATAACAGTTTATGACCAGAAAATGACGAGAAACCAGCATGAGGGAAATTTTAGAAAACTTAACAGTAACAACAACACAAAATAGTCTGTTAGATAACGATCCTCTATGGTTTAAAAATGCCATCATTTATGAAGTCCCTGTCCGTGCCTTTGCAGATAGTAATGGCGATGGGATTGGTGACTTTAAAGGATTAACCCAAAAGTTAGACTATATCCAAGATTTAGGCGTTACTGCTGTGTGGGTCTTGCCGTTTTTTCCTTCGCCCCTGAAAGATGACGGCTATGATATTACCGATTATACTAATGTTAATCCCATTTACGGAACCCTAGAGGATTTTCAAGAATTTTTGAGTGCCGCCCATCAGCGAGGTATTCGAGTCATTATCGAGTTAATTGTTAACCATACCTCAGATACTCATCCTTGGTTTCAACGCGCCCGTCGCGCCCCTAAAGGCAGCGTAGAACGCGATTTTTATGTCTGGAATGATACGCCCGATAAATATCGAGAAGCCCGTATTATTTTCCAGGATTTTGAGTCTTCTAATTGGGCGTGGGACCCTCTAGCAAAAGCTTACTACTGGCATCGTTTTTATTCCCATCAACCCGACCTAAATTTTGATAATCCGGCGGTACGTCAAGCCATTTTTGAGGTGCTAGATTTTTGGTTGACTATGGGGGTAGATGGACTGCGATTAGATGCTGTTCCCTATCTGTATGAACGAGAAGGTACTAATTGTGAAAACCTCCCAGAAACCCATCAATTTTTAAAAGAATTACGCCAATATATAGATACAAAATATCCCAACCGTATGTTATTAGCAGAGGCCAATCAATGGCCCGAAGATGCGGCTCAATATTACGGAAATGGCGATGAATGTCAGATGAACTTTCATTTTCCCCTGATGCCGCGCTTATTTATGTCTCTGCGGATGGAAGATGACTTCCCCATTATCGATATTCTCCAGCAAACGCCGCCGATTCCGGAAAATTGCCAGTGGGGTTTATTTCTGCGTAACCACGATGAATTAACCCTAGAAATGGTCACCGATGAAGACCGAGATTTTATGTATCGGGTTTATGCTCAAGACTCGCAAATGCGGGTTAATTTAGGCATTCGTCGCCGTTTAGCTCCACTTTTAGGGAATGATCGCCGTCAGATCGAATTACTCAACAGTCTGTTATTATCCCTACCTGGAACCCCGATCCTTTACTATGGCGATGAGATAGGCATGGGAGATAATGTGTATTTAGGCGACCGTAATGGCGTGCGGACACCCATGCAATGGAGTAGTGATCGCAATGCGGGATTTAGCCGCGCCAATTCACAACGCCTCTACTTACCTGTCATTGTAGACGCTGAATATTACTACGAAACCGTCAACGTAGAAGTACAACGAGCTAACCCTAATTCTCTCTGGTACGCCATTAAGCGGCTCATTGCCACCCGCAAGCGTTTTCAAGCCATTGGAAAAGGCTCATTTGAACTGCTTCAGCCAGAAAATCGTAAAGTGCTGGCCTTTATTCGTAGTTATGAAGATGAGCATATCTTGGTAGTGGCGAACCTATCACGCTTTGTACAGACCGTAGAATTAGATTTAGCGAACCATAAAGGAGCCATTCCCGTCGAAATTTTTGGGCGTAGCGAGTTTCCGACCATTGGAGAGTTCCCCTACTTCCTCAGTCTTGGGCCCTATGCTTTTTACTGGTTTAGCCTCAAGCCGCAACAGAGTCCAATGGTTTCCCCCATACCCCAAGATCAATTACCCACGCTTTCTTATATTGGGCGCTGGCAGCAAATTTTTGTAGAAGGAGAGTTGAGCGACAGCCTAGAAAAAATCTTATCTAACTATCTGCAAACCTGTTATTGGTTTGATGGCAAAGACCGTAAAATTCAATCAGCGCGAAACCACGATATCATTTCCCTCTCCAATGACAATACTGAAGCGCAATTAGTGGGGATAAAACTTGAATACATCGAGGGGGAACCGCAAACCTATCTGCTCATTTTAAGTCACGCCGAAGGAGAACAGGCCATTCATCTATTAGCCGAGATGCCACAAACCGTAGTGGCCAAGTTAAGGGGCAAAGACCCTGATAATGTAGAGGTGTTATATGTGAGCATGGCTGATAATAACTTTTTAACCTCTTTACTAGATGCCATCGCTCAAAACCGCTCTTTTAGAGGAGTAGAGGGCCTGTTAATGACCAGCCGCACAGAACGATTTTCAGGCACAGAAGAGATTTCTCAATTGCGCCCGGTTCCCTTGGTGGAAGAAGAACAGCGCAATAGCTGCATTATTTACGGTGATCGCTTTATGCTGAAAATCTTCCGTAAGCTTGATGAAGGAGTTAATCCGGATTTAGAAATACGCCGCTTTTTAAGCCAGAAGCAAAGCTTACAACACTACGCGCCTTTGGCCGGCACACTAGAGTATCGCCCTTTTGGGGGGAAAAAATCGGTGACAGTGGGAATCTTACAAGAGTATATTCCTCATGCTCGTAATGGTTGGCACTATACTTTAGATAGTTTGCGGGACTACCTAGAGCGGGTAATGATGCAGCAAGCGCAGTTAAGCGATGTACCGGCTTCACCGGGTTCGCTGTTAGCCTTGCAAACCGTAGAAGTTCCCGAACTCGCTCATCAGATGATCGGGTCTTATTTAGCCAGTGCTGAATTATTGGGCCAATGTACTGGAGAACTTCATGTCGCCTTGGCAACTGATTGGGAAAACCCCGATTTTGCCCCAGAACCCTTTTCAACCCTTTATCAACGCTCTATTTACCAGTCGGCTCGCAATTTAACCGGACAAACTTTTCGAGCCTTAAAACGCCGCTTGTGGTTGCTCCCAGAGGAGACTCAAAAGTTAGCTCATTGTGTTCTTGAGGGCAAAGATCGCGTATTTGAGTCTTTTGGGGCTTTGTTTCAACAAAAAATTACTACCCTGAGATTACGATGTCATGGCGACTATCATCTTAGACAAGTGCTGTATACGGGTAAAGATTTTGTGATCATCGATTTTGAAGGGGACCCGGCTCGCACTTTAAATGAACGACGCATGAAGCGATCACCCTTGCGTGATGTGGCTGAAATGCTACAGTCTTTTAGTTATGCTGCCGAAGTCGCCCTGTCTCGAGAGATAGAAAGCGGCATGATAAGCCCTGAGCGCTTGCCTGTGATGAGACAATGGACACAGTTCTGGAAGTGTTGGGTAAGTACAGTATTCTTAAAAAGTTATTTGGTTACGGCGAGTCAGGATTCTTTTTTACCCAAGACTGAACAAGAATTACAAGTTTTATTGGATAGTTATTTTTTAGAGAGGGTGATCTATAACTTGAATTATGAACTCCATAACCGCCCTCAACGGGTTGAAATCTTGCTACAACAGATTCTAAACCTTTGACATCAAATATTGTAGAGACGTTGCAGGTAACGTCTCTATTTAAGAAGGTTATTTACTCAAAATTCCTTGGGCTTGACGGATGTTGTCTTCGGAACCTTCCAGCACCAGTAAATAGTTATCGTCCTTATCCTCGGGTAAATTCTCAGATATTGCCGGTTTTTTGCTTAATGCCGCACCGATCAGCGCACCGCTTAAAGCACATCCAGCCATACCAATAACCGCACCCGCTAAAGCATGGATAAAGATAGCCCCCACGTTATCGACAGGAGTCTGTTCAGAAAAAATTTTTATACTCAGGGCACCCAATAAGCCCCCGGTAAAGAAACCTGTCCCTACCCCGGTAATCGCCCCGGCTATAGCACCCCCTAGATCTCCTTGCTTTTGAGGTTCATGACTCACCGTAGAGGTGAGTTTTTTGGCGGCTTCGTCATTTTTGGCTAAAATCGTAATTTGATCAACGTTAAAACCTTTTTCCTTCAATTGATTGAGCGCCGCTTCAGCATTTTCACGACTGGGAAAACGCCCGACTATCTGTTGGAGTTGTTGTGTTACCATATACTTTTTTACAAATTTTAATAATAACGCCATCATCGATCTTAAAGGTTTTTCTGGCGATTAACCTCTGCCTTTCCTGAGATAACCAAAGGCAACAGACTTGGCGTGTTTTTATGGTGTATTTTAAAATGTCTCTACTGTCTTAACTGTCTTAACTGTCTTAACTGTCCTCTGAACAATTTTCTTAAATGTCTTATTTTACCTTGCGTTTTTTAGCTCGCCGATGAGATTATAGGTAGTCGATGGCTCCAAGAGCTATTAAACTATAAGTTAAGTCCGCAGCGATCTCGCAAAGATCCGTTTCGCTGTGCGTGCTTACCTAAAAAATTTCTAATTCCGATAAATGCTTAGAGGTTGATCATCTAGTTTTAAAAGGATGGTGATAACCCTATGGCAGTGCGGCTTCTTTTAAAGCTCATTGCGGCGGCAGTAATTTCTGTAGCGAACTCGTGCTGTTGCTCACAGACACTTAGCACTTCCCCAAGAATTTTCCATCAATTTTTTCTTTGAGGTTAAAAAATATGAAAAACATTTCACGCTTATTAAGAATTACTTTCACCTTTTTATTGACTTTATGTGTGTCAATGAATTTAGTTACAGGCATGGCCTGGGCAACCGGTGAATTTAGCAAAACCTGTACAGACATTAAGATTACCCATAACGATGACTCTGATCTCAATACCATCGGTAAACCGATTTTGTCAGCATATTGTCAAAAATTAAACGGTAGCGAAGTAGAAACCTCTCTTGATTTAAATCCCTATATCGGTAATGTAGATGGAGTCTTAGCCTGGGCGGGAAGCAAGAGTAATTTTGGCTTGTCTTGCTATGATTTAACCGTATCTTATCCTGGCACTCTTGAGGGTGTGTGTCTCAGAGACACCAAAAGAGGAGATGATGGCAAGTTCATCATTCCCAATCCTAAAGAGATTGCAGCATTCCTTGACTTAGATGAGCATATCGTTAACCGTGACGGTACTCTTCAATACGAATAGTTTTGGGTGATTAGTATCTCCTCTGTGTTTAACAGAGGGGGTTTCTTCTTCTAATTCTTGGCGACGGCGACGAGAATTACTTAGTTTTTTGAACTTTAAAGAGTTTAAAATTTTTTCGCCTGATGGTTAAGCGGATCAAATTCAAATCGTTTTGATCCATTGGTATCCCCATAAAGATTTAAGGTGATAGTTGGCTCGTCTCCTATAGCTTCTACACTATGAATAGCTTCTGTGGTAAAACTAATAATTTCCCCAGGCAGTAAAATCTGTTCTCCGACTCGCTCAATTTTATCAGGGAATTCTTCGCTCGGGACTCTCTTCCAAAAAATATTTTTAGACTCACCTTTTAGGGTGGCAACCACTCCCCAAGTCCCATGATTATGAATCGATGTACAACTTCCCGGGGCCATAATTTCCGCTTGTATTGTGATGGGAAAACCCGGCTCATCGTACAGCATATTAATCGCTAATTGAGCCTCCGGACTTAAGCTCGGCACTTGAGTCCTTACCCAGTAAGATTTTAGCAGTAGCTTGCGGACTAAACGTCGTAAAATTGGCAGAAACTCTTCTTCTGCTTGCCTTTTGATCAGTGCTTCATTCATAATATCTTCTAACTCAGTGAGAAATCGATAGAGACGATACTCATCACTTTCTATCAATAAGTCCCACTCTTTCGGGGAAGGATATAACAAACAGTTGCCGCTTTCTGTTACCAGCCAATCTTGAATTTTCATAAAATTTACTTGACTTATTTGCAAGAAATCTTCTGCAAAAACTTACTGGCTTTTGACTCAATTTCAAATTTACCTGACTTGGAGTAATCAAAAGTAATTAAAGTTACAAAATCAGGAAATAGGGAGTGAAAAGAATAAGTTAACTCCTATTCAGTTTATTATTTCTCTGAACCCTAAAGGAATATTTTTAATAATTAATACAGAAATATTATGAAAAATTTGCATTAGTAATTAACAATTGTTTGAGCTTTTTTTTCAAGGTTTCCTGACTAAATTGTTCGAGCGTTTCTTGCCGCAACCACTGAGCGTCACAACGGCCTGTGCCGCCTCGTAAAATTTCTAAGACTGCCTCAGCCACAGCATCAGGGTCTCGATGGGGAACACGCCATCCTAAACGCCCATCCTGCAAGGGATCAGCACTTCCATCGCTATCGCCCGATAAAACGGGAATACCACAGGCCAGCGCCTCTAAATAAACAATCCCAAACCCCTCTTGAGAGGGCATAATATAAGCATCTGCTACCCGATAATGATTAACTAGGTCTTCTGTAGGCACAAAACCCGCGAACACAACTCGATCAGCAACCCCTAACGCTTGTGCTAATTGCTCTAAACGCGGCCTATCGTCTCCACGACCAATGACTAAATATTTAACCTGGGGAAAAGTTGATAAAATTTTAGGCAGGGCACGAATGGTCACATCCACTCCCTTATAAATATCCCCTGACCATAGCCGCGCTACCGTCATTAAAACTAAGGCACCCGCTAACCCATATTTATTGATCAGTTCTGGGGGTTTTTCAGCAGGAAAAAATTTTTTCTCATCTACCACACAGGGTAAGATTTCCACTTTTTGAGGATCGATCTCATTGGCTTGAGTCAGGCGATCTCGACTATAGCGGCTAATGGTCCAAATATGAGAAGCGGCTTGAAGTGCTTGACGTTGTGGGGTAGGTAGCGGTTGCCAAACTTCTTTCCCATAGGTTAAGACTGTGTAGGGAATGCCTAACGGTTGACACAAAAGCCGAATTAAGGGAGCAAGATTAATATGACCGCAAAAAACCCGCTCAGGGCGATGCTTAATCAAACACCCTAGCACAGATAACGCTAATTTTAATCGTCCTTTCCAAGGAGGTAAGGTTTTTAGATAATGAAAACTCAGAAAATCTTCAAAAGGATTATCACATCCCGGTTCATCCCGCAGTAAAAACACTTCTGTACGACCCGGAAGACCATTAGCACAGTAAGCCCGCAGGACATCTTTAATATAAGACTGTATGCCGCCTTCTTGGGCAAAAATTTCTAGAAAAACGAAAATATGAGCAACAGGTTTATTCATCGAAAATTCCTGGGTTTGAAACCCCGCCCATAAGAGAGCGGCTTTACATTTAACTTGGAAAGTGTAACAATCAAAATTTTGTTCAGATTCCCTTTTGGCAATTGAGACAAAAATTGAGTTCCTTGTGTTCTCGCTATGGGATTGAATACTTTGAGCAAGAAGAGTCTTACTCGTCTAGAGCCAGTTTTTATGACCGAGATGAAATACCTGTTTACAATGCTGATAACCCCAGTAAACCGAAGTTTTCTGGAAAGAGAATTAAACGGGGATTGTATCAGACAAAGGATAAACATATCGTTTCAGCAGACATAAATGGCAGTGCTAACATTTTGGTTAAAAGTAAACACAGACTCGATTTTGAGCGAGTGTCTAGCGGGTTTTTGGCTAACCCTTTAAGGATTAAAATCTCTTAAGAAGAATCCGCGTCCGCAGATCGGCGCGGAGAAGTCAACGAAAACAATGAGCAAAGCAACAATAGTATTGAAAATATTTTCTCTGAGTCTAGGTGCAACGGCTCTTTTGAGTTTACCGGCTTTTGCCGATCAATGTTCTTATATTACTAAAGAACAAGCTATACTGGCTGTATCTCGTTTACAGGTTGGACAAACTTTATATTACCTGTGCGAACCCTGTGGAGAAAAGCTACCTCAACAGGTATTGGTGCAGTCTCTTGCCGCCGGAACCGTTGGCTATGAAAATTTTTGGCAAGTACAGGTCAATAATGCGGGGATTGATCTAGCTTATGTCTATATTGAATCGGGAATCGGGAATCCACCCATTAATCTTGCTGCTGTGGCGGGTTGTCCGGCTACCGGTGTTAGTCTCGTTTTACCTGCTAGAAGGTATTAAAATAATAAATAGGCGTAAAAAGTGCTACCCCCAAGAGCAGCACCAGGATTAGTCCTTAAGCAAAGCAATTAAGTACAGTTGAATAGTCCTAGAAGAATTATAGAGAATAATTCTGAAGATTTTTTGAAGATTTCTCTTGATTTCTTTGTTCTGAAAATATTTGTCAATTTGACAGAGGAACAATTCATCTAAAAACCCTATCTTTCCTTGGCTCTCTAATTAGAATTATTCTCGATTATCCTAAAACCTCTCTTTAGATAGATAAAAAAAGGATGTCTTTTATTGTAAAAAGGACTAAGAGAAAGTTCTCCAGTCCTTCTTTCCACCAATTCACAGAGAATATAGAGACACAACGTGTCCTACTTTTAATGATAGCAGTTAGTTGGCAATAAGTAGTAAAACTTATTACTTATTTTTGGCTTTCAGCACCAGTGTTATTGTTCTATTTATTGCAGAAAGCGTCACTTAAGCTCGAGTGATGCTGTTATCATTTGATAACAATGTTACTCTTAATGAAGTTTTGTTAAAATTTAAGTGAGTTTGTCGGAATATCACTATTGCTTTTTAAAATATCAGACGCTATAGATTCTATCTATTTTCTTATTGAAGTTTTAACCTTACCTGAGTATCATCTAAGGTAAGTTGAGGCTGTCTAAAACCGATGTTAATTCATTTGATTGCTGATTACGGAACCAATGACCCTGCTTTTGCTGAAGTGAGTCAACGGTTGTTACAACATATCCCTGATGGACAAATTCATTGTCTTTCGGTGCCCCCGTTTAGCACTTTAGCAACGGGTTTTTGGATTGCTCAATTAGGGTTAAATCCTGGCCCAGATAACCGCTTGATTTATCATAATTGTGCCCCTCGTAAGGATGATTTAGAAGCCCGTCAAAATAATGAGGGGGAAGGGTTGACGTATGCGCTATTGCCCAATGGAGTTAAAGTGGTTGGCGTTTGGGCGGGTTATACCCTGTCTTTTATTAAAGATATTGCTGAATCGATATACACAATTAAGGTGTCAAGGGGCGGCTCTCAGTTTCGCTCGCGGGATGTTTTTCCTCAAGGGGCAGCCGCTATTGTTCAAGGCGATGTTAGTTTATTAGGAGAACAGATTTTTCCCGAGCAAATCCCGGATTATCCAGGAGATCGCATCGCTTGGGTAGATGGGTATGGTAATATTAAGACCACCATAGTGGCTGATAGGGTGGAGTTAAAACCCCAAACTAAGGTTATTGTGCGGGTGGGAGATTTGGTGAGTGATGCGGTGTATTCTGATGGAAGTTTTCAGGTGTCTGAGGGAACGTTGGCTTTTGCACCGGGAAGTTCCGGCTGGCAGGTAGAAGGTAAGCCGCCGCTTAGATGGATGGAGTTGTTTTTGAGAGGGGGTAGCGCTTGGCGGCGCTTTGGCAAGCCAAAAGTTAATCAGGTGGTGAGTTATCAGGTGATTTGAACAAATCTTTGGGGCAGTCGTGACCTAAAATATTTGATATAGCTCTCTCGTCTTCACTGTCGAGGTTTTATTGCACGGGATACCAGCCATCTAAGAGCAATTTTTCCAACCAACCATCCGGAAGCCGCGTGGGATACTCAGACTCTAGACGTTTTTTGACTTTTCGTCCATCAGCCCGTTTACCTTCAAGAATAGCTAATTTTCTAGCTTCAGGGTAAACAATTTCTACTGCTTCGGGGAAGTAGCGGCTTAATATTCCGTCTTGGATCTCATTACGAATTCTAGCCCGATGTTCGTCAATGGAATTATACCAACTGTTTGTCATCCAGTCAGGAGCATCCCTTTGAACGTATAGTTTGATCAGATGGGCAATCAAAATAATTAAGTTGCTTCTTAAAGTTTTTCTCGGATCTCCGATTTCTAAATCTTCTATTAAATGCTCAACATCAACGGCATCCCAATCTTTACGGGCTAATGCGGCGATCTGTGCCTGTTTCCATAAGGTATAATCAGTCTCGTAGGTATTAATCATTTTTATTTTAAATTGATATTTTTGATATTACATCCTAAATCATGAGCTTACAGATCTCTATTCCCGATTCCATTCTCCAGGCACTTCGTCTACCAGAAAAGCGCATCGAACAAGAACTTTTACATGAGTTAGCTGTTGCTCTTTACTGCCAAGAGTTATTATCCTTCGGCAAAGCTAGAGAATTAGCTCAGATGGATAAGTACGAATTTGGGCGGCTGCTTGCCCAACGGGATGTTGTGCGGCACTATAGCTCTGAGGAATTGGAAGACGATCTTGCCTATGCCCGCCGTCAGTAACACATCCCCAATTTTAAATCTAGCAAATGATCTTCAAGTTTTGTGGCTAAATTTATTTCAAGTTGAGACACTACCTGCCTCATGAATATTGATTAATAAACACATCAGGAGTTATAATTTCTATGGTTTGAAAAGGATTTAAAACTAACAAATCTAAATCTCCTGTTACAATGATATTAGCATTACCGCTAACGGCTAATTCTAAAAATTTATTATCTTTTTCATCTCGGCAAATTGTTATTGTTTCGGTGCTAGAAACAAATTCTGATGAAGTCATGAATTTTAGCAAAAATAATTGCCTTTCTTCTAAAGAAAGATACTTGTTAAATTTTTTACGATATAGAACTTGCTCTAATTCATCTAATGTTGCTTGAGAGTATAAAATAATAGCTTTTTTCTCCGCTAATTTTACAGCCTCAAAAGGGATAGAATTTTTAAATAGCAATGCACTAATCAAAACATTAGTATCTATTACTATTTTAATCATCATCTTTATCGGCTAAAATATTTTGCAAAATCTCAGGAGTCAAACCTCTTTTTTGTGCCCGATCAGAAATCTCTGCCATAACCTCTGTTAAGGTTTTAGTTTGTAAGTTTTTGCGAAAAAATAATTGAATAATTGAGCTTAACTGTTGTTGTGTCTCAGGAGTCGCGCCTTCAAAAGCTGTCTTAATCTCTTCGTCAACTTCAATTGTAATAATTGCCATTGTTTTAATGAAAAATAACAAATATATATTAATTTATTATTATAACATTTCTTTTTGTTTGAGCGATCACGAAGTGGCACTGAGCGATCGCATTTGTCGGAGTATTTGCTCTAGTCCTTTGGTTGTCGGTGTTTTGTGTCAAAACTAGCAATTTAGTTCCACCAACGCCCGACATCTTGAATTGCTCGAAAAACTTCTTTTATAGCTTCTTTGCCGCTAAACTGAAGGATGACAGGAGTTAAATTTTTTATATCTTGCAAGAAGTCTCGGCGCTCACGACAGGCTAATAGGTGTAGTATTTCTTTCCAGAGAGCAAAGTTGATTCCTGTAGAAATTATTTGAGGTAGCATTTTGCTAAAGGTTGCGGCACGTTTTAATTTATCTTTAATTGATCGAGCCACAGATAGAGCTTCCTCGATTAATTCTGGCTGATGAGCAATCAATTCACTCAATGCTCTAGCTCGGTCAGACTTGTCCTTGATAGAGCGAGCAAAACAAACTGCTTTCTCGATGGATACTTTTGCTAGATGAGCAACCAGTTCTCTCAATACACTAGCTCGGTCGAACTCATCCTCGATAGAGCGAGCAAGAGAAACCGCTTCCTCGATTAATTCTGGCCGATGAGCAACCAGTTCACTCAATGCACTAGCTTGGAGATACCCAAACTCGATAGAGTGAGCAACAGAAACCGCTTCCTCGATGGATACTTCTGCCAGATGAGCAACCAGTTCCCTTAATGCACTAGCTCGGAGATACCCAGACTCGATAGAGCGAGCAAGAGAAACCGCTTCCTTGATGGATACTTCTGCCAGATGAGCAACCAGTTTACTCAATGCATCATCTCGGTCGAACTCATCCTCGATAGAGCGAGCAACAGAAACCACTTCCTCGATTAATTCTGGCCGATGAGCAACCAGTTCACTCAATGCAAAAACTCGGAAATATTCAGACTCGATAGAGCGAGCAAGACAAACAGTTTCCTTGATGGATACTTCTGCCAGATGAGCAACCAGTTCACTTAAGGCTCTAGCTCGGAAATATTCAGACTCGATAGAGCAAGCAAGAGAAACCGCTTCCTCGATAGATACTTTTGCCAGATGAGCAACCAGTTCTCTCAATACACTAGCTCGGTCATACTCATCCTCCATAAAGCGAGCAAGAGAAATCGCTTCCTCAATTAATTCTGGCCGATGAGCAACCAGTTCACTTAATGCTCTAGCTCGGAAATATTCAGACTCGATAGAGCAAGCAAGAGAAACCGCTTCCTCAATGGATACTTTTGCCAGATGAGCAACCAGTTCACTCAATGCTCTAGCTCGGTAAGACTTATCCTTGATAGAGCGAGTAAGAGAAACCGTTTCCTCAATTAATTCTGGCCGATGAGCAACCAGTTCACTTAAGGCTCTAGCTCGGAAATATTCAGACTCGATAGAGCGAGCTACAGATATAGCTTCCTCGATTAATTTTGGCCGATGAGCAACCAGTCCTCTCAAGGCAAAAACTCGGTAAATATCATCCTTGATAGAGCGAGCTACAGATATAGCTTCCTCGATTAATTCTGGCCGATGAGCAACCAGTCCTCTCAAGGCAATAGCTCGGTCGAACTCATCCTCGATAGAGCGAGCTACAGATATAGCTTCCTCGATTAATTCTGGCCGATGAGCAACCAGTTTTCTCAAGGCAATAGCTCGGTCGAACTCATCCTCGATAGAGCGAGCTACAGATATAGCTTCCTCGATTAATTCTGGCCGATGAGCAACCAGTTCACTCAATGCAATAGCTCGATAAAACTTATTCTCGATAGAGCGAGTAAGAGAAACCGCTTCCTCGATTAATTCTGGCCGATGAGCAACCAGTTTTCTCAATGCAATAGCTCGGTCAAACTCATGCTCGATAGAACGAGCAACAGAAACCGCTTTCTCGATGGATACTTTTGCCAGATGAGCAACCAGTTCTCTCAATGCAATAGCTCGGTCAATCTTATCCTTGATAGAGCGAGCAAGAGAAACCGCTTCCTCGATGGATACTTTTGCTAGATGAGCAACCAGTTTTCTCAATGTAAAAGCTCGGTATTTTTCATCCTCTATCGAGCGAGCCACAGAAACCGCTTCAGAAAGTAAGGATGAAGGTAAATAAGGAGCTATAGCGGCTATAGCTTCAGCCAATTTTTTCTGATCCTGTATCTGCAAAGTGTATGCTAAACCTTGGGCGGGTGTCCATTTTTTCTGCTCAATTAAAGCCGCCATTAACTCAGGGGGAATATTCCCCGCCAAACTATTCAAACTCGACGTAATCAAAGCATAACGAACCTGTAACCCGACTCCCTCCCATTCCTTCTCATCTGCCAACTCCCAAGCTTGAGCCGCATCTTGCATAAAGATACTCGTTTTCCCCAAGCTATCACAAGCCCAATACCACCCATTAGCCCCCTCTTCCGTTTCTTCCTGTAATAACTGGTGTATTTCTGCTGATAAACCCGCCTTTTGTAAATGCCAAGTGAGATGAGCATGAATATACCCATCATCGGGGAGAGTATGCCATAACCCCCCTTCAGTCTTTGCGCGATAATAATTTAAAAACTGTTGATGTGCGGCTTCTAGGGATAACCCTAATTCGGTTAACTTTTTTCGGGCTAAATCATGTACTAAGTCATGAAGGCGATAACTTGACTCTTCTTCTGTGGATACTCCTGATAATAATAACGCCTTAGCCCGTAAATATCGCAAACTCTCCCGCGCCTTTCGAGGTTGACAATTCCAGAGAGTAGCCGCCATCTGGGAAGTAATGCTTACATCTTCTGGCACTATTCCTAACCAAGCAAACTTATCTAAATAATCCTTTGATAACCGTCCCAAACTGAGATTAAAAGAAGCCAAAAGACTATATTTTTTCCGCTTTTCTTCTTGGGGTATATCTTCCGCGCCATAAAGATCTAAAGTTTCTAACCTTGCTGTTTCCCCTTGTAAATCTTCAATTAACTCTCTCAAGGATACCCCATCAGCCGCTTGAGCCGCCGCTAATTCCAACGCTAACGGTAAATAACCTACAGTTTTCGCTAAAGTTTGAGCCTGTTTTTTTTGCTTTTCTGTCAACTTTGCCCGCCAAGCATGAGTCAGTAACGCTTCTGCTTGTTCTGGAGTCATCACATCTAAATCATACCGTTCTGCTCCCAATATTTTCGCTTCTCGCGTCGTCACCAACACCCGACAACCCGCACCCCCTACCCGAAAAGGTTCTACATCTTCAGGGTTCCATACATCATCCACTACTAACAATACCGACTGCTCATAAAGTAACGTCCGCAGGTGTATTGATGCGACTTCTACAGTAGTCGGTTTATAGCTATAATCTCCAAGTCTTTCTATCCAGCTACAAACTAAAGACAATAAATCCGGTTCTTGTCCTAAAGTCGCCCAGAGAATACCATCGGGAAAATGTGACTGTACCGCCGGCTCGTAGCATAAAGCGGCGGCTAAGGTAGATTTCCCAATACCCCCTAACCCATAAATTGCACTGATGACTAATGTTCCGGTCTGAGCGGTGTTATCATCGAGTAACTTTTGTTTGATCGCTTGACTCTGTTCTGGGCGCTCGACAAAATAGGTAGGTAAACGATGCGCTAAGTTAAATCGAGGTTTTTTTTTAGTTCACCAGGATACTCTACTGTACTGCGAGTCCGTGAAATAATATCATTCAAAATTTGCTCTACTGGTTCCAACTTACATCCACCAGGAGACTCAGCCCAATTTAATAATGCCGTTACTCGCTGCCCTTGTGATGCAGGAAAAGGGGGTATAATTCCTGGGGGTGGCTTGAGGGTAAAAATTATCCCATCCAACTGTTCAGGAGTAATGGCGTTGAGTGTTGTATGCAGTTTTAAACGCTCTTTAGGAGTTTCGGTCATTGGTTTTTCCCTATACCTGCCTTATTGTCTTCTCCTGGACAGCGGGGCTCAAGTTTAACATTCTTTTGTTTGATTTAGCTCTCTATTTTTGTTATAGCTATAAAATCCTGATTTGTCAGCAATGAAAGTTAACTAAAAAAACTTGAATTTTCGACTGCCTATTTTGATTTTAATTTTCGCGCAGAGCCGCTCCAGCCGCAGAGGAGAACGCTGAGAGGTTATTTGTGAGAATATTGAGCCTGCGTAGGCAGGCTTTGTTCGTGTAGCCTCACCATATGCGGGTGTAGGGGCTTTTGTCGTCACCATGTGCGGGTGTAGGGTTTTTTTGTCAGCTAAATATAGAATAATGTTTGCTCTATTTGATCGCCTTTTCGTTCTGTTTTGCGCCAAGAACTGTCATCATTTAAGCGTGACCACCGTCTTTCTTCAGGGCGATAGTGCCAGTCTACGTCATTTTGGTAATATACCTGAATATTTTCTCCTTCTAAAATATTTAGAATTTCATTATTATGATAATTCTGTTCATCAAAATAGGTAAAAGCTTTTTGCCCCATTTCTGAATAATATTTATTGAGGTTTAATAAGAGTTTATTGATTTCGGGTTCTAACGGCAGTATGGGCAATCCAATTCTTTTGGCTTCTTCAATGGTAATAGGATAACTATGAGATGGATATTCAGAATTTAAATGATTACTGATTTTTTCGGCTTTATATTTATCTTTAATATGATATGATAGGATTTCTGTACAAACTTTAATGGAAAGAGAACTCGCTCTATCAACTGCCCCAACTACTAAAGGATGAATATAATTAAATAAGCTTTGATAGGGGTTACTATCATCACTTTTAGCTTCCTTGCGCCAAAGATTAATGACTCGCGTTAATTCGTCTTGACTGACGGATACTAAATTATTAAACGTATCTACTGGCGATAAATCATGAGTAATAGAGGTATCTATAGCTGTTAAAAAGGCTAACGGACCCATATAAATTTCATCGGCTCCTAGAGCAATCATGGTTGCCGCAGAGGCACAACCTAGAGGGATTAAAATTTTTAAGCATTCGGTATAATGCCGCAATAAATGAACGATTCTTAAAGAGGCTAATCCTGAGCCGCCATTAGATTTTAGAAATAAATAAATTTCCTTTTGAAAGCCGATTTTTTGTAATATATCTTGTAAGGCTTCTACATCATTTTGACAAATACTTCCCACCGGCGAAGTCCAATACACTAAAACGGTTGAATTTAATTTTTCCTGTAAATGGCTAATTAAATTTTGCGTTTCTTCAAAAAAAACAGGCGGCTGATTGACTTTTTTGTTGGAAGATAGATGTTCAGTCATAGTTGCTTTCAAGAGTCAAAAGGAAATGGGGTAGCACAATTGAGGAATAAAATCAGTTTTTTATTAAATTTTTAGCCTAATCAACTGTAACTCATTGAATGAGCAAATGGCTATAGATCTAGAAAATTTTAAGCTTAATTTCAAGATTACGGCCTTTTTGTCCTAAATGAATCATCAATTTTCTGTTTCGTGCCGCTCATAAAATCCTATGATGGCAGTATGAAGAGTAAAATAAACATGATCAGAACTTATTAATGTTAAAAGTCCAGAGCGTTGAAGTTGTACATATAAATCTTGTTTCACTCGTGCCATCGCTAAGGTAATATTTCGCTGTTTCAGTTCATTATAAAATTCTTCTAAAGTATCCACCGCAGTAATATCTAATTCTACAATTGCCTCTGTGTCTAAAACGAACCACTCTACCGGCTCAATTTCTGCTTCGATGGCCTCCATTGCTCGCCGCTTAAAATCTTCTACATTGGCAAAGCATAGCGGCGCATCATAACGATATAGCACTAATCCAGGAATGGTTTTAGTGTCGCTCCAATCAGCGATATCATGCAATCCTGGCATTCCTCGTACTTCCCCTAAAACTGCGTCGTGGGGATGAGCAACACGAGCAAATAAATCTAATATAGATAATCCCACAGCAATAGCTACACCCACTAATATATCTGTGAATAAAACGCCAAAGCTTGTAGCTAGGGCAAGGGCTAATTCAGTACGTCGGAAATTTTTTAGTCTGATAAATTCGGGGATTTCTATTAATTTAGTAGCGGCATAAATGACTATTGCTCCTAATGCGGCTTTAGGAAAAAGTGCCAGCACAGGGCGTAAAAATAATAAGACAAAAACAACCACTATTAAAGCCACTAAAGAGAATACTTGACTTTTAGTTCCTAAAGAATCTCCAATAGTAGTACGACTCCCACTACTGCTAATAGGAAAACCCTGCATCAATCCGTTGCCTAAGTTAGCAATTCCTAAAGCTAATAGTTCTTGATTTGCATTAATTTTGTAGTGATTACGACTGGCAAATGCTCTTGCGGTTAACACATTATCTGAATAACCCACTATAGCAATACCAATAGCTGAGGCTATCAAGGGCACAAATTCCTCAACCGGGATAACCGGCAGGGCAAAATGAGGTAACCCGGCTGGAATTGTCCCTACCACTGCGACCCCATATTGATCTAATTTAAAAAGAGCGACTGCTCCGGTTGCTAGTAATACGGCAAATAGTGGCCCGGGCGCATTGGGAAAATAACGCGCAATGGTAAATAAAAAAACTAATACTAATAGGGCTAAGATCAATGTGGGCCCATGAATTAGGTCTGTTTTTGCGAAAAATTCCCTTACTTCTCCTAAGACTGTTTCTGATTTCAAGGAAATCCCGCTAATTTTGCCGAGTTGGCCTGAAATCATAATGATTGCGACTCCTGCCATATAACCGATTAAAATCGGCTTAGACAGCAAGTTAGCCAAAAATCCTAAGCGAAACCCATAACCAATGATACACACCAGTCCGACTACTCCGGCCAGTACCGACGCTAAACTTGCATAGTTGCTTCCATCGCTAACGCTTAAAGCAGAAATAGCGGCGGCTGTCATTACCGCAGTGGTAGATTCTGGACCCACAGATAGTTGAGGAGATGACCCAAATAAGGTATAAAGCATCATAGGTGGTAAAATTGCCCATAGTCCTACTACAGGTTCTACCCCGGCTAATTCTCCATAGGCCATACATTGAGGAATGAGATAAGCCGCTACTGTCACTCCTGCTAATAGATCGGCTTTTAACCAAGCTGTTTGGTAAGACTTTAATCGTTTTAAGCCTGGCATCAGTTTAGTCATTAAACGATTTTACCACTTAAACTAAAAGGACGTACTTCAGTAATTTTTACTGACACTATTTGCCCTTTTAATTGATTAATATCTCCCTCAAAAAAAGTTAAACGATTTCCTCTTGTCCTTCCCATCACTTGAGTAGGATTTTTCGGGTTCACTTCTTCGACTAAAACTTCCTCTGTTCGTCCTAAATATCGCTGTGATCTCTCTGCCGCTTTGATGCCTACTAAATGGTTAAGACGTTGTAGGCGATCACTTTTCACTTCTTCACTTAATTGATTATCCCAGAGTGCGGCTGGTGTGCCTGGACGAGGTGAATAAGCCGCCGTATTCAGTTGATCAAAGCCTATATCATCCACCAGTTTTAGGGTATTCTCGAATTGTTCTTCGGTTTCTCCCGGAAATCCGACAATCGCATCGGCACTAATAGACGCATCAGGCATTAAAGAGCGAATTTTCTCGATAATTTGCCGATATTTTTCCTGTGTGTAACCCCGTTTCATGGCTTTGAGAATTTGATTATCGCCTGATTGGAAAGGAATATGAAAATGTTCGCAAACCTTGGGTAATTCCTTACAAGCTACGATTAAACGCTCTGTAAAATAGCGGGGATGACTGGTGGCAAAACGAATTCTTTCTATGCCGGGGACATCATTAACATAATAAAGTAAATCTGTCAAGGTATGTAAATGTCTTCCGGTTGCAGTGACTCCGGGTAAGTCTCGCCCATAGGCATCAATATTTTGTCCGAGTAAAGTAATTTCTTTATATCCCTGTCTGCCTAATTCTTCCATTTCCGCGCGAATAGCTTGGGGAGTGCGAGATTGTTCTACCCCTCGGACGTTAGGGACAACACAATAGCTACAGCGTTCGTTACAGCCATAGATAACGTTTACCCAAGCGCTAACGCGACTTTCTCGACGGGGTTTAGTAATATCTTCAACGATGTGAATGGGTTCAGTGGCGACAATTTGATGGCCATCTTCTACCTGTTTTAATAAGTCTTGTAGTAGGTTGGCATATTGAGGCCCCATGACTAAATCTAATTCAGGTACTCGCCGCAGCAGTTTTTCTCCTTCTTGTTGAGCCACGCAACCGGCTACAATGAGGGTTAAGTCGGGTTTTTCGTGTTTGCGCTTGGCTTGACGACCCAAATAAGAATAGACTTTTTGTTCGGCATTATCCCGAATGGTGCAGGTGTTATAAAGAACGAGATCTGCCTCATTGGGGTCTTCTGACCACTGATAGCCCAGGTCTTCTAGTATGCCTGCCATACGTTCTGAGTCAGCTTTATTCATCTGACAGCCAAAGGTGGTGATATGGTAACGGCGTTCTGAAGTAGTCATTGTGTTGTTGTGATCAGGGGTTTTTTATGCAGTCCGATCTTTTATTATAAAACTTCGCTCTTAACGGCGGAGTCGAAAATTAATTTTTTACAATTCTTGGGCATGACAACGTTTTTTTGTTTCAACTTGTAATGAATGCCTTTGGTTTGCCAGTTACCATAGCATGCCCGATAAAAGTCAGAATATAGTCCGGATTACATTCTCTGCTAGGGACGCTGCATAATACGTCTATAAATGTCTCAGAAATTGTCTCTAGCTTACGTTTGGAGTTTTGATTATGAAACCTTTGAAGAAACCCTTAGAACCTCAACAATGTGGTGACCGCGTTAGAATCAGAGTCCCTATGAACAAACAGTACAAATCTATCTACTGTGGCAAATGGGGCAATCCACCAGATATGGCTAAAGCAACTGAACTGGGTATCAGAATCTACAGAGATTCTAATGCCGGCTGCTTTGACCCAAGCTTGGAAACTTACAGAGCTATGGTAAAAACTGGAGAAGTTCCTCTAAGCTACTCAAAAGAATCACTGATTGAGGCCCTAACTCTGGAATACCAACAGACTCCGACTAATGCTAAAAGAAACGTTTTGTCCAAACTTCGGGGTTATTCGCAACCAATCAATAATGAAAGGCAAGCACTGGCATTTTATAATACCATAGTAGCTTCTGTCAAGTCCTCAAGCGCTGGGGTTTATTTGACAGCGCTTAAGCAGGTTTCCCCGTTGTTCAAAAATATCAAGCGACCCCGTTACCAAAAACCCGATGTAGAGCCTTTGAGCTTAGACCAACTGAAGGCTATTTTAGAAGCTGTCTCCGGTAGTCATTATGGGCCATTGTTTAATTTACTGGCTTTAACAGGGGCAAGGCCTAGTGAACTTTTAGGATTACGCTGGGGCAAAGTATTTTTAGATGAGGGATATATCCTGATTGACTCCCAATTGACAAAGGATAAAAAGATTGGCCCAACGAAGAACCGAAAGTCGCGCCGGGTTTTTCTTTCACCCAAGGCATCTGAATTATTCCGCAATTTGAAACCCCAAAAGGTTGACCCCGATGCGCTAGTTTTCACCAATACCAAGGGCCAGCCCATTAGTTTAATCGGGTTAAGAGAAGTTTGGCACAAGAGACTGAAAAACGCGGGTCTGCCCAGGACTAAACTTTATAAACTGAGAAGCACCCGATTGTCACAATTGTTAGAGAACGGCTACAGCCTTGCTCAAGTAGCAAATCAGGGTGGTCATAGTATTAATACCTTGATAACTAACTACGCAGGAGTTGTCTCTCAAATAGTAATGAAAGATTATTTCTAAGCGACCAGACGAGCTATAAGGCTGCTGAATGAGTGTAGCCTTATAAACATAAGCTTAAGCCTGTTGGACACGATATAAGAGGTTTTAGAGCGAATTGGGCAAATTTTAGCGACGTTGCTCAACCACTCATTTTGCTTTGTTTATCCGGGAAGCACCGACAAATGCTTGACCTGTATAGCTTTTGGACGTTTTAGTGGACCTTTGCTACTATAGGTATTAGCACTACCGCTACTAGACCGTAAACCAAAAGTTAAAGGGCCACTTTAGAAGCGACCCTTTGTTATTTTTGGGGGGTGCTTAAAATTAATCCACATCTAACCAATTTATTAAATCAAGAGCTATCATAACAGCCTGATGTTTATAATTTTTAGCAGTCCACTTTCTTAAAAATTCATAAATATCACCAACAGCACATAACTCAACAACTACAGTCCCCTTTGGATAAATTTGATAAACGCCTAATCGGGTTTCAGGTCGCTCTAAAGCATTTTCCTCATGTAATTCAGTTAAGACTAATACGTCATTTAAATCAAGCCATCTGTTACCTTCACTGTCTAAAAAGCTTGTTATTAAGTCAGTCCCTAATTTAGCTGGAAAGGTAGAAACTTTTAAATAACCGTCTAAATTTAAAGTAGCCATAGTTTTCTTTACTCAAGTAAGTTTACAAAAAGTTTTTACTCAAAAATGTTAGCCTTAATTGCAGCCTCAGTGATTCCTTTAGCTATTGGATGGTCATAATTTTTCCAAAACTGAAAAGCGCTCCTTATGGTAATTACATCAACAACCTCATCTTCACCATTTAGATTGTGCCAGAAAGCTTTTATAGTCCAACTTAGCTTATCCAGTACCTCCGGTTGGGCTTCTAATTCCACAGTTTTTAAGACATCTTTAGCTTTAAAAAAGTATCCGCTTAGGTCCCAGCTATAGAAATCAAGGGTAACCGGTCCAACTGGGAGGGCTTCATCAAAGTAGATCCGAATTAAGTCATCTTCTTTATATTGGTTAGTCATTGGTAATTGTCCTTAAGTAAATGGTTCAAGAGGTAATCAAAGTCTTAAGCTTCTAAAGCTTTCTTTATCAGTTGATAAGCAGCGGTAGAAATGCTTAAATTTTCTGCTTTCATCTTGGTTTGAATAGCCTCAAAAGTTTGGGCATCAATAAAAATTCTGATTTGTTTATCTCTGGGCTTATTAGTTGGTTTACCCACTTTATTTAATCCATAACTTTAATATATAGTTCCTATAGTTAGCCGGGAGTATGTCACTTTAAAATATCGAGGCAGTCTATTAGTTGGACTCTTAAATGACTGCAAGACAAACACGGGGTTTTTATGGGTTTATTTTCGGGCTATTTGGTGTCTGGGATTTGCTCTCGTGCCCTGAAACTTGAGGGGTTACGAAGTAGTAATACAGGTAAAAGATTACCCAAACTTAACCATAAAATAAGGGGCCGCTTTTCCCCTTATTAAAAGACAAAGTGGCGGAAGCTATACGGTGTAAGCTTTCAGAATCGTCCCGTCTAGTGTTTTTTAACCAAAATGACTGGCACGGGACGGGTTGGGGAAATTTCCCAATTATCCAAAATTTAACCCAAAAGCTCACGGGCATGAGTAACTATGTACTGGCAAGAACATCTAAAAAAGTGTACTAAAAGCGTACTGTTTAATTTTGGCCCATAACACACTTAGGCAGCGTTGGAACCCAAATCACTTAACGTAACAATAAAGTGCCTTAAAATTTAATTTAGGGCTGACCGGACAAGTATTGTGACTGCCAATTAACCTATAGAAAACAATGGGAACTATATATTAAACCCTCGGTTGCGATTTAGCCCCTAATAGTATATACACCACAGTTGCTAATCGATTATGCAAGAAAGATTCCTTAAAGCTTTAGAAGAAGTGCATGCTTTGGATAATAACCAATGGGAAGATATTAAGCATTTCTTAAATGGGGAGTCAACCCTAATTGAAGCCTCAGAAACTTTTGGGTTATCAGAGTTGGCCTGTTATATTATCAAGCGGCAATTTGACCCCAGAGATTTAAATATTAGTTTTGCCCCTACTAAAGATGAAACTAAAGGTTATCCCTATTACTATATTTTGCCTCATGACTCAATGTTGAGTTGGTTAATAAACCTCATCCGGCTAGGAGTTTCTCAACAGGAACTGGTGGATAAATTCCAGTTTCACCCTACATTTGTAAAGGCTTACACTGTTTAACCTTGGCCATTAAGTCAGGGTATTAAGTATCTATAAGTTACCCCACTATTTAAAAACAAGGCCCTGAAGTTATAAGGGTCTATTTTGAACTTAAAAATACCCCTGGCGACTGATTGGTTCCTGAAGGGTTATAATAAAAGAAACATTAGATTTCCAGTCGATTAGCAAAATAAAAGCCCTCCAACTTTGGGGGGCCTTATAATTTTTTATCGAGCTTTGTTATTCAACTTACCGGCCAGGGCATGCCTTAAAGTTGCGGCCCAGCCTTCATTAAAATAGCGCTCAAATAAGCCTTCTTTGTTAGTAGTGCGACCCCTGCGTTCAATCTTTTTGTACTCTTCCAACATATCTATATGGACAAAACTATTGTTCATTTTGTAGCTTCTCAGTTCAACTACTTGTTCCCCAGGGAGTAAACCTTTGATATGTTGCCAGCCCGTTGACTTATTGGCCTCTTGATAGCGACCAATTTTGAGTAAATAGGTGTTATTATACTCTAGAATAATATCAGAAATATCATCAAGCCCATCTGCTACCCGACGTAATATTTCAAACTTTGGGTGAGACTTTAATTCATGCTCAGTAAACTCTTTAGCTCCTCTGATTTTGAATTCATAACTACCGTCTGGTTTCTTCAGGCAATAGTCGGCTTTGCCCATGTAAGAGGCAGCCACTGATTCATGTCCTATTTTTAATTCAATCCCAAAAGTTAATTCAAGACCCCATGCTGACCAAAATTTGTTAATATGGTCATTAGTTAATTCCTCTGCTTTGGCCTCTTGGAAAATGTTGATAGTTTCAGTAGGGCTATCTATTGCCCTTTGAAATAGCTCAGACCAATTTTTATTAGCCATTGATTTTAGGGCAATTGAACGGTGTTTATCCAGTAACTCAGGGTGGGCCAATGTGTTTAATGAAGGCAATTTAATTTGAATACCTTCTTTGAAAAATCTCACTTTTTCTGGGCTGAATAATCCACCGTCTGTTATCACCTGGGGGCATCTTAAGGCTTTAGACATCATCCAGGCATTTACCCTTACTTTGGCCGTAATATTATTCCCTACAATGGAGTTAGCAGTTGCAAAATAAACTGATGCTAAAGTTCCATACCCAGTATTAATAAATAACTTCCGGGCCTCCTGGTCAGAGTGAAGTTTATCATAAGACACTTTAGCTTCTAAATCACCTGCATCAACTAAAGGTTTCAGTCCTTTGGCCTGCTTTTTGATTGCTTTACGTTCGTCTGTTAGTTTACCAAAAACCTTGGACAAAGGCAAAGCAAACCAAGCATAAGTCCGTGTATCTACAACATTACCCTTGACTGCTTTAACGGAACCCTGGTCTTTAAGAATTGCATCAGTCCAAGCTTCAAAATCGTCATACCGGTCAGCTTCCAAATGGTACGCCATAGAGACAACTTCTAAGCTTAGGAAAGCTTTATATTCAGTATTAGAAGCAACTGCTTTGATAACTTTAAGGATGTCTTCTGTGATAATTCCGTTAACAATTTCCCTTCTGAGGTGAACAATAGAGCCTGGTATTTTTGATAAGTCATTGTCATCATTGTCGTTATCATCATTACCTCCAATCATTGCCTTATTAATTTCTTTAGCCGTGACTACTTTTGACATAATCAAGTCTTGGCTAAACGGCAACTTTCCAGAAACAACAATTACCCAACAGCCAGGCGTTGCTTTACCCTCTATTTGTTTTAGCACTTCTTTAAGAGTTGTGCGTTGTTGATTAGCCGTAAAAGATTCAATCCGAGGTCGTCCTATTGGGTAAATTAGGTTGTTCATGGCAGTCGCATAAGCTGACGTCAAATCAGCATCAAGCACATTGGTTAACCGATACTCGTTAGGTATTTCATTCAATGCACGACCGCCATGAACAGGAGCTAGATAAGCAGTTGTTGTTTTTGTATCTTTTCCTAGTACCTGGGGAGAGGCCAAAGAATAGGCTAAAGTATCATATTCAGCATTTAAAAACCCTTTTAAAATTTTGCTAATTTCAGGGCTATCTTTACAGTTATTCAAGATATATTTTAAGCTTTCAAGGGAGTTTGCCATTCCTAAGAAAGTCTCCCGGTTGGCTTGTGCTTTCTTCAATTGTGAGGTATCTTGGGATAGGTTTAACTCCCCTAGTTTTCTGAATACAACAGCCGCTACATCAGGATTGCCAATCGAATGCTCAAGGTATTTTCTGAAGCTATTTGCTACCAAAGACCCTGTAGTCATTGGAATATTTTGCAAAGTAAAGCAAGTGCTTTCTGGCAACTCTAGGGCTTGTGATTGAAGGCTTTGGATATTTGCACTAAACTTCTGATAAATAGAAAGTAAGCAATCGGTATCTCCTATGGAATACTCAATAAATGACTCTGGCTCATTGATTAAACCGGCAACCATATTAGTCTTATAAGCATCCATTTTGCCTTTGTCAGCTAATTCAATAGCTACAGAACTAGCCAGTGCTTTTAAGCTCCCAGTTGTCCAACCTTTTAAATCTTTGACCTTGATGGTATGTCCTTTCAGCTTGTAGATTGCTTTGATATTTCTCTTTTGACTTATCTCCCCAATTAGGTACTCATCACCTTTTTGGTCATCTAAAAATTGCTCTGGCAAAACTAAACGGTTAAAATTATTAGACCCATGCAGTAAGAATAAATCCTTGGGGCTATAAAACATTAACAGGTTTAACTTTTTCGGCAGAATTTCAGTTTCTAGGATGTACTTTAAACAATCAAAATCACCCGAAGTAAGGTCGGCCAAAACTAAATTAATACCCAAGCTTTCACAGGTGGACTCAATAGCTTGTAGAGGCAATTCATGAGTCAACTTGAGAGTTGAATTTAGGAATAAATATCGATTCCCATTTTCTAAAGAAACTTGCACACTGATAGGCTCGTTTGTAAAGGATTGCCATTCGGCATCGGTTGCTAAGAAAAATACTTTGGCCTCTTGGTTGGATTGCGAGTTATTCATGATTGTCCAGTCTATAAAATTGATTAGCAACCTATAGGGACAGACTGGTAGTTAGGGATATATTTTGATTTTATAGTTCTTCTGTATTGCGATACTTATAGTGTTCAAATGACCAGTGCAGCCATCAGTGCGCTCTAGGGACTTTTAAATAGTACATAGTTACTCATGCCCGTGAGCTTTTGGGTTAAATTTTGGATAATTGGGAAATTTCCCCAACCCGTCCCGTGCCAGTCATTTTGGTTAAAAAACACTAGACGGGACGATTCTGAAAGCTTACACCGTATAGCTTCCGCCACTTTGTCTTTTAATAAGGGGAAAAGCGGCCCCTTATTTTATGGTTACTTTCTAAGGATTATTTTACCCATATTACCAATGCAACCCCTCAAGTTTACCGGGGACAAGAGATATTCCCTGACACCAAATTGCCCAGAAAGTTAACCCACAGGCTGATATTTTGCTATTTATATACTACAATCAATGCAATAGTCACTCTATCTCTACAAACAGTGACCAATCGAAGCTTATGGAAACTCAAGATTTGATTCAATACTTGTCCAACCTCACGGACACCGCGTTGTTAATAAAAAGTCATGCGATCGCTGCTTTAACTTTCTATAACTGGGTCAAACAAAATCTCACTCAAAAGTCAATCCGTGAATTTACCAAACAGCATCGGCTAGACCTCCGCAAACTCCAAGACAGACAAAAATTAGCGCTCAGAATTGCCTCTTATGTTCAGGCTAACCCCATCACTAAAGAACAAACTCCGGCATCAGAAAATCAGCCCCAAGAAAATAACACAGCATCCCCAACAGATGAACCAGCAAGCCCATCTGAGCTTATCCAAACTGCGCTCACAATCGGTCAATCTCAGAACGAAGAAATAGCCGCCATAGTTTCCTCTAAAGCTAAATCTATGCTTGAGTCCTTAATAAAGCACCACTTCAGGGCATCTTTAGAATCGCAATTAACCCAAGTTTTTCATGATACCTTAACAGCGCATGTCTCCAAGTCTAAATTAATAGCTGCTAAATTACTTAACGAGTCCAAAGCTTTACTGTTAGCCGCCACATAACTTTAAAATAATCCCAATCAAGCCAAATTTGCGCTGTAGTGGCTCATTAGCTACCATATAGTCATTTATAAGTCTTTATATCCGACAAGCCTTAAATCTCGTTTTTGGCTCAAGGGTTTGACTTGATTACTTTACTACAAAGACAACGCGCCTTTTCGGGTTACCCATCAAATTCAGCATTTACCACGATTACCAGTCTCAGCCAAACCTATAAAATATCTTCAGACAGAATTTATATAAATCTTTATCACCTAATAAATTTATGCCTCATTCCAATAAACCAAGGCGCATCCCAGAAGGTTTTAAATGGTGCAGCCGGTGTCAATCAGTTTTATCTATAGCAGATTTTGGTTCTAATAAATCTAATGCCGACGCTTTAAATGATTATTGCCGGCCTTGTGCAAATGAAGCCAGTCGCTTAAGTAAACAAAAGAAAAACACTACTGAGCCTTCTCTTACGGACGAGCCTTTATTAAAACGATGCTGTACTTGTCGAGAAACGAAGCCGACCTCGGAGTTCTATAAAAGTAGTAGATCAGCAGATGGCCTTCGTCCTGAATGCCGCACCTGTGGTATGGAAGCCACACGACGGTCTCTTCAAAAACGACAAGCCGCCGAGTAGCCCCCCTGCCTTGTGAGTCTTTTTAAATAACGTGGCAATCCAGATGGATGCTATAGCACGTCCTCCAATAACCATTGTGAGGTCTAAACTCGTGTAAGCCTGGGACAGCGCTATAGTATTTTTGCTCACTTTGGTAACTTTGTATTATTTTGATTACCCGATTGCCCAGGCAGGCCCCAACAGCATCTAAAGGGCAATCTAAAATTATATCGCACAAGCTTTAGTGTCTAACTTTAGACAATTTATACAAACTTCTCAGATTAATAGGAAATTCAAATATATCTCAGGGTAGCTTGACAAATGTCTCACTTCAGTTCTCAAGCTATAATCGCGCACAGCATCCCATAGTAATCATAGCAAGCTCTAGAGCAAATCTGAGACTATTACAACTTGTAACAATCTCTGGGCCAAAGCGGCTAGGATGACGCAAAGTATTGTTTAAATGATCTAAGACGTGTAGGAGTCATTCAAATCATGGCTATATCTGATACTCAAGTTCTAGTTGCTCTTGTTATTGCACTGCTTCCTGGTATACTCGCTTTCCGTTTAGCTACGGAACTGTATAAGTAAATCCTTGTCCTTTAGAAGGATATGACCTTTCATCTCTTGACCAGGCAGTTATCTAACCATAGATTGACCGGCTCTGGACAAGAGATGCTCTATAGTTAGCAATAAGTATTAAAAAAAAATTAAAGGAGGAACCCTTGAAGAGGGTTTTTGTCTTATATATTGAGTTTTAGTGGTAAAACTGATTAAACTTTTCCAAGAAGCCTATGAACGCCTCATCTACAACTCGTCTGAAAAAGCGGCGTAACAAACATCGTCAGAAAAGCGCCTATAAAATGGTGGCTGCGGAAATTTCTGTTAAGTTGGTGGTCAATGTGTTATTGTCAGTTACGGCAATGGCCGCTTTAACCAAACTTTTACCCTATCAGCAAGTACAACTCGCCAAATTACATTTAATTGGTGTGGAACGCGAAGAAGTGGAAAAACGAGTGGAGCATTTACGGGAAGATTTTAGCCGTAATTTTGATCCCAATCAAACGCGAAAAATTATGCAAGAACAAAGCCCTCGAGTCGATCCTAACCAGCGTCGTATCTTTTGGGTAAGTCAATAGTCATGGGGGAGTTGACTTCTCTATTCGTTAGAAACGAATAGATTCTAAGCCGATGCTACGCAACGTGACAGGGCGTATAAAGTGGCGAGGCAACCTCGCCACACAGCCCCTTATAAATCGACGTTGCGTAGCGTTTTTTCTTCTTAGAGTCCCAGATTAAATACCTGGGTGGCGCAGTCAAAAGTAACGCCCTACAAGCCTTGGTCAAGTCTAAACCTAACTGTACTTCTACTTTTTTCATGATATTGGCAGCACCCATCAAATCACTATTTATGAGTTTGCCTGCTTTGGTTTTATAGAGTCCTCTAAATATTCTCTTACCACTTGGTTTCCACCCTTTGGGTTTATTATCTTCACCGAATGAAGGTAGAAAATCATTATCGAGAAACGAACTCTTAGAGGTATAGCTCTCCTCAGTTTCAATAAATCTTAAATCATATAGTTCACATAATTGTTTAATCCTTTCTTTGACTTTAGCTGTAGGAATTTGGACAAAAGTTTGTGTTAATTTCCCTAGTTTAGCTTCTTGCCGTTGTCCTTGATTCCACCCAAAAACTACTGTTCCTATCTTATTATTAAGGCAATAGTTAATGACTATTTTAGCTGCCTTATTAACAGCATCACGCATTTGTCTATTACGTTTTTCGGTTATATGAGCTAGTTGCCGCTCCCAGTATCCTTGGGGTTTACCTTCTTTGAGTTTGCTAATTCTTTTGTTGTACCATTGATTTAGACTTTTTACTTTTCTCCCATCAACGATAAAAGCCAAACCCGTATTTGTTATGCAAGACAGCCAATTTCCGATCCCTGGATCAATAGACAACGCCTTATCCCAGTCCACCTCATGTTTGACAACTGGCTTATGTTCATAAACGAATTCAACATAAAAGCACTGGTTACGAGGTAGTATTCTCAATTCCTTGATATCTTCAAACTTAAGATTAGAAGGCATTAGCAAGGAAAAACTATCGATACCAAACCATCTTTTTACTGTTTTACCTAGTGGAATACTGATTTGATTATCTACTAACTTCAATGCCTGTTTAGGGTAGGTTACAAGTGCTAGACCTCCTTTTTTGCGATACTTTGGGAGCATTGGTTTATCCTTTAACTCTCCCTTCTTGTATTTCTTGTTTAACTCTTGGAAAGATTTAAAAGATTCCGCAACACTTCTAAGTATTTGTTGTGCCGCTTGAGAATATAAAACCTGAAAATGCTTGTTAGTCTTATATTCTTTTTGTAAATCGAACTTACCGATAATTTTTCGAGTCTTAAAGTATAACTGACGTGCATAATAAATTCCACAGTTAGTTAGTTTATGGGACTCTGAACAAATAAACTCTAGAACGGCTTTTAGTTCTGAGTTAGCAGTGATTAAGTTTTGTTGGCATCCATACATGACAACCCTACATATTGAAAATCAAAAAAGTAAATAGACACATCGAGCTAAAGCTCGCATCCGTCGGGCTTCATCGTTTGAATAAATTACAAAGGCTTTCGCGAGAACCGTGTTTTTATGGTAAATAAATTAAGTGATCGTCGTCGAGACTTACTAATCCCTCTTGACGTAATCTTCCCATAAGACGAGTAACGGTTACGCGAGTGGTTCCGATGGCACTGGCAATTTGAGCATGAGTTAAGGTATAGGGCAAATAGTAGCCTTTATCGGAGGGCTGCCCGTATTCTTCAATTAAAAGGGTCAGAAAGCCTAATAAACGGTCTATCGTGCGCTTTTGCCCTAGCATACTTAACCATAACAGTTTACGCTGATGCTGATAGCGAAAGCTGTTAAAAACTTCTTGTTTTAAATCTGGCCAATGTTCTAAATCTTGCCAGTACAACCATATTACTGAGGTAGCCTCCACATGAGCAATGGCTTTAAGGCTGATGGGAAACTGGGAAACAATTTCAAAAGGAAGGCCTGCTCCCACAAATCCTAAAAAAACTGCTTCACAGAGCGATAAATCGGAATGAGATGACTGTTTTGGCAGGGTTTCGTTGGTTTGCGTGAACCCAACTATGCGAATGGCTCCCTGTTCTACAAAATACAATAAACCTGGACGAGTGGGAATAGGTTCGTCTTTGTTAAAAGTGTGATCTCGATAATGGGACTTAGCCCAATCAAAAATACTCTGCCCAGTTAGATTAAAATGAGACGGGTTAGACGATGGGATATAAGAGTGCATCTTGTCATGCTTGAACCTAAGCTAGGCAAAGGATGAGTTTTTAAAGACCGGTATCAATGGTAACAAAAAAGATATCTGAGTGTCAGTCGGCTCTATTGAGCGTTATCCTTGAACATCCGTCAATTCGGCGGCTGCTTCAACAGCAATTTTTAAATGCTTCTGTGGCCGCTTTTTCGCCCACTGACACGACTGCATTAGCAGTTAAGAAGATTCCTTTATATCGCCTAAAACATCCGACGAAATTTATTTATCGTTGTTCGCTCGCTTTGCGGCTGGCATCTCAATTATCTTTATCCACTACTGCCATCGCTCAACAGTTGGTGACTCATTTAATGGCTGTTCATGCTACCCCCAAACACCCTCATCTAGAGTTTACCCTTGAGCTAGGGGAAAACGGAGTGATTGATTGTCTTTTGTGCGATCATTCTCTAGTTTTCTGGTTAGATCGGTTCCCTAAGTTTTTTTTGCCTTCTTTTACGGGTAAAGTGGCTGATTCTGGCTTAGAAGAGATAAAAGCAATTAATCTCTTTCCCCTTCAATATACTCATGCTCGCTGCTGTGCTTTACTGCGTTTAGGAGATAAAGACCGCTTAATCGAGTTTAACACTCAAGAGTTAGGTCAACTTCGATGGTTATGGAAGACTCCTAACCCGATTGGGTGGAATTTCTTAGGGGAAATCCCTGAATTGCGTCTTATAGGTCAATTTTTTCATCTGGTGGATAATATTGAGGAAGTTGCTCCTAAAAACTACATTTCCCTAGCCATGCAACTGTGTGAGGCTTTTTGGGAGTTTGAAAGTTCTTGCCGCATTTGGGGAGAGGTGAAGCAGAAAACGCCCGTAAGAGCGCAGGCTAGACTAGGTTTAGCGGCTGTAACTCAACTGCTGTTGGGGTGGCTATTGCAAGAGAAGTTCAAGGTAACGGCTTTTGTAGAAATGTAAAGAAAAAAAAAGTTTTTTAACAATAGTGACAAATTTGTAATTGTTCTATATACTTATACCTAAGTGTGAGGAGCGAACCAGTCAGGGAACCGAGACGAAACACGGCCAGTCGTCGGTTCTCTCTCTGATTTTTTTAATTGCTGAGTGCATTAGTGGCGATTAAAAAAATCCAATAATCAATCAAGATATTGAAATAATCTAGAAGTATGGCAAGCCAAAAGAATCCTGCCGCTTGTTGAACGAGGAGAAAGTTATAGTAGCAAAAGCCTTCAACAGTCGTAGTTAATCTTTAAGGCTCAAGTTAGATGTGTTAAGATTTATCCGAATGTACGGTAAAAAAGAGCAGGGATAAACCTAAAATTGTCCTTGACTCCTCATTTTATCTGTTCCTCATGGTTTGCCAATTGATTTATGTTATATTTCACTGAACCAGATGATATCCAAGCTTTAATTGATGAATTCGCGCTCCTGAAAATTCTCTGGTTAGATACAGAGGTGGCTGATTTTAAAAGTCAAAAGCCCAGACTATCTCTAATTCAGATGTTAGCTTATCCACAAGATAAAGATGGTTCGAGAACTTTTATTATTGATGTTTTAAATAAAAGGGATGAGGTGGATTATTTTATTGAAAAAATCATGAGTAATGAACAGATAAACAAAGTTTTTCATAATGCTCAACATGATTTAAAATTTTTAGGCGGTAAAAAAGCTCAAAATATAACTTGTACGATGAAATTGGCTCAAAGTATTCCTTATCATATTTTACCGGTTAGTTCATTGACCCTAAAAACCTTGACCGAACATTTAACCGAGTTTAAAAATGTGAGTAAAGAAGAACAAGGCAGTGATTGGGGACAACGGCCCCTGAGTGATCAGCAACTACATTATGCTAAGATGGACCCGATATATTTGGCTCATATCCATCAAAAATTATTAGAGTTAATCAAGAAAAATAATACCGATCCTACTCGGGATGATTTAACTGAAATTGGCAAAAGATATCAAGAAATAGAACCAGAATGGAAAATTTTAGATTCAGAAATTAATCATTTAAAAGAGAGAGCTAAAAACGCCATGAAAGCGCAAAATAAACCCGAAAACTTTGCTTTTAAACTTTCTGGCTCAGACCGTACCACCGTTAAAGTTGACTTTGCTGAATTAGCCCAGTTAGCGGTAAGCCAAGGCCTTGATTTACACTTTCCCATCACTTTAGATAAATCTCTGCAAAAACAACTCGGAGATCTTTTAAATAAACTTTCGATCCAAGAAGAAAAAACGACAACTTGGCGTTTGCTTTCTAAAGGGTTAGAAGAAGAAACCGATGATTAGTCAGTGGCCAGTTTTAATAATCAATACCTGTTGCCTAGTGCCTTTCCCTATTAAAATATGCTAGACCTTACTACAGATTCTATAAGCGGTTTTCATGCTCATATCTATTACGACGCTTCCACTAAAGAAAAAGCGCAACAATTGCGGGAAAAATTGGCCCAAAATTTTACTGAAATCAAGCTTGGTCGTTGGCATGATCGCCCCATCGGACCACATCCTCGCTGGAGTTATCAAGTAGCTTTTGAAAAAGAACTATTTGGAAAACTAATACCTTGGTTAATGCTCCATCAAAATGGATTAATAATTTTAGTGCATCCATTAACCGGCGATGACCTTGCCGATCATCGAGATTATGCTATTTGGTTAGGAGAAAAGCTAGAACTCAATCTTGAGGTGTTAAAACAATAAAAAAAGCGGCTGCCATAGCATTGATATAGGGAGATAAAAGCATAAACTTGAAAAAGTGTCTATTAAGCAACTTGAAACCGCCAATTGATAGCACGAGGACGAGGCGCAGTAGCTACAGGACCTAGACAGTGATAAGTCTGTCCCCGATAGATTAACTTAACTTTTCTAAATTTACTAGGCTGTACTCTCTTTTGAGTTTGGACAAGACCTTGATAAACCTGACCGCGATAAATGAGTGTAGTCACGGAATTTGCTGTTTTTTCAGGAGCGGCAACGGTATTAAAGGGAAAAATGTTAACGTAGCTCATGGGTCTATCCTCAAAGTTTGTTATTATCAACTACAGCTAGGTTCTAGACAATTTCGGAAAACTCAGAAAAAATTTTCCCCAACGGAACACCCACTGACCGTAACCTGTCACAAATTGCTAGACTAATACCCATATCAAACGCCCGCACACACCTAAACCACTCTCGCCTATGGTCCATATTAAGCGAGTGGAACTGTCCCACTTTAAATCCTTTGGCGGTACAACTTCTATCCCTTTCTTACCCGGATTTACCGTAATCTCTGGGCCCAATGGGTCTGGTAAATCTAATATTTTAGATGCTCTCCTATTTTGCCTCGGTTTGGCAAGCTCTAAAGGAATGCGGGCAGAACGTCTACCAGATTTAGTTAATCATAATCACACCCCCAATGGACGCAAGACAACAGAAACCAGCGTCTCTGTAACCTTTGATTTATCAGATTTACCCGATATTGTCGTTTCATCCACACAACAAGCGTTAAATAATGATAATGGACATTCAGACAGTCCTAAACCCCTGACAGAATGGACCGTTACACGCCGCTTACGAGTCACCAGTGGCGGCAACTATTCATCTACCTATTACATCAATGATCATCCCTGTAGCGTTAACGAACTCCACGAACAATTAAACCGTTTTCGGATCTATCCTGAAGGTTACAACGTGGTTTTACAAGGGGATGTCACCCGCATTATTACCATGAACTCCCGAGAAAGACGGGAAATAATTGATGAGTTGGCCGGAGTCGCTGAATTTGACCGCAAAATTGAAAAGGCCAAAGAAACTCTAGAATCAGTCCGAGAACGAGAAGAACGCTGTAGAATTATCGAACAAGAATTAATGCGCTCTCTTGAGCGTCTCGCGACAGACCGCATCAAAGCCGAAAAATACCGCAAACTCAAGTGCGAAATTCAACAGAAACAACAATGGGAAATCGTCATCCAACTGCGTTTCCTACAGCAACAACAAGCGTCATTACAAGCTCAACTCGCTGCCGGTGATACACAAGTTACTCAATTTCAAGCACAACTCAACAGTCTTAATCACCAAATCGAACAAACTAGCACCACCCTAGAGCAACTTAATACCCAGGTTAAAGCATTAGGAGAAGAAGAACAACTCTCTGTCGCTTCCCAACTCGCTACCCAAAAAGCCAAACGCCATCAACTCCAACAACAACAACAGCAACTAGAACTGACGACACAAGAAACTCAAACCCACCTAGAACAAACAAGCAAAGATATCCAGCAGTATCAACAAACCCTCACCCAAGTGGGCGAACAAAAACAACATCTATTGAGCGAAATTATCCCCCATTTAATCACTCAACGCGACCAAACTCGAGAAACCCTCGAAACCAGCAAGCAAAAATCCCATGAAGTCGCCGCCGCTTCCGAAGCATGGGTGCAGGAACAAACGGCCCTCACTCATCAAATCGCACAATTACAAGATACCCTTAACCCCTATCGTACCGAACAGGCCCAACTACAAGAACGTTACCAACGACTCGAAAAAAACATCGACGAACAAACCCAACGTCAACAAAGCACAGAAAGCGAACTAACCAGTCAAGAAACAGAAATGACTCGCTTATGTGAGCAACTCCCCCTCATTCAAGCAGAAATCCAAACTTTAGCTCAACAGTTAACCCTAACCGAACACGACCGCACTATTCAACAAGATACCCAAAAACGTCTCCTCAAAGAACAACGCGACAAACAACGAGAACTCGATAAACTCGAAGCTACTCAACAGGCGCAACAAGAAGCTCAAGGAACCTATGCCACTCAAGTCATTTTACAATCAGATTTGCCCGGAGTCTGCGGCTTAGTGGCCAATTTAGCCGAAGTGGAACCTTCCTATCAACTCGCCTTAGAAATTGCTGCCGGCGGACGCTTAGGTTATCTGGTGGTAGAAGATGATAGTATTGCCTCAGCCGGTATCGCCTTACTTAAACAAAAACGAGTCGGACGAGCGACGTTTTTACCCTTAAATAAAATTCAATTCTCTAAACCCCCTGATACTTATAACCTTCGCTTTGCCAAGGGGTTTGTTAACCTGGCCGTCAATTTAATTAATTGTAACCCCCGCTACAACAATATTTTTAGTTATGTGTTCGGCGGCACGATGGTTTTTGAAACCCTAGAGGATGCCCGTCATTACCTCGGAAAATACCGCATTGTCACTTTAGAGGGAGACCTCCTCGAACTGACCGGAGCCATGACAGGCGGCAGTAAACCGAGTCGCGGCTCGATTCATTTCGGCAGCGTGAACTCGTCCGAATCAGCAGAAATGGCTGCCCTCAAGCACCGCTTAGCTGACCTTGAACAGATCTTAAGCCGCAATGAAGAACAGATTGCACAAAAAAGTCAATTAGTCAAAGAATTGTCACAAAAATTAACAACATTCAAACAAAAAGAAAGAGAACTGCAACTGCAATATGCACAACACCAAAAAGATATTGAGCGTTTAAGCGGGCAAAAAGAGGATTTAAACCGCCAATTATGGCAAAACCGCGAAGAATTACAGCAAGCGACCAGCCGGTTACAGCAATTAACCCAAGAGATCCCTATTTTAGAAACCCAACTGCATCAAGAGCAACAACGTTTAGCCGAATTAGAAGCTTCTCAAACCCATAGTCAATGGTTAGAAATTCAAGCCGAAATTAAAGCCACCGAAGTCCAATTACAACAACAAGAGCAAGCGGTACGCCAAGCCGAGGAAAATGCCAAAGATTTACAAACAAAAACTCAACGTTTAGAAGAGAAAATCCTCGAAGCGCAACAGCGAATAGAAGGGTTTCACCAGCAAACGTTGACCATTGATGAGCAAAAGGCGGAAATCCAGCAACAATTGCTCAAGAGCGAGGCAAATATTGCTGAAACCGAGCAATTATTCCAACAACTTACCGAGAAACTCGGAGAAACCAAAAAAGAACGGGACCGCACAGAAGCCGCTCTCCGTTCTTTACAAACTCAACAGCAGAAAACCTCATGGAGCCTAGAAAAACTGTTACAAACTCAACAGGAAAGAAAAGCCGCTCTTGAAAGTTTAGAACAACAGTTAGAAAATCAACGCTCAGAACTGCCTGAGCCGCTTCCTGAATTACCTGAAACCATTATGAATCAGGAGAATTTAGCCCAATATTTAGAGCAACTCCAAAGCGAAATTAAGAATGGAAAAAAACGCTTAGAAGCGATGGAACCCGTTAATATGTTAGCCTTAGAAGAATATGAAAGAACAAAAGAAAGATTAGATGAGTTATCCGGAAAACTGGCAACCTTAGAAGGAGAAAGAACCGAATTATTATTGCGAGTAGAAAACTTTACCACCTTAAGATTTAGGGCATTTAAAGAGGCATTTGATGCCGTTAATGAAAACTTTCAAGGGATTTTTGCCACCCTTTCAGAAGGAGATGGTTATTTACAGTTAGATAACCCGGAAGACCCTTTTAGCGGCGGCTTAAATTTAGTGGCTCATCCAAAAGGAAAACCCGTACAAAGATTAAGTTCTATGTCGGGAGGAGAAAAGTCTTTAACCGCTTTAAGTTTTATTTTCTCGCTGCAAAGATATCGCCCCTCCCCGTTTTATGCCTTTGATGAAGTGGATATGTTTTTAGATGGTGCCAATGTAGAAAGATTATCGAAAATGATTAGACAACAATCTCAACAAGCACAGTTTATTGTGGTGAGTTTGCGTCGTCCTATGATAGAAGCGGCTCAAAGAACCATCGGCGTTACTCAAGCGAGAGGGGCCCATACCCAAGTTTTAGGGATTAAGTTATAAAAATTTCTCAAAATGGTAAAAGCCGCTTAACAGACACGGAAACCTCTTAGCCAATATTTTCATACAATTTGTGAGCCAGTTAATTAAATTTTATCAGTTTTTTTTCAGAATTAATCAAGGCTTATATAATTTATATTTTAATGCTTAATTTTCGACTTCGCAGTTATTTAAAACATTTCTGAAAAAGGTAAGGGTGATGGTTGTTCCCACACCCACTTGACTATTAACCACTATTTCTCCCCCATGTAAATCTAAACACTTTTTGACCATTGTTAGACCTAATCCTGTGCCGGGAATACTCCCCACATTGCCGGCTCGCTGAAATGGCTCGAATAAATGATGTTGATTTTCTTCGGGAATACCAATACCATTATCTTGAACTTGCAATTTTATTTCTGTATGATCACAAAAAATATTCAAATATATATGACCGCCTTCAGGAGAATATTTAATAGCATTTGTAAGTAGATTAACTAAAATATGTCTAAGTAATTTTTTATCTAAATAAGTGTGTTCGCAATCGCCGTGTTGTTGAAAAATAATTTGATAGTTAGGACCGGCATTAAATTGCATTTCATCAATTAAATCTCGGCAAAATTGTTCTAAATTCAGAATGGCGGGTTGAAATTTTAAGCTGCCGCCTTCTACTCGACCAATAGATAAAACATCATTTAATAACTGTTCCATTGAGCGCACAGACTGTTGAATTAAAAATAAATACTCACGTCGGCGTTCTTCACTAATCTGATGATGAAGTTCTTCGAGTAATTGTGCAGAACCTAAAATTGTCGTCATGGGGGTGCGGAATTCGTGAGCCACCATAGACCAAAAGCGAGATTTAAGTTCACTGAGTTCTTTTTCTTTTTGTAGTGCTACTCGAATGGCTCTCTCGGCTAAACCGCGACGTAAGGCCACCTCAATAGCCGCGTGTAAATCTCTCTCGTCAAAGGGTTTGACAATATAGCCAAAGGGTTCAGTGGCTTTGGCCCGTTCTAAGGTAGTCGCATCAGCATAAGCCGTTAAATAAATAATGGGAACATCAAAATTAGTTCGGATTTGCTCGGCTGTTTCAATGCCATCAATTAACCCTTTTAATTCAATATCCATTAAAATTAAATCCAAGGGTTCTTCTGCCACGATTTTTAGAGCCGCTTCTCCTGAACCCACTGAAAAGGGCACGATATAGCCCAATTTTTTTAATCGTTTCTCAATGTCACGAGCAACGATTCTCTCATCTTCAACCACTAAAATTCTTTCTCCCGCCATATTCTCTTACCCTTAATTATGATGCCCGATCCAACTGACTAAATAGTACCTTGAAAATTGTTCCATTGTTTCGATCAAGCTCAATGCTTCCCTCTAATTGCTCGGTAAACAAACAAGCTAACTCTAGACCCAACGATTCTGTATGGCGAAAATCTAAATCTAGAGGAAAACCTATACCATTATCTTGAACCGTTAACTCATAGCGATTTTCATCTATTAGCGAAATCTCGACGAGAATTTCATCCTCCTGACTCGGTATAGGAAAAGCGTGTTTGAAAGCATTGGAAACTAATTCATTGATCAGCAAACTACAGGGAATTGCTGTTTCAATGTTAAACCAAATTTCTTGAGCATTTGTGGTTAATTTTACCCGAGGGGCATTGGCTGCATAAGAGTGCTTCAAATGATTGAGCAAATCTCGAATATACTCGTCAAAGTTAATTTTAAGGATGTCTTTTGATTGATAGAGTTTTTCATGTATCAGTGCTATTGAACGGATTCTATTTTGACTATCTCTTAATAAGCTTAAGATAGTTTCATCTTTGACATAATCGCTTTGAAGCCTTAAAAGACTAGAAATAACTTGCAGGTTATTTTTCACCCGATGATGAATTTCTTTGAGTAAAAGCTCTTTTTCTTTGAGAGATTGCTTTAAGCGTTCCTCGGTTCGTTTGCGTTGGTTGAGTTCGTATTCGAGTTGTTGATAAAGTTCGGATTGTTGAATGGCGATCGCTATATGAGTAGCCAGTTGAGTGAGCAAATCTACTTCAAACGGTCGCCAGTATCTCGGGCCCGAACAGTGATAGGCACATAAGAGTCCCCAGAGGTTGTCTCTTTGCATGATCGGTACCACCAAACTGGCCCAAATGTCGTAGAGAACTAAAATGTCGATATGGCATTGGCTTAAACCGGCCGTGTAGATATTCTCGACGACTTGTGTCCGTCCTTGTTTATAAGCTTCGGCGTATTCCTGCCCAAAACAAGTATCTTTTAGGGTACTGTTGAGGACTGGCCGCCAACCTTCGGATACTGCCTCTACAGCGACAGTTCCACTCATATCGGGATGAAAACGGTAGATAATGACGCGATCAGTCTGCAAAAATTGCCAAACTTCATTAACGGCTGTCTGTAGAATCTGCTCTAAATCCAGAGATTCTCGAATTCTCAGAGACATGGCCGCTAAGATGCGGCTGCCTTCGAGTTGTTCTAATAATTCTTTGGAATTTTCTAGGGGAGGGCGTTCTAAAACCACTGGAGACTCCTCCTCAATATGGCTTTTTTCGGCTTCAAAATCCTCACTGACTTGCTGTACCTGTTCGACGCTACGACGCATCAGGTCTAGGTCTAAGGCGTACAAGAAGCTAGTCGGACTGACAATATTGAGCAGTTCTCCTTGGTCTGAGATGACCAATAAGCGCTGTACTAGCTGTTGCTGCATTTGCCAATAGGCGGCTAAGATTGACTCGGTTGGACTGAAACCGGGCAAGGGGAAGCTCATGACCGTTTGAGCCTGTATTCCTGACAAATCTAGTCCTAGCTCATAAAGTTTGATAATATCTCGCCGCAAAAGACTTCCTACAGGTCGAGTCATCTGCCCTCTAGGGGTCTGGTTCAAAATGATACAATCCACTTGATGAGTTACCATCAGTTGAGCGATATCCAGTACAGAACTACTGGCCGGTGCTTGAATAACCGCAGGAGAAATTAACTCGGCTAATGTTTGTATTTTTAGCAGTTCGTCGAGAGGTAAGACTCCTCGAAGAGTTGCCGGATTGATGATTCCGGCTAGTTTTTCGGGTTCATCTAAGACCGGTAAATGATAGATTTGATGTTGGCGTAATAAGGCTAATGCCTGAAAAATATCGGGATTTTCAGCAGTTCTCAAAGCCACCACAGGGGGTTTCATGGCTTGAGCGACGGTCATTTGCTCTAAATTCCTATTGGTGGTAATGACTTTGAGGGCTTCGCTTTCATCAAAAACACCGAGTAAATGTCCTTCTTCTACCACCAGAATGATACTAGCTCGTGCTTGAGAGATTAACACTGTATTGAGTGATAATGCCAAACCCGGAACCGGACAACTACTTAGGGCTTTGCCCATAATGCCAAGGACTTCTGCTAGTGGTGTTAGAGGAGTCACTCTCAAAGGACGGCGATCAATTGCCCGTTCTAAAGCCGATAAAAAAGCCGGTGGCTCTTGTGGCATGGTGGAATATTTTCGGCGATTTAATTAGGATTTTTATTATTTTATTATGATTGCACAATCTTTTTTTTTTATATGTAAAGATTTCCTACAGTAGAGGCGGATTTTAGGGACCGCGAATCATTGTTGGTTAGCCGCCCCTACCTTGAATTATCTAGCCAAGTAGTCTAAGGTTCGTATAGTCAGAACTTGAGGCGGCGTAGCATCTGGAGGATAGATAAAATCTACGGTCACTTCTCGCATTTCTTGGGGTTGTAAATTGAGACTCAATAAAGGTTCACCTTGTTGTCCTTGTCGCTGCACCAGATGAAAATATCTCGACTGAGTTTGTCCTCTCTTATCGACAAAACTCACCCGGACTGTTCCTCGGAAAAATACTTGTCCTTGAGGATGTTGCACAAAAAAGAGTCGATCTGAGTAACGATCTTGTTTTAAGGGTGTTTGAAGCGTTATGGTAACGGTTTGAGCGACTGAGGTGTTGTTGCGTAAAGGCAGGGTTAAATAGTAATGTACGCCATAATTTCCATGAGCTAGGTAGGCCGTATCCGGATAACGGACTAACATGGGGGCACTCTGTACCTGCTCAGTGCCATAAGTTCCTTCATTGACGGTACTCACAGGATAAGAAAAGGCTTGTCCGGGTTTGGGGATAGTCAAATAATTACTGCCGGGCTGATCGACAATTTTTGCGCTCCATTCTGAACCTTGGGAAATGCCTGCGACTCGGCCATAAATGGTTTTAACCACAGTGGGATCATTTAAGGGAGTTGGGGGTAAATCGCGAGGTGAGACTAATTGACCCGTGAGCAGTAGTTTTCGCCATTCGGCTAAGGCGGGTTCTCGATAGGTGGGTGGAGGGGGTGGGGGGGTCGGTTCTGGGGGTTCTGATGTGGGGTCTAATTTCTTCTTGGTGTTTTTCGTGGCTACATTCGGCGGTGTAGGAGGATATTCGGGAATTCCATACATGGCTAGATTCGCCATATACACTCTTCCACTGCTTTCGAGCCGCATAAAGGTAGAGCGGGCGCTACTGGCTGGAATCAGCAGGCTAAATAGCATTTTACTCTGTCCGGGCGGGATGACGATTTGCTCGGGAAAAATCGGTTGATTTACCCCCCGTAATACATCTCCCATTAGCCTAGACCCTGGACCACTAAACACAGAGCCTTGTGGGTCTTCCACTTGCGAAGGCAGTTCAACAAACGGGGCATCCGATGAAGTGAGATAACTTGCCGCTTGTAAAATTTTTATGGTGACTGGCTGATTGCCGGGATTATAGACAATTATTCCTTGATAAAGAGGACGGTCTTTTTCTGTCGGCCTAGCAATATGATGACAAAAAACATCAAAACGTCCACTTAAAGGTTTATTGAGGTGAGCCGTTGGGAATTTGTTGATATCTCCTGGAAAAGTCGATAAAAGAATGCCTTCGTTTTTAACCACTTCAGGACTATTACTGTTGAAAACTTGAACATCATTTAGATGTCCTGGCAGGGTGCGAACTTCTTGCGGTTGGGTGAGCCGTTGATTTTCTGTGAAAAACGAAACGGGCGAAGATTGTGCTATTAATAGCGAAGACATTAAAGAAAGCATAATCAAATGGTATTAACACACAGTTTGATTAACTTGATTGATTTCAATAAGTTATTAAAAGAATATAAAACAATATTTGTTGAAAAACAATAGTAAATACTAATTAATTTCTTACAATTTCAAGACTTGCATAAATTTTTTTTTCTCTATACTAATTATAGATATAAAGAAGTTCTCTTGTGCATTTTTAGTCAAAAAACTATCAGGGCACAAAACAAAAATTTATAAGTCTTAGAAATTGTATCATCTTTTTAGCCCCGTATTCCTTTAAGGGGTAATTTTGTTATATCCTCTTGGGAAGTGTCGATAACAGGAGCCGGGGAATGGACTTAGCACAAATACTGTTTAATGGTTTAGCCATCGGAAGTGTAATTGCTTTAGCAGCCGTAGGACTCACCCTCAGCTATGGAATTTTACGCCTATCCAATTTTGCTCATGGCGATTTTATGACATTAGGAGCTTATATAACTTGGCTGGCTAATATAAATGGATTAAATCTTTGGCTCTCGATCATTTTAGGGGCTGGTGGCACCGTGATCGCCATGCTAGTGAGTGAGTATCTGATTTGGAAACCGATGCGCGATCGCCGAGCCAGCAGTACAACTCTGATTATTATCTCTATCGGGTTAGCTCTATTCATTCGCAACGGGATTTTATTTATCTGGGGCGGCAGTAACCAACGCTATGATTTACCGGTGATGGCGGCAATGGATTTATTAGGGGTAAAAGTGGCTTTTGACCGGGTTTTAGCCATTACTATGGCGATCATTGCCATTATTGTGCTTCATTTTCTGCTACAAAAAACGAAAATCGGCAAGGCCATGCGGGCTGTGGCTGATAATGTGGATTTAGCTCGGGTATCTGGTATTAATGTCGAGTGGGTGGTGTTGTGGACTTGGATTATTACCGGAGTTTTAACGGCGATTGGTGGAGCAATCTTTGGTTTAATTGTGGGGGGAATTCGCCCTAATATGGGCTGGTTTTTAATTTTGCCGATGTTTGCTTCGGTGATTTTAGGGGGTATCGGAAATCCTTATGGAGCAATTGCAGGCGCTCTAGTGATTGGGGTGGCTCAAGAATTAAGTGTTCCTTGGTTAGGTTCGGATTATAAGTTAGGGGTGGCTTTATTGATTATGATTGTGATTTTGTTGGTGCGCCCTCAAGGGTTATTTAGAGGGACGATTTAATCGGTTGCTTAAATGTCAAAAGAAAAAGTTATATATTTATGTCCAGGTACTTAGATCACAAATAACGTTTCATGGATAAATGTCGGGTAAAGCCTTATCAAGTCAAAGAAAACATTACCCAACCTCAAAAATATTTTAAATGGAATTAGCGCATCAGGACAAAATCATAGCCAGTCCCAGAACTTGAGCCTGGTGCAATTTTAATTAATAATGGTTTCCCCTGACGTGCCCGTGACGGTAAAAACTGAATCTTTCCTATAGCTCCTGAAGCCGAAAAAGTGGGGTCAGACAGTGCCTTTTGTAATTCTTCACGGGTGTTGCCCTGTTTTAATCCTGCAACTTTTAAGCCAGCAATAATGGCTTGGAGTGTATCATAAGCCGAAGCCGTTCGAGCATTGACCTTTGCCTCCCAAAGTGCAGTGGCGTTTTTAAAGAAGGGATTGTTTGCATCAGCATCAGGATGCCAAAATGCCGACAAGATCAAGCCATTAAAATTTTGTCTTCCTGAATTAAGGGTTTCATAGGTGTACAAACCCCCGTGACTAAACAGTCCTAACCTGCCTCCATTGGCTTGTGCTAACTCAATAGCCGGTCGGAGTTTGTTGACTTGCGGCATGATGAGTAAGCCCTTTGCTCCATCGCTGATAGCCTGATTCATCACGGTATTAGGGTTAAAATCTGCCGCACCAAAATTGCACACTGTATTGGAGACTTTTCCTCCCGCCTCAGATATTGCCTGAGTGAATTCATTGATCGTTGTCTTAGAAGCTGTGTTAGATGCTGAGGCTGATGAATCAGTACAAATGGCAATATTTTTGATATGAGCTTTTTGAACGATATACTCGGCAAGTGCCTTGGCAGTAACACTACTATCAGGAGAGCCGCGAAAGATATATTCGCCAATTTGAGATAATTTAGCTGGCCCGTATGACGGAGTAATCATCACCAAGCCTTGAGCATTATAAATGGGAGCGGCACTGAGTGAACCTTTGGTATCGCCATGACCGATCACCGCTAAGATGTTAGAGTCCTTAGCCAGGTCAGGAGCTAGTTTTTTGCTAGTATTCTCATTACCTTCATCATTAACAATCTCAATCTGTAAGGGTCGCCCGTTAATCCCGCCACTGCTATTTACCTCATTTTGAGCCTGAGCCACGCCCCGCAGCACCTCTTGGGCAGTATCAAGATTGCCACCAATCCCAGTAGCTACAGCCACTTCGAAGGATTTGGCATTAGCATAGGCAATTTTGGCATTGTTCAAATAAATTAATGCTTCTGGGTCATTACGATCAATTTTTAGAGATTCCTCAAATTTTTTAAGGGCAGTCACAAAATCTCCCTTGGCAAAAGCTTGTACTCCCGCTTCTTTTTCAGGGTTTGTATGTGCTGTGATTAAGATTTTATCGCCCACACTAAGATGCTGATTTAAAAATGAACTAGGTGGACTTACTGTTGATGGAATTGGTGTTGGAACTATCGTGTCAGGGGTGCCAGTCAGTTTTCCTAATAACCATACAATTAATGCGATGGCTACTCCAGCGATAAACAGAGAAAGAAAAACTTGAATCGATTGTTGTTTTTGCCTCATAAATCCTTGCCTCGTAAGCTCAAATATAATGATCATATTTAATGGTTTTTCGCCATTAATTTATTTACATAGTCAGAAATAAATATCAAAACATAAGCCAATAAACCCGCCAAAATAACTAATAATATAACCACCATAAATCCTTTAAATCCAATGGTGAAAGGATTATCTATTTTTAATTTTTGGAAGACTAAGTAAGTTATTACTGTCGTCATTAAAGAAATAAAAAACAAATATACTTTTATAAAAACTCGCTGAGAGCGAGCAAAAATTGCCACCCCTAAAATGAGCAGCCATAGTCCAGAACTAAGCCAAATGGTTCCTAAAAAACTGAGCAACAAAAGAGCCAGCAACCAACTCCCTGAACTGGCCAATACGGCTTGATACCATAAGCTGGGAGTGAGAGACTCTGGTAACACCATTGTTCCTGGTATTGGCACTTGAGTGGGTACTGTTGTGGATGGAGTTGATTTTTTGGCAATGGGAGGTAAATGATTCAACTGTTCTAAAACTTCTGAGGCTGACTGATAACGTTGTTGATAATGTTTTTGCAGCACTTTATCGAGAATAAGCTTTAATCCGGGACTTAGTGGCTGCTTCAAATGCTGCTGCCAGCTAGAAGACCAGCCATAACCGTGATCCTGCCACACTTCCCAAGGATGAATATCTGTCAGCAGATGAAAGCAAGTTGTTCCTAAACCGTAAAGGTCACTAGCCGGAAAAGCTTGACCTTTTCGTATTTGTTCCATCGGGGCATAGCCAAAAGAGCCAATAGTTGTTCCGGGTTTTGCCATCACCGTTGTGGTCATCTGTTTAGCGACTCCAAAATCAATCAAAACTAATAAACCGTCACTGTGACGGCGAATGATATTTTCTGGCTTGATATCGCGGTGTATGATTTGCTGCTGATGGATTAACTCGAGAAGAGGTAATAAGGCACTCAAAAGTTCTCGTATTTTCGCCTCATTAAAGACTCCCTGCTCTTGTAACTCCTGTAAAAGGTTTTGTCCTTCGATGTATTCTTGTACCAAATACAGATAATTATCTTCTTTAAAATAAGCATAAAGAGTCGGTGTTTGGTTCTGTTTACCAAGTTGTTGTAAACGTTTTGCTTCTTGCTCAAACAACTCGATCGCTTTTTGACGTGCCCAGCTACCTTGAACTTGCGGCGCTAGTTGTTTAAGAACACATAGCTCATTCAATTTATCTAAATCTTCGATTAAATAGGTACGTCCAAATCCACCGCCCCCCAACGGTTTTATAACTCGGTAACGATTTCTCAATAGAGCTACTAAGGGTGTCTCACAACTTAGGCACAAATCTGTGCCATCAGGATTTAAGGGATTAGGGCAATCAGGATTAAGACAACAAATCATAGTTGAGCCTGCGCCAAACTTTGAAACTCTAATCAAATTTAAGATCAATAATTCAAAAAAGTAAACCCAAATATGCAAAGATTTATAAACTTTTGGCTCCTACTCACTAGAATTGGCCGTCTAATCTTGTTTCGAATCTAAGTCTGTGTCAACTTCAATGGTCTGTACAGCCTGACGCAGTGCTAAAAAAGCCTCTTTTAAAGCTTGATTGACAGCACTTTCCGGCTCGGCAAGCACAAGTCTTTGATAGTCTTCTAAAAACGGCATACGTAAACGGTGAAACAAATGTAAAAAGTGACGCAAAAAACTCAGACAATCTAAGATGACCATTTCAATTCCTCCGGTTTTTTCATAAAGAGTAGCCGCATAATCTTCTACATCTTTGTCTATGGGTTCGGTGGTAATAAAAATATAATTATCAATTTTGCTGCCCGTTTTGTTGATTTTGCCGGAAATTTTTTGAACGGCAATATTAAGATCATTGATCGTAACTCGCTTCATCTTCATTTCATAACAGGTAATGACTTTATTGTCATTTACAAGCGTGATTTCTAAATCCCCTAAAGCACCTGTTTGTTGATCGGCGGCATTGTGGCTTTCAAGAGGTAAACACCTTTCTCCTAAATGTTCTGAGGCTGCCTGATAGGCCGCAGCAACAATCAGCACTGGTAAGCGGCTAGACCTAGGGCAATCTAAATGTTGTCTAATTAATTTGACAATTGCTTCAGCAGAAAGAGGAATCGAATTATCATCTAAAGTGCTGAGATTGGCAAGAAAACTTTGAAGTCTTTGGTTTCTTTCCTGTCTAATAATTAATAACCATAGGCTATAAGTTTACTCATTCATCAATCATTTTATAGAGCTTAAATTATACTTCTTCTCCTGCATGAGATGATTAGCGACTCGCCTTAAGAAATATATAACTAAAAAATCCGAAAAGCTTTAAGCGCTTGCTGTAAGGCTGGCTGCGACGACGAATCAATCAGATACATTTTAAAAGGCTCATTTTGACTGAGAAATTCTCCATAAGCCGCCGTTAAAAAAGGACGAAATTGAGGATCATTAGCAATATAAACCGCAAAAAAAGCCAGTGCAAGAGGATTTTGATAATTATCAATTAAGTCAGATTCAGCTAAGGTTAATTTAGGGATAGAATCTATTACTTGAGTGATGCCTGCATCGAGTTGAGCAAGGTTGATATGAGCTTGTCCTTCTTTTAAAGCTAAATATTTATTAGGTGTGGTTAACCAACTAAAAGCGCGAACTTGTTCCAAAACAAAAGGAGTCGCCGGATCGTAGTTTCCCCCCGTAATCATGACAGGAATTTGAATTTGCTCTAACTCTTTTTGTCCAAAAATAATGCTGTTAAACGGGTTTTTCACCAGTACGGCTTTGACTCGAGCATCTCTAAATTGGTAAGTGGTGTTTGGCAAATTTAAAGCAGTACACTGAAGTAATGATGACATATTAAGCCAATTAAAGGAACGCTCACAGGCAGATTTAAGATATTCTCTATTAATCTGCGCTCCAGCAACAGCTAAAGCTGTATATCCCCCAAAAGAATGTCCTATAACCCCTACATTCTCTAAATCTAATCGTCCGCCAAAATCAGATTGATTACGCCGCTCAAGTTCATCAATCACGGCGCTAATATCTTTAGGGCGGTTAATAAATTCATTAACATCAAAAACTTGTCTCGAAAAACCATTGATGAACGCTTGTTGCTGTTGCGTATCACTCCCAGGATGCTGCGGCATAGCTACTACATAACCATAGGAAGCTAAATGTTGGGCCATCGCTTCAAAATCTTGTGGCCTTGAACCTAGCCCATGAGATAAAATCACAACGGGAGTTTTGCCTGTCGGCTCCTTTTCGGGTCTATAAACAATGACATAAAAAGTCCGTTTTCGGGTGGAATCTGTTAAGGTAATCATTTCTTGGCGGAAATTAACCTGACCGGGTTGCCGAAGGTCCATCATCTGGCTAAAATTAACTGAGTTAGATTGAGCCGCTTGTGCTGATAATTGAGCCATCGTCTGAGTAAAAAAGTTCGTCCCTTGAATAATGCGATCAAATGTATTTTTTAGACCCAGAAGATATTCTCCTTGTAATTGCATATTGGTGGGAAATTTACGCAAAACATTGAGTAATGTTAGTCCTTCTGGCTCAAGAGACGCTTGTATTATTGCCGCACGTAGGGCATATTTCCCATTTCTGCCCCCCTGAATGGTAATTCCTCTGCCAACGCGAGTTAAGATTTCTTGGCCGATGGCACTGTTGAAAAAACGAGAAACCAAAAGGGGACTGACATTAACCGGTTTAAGCAAAACTTCTCTAAACTTTTCCTCTTGTTGGCGGCTCAAACCTCTTAAAAAAAATCTTAAATTATTATTAATGGTGCCATCATTAGCGAAAGTTTCTAAAGACTCAATTCTAATTGAGCCTCTCCAAGGTCCAAAGGTGACATAAATGGTATCGGCTGCTATAACGGGTAGAGCAGTAAGCAAAGCAGAGCCAACACTCAAAATTACATACTTGAGCATAATTTTGCCAAAGTCCTGAAAATTAGTCAGATAACTAAGCGGATTTTCTCATGGACTCGGCTTAAAATTAAAAATCATCGCTTTCATTTAATCAAATCAATCCTAGTCTTTTTCTCCTGCATGATAGGAACTACGGACTAAAGGACCAGAGCGTACTTGAGAAAATCCCATCGTTCGGGCAATTTGACCTAAATTTTCAAACTCTTCAGGAGTCCAATATTTTTGCACAGGAAGATGTTCCAAAGAAGGGCGCATATATTGACCTAAAGTAAGGCGATCACAACCAATAGCTCTTAAATCTTGCATAGCCTCAATAATTTCGGCTTCGGTTTCCCCATGACCTAACATTAAACCTGACTTAGTGGCAATAGAGGGGTCTAGTTCTTTTACCCATCGCAAAACATTTAAAGAGCGTTCATATTTTGCCCCTCGTCTCACAGGTGCTTGTAGTCGTTTGACGGTTTCAATGTTGTGATTATAACAAACGGGTTTAGCCGCCACAACAGTAGCCACTCTTTCTTTTTGACTGGTTTGTCTGCCTTTGCCGCCCCAGAAGTCAGGGGTTAAGACTTCGATCTCGGTTTGAGGGGTTGTTTGACGGATAGCATCCATCACCTGAACAAACCAACCTGCGCCGCCATCGGGAATATCATCTCTAGCCACCGAGGTTAACACCACATAACGTAGTCCCAATAATGAAACCGCTTCAGCTACCTTGCGGGGTTCTTCAGCATCTAGCGGCATTGGTGCATGGCCTTTATCCACTTGACAAAAAGCACAGGAACGGGTGCAAGTTGGCCCCATCAAGAGAAAAGTCGCGGTTTTTTGAGCATAACACTCCCCTCGGTTAGGACAACGCCCTTCTTCACAAATAGTATGAATATTACGCTGTTTAATGATTCGTTGAACGGTGGACAGTTCACTGGCTTTGCCGATGGAACGTTTTAACCAAGCAGGAAGGGCGGTTATTTCTTCGCGCCATTGTTGGGAGGATGTCTGAGTTTTTGGCATTGATGAAGCCATGCTGTAAAAATGCTAGATTTTATCAGGGGTTGATCATTTTAATCTTTTAATTAAGATAGCAAAATCCGATTTTTTGTGCATAGGCGGCAAGTTCCCAGCGTTATTTATAATAAGTCTTCTCCTCTTAATAGGGGAGCTACTACTTAAAATCTGGGGCATACCCACGAAGTGGGGCGTAGCCTAGCCCCAGTGCTTTAGCCGGGGGGGGCGCGACATAAAGCTAAAGGATTTCTAGTTCATTTTCGCGGAAGTGGGCTTTAAACTTTTTATCAAATTGTACCAGGACGGGCAAATTAGCACTGACAGGTCTTCCTTGCCACTCAGTGACAATACCAACCACTTCTCCTTCCAACCCTTTGACATCAAAAGCCGCTTGTCTGTTTTGTGGATGGTGATAAACAACAATAGATTCTTTGACACGGACGCGATCGCCAACTTTCATATTTAGTTCTCTCTCTGTTTTCTCTTAAAAGCCTGTAATAGCCTTTCTCAACAACCTTACTATTTTGGCATAGGAGCGTCCCTTGCTGAATTTCATAAAACTTTAAGTCAATTGTCTCTATATTCCTCTGGCGGCAAAGCTATTATAGATCTGTACAGACGTTCCCTAAAACGTCTTTACTTCAGAATTCTCTTCATCCTATGTTGAGTATACCCTTGCTCTGGTTAATTGCTGGCTGCATTCTCTGCTTAATGGAATTCATCTTTCCTACCGCTTTTGTAGCTTTCATGATGGGTATTAGTGCTATGGTGGTAGCACTGATTTCTAGCTTTGTGCCCTATCTGGCCGTTCAGGTGATCGCTTGGCTGATTTTATCGACAATTTTAGTCATCATTTCACGTCGATTTTTAACCCCGAAACAAAAGCTATCCCGACTCAGTGATGACTCTGAAGGAGAAACCCTCACAGAAATTGCGCCAGGACAACCTGGTAGGGTGCTGTATGAAGGCAATTCTTGGCGGGCAGTCTGTGAAGATGAAACCATGACCATCGCCGCACAAGAAAAAGTTTATATTGTCAGGCGCAAAGGCAACACCCTGTTTGTAGTCCCAGTTAATCTTTTACCTTAAACTTTATTAAATTGAACATTTAATCAAGAGGTGATCATGGAAGGTTTTTTAGTTTTAGTCTTTCTGGTTTTCGGTGGTTCGGCACTGTTTGGTTCAGTGAAGATAGTCAACGAAAGAAATGAAGCCTTAGTGGAAAGATTAGGAAGCTTTAATCAAAAACTGACTCCGGGGCTGAACTTTATTCTTCCTTTTTTTGATAAAGTCGTTTATCAAGAAACCACCCGCGAAAAAGTGATTGATATTCCCCCTCAATCTTGTATCACCAAAGATAATGTCTCGATCACCGTCGATGCGGTGGTGTATTGGCGCATCGTTGATATGGAAAAAGCCTACTATAAAGTAGAAAATCTCAGATTAGCGATGCAAAATTTAGTGCTAACTCAAATCCGTGCAGAAATCGGCAAATTAGAATTAGATGAAACCTTTACCGCTCGTACAGAAATCAACGAATTTTTACTCAGAGAACTGGATATCGCCACTGATCCTTGGGGGGTTAAAGTTACCCGAGTAGAACTACGGGATATTATGCCCTCTAAAGCCGTACAAGATTCGATGGAATTACAAATGGCGGCAGAACGCAAAAAACGGGCAGCGATTTTAACCTCTGAAGGAGAAAGAGATTCAGCCATTAACTCGGCTCAAGGTCAAGCGCAGTCGAAAATTCTTGAAGCTGAAGCCCTCAAAACAGCCGCTATCTTAAAAGCCGAAGCCGAACGAGAACAACAAATTCTTAGAGCCGAAGCCACCGCCAAAGCGATCGTTATTGTCTCAGAGAAATTAGGCTCAACCCCAAATGCGCGGGAAGCTTTACAATTTCTTCTGGCTCAAAATTACTTAGATATGGGTAAAAGCATTGGCAGTAGTGGAAGTAGTAAAATTATGTTTATGGACCCGCGCAGTCTAATGTCTACTCTAGAGGGAATGCGTTCTGTCATCGGAGAGAAAACCCATCAAGATATCTCAGATCTAGCGATGGAGTTAGAAAAAATTGATCGTCATATAGCTCAATAAGCTTAATTGCTTAAGGGTTCTCGGTGGAGCGAATGACAGCGATCACAAAGTCCGAAAAACTCTAGGGTATGGTAGTAAACTTTAAAATGATGGGATTGTTCTAAACGTTCCTCTAGGTCATGGACAGGACACTCATCAATGGGAATAGATTGACCGCAATGAACGCAAGTGAGATGATGTTGATCCTGTTGCACCAAACTATATAAAGATTCTCCGCTCGGTAACGTTCGGACTTGTACCACCCCTTGAAGTTTTAGAGCTTCTAATGAACGATAAACTGTTGCTAAACCGATGGTTTGTTTGCGCCGACGCAGTTCGACATAGAGATCTTGGGCAGAAAGGGAGCGAGCCAAAGTCTTGAGCAAATGAAAAATTTTTTCTTGAGAGCGAGTCTTTTGGGCTTTCATAATTGGGAGTCTTGTCTAATTAATACTATAGCTAGAATCGATGTCTCAACAATATCAGTGTCGTATTTATGTTACCCTCAGACCCTCGGTACTTGATCCAGCCGGAGTGGCTGTGGAATCTGGATTAAAACAACTTGGGTTGAGGGGAGTTGAACAAGTTAGAATCGGTAAGTATATTGAACTGACTGTTACCGCCAGCGATGAAACACAAGCCAAGCAACAGTTAGATCAAATGTGTGATCAACTCTTAGCTAACCCAGTTATCGAAAATTATCGCTTTGAATTGACCCCGGTAAAACCGTTAAGCGTTAATCCTTAAAAGTCAATCGTTGTGTCTGAAATTGGGATCAAGCAATGAAATTTGGTATAGTGGTATTCCCTGGCTCTAACTGTGACCGGGATGTAGAAACGGTAACTCGCGGCTTACTCGATCAACCAACCCGCATGGTTTGGCATCAAGAAACTGACTTAGACGATCTCGATGTGGTCGTTTTGCCGGGAGGGTTTAGTTATGGGGATTATCTCAGATGTGGAGCGATCGCCCGTTTCTCGCCAGTGCTGAAAAGTGTCGTTGAACACGCTCAAGCGGGAAAATATGTTTTAGGGATCTGTAATGGGTTTCAAATCTTAACCGAAGTCGGTTTATTACCAGGTGCTTTAACTCGCAATCGAAATTTACATTTTATTTGTGATCGCGTTCCCGTGCGCGTAGAGACAACTGATTTAGCTTGGAGTGCGGCTTATGCTCCCAAAAGCTTATTAACTTTGCCCATTGCTCACGGAGAAGGACGCTACTATGCCGATGAGGATACGCTCAAAGCTTTAGAGGATCATGGTCAAGTTATGTTTCGTTACTGTAGTCCTAATGGTGAAATTGACGAGAAACATAACCCCAATGGATCGTTAAATAATATTGCTGGTATTACCAACCGCCAAGGTAACGTTCTGGGTATGATGCCGCATCCCGAAAGAGCCTCAGATCCAATGTTAAAGGCAACCGACGGGCTAAAACTGTTTAAAGGGTTAATCGGTTTATGACGCTCACTCGAGTAGGCATCATGAAAATCTAACCCACAGCCTCTCAGGTATGTTACATTTTTTAATGAGGAACATCAGTTCAAAAAGGCTATCCTAGTTAAACTGACTACAGATTTTTTTAATAAATCCTCTAAAAGGATAGCCTGCCTTCTATTAATATCCCTAAAAAGCTCATAGAGGCTCAAAGGGAGCAAAAAAACCCTAATCATTCTATATTGCAATTCTGGCTTCATGTTTTCTAAGCAAGTAACAGATTCTAAAGTTTATCAATGGTTTGACGAACGGCTAGAGGTTCAAGAACTCGCTGATGATATCACCAGCAAATACGTCCCGCCCCACGTCAATATTTTCTATTGTTTGGGGGGAATTACGCTGGTGTGTTTCTTAATCCAGTTTGCCACTGGATTCGCCATGACTTTTTATTACAAACCAACGGTAACTGAGGCTTTTACCTCAGTAGAGTACATTATGAATGAGGTCAACTTTGGTTGGCTGATTCGTTCTGTCCATCGCTGGTCTGCTAGTATGATGGTCTTAATGATGATTCTGCACGTTTTCCGGGTTTACTTAACCGGTGGATTTAAAAAGCCTCGGGAATTAACCTGGATCGTCGGTGTCATTATGGCAGTGATTACCGTATCTTTCGGAGTAACCGGTTACTCATTGCCTTGGGACCAAGTAGGTTACTGGGCGGTTAAGATTGTGTCTGGTGTACCGGCTGCTATTCCTGTGGTTGGCGATCAAATCGTTGAAGCCTTACGGGGTGGTGCAAGTGTTGGACAAGCAACCTTAACCCGTTTCTACAGTATTCATACTTTTGTTCTTCCCTGGTTGATGGCAGTGTTTATGCTGCTGCACTTCCTGATGATTCGTAAACAGGGAATTTCTGGTCCATTATAATTTTGTTAGCTATAGTCAACAGTCAACAGTGAACAGAATCATCAACCTGTTGGCTGTTAACTAAATTAAAATATTGCAGATCCGTTAGTTAAGAGAAGGAGAATCAATAGATGGCTATTGTTAAAAAGCCTGATCTCAGCGATCCTAAACTCCGCGCCAAACTGGCTAAAGGGATGGGTCACAATTACTATGGTGAACCCGCTTGGCCTAATGACCTATTGTATGTGTTTCCTGTAGTTATCTTGGGAACCCTTGGATTAGTGGTGGGTTTAGCTGTTCTCGATCCAGCGATGGTGGGTGAACCGGCTAATCCGTTTGCTACTCCCCTAGAAATTCTTCCTGAATGGTATCTTTATCCCGTATTCCAAATCTTACGGATTCTTCCCAACAAACTATTGGGAATTGCTTGTCAAGCGGCTATTCCGTTAGGATTAATGCTGATTCCTTTCATTGAAAACGTCAATAAATTTCAGAACCCCTTCCGTCGTCCTGTAGCAACGGCTGTGTTTCTGTTTGGGACTTTAGTCACCCTCTGGTTAGGGGCTGGTGCTATTTTCCCCATTGACAAATCTTTAACGCTTGGTTTGTTCTAAAAAATAAGCCCATGCACGAGGAATAGGTAATAGGTGATTGGTAATTAAAACGATTAATTTTTAATGATCTATTACCAGTTCCTCATACTTTCAAAACTTTTGACTTTTTGAATTTGATTTTGATTAGGCAGTTGAAGGTAAGGAAGTTGTGCCGAATAATCAAATAGTTGATTAATAGATTGATTTTGAAATTCTAAAGCATTTTTAAAGTATTTACTAAACTCACCTAGAGCAAACTTTTGGGGGTAATGAATAGGACGGCGTTCTTGATGATTTTCTCCAAAGTATACATAATCACAAGCGACGTTGTTTAAATTAGTAAACTTGTCAATTGACCAGTCGTGCAAACAAACTCCCGTTAAGATAGCGTTTTTAAAGTTCGCTTTGGCAGCAAGAGTTTTACTTAAATCAGCATCTCTTAAATTAGCTTTTTCAAAATCTGAGCCGATTAACCAAGCTTCTCTGAGATTAGCGGCGATGAGAATCGCTTTTTCTAAGAAGGCTTGACTTAAATTAGCTCCGCTTAAATTGGCTTGTGTTAGATCAGCTTTGTGAAGATTAGCCCAGTTAAGATTGGCTTGAGTTAAATTGGCTTCTCTAAGGTCCGTTCCTTGAAGATCGGTATCTTTGAAGTTAATGCCGGCCAGATTGCATCCTCTCAAATTAATGCCGTTAAGACTAGGTCTAATGCTTGGGTAATTATTACGCCATTGGTTCCAAGATTGAACCCCTTTGGTGAGTTCTATATAATGTGGTTGCCTTGCCATATAGAGAAAGAATGGGTAGATCAGACTGATAAAAGCTAATGGGTTTAGCGATTCGGATTGCCAAGAGCATTTCCATACCTGAATTAGATGCTGTTTTGTTCTATTCCAGGTATGAATTATGAATGAAGCTTATTTTAATTTTAAGTTAAAATTTGGGTGATGAAGTATACCTGAGTGTTAAGAAACGTATAATTTAACATATAACTTCATGTATTCTTTAACTAATTACCCTTCATTCTCATTAGCATTAAGGAGTAATATTTTAATGGCTTCGACTAACTGTTCAATTTCAGCCTTCAAAGTAAAGTAATGTACACAAGCTCGAACACAATCCGGATTGAGTAAAGTTCTCAGTAAGAATCCTCTTTTTTCTAAAGCTTGTACTAACTGTTGGGAAGAGAGAGGGCCTTTAACTTGAAAAGAAACTAACCCGGCTTGGGGAGGAGAATTTTTTAAACACTCAACGCCGTCAAGTTCTGATAACTGCTCCCAAAGATAAGCGCTCAACTCCACCATACGCTGATAGCGCCCTTCAGCACTTCCCCATTGACGATGAATTGGGATTGCCGCCCGTAACCCTTCATACTGAGGATAAGCGGAGGTCGCCACCTCAAAACGTCGTGCATCGTTTTTCCAAGCGATGGGTTGTCCGGTTTCATCCTGTTCAATTCCTCGCCAACCAATAAAAGTGGGTCTAAGCATTTCAAACATTTGAGGATCAATATATAAACCACCTACCCCGGCCGGACCACATAACCATTTATGGCCGGTAAAGGCATAAAAATCTGCTTGTAATTGACTTAAATTTAAAGGAATACATCCCACTGATTGAGCCGCATCTACTAAGATGGGAACCCGTTGGCGGCTAGGGCTATGATGGTGACACAGTTCTACGATATCAGCCAAAGGTAATAACTGCCCGGTATTCCAAAGCAAATGACTCAAGACCACTAGACGAGTATTGGGGCGTAAATGTTGAGCAATCACCGCCAGCGGATCGCCTGTGTTCAGGGTGTCTTTAATGGGACAAATCGAGAATTCTACGCCAAAGCGGCGAGCAATTTCTTTAACAATAGCGATAATTCCCTGATGCTCACAATCGGTGAGAAGTATATGGTCTCCTTTTTGCCAGTCAAGACCCCATAAAACAATATTACAGCCATCGGTCACATTTTCAGTTAAAACAATGCTTTGAGCAGTCGTCCCTAATTCAAGGGCCAGTGTTTCTCTCAATTGTTCAGTTTTATTTTGAATCCAAGCATTCACCTTTCCTGAGAAAGGCCCTTGTAGCTGAAGATAATTATGAGCATCAATAATGGCTTCTATGGCACAACGAGGTAAAGGGCCTTGTCCGCCAAAATTAAAATAAACTTTATTGGCTAATCCAGGAAATTCTAGACGTTGTTTTTCAATCTCCGGAAGGCTGTAGGTACTATGGGCCATAAAATTTGCTTGCAAAATGCTTAGTTCAATCTTTATTTTAACATAATAAACAATTCAGGGTAACTGATGAGAATTTTCTAGGATAGTTTCTACCATTTTTTGCATTTTCTGATAATGAGTTCCTTGCCAATAAATTTGGTTACAATGATTACATTGATAAAAATTTTCATAAATTTGACAGGTCTGTCGGGGAAGTTGCTCAATAATAGCGGCTTTTTCAACGGGTTTGATTATTCCGTTACATCGAATACAGCGCGACATAGGACGACTCAACGCAAATAAATTGTACCGTCCTAAAACTTCTAGAATTTGTTTTTGGGGATCAGTTTCTCTGACATAATAACCATAAACAACCGGCTTTCGCATTAAAACGCCTTTATCTCGTGTTAAAACAATCCTCTGTTGTGCGGCTGAAATTTGAGCGATTTCTGCATCTTCATAATCATTGCGATAGAGAGTATCAAATCCTAATAATCGTAATAAAGAAGCCAGTTTACCTAAATGAACATCTAAGACAAAACCCACAGGTTGAGGTAAAGGAGGTTGTAACTGAATAATAGCTTCATGGGGAAGCTCAGGAAAAAGAGAGTGAGGATAAATAATTCCTTGATCGCCATGTTGTAAGCTATAGGAAAAATCAACCGTTTTACCATTAATAAAAATAACATTAACTTCAGGATGAGGAACCCCTAAAGATTCAATAACATCTTTAATTGAGGGGTTTTCTAGAAAAGAGTGAGTAAAAAACACTCTCCGATTAGCCGGAGCCAGTAAATCATTAAGTTGTCCCTCAAAACGCAAAAGAGATTGAAACATCATAGTCATTAGTCATTCGTGCTTAGTCATTGTTGTTTGGCTTTCGCACTTCCCTGTTCCTGATTAAATTTTAAAAGAAAAAGCTAACATAGGATGATCAGCCTGAAGGGTTCGTTCCAAGGACTAGGCCCTTGTAACAAAGATCAATCGCCAGAGGTGGAAAAATTTTGACCATAAAGGTGATAAAATATCAACAGGGAAGAAATTTAGAAAAAGTAGTTTGTTCTCAAACAAACTTGAACAACCAAGAGCAAGCCGCAAGAGAAAGGAAACTTTTCTTCTAACTTGGTGTCTTAGTAGTTCGTAACTTAAGCAAAATCAAAGCTAAAACCTTCTATCTCATCCCCTAGTTCAACGCTCAATCATTCCCTACGAGCTAGTGGGCAGTGGGGTTGTTAAACTTGTAGAGTACATCATTTAGTGATTCGTTGGAGTAACTGTGAACTCCTGCTATCCATATTCCTTATTTCCATATCAGTTAAGGAACGCTGAAGAAAAAATTAGTACATCTGGTACTATTGTTCGGACTGCTCGGTCAAGTGATTTAAAGAAAGTCGCTGAAGTTCTGACCCTGTGCTTTCATCCTCCTTATGGAGTCCTGTCTTGGGTTTATCCTTTACTCAAATTAGGGGTTTATGAAGACCTTCGCAGTCGTTTGCGTGCGGCATCTCCTCATTATCAGTGTTTAGTTGCCTGTCATCAGGTTATTACATCGGCATCAAGCACAGAAGAGGAAGAAATTATTGGGACTGTAGAAATTTCTTTGCGTTCAGAATGGTCCACTACGCCCAATAGTGCTTATATTTCTAATTTAGCGGTGAGTCATCATTGTCGCCGCCAAGGCGTGGCAAGAAAAATGCTGCGAAAATGTGAGCAAATTGCTTTAGAATGGGGTTTTAAAGAACTTTATCTTCACGTTTTAGAAGATAATCATGTGGCTAAACAACTCTATCTCAATGGTGGCTATCAACTCCATCGGATTGACTTTAGTTTCAATAGTTTTTTGTTTGGAAGTCCAAGGCGTTTATGTTTAATTAAAAAATTAACCGAGTTAGAGAAGACTCCACCCCCGGTAGAAGTCTCCACCACTGCTGAAAATACAGAGCAACTGGACAGCTAAGGTCGGCTAAGATCATCTGTTTTATGTAACGATGAAAGAAAATTTGAGCAGTTATCCTTCAAATTCTCCAGCAAGCCTAAACATCGATAATATTATCGCTCAATTGCATAAAAAGCAGTTGCTAGTGGTTAACCCTCGTCGTAAAAATGGCATAATTTTATATAAACGCTATCATGCAGAATTTGCAGGACCCGGAGCGGTGATTGGCAGTGTTTTTGACCTTGATGTCGTACAAGTTATCCCTGTGGGAAAACTGTCTTTAGTCACTCCTCAAACCCCTCAAGAAAAAATCAATGCTTATTTAATTCGGCGGCAGTGGGTAAGATTAACCAAACAAATTACTGATAACCCAGTGCCTTTACAACGGGCACAAGTTATATTAAATCAATTTGAAAACTGGTTTGATGCTGACACAGCCGCTAAATTGCCGGATGAAGCTTTTGCTTTGTTAGTGGGTGTTTTGCCTCAGACAATCAAAAAAATACGCCATGAATTTGAACGTCTTTAATTACACTCATGTCTGATTCTACCATTACCATCATTGTCAAATTATTCGCGGCTTATCAAGAAGCTTATGGACTTTCAGAACTGTCTTTAAACTTTCCTCCTCAAACACCTGTCAAAGCCGTATTAGATAATTTACTTAAAGAGCATCCAGAATTAGAACAATGGCGTAGTGTCACTCGTTTTGGGATCAATTTTCAATTTGTCGACTCAGACACCCCCTTAAAAGACGGGGATGAAGTGGTACTTATTCCTCCGGTTAGCGGCGGCTAGTGCGACTTTTGCCACCTTTGCGCGAAATCAAACACATTGGGGTGCGGAACTCGTTCCGCACTGCCACAACTTAATGCTTCCATCAACACTACCACTAGCCAATAACTGTCCATTGGGGCTAAATGCTACTGCTGTTACCGAGTCGCTATGTCCTGTTAAAGTCATCATGGCATCTTCTGAGACTAATTGCCAAGATTTTTGCTCTAAATACCAAAGCTTAATAGTATTATCGTCTTTTCCGGCGGCTAAAATTTTACCGTCTGGACTAAAAGCAACAGTATTAGCCCTCACTAAATAATCGCTTAAATTATTAATAACTTTTCGGGTATCTAAACTCCAAATTTTAACGGTTTTATCGTCACTTGCACTGGCTAAAACTTGACCATCTGGACTGAATGCCAGAGAATTTATAATATGAATATGACCGATTAAAAAAAATTCTTTACTCTTGTTATGTAAATCAAAAAAATAAATACTATTATCTCCATTTCCACTGGCTAAAATAGATTGAAAAGGATGAAAAGCCAGACATTTTACCCAATTCATATAACCGCGACAAACAAAATTTTCTAGCTGTTTGCCGCTTTGGACATTCCAAATTTTTATAGTCTTATCAAAACTGCCGCTCGCTAAAAGGCGGCTATTAGGGCTAAAAGCAATAGAGCTTACCCAATTGGTATGACCTAATAATTTATGAATAAGACTTTGGCGTTGGAGATGATAAATACGAATCGAACGATCACAACTACTACTAGCTAAAAATCGTCCATCAGGACTAAAAGCAATAGCGGTAATTTTATCGGTATGGCCAATTAAAGTATCGATTTCTTGCCCAGTTTTTAAAGACCAGAGTTTAATCGTCCAATCTGCGCCCCCACTGGCTAAAATTCCCTCTTCGCCTTGCTTAATCAGGGGATTAAAAGCCATTGAAGTTACGGGTTGAGAATGTCCCGTTAAGGTATGAATACATTGCCATTTTTGGGTAGCTGGAGCAAGAGAAATATGGCTCAACTTTTCGGTAAATTGGCCAATCTTCAAATCTGTCATAATCTCATCGACAGAGTGATAACGTTCTTTAAGAGAATTGTTAATCATTTTATCGAGAATTTGCCCTAAGTCATCACTGACAAGATTATCAACTAAATAGTCTTTCCAAACCCAGACATTCTCAGTAATATCAAATAAGTTAAAGGGAGAAACTTGAGTCAATAAATAAATACAGGTGACTCCTAAACTATAAATATCACTGGCAAAAGTGGCTTTTCCTCTGAGTTGTTCTGGAGCAATAAATTCGGCACTGCCGATAACGGTACCGGTTTGAGCTAAAGCGGTGGCTGTGGCATATTTAGCCGCTCCAAAATCCACTAAATATAATAATTCTTGCTGGCGAGAACGGATAATATTATCGGGTTTAATATCGCGGTGAATGATTTGTCCGGCATGGATAAATTTTAAGACAGGAAGTAAATCTTTTAGAAGGGTTTTAATTTGAGTTTGGTTAAAAGTACCGTTAGTGGCTAATTCTTGGCTTAAATTTTGCCCGTCTATAAATTCTTGAATAATATATTGATGTTTATCTTGTTCTAAATGGTCATAAAAATCGGGTATTTGGGGATGTTCTCCTAATTGTTTTAAGCGCTGTGCTTCTTGTTCAAATAATTGCATAGCGGCGCGGGCATTGGTTTGTTCGTCGGGATAAAATTGTTTAATCACACAACGGGGTTGAGAGGGTTTAGCGTTATCGGCGGCTAAAAAAGTTCTGCCAAACCCCCCTTGTCCTATCAGTTTAATTGCATGGTAGCGGTCATTGAGTAATAATTTTGTACTGCAACTGTAACAAATTTCGGTATCATCCGGGTTGCGAGGGTTAGGACAATGGGGGTTGAGACAGTAACGCATAAGCAATTTAAAATTATTTTATTCAAAAATTTTTTCAACTCTCTCTGATTAGCAATTTTTAAGAAGAATAGATTACTATAATTAAAGTATCGGCGGTAAAGCGCAACACCAATCTGTAACTACTTGTCTAATCCTTTCCCACTCTAATTTTAAAAGCTCATCTTGCTCGATATCATTACATTTAGTTAAAGATCTTTCTTTCACACAATTATCTATCATCTTAATGAGGATATCTGTACCAAATCCTGGCATAATGACACAAGTACAAGCTTGTTTTCCTCTAAGACATTGTAGCTGTTCCAAACAAGAAATAACTGTTTCTATTTCAAGGCTTTGTATAAATTCTATCCAATATTGATGTAAGCTAGAATCTTGTACGGAGTATTGTAATATGTCATATAAATATATCCCTTTTTTCATAGATATATATTTTCTGGCTTCATGTTTTTCTAATTGCTTCAACAATGAAAGAGATTTATTTTTATTTTTATCTTGAGTAAAGACTTGTTCATACCAAGCAATAGGAAACAAATTTTCAAGCTCTTTAACTTCTAAACAAATCCATTTTACAAGAATGTTGCTCTTTAACTGTTCATAGACTTCTTGAACTGCTTTTGCTGTATCTCCTAAATTAGAATCATTTGGACTTTTTTTATCACTATCTATAATACAAAGACAAAGTTTATTTTCTGTTTCTATATCTTGTAAGGTTTTTTGAATCGCCCTCAATTCATCTTTAGTGCTATTACCTCCTCCTGTTCTAATTTCAGATTTTATGTCAAACCTTATTTTTTTATGTTTGTTATATAGTTTAGTAATTTGGTGATATATTTCTCCATCAATGCGATTTTCAGTTAATAAAATTGTTGGGGTAAAACTTCCATAACTAAAGTAGCGATAAGAAGCTTTTATCACCTGGAAACCATCTCTAGGTTCAAGGGTTATAGTGCCATTGGTCAATTCACATTTAGAATTAGCTTGAAATTCTAGTACATCATCTAAGACAATTAATATTGAATTTTTTAAATTTTCTAAATAGACACTAAAATCGGGTAAATCCGAATATAGTTGTGTATAAACCATCTGAGCTACTGAGGATAAAAAATCACATTTTTTTAAACAATTTAATGTATTTCTATCAGATATAACTATATGATTTCCTTGACATCTAGACTGAGCAATTAATTCAAAGACTATCTGAACTTTTTTATTATTAATTTCATTAATTAAAGATGGATCTAGAACTAACAACATACTCAGATTAGATTGGATCAGGTAAAAAGAAACCTAGAGGCCAGTTATCAAAAAGTCCTGCTTGAGTGTATTTTGCTATTCTGACTTTAGCAGGGGTTTCAGAATTTTCTCTTTCAAAGATAACTAGGTTAATATCATTGTGATCAAAATTTTTATTAGCAATATGGGGACTAAATCTTTTTACTAAAGTTTCACTGTGGGTTTCTATCACTAATCTAAGATCAAATCCTTGCTCTTTTGCTATCTTGATAGTTGCTATAAATGAATCTGCTAAAAGTGCTTGTAGTCCTGGATGCAGATGTAATTCTGGTTGTTCAATAGCAAATGTGATCGGATAATCTTTATTGACTTGACCTTTACCTCTACTTAACCACCATAATTGAGTTAATATTGGGAGAACTTGGGAAAATCCAAATCCTGTATCAGCTAAATTCCGTTTTTGTTGACAATTTTTTTCTTTTAACTTTAAAGATACATGACCTTCAGATTGATCAACACCGATAGAAAAGCCAAAATATTTTTGTGTCCATTCCTCAAAGCTTTTTTGCTCTTTATTATTTAAGCTTTTAATAAACATTGCTAAATTTTTTCCCTGAGAGTCTACTTCCCCTACCGCTAAATCTTGAAAGCGATAGTAACGTTCTGCTGTGGCTCTTACTGGTGCTATATAACTAATATTACAAGCAAAATTAGACAGATATTTATCAGCCATTGATAAAATTAATAAAGCAGAATCTGCTACTAAAATATCTCTAAGTTTTTGAAAATCTGGACTTTCAATAGACCAAACCCGAGTTTTATTATTCCAAATATTGCCTCCATTTTTATTGTTTTGTACTAAATTCAAAATGGTGTTTGAACTTTCAATACCAATACCAAGTAATGAACCAATTATTGTAATAATTCTTTCTTCATTATTTTTTATTTGATAATGTACTAAATTTGTGATTTCTGTCTTTAACAGCTTAATTAATCTAGAAGAATAAGAGCCTTTTCTAAGTTGATATCCCAAGCTAATAATAGAATGTAATAAATCATTTTTTTCTTCTTGAGGTATTGGCTCAATAAAAAGAGGAATCAATCCTTTTTGAGGCAAAAATTTGACATCTTTCATTTCTTCCGAGAACTCACTTTGATTGACTTTAAATTTGATAAGTTTGCCTTGTTCATTAATTTCTAATTTAATTAGATGATCAGAGAATTTTAATAAAACTTCTTTGAGAAAATTACTATATTGTTCATGCACTCTTGCTAATTTAATTTCAAGGGATATTTCTAGTTTATCTATTGGTGATTTCCTAAAGGATTCTTGTTTTAAAGATAAATTTTTAGAAAAATGAAACAAAAAATATTTATAGTAATTTATATATTCATTCCTCATTAAAAAATTTGAAAATTGGAAATGATAAGCGAATGAAATTTCTTTTTCTTGATTAGCCGGCTCTAAATTATTAATAGCTTCATCAAAACTCCCAAAATCAACAAATTGCCCATACCACAAAATAGGTGAAGTAGTTTTAGCTTCAACACTTTGCCTCATTAAAGGAAATGCTCTTAAAAATGTACTTTTCCCTGAACTATTAGCCCCCAAAAGCAAAGTAATAGGTTTTATATCAATAGGGCCTGTATCCTCTAAAAGCCGCAAATTTTTAATACGTATAGAATCCATAATAATCTAAACTCAATAAACATAGAGAAATGATAGTGATTTTTTTAATTATAGATAAGTTTTATAAAAATAATACCATTTTTCATTTATTGATAACAGAGTTGATAGGATGAATTAAATTTATCAAAATGATATTTAGCGTTGGCTTTGGTTCCAAGGCCCCAACCTACAATATATATATTGTTCCCCCTCATATATTAATGTTCCCCCTCTCCAGAAACAAAGATCTTCCATTTCCCCTCTCCTGTAGGAGGGGGTAGGGGGAGGTGGAGAGGGGGTTAGGGGGAGAGGTCTAATTTAACTCACCGTACCGGTAAGCGGCGAACTCGCACTAGCATAAGACTTCAAAGGCATTCTACCAGCCAGATAAGCAAGTCTTCCGGCTTGTGCCGCCAAACCCATCGCTTTCGCCATCTGTGGGGGGTTTTGAGAAAGAGCGATCGCACTATTAATTAACAACGCATCAGCCCCCATTTCCATCGCTAAAGCCGCTTCTGAAGGCGTACCGATCCCTGCATCCACCACCACAGGAATACCAGACTGTTCAATAATAATAGCGATATTAGCCGCATTTTTAATCCCTTGTCCCGAACCAATAGGCGAACCTAGCGGCATCACCGTAGCACACCCTACCTCTTCCAAACGTTTAGCCAAAAGCGGATCAGCATTAATATAAGGTAAGACAGCAAACCCCTCTTTAACCAACTGTTCAGCCGCTTGTAGGGTGCCGATGGGATCAGGTAATAAATACTTAGCATCCGGAATCACTTCCAGCTTAATAAAATTATTATCCTCTTGTCCTAATAACTTCGCCATTTCTCGCCCCAAGCGTGCCACCCGGATAGCCTCCTCTGCGGTTTTACAGCCGGCAGTATTGGGCAACATCCAAATTTTACCCCAATTGATCGCTTCTGCAAGTCCCTCATGGCCAGGGGCTTTAGTTTGTACCCGTCTAACTGCAACCGTCACAATTTCACAACCACTACCGAGGATACTTTTTTGCATCGCTTCGATGGAGGGATATTTACCGGTACCCGTCATCAACCGGGACGAAAATTTGCGCCCGGCAATAACTAAGTGATCCTCTTTTGAACTGGTTTCCGGCAGTTGGGGATAGGGGGAAGAACCATTAACAGAGGCGTATTGTAGCGGCTGAGGAGGGTTAGCATTCATAGTTCTAGCAGGGGGTTTAGCACTGAAGCGATCATAACTAAAATGAGATAAGAGAGGATCAGACTTTTGCTGCAAGATCAGATCCGCGATCAAAGAAGCACTCACCGGGGCCAACAAGATCCCATTACGATAATGTCCCGTCGCCAAGACTAAATTATCACAAAGACCCTTTCCTAAAATGGGTAACTCATCAGGAGTTCCCGGACGAAAACCCCACCATAATTCTTCTATGGGCCAATTTTCGATAGCCGGATAAAGACGAATAGCCCGATCTAAAAGCGTTTTAACCCCTTGAGGCGTATTTCCCGCAGTCCAATTTACGGCTTCTGTAGTCGCCCCAATAATTAAGCGTCCATCTTGTCTCGGCACTAAATAAGTCTGAGGTCCATATAATACCCGTTGTAGCGGCAAAGGTTGATCCGCTTCCTTGGGCATTCTTAAAGATAACATTTGCCCTTTGACCGGATGAACCGGCAGAGGTAATAACTGACTTGCCCAAGAACCACTCGCTAATACATAAGTTTGGGCTTCTAATTCTCCCATCGAGGTAAAAACACTGGTTACCTTACCTTGTTTTTGTCCGATAGCGTGAACGGTTACCCCTTCAAGTAAATTCACCCCTAAACTTTTAGCCGCCTCATACAGCGCTTTCATCACCAGACGGTTGTCCACTTGTCCATCTTCTGGATACCACCAACCCCCAACTACCTCACCACCGAGTCCCGGTTGATAATAAGCAATAGCGGCTTTATCTAACCAGTTTTCCGACGGTTGAGACGGTGGTTGTTCAAAAACCGGGGCAATGATCCCACAGGGAACATAACCGACATTTAAACCGGTGAGGTCTTCTAATTTGCGTACCCACTCTGGATATAACCAACGCGACTTGAGACATAAGTCTAACATCGCTCCTGTGGGAAGTTGTTCTGCATGGGGGGCCAACATTCCGGCGGCGGCGTGACTAGCGGCTTGTTGAAAGTCTCGACAGAGGAGACTTACAGATGCACCCCGAAGTTTTAGGTCAACCGCGATCGCCAACCCGATAATGCCACCACCGATAATTAGAATTTCACTTTTTAAGTTCATGTTTAGTCACTTTGTTTAACCGATAGATTACTATTATTTACTAATTTTAAAAGTCTAATTTTTTTTCTTATTTATGTTAATAACAAGCGGCTTATTCAGAGATGTTTTTCTTGCTTGATCATCTTCTATTAATAGCTCTAAAACTTCTTGAGCATTTTTTAAAGTTTCCTGATAACTGTCTCCCTGAGTACGAGCATAAGCACCTAATTCGGGTAAACTGACAATATATTTGTGTTCTTCTTCCGACGTTTGAATTAAAATACTATATAAAGATTTCATTCAGTTCAACAGATCTGATGAGGTTGTTCTCCACTATCACCTCATTCATTTTACCTGATGGGAGGGTTAGTTACGAAACCCTTTGCGCGAAATAAAACCCTTAAGGTAAATATTTTTGTACTACAGACCAGCCGCTACCAGTAACCAACAGAAAACCCAGCAGAAGAATAACATTAGTAGAAACATGAAGAGACCGGGCCCAAGGTCGTTTAGGGCTAATTTGAGCCGCACTGATAGCCGATATCAAGACCAATACCACCACTAATAACCCGGCAACCAGATGAGGAGAATGACCCAAACTGCCATAATGACCCAGAGTTCCAATAATACCAATAGAGAGGAGTAGCAGCACCAGAAAAACCATAATACCGCCAATGAGGTAATGGAGAGGCCTTAACCATTGAGGGCGAGGTTGTTTATTGATGCGTCGGTTATACATCCAGAACCCAGAAATCCCTAAGATCGTATAAGCGGTTAGAGATAACCCCATTGACCAAGCGGCTATTTTCCACAACCAAAGAAAAGACGGTAAGTTCAAAGCTGATCCCCATAAATGCGGCTTTCGTTTTAATTGTAAGTTGGATCGGCAAAAAGTAAAACCATCTTTTTTAAATTTGAGTAGAAATAAACGTAATTACATATAATATAAATTAATCCTCAGTTTTCCATCCTATCCTTTTCTATGACTCAACCGATTAACGTATTTGAGTATGAAACTTTAGCTAAAAATCAACTTTCTGAGATGGCTTGGGGATATTACAGTACCGGAGCATTAGATCAGATCACCTTGGGAGATAATCGTGCCGCTTATGAACGTTATCGACTACGCCCACGAATGTTAGTAGATGTCAGTCAGCGAGATTTGTCTGTCTCAATTCTAGGTCAATCTTTATCTAGACCCATTTTAATTGCCCCAATGGCCTTTCAATGTTTGGCCCATCCTGAAGGGGAGATAGCTACCGCCCGCGCCGCCACTGAAGCGGGAATGATGATGGTGTTAAGTACCTTGTCTACCCAAAGTCTAGAAGAAGTGGCCGCTACAGGTTGCCCTAGGTGGTTTCAATTGTATGTCCACAAGGATAGAGGACTAACAAAAGCCCTGGTTCAACGGGCTGAATCTATGGGCTACCAGGCTTTATGTGTTACGGTAGATGCTCCCTTCATTGGACGTAGAGAAGCCGATGTTAGAAATGAGTTTACTTTGCCAAAAGGGTTAAAATTGGCGAATTTGCTGACAATGGCTGATGTAACCCTTCCGGATGTGCCAGATGATTCTGGGTTATTTGCTTATTTTAAAGAACAAATTGACCCTAGTTTAACCTGGAAAGATCTCGAGTGGTTACAATCAATGACTAAGCTTCCCGTAGTGGTTAAAGGGATTTTAAGGGCAGATGATGCGCTTTTAGCGGTTCAACATGGGGTTAAAGGCATTATTGTTTCCAATCATGGAGGAAGACAGTTAGACGGGGCGATCGCTTCTTTGGATGCCTTACAAGATATCACCGATGCTGTGGGGGAACAAGTTGAGGTGTTGATGGATGGGGGAATTCGTCGAGGAACAGATATACTAAAAGCCTTGGCACTCGGGGCTAAAGCGGTTTTAGTGGGTCGTCCCATTTTATGGGGGTTGGCAGTGGGAGGACAAGCCGGCGTGAGTCATGTTTTACAATTGCTCACCGAAGAATTAGAGTTAGCGATGGCCTTGAGTGGGTGTCCTCGGATTGGGGATATTGATTCAAGTTTAGTCGAACCTAGAACAATTGCCAATCTTTAGACTGTAAGTGCTTTAACCTTTGTAAGCGTTGGCTAAAGTAATAATGATCTAAGCGGCTATATTCATATTGCTTGGAACTATTCAAACTAATTGCCCATGACCAAATATAAGCGGCTTGAGTTAATGCCTGCAAACAATCTAGTTCTACGGATGCCAGTTTCTCAACCGTTTGATACCCATCAATAAACTCATCTCTCACCTTGCGACTCAAGCCGGTTTGTAGCGAGACTTGTAAAAATTTAGCGATGTCAAATACGCGCCATCCATAACCACATTGATCAAAGTCAAAAAGGGTCATCAGATTATCTTTGGTAAAGTGAACATTGCCGCTATGGGGATCACCCCAACAAATCCCCCAATAAGGTGAGTAAGTGGGTAAGGGTTCCAACTGTTGTTTAATCTCAGCAATAACGGTGAGCAAATATTTTAGGTCTTGGACTCGATCATGTAAAAAAGGCGCAATGCTGACTAAAGAGTGGTCTAATAAATATTCTGGCGTAAGGGCTTGACGGTATGCCAGAGGACGAAATCCCCGCGCCTTTTGATGGAGTTTGGCTACTGTTTGCCCCAACAGATGACTCTGAGTGGCGTTAAAATCTCCTAAAGCTATTTCTCCGGGGGCATAGGGAAATAAAGCGGCATAACGCTTTCCTTCTGGGGCATTAATTTCTACTGATAAGTGTCCTTGTCGGGTTTTGATGGGGGCGGCTACAGGAATATGACCATGATATAAATAATCCAGCAATTCTAATTCAAAATCTATCTCGGTTTTAGAACGCCAATGATGATGAGAGATTCTTAATATATATAATTTTGATAAGGTTTCCACTACATAAACATCACTCAGCCCCCGCCGCCAAAAATGACAATTTCTAGGGATGTCGATGTTATAATGACAAATGAGAAGATTTATTAAGGCTTCAGGCGCAAGAAGAGAACAAACTACCGGAAATACTTCTGTCGCCTTTGTCGCCAGGCAAGCTTGTTCTTTGGCTTTTTGGAAAATTGGATTGAGCATTAGTTTCATCGCCTTGCCTCACCTTCCTTATAATGATAAGTTTTTGTTGACTTTTCCTCCCCATCATAGATGGAGGATTCTATGAGAATGCTACACAACCGAATCAATCTCTGTTGTGAGTGCTGTTTATGCTTTTTAGATTCCTAGACGAAAAGTCTGGGTCATGCAGAGGACTTGTTTTCAACTCAGGTTAATTCTAGCTGTGTCTCTACTTTTTTTAATCTGTGTCAGCAGCAATTAAATCAGCATTAATGAGCTTGCCAGTTTCTCCTGTCTGCACTTCCAGGTTAGCTAAGTTTCCCCACTTTATCTTCTCCTCAACTCTGGGTTTTTACTGTATTGTCTGCTACATTCTTATCCGAATTTTTAACGACAACCAAGGGCCATTAATTCTAAATTTTTGCTAAAGTTTTGCGTAAAATTTGCGTTTTTGTGTTTTGAGCTTGTTGCCTGTTGCCTCGACCAAAATCGATGACTTTAAATGAGAAAAGTGCCTGGGAGTCTTTCCGTGTTTCGACCCCAAGCACTTCTCTACTTTTTTCCTCACACCACACTTTTGCCTTACCTTTAAATATACAGTAGAAACACTGTTGAAATTATTGAGGTAGACAGTTTGGCAACTGGACTACTCTCTTAACTTACCACACCCCGCACTGGAATTTTTGTTCAAAAACGCTCATCATTCACCCTACTGGGTGAAGTGAGTTGCCCAAAAGCTGGACTATCGTATGTATAGAACTGATTGAGGAGAGGTGAAAACCTCACTCTGAAAAAGAGCTAGTAAAAAACACCTAAACAAAACACTCCTCACTCCTCACAAAAACTCCTCACACACTGAAGCAACAAGGCCGCCGATGCAACGGCGGTTTTTTATTTGGGTATTTTATATCTTCAGGCAAAAATCCTAACATCCTAGATCCGTAAAATCAATTAGAATTTTTGTACTATTTTTTAACCGTTATAAATCTTGCTTCACCTGAACGCCGTCTTTTTTGATGATATAAGCTGGAACTCCCACCACAACGCAATTACTCGGGACATTTTTCACTACTACAGCATTAGCCCCAACGGTAACATTATCGCCGATTTCAATGGCTCCAATCACTTTAGCTCCAGCCGTAATCCTGACATTATTGCCAATTTTCGGACGACCACTTTTATCTTTATAACCGATGGTCACCTGTTGATTGATCCAACAATTTTCGCCTATATCCGCCATAATGATTGTACTAAAGCCATGTTGGATAAATAACCCCGCCCCAATATTACATGAATTATCCAAAAAAAAGTAGGGGCATTCTTGATAAATAACTTTCAAAATATAAGATAAAAATCGACCCGAAAAGTTGCCTTTAAATAATCTAAAATAATAGAGATTTCTAAATTCTTTAGGGGTTTGAAGTAAAAAAAGTAATTGGAGAAAAAAAGAACGTTCAAGAAGCCCTAAAGCCTTTTCCCACGCTAGAACATCCGCCTTAATTAGGTGTTTTTCAGTGGTCAGCCAAAAAGGAATTAATAAAGGAGATAAACGAATAATGTTTAAATAAAAGAAAATTTCTCGGAAAAACTGTTTCATAAATCATGAGGAAGTGAGCTACAGTGAAAAGGGAGCCACTCGACTTAGACAATATTTTAGTATAAATGTGGAGCAGCAACGCCCCACAATAGAATCAGTAGTCTAATGACAAATCACCAACCCAGACATTCATGACTAAAACAGTTCAAGTGATCGGAGGCGGTTTAGCCGGTACAGAAGCGGCTTGGCAAATTGCCCAGGCGGGAGTACCTGTTATTTTATGGGAAATGCGCCCTGTGAGAACCAGTCCGGCTCATCATAGCGCAGAATTAGCCGAATTAGTCTGTAGTAACTCTTTTGGGGCAATGGCATCCGATCGCGCAGCCGGGTTACTGCATGAAGAGTTACGCCGCCTTGGTTCTGTTATCATTGGCACGGCGGATCAACATTCTGTCCCCGCCGGCGGAGCTTTAGCCGTAGATAGAGGCGTATTTAGCCGCCAGTTAAGCGAAACTTTAGCCAGTCATCCTTTAATTGAATTACGACGCGCAGAAGTGACAGAAATTCCCAGAGAGGGAGTAGTAGTTCTCACCACCGGACCCTTAACCAGTCCGGCCTTAACCGAAGACTTACAACGCTTCACCGGCATGGAATATTTTAGCTTTTTTGATGCGGCCAGTCCGATTATAGTCGGAGAATCCATTAATACAGAGATTGCTTTTAAAGCTTCCCGTTATGATAAGGGAGAAGCCGCTTATTTAAACTGTCCCATGAACCGAGAACAATATCTACAGTTTTGGCAAGAATTATCGGCGGCTGAACAAGCAGAATTAAAAGATTTTGAACGAGAAACGGCTAAATTTTTTGAAGGATGTTTGCCTATTGAAGAGTTAGCCAGACGAGGCGAAGAAACCATGCGTTTTGGTCCGCTTAAACCGGTAGGACTTTATGATCCTCGCTACGGAGATCAACGTCCTTATGCAGTGATTCAACTGCGTCAAGAAGATAAAGCCGGCCAATTATGGAATATGGTCGGGTTTCAAACTAATCTAAAATGGGGAGAACAAAAGCGAGTTTTTCGGCTGATTCCTGGCTTAGAAGCGGCTGAGTTTGTGAGAATGGGAGTAATGCACCGCAATACCTTTATTAATTCTCCTCAATTACTCGGTCCCTCTTTACAGTTTAAAAACCGTCCTACCCTGTTAGCAGCCGGTCAATTGGTGGGAACGGAAGGATATACCGCGGCCGCGGCCGGTGGATGGTTGGCCGGAACAAATGCGGCTCGTTTGGTGTTAGGATTAGAGCCGGTGACTATGCCCGTAACAACCATGATGGGGGCCTTGTTTGATTTTATCAGTTCCGCTTCCCCGAAACATTTTCAACCCATGCCGCCGAATTTTGGCATTTTACCGGAGTTTACTACTCGTATTAAGAATAAGCGTGATCGCTATGGAAAGTACCGCGATCGTTCTTTAGAAGACCTTGATGCTTGGCGCACCGGGTTACAAATCCGTTCGCTGGTGGGGACTTAGTTATGGTTTCTCTATCAAAAAAGCTTTCTTTAGATGAGTATTTAATTTTTGATGATGGGACTGAGCGGCGTTATGAACTCGAGGATGGGTTTTTATTAGAAATGCCTCTAGCTACTTTTTGCTGAAGTTATTTTAACTGTTCAAGAAGTGTTGGCGGCTTAAGGGTATTATAAAAAAACCCCCTTATTAAGGGGGGCTAAAGAATAACTAATAGAAGAAATTAAGATAAGTAGACGATGAAAGATCAGTTTATTAAGTGGCTAAATCGGTTTTTGGTGTTTGATGTTTTTCTGGTGATCTTCGGCTTTTTTTGGTTTGCGATCGCGGTTTTGGCTCGTTCGATAGGGGTTGACTTTGGCTTCGATTTGTGGTATAAGCTCTGGCAACCCTTGTTTAATCCGGCCATCGGGATTTTGTTTTTAGGAGCGTTTGTGAGTTGGGGCGTGAATAAGATTAGTGAAAGGTTTAAGGCGAATTAGAGTTTATAGTTGTCCGTACCCTTAGCCCAGATGAATATAGATGAATGTGGATAGGATAAATAAGTTTTAAAGTTTTTTTCTTATTTTCCCCCCCTTAATAAGGGGGGTTGGGGGGATCTATTCTGATATTTTTGCTTTCAACCACGAGAATATTACTCACCTCTTAACCCGACTCCTTTTTCATGTTCAAGGGCATAATCTAAGGTTTCCATATCTCGCTTAATACCGATAATTTGATGGGTTTTTGGATGCCTTGCCAGTTCGATATAAGCGGCTTCTTCTGGGTATTCTTTTAAACCCACATCGGCAAAAGCTTTGATCATTTCTAAGCTGTGAGTTGTGGCAAAAATTTGAACGTCTAAGGCTTTAGCTAGTTTGAATAAGTGTAACCAAAATTCTCGTTGATTTAGGTAATGTATGCCGTTTTCTATTTCATCGATTAAAAGAATTCCATTTTTAACGTCAATTAAGTTGATCACGATTTCTATTATTCTGTTAAGAGCATCTCCGAAAAGAGAATTTATTCCAAGTTCTCTCAGGAAAAGCTTTACTAAAGCTTAAAAACTCCTTTCTAAGCCGCATCAGAAACAAAATCCCTGTAGGCAGAGGCGCATGAAACAAATACAAAGCTTCTAACAAAGCCGTTTTCCCTGAATTATTCTTACCGCCAATTAAATTAACCCTTTCAAAACCCGAAATTTTAGTATCTTCAAAACATCTAAAATTCTCGATATCAATTTCTTCTAACATATAAAAAAAGCATCTTGAAAATTAAGCGATTAGGAAACATACTTAGTATTATTAAAAAGCGTGTTGTTTTAACTCACTCAGAGAAACCACCTCAAGAGCGCGAGCATGAGTTGATGAGAGGACGACAGGAGGAGCAACACCCGCATCAAAAGCCTCTTTCCAACGAGACGCGCATAAACACCAACGATCACCCGGTTTTAAACCCGGAAAACGATAATCTGGCCGAGGAGTGATCAAATCATTGCCTCTAGCTTTAGAAAATTCTAAAAATTCTGCGGTTACTACCGCACAAATAACGTGAGAACCAAAATCTTGCCCACCGGTGCGGCAAAACCCATCTCGATAGTATCCTGTCAAAGGATCATTACAGCAGAGTTCTAGAGGTTCCCCGAGTACGTTTCTTGCGTCTGTCATCGTTTAGTCCTGATTTTCTTCGGCTATAGGAAGTATTATACCTGATGGGTAATTAGCATTACGATAAAGGCTAATTATAGGAGGCGGTGATACCTTTGGTGTTAAAGTGTTGTCTTGATCGGCACAGGTAATAGCGACCCGAATACGATTTCCTTTGCGGAAAATATAAGAGATCGGGTGCAAGTCAAAAATTAACTCCACCGGATTGTCCGGCAAATTGATGATATCTTCGGCAAAACTTCGATGATAAGGTATCCCTAAGTTATTAAACAAAGGATTAGATATGCTTCGATGCGATGCTCTAAGAACTCCTTCAGTAACATAACAGGAATTTCCTTGATCATCGATTTCTTCCAAGTAGACAAAAAAATCGCCATCAGGATGTGTTGAAGTAATCCAAAGGTGAACGATCGGATGGCCGGTTACTTCAGTATCTAGAGACAAAAGATTTGTCGTGTAAGTCAATGCCTTTTCATCATTAAATTTCAGATTTGGGTATTGAAAAGCTCCTCCATATACATTTGCCCACCTTGTTGTTGTGCCAGATGTGGTTGTATAGTCAACCCTGTAATGATCTTGCCCCTCGTTAGTCATGGGAAACTCAGAACTTAACAGTCCATCATTGACAGAATTTACGGTTTCATTGTGTTTCTCGTGAAAATAGTATCGCTTTTCCTTGACATTAGGTATTGGCCATTGCCAGGCGGCTCTCCATTCTTCCCCTTTGGCAGCGCCCATTACGTAGTAATATATAGGTGCTTCCTCCATGACTTTGTTATCAATTCCCTTGAGCCAGTAGTCATACCAACGCAAATGTTCACAAGCAAAATCTAAACCATCAGTATTTAGATGAGACCAAGGGCCAATGACAATTTTTTGGGGATTATTGAGGTTATTAAATAATATAAGTGCATCCCGACACCAAGCATCATACCAACCGGCTAAATGGTAAATAGGAATATTTGATTGTTTGATTTCTTCAAGGTATCCAGAAGGACTACAGTCTGTATATATTTGGATATCGGATATTTGATCTGTGCTATCTCGAAAAGATAAAGAATCAAAAAACTCAAAAATATTTCTATTAGCTTTGTGTTCTTCTAAGGCTTTCATTAACATTGAATAATCATGATCTTGGTCAACGGGAGCAGCAGGTTGATTTTTATCCAATTGTTCTAGCTCGTCACCCCAAACCTCTGCAAATTTATGGCGAAATATCCCTCCTGGATAAACAAAATCATATAGATCGAATAAAGCCATTTCTGGGAAGATAGCTTTTAAGTGAGGCGGCAATGTACTGGCAGCCATATATTGAGTTATACCCATATAAGACATACCGAACATCCCTATACATCCGTTAGACCAAGACTGTGCGGCAAACCACTCAGTAATATCGTAAGCATCCCGTGTTTCACTTGGAGAAAAAGGAAACTCACTTGTTCCATAAGATGCTCCTCCTCCTCTAACATCTACAACACATATAATATAACCGTGAGCAATTAATCTTTTCAGCCAACCCCTTTTATCTAATTGTGTATTTAATTTGGTATTATTTTCGATAAAAGTAATATATTTAATGAAAATCTTAGACCAAGAATGTTTAGCAAAAAATTTTTTCAAGCGGCCAGCTTGTACATCGGCTCGATGATATCGATAATGAGTCCAAATTACAGGGAGAGGATCGATAACAACTTTTCCGTTTTTTACCGGTCGGAATAGATCAAAGGCTAACTTAGTTCCATCTCGTACAGTTAAATATTGAGATGTTCGTATCCATTTATTATAAAGAGGTTTTGAGTATCCATTATATTTATTGAATTGGGGCCTAAGTTTTTCTTTTCTAAAAAACCTTAAAATAACACGCCGCACTTGCTTAACTATTTTATTCATTCTGCTTTTTCTCCTTGAATTAATCTAGTACGGATGAGTTGTTACCAGGACAATACCGTTATCGGTTTTGCCAATTTTCCCTAGCTCTGAACTCATCCATAGAAAAAGGCTCATAGTACATCAAAGTCTTAAATTTTAAGGAATATGAGCTTTAATGTACTTTTTTGTAGCCAGGTAAATCGATTAAATAATTAGCTAAAAAAATCAAGTTTACGTTAATTTTTCTTTAACGATGGCTTGAATTTGTTTACCGTCTGCTTGACCTTTCAGTTGTTTCACGGCTACTCCCATCACTCGACCCATATCTTTAGCCGAGGTCGCCCCCACTTCAGTAATAATTTGATCGATAATTTCCTTCAGTTTCTCTTCAGAAAGTTGAGCCGGTAAATAAGTTTCAATGATGGCTAATTCTAGGGCTTCTTTTTCGGCTAAATCTTCTCGACCCCCTTTTTTAAACTGTTCTATAGAGTCGCGTCTTTGTTTTGCCTGCTGCGCGAGGAGTTCTATTTCTTGTTCAGGGGTGAGGGTTTCTTGTCCTGAAGGACGCAGCGCCACTTCTTTTTCTAGCAAGGCTTTTTTAATGCTTCTAACCGTTTCTAAGCGAATTTTATCTTTAGCTTTCATGGCTGTTTTGATATCTTCCCCGAGTCGTTCTTTAAGTCCTACAGGGGTTTGACTCTCAGAACCAACGGCGGCTGATGTGTCTGCTGTGGCCGCTTCTTGTTCAATGACGGATGTATCTTCATGAGTTACACTAGCTTCACTTTCGGCGGCAGGAGAAGGTTCTTGTTGTTGTACCTCAAAGGTTTCGGCGGCTGTTGGGGGTTTTATTGGTGGCACCGCCGAAGCATCTATAGGAGACTCAAACAATTGAGGAGAAATGAATTTTTCCTCAGACAGTAGTCGAATTACTCCTTGGTCTAGATTTTTTTTTCCTTTCTGCTGGGACAGTTCAACAATACGAGAACCGATGGAATTGCCGATTTTTTCGGCTTGTGCTGTAGAAGTAAAGGTATTTTCGCGAATTTTTGCTAAAAATACCTCTAATTCTTTGTTTCCGTTCTTCGTTGCTGAGTTAATTCCATTGAGAGATACAACTTTTTTGAGGCTCTTTTTGAGTACCTTTAGGAATTTTGACTGATTTAGGCTACTTGGATAAAGTTGAGTCATTTAATGTACCTCTTACCAGTTGACCAATTTGTCTAAACAAAAATCTGTTTCTAGTGTAACTAGCTCATGGTTCCACAAAAGGTTAATAAAGCTTATATTAAGAAACTCAACTGTTTTATTGTTGCTATCAGCGCTAAAACTTCAAACCCTACCTGTTGCCTAATCTTAATGAGCAACTTAAATGGGTGAGCGCTTATTACCTACCTTGCCCGGCTTACAATGAGGAATGGGGACAACTGAAGAAATAGACCATGCAATCAAACTCTGGTATAAAAGTTTTAATCTGTTGCAATCGAACCTGCCGCAAATCGGGTTCATCTCGAATTTTTGAAATATTTAAAACTAATCCAATTCCCGAAGTTGAAGTGATAAAAGTCGGTTGCTTGGGAGAATGCGGCAATGGTCCAATGGTCTTAATTTTGCCAGAGGAGATTTGGTATTGGCAAGTTCAACCCGATGAAGTCTCGATGATTATTCAAAAGCATCTTAGGGGACATTCTCCCATTAAAACAATGCTGTATCCGAAATTTCACCACAATTAAATCGGTGTAATTATTCTAAAGTCCAATGACAATATAGTTTTCCGTTTTTGTCTTTTAACCACTTGCCGACTAATCGGGTTTTATCAGAATCTTGAGCCTCATTTAACTGACTGATGGCAACTGAATCACTAGCAGAATTCCCGTTAGAAAAGGGTTTTACAATCAGCATTAAAAACATATTTTCTCTCCCCCTTTTGTATTGCTATTGGAAAAGGTTAAAGTCTTTTTAGTTTTTTCTTAATCTCCTATTAACATAATACCCTTTTTCTCATAAAATAATATCAAGCTATTACGAAAGTTCATAAATAAACCCGAGCATCTAACTATTGGTTTAACCAAACCTAAATCCTCTTCATCAATTTTCTCACGGGCTTTCCGAAGAAATACTTAAATTGTCAAAACTCCCTAAAAAAAATCCGTATTTTTGGCGAAGCCTAAGCCACTTTTTTTTTATTTTTGAGTAGATTTATAAACATTAATTAACATTTGATTAATCTTTACCGACAAATAACAAAAACATGGGGGACAATAGAAAAAAACCGAGGTTCTATCGCCCAGTTAAAAAATGATGAACATCAGTCAGTGTATAAATCCTGATTGTCTAGCCAAAAATCCCCCAGAACATAAGTTTTGCTTAAAGTGTGGAGCCAAATTACTGCTACGGGATCACTATCGAGCCGTTCGCTATATAGGGGAGGGAGGTTTCGGACGTACTTTTGAAGCCGTTGATGAAGATAGACTCAATACTCCCTGTGTGATTAAGCAATTTTTACCCTTTCAAGGCGGTACACAATCTCTCAATAAAGCGACAGAACTTTTTAAAAGAGAAGCTGAACAACTACGAGAATTAGGAAAACATCCCCAAATTCCGGATTTATTATCTTATTTTGAACAAGATGGCCGACTCTATCTAATTCAGGAATATATAGAAGGGCAAGACTTACTTAAAGAACACCAACAAGGACGCTTTAGCGAAGCCAAAACCCGACAATTATTAAAAGATTTATTGCCGATCCTACAATTTATTCACCAAAAAAATGTCATTCATCGAGATATTAAGCCAGAAAATATTATCCGTCGTCTAGATGGCTCTTTAGTGCTAATTGATTTTGGTATTGCCAAGCAATTAGACTTAAGCGGAGCAAGCCGCATGGGAACCATTACCGGAACTCTCGGTTATGCTGCCCCTGAACAAATGCGGGGAGTTGTGCAGCCAGCCAGTGACCTTTACAGTTTAGGATTAACGGCGATTCGACTTTTAACAGGATGTTTACCGGACGATGGAGCAATAGATCCTTTATACGATCCCATTGAAATGAAATGGGTTTGGTGGCAATGGGCAAAGCAGAATGGAATCAATGTCAGTTCTCAATTAGCCAAAATTTTAGATAAAATGGTACGAGAGCGGATGAAAGAACGTTACCAGTCAGCCGCCGAAGTTTTAGAAGTATTAAACCGAGAAACCACAGAATTTTCTAAAGGGACAGTCATTCAAAACGAACCGGTTTCTTTACCTCGTACTTATCAAGAAGCATCTGCCAAGAAAGTTAGCACCTTATCTCAATCTCAAGTCTTACCGAAATTATCCGTTAAACTCTATTCATCCTCGGGGATGGACTATGGACAGCTTCATGATTTATTAGTAGAGGGAAAATGGGAACAAGCCAATCGAGAAACCGCCAAAGTAATTTTAAGAGCCGCCGGTCGAGAAAAACAAGGACGTTTAGTCGACACTAGAGGGCTTTGTACAGAAGATCTTCAAATTATTGATCAGTTATGGGTACAAGCTAGTAAGGGACGCTTCGGTTTTAGTGTACAGAAAAGACTCTGGTCTTTGTTTAACTTTAAAGATGATTCAGCCACCGAACAAGATTTAGGCCGGATTTTAGGATGGTTTCAAAAAGGAAAATGGCTCAATTATGGAGATTTACAATTTTCTATTGATGCTCGTGAAGGACATTTACCGGTTGTTTGGGGAATATCCCGCGTAGATGACTGGGCAGGAGTATTTTATTTTCTTTCAGAGATTATTAAGGCTGGTTTGTTAGACTAAATAGACAGATAAAAGATCAATAAACGTTAAGGCGAATTTAACGAGCAAGAGTGAAAAAAGAGGTATGCAAGATAACTGTTGCCGCCAGTGGGAACGCGCAGCGCCGATCGCAGTTTGGAACGTTTAAAAACTTTGGCAGTCAAAATAAACAGCCGAGTGAGCAAAAATATCACTAGCTAATCGAGCCTGAAAAATAATAAGGTGAGAAAACTCGCATAACAAATCACTTAAAAATAATCCCAGACCTTGGTAGGATAAATCCTGACAGTTAGAATAATCCCTATGAGTATACAGACAGTAAATGGTATTGCACCTCACGGTGGTCAATTAGTCAATCGTGTTGCTACTCCCGCCGAACGAGACGAATTTCTCGAACAAGCGGATCGCCTTCCCCGAGTTCAACTCGACGAACGGGCAACATCGGATCTAGTCATGATTGCTATTGGCGGCTTTAGTCCTCTTCATGGCTTCATGGAATATGCAGACTATGAAAGTGTTGTAGAAGATATGCGCTTGACTAATGGTTTGCCTTGGACAATTCCCATTACCTTATCTGTACCCGAAGAAGTGGCAGACCCGCTTAAGGAGGGTAGTTGGATTCGTCTAGACGATAGCGAAGGGCGATTTATCGGCGTACTAGAATTAACGCAAAAATACCGCTATAACAAAGCTCACGAAGCTATTCATGTCTATAAAACTGATGATCATCAACATCCCGGGGTAAAAGTTGTTTATGAACAGGGCCCTATTAATCTAGCTGGTCCAGTTTGGTTACTTGAGCGCGATCCTCATCGAGAGTTTCCCAAGTATCAAATTGATCCCGCCGTATCGCGTCAACTGTTTCAAGAAAAAGGATGGCAAACCATAGTCGGGTTTCAAACTCGTAACCCCATTCACCGCGCCCATGAATATATTCAAAAATGCGCCTTAGAAATAGTAGATGGTTTGTTTCTTCATCCTTTGGTGGGAGCCACTAAAAGTGATGATGTGCCGGCCGATGTGCGGATGCGCTGTTATGAAATTATGTTAGACAAATATTTTCCCCAAGACCGGGTATTATTAGCGATTAATCCCTCAGCTATGCGCTATGCTGGTCCAAGAGAAGCCATTTTTCATGCTCTAATTCGCAAAAACTATGGCTGTACTCACTTTATTGTGGGTCGAGACCATGCCGGCGTAGGAGATTATTATGGGACTTACGATGCTCAATATATTTTTGATGAATTTAAAGCTGAAGAAATAGGCATCGTACCGATGAAATTTGAACACGCTTTTTATTGTACTCGCACTGGACAAATGGCAACGACTAAAACCAGTCCCAGTACAAAAGAAGAACGGATTCATTTATCAGGGACAAAAGTACGGGAAATGTTACGACGGGGTGAATTACCCCCCCCCTGAGTTTTCTCGCCCAGAAGTTGCGGCTGAATTAATTAGAGCAATGGAAAAACAATCTTAATGAGTCAAGAGTCAGTAGTCAATAGTTAATAGTCAATAGTCAATAGTCAATAGTTTAATTGTTGTTGCTCAAAGATTAAACCCATAAGATCTTTGTGATGACTAATGACGAATAACTCATGACTAATGGGCACAAGCGGAGTGCCCCGACTATTGACTGCTGACCAATAACTCATGAAAACTACTAATAATAATTAAAAATGGGAGTATGGGACTGGATCGGCGAACTTTTTTGCAACAGGCTGGAAGGGCGTTATTGGCTCTAGGAGTCAGTCAAACAGGATTATCATTTTTAAATCTTAATAGTCGGATAGGCTCTAAAATCAATCGCTTTACCCGCGCTCTAGCGGAACCCACTCCCCGTAAATTAGCTTTATTGGTGGGAATTAATGAATATGTTGATGGTGAAAATTTAAAAGGATGTATCACAGATGTAGAACTACAGCAAGAACTTCTGATTCATCGCTTTGGGTTTGTGCCATCTGATATCGTCAGCTTAACCGGAGAACAGGCCACGCGCGAAAAGATAGAGACAGCTTTTTTAGAACATTTAATTCAACAGGCCCAACCGTCAGATGTGGTGGTCTTTCACTTTAGCGGTTATGGTTCTCGGGTAAAACTGCCAACTAACCCACAAACTAAAGCCCTAGATAACCCAACAGACTTTAAATGGGTTAAGAGTTTCATTCCTAAAGATGGCATTTTTCCCACTGAAAAAACGCCCCTGATGAACGGTCTGCTGTTTGACTCTTTAATGCTTTTAGCTGAGTCCCTGCCAACCGAGAAAATAACTCTAGTGCTTGATACCAGCCATGACAGTAGCGGCCAACTTTTACAAGGCAATCTGAGAACTCGCTCTTTAAGCTCAAAAAATGCCAATTTCAACCGGGAAGAGTTAGCGTTTATTGAGCAGTTGCAAGAGAAAGTTAAAGGATTTCAAAATAGCCGCAAAAACTCCCCCTTTACCGGGGTGATTTTGAATGCAGCCAACAACGATCAAATGGCCGTAGAAATCCAAGGAAATAATTGGAGCGCTGGATTATTTACTTATGCCCTGACTCAGTACCTTTGGCAAGTGACCCCGGCCAGTAATATTCTCATCACGCTTTCTAAAACAACACAACAAGTCGCACAGTTGATGGGACCTCAACAGGTTCCCACTCTTAACAGTAACAGTAAAAGTCAACTCAACGGTTTAGCCTATCATCTGATGCCCTCGTCTTCAATGGGCGCAGAAGGCGTTTTAACGAAAATTGTTAAAGCAGACAACAAAATTACCACCGCCCAAGTCCGCTTAACCGGACTCCCGCCCACAGTGGTACATAATTATGGACTAAACTCTCGTTTTAAATTAATTGGGGAACCCAACAAGTTAGCCGCTTCGACCCCAGATACATCACTGACCACTCAGACAACAGAAGACATCATTGTACAAGTCGCTTCACGAGAAGGATTAACCGCAACGGTTGTTCCTTTAGAAAAGAGCGACAAAACAGATTTTACCGACAAAATAGGGCAAAAAATTCAAGAATCCCTCAGAGTTTTCCCGCGTCATCTAACCCTCGTGGTGGCCTTAGATCAAAGTTTAAAAAAAATTGAACGAGTGGATGCGACGAGCGCGTTTTCAGGGGTGGGAATCGTTGCATCGGTGATTAATGCGGGGGAAAACTTCGCTGACTGTCTGTTTGCTAGAGTGGATCTGCCGAAATCACCTAGCGGCTCTGAGGATTCGGGTTCATCAGTTCCCGATTCAGCCTCGGTTACAGAAACCATCGGTTATGGACTATTATGGTCCGGCGGCGGCCTCATTCCCAATACGGTTGGAAAAGCTAATGAAGCGGTTAAATCAGCTATCCAACGCTTAACCCCCCAATTACAAACCCTTTTAGCCGCTAAATTATGGCGCTTAACCCTCAATCAAGACTCATCCGGATTAGGCGTTAGTGCTACCCTCGAAAAAATCACTTCAACCCCTCAACCGTTAATTTACCGTCAAACCCGCCGAGTGGCAGACTTGGCCTGTAACAGCCAAAAGGCGACTAATTCTCTCTCTTTAATGTCTGATTGTCCACAAGCATTATCCAGCAGCCTAATGGGACAAGTAAATTCAACTCAAGCACAAGAAATAGAAGCATTACCAAAATTATCCATCGGCACCCCAATACAATATCGTCTGCAAAATTGGAGTGAGCAGCCGATTTATTGTCTTCTGTTTGCTCTCGATGCCAGTGGAAGCGCAATTACCCTCTACAGTCCCCAACCCATTCGTCAATCTGCCCCGGCTCAAGATCATTTAACACCCCTAAAACAGCCGGTTATAGAAGCCGGCAAAAGTTTGATTATCCCTCAGCCTTTAGGAGATCTATATTGGAGAGTTTCAGGACCACAGGGGTTAGTAGAAGTGTTCATTGTTTGTTCCCTGTTACCTTTTGAAAAAACCCTACAAGCTTTAGCCGCTAAACAATCCCTCAGTGGAGAACAAGAACAAATCTTAACCTTACCCAATCCCCTAGAAGTGGCTCAAGCTTTATTAACCGATTTACATACCACCAGCGCGATTAAAATGAATATCAACGGAATTTCAGCAGATAGCTATGCTCTTGATGTTAATGCCTGGGCAACTTTAAGCTTTATTTATCAAGTTGTCGAGTAAGTCGATACAATAGAAAAACGAAGGACAGAGTAAGCCGGGCGGGCAACAATCTAACCTTATCCCACCATTCACAACTGACCTCTAACAACTACCAACAAATCATTGATAATGAACATTCTCCCTCAGACGACTCGACGTCGCCTTCAAAAAATACAACAAATTCCCAGCGTCTGGGAAGGAGATCGTCGTTCCTTATCGGGTTTGAAATCGACATTAGACCCGAACTCAGAAGGTAATGGAGAGTGCATCATATGGGTAGATGGCTCAGAAGGCTTTGTGAGAGCAATGGATGTCGTTTCTCCTGAGATGGGACCAGAAGCAATTGTTCGTACTCTTTTACGAGCCATTGAAACTCCTCACAGTCCTGCTAAACCGGCTCGACCTCAAAAAATTGTGGTGCGTTCTCGAGAAACTCAGTTTTTTTTACGAGGCGCTCTGCAAAATCTTGATATTACCATTGATTATGTGCCAGAATTACCCCTGATTGATGAGCTTTTCCGGGGTTTTGAGGAAATGAATAATGCTAGACCGCCAGCTATTCCTGCGGCTTATGAACCTCTGCTCAGACAAAGCGCTTATGAGATTTGGCAAGCTCAACCCTGGAATGTATTAGCTGACCACGATATTTTAGCCATAGAATTAAATAGTTGCGGCATTGAAACCCTCTACGCCTGTATCATGGGAATGCTCGGGCGAGAATATGGCATCATTCTTTATCGCTCCCTTGAGTCCCTCAAACAATTTCGTATAGCGGCTATAGAAGAAAAATCCGCTAATCGTTTAGAAAAAGCTTTTTTATCTCAAGATTGTTGGTTCTTAAATTTTGAATCAATTTTTGATTTGGATGACGATGAAGATGAAGATGAAGATGAGGATGACGATTTTGATCTAGCCGATTTACCCACCTCAGAAATTCGACCTCTGTTTGGCAGTGTCCATCCTTATGAAGGCATTAGACCCTTTTTAGATGAAGAAGAATCCATCGCGATTTATCTGGGTTTACAGGCAATCTTACAGTTTTTTGAGTGTCATGAATCGGATTTAGATGAAGAGACAATTAGTGAAATTAAAAACACTTTTGAAGTGCCCCTGCCGGCTGAAGATAAAACAGAACAATTAATTTCTATTACAGTCTCGACTCTACCTCAGCTATCGAGTGAGTTAATCGAGATGATAGAAGACTCAGAAGATGATGAAGATAACGACAAGCTTCAGGTTCCTCTTCAAGATGATTTAGTACCGGAAAATTCTTTCCTCAGTCTGGGGATGGTTCCCTGGGATTTGATAGAGGATATTCAAGACCGCAGTAAAATCTATTACCAATCTAAAGAAATTTCTCCTAAAGGTGATGGATTACCGGTAATTATGATTCAAACTTCTCGCCCAAAAGCGAAAGAGTTAATTAATAAAATTCTTGACTGTGGCGGACTAGAATCAGTGTGCTTTAATCCGGGAGAAGATCCTTTTAGCGGCAATCATTATGATTTAGGAATTCTTCAGATGGTGGATGGAAGCTTGTATCTTTTTGGCGAATTTTTAGCGGATGATCCTGAACATATTCAAGCCCGCCGGAAATGGGAAAATCGCTGTCAAAAAACGCAAGGTTATTGTGGCTTAATTGTGGCTATGGGAGTCACGGGTTCTTCTCGGGGAAATCCTCAACTGAATGATATGATGGCTCTGTTTGAAACCAAAGCGGTTGATAGTAAAGAGTTAGCAATGGGAGTCTTACAGTTGATGCCACAGTTTGATTTTTAACGTTAAATATGGAGTCAAATAAAAATGTATTGTGTATCCAGAGGTAATTATTGATCTAATGTCATCACCTCAAGTGTTTGAGCAATCTATCCAAATTAATGCTAGTGCTACAGTGGTAGAAAAATGTATCACGGATTTGGAATTGATGCACCGTTGGTTGAATCCGGCTTTGCGTTGTGAAGCCCTAGGGAAATGGAATACAGAATTAGGCGGGCGCAGTCGTTTTATTATTCAAATTCCTCTAGTAAACCCAACTTTAAAAAGTGTGGTGGTTCAACGAGAACCGGGTTTAATTGTTTGGGCTTTTGAAGGGTTTTTTAAAGGGCGTGATCGTTGGGAATGTCAACCGAATGCTAAGGGAACTCTTTTAATTAATCGCTTTGAGTTTACTATTCCTAATCCTCTGGTGGGTTGGGGGTTTAATCTATTGGCGGCTAATTGGACTAAACAAGATATGAAGGCACAGTTAAGGCGGCTTAAACGAGTGGCAGAAGAGGTTTATTTATTGGAAGCTTAACCTGTAGGGCAACACAGAAAAGCCCATTGTCATCCTGAGTGACAGCGAAGGACCTCGAAAGTCAAGATATGTAATAAGAGATTCTTCGCTACCTTATGCTGTCCCTTCGACACCGCGAGGGGCTTCGGCTCAGAATGATAAAATCAATTTAACTCTTCTGAAAAATCTACCTGTTTCTGATAACAATAAGGCCCCATTAAAGCCCCCCAAATTGCTCGACCTGTATTAATATCAATGCCCTTATCATAAGTTTTCAACTCTTGAGAATTCACCTCAAACCCCAAAGAAACCTGAAAACTTTGACCTTGATAACTAAAAGCACAAGGAGACTCAGACACAGCAAGCGCCTTAAAATGATAATGATTCCCCGCTAATTGATTACTCTCAACCTTTAATGTACATCCCGGAGCCGTTAAACATTCTACTTGTTCTAGCGTTAACTGTTGTAATAACTCCGGTTTACGTCCTAAACCCTGCACAGGTGAGATGTCTTTAAACATATAATGTTCAACTTGTAAACATACCGGAGAGGTAGAAACCTGACGTAAGCGCCACAAGCGAGGCCGATAGGGCTGATCTAAATTCACGATACTCGCCTGTTCAGCAAACAGAGTAATACTATCTTCAGTAAAAAGCGGCACAGGACGTAACCACAAACGCAGATGAACAAACCAAGCAGCAGACTCCATCGCCTGTGGTCTATTTTCAAATTCGCCTGCTAGATAGCGTCCTAAAGTAATCAGTTCTGGTGCTAGTTTATTATTCATGAGTCATGAGTCATTAGTCATTAATCATCAGTGTTGTCCCTTCTCCCTTTCCCTACTCTTTATTTAACACTTGGCAAAGAGAACCATAAGAGAGACAATGAGATCACTGTATATTAAAGTTAAGTCTGTTTGTGGATAAGGTTAGAACAGTCTCAGATAGTAAAAGAGATTTTTATTCAAAGCACACCCGTCCGATTAATTCAGTTTACCGCCGGGTGGTGGAAGAATTGTTAGTCGAGACGCACCTCCTCTCAGTCAATTCAGATTTTCATTACGATCCCATTTATGCTTTAGGGGTGGTTACTTCTTTTGAACAGTTTATGCAGGGATATCGCCCAGAAACCGATAAAGAATCTATTTTTAACGCTTTATGTCAGTCTGTCGGCGGTGATCCTCAACAGTATCGCGGAGATGCCCAAAGTATACTGTCAACGGCTAAACAGTTATCAGCACAAGACTTACTCTCTAAACTTCAGTCTTCATCCATAGCTTACCCTCAAGGAGACAATAAAATTATAGAGACGCTTGTGGCAATCGCCAATGCTCCTAAATTTAAATACACTCGTCTGTTTGCTATTGGGATTTACACGATTTTAGCTGAAACTGACCCAGAACTGCTCAAAGATCAACAAAAGCGGCATGAGGTTATCAAACAAATTGCTGAAATCTTGCATTTACCCGAAGAAAAAATGCAAAAAGACCTCGATCTTTATCGTTCTAATTTAGAGAAAATGGAACAGCTATTGACAGTGATTGAGGAAGCTTTGCAAGCTGATCGCAAAAAACGAGAACAACGCGATCAAGCCAAAACCCAAGCAGAAACTTCTTCATAGACTATGTAACCTCGAGTTCTGGTGCGTTAAAATCTAACGAGTAGACTGTTTGAGCTACAATAGTGCTTTAAATGTCCGCAGAGAGGGGGAAATAAGCGCTTAAATCTTTTATAAGTGCGGAAAATTGCCCCGAACAATCTCAAAACATTATGGCCTTATTTTAGCTGAAACAGTCCATTACTACACACCTTTTTAGTTAATGCTCCATGAAATTAACATGATTCATCATATTTCTCTGCCGGCTCAAAATCCTCCTCATGTTGCTCAAGTTCTTGCTGAACTTTTTAATGGCTATTTTGCCCCTTTTCACTCTAATGCTGATAGCTATGTCGCTTTAGCTGCTGATGAGTACGGAACTTTAATAGAAGTTTATCCCCTCGGTACAGAAATGCTTCCCGGCAAAGACAATGAACCAATACAGTATCAACGTAATGAAAATTTTTCTCCCTTTATCGCTACTCATGCCGCTATTTCTGTTCCTAAAACTCAAGAGGAAATAGAAAATATTGCTAACCGAGAAGGCTGGCGAGTTTTGCGCTGTAACCGAGGGGGATTTTTTGATGTAATTGAGTTTTGGGTAGAAAATAACATATTACTAGAATTGGCTACCCCTGAATTAGCCCAACAGTATCAAGCCGCCTTAGCCCCTGATAAATTAGCTGAACTTTTTGCGGCACAAAATTAATAAGAATTAACAGATAACCGTTATTAGTTTCCTTAATTGTTTATTTAGCTATTTATGGACCTGGATAAGTTTTAATCACTCGACCATGACTGATCCAAGAAAGACCTTGACTAGCTGATGTACTAATCATCACTCCTTCTACTACTGGCTCTGAAACTTTTTCTTGAGCTACCCATTCCACAATAAAACTCGCACTTGTTCCTCCTTTTGTATTAGTTCTAGGAACCACAAAATCTTTAGCCGCTAGAGGAGAAATTTCAATGGGTTGCTTTAAATAGGATGCCACTAATTGCCCTGTTGAACTATAGTAATTAACAGATTTAATAATAATAGATTTTTTAAAATCTGTGTTGCGAACACTCAAAGTATTCGTTAAATCAAGTAATCTTTTTTCCGTTTCAAAATAAATGGAAGAATAAACGGGTACATAAATGGTTTGACCGGTAATAATTTTAATATTATTATCTAGGGTGACTTTTTTGACAACTTCGGGAGAAGGTTGATTATTAGGTAACTGACTGGGAGTATTTTCAGGCTGTTGTTTAAGTTCTTGTGATAGAAGAAAACCGACGCTTACAGCAGCAATAACTATCCCAATTAAATGAATAACTTTCATAAGGCAAAAGGCAAGAGGCCAAATGATTTACCGTTCCTTGTGGGCAACTTGACGGACTAAAGCCGCTAATCGTTGGGCACTATCAATAACTGCTAAATTAGCCGTTTTCTCAGTCATTTGTGGCAAGATTTCTGGAGAATTTAATAAATCTAACACAACTTTTTCTAATAACTGAGGGGTTAATTCTTCTTGACGATACAGATAAGCCGCCCCGGCATCAGCAAAAACTCGAGCATTATAAGTCTGATGATCTTCTGCCGCATAGGGATAAGGAATCAAAATAGCTGGCGTATGAGTAACCGCTAATTCAGTTAAAGTCCCTGCCCCTGCCCGACTAATGGCTAAATTAGCCCTTTGTAATAATCCTGCCATATTCTCATAAAAGGGCAAAGGAAAATATTGAGGATGTTTTAAACTATCAGCCGCTTGGTCTCTATCTCCAGTTAAATGAACCATATAAGCACCCACCTCAAACCATTTTAGGGCACATTGCCGCACCAATTCATTAACCGCTACTGCGCCCTGAGAACCCCCCACCACGACAATTAAAGGTGCCTCATCAGGAATCGGTAAATCTAAAGCTTGAGGCGTTAAAAATTGACTGCGTACAGGCGTACTGACCCAAAGGGTCTTAGCTTTGGGAAAATATTGAGAACTTCCTGCAAACCCTAAAGCCACCGTCTGACACCAACGGCTAAAAAAACGAGTGACTTTTCCGGGCAGATAATTAGATTCGTGGAGGATCACGGGAACTCCTTGCAAATGGGCGGCTAAAATAGCCGGGCCGGCAATATAACCCCCAGTGGTAAAAACTAAATCAATATTTCTTTGTTTGAGTAAGTTTTTCACCTGAAATACTGATGCAATCAAGCGCAGCAAAATTCGCAAGTTACCCACTACAGAGCGAGTTTGAAACCCTTCAACCGCAATGGTGTGCAAAGGATAGTCAGAAGGAACGAGGGTTTGTTCTAGACGGTTAGGCACCCCCAACCACTCAATTTTTAAGTCGGGTAATTGTTGGGCTACAGCAAGGGCGGGAAATAAATGTCCTCCGGTTCCACTGGCGGCAATGAGTAATCGAATTTGGCTCTGAGTCATTCCAAGTGTTATTGTAATTTTTTGAGTTTAATTTAAGAAACAATTTGGGAGAGCTATAAGTCCCACTCTCTAACCGAAGGATCGCGCATCTGGATAGATGGACTCCCCCCAAGCAAATTATAAGCTCGATTAGGAAGCGATCAATTACATTTACCAGAATTAAAGTTGGTGATAGGATATTACTAAGTCGAGCTTCAAGGGGTGATTAATATATAAACTCTATCGTGCGACTCGTTCCCATCAAAAGTCTAACAGACGTGTTAGCTTACCCACCATTTAAATTTTCAAGCAATGCGTAATAAGTTAAGCCTTCGACAACTATTGTTGCTTTCTCCCTTTCAGGGATTGATTTTGTTCCTGTTGAGTATAGGGATTGTTATCTCTCCTAAGACACTCCTACAAGCACAAACACAACCTGTGCCCAATGATTTACAAACTCTTATTACTCAAATTCAAACGGCGGCTAATCGGCATGATATTCAAGGGGTTATGCAGTTCTACAGCCCCCAGTTTACCAATTCTGATGGATTAACTTACCCCAATTTACAGCAAAGCTTAACTCAACTGTGGAAAGACTATAAAGACGTTAAATATAATACCCTGGTTGAATCTTGGAACCAAGAAGGCAACAAGACGGTTGCTCAAACGGTCACGAAAATTCAGGCCACCGGACAACATTTAGGAAGAACATTTAATTTAACTTCTACCATTACCTCAAAACAGCATTTTCAAAACCAGAAGTTAGTTTATCAAGAAATCATATCAGAAAAGACTGAAATCACTGCCGGTAATAATCCTCCTCAAATAGATGTACGCTTACCTCAATCGGTTAAAGTAGGGCAACCTTTTGATTTTGATGTTATTGTTGAACAGCCTTTAGGAGAAGATCGTTTAGCCGGAGCCGCTCTTAATGAAAAGATCTCTAGTGAGGGCTACCTCAATCCCAGTGCATTAGAGTTAGATTTATTACCAGCCGGCGGAATTTTTAAGCGAATTCCTGCCATACAAACCCCCCAAAATCATTGGTTTTCTGCCATTATCGTGCGGGGAGATGGGATGTCGATCGTTACTCAAAGAGTGAACGTAGAAAAATAATTTTGTAGGGGCATACATGAGTATGCCCTTCGATGCCTCAATTTTTAATTTTAAAAAATCTTAAAAATGATTTAGGTTGAACAGATTTGAATGTTAAAAGTTTTTAGAAAATTAAAGCTAAATAATGCGCGAAAAAGGGTTATTGACCTACTTTAATTTATTGCTTGTTTTTTGTTTTGCGAAATAAACCGCCGAAACCGATAGCCGCGCCGACACCTAGCATGGTGAGGGGTTCAGGTACAGCGAAGGAAGCATTATCAATTTCAAAGGCATCGACCAATGTCGAATTATTACCAAAAACAACAGAATTAAAAGAGCTTGTGCCGATCACACCCAGGAAGCCATCTGCTGCGCCAATGGTGTCATTAACTAGGAGGGTTTGCGCTCCCGTGCCATCGAAATCACCACTCAGTGTTAAACGACCCGCATTAGTGCTGATAAAATCGGCTCCGAAAGCGAACACTGATGTGGGCAAATTCCAGGTTATAGTGGTAGAAGCCGTAGCGCCACCGGTGGCGTTCTTGTATGTGCCCCCTGAAACAGAGTTATTATTAAACGCATTAGGCAGTGTAATATTAGCAGCATTAGTGGAAACAATCCCTGAATCTAGGGTAATCGACTGTGCCGAAGAGATATCGGTGCTAAATGTATCAGTGGTGGTGACACCGCCAAGGGCATCTACTGCTGATTGCCAAGCGGCGCGATTGGTATAAATTGTATATGCATGGGCGGAAGCAATAGAACCAAAGACCATAGCCATTGTTCCTGTGGCTAAAGCCAAGGATTTAACAGAATTATACATATTTTTCCTCGAAAAGGATTAAATGAACGTTAGCAGAGACAACAATATCATAGGCTTATGACTAAATCAAGTCATATTGCCTTGGTAAAGTATAAATTTAAGTTATTATTTTAGAAAAAGCGATTAACGAATTAATCAGGGCACACTCATGTATGCCCCTCAAAACTTCACTACTTTTTGAAAATTATCTTATTGCTTGTTTTTTATTTTGCGAAATAAGCCGCCCAAACCGATAGCCGCACCGACACCTAATAGGGTGGTAGGTTCAGGAACCGAGGCGAAGGAAGCATTATCAATTTCAAAGCCATCGACGAATGTCGAATTACTACTAAAAACAACAGAATTAAAAGAGCTTGTGCCGATCACACCCAGGAAGCCATCTCTTGCGCCAATGGTGTTATTAACTAGGAGGGTCTGCACTCCAGTGCCATCGAAATCACCACTCAGTGTTAAACGACCCGCATTAGTGTCGAAAAAATCGGCTCCGAAGGCGAACACCGATGTGGGGAAAGTCCAAGTAATACTCTCAGAAGCCGTATTACTAGCGATAGCGGTGGCATTTAGGTACACACCATCCTCAACAGCATTATTATTAAAGATTATTTCTAAAACATCAGGGGGAAGAGAATTGGTAGAGGTAATTCCTGAATCTAGGGTTATGCTTTGAGCTTTGGGGATATTATTGCTAAACGTATCAGTCGTAGTCACACTGCCGGCAAAGGCATCTACTGCTGCTTGCCAAGCGGCGCGATCTGTATAAACCGTGAATGCCTGAGCGGAAGCAACAGCACCGAAGACCATAGCCGTTGTTCCTGTGGCTAAAGCCAAGGATTTAATAGTATTAAACATGTTTTTGCTCTGAGATTATGGATAGAAACATTAGCAGACTCAACCATATCATAGGGCTATAAGAAAAGCAATATTTATACCTAATTTATAAGTTTAAGTTTAGGTTATTGTTTGAGAAAATTTAGCTACAAGTAATTCTTGTGAAAACGGCTACAGTTGCTTGTTTAAATCTTTTTCTTAAAAGGGGTTAGAAGCATAAATCTCTAGTAAACCCTTAGAAAATAGAGATAATACCCATTTGCGCTCATTCAAGCTGTCAATCTATTTATTAAAAAAATCTTAAAAGTTTCGTGGGTAAGGCATACAGTATTTTAATATTTTTTTAAGTTTTTCGGGTGCTTAGGGAAATGAAAACCTGAACATTAATAAAACCTCTACAATAGACCGATAGTTCCTAATAATTTAACTCCACTTAATCTAAAATGGCTAAAATGCGGAGTAAATCTTCATCAAAATTTGACTATGAAAATTTTGGTACTGAACGCCGGCTCTAGCACGCAAAAAAGCTGTTTGTATGATTTAAATGGGGAGACATTTCCTCAAGACCCTGCAAAACCGATATGGAAAGCTGATATTGATTGGACTATAGCTAGAGACTACGGACTTTTAAAAGTAAAAGCTAATGGCATTAATCAAGAAATTAAACTGGGCGGAGAGGATCGTCGCCAAGGAATTGCCCAAATGTTAGATACTTTAATACAAGGAGAGACTAAAGTCCTTAAGAATTTATCTGAAATTGATATTGTCGGTCATCGAGTGGTGCATGGAGGAACAGACTTTTCTCAAGCAACGTTGATCACCCCAGAAGTCAAAGAAACCATTGCTCGCTTAATTCCCCTCGCCCCTGCCCATAACCCGGCTCATCTAGAAGGAATAGAAACCATTGAGAAAGTTTTAGGAAATACCCCACAAGTAGCAGTTTTTGATACCGCTTTTCATAGCACTATTCCTCTTGAAGCGGCTGTCTATCCCATTCCTTATGAGTGGTATCTAAAGGGAATTCGACGCTATGGATTTCATGGAATCAGTCATCAATACTGCGCCACTAGGGCGGCTCAAATTTTAGGAAAACCCTTAAACACTTTAAAACTGATTAGTTGTCATTTAGGGAATGGCTGTTCTTTAGCCGCCATTAAAGAGGGCATAAGTATTAATACGACGATGGGTTTTACACCGCTAGAGGGGTTAATGATGGGGAGTCGAAGTGGTTCCATTGATCCAGAAATTCCGCTTTTTTTGCTGCGAGAATCAGGTTTAACACCCGAACAAGTTAGGACTATGCTCAATGCCCAGTCAGGATTAAAAGGCGTTTCTGGGGTATCTTCAGATTTAAGAGCCGTCATTCAAGCCATATCCGAAGGAAATGAACAAGCGAAACTGGCCTTTAATATCTATATTCATCGGTTACAGTTTTATATAGGAGCGATGTTAGCTTCTTTAGGGGGTTTAGATGCTCTCATTTTTACCGCCGGCGTAGGGGAAAATGCCGCTCTCGTTCGAGAAAAAACCTGTGAGGTTTTCCAATTTTTGGGCTTAAAATTGGATCAGACTCTCAATCAAGCTCATCCTGTGGATGCAGATATTGCGGCTTCTGATTCTACCGTGCGAGTATTAGTGATTCATACTGAAGAAGACTGGGCAATTGCCAGCAAATGTTGGATGATCTCCAAAAAATCGGCCCGTAGTTGACGTTACAATTAAAGAATAGGTTAGGTAGGGGACCAAGTAAAAGCGCCTATTCATCATCTTTCTCTTGCTCCCTACTCTTTTAATGCTATTTACTTTATAAGTAGGTGGACATTCATTAAAGTTATCTGGGTGAAAAAAACAACAGGGAACAGCAGTTCTATAAACAGCAAAGGCCCGAGTTCAGGGGTTTTTACATTTCAAGATCGAGTCTGTGGATTAAGTCGTGCTTTGATAAATTTGATAGTTGAGATAGGGAACACTCGAACAGAGAAGAGGGAATAGCACGCTTATGTACAATCTGTTGCTTGGGTACTTATAAATTTGTCTAATGGACAGTGGCAATAAGACGCTATTGTGCTTTAATTTTAAATAACTGTAGCTAGAAAAAGTAACCACCCATAAATAACAGCAAAAACATCTAGCCAGTCATTGCCCTTACTCAGTAATCATCAGCCAGAAACAGATTAATAGATTAGAGGAATGATCACCTCAATGAACTGAAGCTAAAAATTCGTCAATTTTAAGAAAAAGAACCATGAAACCAGCAAAACTCCCCTACAATTCTGCTAACAGACTTTTGATGATTCTTAACAAAACTCATTTATTTGGGCAAGAACGTCCTGAGTTACCCATCAGAGATATTTTTGCTAGTGCGATGCAGACTAAACGAGACATCAGTGCTTTTTATTGCGCTTGGGCAAAATTATTTTGCCTGATTGACCAATTAAAAAAAGACATAACACAATTACCTGAAGCCAAATATCATATCTATAAAAAAGCCCTAGAAGAAATTGTCAAAAATATTTCTAAAACCGATCTTTCAAGAAGTTGGGAAACTATGTCACACGAGCATTTTTTCTTAAATAATCCTAATTCTAATGGGTTTCATATTTTAGAACTCTGTGCCCTAGATCTCGGCAATAAAGAAACTGAAATAAGCCCAGAAAAATTAAGGTTTTTTCAAACACAGATAGAAAAATTTTTGCAAGAAATTCAAAATATTAAATCTTTTAATTTAAAAGTTTTTTTAGAAGATCAGTTATTAGAATTAAAAGAAAAAATAGAGTCTTATCAATTTTCGGGTTCTGAAGGGTTGAAAAAATCGGTGGAACAAAGCTTAGGATCGCTGCTGCTAAAAAATTCTGAATTTGAACAAACTTTAGAGGCAGAAAAACAACTGATACAGCATTTTTTAAAACTTCTAAAATATATTTTAGAGACTTTGATGCCAGTTAATCTACGCTTACCTGATAAAGTTTTAGATAGCTTCAATCTACAAGCTCTTAAACAATCTGACTCTTCTATTTAATGGTCATTAGTCATTGGTACTTTCCCCCTTCCCCCTTCTCCCTTCGCCGCTTGCACCTCGCGGTGCCGAAGTGTTGCCTGTTGCCTTTTGATTACCGTTAATGGCTCTCGAAACTTTAGCTGAGAGGATTTCATCTTTATGATGAGATACAACTTATGGTTAGTCCTGATCTAATATCGATGCCTTCCTCAAAACGAATCCTATTTATCAGTAACGGACACGGAGAGGATACCCACACCGCCGGGGTGATCCAATCTTTGCTGGAACTGTGTCCTACCATTGAACCAGCAGCCATGTCTATTGTAGGGGAAGGAAAGGCTTACCGTAACATCAATGTCCCCATTATTGGCCCGACAAAAATTATGCCTAGTGGCGGCTTTACCTATATGAATCGTCTTCTACTACTCAAAGACATTCAAGCAGGACTGATCGGCTTGACCTGGCAACAGTTACAAGCTACCTTAAAGTATGCTCGCGGGTGTGATTTCGTCATGGCCACTGGGGATACAGTGGGACAAACTTTTGCTTATTTAACGGGTCGTCCTTTTATCTCGTTTATCTCTTGTCTTTCTGCTCTCTACGAAGGACATTTAAATCTCGATTTACTTTTATGGCATTATTTTAAATCGAATCGTTGTAAAGCAGTAATTACTCGTGACCCTTATACGGCCGAAAATCTCAAGAGTCAAGGCTTAACTAAAGTTCACTTTGGCGGCATCCCAGGCCTCGATCGACTCAAACCCACCGGCAAAGATTTGCAACTGAAAAGTGGTCTTCCGATGATCGCTTTGCTACCAGGTTCAAGACTGCCAGAAGCCACCAGAAATTTCATTTTACAGCTACAATTCGTCTTAGAAATTGTTAAAGTCCTGCCCATTGAAAAAATACAGTTTCGCGCGGCTTTAGTTTCCTCGCTGATGTCTCAATTAGACGAGATAGCTTATAGTCAAGGGTGGCAACATGAGCAAGGAAAACTCACTTATTCTCCCCCAGGAAATGAGCCGCATCAGCCGCCTATCGCTGAAATCCTTTGTTACTCGGATGCTTATAGCGACATTGTGGATCAATGTACCCTTGTGCTGGGTATGGCGGGATTAGCCGTAGACCAAGCGGTGGCCATCGGAAAACCGATTATTCAAGTTCCAGGGTGCGGACCACAGTTTACCTATCAATATGCCGAATCTCAAACCCGACTATTAGGGAGTTCAGTACAAACTATCGGCACAGAACCGGCTACCCCCCAGATTCTTAAAATAGCCGCCGTTAGAGTGGTTGAAACTTTGCAAGATACTGATTATTTGGCGGCTTGTGTGGAAAATGGCAGAAATCGACTCGGGCCACCCGGGGCATCTTATAGAATTGCTCGTCTTGTGTTAAGTTATTTGGATTAAGTACCTGGACACTCTATAAAGCACTCTATGTGTTTTGAAATGTAAAAACCCCCAAAGCCTGCGCCTGTTCCCTGTTTCCTAGTGAAGTGAGATGAAATGAAAACCCGTTCTAATTATTGGCAGTTATTGCCTTATCTGTGGCCCCAATGGCCGAGAATAGCCAAAGGTTTGGCCTGTATTTTAGGATTTGTCTTAGCCACTTTGGTACTTCCCTCGCTTGCCGGAAAGGTGTCAGCGTTTGTTGGTGAGGGAAATGTTCAGGAAGTGGCCTATTGGATAGGGATAACCACAGGGGTGTTTTTGATTCGGGGACTGTTTCAATATGGGCAAAATATCTTTATGATTTCTGCCTCTTTAGATATGGTTTTGGCTTTGCGAAAACAAGTCTATACCCATCTGCACAAACTCGGGTTAGATTATTTTGAACAGGCAAAAACCGGAGACTTGACTTATCGTTTAACAGAAGACCTTGATCGCATCGGTGAGGTGGTGGATAAGTTATCTCACCAGTTTCTCTCTTGTGCTTTACAGATTATTGCTATCCCTATCTATATGCTTTATCTGAACTGGCCTTTAACCTTGGCAAGTTTTATTTTAGCTCCCTTGATGGCTTGGTTAATTGGTCGTTTTGGTGAAGAGTTATTGGTGTTATCTCGCCGCAGTCAAAATCAGATTTCCAATTTATCGGCCCTTCTCACAGAAGTGTTCGGCGGCATCCGTATTGTACAAGCCTTTGCCGCCCAAAATTATGAAGTCAAGCGTTTTAGCCAGGAAGCTGAACAAAATCGCAAAGCCAAGTATCGCGCCTATCAAGTAAAAGCCACACAGTACCCAGTAGTGGGTTTTTTGGAAGCGGTGAGTATTATGTTGCTGTTTTTGTTGGGGGGTTGGCAAATCTCTCAAGGAAAACTGAGTTCTCAAGACTTTATTAGTTACCTAGCCGCAGTGGCTTTACTCCTACAGCCGATTGATTTAGTGATCAGTAATTACAATGAGTATAAGCAAGCAGAAGCCTCTGTTGATCGTGTCTTTGAACTGTTGAATGTAACACCGAGTCTGTCTGAGAAAAAAGATGCTCTCATTCTGCCGCCGGTGACGGGTAAGGTAGAATATCATGGCGTTTGTTTTGCCTATCAACCTGAGAAGCCGATTCTCAATGATTTTTCTCTGTTAGTTCAACCCGGAGAAGTGATTGCTTTAGTGGGTGCATCCGGTGCGGGTAAAACCACTCTGATTAATCTATTGTTACGGTTTTATGACCCTCAGTCGGGGCAAATTCTCATTGATGGTATTGATATCCGAAACGTTACTTTAACCAGTTTGCGTCATCAAATGGGAATTGTTCCTCAAGATACCACGCTTTTTTCCGGTACCATTGCTGAAAATATTGCTTACGGACAAGAAGAATTAGATTGGACAGCCATCGAAGAAGCGGCTAAAATTGCCAATGCTCATGCGTTTATTGTTCAGTTACCCCAAGGTTATCACACTTGGGTCGGAGAAAGAGGGGTAAACTTATCAGGAGGTCAACGTCAACGCCTGGCCATTGCTCGCGCTGTACTTCTTAATCCCCGTATTTTAATCTTAGATGAGGCCACTTCAGCCTTAGATTCTCAATCAGAAGCTTTAGTTCAAGAAGCCCTAGAAAGAGTCATGCAAAACCGTACTGTATTTATTATTGCTCATCGTCTCAGTACCGTGCGGCGTGCCGATTGTATTTTAGTCTTAGAACAAGGCCAAGTCATTGAGTCTGGTACTCACAGCGAACTTTTAAACCGGGGCGGACGTTACGCTCAATTTTATGCTCAACAATTTCAAGAATGAGCCGCCGCTTTCAATGTAAAGTTTTGTAACAAAGCCGATTTAAAATTAGTAATTTTACAGAAAACTGATGTGGTTATCTAATAAGAATAATTACAGGATATAGAGACATGGTTCAAACCCCAGCGACATCAGTTCGTCAAGCGAATCTGTTTGAATTAAGCAACGATTGTGTGCAGATTGTTTATTCTACCACTAGCTTTAGTGGTCGTCCACAACTAAATTACCTTAACAAGGACCAAAAATTCAATTTTCAAGGAGATGAAATTAGAGTTCAAGAGACAGAAATTGGTAGCTTAGTGACTGTGACTCTAGAAACTATTCCGGATTTACTAACCCGAACTTTAAGTTTACTGGTTCCACTCGTCAATTTGCGCGGGGAAGACTTGCAAACCCTAATTCAAACTATTGCTATTGAAACTGTCTCGAGAACCACTATTGGTGGGCCTGATCTCGTGGATGGTGCGGTTCAAACTTATGAAACCATTTTCCTCAAAGGACAAGCGCGTTTTGTTGTGTTCTAAATGACTCAAGGGAAGCGCAAAAAGCCGCTCATCAAACAAGCATAATTAGATTTTAGGGAATTTAGAAATAGTTGATTAGCGACGCAGGGTAACGTATCAATGCACATTTAGTATTTTTGATGCGTTACTTTTTCCTATCCTATAGCCATCTTATTTTAGTTATAGCGTTTCTCAAATCAATGAGGTACACCTCAATTTTATTTTTTATTACCTGTTCCCTGTTCCCTGTTCCCTGTTCCCTGTTCCCTGTTCCCTGTTCCCTAAAATCGAAAAACTATGTACCTCACTAAAATGAGAAATGCTATATAAGGTTTGGCTGTGACAGTAATACAAAATAAATCTAAAGATAGAGCGCATTTAATAAAAGTCTTGTTAAAACTGAACTATAAGCTCAATAACTGCTAACTTATACCAATTCTCAGAAAAAGAGGGATTACGGCGTGAAAAAGACAATACTTGCTGTTTCAATCTTATCTCTTATAGGAGTTTGCGCTTACATTAATAATGTTGCCTCAGCCGAAAAAAACGAGGAAATTACTGCTCAAAATATTTCTCCCTGTGAAACCTGTCTGCAATTAATTCGGGACCCGCAAGAACGGACAAATCAACTGGGAAATCCGCTTTATTTGTTGGAAGTTTATCTTGATGGACAAATCATTTATACCTTAGAAGCTGTTAGCGGGAGAGCTTATTCTCAACAAAGAAATCGCAATATAGCCGGGACAGAAGCACCGCTTCCGGATGGGGAATATCGCATTAGTCAGCGAATTCAGCGCGGCTCAATGCGAGAAGTGGGTGAAACATTTATTCCGGTCTATCCTCTTTTTCAGACTGGAAGAAGAGATTTAGGCATTCATTATGACCCTAGCTTCAATCAAAATAATGGAGAAGATGGAACCTCCGGCTGTATTGGCTTAACCAACAAAGCGGACCGCAATTTAATTAACCGGTTTGTGCAAAATTATCATCCTCAAGAATTGATTGTTAAGATCGAATAGAAGCCGCTCGCTTTAATCTAATAAATCCGGTTCTAGATGAACTATTTTGTCATAGAGAGATTGAAAACTCAGCCAACCTAAATAATCATTTCCCACCTGACTATAGGTTAAACTGGCCACATTTGGCTCGATTAAAATCGGTTTTCCCACTGCTTCGGCCATTAATTGTACTTGACAGGACCTATCCATCGTAATAAACCACCAGGCCGCCTCATCTACCGAATGACCCACCGTCAATAAACCATGATTGCGTAAAATAATCGCCTTTTTTTCCCCTAGAGTAGCAGCAATGCGATCACCCGTTTCGAAGTCTAACACCACCCCTGTATAGTCCTCAAACAAAGCATGGTCAAGATAAAAAGCACAGGCATCCTGAGTAATGGGGTCTAACAATCTTCCTAAGCTTGACCAAGCTTTCCCATAAAGAGAATGAGCATGGGCAGCAGAGATTATATCTTGACGAGCTTGGTGTATTCTAGAATGTATGGCAAAAGCCGCTCCGTTAACCGTTTTCTTTCCTTCGACTACTTCACCCAAGTGATTTACCAACAGTAAATCCGACACGCGAATGTGACCAAAATACATTCCAAAAGGGTTAACCCAAAAATGATCGCTCAACTCGGGGTCACGTACTGTAATATGTCCAGCAACGCCTTCATCAAATCCGTAATGAGCAAACAAACGTAAGGCGGCGGCTAATCTTTGTTTACGGTAAAGTCGCTCATCTTGCAGATTATTAAATTCCGGAGGCTGTTGAGCAATCAGTTTAGACATAGTGATTGTCAGGGTAATCCTCATTTTATACTATATTCAAACTAGCATTTTCTCGGAGGAATGAGTGATTAAATTTTTCAGAAAGCGCTCACTAAAGGGGTTAATCTATTTATTACTTTTTATAGTTTGTGGAATTCTGCCTATTGCCTGTAATTCAGGCCCATCTTCTGCTCAAACCCTTACAGTAGGGGTTTCGCCTTGGCCTGGATATGCGGGCCATTATGTGGCCATGGCCAAAGATATGTTTAAAACTGAAGGGGTAACAGTCAAAGAAATATTTTTCCCCAATCAAGGCGATTCTGATGCGGCTTTTTTAGCGGGTAAAGTGGATTTGAGTTGGCAAGGATTACCCAATGCTGTTATGCAAATTAGCCGTGATCCTTCGATTAAAATTGTCTTTCAGTGTGACTATTCTAATGGTGCAGATGGCATCCTTGGCCGCAATATTAAAAAACCCGCAGATTTAAAAGGGCAAAAGGTAGCCCGAGAAAATATTTTATTTGAAGAATTAATTCTACGCCGCTATCTTGAAAAAATGGGATTAACTCGTGAAGATGTGACGACGGTTGATCTAACGGCGGCTGATGCGGCGGCGGCTTTTACTGCCGGTAAAGTCAATATAGCGGTTACCTTTGAACCTTGGATGACGAAAGCGGCATCTGAAGGCAAAGGAGAAGTGGTTTTTTCGACAAAAGATACTAATATTGTGCCAGATGGGTTGATGGTCAGAGACAATGTCCTTCAAAACCGTCAAGCGGAGTTACAGGCATATTTAAGGGCCATTGATAAAGCCACCAAGCTGATTAAAGCTAAACCGTCTGAATTTACTGATATTATTGCCAAAAATTTAAGTATTCAAGCGGCAGAAGTCCCCGAACAAATGGCAGGGGTTAAGCTTTATGATCTAGACATGAATAAAACCCTTTCTTTTAATGCTAGTGAACCGATGGGATTATTTAATAGTATAGACTTTGCGTCAAAATCCGCCAAACAGATGAATTTAATACCCCAGGAAATTGATGTTAAAGCCGCTTTAGTTGATTCGGTGGTCAAATCGCTTTAGAATTTTAACAATAGGTTTTTTCTTGGGTTGATGAATGATGAGCGATCTTTTTGCAATTGATAGTCTGGATTTATCTAGTCAGACTGGTGAAACATTTTCTCAACCTAAGTTAGAGGTTGAAAAGGTGTTTAAACATTTTCCACACCTGAAAACAAACTTATCGGTGTTGGAAGATATTAATATTCAAGTATACCCGAATGAATTTGTCTCTATTGTAGGGGCTTCGGGTTGTGGAAAATCCACTTTACTGAATATTATTGCCGGGTTAATTCCCCCTTCGGCCGGACAAGTTTTGATGAATGGGGAAGTCATTGAAGAACCCGGATCAGATCGCGGAATGGTGTTTCAAAATTACACCCTTTTTCCTTGGCTGACTGTAGCTGATAATGTGGCTTTTGGGTTGAAGTTACGCGGCTTATCTTCAGGAGAAATTAAAGAGCAAGTATTTTACTATTTGTCAATCGTAGGTCTTACTCAATTTGCTAAGGCCTATCCTAAACAATTATCAGGCGGAATGAAGCAACGAGTGGCCATTGCTCGTGCTTTAGCCAATCATCCAGAAGTGTTACTGATGGACGAACCTTTTGGTGCATTAGATGCTCAAACTCGAGAGCAAATGCAGCAGTTTTTTTTAGAACTTTGGGAGCAAACCCATATTACGGTTTTAATGATTACTCATGATGTTGAGGAGGCAGTTTTTTTATCTGGGCGGGTATATGTAATGATAGCTAATCCGGGCAGAATTAAGGATGAATTTAAGATAGAACTGCCTCCAGAACGGGATTTAGAGATTAAAATGAGTGAAGATTTTTGGCAAATTAAGCGGCAGATTCTTAAATCTCTACAGCCTTAAAAAATTTGGGTGACAATCTTTAATTAAATATTTTTTAGCTCGAGGATAAACCGTTGGAAAATCAGCCCGTCAATCATCAAACAAGCCAACAGAAACCGGTTAGCAAAAAGCCGAAAAAAAGAAGTTCTGTCTTTTGGAAAGTGCGCTCAGATGTTCCCGTCAGACTGTATTACACGATGGTGGGGTTATCTCTTTTAATTCCCTTGTTAATCTGGGTCCTGTTGACTTATGGCAAATTGGTTAATCCTCTTTTTGTTCCTACGCCTACCCAAGTGATTCAACAGGCGATCGTTGTTTTAAGTAATGGTCAACTGATTTCTGATACTTTAGTGAGTGTTTCTAGAATTCTTTGGGGCTTTTTGTTTTCTGCAATTTTGGGTGTTCCTATTGGCTTGTTAATTGGTACGTTTAAAACAATGGAGGGCTTATTAGAGCCGATTTTAGGGTTAATGCGTTATATGCCGGCGGCGGCGTTTATTCCTTTGGTGATTCTCTGGGTAGGATTAGATGAGCCGGCTAAGGTGACGATTATTTTTTTAGGGACATTTTTTTATAATGTTTTGATGACCGCAGATGCAGTTAAATTTGTCCCCAGTGATTTGATTAAGGTTAGTTATACTTTAGGGGCTACCGAGAAAGATATATTTTTTAAGGTGATTTTTCCGGCGACTTTACCGAGTATTATTGATACTTTACGAATTAATATTGCTAGTGCTTGGAATTTTGTGATTGTGGCAGAGTTAATCGGGGCTAATAGTGGTCTGGGTTATCGCATTTTAATGGCGCAACGGGTGTTGAAAACTGAGGAGATTTTTCTCGGGATTATTTTGATTGGGTTGATTGGTTTGGGGATTGATTGGTTATTTAAGTTGTTATTTCGCTGGGTAGTTCCTTGGGCGATTGATAAGGTTTGAAAAACGGAATTTTATCTTTTATTTTAGCCATTACTAAAAAAAACACTAGCCGATGTGGGCGTGGCAGAGGGATCAACTCCACAAGCTAACCACCTCATCAGTCGTAGAAACATAAGCAAAAACATCACTCATACAGAGTAAAGCCGCCTGATAATACTCACGAGAAATGCCGGCGATGGCATCTTTAGGCACAATTACCCGATAATCGAGATTACGAGCCGTATAAACAGTATTCATCACACAGACATGAGCCGTTACCCCACAACAGATCAAATTTTCAATGCGTTTTGAGCGTAGCAACAAATCAAGCTCAGTACCCATAAAACAATCATAACGACGCTTATTGAGGATACGGTAATCAGATGGTTGAATATCTAACCCATCGGTTAACTCACAGCCTGGCGTACCCTCAAGACAATGTAAAGTATCAAATTCAAGCTCAATGCCAAAATCACTGTGATCAGCCCGGTGCATTTCATAAGTAAAAATGACTGGTAGAGTATGAAATCTTGCCCACTCAATCAACTGATTGATCACAGGGACTAAATCTCGTCCTCCTGGGGTTTCCTGTACAGCCTCTACATCAATAAAATCCCGTTCCATATCAATAATCAGTAGAGCGGTATTAGTGGGATGAATTTTATCAATGGGTATAGCTCGAATTCGAGGTTCCATAGCCTTTAAAAAATATATGGTTAAAAATTATTGATTGAGTGATCGAGTCGTGTTCAATTCGTGATAAAGATCACCCGTTCAAGGGCAACATTGTTTTAAACTAGACAATATCAAAACATGGTAAGGTGAAAAATATAGCAAAGGCAAGTCAAAAATCTTAACTGCACTAGGCAGCGTAGGAATTGTTAAAAATCTTAAAGACCCGATGAAACAGCTTTTTGAATATAATTTTAACAACGGATTAAACACTAAAGCCGTTCAGGTCCGTGATTGGCAAGAATTACCTCAAGCCTTGCAACTGCTTGGATTTACCCGCTCTTATTCCACCCTCGTTTTAGTCGGTGGTGCCGGAAAAATCAGCGAGTCTGACTATGCCCTCGTGCAAAAAATCTTTCTCAGAATTTTAGCTCCTTTGGCAGAATCATTACAAATTACGGTGGTTGATGGGGGGACAGATACCGGCATTATGCGCTTAATGGGAAAAGCGCGTGCTTCCATTGAAGGGACTTTTCCCCTACTCGGGGTAGCCGCCTACGGAACAGTGGTTACTCCAGGACTAATGACTTTCAATAGAGACGCGGCTTGTCTTGATCCTTATCATACCCATTTTGTTTTAGTTCCGGGTCATCGTTGGGGAGATGAGTCTCAATGGTTAGCTCGTATCCCTAGTATTATTTCTGAGACATCGCCTTCAGTCACTCTAGTCATTAATGGAGGGGAAATTACTTGGCACGATATTAACTTTAGTGTTAGAGAAGGCCGCCCCACCTTGATTCTAGCCGGCAGTGGAGGAACAGCCGATCAAATCGCTGCGGCTCTACGAGAAGAACTCTGTGATGCTCCTACAGACACCTTAATTTCTTCCGGACTGATACAGGCGATCAATATACAGCATACACACCAATTAGAGCAGAGTCTTAGAGACTGTTTTAAGCACTAAACTTTAGCGGCACAAAAATTGAGGTCGTCGCTTTGAGGAAGTCTCTACAACTGAGAAAAAAATTTCCTCAGTTTATAATTCTTTACAGATAGGGCTTAATCTATTTTAAGGATTTTTCAGCAGTAGGAGTCGGGAAAGATCAGATAAAATAATAGATAAGCAAAGTCTATTGTCCTGTTGAGATTATATGTTTTGAACTGCTTCTAGTTCTCTAAGCCGACAATTTAATATTATCCTTCCGACAGTTACCCCGATTGTCGCTAGGAAGGAGCAAGGGGAAACAGTTTAAATTCATTTTTTTTAAAATCTGTGAATAAGTCTGTCCAACGTCTTTACCTCTTGATGGATAATCACGAGAACGAGTTGATCGATCAACTTCTCGAAACGATAAAGCAGTCGAAAACTTTTTCTCGGCCCCAATGCGCTGATAGCTCTTATCAGTTAATGATGAGTGATTTGGCTAAAATGGCTATCCCCCAAATATCTTTGGCTTTAAAAGAAGCCCTTGAAACTAGCTCGGAGCGGCAAGAATTCGCTTCAAACTTTGAGGAAATTTTAACAATCATTGATAACTTTATTATAAAAACTGATGCTCCCGAGCAACCCCCACCCTTAAATATTATTAAAGACTTTCTAAAAATCTGTTGTAAATTTTATCTAAAAATCATAAATTTATCCGATTTAAATGAAAAGAATAAGCCAAAATTAAAACGAAATACAAGTTGCTTTTTTGAAGCGTTGGAATTAGAGATTTATAAACAAAAATGGATTCAAAAAATAGACCCCAAAATACCGATATTTTCCGAGAAAAATTTTGCTTTATTTAAAGAAAAACAATCTCTAAAAAACCCAAAAAATATTGAGCTAAATGAAGCCGAATTACTGTTTGATAAAAATCATAAAATCATTAGCTTAAACTCACCAGCAGCAATCATTTTAACGGGAGGCAAAAATCAAGCAGAAGCCTTAATTTTTCTGCAAAAAGAGATGAAGCGAAAACTCTTGTGGTTAAAAACTCAAATCGAACAGTTTAGCCGCTCAAATCAAGAGGAAAACAAGTGTAAAATTTTCATTAAAACCCAACTAGAGCAACAAAGATTTGAGGCTAAATTTACGAGGAGAGCAGAGGGAACAGCAGTAACTTTAACTCGCTTGTTTGATCTCCCAGATAGCCAAACTAATGTTCAACAGCTTGAAAAAAGATTAAAACCCGAAGTGACCCCCAAAGATAACCCTCATAACCCACCCTCAGAAAATCGTATAAGCATTAAAGAATTTGCGATAACTTCGTCAATTAGTGCTATAGCTATAGGAGATTTACAAGGAAATTTAACTTATGTTAATCAAGCCTTTTTGGAAATGTGGAGATATGACAACGATGACGAAGTTTTAGGAAAACCTTTTTTGAACTTTTGGCAAATTGACCAACAAGGGGAAACCTTAATACAAACTATCCGCACTCGTGGTCAATGGATAGGAGAATTGATAGCAAAAAAGAAAGATAAAAGTTTATTTAAAGCTCAAGTATCAGCAAATCTTGTCAAAAATGAGGCTAATATCGCTATTTATATCATGATCTCAGTGATGGACGTTAGCCAACAACAAGGAACAGAAGAATCATTACAAAAACTGCTAAGACTTTATACAAATTTAACTCAAGCCGCCCCGGTAGGAATTTTTCGGGCTGATGAAAGCGGCAAATGGCTTTATGCTAACGAAAAAGCCCTGTTAATCAGTGGAATTAGCTTAGATAAAGCAATTGGCATGGGATGGGCCAACTATGTACACAATGATGATCGAGCCAGAGTTTTCAATGAATGGATTAAATCGATACAAACTCAAACCTCATGGCGGACAGAATATCGTTATAGACACTCAGACGGTAATAATACCTGGGTTTTAGTACAAGCGATTCCTGAAATGGATGAACAGGGAAAAATCGTCGGCTACCTAGGCACATTAACAGATATTACAGAACGAAAAAATGCCGAAGAAGCCACCAACAAAATTAATGCTCAAATGCAGGCAATTTTTGATGCTTTTCCCGATATTTTATTTCGCATCGACCAACAAGGAACCATTCTAGATTATAAAACTCAAGACCATCACTCTTTATATTGTTCTCCTCAAGAGTTTATCGGCAGAACTGTTCAAGAAGTCTTACCGGAATCAGTGGGAAATTTACTGTATGAAGGAGTGCAAAAAGCCTTAGTCAGTGGAGAAATCGTCAGCATAGAATATTTTCTCATCATTGCCTTACAGAAACGATTTTTTGATGCTCGTATCGTTCGATTGAGTCCTGTAGAAACCATTGCCGTTGTTCGAGACATTAGTGACCGCAAACAAACTGAACTGGCTTTAAGAGAAAGTGAAGAACGACTAAAAACCATTATCTCAACCAATCCTAATGGGCTATTGATTTTAGATTTACAAGGCAAAGTTCTTTTTGTGAATCCAGCCGCAGAAATTCTTTTTGGCAGAAAACAAGAAGATTTGATGGGGCAAATTTTAGGAATTCCTATTATTGTCAATAATTACAGTGAAATAGAAATTCTCCAGCCGAGCGGGAAATTAATTATAGTCAGAATGCGATTAGTAAAAATTATTTGGCAAGAAAAAAACGCTTTTCTCGCTTCTTTAGTCGATGTGACAGATATTCAGCAGGCACAAGAACAATTAAAAATTCTTTATCAAGCAACCGAACAAAGTCCTGTCTCAGTAGTCATCACTGATGCAGAAGGAACTATAGAATATGTCAATCCCAAATTTGAGAAAATCACCGGATACCAACGAGCAGAAGTAATCGGGCAAAACCCACGTATCCTTAAGTCCGGTGAAACCACGACGGAAGAATATAAACAAATTTGGAAAACCATTACATCAGGGCAAGAATGGCATGGAGAATTTCACAATAAAAAAAAGAATGGAGAGCTATTTTGGGAAGCGGCTTCTATTTCACCGATCAAAAATGCAGAAGGAATTATCACCCATTTTGTAGCAGTAAAAGAAGATATTACCGAACGCAAAGCGCAACAAACCACTCTCACTTATCAAGCTAACTATGATGCTCTAACCGGCTTACCAAACCGTTTTCTAGCCATAGATAGACTGAAACAGGCAATTTTGCAAGCCGACCGTCAAAAAAAACGAGTAGCGGTCATGTTTATCGATTTAGACCACTTTAAAGATGTCAACGATACCCTAGGTCATGAATATGGCGACTTACTGCTGCAAAAAGTTTCTCAACGTCTCAAGCAGTGTTTACGAAAAAGTGATACAGTAGCTCGATTAGGCGGAGATGAATTTTTAATTATTCTTCCCAATTTACGAGAAACCCATCATTGTAAACTCATTGCTAGTAAAATTCTTTCTAGCTTAGAAAAACCTTTTAACCTATTAACAGAAGAAGCTTTTATTTCTGCAAGTATTGGCATTACTCTCTATCCGGATGATGGAAACGATGTTAGTGTGCTGATGCGGAATGCAGATGCTGCCATGTATTTAGGCAAAAGAGGAGGACGCAATGATTTTAAATTCTATACGATGGGTATGAATGAAGAAGCGCAATCTCGCCTGCGGATAGAAAAATTACTGCGTTATGCTCTCAAAAAAAATGAATTTTACCTCGTTTATCAACCCATCATTGACTTAAGGTTCCAGACAGTCATTGGCGCAGAAGCTTTACTGCGTTGGAATAATCCCGAACTCGGCCGAGTTAGTCCTGATCAATTCATTTCTATTGCCGAAGAAACCGGGTTAATCAGTGAATTAGGAGCGTGGGTGATCTCTCAAGCTTGTCAAGAAGTGGTGAACTGGCAGACACAAGGATCACCCATCTGGGTAGCGGTTAATCTTTCTCCTCGTCAATTTAGAGAGTCAAAACTTCTAGAAATCATCAGCAATGCTATCACGCTCAATGGCATTACTAATCATTATTTAGAGCTAGAAATAACCGAAAAATTGCTCTTAGAAGATTTTCCGGGCTCTAAAGGCATCATTGAGCAATTGCATGAGATGGATTTTCGTCTCTCAATCGATGATTTTGGGACGGGATATTCCGCTTTAAGTTATCTGATCAAATTTCCGTTTAATCGCTTGAAAATTGACCGTTCATTTATCGCTGATATCCCCCACAATCAAGAAGTATTGGCATTAGTAAAAACCATTATTGCTATGGGACATGGGCTAAAATTGCAAGTAATAGCAGAAGGTGTAGAAACCACTGAGCAAGCAAATATCCTTGAAGCTGAAGGGTGTGATTATGCACAAGGTTACTTTTTTAGTCGCCCCTTACTGAGTGAAGAGTTCCGCCGCTATTTACAATCCCATCAAAATCCTCAAGCGGCAATTAACCCTATTGATGATCAGTAATAAGGACATTATTTGATAGTATTAAAAATAATTCAGAAAGTTTTTATTCATAAAAATATGGGAGAAACTGTATCAGGAAAACAACTAAGTCAATGGCAAAACTGGGCAAAAAAAGAATCTATTGCCTCAAAAATATCCCCCAATGAAGTTGATTGGTTACTTCAAGAAGTGGCAGAATTAACCCATTTAGAACTGCGCTTAGAAACCTTTAAGAATAGGTCAAAAATTCCCCTCAAACAGTCTCTATCCGAGTTAACCGATTTATGGCAACAACGCTTAACCTGTCGTTTACCCGTTCAGTATTTAGTCGGTGTTACACCTTGGCGTAAATTTAAAATTAAAGTTTCTCCAGATGTCCTCATTCCTCGCCCAGAAACCGAATATATTATCGATATCGTGCTGAAAGCTATCCCAGAAAGCCCCCTTTTCGATATTGCATCAGGAAATTGGGTAGATTTAGGTACCGGTAGCGGCGCGATCGCTCTGGGACTCGCCGATATCTTGACAAATGCAACAATTTATGCAGTAGATCGGAGTAGGGGAGCTTTAGACATTGCCGAAGACAATGCCATCGAGTGGGGTTTTGCCGAGAGAATTCATTTTAAACAAGGTTTTTGGTGGACACCGTTAGAATTTTTAAGGGGACAAGTGAACGGGATGGTGTCTAACCCGCCTTATATTCCCACAGAGTTAATTGCGACTCTCGACCCTGAAGTGGCTTATCATGAGCCTCATATAGCTTTAGATGGGGGTGAAGGGGGTTTAGAGTCTATTCGTTATTTAATTGAAAGTTCGCCGCCATATTTACGTTCTGGCGGCATTTGGTTAATTGAAATGATGGCCGGACAAGCGGAGCAAGTCGCTCAATTATTAGCGTGTCAAGGAAGTTATCAAAACATTCAAATTTTCCCAGACTTTGCCGGTATTGAGCGCTTTGCTTTAGCTTACCGGCGTTAGTGCTATTTAACTTAAATCACGATTAATCTGAGCAAACAAATCTGGCCAATTAATAGAAGCCGCTTGTTGTTCCTCTTCTCTCACTTCAAAAGTCTTATGACAGGCATTAGGAAGTTCTAAAGCTTCCACACATAACTCGGCGATGGCTTCCCGACTCACTTGACCTTTTATATTATCCCCTTGAGCAAACATTAAAACTTTATCTGCGGGTTTTTCGGTTAAAGCACAGGGGCGAACAATGGTATAAGCTAACCCACTTGAACGCACAACCTCCTCTCCTCGAAACTTCCAAGTCAAAATACCCCCTAATTGATCATTCATCCGCACCGCCGGCGGTTCTTCTTCTAAATTAATCCCAGGACGACCCGGACGAGTTACTCCGGCCGAACTAATCATGATAAATTGGGGTTTAGGTTTACCGCCATAAGCCTTGATTGACTCAATTTCTATGCCAAACAATCCCGGCGAAAATTTAGGATTGAGTCCCCCATTATATTCAAACTTACTCAGCATCAACTGCATGGAATAAACTTTACTCGCATCAAAAGCGCCGGCTTCGGGAACCGTTTTAGCCCGAAAAACCGGAATTAAATCGGCAAAAGGAATCTGTATAGTTTGGGTAAAGTTATAAATCGTATCAAAAGAATAACAGTAACCTATACCATCCCATTTCCCCTCACAACGAATAATAAATTTATAACGTTTACCATCTCCTTGAACCCTCAGTTCAATTCCTTCGTATTCAGATAAATCCAAAGGCGGCTCTAAATTGCGGGTCCGCACAGAAGCAAAGCCCCCGTTATTATCTGTTGACACATTCCCTGAAAAAACTGCTCGTTTTGAGTCGAGTCGCAAAGAACTTTGGCTGACTCCTCCCATCACCACATCATCCACCGCTCCCCATGTTTCTTTTAACTCAGTGCTGGGCTTAGTGAAATCAAAAAGGGTTCTTTCTGGAAGTTTAAATTTTAAATATTTTTGCGCCGCTTCTATTAGATTTTTAATGCCTTGATACTCCACCATCTCGGGGCTATCTACCACTTCAGGTAGATAAAATTTTATTCCCTGATAATACTTTTCTCTGCTAGGCGTATCTCCTTCTACCGGTTGTACCCGCACTCCTGTACAACAAATTATCGCCGCTACATTTTCCATTAACTTTGGGGTTAAGGTTTCTTTAAGAGTCAGGTCGGCTTCAAACAGTTCTACTTTATCCCCTAATATTTCCCTCGCTTTTTGACTATCCCTGACTAAAGCACGTACAGGATATTTATTGTCTAATAAACGACGAACCACGCGCTTACCAACTCCGCCTGTTGCCCCGGCTACCAAAATTGTTCCCATATTCTTTTTCCCCAAATTTACAGTTTGAGTTTGTTGATGACCTCTAAACAGTCGTTGCCAGCAACTGAAAAAAGGAATAACTTCAAAATAATTTAACGTTTCAAAAAATCGTCCGGCATCCCATCGAGGGGGATTTTTTTGATTCATTGTCATCTGCTCCATATTTTTTCTATTCTAACTTTGCAGTTTGTAACATTTTTTCCATAAGGCATGGTCAGAAATCTCTAAACCTGTGTTAGGTTATTAATAAATAAGAGTTAGGTTCAGTTGCGGCAATTGTTTCTAATCTTGATGGATTTCATCGCTAGGTTATAGGCTGGCTGTTGTTTCTGACATGGCTCTACTGCATTGTGATTTGATTTTTGGAGATAATCCATGGCGATTTACGTTGGTAATTTACACTACGAGGTAGAAGAAGGGGAATTACGTGAGGTTTTTGCGGAATATGGTACAGTGAGGCGAGTTTATTTACCTGAAGACCGAGAAACGGGGAAAAAACGGGGTTTTGGCTTTGTAGAAATGTCGACAGATGATGAAGAAGACAAAGCAATCGAAACCTTAGACGGTGCTGAATGGATGGGTCGTCAGCTAAAAGTCAACAAAGCTAGACCTCGGGAAAATGACAACAGGGACAGTAATCGTGGATCAGGTGGCGGCTATCGCAAAAATAATAATTTTTCTCGTCGTGGTGGCGGCGACTATTAATTCTAATAGAAGTGAGAGATTAGATTTGGGATTAGTTTAATGTCGGGTTTCTTGCCTATTCTTTTTCCAGCAATTAATTAATCTAACACTAACTGTATTATGTGCCGCTATTCCTCTTCACTCGGGGAAAATAGCGGTAATTCCCCTTAAAAACTTTCTCAGGCAAAATTAGGAGTTACGCACTCCTAATTAAAAACAATGATTTTATGTCATCTCAAACCCTACTGATTTCATTACAGTGCGTAAGTCCTAAAAATTTAAACCTCACTCAGGGAGGACGGGGTTTTATTTACTGAGAGGAATCTTTTTTCGCTAAACATTGATATTGATGTTCATTGATTCTACCGGCTTCATAAAGGGTTTCTGTGATCTCAGAAATACTTAAAACAGAATAAGCATTATAGCCATGATTTTTAAGTTTATCTTTCACGCCCTCTTCATGATCGATAAAAACGACAATATCTTCTACCTTTAAACCGGCTGATTTTAATTTTTCTGCCCCTTCCATCGCACTTTTGCCACTAATTAAAACATCATCAACCACCACCACTTTTTCCCCAGGATGAAAAGTTCCCTCAATCACTCGACGAGTGCCATGAGCTTTGACTTCTTTACGAGGGTAAATCATGGGATGATGTAAAAGTAAAGATAGGCCGGTAGCAGTGGGTAATGAACCATAAGGAATGCCGGCAATGCGATCAAAGGTTAAAGTTAGAAGAATTTCTGCATAAGCATCTAAGACTTGATGAAAGAGTTGGGGATTAGAAATAATACGACGTAGATCAATATAATAAGAAAAAGTTGCCCCCGATGCTTGTAGATAGTCTCCAAACAAAAGACAGCCTATATCATATAGCTGTAAAATCAAATTTTGATGGGGATGTTGCTTTAAAAAACAGACGTTAGGAGTCCAAAGTTGAGCCGGCAAATCTTCTTTTGCTATCTCAGTTCTAGTTTGATTAATTTCTTCTCTTAAAGCTTTTATTTCTTGAGCGACATTCTTTTTGAGCAAGAAGTCTTGCGGCACAGGAATTAATAAATTATTCCCTTCTTGAGATAAACCTGCCGTTAAAATTGGCTTAAGATTATTACCTTTATCCCAAATACTTCGTATCAAAATAATTCTTTCAGTGGCATAACTCCGTACTTGGTTAAGAATTTCGGGTTTGGTAGTTCCTACTTCTAAAAAGAGTTGCTCGGGAGAACCCCAAGTTTGAGCTTCTCTGACTACTTGTAAATAAAAAGGATTTTCAGCAGTGGGATATTCTTGTAGGTTGATCGCTCCGGCATTATTGGTATGACATAAAATAAATACTCCTTTATCTGGATAGACTAAAAAAGAAGCAACATGATCCAGACCAGCATAAGGATTTAAGGTGACCGCATCCACTTTCCATTGTTCAAAAATGGTTCGAGCAAACACCGTGCTAGTATTGAGGTCCCCGTGTTTAGCATCTAAAATAATGGGGATATGTTGAGGAATTCTATCTAGGACTTTTAAAAGTAATTCTAATCCCTTAATTCCTAAAGCTTGATAAAAGCCTAATGTGGGTTTATAGGCGCAGACTAAATCCGAGGTTTCTTGTATGACATAATTTAACCATTCCCACAAATCCGTGAGCAAATTATCAGGGTCTTCAGGAGAAGATTGCTCTAAAGGCATCATTTCAGGGTTGGGATCGAGTCCTACTACCAGTAAACTTTGATTTTGAGCAATGGCATTTTGTAATTTTTCAAAAAAACTCATATTAATTATCTCTGGAATGATTAGTCATTGGTCATTAGTCATTAGTCATTAGTTATTAGTCATTGGTCATTAGTCATTGGTCATTAGTTATTAAGTACCTGGACATAAATAAAGGACTCTGTATAAAGAATTGTCAAACGCTCACAATTCCCCCACACCCCACACCCCACACCCTAACCTCACAGTTAACTTTAATGAGTGTTCGACTACTGAGTCATTTTCCCTGTTTTCTCTTGCAAGAGCGCCTCTTGCCTATTTAAAGAAACTTCTTTAAGAATGGTTAGCGGCCCGTAATCCTTAATAAATTGCATTTGTTCGGAATTTTTGGCTAATAAAGCACCAGCAAAACCGAGAGAATTTACAGAAATAGATTGAAACAACTCCTGCCTTCGAGGAATAATCATCATCCACTCTCGCGTTGCTAATAAATTATAAGGACCTGTCTGTTTGGGACTTTTAATTTCATCTTCAATTAGTCCTACACTTTTTAATAATTGATAATATAACGCTAAACTCGTTGCGGCTGCATCTATTGGTGAATTGATGCCATCAGGGTTTAACTTGGCGATGGCATGAATAAAGGGCAAATAGAGGCTCCTACCGATTAAATTTGGCTCAAAGACCGTTGAGGCAATAGCGGGATAAATAGGGATTTTTTCGCCGATGGGACTTAAAGGAAGAGGCACTAACTGTAAATGCTTATGTTGCTGAGAAGACCCTGCTACTCGACCACCATTATAAAAAGCTAACCCATCTATTTCTGCTAAAGTTGCCCACAAAGCCTCAAAATCTTCTAAGGTTAGCCAACTGTCTTGGTCCTCAAACAAGCGAGTAATGATCAGCAGATGATGGTCCACAACATTGTATTTATTTAACAGACATAAATGAGTCTGTGAAATATCGCTGACAAATAAATCTTCTTCATAAGGAAGAAACGGGTTAAAGGCTTTTTGTTCTGTGGATTTTTTTTTGGCTTCTTCTTTACGAGCAAGGTTAGAGATGATCCTGACTAAAAAAGTCATACCCTCTTGCTCAACAAATTCATACTCAGTGGGGATCGGTTGAAGTGCCCCGAGTTCAAGAGCTTTTTCGCTTTGCTCTATCACTCTTTTCCATAATGTACCGGGTTGAAGAGTAATGTTTCTGTATGCCATTGGTTCTTGAATGCCAAAATTTAACTTATACTAGCTAAATTAGCATGAATTGCTAACCAGATACAGGGAGGATCAATGCTAGTGTAATCTACTCGATGTTTTTCATGGGCAGGAATCAACAAATAGTCGCCGCCTTTGAGCCGAATTTTTGAGCCATCTTGATAAGAGAGTTCGGCTTCTCCTTGTAGTAAAATTACCCATTCGTCCCGCTCTTGGTCATACCATTGATCTTCGGGTGTAGTTTGGCCTCGAGAAATAATACGCTCTATTTTGAGGTTTTGATTCGATAAAATTGTCTGAAAATATTCCTCATCAGGCAAAATTGCAGGTATTTTTAAAAAATTATCCATTTAAATCCTTATTTGCTACAAGATTTGAGTATCCAACCAATAATGATCCCTATTCCGCCAAATCGAACAATCTGCCAAAATAATTCACTAAGCAGCCCACTTCGTAACCCTTGCCAAAATAGCCGCTTGAGGTCGTCACTAGAGAGTAATGCACTTTCTAGCGTCAGTTGTAACTCTTGTATTTGCGCTTCAATTTGCCTTAATTCTACTTCTAGCTCAGGTGTGGGATGATTTTGCCATGCTTGTTCGCTTAAGGAGCGCTGTTCGTGCAGTTCGGCTTGCCTTTGGCTTTGTTCTAAGATGAGTGCATAGCGTTGCTTAAGTTTTTCTAATGCTTGTTCAGCTTTAGCTAAATCTTGCTCAAATTCTTCACCGTAGTCGTTAAGAGGGTTTGGGCTGCTATGAGACATTCTGTCATGTTTTACAATGCTTGCTTAAACTATATATAGTAGATTTTTTGCTTCCATAATCATTCTCAAATCTAAATTTTTATGTCTCAACAAACTTCGCTATCTCACGACGAGCTTCTACAAGACGTTAGCACTGTTGAACTAGCTCAAGCACTAGCCGCACGTTTGACCATCACTCCTAATGACTGGCATCGTTTAAAAGCAAACCGCAACGCCCAAGCTAGTCAGCTATTGGCGGCGGCTCTAGTTTTTTTGCTTAAGGACCAACCTCAAGAAGCTCTTGAGCGGCTTGAGCAAGCTACTGGATGGCTAGATCGGTCTATTTCTGCGCCTCCTTGTCCAAGTCATGGCAATCATTCAATTAAATAAAGGTTGACGTTTACCTTTTTTAATTTGCTTAGAAAGTCTCAGTTGAGTCCCCTGGCGGTTCCAGTGGACTTGATCAAAGATTTGATGAAGGATACACAACCCTCGACCGCTTTCTGATTCCTCTGGCGGTAAATCGGGTAATGAATGACTATTGCTATGACTATCGCAATGACTATCGCAATCATTATCGCAATTGCATCTATTGACTTGCTCAGTAGCAAAACCGCTACCTTGGTCAGAAATTACCCAAGAGTATCCTTCTTTTGTCACTGAGAATTGAACGACAACTGTTTTGCTTGGATCTAATTTATTACCGTGTTTAGCTGCATTCACGAGTGCTTCTTGTAACCCTAACCTAATCTCTGGCTGCAATTGTTTAGGAATATTTGCCAGCAGTAAATCTAATACTGGGCAGAGGTAGAGGGTGGAAGCGAAGCTCATTGTACTCCACTTAGGTTGAGCGGAAGATGGTGAAATAGCGATCACGGGCTTTACCTCTAAATTTGTATATTAAGTAAATTTTTGCTTATTGGTGGCAAGGTTTATCTTGCGTAGATAATGCTTTCTGAGATGGTTTTAATCAAGATGGCTATTCATCCTTCCATTTTTCATCCTCGTGGTTTTTTTTAAGCTTATTTTTCTTTTTATTTAAGAGGTTTTCTCCTTTAAACAAGATGGCTCTTTTCATAGTTGTTTAAGGATGTGCTTAAGTTTGATTTGTACAGTTAAAGCTCGTTTTAGCTTCATTTACCCAAAAAACATTATCGATAATTTTGTCGTCTAGGTCAAGTGTGCTTGGCTTTTCATTAAAAATTTTTTACTTATTTTAAGGTTTTTCTAATCCCTAATAGATTAGATTTTGGTTAACAACTTAGGCAATTTTTGGGTTAGAATGTCTAGCATTCTATTCCCCTATAAATAGGTATTTTAGGGAAAATTTTCAGTTGTTTCAACCATTAGTATCATATCATATTAAGGGATTCTTGACTCAGAAATGCCGCACATTCGACATGAGAGGTTTGGGGAAAAAAATCTGCTGGCTGCACAAACGTTAAATGATAGCTGCCTTTGTCACAAAGTTGTTTTAGGTCCCGGGCGAGAGTGCCCACTTGACAACTAATATAGACGATACGTGGCGGTTTAAGTTTCAAAAGAGTATCGATCACTGTGGGAGGGCAACCTTTACGGGGCGGGTCTAACAACACTAGATCGGGGGTCATATCTACAAGGGGCAATAACGTCTCCACTGCTCCAGTCATAAAGCTAACATTCGAGAGTCCATTAATTTGTGCGTTTTTTTGAGCTTGAATAATTGAGCTACTGTGAAGTTCTATACCGAACGCTTGTTTTACCCGTCGAGCTAAGGGTAATGTAAACGTGCCAATGCCACAGTAAGCATCAACGAGAGTTTCTGTTCCCTGTAATTCTAGTTTATCAAAAATAACGTCAATTAGAGCCTCGGCGGCTTCGGTGTTAACTTGAAAAAAGGTTTCAGGACGTAACTCAAACTCGAGTTCGGCAAAAATTTCTCGTAAATAGGGGCGACCTGCAACGGTTTGGGTTTGCTCCCCAAAAATCACATTAGTTTTGCTCGGATTGTAATTGAGGCAAACTCCGACTAATCCCGGATAGCGTTTTAACCAAATTTGGGCTTGTTCCTCAATGCCTTTTAAGTGAACATCAGTTGTTACTAAAGTTAATAAAATTTCGCCGGTGCGTCGTCCGATGCGTAAACTCAGATGGCGCAATTGTCCTTGATGGTGTTTTTCCTGATAAATTGTCCATTTCCGCTCGGCAATATCGGCTTTGATCTTGGCTAAAAAAGGATTGAGGCGGGGATCTTGCACCGGACATTGATTAAGATTAACAATGTGATGAGTCTGGCGGCGATAATAGCCAGCTTTAACGGTTCCTTGAGCGGAAATTCCGAGCGGATAACTGGCTTTATTGCGATATTCAAGCGGCTTGAGTTCGGGGCGGTTTCCCTCTCCTAAAATTGGGGCTACGGGAGGATCACAAAACCCTCCGATTCTTTGCAAGGTTTGGGTTACCATTAGGGATTTAGCGGTTCTTTGGTATTCTGGGTTAATATGTTGCCATTGACAGCCGCCACACTTATCAGCCACGATACAACGGGGGCGAATGCGATGAGGAGAAGCTTCGATTAATTGCTCGAGTTTTCCATCAGCATATTGCTTTTTAAAGTTAATTAAACGTACTAAGGCGAGATCACCAGGCACCGTATCAGGAACAAATACCACCCATCCCTCAATACGTCCTACACCATCCCCACTACTGCTAAGGTCAGTAATTTCAATTTCCACGAGATCGCCTTGTTTAGTCATTAGTTATTTCCAACAGGGAAAAGCTTGAATTAAAGTGCCTGCTTCTTTTGGCGGCAAAGGTTTAGAAAAGAAATAACCCTGTGCCTGTTCACATTCTAACCATTGGAGTTGCTGTAATTGCAACTGAGTTTCTACGCCTTCTGCGGTCACTGTCATCTCTAAAGAGTGTGCCAGAGTAATGATGGCATGAACAATTTCTGCATTGCTATTGCCCGGCTGCATCTGCATGACAAAGGAGCGATCAATCTTAACGGTAGTCACCGGAAAACGATGTAAATAACTTAAAGAAGAATATCCCGTCCCAAAATCATCCAAGCATAATTCTATATTACGCTTTCGCAGTTCAATGAGAATATTCATGGCTATATCCACATTTTCCATTAACATACTCTCCGTTATTTCTAATTTTAAACTGCTCGGGTCTATGCCGGTCTGTGCCAAAATCTCATCAATTTCTTCTATGAGATGAGAATTCCTCAGTTGTTTACTAGAAAGATTGACGCTAATTTGCAAGGGATTTTTCAGGTTATATTGCTCTTGCCACAATTTAAGTTGGCGACAAGCCTGTTGAGTAATCCATTTTCCCATCGGTACAATTAAACCTGTTTCTTCAGCAATAGGAATAAACTCAACCGGGGAGATCAATCCTTTTTTCGGATGTTGCCAACGAATTAAGGCTTCAAACCCAGTTAAATAACCCGTACTTAAGGACACAATTGGTTGATAATATAATAAAAATTCTTTTAGCTCAATGGCTTGCCGCAGTTCAATTTCTAAGTGTAAACGTTTAACGGCTCGTAGGTGCATTTGTTGATCAAAAACTGCATAACCTCCCTTTCCCCATCTTTTAGCCTGATACATGGCGGTATCGGCATCTCGTAATATTTCCTGTGGATGAATATAACTGGGATCACTCAGCGCAATACCAATACTGGTACTGATAAAAACTTGTTGACCATTGAGGTCATAAGGCTGAGTCAGGTCGTTGTGAATTTTTTGAGCGGCTTTGAGCGGCTCATCGGTACTTTGAATCTCTTCTAAGAGAATGGTAAATTCATCACCCCCAAACCGGGCTAGAGTATGCGGCACACTCAAGCTGGTTTTTAGACGTTGAGCGATGGCTATCAAGAGTTGATCCCCGACAATATGACCTAAACTATCATTAACCACTTTAAAGTCATCGAGATCGAGGAAAAGAACCGCAAAAAAAATATTTTCTCGGTTTTGATTTTTTTTCAGGGCTTCTTCTAATTTTTCCAATAAAAAGATACGATTGGGTAGACTGGTGAGGGGGTCGTGATAGGCATTATATTGAAGTTGTTCGGTAAAGGATTTGCGCTCAGTGATATCGCTATCAATTCCCTCAAAACGAATCGGTTTTCCAGTAGGGTCATAAATGGTACGAGAACGACTGTAAAGCCAGCGAACTGTTCCATCTGGTCGCACAATGCGATATTCATATTCACTATGTCCTGTGTCCTCGAGAGCTTTGAAATGAGCATCGATAAGTGCTTGATCGTCAGGGTGTACCAGGTTAAACCAAAGATTTCCTTCTGCCAACAATTGCTCAATCGAACAGCCATATACTCTTTCGGTAGCGGGATTAAGATAAATCAGGTTTAAAGTGGTGGCCGAAGTTGACCAAACGACATCTTCAATAGAATTAAGAATACTTTCTAGGCGTTGCTCACTTTCAGAGAGAGCTTTTTCTATTTGTTTGCGCTCAGTAATATCTCTAAGAGAGATTAAATGAGCTTTTTGCTGTTCCCAGATAATTAGCCCTACCCGCATTTCAGCAACAATCAGTTGTTGGTTAGCATGACGAATAAAAATTTCGGTGGTTTTTCCATCCACAAAAGGAACACCAAAATGTTGCTCGAGCAATTCCTCTTGAGAACGTCCAAAAAGTTTCTCGCCTGCGGGATTAATAAATTTAATATTTCCTTGGTTATTTACGACAATTAACCCATCAGAGATAGTGGTAATAATGCGGCTTAAACGATCTTCACTTTCTCGTAAGGCGATCTCGGCTTGAGTTTTTTCGCTAATATCCACCACTTGACCCACTAAATTTAGGGGTTTGTCTTGTTCGTCTCTAATCAATCCTACGTGAAGCATTCCATAAAGAACTTGGCCTTTTTTGGTTAAATAACGTTTTTCCAGACGGTAGTAGGCAATTTCTCCGGCTAATAATTTTTGATGGAGAGGTATTTCATTTTTTAGGTCATCAGGATAGGTTAAATCTCCACAAGTGCGCTTGAGTAATTCGGCTTCTGTAAAACCCATCATCTGAGAAAATGCCTCATTAACTCGCACTAATTTTCCTTCTGGAGTAGCTATGGCTATGCCTATAGGCGAGTGTTGAAAGACTAGCCGGAATTGTTCTTCACTTTTTTTAAGGGCTTCTTCGGCTCGTTTTCGCTCAGTAATATCTTCAGAAATACAGAGTAAATATTGCGGTTGATCTTGCTCATCGTAAAGGGGAATTTTTACGGTATGAAGTAGTCTTTTTCCTAACGAGTAGCTATCCGCCTCTTCTTCGGGGATTTCTAGCGGCATACGGCGGGCAAAAGTCTCTCGATCTTTTTGGTAAAAAAATTCGGCTTGCGAGTCAGAGAAATGCTCAAAAGTTGTTGAACCGATGGCTTCTGTGGCACTGATTCCAAAAATTTTTTCACAGGTTTTGTTCCATAAAATTATTTGACTAAATGTTTCGGGTTTACCATCTTTAACAAAGACCGCTAAGGGTAAATGGTCAATCATCGTTTGTAAAAAATTGCGGGTTTGCTGAATTTCTGCCTCAGTCTGTTTTCGCTTAGTAATATCGTGAGCAACAGCATAAATTAACCCTTCTTCTACATAAGGAACGGCTGTCAAAGTTAACCAGCGATAAGTTCCTTCTCGAGTGCGATAGCGATTTTCAAAGTGGTAAGTTAATTGTCCTCTACCTAGTCGTTCGATTTCTGTTAAGGCGGCTTCTCGTTCATCAGGATGAATTAATTCTATGAAGGGTTGACTTATGAGTTCTTCTGTAGAATATCCTAGCGTAGTTTCCCAAGCAGGATTTAAGCATTTGAAATAGCCATCAAATCCAGCAATACAAAGTAGGTCTAATGAAAGCGTAAAAAAACGCTCTCGTTGTATTTCAGCTTGTTTAGGTTCGGTAACATCAGTTTTAACGCCAATACAATTGGTACAATTTCCTTGCTCGTCTTGGCTATAATTTTTTAGGATAACCTGACAGGTTTTTGCTGCTTGACTAGATTCTCTGAGCTTTTTTAGACCATTTTGTTTCAAATTATCTTTTTGAAACTCTAACAAATGTTGTCTTATTTTAAGCTTTGTTTCTAGTAATTTGTTTTCTTCTCTAGCTGCCTGCAATTCTTCTTCCAGGGATTTAATTTTTATTTGTGCTTCTAATAAGTTTTCTTCTAATTGAGTTTTTGAATAAGCCAGAGATTGAGCCAAACTGGAATATTTTTTCAATTTTATTATCCAAGAGATTAGGATAAATAACACGAGTCCTCCTAGACTTAAATTAAGACTTTCTGTAGCGAGATGATAGCTCATAGATACTCTGACTGGCCTGTTGCTCTTGGGATAGCATTAGTAAAATAGGAATTTTTTTGAACGAGTGTTAAGTTATGGATTCCAAGGGGAATCTTTTAACTTAGTGCCCCTAGGTACATAAACTTAGTGATTAAGATTTTGTTTCATATTTAAGTTTCTTGAGGTTGAATTACGCTATAGCTATAGGATTTTTGATGATTGGAATGATTTTTTACTAAAAAAGTAAATTGATAACTCTAAATTAATTATAAAATTTATTCAGGCTAAATGAGCAATTTCACTTCAACTATTTGGCTTTTTCAAGAAAACTTTAAACTTTTTTACCAATAGTCTTCCTTTTTAAAGTTTATATCAAGTCAATTTATAAAAAATGTTAAGAGCCATTGTATTATTGCAATTTTTGTGATAATAAGATTACTCCTGTGCCTGGAACGATCCCGAAACTTTTATTAAGTTTTTTAATTATTTTGAGATTTAGTAAAATTTGATACAGAATTATATGCTATATATATTAAAGAGGCTAAGTAAACCCCCTAAAAAATCCATCAGCAATTTGGAGGCAAGGATTATGTCTGCTCAACAACAAGCTCGCGCTCTCATGGCTCGCCATCATCAGATCATCAAAAATCGTCAACAATCAATGCTAGGACGTACAGCCGCAGAAATTGGCTTAGAAATGGACGAAGTAGAATATTGGAGTACAATACAGGGTAAGCCGCAGTCGAGTTTCAGGGCAACCTACGATCGTTCTCATGCAGCATTAAGTTAAAATAGCCAGCTAAAAGCAGAAAAAACCGCAATTGAGCCATATCCACACCAATAACATCGATCAGTTACAATTTATAGTGCTAGGTAGGGGTTTTCCGATCAAAGAATACCCCCTCTTTTTTTAGCTCTTGAGTAGCACGAGCTTTTTTATTGAATAATTCATTAGGATCGAATAGAACCGACTCCTATTATTATTGAGCATGACTATTGTTCGAGTTGAAAATCTCAGCAAAATTTATCCGGTTGCCATTAAACAACCTGGAATTAAAGGCACCCTCAAACACTTTTTTCAGCGTCAATACCGAGAAATTAAAGCGGTTCAAGATATTTCTTTCAGCATTGAAGCCGGGGAAATGGTGGGTTTTTTAGGACCTAATGGTGCCGGCAAAACCACCACCCTGAAAATGCTCACTGGACTAATTCACCCTTCATCAGGACAGGTTCGAGTAGCGGGTTATGTTCCCTTTCGCCGCCAACCCCAATTTTTAAGCAAAACTAGCCTGGTGATGGGGCAAAAACAGCAATTACTCTGGGATTTACCGGCTCTGGACTCTTTAAAAATCAATGCAGCCATTTATAATCTTTCTGATCAGGTTTTTGAGCAACGTTTAGGAGAGTTATCGGAAATGCTCTCTTTACAACAAAAACTCACTCAACCAGTGAGAAAACTCTCTTTAGGGGAACGGATGAAAGCTGAATTATTAGCGGCTTTGCTTCATCATCCCCAGGTTTTATTTTTGGATGAACCGACTTTAGGGTTAGATGTGAATGCACAAGTGGCTGTGCGAGAATTTTTACGAGAGTATAATTTACGCTATCAAGCAACAATTCTGCTCACTAGCCACTATATGGCAGATATTACAGCTTTGTGTAAGCGCGTGTTGCTCATCCATCAAGGACAATTAATGTATGATGGGGCTTTGGAAGAATTATTAGAACGGTTTGCTCCTTGTCGCGAGGTGAAGGTAGAGTTAGCTCATCCGGTAGAAAAAGCACATTTAGCCCAATTTGGCGAAATTGAAGCCATTGATGGGCAAGAAGTCCGTTTTTTAATCCAACGGGAAAAATTAACCACCACCATCGCTCAAATTTTGGCACAGTTAGAGGTGTTAGATTTAAGTGTGAGTGAACCTCCCATAGAAGAAGTTATTGGGCGTTTGTTTTTAAGCGGCAAAGTTTCTCTTACCTCTTAGTAGTTTTTTCTGTTTGATTATGAAGCCTCTGTTTAAGAAAGCAATTGTTTTACTAGGCGCTTATTATGCCCATATGTTGGAATATCGGGCGGAAATTTTTTTATGGGCTTTATCAGGTTCCTTGCCTCTGATTTTAATGGGAGTTTGGATAGAGGCATCAAAAAATGGCCATTTTGGACTTGATTCTCTTCAGTTTGTCCGCTACTTTTTTGCCGTTTTTTTGGTGCGACAACTGACGGTTGTTTGGGTAATCTGGGATTTTGAGAAAGAAGTTGTAGAGGGTGTTCTTTCTTTTCGACTGTTACAACCGCTTGACCCTATATGGCATCATCTGGCTAGACATTTATCTGAAAAAGTCGCTCGTATTCCTGTCGTGTTGTTTTTTATTATCTTGTTCTTTGTGCTATATCCTCAATCCGCTTGGGTTCCCAGTTACAGCCGTTTATTTTTGTTTACTGTTGCCATCATTGTCGCTTTTTTTGTTCGATTTATTATTCAATATACCTTTGCTATGCTGGCTTTTTGGACTGAGAGAGCAACGGCTATTGAACAATTTTGGTTTTTATTCTATATTTTTCTAGCCGGCATGATTGCTCCTTTAGATGTTTTTCCTCCTTTGGTTAAAGAATTGGTTTTTTGGACTCCCTTCCCTTATTTTATTTATTTTCCTGCCGCACTTTTAACAGGTTTACCGGTTAATTTCATCAGAGGAATTTTCATTATTCTAGGTTGGGGTGTGATTTTTTTGTTTGTTAACCGTTGGTTATGGCGAAGAGGTTTAAAACATTATTCGGGTATGGGAGCCTAATGAGTTAACCGTTAACCGTTAACAGTAATCAAAAATCAGTGATACAAGTTATAAGTCTTTTTGACTTCCATTAACTGTTAGCTGTTAACGGTTAACTTAATAAGTATTATTACCCTGCCGCTTGAGCAGATTTTTGACTGGTTGCTTTGAGTGTTCCCCCAGGAGTAAATTGACGAGTGCTAGCGCCTTGTTCAATGGGCGTAAACTCAATGTGATTCAGTAAAGTTGTGACAAAAGCAAAAAGCAAAAACGGTAAAGATAGCACTAAAACTATCCCCACAGTCGCTAAAGCGTAAATTTGACGGGTGGTACTCCACAGTGCTAAAGCTGATGCTAAACTGAGAAAAATAACAATTAACCAAACAATAATTTGACCATAGATGTCACCAAAAGTTAAGGTGCAGATCATGCGATACTTTTGTGCTTCTTGCTCCATTGCCATATCCTTGAATATACGTCTGTGATGTACTACATTAAAGCGTTAATCCGGTTTTAGCGGATCTTTAAAGATTTTTATAAACTCTGTTTACAACACTTTACATTTCCGGCTTTTTAAGTCATCGTATATTGACCAGTTATTAGTCATTCTCCCTTCCTTTTCCCCTGTTCCCAGTTCCCTCCCTCGCGGCGCGAAAGATCACTGTTCGGGTGTTCGGGTGTTTCCTAAAATGTAAGAAAAATCAAAATTTTTTCAGGGACTAACCAAGCTTCGTAATAGGCTAAGAGAGAAAGAGTTACATTGAACGGAGGTTATAGCCAAATATGGCGGCAGATTCTGTAGTTCAAGACCGGGACTATACCCTTATTATTGATAAAAGCGGCAGTATGTCTATCTCCGATCAACCTGGCGGAAAATCTCGCTGGGAAATTGCCCAAGAGTCTACCCTGGCTTTAGCAAGAAAATGTGAACAGATTGATCCAGATGGCATAACGGTTTATCTCTTCTCAGGCCGTTTTAAACGCTACGATAACGTTACTTCAGATAAAGTTTCTCAAATTTATGCCGAAAATGACCCAATGGGGCATACTGACTTAGCGAGTGTTTTACAAGATGCTTTAGAAAATTATTTTCAGCGTAAGGCAGCCGGACAAACTAAAGCTAATGGAGAAACTGTCTTAGTTGTCACTGATGGAGAACCGGATGATCGCAAAGCAGTTATGCGGCAAATTATTGAGGCATCTCGAAAAGTTGAACGGGAGGAGGAATTAGGAATTTCTCTGATTCAAGTGGGTAAGGATAAGCAAGCTACTGAATTCCTCAAGGCGCTTGATGATCAACTCCAAAGTGTCGGGGCACCGTTTGATATCGTCGATACTATCACTATTGATGATATGGAAGACCTATCTCTGGCTGAGGTGTTGTTGAGCGCGATAACCGATTAATAGACGAAAAGTCAACAGTCAACAAGAGTACAAGGAAAAAGGCACTATTGTCTCTCCTGTCTCTTGTTTTGTTTTTTTGTTTTTATGCTACAATAATAATACAAAAATAATCTAAGTTATAGAAAAAATTATGAACGGGTTAAGCTATATGGAATCGGTAAAAATCTACTTCACCATTTTTACCTAAAAGATTTAGCATGGAAGGGTGAACAATCTGTATTCTCCTTGGCAAGCTTTATCCGAAGGTCACTGGTTTAAGCTGATTTGTGGGGCAAGTTTCCAAGACCTTCCCGCTATCCGTAGTCTCACCTTAGCCTATAGTCTGGCCGGTGCTGACTGCATTGATGTGGCGGCTGATCCTGCCGTAATTAGAGCCGCATCGGACGCGCTAAGGGTAGCCAGTCAATTATCAGAGGCGGCAGCAAAAAAAGGATTTCTCAGCCATAGATCACCCTGGTTAATGGTGAGTTTAAATGACGGAGAAGACCCTCATTTTCGCAAAGCTGAATTTGATGCTACCCAATGTCCCTCTGACTGTCTCCGTCCCTGTGAGAGAATTTGTCCAGCACAAGCGATTACATTTGACGGGGTGATAGATCAGCGATGCTATGGGTGTGGTCGCTGTCTGCCGGTCTGTCCGAGTCAGTTAATTACGGCTCGGTCTTATGTATCAACCCCAACAGTGATCGCGCCTCTAATTGAACAGATGGGAATTGATGCGATCGAAATCCATACTCAAGTAGGACACGGAGAAGATTTTCTCAGACTCTGGAGTGCGATCGCTCCAGTGAGTAAGCATCTCAAACTCCTGGCCATTAGTTGTCAGGACCATAAAGAGTTAATTGAGTATCTCCAGTTTCTCTATCGAGTGATTTCTCCTCTAAGCTGTCCCCTGTTGTGGCAAACCGATGGTCGCCCGATGAGTGGCGATATTGGCAAAGGAACGACCCACCCCGCTATTGAGATGGCGCAGAAGGTTTTAGAGGCCCGCATACCGGGTTATGTTCAATTGGCCGGGGGAACGAATCATTATACAGTCACTAAACTGAGACAGATGGGTCTCCTAAAACCACTTGAGGGACTTAACAGTGGGCCTGTGGCGAATTTAACCACAAAAAATTTTAAATCTTCTTTTGTTTCAGGTGTTGCCTATGGGAGTTATGCCCGTTCGCTGCTATCGTCTATTCTCCAAGAACTAGAAACCACCCATCAATCCCACTCAAATCTCGAAAACCATCCGCAATTACTTTGGGCCGCCGTACAACAAGCTCACTCGCTGGTTGCGCCGCTCAAAATGCCCAAGTTGCTCTCTGTGGAAGATTGATATTCTTTTAATTCTCTGATTTTTCTCTTAAACAAAGTTAAATAATTCCCTAACCCATTGACAAAAACCCAGTGGTTATGTTAGACCCCAAGACAAACAACATTTCAACATCAACAATTTTTAACACAGAACCATTGTTATTAATGCCAGAAAAATTCCCTTCCCAACGGATGCAAATTACAGACGATTTAAATCAATTACTTGCCATTTTACCGCCCCAGATTCGGGAGATCATTGAGCAGCATCCAAAACACTCTCACTTAGTTGAAGTGGTGATGGATTTGGGAAGGCTTCCTGAAGCCCGTTTTGCCGATGTTGCTATAGATTTGGGAAATACTCCCGTATCTAAAGAAGACTTACAACATTGTATACATCGGGTAGGTAGCTTTAGCGGCGACAACCGAGCCGGAATTGAGCGCACTTTACATCGAATTAGTGCTATCCGTAACCGCACAGGAGAAATTATTGGCTTGACCTGTCGCATTGGCCGGGCTATTTTCGGCACAATCTCTATGATAGAGGATTTGGTAGAAACCGGTCAATCTATTTTGATGCTCGGTCGTCCTGGCGTGGGAAAAACCACTGCCCTGCGAGAAATTGCCCGAGTCTTAGCCGATGATTATAATAAGCGGGTGGTAATTATCGATACCTCTAATGAAATTGCCGGCGATGGAGATATTCCTCATCCGGCCATCGGTCGCGCCCGTAGAATGCAGGTAGCCCGCCCTGAATTACAACATCAAGTGATGATTGAGGCAGTGGAAAACCATATGCCCGAAGTGATTGTCATTGATGAAATTGGCACAGAATTAGAAGCTTTAGCCGCTCGAACCATTGCTGAACGAGGAGTTCAATTAGTGGGAACGGCTCACGGAAATCGCATCGAAAACCTGATTAAAAACCCAACTTTATCGGATTTAGTGGGCGGTATTCAAGCGGTGACTTTAGGGGATGAAGAAGCGCGTCGGCGAGGTTCACAGAAGACCGTTTTAGAGCGAAAAGCGCCTCCTACATTCCAAATAGCGGTAGAAATGTTAGAGCGGCAACGCTGGGTCGTGCATGAGGATGTGGCCGAAACCGTTGATAACTTACTACGGGGACGGGAACCGGTCCTGCAAGTGAGAACCGTTGATGAGCATGGGGAAGTTAAAATTACCCAAGAAGAATCCCAACCCGTGATCAATGGAACAATGGCAAAGAGTGCTACATCTGTAGCGCCCGCACGCCCGACGGGATGGCGAGCATCAGGCCGTATGGCTCCAGTAACGCCGCTCGCTTCCTCACACAAAAATGGTAAAACCCTCGAGTTTGATCGAATGCTGGAGCAGTCTTGGTTGCAGGAAGAACCGGTGACTGAGAAGGTACGGACTCCTGGCCCTAATGGGGAAGATTTGCCGGTGTATGTTTATCCTTATGGGATCAGCCGCTCACAGTTAGATCAAGTAATAGATTTATTAAATCTGCCTGTATCGGTGACTAAAGATTTAAATGGGGCGGATGCGGTGTTAGCGTTGCGCTCGCACGTGAAAAACCATTCTAAACTCCGTCAAATTTCTAAGGCGCGTCAAGTTCCCATCTATGGAATTAAATCGAATACCATTCCTCAAATTTCTCGGGGGTTACAACGGTTGTTAGGGATGGATGACCCAAAATTACCAGAAGCGTTTGATCTACGCTTGTTTACCCGAGGCGGCAATGATGATGAAATTGAAGCCTTAGAAGAGGCAAGACTAGCAGTAGAACAAATTGTCATTCCTACAGGTCAGCCCGTTGAGTTGCTGCCTCGTTCTGCAAAAATTCGTAAGATGCAGCATGAGTTAGTCGAACATTATCGCTTACAGTCGGATAGTTTAGGGGAAGAACCTAACCGCAGGCTGAGAATTTATCCGGCTTAAAATTAAATATTTTTTATCTATGTTTAGGGGTAGGCAATCAGTAGCACTACCCTTTTGTTTTATATTTGATATTAAGTAGTCGGACAAATGTCATGCTACCTAACGATATGAGGGCAATCACTTAATACTCAAGCAAGTTAGGGGATAAAAATTCGCCTTACCCCTCGATAACTATCAATATAGCAACCGCTCCTGTGCTTAGGACATCTTTTACACCTCAAACCTAATAGCAATAAGCTTTTTCCTTCTGACTTGGGGACTTCTGACTTCTGACTTCTGCTATATCAAGTACAATTTCAATCAGCCTCTCAACACACCGATCTCGATATTGAGAGTCGTTTAGTAGCCGGTCAGCATTGCTAATCGTCATCACAGGCAAAGATGCTGAGGTATTTTCTTCACGCATGACTTGCTCTAGAGAATCCTTTCCTTTCATGCTGCGATTGGCTGTAAGCAAAATCATCTGATTTTCTTGAGCTAGTCGCCAAACAACCCTATCGTCACTATTGATCGATAATTCCATCTCCGCAAATGTCACAAACCGAATCGGGACGAGATCAAGCCAGCCTTGACTAGCAATAGCACCAAAAAGAATTAAGGCATGACCTTTAAGATTGTGATCGATCAGAAAATTCATACCCTTGATTCGCGCTTTGCCTTAGCTGCCCGCAATTTTTCCCAAGCCGCTTCGGTTCCAGGCTTGGGCGGTTGTGCCGCAATTTTGGCAATTAGCTCACGATTTTGCTCCTCGTAGTATTGTCGAAGCTCTTCGGCTTCTTTGAGAACCTGCTGATATTCGGTTTCCACCTCTGAAGGATTTGCTTCAATGTAAGCTAAAGCAGCGTTAATTTGTTCCTCTGTAAGATCGAATAAACCCCGAATAAATTTAAGTGGATATCCAGCCGTTACATAATCCATCACATCATAAAGAGTGATGCGCGTGCCTGCAATCGTCAATCCGCGCTCTGTACGAATGATCATTGCTTGCTTACTTAATGGCAAAGTCATACTTATAACTCCTGGAATTAATTCCATATTACCCTACACAAAAGCAGGGCGGTTTTATTTTAATTGAGTCTAGAACATTTTTTGTGGCTCAATTTCCTAGATTCAATTGATTTATTTGCTTACTATAAATTTTTTAAGCTAGTAATCGTCTTTTATATAAACTTGAAAACTCCCTCCAAGTACAAAATTTAGCGTTTAGAGATGAAGGTCAGCTAATTAGGGCAGGCGCAGGCACATCCGCCTACCCCGAGTTTTTTAGGATTTAGCTTTCATTTGCTGTTTGTATAAACTAACTACTCGGTTGACATAAGTCCCTGTGTTTCCTTGATTACATCCTGTGGTTTTGCCGGTCATCCACCAGCAAGCTACACTCGTCACCGCTTGGGTTTCATTATTAGTGGTTTTATACTGGGTTTTGAGTTCTCGCGCTACGATACAGCTAACCACTTGACGGGCTGCATTTTCATCGGTCTCAAATTGTTGTGGGGTCATTTCTTTACCTAGACATTGTTTTGTCCAACTCGGGATAATGCCAGGGAGAACTTGCCAAGAACTATACATTCCGTCATTGGGACGGTTTGGGGGTGCGGCTTGTTTTAGGGCTGATACCAGGGCGTTTACTTGGGTGTCTTTGACTTGTGCTGCACCGGGTAGGGGGGATAGCCCTACGGTGGCTAAGGTTACGCCTAGTAGTAGAGATTTGATCGTTTTCATCCTCGGGTTCTGATTTTTTCTTTTGGTTCGTTATTTATTATAAGGAAAAATACTTAGTTGGAGGGGAGGCGGTTGATGCTAATAATTTTCCATGCCTCCATAACTTTTACATGAACTTATACTTGATTGAAGGTAAAACTAACTTTAACTCTAACAGGATGGCTGTACAATTTTTTGATCTACACTTCGCCTACCAACGGCGGGGTTTAGGTTAAAACAATACTCGGAGACAATATAAAGATGGTTAAACTTAACCTCTGTATAGGGGGGAGTGTTCTAGTAAGCGGACTAGCCTCCTTCGCTTTAGCGGCTCAACCTATTCACGCGGCTGATATTTCAGTAATAGGATACTATGGAAATTGGAACATTGTAAGAACGCGATACAATCCTGAGAGTTTTTTGTCGGGCAACGATCAATTTTTTTTGACTGAAGAAGCTACAGACTTAGGCCCTTTCGATGTAGAAATTGAACTGACAGGATATACACCCAATAGCTCTGTCGAGCTTGACTTTTTCAACCTACTTCAGAACAATTCTAATGAAACTTGGACAAAGTTTGATATTAGTATAGGGACAGGTAAAGGAAATACATTTGTTCAATCAGACCCTAGTAGTGGTCTTTTTGCTCTCACTACTTTTTTTGGACCGTTTTCTACACCTTTTGATGTGCTTAATTTAATAGATGATGTTCTAGGCTTTGCTGAGGTGACAAATTCGGGAACTAATATTTCTTTTGACAATGGTAGTATTATTTCTGATCGTTTTAGATTTCGGAGTCTAACCGCTCCCTTTTTTGTCTTGAATGTACCCATTGATGCTAACGGTAACGCCGCCTTTACCTTGCGTCAAATCCCTACCGGCTATGTTCCCGAACCTTTGACTATTTTAGGTACAGGAATGGCTATAAGCTTTGGCGGGTTTTTTAAGAGGCAAAAAGCGAAAAAGTCAGACTAAATTTTTATTGTTTAATAATTTTGGAACTCTTGAAAAAAAATTTCTGAAATAATTGAAGCAATAAGAATTAGTAATTTTTTCTTAATAATGCTTTCTGAAAAAATTAAATATGAGCAAATAAGAGAGTCAAGAAAAACTCTCTATTTTTTATCAATAAAAAATATAATTCCTACGGCGAAAGGTAATCGGCTCATTTAAAGAATGCTTAAAACGAATAATCAGCCAGACGCTTTAATATAAATTAATAATATCTTTTTGACAAAACAGTTAAAAAACCAGTAAAAATACGGAAATATTCGGTTGTTAGGTTCAATGTTGCTGGTATAAATTATAGTTTATGAGATTGATAAGTACCTGGACACAATTAAAGTTAACTGTGTGATCAGGGAACAGGGAACAGGGAACAGGGAACAGGGAACAGGGAACAGGTAAGACTTTCAATGTTTTTACATTTCTTAACATAGTGAGCTTTATTTATGTCCAGGTACTTACACTATTAGCTGAAATTTTATTTAACTTCACTACAACTATGTCTCTTAACGAAGCTGATACTTGTCGTAAATACGTTTTACCTAAATTAAGTGCTTGGGAGCCTGAACCCCACTTGATTACAGAACAGTATTATATTGATGCAGGGCGCATTCTAAGTACAAGCAAAAAGATTCGACGACGGCGTAGGAAAAAAGCCGACTATTTACTCTGTTATACCCGTGATTTTCCTTTAGCGGTAGTAGAAGCGAAACGGAAACTCAAATCCCCTTATGATGGATTAGAACAGGCTAAGGAATACGCGGAGTTATTAAGCTTAAAGTTCGCTTATGCCACAAATGGCACCGGAATTGTTGAATTCGACTACACTACAGGGCTTATCACAGAAATTGATTCATTTCCCAGTCCGGAGGAACTTTGGGCAAGACAACGGCAGGCAGAGGGATTGACGGATGAAGTGGCTGATAAGCTTTTAACGCCATTTGATTTAACCGGTGGAAAAATCCCTCGCTATTATCAACGGATTGCTATTAATCGGGTTATTCAAGCTATTCTCCAACAGCAGAAGCGGCTATTACTGACAATGGCGACGGGAACAGGGAAAACCACAGTCGCCTTTCAGATTTGTCAAAAGCTATGGACGATGGGATGGAATCGGGACAGGGAATATAGAAAGCCGAGAATTTTGTATTTAGCAGACAGAAATATTTTGGTAGACCAACCCATGCTTAAGGATTTTGCTGTATTTCCCGAAGATATTATCCATAAAATAGCAGGAGAAGCTATTCATAGCCGCGAAATTTATTTTGCTATTTATCAGGCCATCGCCGGGGATAAAAAGAGCATTGGTTTGTATCGAGAGTATAGCCCTGATTTCTTTGATTTCATTATTGTTGATGAGTGTCATCGAGGTAGTGCCAGGGATGAAAGCAACTGGAGAAAAATCTTAGAGTATTTTCAGCCGGCTTACCAGTTAGGACTGACGGCAACGCCGAAACGAGATGATAATGTAGATACCTATCGTTATTTTGGCAATCCTCTTTATACTTATTCTTTGGCACAGGGAATAGGGGATGGATTTTTAGCCCCCTATACCGTTCATCGGGTAACGACGACTTTTGATGCCTTTGGGTGGCGGCCTAACCCTGATGAATTAGATAGGTATGGGCGCACTATTCCTGATGAAGAATATCAAACCCCCGATTTTGAACGGGCAGTAGCCTTAAAAGTGAGAACTGAAGCAATAGCCCGTCATATTACTAATTTCCTCAAAAAAACAGATCGTTTTGCTAAAACCATTGTTTTTTGTGTGGATGAACCCCATGTTCAAGAAATGGTTAGGGCGTTGAATAATTTTAATGCTGATTTGGCGCGTCAATATCCTAATTATGTTTGCCGCATTACTTCTGCTGCCGGAGAAGTGGGGAAAGAATATCTCTATCAGTTTCAGGATGTTTTAACTCAAACCCCAGTGATTGCTGTAACGTCGAAGTTACTTGCTATAGGGGTAGATGTTCCGACTTGTAAAAATGTGGTGTTGGCAAAGGTTATTAAGTCTATGACCGATTTTAAACAAATTATTGGGCGTGGTACTCGTGTTGAAGAAGATGCCGGTAAGTCTTTCTTTTATATATTGGATTATACTAACAGCACCCGACTCTTTGCTGACCCTGCTTTTGATGGAGAATCGACACGCATTGAAACCGAAGAAATGGATGATGAGGGGCAAACGGTTGAGGGAACAGAGGAGGTTATTGAAAATCCACAAGCGGCTGAGGATGTGCCAGAAGATGATGCCCCATTAGGGTTTACAGGCATTGCTGAAGATGAAGATATTGTCCCTCGGAAATATTATTATGATGGGGGTCAATGTGAGGTAATTGGGGAAATTGTTTATGAATTAGACCCTAATGGTAACCGGTTGCGGAGTTTTAAGTTAGTCGATTATACAAAAGAGCAAGTTAGAACTCTTTATCGGTCTAGTATAGAAATACAGCAACGGTGGATAGATACAGAGAGGCGTTCGGAGATTATTGAACAATTAGGAGACAGAGGGATTGATTTTGAAGACCTTAAACAGGTGACGAACCAACCAGAAGCAGATCCTTTTGATTTATTATGTCATATAGCTTTTGATGCACCAATAATGACCTGTAAACAACGTGCAGAACAGCTAAAACGCAAGGGAAAGAGTTTTTTTGAGCAGTATGGGCAGGAAGCAAGAGCTATCCTAGAGATATTGTTAGAAAATTATGCTCAAGGTGGGCCACAGCAGTTTGTCTTACCCGCAGCGCTGAAGGTTAAAGCAGTAGAGGAGAGGTTTGGCAATATTCGGGAAATCTCCAACAAGTTTGGAGGGGCAGAACAATTAAAAAAGGCTATTGAACAGTTACAAAGTTTATTGTATGCGGCTTAAATAGGACTAACCGTTATGAAAGTTTCTCTCAATTTATCACTTAAAACTCTTTATGAACAAGATTTTTTACTTTGGTTAACAGCCACGACCCAATTACTTAGAGAAAAAAATTTAGAGCAAGTTGACTATGAGAATTTAATTGAAGAACTAGAAAGTATGGGCAGAAGCGAAAAAAATGCTTGTAAAAGTAATTTGAGAATTCTCTTAATGCACTTGCTAAAATATCAATATCAAGCTGAAAAACGGACTAATAGCTGGCTCTATACTATCATAGAACATCGAAAACGATTGAGGGATGCCCTACAAACTAGCCCAAGTTTAAAGCCTTTTTTGCAGGAAGTTTTTTCTCAATCTTATCAAGATGCTAGAGAATTAGCCGCTAGTGAGACAGGGTTAGCTCTTGACATTTTCCCTGAATTATGTTCTGTTTCCTTAGAAGAAGTTCTAAATGAGAACTATTTACCTAACTAAAAATGCCCAAACGTACCAACAACCCCTCAAAACAATCCCAAACAACTGCCCAACGCCTCGGCAGCGTCATTAAATCTGCCCGTGATATCATGCGGAAGGATAAAGGGTTAAATGGAGAATTAGACCGCCTTCCCCAACTCACTTGGATAATGTTTCTCAAGCTACTTGATGATATGGAAAAAGTGAGGGAAGATGAGGCATTTTTAGAAGGTAAAATCTATCAATCTTTACTTAAATATCCTTACCGTTGGCGCGACTGGGTAAAACAGCCCAATCAACCGGAAACAACCCTTCATTTGTTAAGCGGTGACCAGTTTCTACAGTTTATTAATAATGAAAAAGTTATTTTACCAGATGGCAAGGAATCTGACGGGCTATTTGCCTATTTACGAAGTCTTCAGAGTAATACAGGAAGAGAACGACAAGACCTTATCCGAGAAGTATTTCGGGATGTGAATAACCGCATGATTAGTGGGGCATTATTGCGGGATGTGGTCAATAAAATTAATGATATTCATTTCGATAGTTCTGAAGAAGTCAATATACTGAGCAACTTTTATGAGTCGATGCTCAAAGAAATGCGCGACGCGGCGGGAGATTCAGGAGAGTTTTATACTCCTCGTCCTGTGGTGCGGTTTATGGTGAAAGTTATTGACCCCAAATTAGGAGAAACTATTCACGATCCGGCCTGCGGGACGGCTGGTTTTTTAATTGAGGTTTATGAGTATTTAAAGGGTCAATGTAAGGCGGATGAATGGGCAATGTTACAGGCGAGTTTATCTGGGGTTGAGGCTAAACCTTTGCCCTATATGTTAGCTCAGATGAATTTGCTTTTACATGGGGTTGAATACCCTGATGTAGAACACCGAAATAGTTTAGGGCAACCTCTGACTAATTTAGGGCAAAAAGACCAAGTAGACATTATCCTAACTAACCCTCCTTTCGGAGGTGAAGAAGAAGAAAAAATCAAGAATAATTTCCCGCCCAAAATGCAAACCTCTGAGACGGCGTTATTGTTTTTTCAGTTAATTATGCGGTTACTGAAGAAACATCCCAAACCGGGACGAGGAGGTATTGTTGTTCCTAATGGGGTGTTATTTGGGGATGGAATTTGTGCTAAGGTGAAGGAACAATTATTGACTCAGTTTAATTTACATACCATTGTCCGTTTGCCTAATGGGGTATTTGAACCTTATACGAGTATTCCCACCAATTTGTTATTTTTTGATGCGTCTGGAAGTACGGAGGAAATTTGGTATTATGAGGTTGCTTTACCAGAGGGAATGAAGAAATTTACTAAAACTAAACCGATGCAAGATGGAGATTTTGACGAGTGTTTAGTATGGTGGAATAATCGAGAGGAAAATGGGCAAGCATGGCGTTATAATTTTGGGGCAGTTTATGAGGCGGCTAAGGCAAAAGCACAACCTCATTGGGATGCGGCGAATGAAGCGTTAGCAATGGCGGATAAATGTAGTAAGCAGATAAAACAGTTAGAGGAAAAAATTAAGGTTTTAGAAGTGTCTAATCTGGATTTTACCCCTGTTGAACAGAAAAAATTACTTGAGAAACAGATTAAGGAATTGAAAGGGAAAATAAGTATCATTCAAGCTGAGGAACAACGTTATCGGGGTGTTGCTAAGGAGGAACAAGCTAAGGGGGATGAGATTTACTGGAGGGTTTTTAATTTAGACCAAAAGAACCCTAATTCAGGGCAGGATTTTGAACATTTACCCCCTGATAAGTTAGTAGCAGATATTATGGCTAAGGATTTACGGGTGGCTGAAATTATGGCGGAAATTCAGGAGATTTTGAGTATGTAAAACGCTATATTCTTAATCTAGCCCGCGCAGGCGGGCTTTGCTCGTATAGCCCAACCCTTCAGGGTTAGGGCGTTTCACAAGAAATTAAGTACAATAATAAAAAAAGAGGGGTAAAGAATGAGTCAGAATTGGGATTTAGTGCCGTTAGGAGAAATATTAATTAAATCTAATACTTGGATTCAAATAGAAGCAAATAAAAAATATAAACAAATTACTGTAAAATATTGGGGTAAAGGTGTAGTTGAACGAAATGAAGTAATAGGGACAGAAATTGCAGCTTCACAACGATTACAAGTTCGTTCAGGACAATTTATTGTCTCTCGAATTGATGCTCGTCATGGTTCTTTTGGCCTAATTCCAGATTGCCTCAATGGTGCAATTGTTACTAATGATTTTCCTGTTTTTAATCTAAATATTAATAGGATTTTACCTCATTTTCTTAACTGGATGAGTAAAACGCCTACTTTTATAGAACTGTGTAAAGTTGCTAGTGAAGGTACTACTAATCGCATTCGCCTCAAGGAAGATAAATTTCTTTCTATGAAAATTCCTTTGCCTAAACTCGAAGAACAACAGCGAATCATAGCCAAAATAGAAGAGTTAGTCGCCAAGATAGAAGAGGCACGAGGGTTAAAGGAAGCGGGAATTAGGGAGTGTGAGATGCTAATAAATGCTGAAATTTATAATTTATTTACTATCTGTAAAAACACACACTGGGCTAATAAAAAATTAGGAGATATCGTTATTGATGACTGTTATGGCACATCTGAAAAAACTCATGATTATAAAGTAGGAATTCCTATTTTAAGAATGGGCAATATTCAAAATGGTATATTAGATGTTAGTGAGTTAAAATATTTAGATATTCATGAAAAAAATAAAGATAAATTAATTCTTCAAAAAGGAGATATTCTAGTTAATCGTACAAATAGCGCAGAATTAGTCGGCAAATGTGCAGTTTTTAATCTTAAAGGAGAATATGGGTTTGCATCATATATAATTCGTTTACGGCTTGATAAAGCTCAAGCTAACCCTACATTAATAGCAATGTATATTAATTCATCTCTTGGGCGAACTTATATGTTTAATGAGCGTAAACAAATGACGGGACAAGCAAATATTAATGCGAAAAAATTGAAAGCATTACCTATTATTTTACCTCCTCTCTCTGAACAACAAGAAATCGTAACCTACCTCGACAACCTACAAACCCAAATAGACGAAATGAAGCGCTTAAGACAAGAATCCCTAAAAGAACTTAATGCCCTCCTTCCCGCCATCTTAGACAAAGCGTTTAAAGGAGAACTATAAAAGGAGTGGACGTAACTGGATTCGAACCAGTGACCCCATCGATGTCAACGATGTACTCTAACCAACTGAGCTATACGTCCATGCGGAAATCTATATTAACACACCTCGAAATTTAAAAGCAAGCGGTTAGCGAAAAAAGTCTCAAAAACTTAAATAGATTCCAAAAAACTGTTACATCAAACACTTGTCACTCGCAACATTTGCTACAATAACATCCGGTCATTCGCCAATTGAGAAAATCTTTGAGTCAGTCAGTCGATATTCCCACCCTAGATACTTTAACCCAGGAACTGGCAGCTATTCAGCAAACCGGGTCGAAACGGATTGCTCTACTAGGATCTCGTCATGTTCCTATCACTCATCAACAGTTAATCGAGATGATGAGTTATGCCCTTGTATTATCGGGCAATCGGATTATGACATCCGGAGCCACCGGCACCAATTCCGCAGCGATAAAAGGGGCTATGCGGGCTGATCCTAATTTAGTGACAGTTATTCTCCCCCAAAGTTTAGAACGTCAACCGAGGGAGTCTCAAGAACAACTCAGACAAGTCATTCATCTGGTAGAAAACCCCGAAAATGACCATCTGTCTCTAGGAGAAGCCAGCGCCATCTGTAACCGTGAGATTATTTCTCGATGCCAGCAGTTAATCTGTTTTGCTTTTCACGACAGCCATACCCTACTACATACCTGTCAGGAAGCAGAAGAACAACGCAAGTTAGTTACTTTGTTTTATTTTGACTAAATTGAGTAGCTGGACATCAACAAGCCGCACTGGTACTTTGGGGGTGAGCATTGCCTATGACTCAGTTCAAATCAATGGCAGTGCCCACCTAAAAATTTAACCTCTCTCAAAACTCAAATTCATTTAACCTCTCCTGCAATAACTGGGGAAACAGTTCATAATACTTTTGATTGAGAGGAGAGGGATGGGGCAAAGGCAGAAGGGTTACTTCTCGTTTATGGGTCATTTTTTGCTCATCAGTAGCCGCCAAAGTAACTTTTAACTTAGCCTCATAGCGGTCTTCTCGCAAAAAAAATTTATTGATTTCTCCTTTGGCTCCATAGGGAGCATACCATTTAAAGGCTTCTGTGCCTAATGTAATAATTTGGTTTCCTTCCCAGTGCAGTACCAATAAACGCTCTATAAAGGGACGAAAACGTTCTTTAACCTCAATGGAATAAGCTTTATTTCCTGGGGGTTTGTAGGGTACTGTATTGGTTAAAATGGCGCGATCACCTACCGTTTCTAAATCTTTCTTCGTTTTCGGCTTTTTTTTATAGATGGCTTCATAAAACCCTTGTCTAACCAGGGTTCCGGCAGCCCCGATTAAAGGTTGAGCGGCATAGACTTCATCTCGCCCTAAATCTCGCCCGAAAAAGCAAATTTGACTCTTAAGGTTGCCAAAATATAGAATAGGCTGAGTGGGTTCTTTACCGGCGGCTTTATAAACTCCTGTATCAATGGGAAAAATTTCTCGCTCAGCTTCAGTGCGAATTTGTACAATTAGAGTTTCAAGGTCTGACATTCTTTTATCCTACAGCCTCTGGGTGAGGTATTATTTTACCAAAGCCTGGGGTCGGCAACTTGTTTCCGACGCTTGCCTACTTCTACAAGTGGGGTTGGTTCATGAGTTATTGCTACTTCCTGAGCGGCCAACTTGAAAATCTACTAAATTTATTCGTGAATCCTGTGTATATGAGTCGATTACTTTATGAAAAATCGGTTTCTTACAAAGGTAATTTAATTATACCTTTTCTGTTTACTATTACGGTAGGAGAACTTATTTATTCTTATTGTTTACTCTCTGAGGACGGAGATAAAAGTCCTTTTCATAAGGCGACTAATCCGTCTGAACTTTACTCGAATAATTTTAAAGATATTATAGATATTGCTAAACAACATTTAGATAAAAATATCGAAAAATTTAGCAATACAGATTATTTTAAAGAACGTTATACTTATCAAAACAATTTAATTATTATTCATCAAGAAGGAGGAAAGTGTTTTTATGATCATTATCCTCCCCATGAACTCAAAAATATCGCCGCACCCAAAATATTTTTATCAGCTTATGATTGTTTAACTTGGGTGAAAAAAGGCTTAAATCAAAATTTGAATATTAACTAATAAAATGAGCATCCATGATCGAGTTAAGCCAGATAAACCTCCTAATTTCAGAGACGTTGTACTCGACGTAGTCAACGTCTCCAGGAGGATTAAAAACTTTTTAAATCATGAAGTAACAGAGCTTAAATTCAAAGAAGTTACATAAACAAATCGAGAGGAAAATGACCATAAGTTCCCACTAAGGCATCATCATCGGCTTGACAAGAAATCAATACTCCTCTATAACTTCCCGCATAGGAATCAAGATAGTGAGATTGCTTTTGAGTATTGTACTTAATATAGACGGGCTGATGCTCCTCAAATTTTTCAGTTGCCTCAAAATTAGTCTGATATCCGAAGGCCTTTAAATAGCTGAATAAGGCGGCTAATCCCTCTTGAGCATTATTGGCACAAACGCCTATATTTTCGTATTCTGAAACACTCGTAATCAGCAGTAATGCTTCCCGAAGTTGCTCTTTTTGTATTTTTGCGTCTACTGTTTTAACCTGGATACAACTATATTCCCTTAGAAGTTTTAAAGCTTCCTCAATTGTTAGATTAGTTTCTTTTAGATCAGACATAAGCCAATGAAATTAATAAAATTTGTTGAGCAACGAACATCAAGAAAAATCCAGTTATGATCGTATATTAGTATAATAATTATTATATTAGGGGTACTTCTTTAAAAAAATACAGAGAATTTTTATAAAGTGCAAATTGGTATAACACCGAGCCTCGAACCGGGTTAGATGCCGTAAAAAGTCAGATAAATAAATGAGCGACCACAGCAAAATTGAACCCCCAACTGCGGAAAGTTAGGGGATTAATTGAGTTGGCTATTTTAAGATTTAAAAGGTTTTAAATCAATTTTTGTTTAGATTAAGCTGGGCCATTCTAAGATAGCTTCGTCCTTAGTATTGGTATGACGAGAGGGAGTCTCGCGGGTAAACTTCATTTGAATTGAACGGGTTTGAACACCGTCAGCCGCCACTGCCATAATGGGGTAGTCAATTAACCCATCTTGGAAGGACATCTGGAAGCGGAAAGTCCCGTCAGGATTGAGCTTAATGGGACGACCACCAATTGTAACAGTAGCATCAGGTTCAGTAGCCCCATAAACGATTAATTCCGCATCCGCAACCAACCAGAACTTACGAGGACGGATGGGAATTTCAGAAGCTCCCATACCTACTCCAGACGCGGTCATGCCGATACCGGACATATTTAAACCGGATACAGTAGGCAATGCCCACATTCCCGCACCCGAGGGGAAGACATAAGAACTGATGGCTTGTTCGCCAGTGACCGCCCAAGAAGACATGAGCGAACCCGCAACGTGCTGCATAGAACCGTAGACAGAACCGGCCACGCGCTGTGCTTCTGCACCTTGAGCCATGTTAAAGATTTGCTTGTAGATGGGGTTGTCGGTTGCGGAAACCGCTTGACGTTTAGCAGGAGGAACCAGAGTGTAAACCGTCTTATCGCGTAAGTCTTCCTCCCAATTAACCGTAACAAAGATATCTTCTACCCAATCAGAAGGATAAACCGGAGGAATACGCACCGGCGCAGAACGAGCCAACACTAACCAACGACCATCCGCACAACGGTAGCCGATATCCACTGCATAATCGCGGTCACTGACAGGAATAGGCATATACCATTCCCGTGCCAACTCATCACAGAGATACTCTTGGATGTTGTGGGGGGATTGATAATCTAGATTAATATCAGTTACGTCGTAAATCCGCAGGGCTAATTGTTGTCCTCCTTGACGACGGAGTTCTTCTTTATGCTCATTGGGAACATCCCAATAAGTGTAAGCCCATTGGGGGTCGCGGGGCATCAAAACAATGCGGCTTTCTCCGTAGCCACCGGGCAGGTCCCCTAAACCATCATCGACGGAAGATAAAGGACCTCCGATTTGATCTTCTTGACCGACATCAAATTTAGATGCTTCCACTGTTTGCTCCTCCTGATCAGTAGATATGGACGTAAATTGAGATGTAAATTGAGAAGTAGTTTGAGAAGTAGTTTGAGCTTCTAATGCTGTTTTAACGGCTTCTAATAACTGAGCCTTACGCATTCGGCTGTAACGAGAGATGTTACATTCACTGGCAACTTTTCGTAGCTGCCTTAATGTCATCTCTTCTAGGGGTGGGCGTTCTTGTACCATGAAGTACACTCTCCGATTATTTGGAACGGTATTTAGCTCCTGGGGGTTGTGATTTTAAATGGCTAGGACAAGATGCCTCACGATTAACCTCATATTTAGATGAATTTGTCCTGTTTTTTGATCGTGCTTTTCCCAGTCTTGGGAACTAGATAGCACTCTTACTCAGATTCACTTGCCGAGATTTAGCGGTTGACAGTCCTCTAAAACTGGCGGGGGTTATACGAGAGGGCGAGTTGTCTAGACCCATGATTCCTACGATAAAAGGGATCACTGGGGATCGTTTTCTTAATATTATGTAACAGAACCGGTCTGCTATACGTCAAGGGGGTTTTTCTACAATCTAAGAGCTATTCACGATTTTATCAACACCTTGGGGATCAATTGTCATGAAATCATAACATAATTTGCTGAGTAAGACTGCTTAAGTAATTAAACTCAGTATAAATCCGATAATTTGTGGAATGACTTTAATCGCCAAAACCTTGTAATCTAGACAGGGATAGGCAAAATAAGGGAGGATAAGCCGCTTGACTACTCGAGTTATTATCGTGCGTCATGGACAAAGCAGCTACAACGCTCAAAAGAAGATTCAAGGCCGTTGTGATGAGTCTGTATTAACAGATAAAGGGCGTGATGATGCCCAAATATTGGGAGATTCTCTAAGTAATCTAGATCTTGATGCAGTTTACTGTAGTCCTCTCCAACGAGCGAAGGCCACAGCCGAAATTATACACTCTTATCTCAAAAATTCTCCCCCTTTACAGCCGCTCAATCAATTGATGGAGATTGATTTGCCGTTGTGGGAAAATATGCTCAAGCAGGAAGTCGCCGAAAAATTCCCCGAAGAGTATCGTTGTTGGCATGAACGTCCTCACGAGTTTAAGATGATTTTGGAGGGACAACAGGAACATTACCCAGTATTATCTCTCTACGAACAAGCGCAACAATTTTGGCGAGAAATCTTACCGAAACATGAGGGAAAAACCATTTTAATTGTGGCTCATAATGGCATTAATCGCTGTTTAATTATGAGCGCTCTTGGGATTAAACCCTCTTATTATCAATCCATTCAGCAATCGAATTGTTGTATTAATGTGTTGAATTTTACAGGGGGATGGGGTGAACCAGTTCAGTTAGAATCATTAAATCAAACCGCTCATTTAGGCGTAAAAATTCCTTCTTATCGTCCTTCCCATAAAGGCCCGCGTTTTTTATTAATTCGTCACGGAGAAACCCAATGGAATCGCGAGTCTAGGTTTCAAGGGATTAGAGATATTCCGCTTAATGAAAATGGAAAGAAACAGGCCGGCCAAGCGGCAGAATTTTTAAAAGATATCGAGCTAAATTTTGCGGTGAGTAGCCCGATGTTACGACCTAAAGAGACGGCTGAAATTATTTTGCAATATCATCCTAACATTGAGTTAGACCTTCAGCCGCAACTGATAGAGATTTGTCATGGACTGTGGGAAGGAAAATTAAAGACAGAAATTGATCAAGAATTTCCAGGGTTATTACAGCAATGGGATGAAAAACCCGAAACCGTACAAATGCCAGAGGGAGAAAATTTACAAGATGTATGGGATAGGGCGGTTGCTTGTTGGGAGGAATTGGTAAAAAAATATGATGACCCAGAAAATCCTCAAACCGGTATTGTTGTTGCTCATGATGCGATTAATAAGGTTATTGTTTGTTATTTATTAGGCTTAGAACCAGCTAATTTTTGGTATATTAAACAAGGTAATGGAGCAGTAAGTGTTATTGATTATCTTCAAGGACCTGGCACTAAACCGGTTTTACAAGCGATTAATATTACTAATCATTTAGGGGGAGGAGTTTTGGATCAAACGGCGGCGGGAGCGCTGTAATTGGGACCTCTTCCTTTTGCCCTACACCCTGAAGGGTGAGGGCCAACCGAGCAGAGCAATCCTACGCGGGCTAATATTATTTTTGATTGATTGTAAATATTTTTAAGCCCCCCTTATTAAGGGATTTTTAAGCCCCCCTTATTAATGGGGGTTGGGGGGATCAATTATATTCAGGTTTAGGGAAAATTTGTATCAATTATGTATCCGTATCCTGTGAATTAAATAAACTATTTAACCAATTAATAAAAGTTTCACTAATAGTTGAATTACAAGTAAGGACTTGTGCGGTTATTGCTTGTCCCATTGGCATTCCTGGTTTTTCTTGCCAAGCTAACCAAGTATGAATTAAAGCTTTAGGACGTTTTACTTCAGCGTAGCGATGTATAGTTAATTCTTCAAGGTGTTCTAAGATTTCTATTGCTTTTGGGTGCAATTGATCATCTGTAGGGATAAGATAAGCAACAAAGTCCTCTAACATTCCTGGTAATTGATTATTAGGCATTATCCAAACGCCAATTTTAGGTAATTCTGCTTGTGTATGTATCCAACCTTCAGGACTAGGAATATTAGGAATATTTTGATAGCCTACTATTTCAAGTTTACTTCTAATAGAGTGCCATCTAGCTTGTAAATCTTGATCGGCATCTACAACTATGCCTAATGTTTGTAGTCTTTTTTGTTCTAATTTATTTGGTAAACCTTCTAGAAGAATTTCAACGCCGCCCATTTCATCTTCTTCTTTAGGAACTTCTATAGAAAAAGTTTCGGGAATTTGATACCGTTCACATAATGCCCAAATAACGTGCCTATCATCTTTTCCTTCTACTAACAATTGTTGAGATTTAGGTTTAGGCGGCTGTATTCTTTTTGGCATTAGCGAACCTCAATACTTTGACGAACAGCAATATCTATATCTTCTGCGGTATATTCAACAGAACGAAGTTTACCATATTTTTTATCTAATCTGAATAATTTGGCAACCGATTTATCTTCTATGCCCTCTAAAGCCTCTTGTAAGGCACAAATACAGTCCCAACTATGAGTAGTGGCAAAGATTTGTATATTTAATTCTTTTGCTGTCTCTATGAGTAAGCGCCACATATCAGTTTGAGCTTCATAATGCAATCCTGTTTCTATTTCATCAACTAACAATATTCCATTTTCTACTGTTAAGCATGACATAGCGAGTTGAAATATTTTTTTCATTCCTGATCCCATACTACTTAAAGGAATAGGGCTATCACTATCTTTAATTCTTAGTCTAACTTGTGGAGGAGTATGACTCACTGTTAAAGCTATTTTTTGTAAGTTAGGAATAATTATTTTTAATGAATCTAGAACTATATCTTCTTTAGGAGTTAAGTTGATTTGATCCCACAGGTTTCTAATGTTTTGTGTATCAATTTTTTCATCATCAATAAAAATAATAGAAATTGGAGAAAATAACGAAGCATTAAAAGTATTTAATTGTCCTTTTATTTCTTTGAGATTATTTTTATATTCTCGCTTATTATTTTCTTTCTTGACTAACTGGTAATTAATTCTATAAATTACGTTAGGCATCTTTTCTGCTTTAGCTTCTTCCATAAAAGAAATATTTATTTTTTCAAACTCTGTTTGGTATTTTATTGAAAAAACTATTAAATTTTTTATGTCAATTTTAGATGATATTTTAATTTCTTGATTTTGCTCCGTTATTTGGTATCCAAAATGCAAATTTTCATAAATATAATCAGTAATTACTTTTTCGCTAGATGTTTTGACAACAATTTCTTTAATTAATTCTCCTCTTCTCTCTAAAATTTCAAGTAATACTGATTTTTCATTAGGTGAAAGAGGTTGTTTAACTAATAAATATATAGCCTCTAAAAAACTCGTCTTACCAATATTATTATCACCAACAATCAAATTAACTCTAGCCAACCCATCAATATAAAAATCCTCAAAGCCGCGATAATTTTTAATTCTTAAATCCTTTAACATAAAATCTCCTATTCAGCCTTATTTAACTGTTCTCTAACCCAACTCCGAAAAGCTCTAACCGTCGCACTTCTGCCCAAAACTTTACACGGTCGGATCATTTCAGGAATCCGATCAACTAAAGACAACATCGGAAAAATACTACTCACCTTAGACTCAAGATAAACACCCTCCTGAAGCAAATTAATTTGTAACCTATGACCATCATATCGCCACAACTCAGGAACCCCTAAAAGTAAATAATTATCAAAACGAGTACGAGAAGTAATATCAACTTCAATGGTCAAATCAGGCGGCGGATCAACAGTCAAATCAATCTTATCCTTTCCTCTCACTAACTCCGTATTTTGAAAATAAAAAGACTCATCCGGTTCCACCCCTTGATCCATCCGTTCACTCTTAAAAGTAGTCGATCCAAAAGGTTCACATTCCCACCCCAATTCATCAACAATAATCCTAACAAACTCTCCCAACAAACCCTTAACCTTTTCATGTTCTGGCAGAGGAGTCATAATCTCCAAAACCCCATAACTATAAGACAACCTAGCCGCTCTCCCATCCCCCAACTCTCGCAAAACTTCCTCAAACTCTTGCCAAGAAACATCCCTCAATAAAACCCTTTCTCCCGGTGGCACATAAAGCCGCTTCAACTCCAAAAACATAACACTTTCTACCCTCCTTTATTCCCCTCTTAAAATCATCTGTATTCATCTGCGGACAATTTTAAATTAGATCCCCCCCAACCCCCCTTATTAAGGGGGGAGTAAGAATTAACTTACTCCCTTCGCCACTACTTACCAACAACAAAATTAACCAACTTACCCGGCACAACAATCACCTTTTTAACCTCTTGATCCTTCAGATAACGTTGAGCAAGTTCCGAGTTAAGCGCCAACTTTTCCAACTCCTCCTTAGAAGCACTCGAAGGCACTTGAATAGTCCCCCTTGTTTTACCCATAACCTGAATAACCAGAGTAATTTCATCTACCACCAAAGCAGACGGATCAAACTGAGGCCAACTTTGCCGATGAACAGAATCAGAATTTCCCAACTGATGCCATAATTCTTCAGCAATATGAGGAGCAAAAGGCGCTAACAAAATTAACAGCGTTTCCACCCCTTCGGTATAAACCGGCGACTCATAACACTTCGCCTCAGAAAGAGCATTATTCAACTTCATCAACTCAGAAACAGCCGTGTTAAACTGATACTCTCCCTCCAAATCATCAGAAATTTCTTTAATCGCAATATGGATAGCGCGGCGGAGGTCCTGTTCAACCTTGGTCAAAGAGTCATTCTTTTTCTTAGACGGTTTATGATTAGCAATATAATCCCCAACCAGCCGCCAAACTCGGTTCAAAAACCTAAATTGGCCTTCCACATCCGCATCATCCCATTCAAGGTCCTTTTCAGGCGGCGCTTTAAAAAGAATAAACATCCGTGCCGTATCGGCCCCATATTTCCCTAAAACCTGCTTCGGATCGACACCATTATACTTAGACTTAGACATCTTCTCATAGAAGACTTCTAAAGGATCGCCGGTCTCTGGATCTTTAGGGTCATTGGGGTTAACTTGAGCAGAAGGGATATACTTACCCGTCTTAGGATTTTTATAAGTCATCCCCTGGACCATCCCCTGAGTCAACAGGCGTTGGAAAGGTTCATCAATATTGACTAAACCCCGGTCCCGTACCACCTTAGTAAAGAAGCGAGAATACAACAAATGCAAGATCGCGTGTTCAATACCGCCTACATACTGATCCACCGCCATCCAATCATTTACTTCTTTTAAATTAAACGCTTCTTGCTCATTATTGGCATCGCTATAGCGGAGGAAATACCAAGACGAATCAATAAATGTATCCATCGTGTCGGTTTCTCGTTTGGCCGGTTCCCCACAACTCGGACAAGAAACGTTGATCCAGTGATCCAATTTTGCCAAAGGAGAAGCACCCCGGCCACTAAACTCCACATCTTCTGGAAGCTTCACCGGTAAATCTGCATCCGGCACCGGAACTGTTCCACAACTGGGACAATGAATCACCGGAATAGGACAACCCCAATAGCGTTGACGAGAAATTAACCAATCTCGGAGGCGATATTGTACCCTAGCTTTACCGAACCCATTATTTTCTGCATAGTCTATGATAGCGGTTTTGCCTTTGGTAGAGTCCATACCGTTAAATGAATCGGAATTGACCATGATTCCGGGGTCGGTATAAGCTTCAGTTAGGGGAGTATCCTTATCCCCTGCGTCTTCGGGAACAATAACCACCCGAATAGGAAGCTTATTTTCCTTAGCAAATTTAAAATCTCTCACATCATGGGCCGGTACGCCCATCACTGCCCCTGTACCATATTCATAGAGGACATAATTGGCAATTAAAATGGGGACTTGTTCGCCAGTAAAGGGGTTAATTGCTTTCCCGCCGGTTAAGATCCCCTTTTTCGGTTTATCTTCGGCGGTACGTTCTATTTCACTCTCGCTGGTGACTTCTTTAATAAACTTTTCTACCGCTTTCTTATTTTTAGGGGTAGTCACTTTAGGGGTTAAAGGATGTTCAGGCGCTAACACCACATAAGTCACCCCATAAACCGTGTCTGGACGGGTAGTAAAGACAGCGATCTTTTCATCCATTCCCACGACAGGAAATTCTAAATAAGCGCCAATAGATTTTCCGATCCAGTTGGCCTGCATCAGTTTAACTCTTTCGGGCCAACCGGTTAACTTATCCAAGTCATTAAGGAGTTGTTCAGCATAGTCAGTAATTTTCAAGAACCACTGACGCAATAATTTTCGTTCTACTTTAGCACCCGAACGCCAAGACTTTCCTTCAGCGTCGACCTGTTCATTTGCTAATACGGTTTGATCGATGGGGTCCCAGTTTACCGCCGCTTCTTTTTGATAAGCGAGTCCGGCCTGAAAAAACTGTAAAAATAACCATTGAGTCCACTTGTAATAGTCTGGGGAACAAGTAGTAACTTCCCGGTTCCAATCTATGGATAACCCCAATTGTTGGAGTTGTTGCTTCATCTGAGCAATATTTTGATAAGTCCACTTCGCCGGATGAATACCCCTTTCAATAGCGGCGTTTTCTGCCGGTAGTCCAAACGCATCCCAACCCATCGGATGGAGAACCCGGTGCCCTTGCATCCGCTTCAGACGAGCGATAACATCGGTAATTACATAGTTCCGAACGTGCCCCATGTGTAGGTTTCCAGAGGGATAGGGAAACATGGATAAAGCGTAATATTTGGGTTTCGTCTTGTCTTCTGGGGTTTTGTCTATCCCCATCTCTACCCAAGTCTGTTGCCATTTTTTCTCGATCGCTTCTGCGTTGTATTGGGACTCCACAACTATTTCTCCACCTGCGCTTTTTTAACTTATTCCCATCTTAAAACTGATATGGGCATACCTTCATCACAATCCGGTTTTTGTATTATCAATGTAACATATATTTCCTAGGGTGGTCACATCCGACCAATTGTATACCAAGCTTTTAAGGTTAATAGTGCCCACCTTATTTGATTTTTAACGTTTGATTCAGTGGATCAACTTCAACAAGATCGGTGATAATAGATTTGTACTTGTTCAGTAGTTTTGAATTTTCATGCAATTTGAATGGGATGAAGCGAAAAATTTAGAAAATATTCGTAAACATCGAATAGACTTCGCGGATATTCCTGCCATGTTTGATGGTTCAATGCTCACTGAACTTGACGAACGGACTAACTACGGCGAAGATCGGTGGATCAGCATCGGATTTTTACAAAATCTTGTAGTAGTCGTCGTCTGGACGGAAAGACAAAACAATATAATTCGTATTATTTCTGCACGAAAAGCAAACCGATATGAACGTCAACGATTCGAAAAATACCTCACGTACTGATTGGGATGCACTTGAAGCAATGACTGATGAGGAGATTGATTACTCTGATATTGCGCCCTTAACTGATGAATTTTTTGAAAATGCTACATTGACAATACCGGCTAATAAAAGTAGCAATTTAATTGAACTAGACTCTGATGTACTTGCATGGTTTCAAGCGCAAGGAAAAGAATATAAAACTATGATTAACTCAGTTTTGCGACGTTATATACATGAAAGATAAAAATTATTCATAAAAGTAAGTAGCATCAAGCTAGAAAATATGAACAATAACGTAGGGTGGGTTTCATAAGCTACCTTCTTACCAATATGTATTATTAATGTAGCACATTTGAGATTGATGTAGCGGCTAAAAAAGACGTTATTTTGCTATTTTCTGCAATACTCATTAATATGAATTTTAGTAACAAATTATTGTATAAAATAAATTGTTGTGCATATAGTTCAACAAGAATAAAGATTGTACTCCCCTCTCCTTGTAGGAGAGGGGTTGGGGGAGAGGTCATCGAGATCAGGAGTTTTTCTAATGGCTAACCTCAAAGAAATGACAAGATCTGAATTAAAAAAATACCTGTCAGATAACAGAAATGATAATGAAGCATTTAGTCAAGGCATGGGAGAACTATTAAGCCGCAACCGTAACACAAAACGTTATCCTGCCAATATATCCCCTGAAGAAATAGGAAAAATCATTCAAGAAAAAATCCAGCAAAAATAGCTAGGTAAAGTGGACACAAGAGAGGTTAAAACCTGAGCTTAAAATTAACCTACCGTGCCCACTCTAAAAACTCTTTGCGGCTTTGCGCGAAAAACTCTACACAGAAACTTGTATTACCAAACAAACATGAGCCACAACAGACTTAGCCGCTCGCCAACGGAGCAAAGCTCGGCGAATAGCCCCAACAACCTTCTTATCTGGTAAAGAAGATAACGTCTCATCAACAACAAGCCGCCTCACCCGTCCCTCATCGACATCGAATTCAAAAACCACATCCCCAGTCGCTCCCACAAGTAACTGCACAGACTCCAAATGTTGAGTCAATAGAGCAATAGCACTCGCATCAAGTCCAGTCACTTTAACTATCTTAAGCTTGTAAAAATTCGGACTAGAGGGCGACAGGCTCTCAGAACGCTGTAGATAATATTGAATAGGCTCGATGATCTTATCAATCTCATCATTAGAAGGGACTCCAGGAGGCATAGGAGCAGCCGCAGGAGGAGGTACAGAAAAATCTGATAAATAACTACTAACAGGTGCTATTCTTTCTGCCATTTTAGGAGCAGGTTCGATGCTCCTCAACACCTGTGCTTGAGCAACACCGCCAAAAATCCCCTCATAACTAATTCCGTCGGGCATTTCCACAGGAACTTGAACCGACACAGAGGCCTCTTGAGGGTTAACCCGTACATCATCGCTAACGGCAACAAAAGCTGTATATTGAGACAAAAGTTGATACTTCAAAGCCGTATCAATCACCGCCTCTACTCCGGCTTTCGTGTCACCCTGCACCATTTGATTCATCAATGCTTTGATGCGAGAACGTCCCCAAAGTTGAGCAATAGCCGGATTTCCTGTCTCTTGAAAGTTCAACTCAAAAGTCTGTTGATAACCCGTACCACCCGCCGCTATGCCAGAGACTTGTAATTTTCCCGCCAAGCGAGCGCTCTTACGTCCAAACAGCACTAAAGGTTGTTCTGCAAACAAATCTGGTAATACAGAAGGATAAATAACCGGAGATTCACCTTCCCCTAGCCATTGCCATTGAATATTCGTTAAAACCGGATTATTAATCTGACGGAAAAATTGCTCTACCACCTGATTAACCGGTTCATCGTGGCGTATAATGCGAGCAAGACCCCGTCCTATCTCAGCAATGCGGTTAAGTAGAAAACGATTAACCGAACTTCCAGCACCAAAACTATAGAGACGGTTTCCCGGCTTCAAATGCTGTTGCACTTCGGCTAAAATTTGATTTTCATTGCCAATATACCCATCCGTTAACAGTACAATACTCCGCAAACGCCCCGCATCTGTTATCGGAAAATTTAAAACCGCACGAATACCCCGCATTAATTCCGTTCCACCCCCTGCCGTTAAGCGATTGATATAATTGAGGGCCAAAGACCGATTTTGAGATGTATTCGCCAGAGGCACCGGTGAAAGTTGTTGAGTGGTATCGGAAAAATCGATAATGCTAAAGGTATCATCCGGATTAAGTCCATTGATGAAATGCCGCATCAACTCCTGACACTGAGCTAAAGGAGCGCCCATTTGAGAGCCAGAAGTATCTATCAAAAACACCACATCTTTAGGCACAATTTGACTCGGTTGATATTTAATAGCCGGAATAAGATACAGGGCAAAATGTCCGCCTCGCTCATCTCCTTGAGTTAAAACAGCCGCTTCTGTGCGATCACCTGCCACCTGATAACGCAAAATAAAGTCTTTATTAGGAATCGTATCGCCGCCAGCTAATTTTACCTGTTTAATCCGTTCCTTTGACTCAATCTGAATTTGATGAGAAGGTGAGCTAATAGCCGCAATTTCTACCCCTGCATCAATTTCTAGCGTCACATTAATATCATGTCTAGAGCGGGTTCCGGGGGGAACGATAGGCGCATTCAAGCGCGAAGCATCCGGCACGAGATCAGTATCTTGATTTTGAGTCATGGGGGAGGGGGCTGAACCCTTACCGGTGGGGCTTTCTTCGATGGTTATACCCGGAATGTAACGCGGTCCGACAACCATCGGAAAGACAAACTCATAATTACCGCCCTCAAAATTTAGGCTATCGGTATAACGGATGATGACATCTATTTGTTCACCAGGTTTGATATTAGCAAGAGACTGAGTAAAGATATTATCTCGTTCTTGTTCGAGTAAGCCGGCTGTTCGTCCTTGTTGTTTCGCTTGTTCATAGATGGCTTTTGCTTCTTGACGTTTTTTGATGCTGCCTTGTATGGTGCGTTCACCGATGCGAATCAGCATATCATCTACAGCCGCTTCATCCGGTAAAGGGAAAATATAAGCGGCTTCTAGAGTAGTTGTAAAGGGATTTTCAAAACTTTGAGTAACTTCTACTCGCCCAATATTACCAGCAATTTTAGCCTCTACTTCAGTGTGTTTGAGGGGAAAAGCAATTTGCTGACCTTCAGGAGTCTGGACATATAAACCGGCGGGTTGGCGTTCAAGGGTTTGAGTCATAATACACGCTCCTATATGCTTATTTATCTTCTTGTCTTCAGTGTAGGGGCGTTACCGGGTCAAGAATGCTCAGTTTTGTGTTCAGGAGCGGCTCAGTATATATCGGTAGGGTGGGCTAATTCTGCAATTAGCCTTAAATAATGTGGCAGAGGCTCAAATTGCTGCTAATGGTGACATACATTTAGCCGCCCATCAGCACACTATTCAACAAATCCTGTCTCAACAATCAAATTTAGATGTTCCTGCGTTATTAAAAATGATAGATGATTTGGGCTTTAAGCTTTCTGTCACTCCTAAAAACCATCTTTAGTTAGATCATCTCCACAAAAAAGAAGATTAATTGTTTTAATTTTCTCTGAACATCTAACCCGGGTTAGGGGGAATTTTTCCGAATTTTAGTCAATATGTAAAGTATTAAAGCTGTTTTAGGCTTAATACTTTAAGGATTGAATTAGAGGAAAACTCAACATGGTAACAACTTTAGAAAATAAAAACCGACAAGCAATCGCTGAAAGATTAGCGGACGTTAAAGCCTTTCAAAATTTAATTATCTCCAATGAGCAAAAACTGCTCGAGACTTGTCAAGATCAAGATCTCCGTGAACGTCTCCAGAATATGCTCTCTGATGACCAAAAAAACTTAGGCATTATCGACACAGTAATTGTTCAGTACGGCGTTCAATCTGAGCCTAATCCTGCTAGTCAAAAAATCATCGAGCAGTATGAGCAATTGATGTCGAGCAATGACATAAGTTTATACCAAAAATTCATTCAGCTTGAAACCCTTAAACATGGTCAATGTATGAGTGGAATTGTTATTCACAAAGCCGCTCAAAAAGTTGGGGCTGATATTGAAGTGGCCCTTGGCCCTCTAAATACCGTCAATTTTGAAAATCGCGCTCACCAAGAACAGCTTAAAGGTATTCTCGAACAAGTAGGTGTCCGCGAAATGACCGGCCAAGATGCTGATCAAGGACTCTGGGCACGGGTGCAAGATGCTGTTGCCGCTTTATCTGGTGTGGCCGGTAGCGTCATGACTCAAAATACCGATAAACAAGATATGAACATCCAGACTCTTATTCGGCTGGATCATAACAAGGTAAATACTATTTTTACTGAAATCGGAGCTACCAAAGACCCTCAAAAACTTCAAGAGTATTTCGGGCAACTGTACAAAGATTTACTAGCACACGCTCAAGCTGAAGAAGAAGAGGTTTACCCCAATGTTCGCTCATTCTATGGTGATAACGACACGCAAGAGCTTTATGATGAGCAAGCACAAATGAAGCAAATGCTCGATGAAATTAAAGCTATTGATCCGACTAATGCTGATCAGTTCAGATCAAAAATTAAAGACTTAATGGATGTAGTCGGCGATCACGTTCGTCAGGAAGAAAGCACGTTATTTATGGCCATTGATAGAAATTGTTCTGATGAACAAAAAGAGCAAATGGCAACTCGTTTTAAAGCGGCTAAGAGCAAAATTCAACAAGGCATGGCAGAGTCCGTCAAGTAATTTATTGACTTCTTGATCATGCTATTAATTTTCCCCTAACTTTAGCCCCCCAAGTTGACGCTCTTGTTGGGGGGATTTTTAATGTACAGTGTAAATTTACTGTGCCCACCTGATGCTAGTTGAGCCACAATAAATATAATCGGCTATCTCAACAAATCTATGGCGAATTCCCTACGAGCATCAACACAAGGACTGGAAATCGTAGATAGAGCAAGGCAACGTCGGGGTTGGACGAAAACTAGCACGGCTCGATGGTGGCAAGATGCCCATACTTCTAGGGCCACTCTGCGCCGCTTCTGGCAGGGTGAGCGTATTCAACAAGATATTTTTATTGCTATTTGTCAGGCAGTGGGAATTAGTAATTGGCAAGCGATCACAGCCGCTAATGAGGTTCCAGACTCTCCTACTCCTCGTTTTCATTGGGATGAAGCCCCAGATCTCGAAAATTTTTACGGGCGACATGAGGAATTAGATCAATTAGAACAGTGGATTATCAATGATCGCTGTAAATTAGTCGTTATTGTTGGACTTGCCGGTATTGGCAAAACTTCACTAGCACTGGCTTTAAGCGATCATATTCAACAAAAATTCGAAAAAATCATCTGGAAATCCCTTCAAACTCCACGCCCCTTGATTAGTCTATTGGATAGCCTTCTAAACACCTTGGATAACCCAACTGCCGCTCAGATTGAACAGGGCATCATTCAACTCCTAGATTATTTGCAAAAACATCGCTGTTTGTTGATTTTAGATGGATGGGAAACCACGCTAGAGGCAGAACAGAAACCAACTTATCATCAATTCTTACAACGTTTAAGCCATGCTCGTCACCAAAGTTGCTTATTAATCACTAGCCGCGAGAAACCATCTGTCATTGAAATTGAGACAAAAGCACGCTGTTTGAGTTTAAAAGGATTACAAGCAGCAGATGCTTTAATGTTACTAAAAGCCGCAGGATTTAACGGTCAAGAACTAGGATTATCTGCCTTAATTAAAATTTACCGAGGTAATCCCTTAGCCCTGAAAATGGTTACTCCTTTGATTCAATCTCTTTTTGGGGGAAATGTGAGTGCATTTCTCAGTCAAAATACCTGGGTTGTTGGGGAGCTATTACGAAACATTTTTCAGCAACAATTTGAGCGGCTTTCTTGCTTAGAGCGTGATCTTCTTTACTGGTTAGCTATCTGGCAAGAGCCGGTTTCCTTGTGCCGCCTGCAATCTTATTTACTACCATCTACTGATCCCTGTGAAGTTTTAGAAGCCATTGTGGCGTTAGAAAGGCGATCACTATTAGAAAAATGGTGGAGTGATGAGCAACCCTCTTTTACCCTACAACCGTTACTTATGAAGATAGTCAAAGATAAATTGGTTGAGCAAGCCGCCGCCGAAATTTCTCAGGTTTTACAAACTAATGATCTTCGTTATTTTAACGTGTTAAGAACTCATTGCTTATTACGTCCGGGTACTGATGTATTTGTTGGGGATTACCTGTTAAGTCGACTTCGGGAGCAATTGTGGCGAGTATATGGGCCAGAACTTCAACAAATTCTCGAACGACTTTTAGGGCAATTGCAAGGAAAAAAACCGTTATTAATTGGTTATATTGCTTGTAATTTAGTTTTTATTAGCAAACAATTCTAGATAAGTAGTCGTGTTCTGTCTGGTTTTTCTTTTATCATTGCTCATCTTCAATGTTTATTAACTCTAATATTTCATCAAAAGCTAATTTATTTAGCATGGATGTTAGAGTTTTAACCAACAGAGAATCCTGTTGAGGAATTTGGGTAATTAATTGATCAATTCGTTTTTCTCTGGCACTGAGTACAGCACTTTGTAGGGTTTTTCTCCATTCAGCAGGCATTTTTTGAATTTCTGATCTTAAATTCTCGAGACGAGAAGAATCGCTAACTCCAATGGCATCAGACTGTTGATAATGGTAACGAACGCCTAAATGTTCAGCTATCTTGTCAAAAATTTTTTCTTTTCGGAAAGGTTTAGCGACAAAATCATCGCAGCCGGCCTTGACAACTGTCATCTTATGTGTATCTAACACACTGGCTGTGAGAGCAATAATTTTAGTTGGTCGTTGATTTTGACTGGGGTGCGGAACGAGTTCCGCACTGAGTGACTCTTTTTCTCGAATTTGTCGAGTCGCTTGATACCCATCTAGAACCGGCATTCGCATATCCATCCAAATTAAATTCGGATGCCAACTTTCCCAAATTTCCACAGCTTGTTGTCCATTTTCAGCTTCACGAACTTGAAAACCCAGAGGAGATAAAAGATTAACTAACATCAGACGACTTTCCCATTTATCGTCAGCTACTAGGATGCGATAGGGCGGTTGTGATGGGGCAAGACCTATAATTTGATGAGTTTGATTCGGTTTTGAAACTCGGGTAGATTCGCTGTGAGTAACCGGAATCTCAAAACTAAAAGTTGAGCCTTTATGGAGTGTACTATTGACAGAAATATTTCCGCCCATTAATTCTACAAATTTTTGACTGATAGGTAAGCCTAAACCCGTGCCTTCTTGAGATTTTCTGCCGCTTACCGTTTGAACAAACGCTTGAAATAAAATATCGAGTTCTTCAGTCCCAATCCCGGGGCCAGTATCTTCCACTTCAAAAAGAATAGCTTGGGAATTTTCTGGCGAGACTCGAACTCGTAACATGACGCTACCGGTTTCAGTAAATTTTATTCCATTCCCAATCAAATTAATTAACACCTGACGAAGTTTACTTTCATCGGTTTTGATATATTGGGGAACGTCTGGATCACAGTGAAAAATGAGTTGTAAATTTTTCGATTGAGCTTTTAATTGAAACATTTCTTCTAAAATATTTAAAAGGCGGTACAAATCAAAATCATTTTCATTTAAAGTAATTCTACCGGCCTCAATTTTGGACATTTCTAGCACATCATTGAGCAGACTAAGTAAATGTTCTCCAGAGCGCCCAATAATTCCCACAAAGTCCTGTTGTTTTTGATTTAAAGATGAATCACGGGCTAGAAGTTGAGTAAAGCCTAAAATAGCATTAAGAGGCGTTCGCAATTCATGACTCATATTAGCCAGGAATTCGCTTTTGGCTTGGTTAGCCGCATCAGCCCTTTCTTTGGCTTTTTTGAGTTCTTCAATGAGTTCAGCTTGCTGTAGGGCCACGCCTAACTGATCTCCGACTCGAGTTAATAAAGAAATCTCTGAGTCTTCCCAGTGACGAGGGACTCGATTTTGGTAAGCGCCTAATAACCCCCAAAGTTTTTCCCCAACAAAAACCGGGGCCACAAGATAGGCTCGGATTTCAAAAATTTTTAAAAGTTCCAGATGACAGGCACTAAGCTTCTTTTGATCAATATCATCAACGGCGAAGGTTTCATGATTATGGTAGCGGCTGGCTTGGGTATCTTGGAAATAGGTATCTCGCCAGACGGTTTTTGTGTTGCCCACAATTAAAGGAATCCAACCTTCTGCAAGGGATTCATAGACAAATTCTCCATTCCAGTCAGGAAAGAAACGATAAACAACTACCCGATCACAGTTAAAAATTTGTCGAAGTTCCTGAGTGGTGGATTCAAAAATTGTATCAATATCTAAAGTTTGACGAACTCTTTCGATCACTCGGGCTAAAGTACGCTCTTGTTGAGCTACTTGTGCCTGTTGTTCTTTTTGAAGCTCTACTTGGGCTAAAGCGATTTGAAGCTCTGTGGAGCGATTTTGTGCCTGAACTAATAATTCTGCCTGTTGTAAGGCAACCCCTAATTGAATGGCTATTTTGCGGACAAATTCTATTTCTTGTGGCTGCCAAGAGCGTGCTGTTGAACAATGATGAATACACAGTAACCCCCAAAGTTCATTCCCTTTGAGTAAGGGTAAAACGAGATTCGCTTTGACTTGAAACTCGGCGAGAATCTCTAGGTGACAATCACTCAAACCCGCTTGCTCAATGTCAGGGATGGCTAAAACGTAACCTTCTTGATAATAATTGGCATGATGTTCTCCAAAACAGCGATCCTGGATTTTTTTGGCTAAAACAGAACTATAAGGAAAGATCACATCTTCTGAGACAAATTCTCCCTCTTGGTAGCCGGAACTAGCATAAAATTGAAAGATTCCCACACGATCGGCTCCGAGGAGATGACGAATCTCGCGAGTGGCTGTCTGGAAAATGGTAGCCAGTTCTAGGGAGTTACGAATTTTGTCAATGACTTCAGCTAAAGCTTTTTCTTGTTGAGCTTCTTGGGCTAACTCCCTTGCCCGTTTTTGTAATTCTGTATCGAGGGTCGTTTGTAGGAGTGCAGAGCGTTGTTGGGTTTGGGCGAGTAATTCGGCTTGTTGAATCGCTACGCCTAATTGTGCCGCAATTTGAACCAAAAAATTAATTTCCGTCTCTTCCCAATGACGAAGGCCTGAATTTTGATAAGTGGCGAGTAATCCCCATAACTTTTCCCCTTCATAAATAGCGACGATTACATAAGCTTTTGCCTGACAGATTTCTAAGATCTTAATGTAGCATTCAGAAAAACCGGCGTTATAAATATCATTACACACTCTAAACAAATCATTTTGGCTGAAGCCCCCAGAAGTGTTTTTTAAATAAGTATCTGTCAGTTGAGGATTGACGAGATTTTTAACACTACATTCGCTGATATTGCCGCACAGTTCTAGATGAGAAAATTGAAGGTCCATTAAAGAAGTCCATCCGTGAGCTACGGTGTCTACAATAAATTCTCCACTCCAATCAGGATTAAAACGATAAATTGCTACGCGATCCCCTTTAATTAACTGTAGAACTTCGCCGGTAGTGGTTTGAAAAATCGTATTGAGGTCTAGTGAGCGTCGAATTTTGTTGATAATTGCGGCAATGGCTTGTTCTCGTTGAATTGAAGCGGCAAGTTGCTCAGATTGTCGTTGAAGTTGACCAATTTGTTCGGCTTGTTGTACCGCAATCCCTAAATGAAGGGCGATTTGTCTGACAAATTCAATCTCTCCATCTTGCCAGTGCCTCGGTTGGTAGCATTGATGAATACACAATAAACCCCAAAGTTCTTTTTCATTGAGTAAAGGAACCACTAAGTTAGCCCGGATGTTAAATTGCTTGAGCAGGTCCCGATAACAGTCTTCTAGGGTGATCTGTTCAATGTCACTAAAGGTATGAATTCGTCCTTGCTGATATTTGTCTCGATGTTTTTGCTCAAAACAGAGGTCTTCAATGGTAATGTTAAGGGCTGATGAGAGAGGGGGAAGAACATCTTCAGCCACAAATTCCCCGACAGTGCCCTGGGTTTTTGGCTTGAAACGAAAGATCGCCACTCGATCGGCTTTGAGCAGTTGACGGACTTCTTGGGCTGTAGAATTAAAAATCGTGGTTAAATCGAGAGATTCTCTTATTTTGGCTATAACCGCCAATAAAGCTTTTTGTTGTTCAATTTGGCTTGATTTTAAATCATTAGTTTTCTCGAGTTGCTTAAAGCGTCTATGGAGTTCCGAGAATTGATGAGTTAACCGTCGCCAAATAGGCTTTGCTAATGGGGGTTTTCTAGACATAATTAACAAGAGAAGTTGACCGGGGCGGGTTAGGGTTGAAGCCTTCATTAAAAGCCCGCTCTTAAGGGGCGGAGTCTTCATCAACCATATTAACCACTCCTGAGATCAAATGAGAGGAGTGATCCCCAAAAATTTATAAATAACTGCCCCCAAAGAAGGAACAAATTTAGAATCTTTTCAGACCTTTGTTGCTAAAGATAATGGTTAAACACGTACAATATCAAAGTATTTGTAGTTGAATTAAGATATGTCTTTAGCTCCTTACCCCATTATTCCTGAAGAACCTACCCGCTATAAAAAATATCGAACCCGTACAAGAAGCTCTCGTCGCCTGGGTAGGAATAAACGAGAGACTCATTTAACAACCCTCGAAGGCTCTTCTCACAAGCGCCAACCCACTGTCGAGTCTCTCAAAAGTAGCTCGCGTATGATCTCCCCACAGTTACGCTTCATGTTACAGTTACAGAAAGTTTCCTCGGTGATCACTTTTTGTCTGATAGCCGCTACTCTGGGAATTTATGCTTGGACAGTTTATGTACCGCGCCTCTGGAGTAAGGAATACAGAAATTTAGAAACCTTACAACGTCATGAGCGGCATCTGACGGCAGCCAATGAAACGATCAAAAATCAATTGGCTCAACAAGCTGAAGAACCCAAAGCCGGTTTAATCAATCCTAAACCCGAGCAAGCGATTTTTCTGCCTCAAACCAATGAACCTGCCGTTCGGACAGCAACACCCAGCAATTCTGCTCAAAATAAACCTTTTATACCCGATTCTCCAGTATCTTATTAGCTATACTTGTTATTAGTTACACAGTGGACCATCATGAGTGGGGAAATGGGTGTCCAGCAAAAGGTAGCCACTGTGCCTAGCGCGGAACACCGCCGCTCGAAAAACTCTCTTTGTTCGGCACTCTAACAGCAAGCGTAATCAATCACCAGTTACCCGTTTTCTCTTTTTTGACTGTTCGGGTGTTCGGGTGTTCGGGTGTTTCTTAGTCCTTACTCCTTACTCCCTATTAATGACTAATCCAAAAGCTAGACTCCAACAAGCCAGAAAAAGAGGTTCTTCTCCCTCAAATCGTTTGAAGGGCAAAAAAAGAAGACCCACTCAACCGTCAACAGAAAAAATCCGTTCGGCAAAACCGACCTCAACAAAAGGAACTCGTGTTAAAAAACAGCCGCCCCCCCTACCTAAAGGGCGACTTTTCCTCGTGTGGGGACTATTAGTGTTGGGGATGTTTGGCTTGGGTTGGAGATTGTATCAACTCCAGATTACCCAATCTGCCCAACTGGAAAAAAGAGCCAAACAGCAGCAGATGATGACCTTACGGCCTTACATTCCCCGGCGCTCAATTATCGATAGTCAAGGAAATGTATTAGCAACTGATCGCATCGTCTATACTCTTTATGCCCATCCGAAATTATTTTCTAAACCGCTACCCGAAGTAGCACAAGAGTTAGGGCCAATTCTTGAGCAAACGCCACAAGGGTTAACTCAACTGTTTAAAGAACGGGATACAGGCATCAAAGTAACGGACAATCTAAGCGAAGCCAATGCTACCAAAATTGAAGACCTCAGACTAGATGGGCTGGAATTACTGGAAAATTATGCTCGCTTTTACCCTCAAGAGCAAATAGCGGCTGATGTGGTGGGCTATGTGGATCGCGACCACAAAGGTCAAGCAGGTTTAGAATTAGGTCAAAAACGCATCTTAGAACGGAATTTGTTAGATCTCTATATCAGAAGGGCCGGCAATGGGGCGATTATGCCGGCTTTTTTGCCTGATGCTAATCTCAGTTTTGATAGCTTACAACTGGAATTGACAATTGATTTACGCCTGCACAGAGCCGCCCGAGAGGCTTTACAACAGCAACTAAAAAAGTACAAGGCTAAACGGGGTGCTGTGATTGTGATGGATGCGACTGATGGTTCTCTGTTAGCCCTCGTTTGTGAGCCGACTTTTAATCCGAACGAATACTATAAGTCTAAAGTTGAACTGTTTAAAAATTGGAGTGTGTCTGATCTTTATGAACCGGGATCGACCTTTAAACCGCTCAATGTTGCACTGGCTCTTGATGCGGGCGTGATTAAACCTGATACTTATGTTAATGACTCGGGGCTGGCGGTGGTAGACGGTTGGCGAATTTATAACGCCAGTAAAACCGGCAATGGCACGATCAATATTGCTAAGGTGCTGCAAGTCTCTAGTAATGTGGGCATGATTCAGATTATGAATCGTTTGAGTGCCAAAGATTATTATCAGCGCCTACAAAAGTTAGGGATCAATGAAAAATCGGGGATCGATTTGCCTGGAGAAGCGACAGGAAATCTCAAAAGTGAGGAGCTTTTTACCGCTAGAGCCATTGAACCGGCAGTAACCGCCTTTGGGCAAGGGTTTTCTCTTACGCCCATTAAGTTAGTTCAACTTCACGGCGCTTTAGCCAATGGAGGAAAGTTAGTAACGCCTCATGTGGTTAAGGGTTTAGCCGATGCACAGGGCCATTTACACTGGAAACCTGATTATCCGATCAGAACGGTTTTTTCCCCACAAGCGAGTCAGGCAGTGGTGAAAATGATGGAAACAGTGGTGACTGATGGCTCAGGAGAAGCGGCTCAAATTCCTTATTATCGCCTTGGCGGCAAAACAGGAACCGCTCAAAAAGCCGGGGCGAGAGGCGGCTATATTCCCAATGCTAAAATTACCAGTTTTGTGGCTATTTTTCCGGTGGATAAACCTCGTTATGTGGTGTTGACGGTGGTGGATGAACCTCAAGGAGGTAATACCTTTGGTTCTACGGTAGCCGCACCTATTGCTAAATCGGTGATCGAGGCGTTAATTTCCCTTGAAGGAATTCCTCCCTCTAAAGGAGGTAAGCCGCTTGCCCCGAAGAAAAATAAAGTTGATTAAAAATTATTTTATTCTTCTTCATTATGTCCGCAGAAATTAACTCAAAACCACAAAAAAAAGCCACTAAAACCCTCGAACAACTTTATCAAGAGTTATTCGCCGATGCTGAATTGAATACAAATTTTTTAGTTTTGGCAGTCAGTGCTTGTATTATTGCGACTTTGGGATTATTGATGAATAGTACCGGTGTGATTATCGGAGCAATGATAGTTGCACCTTTAATGATGCCTTTAAGGGGTTTGGCATTGGGAGCTTTAGAAGCGGATATAAAATTGTTAGCTCGCAGTTTAATGACGTTAGGAATCGCTACTTTAGTTTCTATTTTAATTTCCGGTTTAGTGGGGAAAATTTTTGGGGTGCCGGCTCTTTCTTTTGGTTCAGAAATTTTAGCTCGTACTCAACCTAATTTAGCGGATTTAGGAGTAGCACTGGCAGCCGGCGGAGTTTGCGGCTTTGCGAAAATTCGTCCCCAAATTAGCGATGCTGTGGCAGGAACGGCTATTGCTGTTGCTTTAATGCCTCCTTTATGTGTGGTGGGAATTAGTCTTTCTCAAGCAGATTTAGGAGCGGCTGGAGGGGCTTTTTTATTATATTTAACGAATTTTTTAGGAATTACTTTAGCTTGTATGCTCGTGTATATTTGGGGCGGATACTCCTTTAATTTTAGAAAAACGAGTGTGGCTTTATTATGGTTAATTTCTTTAACAGTCGTATTAATATTTCCCTTATTTTTTAGTTTTGTTAATCTGATTCAACAAAAAAGATTGGAAGGAATTCTTAAAGAACTTCTTCGCTCAGAAACCATTACTTTTGGACAGCAAGCCCAATTGAGTAAGCTCAATGTCCAATGGAGTTTACCTTGGAGTAAAAAGCCTTCTCAACTGACTTTATTTGTTTTAAGAATTTCTGATCAACCGGCTTTGACTGTCAACCAAATCAGAAAAGTAGAAAAATTTCTAGCTGAAAAATTACATCAAAGCTTTAAAATTACTGTTTTTGTGATTCCCTACCAAAAAATTTCTGATGATCCAACTCAATCTGAGTTGTCAGGAGTTGAACAACTTAATCGGATAGAACCATCAGAGGAAAAGACCCTAAATAATGGTGCGGAACTCGTTCCGCACCCCAGGCAATAAGCGGGATCTTTGTTGACATTTTCTGAGGCGTGAATATCTAGTATTCATCAAGAGTTTTAATCGTTATTGCTTATAATACAAGGATTATTAATTTGCCACTATTAATAAATTTTATTAATAATTATTCAAAAGTGCTATCAGATTTGAAGCAGCAACTCCCAAACCCTTATGATTTCAAGCCTAGTGGAGTTTTTACCCTGAATTGGTTAGCCGCTACACTAGACAGAACAACAAGCTAAGGATAACTTAAGAATAATTTCACTATCTTATATAGTTGGATAAATGAGAATCCTTGTTACGGGCGGTGCTGGTTTTATCGGTTCCCATCTAATTGATCGGTTGATGGAAGAAGGACATGAAGTCCTCTGCTTAGATAACTTTTATACAGGCCATAAGCGGAATATCCTCAAATGGCTGGATCATCCCTATTTTGAATTGGTGCGGCATGATATCACTGAACCGATTCGCTTAGAAGTGGAGCAAGTTTATCATCTAGCTTGTCCGGCTTCTCCAGTGCATTATCAGTCTAATCCAGTCAAAACCATTAAAACCAATGTAATTGGAACTTTATATATGTTAGGGTTGGCCAAACGGGTTAACGCCAGATTCTTATTAGCTTCTACTTCTGAAGTATATGGCGATCCAGATGTGCATCCCCAAACCGAAGAATATCGAGGTAATGTCAATTGTATCGGGCCGCGTGCTTGTTACGACGAAGGAAAGCGAGTGGCTGAAACCCTAGCCTTTGAATATTATCGAGAACATAAACTAGATATACGGGTAGCCCGAATTTTTAACACTTACGGGCCTCGTATGCAAGAAAATGATGGACGTGTCGTCAGTAATTTTATCGTCCAAGCACTTAAAGGAGAACCCTTAACTGTTTATGGGGATGGCTCTCAAACCCGCAGTTTCTGCTATGTTTCTGATTTAGTAGATGGGTTAATACGATTGATGAATGGTCCGTATGTCGGACCAGTAAATTTAGGGAATCCCGGTGAATATACTATTCTCGAATTAGCTCAAATGATCCAAAATAGAATTAATCCGGATAGCGAGCTAGTTTATAAACCACTACCGGAAGATGATCCTAAACAACGACAACCTGATATTACCCGGGCTAAAAATTGGTTGGGTTGGGAACCTAAAGTTCCTCTAGCAGAAGGACTACAATTAACCATTGAAGATTTTCAACAACGTTTAGGGAAATAAGTTTGGCGATTTTCCTCATGGTTTCACGTGAGGCTAAACTATCAACAATGACCGTTTAAATAGAGAAGAGGTAAAATTCATGCGAGTTTGTGTTATTGGTACAGGATATGTTGGGTTAGTGACAGGAGTTTGTTTAGCCCATATTGGTCATCATGTTATTTGTGTAGACAATAATGTCGAAAAGGTTAAATTAATGAAATCCGGTCAGTCTCCTATTTTTGAACCTGGCCTATCTGAATTGATGCAAGAAAATTCTCAAGCCGGACGCTTAGAATTTACCTCAGACCTAGCAGAGGGAGTCGAACACGGAGATATTCTTTTTATTGCAGTAGGAACTCCGGCTTTACCCACTGGAGAAAGTGATACGCGCTATGTCGAAGCAGTGGCCAGAGGAATTGGGGCGCATCTCAATGGCGGTTACAAAGTCATCGTTAATAAGTCGACTGTTCCTATCGGTTCTGGTGACTGGGTGAGAATGATTGTCCTTGATGGAATGGCAGAACGGAAAAAAACGCCGATAACCGTAGGCGGAGGAGAGGAAGTTAATCGACTGATTGAACAAAGTCCGGCTAATTTTGATGTGGTCAGTAACCCCGAGTTTCTACGGGAAGGTTCAGCCGTTTATGATACCTTTAACCCTGATCGTATCGTATTAGGCAGCAATAGTAAAAAAGCTATCGAAATGATGCAGGAACTCTATGCTCCCCTAGTAGAACGTAAGTTTGGGGAAGATCCTTCTCTTCCTCCTGTGCCGGTGGTGGTGACAGACCTCAGTTCAGCAGAAATGATTAAGTATGCGGCTAATGCTTTCCTCGCCACGAAAATTAGTTTTATTAATGAGGTAGCCAATATTTGTGACCGTGTTGGGGCTGATGTGACTCAAGTAGGTCAAGGAATTGGCTTAGATTCTCGCATTGGGAATAAGTTTTTAAACGCTGGTATTGGTTGGGGCGGTTCTTGTTTTCCCAAGGATGTTTCCGCTTTAATTCATACCGCTAATGATTATGGTTATGAAACCGAATTACTCAAAGCGGCTGTTAGTGTTAATCAACGTCAGCGTTTAATTGTTCTAGAAAAACTGCAACACGAATTAAAAATTCTTAAAGGAAAAACAGTCGGCTTATTAGGTCTGACGTTTAAGCCTGATACTGATGATATGCGGGATGCTCCTTCTTTGAGTTTAATTGAGCAACTGAACCGCCTAGGAGCCAGAATTAAAGCTTATGATCCGATTGTGTCTCAATCTGGCTTAAGTCATGGTTTATCTAATGTTATTATCGAAACTAACCCAGAAATGTTGGCTGATAAATGTGATGCCTTAGTTTTGGTAACCGAGTGGAAAGAGTTTCTTGCTCTCGACTATACTAAGATGTCAAACCTGATGATTAATCCTGTGATTATTGATGGTCGTAATTTCTTAGATCGAGAAAAATTAGAAAGCATTGGGTTCCGTTATATCGGTATTGGACGGTAATTTCCTAACGATCACTTAAAAATTGTGTAATGTGCTTAGAGACGCTCTCGATAACGTCTCTATTTTCTCTTGGGTTGCCCGCGTTAATTCGGGTTTAGGCGGCTTAAGAACGCTTTTAAGCGCTCACTTTGGGGGTTTGTAAAGACTTTTTTCGGGTCGCCTTGTTCTTCAATGACTCCTCGATTAAAGAATAACACTAGATTGGAGACTTCCCGAGCAAACTGCATCTCATGAGTGACCACTACCATCGTCATGCCTTCTTGTGCTAAAGTTCGCATAACGGTTAATACTTCCCCGACTAATTCCGGATCTAAAGCGCTTGTGGGTTCGTCAAAGAGGATCACCTCTGGTTTCATACACAAACTACGCGCAATGGCAACTCGTTGTTTTTGTCCTCCTGAAAGTTGATCAGGATAATAGTGGGCTTTATCCCCTAACCCAACTTTGTCGAGATACAATAAAGCTTGTTGTTTACATTCAGAAGAAGAAGATTTTAAGACTTTTTGGGGAGCAAGCATTAAGTTTTCTAACACTGTTAAATGAGGAAAAAGGTTAAAGTGTTGAAACACCATGCTGACTTTACTTCTCAACTGCCGCAACACTTTTTGATTGATGCGAGGTGAAGCCATATCTACCCCCAACACCTCTAAGCGTCCCCCGTTGATGGTTTCTAGACGGTTGAGACAACGCAAAAAGGTACTTTTTCCGCATCCAGACGGACCAATCACAGAAACCACATCGCCTTTATGAAGTGTGCCGGTTACGCCTTTTAGCACTTCTAATGATCCGTAGCTTTTGCGGAGATTTTCACAAACTATAATGGGAATATTATCGGGCATAAATATATTTCAAGGGTTTATTTAATGGTAGATTATTTAGAATAGGAGCGGTAGTCGTGTGAGTTGATTAGTATATGAATTTTCTTATTTTTATACAGTATTAATGTCTCATTTTGCTTAAAATTTATACTAAATTAATTTTTTTAGACTAATTTTCTTCCCGAGGATAATCCGTGAAAACCCATCATTTAAAACCGTTAAAATTCCTACATTATTTGATTTTATCGCTACTCAGTTTTATTCTAGCCATTTCTTGGTTGATTTTACCGGGTTTTTCTCAAGATACGGGAAAAGCTTTTACCGTTGCCACAGAACCGGCTTTTCCGCCTTTTGAAATGACCGATCAAAAAACGGGAGAGTTAACCGGATTTGATCTGGAATTAATGAAGGCTATTGGACAAGAAGCCGGCTTAAAAATTACCTTTGAAAGTTTACCGTTTGATGGGATTATTCCGGCTTTGCAAGCTGGTACAGTTAAGGCGGCTATTAGCGGCATGACCATTACTCCCGAACGGGCACAAACCTTATCTTTTTCCCGTCCTTATTTTAAAGCGGGTTTAGCTATTGCCGTTCGCAAAGATAATAACAGTATTAAAAGTTTTGATGATTTAAAAGGAAAAAAAATAGCGGTTCAAATTGGCACAACGGGAGCCAAACAAGCCGCCCAAATTGAAGGGGCAGAAATTTCGATTTTTGATTCGGCTGTTTTAGCGTTACAAGAGTTAGTCAATGGCAAAGTAGATGCAGTGGTGAATGATGCGCCGGTTACCCTTTATGCCATTAAAAAAGCCGGTTTACCCGGGGTGAAAGTGGTGGGAGAGTTATTAACCGAAGAATATTATGGGATAGCATTACCGAAAAATTCTCCTTATCTGAAACAGATTAATGATGGCATTGCACGTCTGTTAGAAAACGGCACTTATCAATCTATTTATGAGAAATGGTTTGGAACTCAACCGCCGGAATTACCGTTAACGGCCCCGTCTTTAGACAGTCAATCAGAAAAATTTGACCCGCAAAGTTTTTATATTAATCTTTTTCAAAATCTGATTAAAGGGGCTGGCATTACAGTTTTATTGACGGCCTTTTCTGTTTTGTTTGGTTTGATGGGAGGAACCTTAATTGCGCTGGCTTTAATTTCTCCTTATTCTCTTCTGCGTTTACTCTGTAGAATTTATGTGGATTTCTTTCGGGGAACGCCGATGTTAGTGCAACTTTTTATTATTTATTTTGGGTTGCCGGCTTTGTTTCAAGACCACTTAGGAATCGAATGGAGTTTGCCGCGTTTTCCGGCGGCGGTGATCGCTTTAAGTTTAAATGTTGCGGCTTATTTAGCAGAGATTATTCGCGGGGGAATTGAGTCTATCGATCGAGGACAATGGGAAGCTTGTGAGTCTTTAGGAATGACTCCTCAGCAGACCATGCAAGATGTCATTTTTCCTCAAGCTTTTCGCCGAATTTTACCGCCTTTAGGCAATGAATTTATTACTTTAATTAAGGATACCAGTTTAACGGCGGTGATCGGGTTTCAGGAGTTGTTTAGAGAAGGACAGTTAATTGTTGCGGTTACCTATAAGGCCTTTGAGGTTTATATTGCTGTGGCGTTGGTTTATCTGATTCTGACTTCCTTATCCTCGATCGCTTTTAAGTGGTTAGAAGCGGCGATGAATCCCCTTGAAAGGGCGAAAAAAAGAGCCGTAAAAGTTTAAAATTCAGGTTCTCCTTGCTATTACCTCTTTTTACTTCTCTCATGACTATTTTACAAGATACCCTGAAAAGTCAGATTAGACCTCTTGCATAAATCTAATTTGCCTTAATTCTGTTGCCTGTTCCCTACAACTATATACTTTTGTTAAATATCCTCACAAAACCAAGCTTAATCCCCCCCAAGAGACTAAACTGAAATAAGGTCAACTCGCGCCACCTAGATAAGCCCGGTTCGAGAAGACCAAACGTTTAACTAACGAGCCAATATGAGAGATAAGTTGATCTCCTTTAGGCTTGGGACGAGTAAATTAACCGACTATCCAAACTAGCCAGCACATTTGATTGATTATCGCTATTGCTGTGTTCTTAGGAGCAATAGCATGGTAAAACCCTATCCTCGTTTATGGTAAGATCAAATGTTTTAATCAGAGCCAAGAGTCAGGAATCCATCGGATTCGAGAATTGCTCAGGGCCAAAAGCGTTTGGATCAAGTAGGATGATAGTTAGTACATCAAACCAGAATTGATTCACTATTTTGGATAAGCGAATCACTATTAAACTCCCGGAGGTCCATTCACGTTTTGAATCGTCCTTCGGGAGCAAATATCTCTGGATATTCAGACTAAGGTTGAACTTAAAGAAGGGGAAATTATTATGGGGGAATTAAATACAGCCGAACTCCTAATAAGATGTTTGGAAAATGAAGGGGTTGAATACATCTTCGGACTGCCTGGGGAAGAAAACTTACATATTCTAGAAGCCCTAAAACATTCTCCAATTAAATTTATTACTACTCGCCACGAACAAGGAGCCGCTTTCATGGCCGATGTTTACGGGCGTTTAACGGGTAAAGCTGGCGTTTGTCTTTCTACGCTGGGTCCGGGAGCTACAAACCTCATGACAGGGGTAGCAGATGCGAATCTTGACGGCGCGCCTTTGGTGGCCATTACCGGACAGGTGGGAACAGATCGTATGCACATAGAATCCCACCAATATCTAGACTTAGTAGCCATGTTTGCTCCCGTCACCAAATGGAATAAGCAAATTGTTCGCCCTAGCATTACGCCAGAAGTGGTCCGCAAAGCCTTTAAAGTTGCCCAAAGCGAGAAACCGGGCGCGGTTCATATCGACTTGCCGGAAAATATCGCAGCTATGCCGGTTCAAGGACTGCCTTTAAAAATCGATAGTCAGGAAAAAACCTACGCCTCCTATCGCAGTCTGAACATGGCAGCCACAGCTATTTCAAAAGCCAATTATCCCTTAATTTTGGCGGGTAATGGCATCATTCGCTCCCATGCTAGTGAAGCTTTAACCGAATTTGCCACAGCCTTAAATATTCCGGTTGCCAATACCTTTATGGGCAAAGGGGCCATACCCTACACCCATCCTCTCGCCCTTTGGACAGTAGGATTACAACAACGGGATATTATCACCTGTGCCTTTGAGCGCTCGGACTTAATTATCGCTGTGGGTTATGATTTGGTGGAATATTCCCCAAAACGCTGGAATCCGGACGGAACAAAACAGATTATTCATGTCGGACTAGCCCCGGCAGAAATTGACAGTAGCTACATTCCTTTAGTGGAAGCCGTTGGGGATATATCTGATTCTCTGATGGATATCCTCAAACGCGCTGATCGTCAAGGCAAAGAGAACCGGGTAGCGGCGGGTTTACGGGCTGAACTGCGGGCCGAATATGAATACTATGCTAATGATGACGGTTTTCCCATTAAACCCCAAAAAATTATCTATGATTTGCGTCAGGTGATGGGGCCAGAAGATATCGTGATCTCTGATGTGGGGGCTCATAAAATGTGGATGGCACGTCATTATCATTGTGATACCCCCAATACCTGTATTATTTCTAACGGGTTTGCGGCGATGGGTATTGCCATTCCTGGGGCACTGGCGGCTAAGTTAGTTCATCCGGATAAAAAAATTGTCGCGGTAACCGGCGATGGCGGTTTCATGATGAACTCTCAAGAATTAGAAACTGCATTGCGGATAGGCACGCCTTTTGTGACTCTAATTTTTAATGATAATGGCTATGGATTGATCGAATGGAAACAGATGAATCAGTTCGGAGAATCGTCTTTTATTAAGTTTACCAATCCCGATTTTGTCAAATTTGCTGAAAGTATGGGATTAAAAGGCTATCGTGTGGAATCAGCGAAAGACCTCATTCCCATTTTAGAAACTGCCTTAAAACAGGATGTTCCAGCAGTGATTGATTGTCCTGTGGACTACGGCGAAAATCTGCGTTTTTCTCAAAAAGCTGGCGATTTAAGTTGTCCGATTTGGGAATAGACGGTCGATAAACTTAATCCATTCAATGCTTATACCCCCTAAACTTTTAGGGGGTTGAATTCAAAATTTTGGTTCTGTAAAAAACTGGAGATATAATTTTAAATCGGCTGATGACCCAAGTTTTTTTCAAATCTTATCTGCTTTTATTTTTACTGATTCTCGCTGGATATTTAGGCAACTACTATCATTACTCCTTATTTTTTGGCATAGATTTTCTTTTTGGGAGTATTTTTAGCTTAGTTGTCGTTTATTTTTATGGAACAGTTTGGGGGGTGATAGCGGCTCTAATTGCCGGCAGTTATACTTATCAATTATGGGGGCATCCTTATGCGGCTTTAATTATCACAGGTGAGGCTTTATTTGTTGGCTTGATGTTGCGCCGCCGTCAGAGGAGTATTGTATTACTTTGTAGCCTTTATTGGCTTGTCTTTGGTACGTCGCTCGTTTATCTCTGTTATGGGTTGATCAAGCAGGTTCCCGTAACCCAAATGAATTTAGTCATACTCAAACAAGCGCTTAATGGAATTTTTAATGCCATTATTGCTAATCTCATCATTACTTATATTCCTATCGCTAAATTTTTGGGTTTTCAGTCTAAAAATCCTAAATTATCTTTTCAAGAAATTTTCTTTAATCTTTTAATTACGTTTATTTTTATTCCTACCTTGTTTTTGTCAGCTTTAAACGGACAACAGGCATTAAATAATATTACCCGAGAAATTCAATCTGAACTGAATACCGCAGCACGCCCCATTATTAGTAACTTTAATCTCTGGTATCGCAATCATTTACAAGCCGTCAATACCCTCGCTGAGCAAGCCGCTCTTTCTAACCTGAATCCATCCAAACAACTAGAAAACTTGACCCTATCTTTAAAACAAGCCTTTCCTTCTTTTCTCAACTTTTATGTCATCAATAAGCAAGGAGAAATGGTGGCATCTGCTCTCCCTGTTACTGAGATAAGTGAAGATTGGAAAAAAAAGGTAAATCTTGACCTTGAGCAGATGGCTAAAACCTTAAAACCCACCATTAGTGATGTTTATGAAAATCCCGCATCAACGGTTTTTTATATTGATTTAAAAATTCCCATTATCACTCAAAAGGGTTTTCAAGGAATTGCTTATGGGACGCTAAATTTTAGTCAAGTTTATTCTTTACTGAAAAATAATATAGAGATCCCGGGAATACAAATAATTCTTTTAGATAAATACAATCAGGTTATTGTAGATAGCCGTTTTAGCCTCAGTCCAAAAACCTTTTTTAATCCTCGACAAAATGGAGAAATTAAGCTCCTAAATGATCAATCTTTTCAATGGCTTCCTAAACCCTCACAAGAAACTCCCATAATGGTGCGCTGGAAAAAGTCTTTTTATGTTAAGGACGTGCCCATTAGTAATGAGATTCCTTGGCGATTAGTGATTAAAATTCCCACTGAAAACTATATTAAATATTTGGAATCTTTATATATAAAAAATTTATTGTTAATCTTGATTATTGCTGTAACGGGCTTAGGGGTATCTCAATTAGTTAGCTATCAAATAACCTTACCTCTAATCCAATTAGGCAAAATCACCACTGATTTACCTCAAAAAGTAATTGAAGACTGGGATGAGACTCATATTCCCCGCTCTCCCATCCAGGAAATAGCGATCTTATCTAATAATTTTAGTACCATGATCAAGGCACTAAAAAGACAATTTACAGCCCTCTACCATATTAATGAAAGCCTTGAAAAAAGAGTAGAAGAAAGAACAGAAGAACTTGTAAAAGTAAATCATGATTTAGCTGAAGAAATTAGAGAAAAAGAAAAAATAGAAGCCGATCTTAGAGAAAGTGAAGAACGCTATTCTTTAGCAGTTTCGGGAAGCAATGATGCCATTTGGGACTGGGATCTGAGGACAAATTCCGTTTATTATTCTCCCGTATGGATGAAAATTTCAGGCGAGGACAATTATTATTATTCTAATTGTTGGTCACTGTGGCAAGAAAATATTCACAGTGAAGATTTACCTTTAGTTTTGAGTTCTATCCAAAATCATCTAGAAGGAAAAAACCCCATTTATGAACAGACTTATCGCATCAAACACTGCCAAGGTCACTATATTTGGGTTGAAGCCAAAGCAAAATGTCTGCATGATCGAGAAGGAAAACCCTATCGAATGGTCGGCACAATTACAGATATTACCGCTAAAAAACAAGCAGAAGAAGAACTGAAAGCCGCCAAAGAAGCGGCAGAAATTGCTAATCGAATAAAAAGCCAGTTTATCGCTAATATTAGCCATGAAATACGCACACCGATGAATGCAATTTTAGGCTTCTGCGAACTCTTATTAAACATTCATAATGACCCGCGTACTCTGTCTTATATACAATCAATTTCCTCGAGTGGTCGTACTCTTTTAGCCTTAATTAATGATATTTTAGACCTTTCTAAAATCGAAGCCGGCAAATTAGAACTAAATTACGAACCCATCAATTTAAGAGAATTAATTATAGACGTTTGTCAAATTTTCTCAACCCAAGCTCAGACTAAAAAATTACAATTACTCACTGAATTTGAGCCGAATGTACCTCATGTAATAAACTTTGATGAAGTCCGATTACGGCAAATCCTGTTTAATATCATTGGTAATGCTCTCAAATTTACTGAAAAAGGCTATGTTAAAGTTACTGTTTTTTCTGAAAATTTAGCCACAAATAACAACTACATTCAGCTAAAAATTTCTGTAGAAGATACAGGAATTGGCATTGCCACCGGTCAGCAGGATCGCATTTTTGATATGTTTACTCAAAGTGAAGGACAAAGTACAAGAAAATATGGAGGAACGGGATTAGGATTAAGCATTACAAAGCGCTTGACAGAAATGTTAGGCGGTCAGATCATCCTACAAAGTGAGCTAGGTAAAGGCAGTATTTTTACCCTGATTTTTCCGAAAATTCAATCCGTTACCAGTGGGAAAAAGCCACCTCGAGAAAGTTCATCAAATATCAATTTAAGCCAATTTAAACCCTCGACTATTTTAGTGGTGGATGATGTGCAATCTAATCGTGAACTGCTGCAAAGTTATTTTGAAGGAACACCTCATCGTTTATTACTAGCAAGAGATGGTGCTGAAGCGATTGATTTAGCCAAAATTAATCAACCCGATCTGATTCTTATGGATTTACGTATGCCTAATATTGATGGATATAAAGCCACTGAATTATTAAAAGAAGACCCACAGACGACTAAAATTCCCATTGTAATTGTTACAGCTTATTCAGACTATAAAGAACAAAATGCGGGAAAAAATCTTTGTCAAGGTTTTTTGTATAAACCCATCAGTCGCACTCAATTAGATAGTTGTCTTCGGTTGTTTTTACCTCGCTTAGAAAAGGCAACAGATTTAATTCAACAATTAGGAGATACTTCCGATGCGAACCCAGAGCAAAAAGAAATTAAAGACGGTCTAGAACTCTTGGAAAAATTACAACAAATCCAAGAGACAATCTGGGAAGAACTCTGCCAAAGAATGATTATCAGAAAATTAGAAAAATTTGCTAAAAATTTAGAATATTTAGGAGAAAAACATCACTGTAAACAATTGTCAGCTTATGGGGAAGAATTAACTACTCTAATTGAAACTTTTGACGATGAAAATTTATCTAAAAGCCTCGCCGCTTTTCCCCAATTACGACAAGCGATAGCGGCTGAAGTATTAGAAACAAATTGAATTTTTCTTATAATAGATCTATTCTTTTTCCAGAGCAACTATGCCGCCTATTACTGGTACAACTAAACTCCTTGGGGTGATCGGTGATCCGATTGAACATTCTTTATCTCCTGTGATGCACAATGCGGCCATTACTCAGTTAGGGGCAGATTTTGTCTATGTTCCCTTTTTGATTAAACCTGAAAATTTAAAAACAGCGCTCGCCGGATTTGAAGCCATTGGTGTTGTAGGATTTAGTATTACCATTCCTCATAAACAGGCGATTATTCCTCTGCTATCGCCCTCACACATCTCGACTACCGCAAAATTAGTCGGTGCTGTCAATACCCTCTACAAGAAAGATAACGAATGGCATGGCACCAATACCGATTTAGAAGGGTTTCTCTCTCCTTTACAAAACATCACTCTTCCTTGGAGTCAAGTTACTCCCGTTATTTTAGGTAATGGAGGAGCCGCTAGAGCGGTGGTGGTGGGTTGTCATCAGTTAGGATGCCCTGAAATTAGCGTTGTAGGGCGCAATAAACAGAAATTAGATGATTTTTATCAAAGTTGGGCGAATACCCCTATTCAAGAGGCTTTAAGGGTTCATCTGTGGGAAGATTTACCGGGGTTGGTATCAAAAACTCAGTTCTTGATCAATGCCACTCCTATAGGAATGGATAAGCAGAGTCATCTCTCTCCAGTGGAAGTAACAACCCTAGAAAAATTACCAGCAGGAACCATTGCTTATGATTTAATTTATAAACCCAATCCGACTTTATTTTTAAAGCAAGCCCAACAGCAAGGGGCAATTATTATTGATGGCTTAGAAATGTTAGTGCAGCAAGGAGCCTCGGCACTTTCGATCTGGTTAGATCAACCGATTCCTGATGCAGTTATCGGGGTAATGCGTCAAGCTTTACGAGATTATTTAGGGCTTTAAATTAAAACTTAAGCAAAAGACAATTAAAAAATAACTAGAGTTTAACCGTTCATTTTTAACCTGAAATAAGTATCTTTAACTACCTACCCTAAAAGTTTTAGTCAAGGTAGCAAATTGAGCTACTGTGTACATTTTTTCCCCTAACCGCACCCTTGTGAGGAGATATGATGCTGCGAACTTTTGCCATACTTTTGTTAGGATCAGCTACAATAACGGTTATGCCAACCCAAAAAATCCTAGCAGGAACATTGACCGGTGAACTCCCTATAGTCATTGGACATCGAGGCGCGAGCGGCTATCGCCCTGAACATACTTTAGAATCTTATAGATTAGCCATTGAATTAGGGGCTGATTACATAGAACCTGATTTAGTTTCTACTAAAGATGGTGTCCTGGTTGCTCGTCATGAAAATGAAATTTCTGGAACCACTGATGTTGCTAATCATCCCGAATTTGCTGACCGTAAAACCACCAAAATTATTGATGGACAAACCCTAACCGGTTGGTTTACGGAAGATTTTACTTTAGCCGAATTAAAAACGCTACGGGCAAAAGAAAGAATTCCCAATATTCGCCCACAAAACACCGTTTATAACGGGCTATTTGAAATTCCTACTTTACAAGAAGTGATTGATTTAGCCAAGCAAAAAAGTGCTGAACTGGGGCGGACGATTGGGATTTATCCAGAAACCAAACATCCCAGTTATTTTGATTCCATTGGCTTATCTTTAGAAGAACCGTTAGTAAACATTTTAAAAGCTAATGGATATAACAGCCAAACCTCACCGGTTTTTATTCAGTCTTTTGAAGTGAGCAATTTACAGGAATTAAATACTTTAATCGATGTCCCTCTAATCCAACTGATTGATAGTGCTGAAAACAAACCCTATGATTTTGTCTTAAGCGGAGATGCAAGGACTTATGGGGATTTAATTACTGCCACAGGTTTAGCCGATATTGCCAATTATGCTGATGGAATAGGGGCTTATAAATGGTTAATTATTCCTAGGGATGCACAGGGAAATTTATTATCTCCTACTACCCTTGTGGATGATGCTCACGCGGCTGGATTATTGGTTCATTCCTGGACATTTCGTCGAGAAAATAATTTCTTACCTGCCAATTTACAAAATCAGCCAGAAGAAGAATTTAAAAGATATTATCAGACAGGACTTGATGGGATGTTTAGCGATAATCCTGATATAGCCTTTGCGGCGCGTGCTGCTGTTTATGGGGTTCCTGAACCTTTGACGCTTTTGGGTGCAGGAACAGCAATGGCTTTTGGTGCGGCTTTTAAGCGTAAACTGAAGCAAAAGTAATTTTAGCGGGCAGGTTCGGGTCTATCCCCCTCCCGGGGGAACCCTGATCAAAAGGGATGGGATCAGATTTATGGTGAACCTCGCTGTAGATAAATTAGCTTACGCTTGGAGCAAAGCGCCAGTAAGACTGATTCCACTCATAAACGCCCTGAATTTCAAACTCTGTGCCTGTTTCAAAGCGAACGACGCAGCTAGTATAAGTCGATTCTCCATCATCGACTTGAGATAGTCCTACCACCACACAGGGAAACCATTCCGGAAAACAGGGTCCTTCTTCTTGCACCCATTCCCATAACCCGTTACACACTTCTAGGCGATCGCCGATCTGTAAGCGCTTTTGCCTTTCCTGTGCTAAAAACTTTTCCAGATGAACGGGTTGAATTTGATTGATCCAAACCATCCCATATTCATCCCGAATAAATTGTACGGCTCCGGAGTCTTGATTATTGAGCCAATCATTGAGTAAAGTAATTTTCCAAGATAAATTTTGTTCTTGTTGGCTTTGAATAAAAGTCAGTAATGCCTGTCGTTGTTCAGATGTGAGTTGATCTAAAGGATTTTCTAAAAGATCGCAGGGACGACTAAAGGGAGCCAGCAAAGTTTGCAAGATAATTTCTTTTTGCCGGTCATTTAAAGGGCAAAAAGCCTTTTCACATTCAAAAAAAGCGGTTTTTAAGGCTGTTTCAATCTCAGCTTGATTCATAAAGGGTCGAAGACAGCAGAAATTCCTGTTAACTTAGATGATAATTCGGGTTAAGCTGAGAAAAAGATCTATAGTTATTAGACAATAAAATCAATGAAATTTCGACCATTAGCTGTACTATTAGTGACTTGTTTCTTTGTTTTAGCCAGTTGGACTGTCTCCCCTCCTTCTTGGGCACTTGTACAAATTAAGCTATCTAACGTATCTTACAAAGATTGCCCCCCCGAATTAGCCAAAGGAAATGTCACCAGTGGGGGAAATAGCCTACCAGCGAGTTGTTATTTAATTACAGGTAAAGCTAAAAATCCATCGGGTAAGTCAGTATTTGATGCTGATGTCTTTGGGCGTATTTATGATGCTAATGGCGAACCGGTGCTACAAAACCGTTCCCGAGTGGGTTCTATTGCAGAAGTTCCCCCAGGCGTTAGTGACTTTGAAGTCAGGATCTCGGTGCCTGCTAATCAACCAACGCCTTTAAAGTTGGAACAATTTAAAGCTACGGGTTTTGCCGGTAGAGTTAGCCCGTTAATCAACTAAAACATCGCGGAAACGCTTTGACTTCCGTAAGCGAAAGACTCTACCAGGCTTTGAAGGATTTGCAAGAGAAAAATCGCTAGAATCGGCGAAAAATCTATCCCTCCCAAGGGGGGGATAAAAGAACGGAAAATGTTTAAATAGGGGTCGGTAATGGGACTTAAGAAAGACATAATCTGATAAGCCCAGTCAGCCCCTTGAAACCAAGTCAGTAAAATCCTAACAATTAAGACCAGGGAATAGATTTGCAGAAATCGTAACAAAATCGTACCCAGAAAAAATAAGATTTCAGAACTCATGAACGGCAATTTATCCTTTATTCAATAAGATTGATATTTACTGTTGATCTTAGCTTGACATCTGCTTTTATTAAAGCTATACAAGCGCAGTAATTTGTCGAACCACTGTCAGGGCTGAATAACTAACCCCTGCTGTGCCTTCTCCGGGATGGGTTGAGTCCCCTACTAGCCAGAGATTTTTGACGGGGGTGCGCGTCGCTATGCCAAAAGGCCCAAAAGTGGAGATCCGTTGACCAATTCCCCCTACAATACCATTTTTCCGCGCGGTAAAGCGGGCAAAGGTGCGAGGCGTAGCGGCTTCAGTATGAATAATCGTTTCTGGAGTTAGATGAAAATACTTTCCTAAACGGGCGATGGCTTCAGAGGTATATTGTTCTTTTAAGCGTTGATAATGTTCTTTTGTGCCTTGCCACCACATAGCCGCATCCGTAAAAGAAGAGGCGATCACAGTGGCTGTTCCCGAGGGTGCCCTACCATCTCCGGGTTTACTGACAGAAACAAACAAAGAGTTATTCTCCCCGATCACCCCCTCATAATCATAGAGGAATTGAAGATGAGGCGGGCATCCTTGAGGAATCGCTTTTTGATCTACCCCCAAATACACCACAAACGCGCCCGAAGGTTCAGCCAGTTTATCTACTCTCGTCTTGTAAGCGAAACCATTCAACCCATTAAAGGCATTATCTCCACACAACGAGACTAAATTCTGTACGGTTACGTTAGCCACCACTTGATCCGCGCTTTGTGTGAACACTTCCCCGGTTTTTTGATGGCGAACTCTTACCCCCTTAACCCGCCCGGCTTCGGTGTTAATCTGTTCTACTGTATGCCGCATATAAAGCTTACCCCCGTATTTGCTTAATCCTTCTACTAGGCGATCGCTTAAGCTTTGCATACTTCCTTGTAGATGATATAACCCTTGGGGTGCAGTGGAAACGGATAGGGCAGTAGCCGCATATAACAGGGCTGTTTCATCTGCGCCTACTTGAGAATAAAGCTTTAACTGCATATCCAGGAAGGTTAAAAGCCGCTTATCCCCATATAACCCATATAACTTTAAAGCATCCCCCACCGTCATCAGGGTAAAAGGAACCGTAATGAGGGTATCTAAACGCACAGCCGAGGCTAATTGCCACATATCCCAAAGGTTACGCGGCGGTAATACGGGATCTCTGGCTTGAAACTGCCAACTTGCCTCAAACAATTTATCGATTAATTGCCAAAAGGGTTCGCTGCCGGGAAACTGTTTTTGTCTTTCGAGTTTCCATTGATGCGGATCTCGCCACACATTAATGGGTTGTGTTTCACCGGGTAAAAACACCGCACAAGCCGGATCACATAGCGTTGCTTGGGGGAGTTCTATTTCTAACTCATCAAAAATCCGTTTATGAATGCCCCCTTCTTCTAACCCGGCTACCTGAGTAGCGCCTACATCAAAGGTAAAGCCGCGTCTAGTAAAGGTTGAGGCACAGCCGCCCGGTAAAATTGCCTGATCATAGATGGTGACATCATACCCTCGACGCGCCAGTAAGGCACCGGCGGTTAATCCTCCTATGCCTGCCCCCACCACGATAACACGAGTTTTCTCGCCTTCCTGCTGTTTTGGCATTTTAATATTCTTTACATTTCTTAACACTCCTATATGGTAGCTAATCTTTTATCGATAGGTTTAAGGGTTTAACTGTTGAATCAATTTTGCCACTCGTTCTTTAATCTCATCTCGAACCCGATAAAACGTCTCAAGGGGTTGACCATCGGGATCTTCTAACTGCCAATCTTCAAATACTTCTCGTAATACCCAATCTTGCGGTAAATTAACCCCACAACCACACAAAGAAATCACCACATCATAATCTTGCGCCTGAAAATTACTCAAGGGTTTAGAAGTTTGGTCATTAAGATTAATGCCTATATCTTGCATGACTTTAATCGCTGTGGGATGAACCTGACTCGATTCTAATCCTGAACTGGTCACTGCTATCTGACCTTGACCTAAAATTTTAGCAAATCCTTCGGCCATTTGAGAGCGGCATGAATTTCTTTTACAAACAAACATCACTCGTTTCATTTTTCCCTTTCCTTATTTACTTGATTGAACTAATACAACGCGGATCTAATAAGCTGGCTTTTTCGGGTTCTCTGGGAAACCAAAAAGCGGTTTTTTTACAAACTTCTACCAACATTAACATCACCGGAACTTCAATTAATACCCCCACAACCGTCGCTAAAGCCGCTCCCGAATTTAAGCCAAATAACATGACCGCCGTAGCAATAGCCACCTCAAAATGATTACTCGCTCCAATTAAAGCCGCCGGCGCGGCATCTTCATAAGTGAATTTCAGTTTTTGAGCCGCTACATAACTGATTAAAAAAATGAAATTGGTCTGAATAAATAAAGGAATAGCGATTAACAAAATATGCAGAGGATTACTAACAATTAATTCTCCTTTAAAGGCAAATAACAAAATTAAAGTAATCAGTAAAGCACTGATAGCAACCGGCGTTAAATAATGCAAAAACTTTCTTTCAAACCACTCCCGCCCTTTATGTTTAAAAATCCAATAGCGGCTATAAATACCGGCGGCGAGAGGAAGCCCGACATAAATTAAAACCGATAAGACAATCGTTTGCCAGGGGACGATTAAATTATTAGCAGACAGTAACCACTTTCCTAACGGTGCATACAAAAAAAGCATGGCCAAAGAATTAACAGCTACCATCACTAAAGTATGTCCCTGATTACTGTAAGATAAATAGCCCCACATCAAAACCATCGCCGTACAGGGAGCAATTCCCAATAAAATACAACCGGCAATATAGGAATTAGCCAGAGTAATTTGCTGTCCGTGTATAAATTCTGTGGTTTTTAAGAGGGGCAGAAACAACCAGCCTAAAAAAAACTGAGCAAATACCACCATCGTAAACGGTTTAATTAGCCAGTTTACTACTAAAGTCAGAATGACAGGTTTAGGGGTTTTGGCGGCTTTGACGGTTTGAGAGAAATCTATCTTAACCATGATGGGATACATCATAAAAAAAAGACAGATGGCAATGGGAAGAGAAACTTGATAGATACTCATGGCATCTAATGTCTGAGCAACCCCCGGGAAAAATCGCCCCAAAGCAATACCGGCAAGAATACACAAAATAACCCAGACAGTGAGATATTTTTCAAAAACGCTGAGGGTTCCTCCGGCCTTGACGGCTTTTGGATTGATGGGAAAATTCTGATTAGCCATAAACAAAAACAATAGGAGATACAGCAAGGACAAGCGTTGATCAGTAGGGAAAACTCTGCGCTTGTTTCCTCTCTCAAGTAGGTTGACTTAATACTAAGCTTACCATTTATATCAATTTTTTTTGATATGTCAAAGTAAAAAAATGTTAAGGGTTTACCCATGCCTGTACAAGGCTAATCTTCTAAGTCTGGACAGGGACGGGCGGGCAATAGGGAAGCATAGCGCCTAAAGTCGGCTAAATACTGCTCTAAAACGATAAATTGTGCCAAATTAAGACGATAATAAATCCAACGTCTTTCTTGACGTGACATGAGTAGCCCTGCTTCTTTGAGAATTTTGAGGTGAAAAGAAAGCTTAGACTGAGCGAGATCCAACTGTTCACATAGCTCACAGACGCATAATTCCTGAGAGCGTAATAAATCTAGAATATTAAGTCGGATTGGGTCTGACAAAGCATGAAAACCTGCTAGAACAGTGGTTAAGTCAGAAGAAGTCTTAACTTGCATCAAATTAACTTGATAAAGTATGGTGAGTTTAAGTGGTTTTGTACTTGATGCCACTCACAGAGAAAGTGAGCTTAATTTAAACTCCGCCCTTAAAGGGTGAGGTCTTCATTTTATCACACAAATAGGGTAAGAGCTTTAGGAGTAAGGATTTGAAAAAAAATCATCAATTTTATTTATTAAATTAAGAAAAAAGACTATTTGCTTTTATTGATTTATGAGAATAAAGTGAAGGTATAGAAAAAACTTGAATTGTTAGGAAATTTGCCATGATTTTATCTAACTCTACTGCCAAAATGAATAACGACCATAGAAACAAACCCGCCCTGAATGTAGCCAAAAAATCCCTCAAATCTAAAGCTCAAAAAAGCGAAAAACAAGAATTAACTTTCGGACAAAAGTTAGCGGATAGACTAGCCTCTAAGGTGGGTTCTTGGCCGTTTCTGATTGGACAAAGTGCCATTTTAGCGGGGTGGGTTGGCATCAATTTAACCCCTGGACTTCCTCATTGGGATGAATCTCCTTTTATTCTACTGAATTTGGTTTTTTCTTTTGCCTCTGCTTATACAGCCCCCATTGTTTTAATGAGTCAAAATCGTCAATCTGATGAAGACCGTAAAAATGCTTCCTTGAATCATGAAGTCAATTTACAAGCGGCTTCTAATATAGAACTATTGCATGCAAAAATGGATGAGATATACTCTCAGAAATTATCAGAAATGATGGAAATCCTGAAGCAACAGCAAGCCGCCACCAATGAAATCAAAGTTGTTGTTTTACCTGCCAAAGCCGGGTCGGCAATGGAAAAAGAAAAAGCGGAAACTGTCGTTCCCAATTTTGAGTTACCCTTTTTAGTGGATTTTACTGTAAATGCTAACAGTTCTACCCCTCAAATCAACCAAGGTCTTTTCACTCACGCTTCACAAAATCCCTTTTTAGGCCTTCATCCAATGAACTTGGATAAGTAGATGGTCTTATTTAATAGTAGGGTGGGCAATATCGATAAAGATTTCTCGATAAAAAATCCAAAATATTGACCGACATTGCCTACCATACCCTATTTTTTTCCCTCAAGTAAACTGTTGAAATCTTAGAACCTTAAGCCAAGAAAAATGACTAACATAATCACGGCAATTGCTACTGGAATAACCGCTTTCAGTGCCACAAACTTAGATGATATTCTGATTTTAATGCTGTTCTTTTCTCAGGCAAAATCCCTGTTTTCCCGTCGCCAAATCGTCATCGGTCAATATTTAGGCGTTATGGCATTAGTGCTAGTTAGTTTGACAGGTTTCTTTGGCGGCTTACTACTTCCTGAGTCTTGGATTGGATTATTAGGACTTGCACCCATAGCCATAGGGATTAATCGTTTACTGAATGGAGACAACGACGAATCAGAAGAAAAACCTACCCTTTCTCAACCTAAAAGACATTCTGCTTGGGGGAATTTTTTATCTCCTCAAACCTATGGAGTAGCAGCAGTTACCTTGGCCAATGGTGGTGATAATGTGGGAATTTATGTACCTCTATTTGCCCATTGTACTCCGCAAAATCTTCTAATTATTTTAAGCGTATTTTTCTGTTTAATAGGTGTTTGGTGTTATGTGGCCTATGGCTTAACTCGTGTGCCGGTCATTGCTGATAATTTGACTCGTTACGGTAACTATCTAGTTCCCTTTGTTTTAATTGGGTTGGGTTTAACCATTTTAATCGAAAGTCATACTTTAGAAAATCCTGCCTTAATTATCTTAACTTTAATAGTCAGCAGTATGAGTTTAATCATGCTCAACTGTAACAGTGACCAAACTCTAGAAGTTTAATGCCCATGATTTGACTTAGGGACTCGTGGCGACTAAATAAATAATTCCCGTTCCCAAGAGAATTACAGTAATACTTAAAAGAATGAGCCAGCGCTCGGCAAATTCATAAGTATCTTCTTCAATATCATGTCGAACAGCGAAATAATGCTGAGTAGATAGTAACACCGTCAACAAACCAACGATGGCAAAAACTAATCCTAACTTCCATGCATAACCAAAACGAAGCACCAAAGCCGCATGAGCGCTTTTAAGGCGGGAAATAACGACTCCAAACCCCATTAAACTAATGGCGGTTCGCATCCAGGCTAAATAGGTTCGCTCATTGGCTAAATGCTCTCGGACTCTTGAAGCATCGGTTTTAGATTTTTCAGGTTTTTTTGTTTTTGCATCGGGAGATTGAAAAAATAACTGCATTTGTACTCTCGTAACTTGAAAATATAAGTATTTTAATTTAATTGTATAATTTTTCAAAAACATTCACATATTTTTTACAAAACAATCAGAAATCAAATCCAGATGACCGGCGATGAAGGCTCCTGGTGCGGCTGGGGCAAGGAACAGGCTTTATTGCTGGCCGCTATTGATAATGTTTAAATGTTTAGTGGAAATACAGAACTTAACATCAGTTAATTCATCCGGAAACAAACTCACATGACTCAATCACAACAAGCTTTAGAACCTACCTGGTTAACCATTATTCGCTTGCTGCGGTGGGATAAACCCGCAGGACGACTCATTTTAATGATTCCTGCTTTGTGGGCAGTATTTTTGGCGGCCCAAGGGACTCCGCCTTTACCTTTGGTGGGCGTTATTATTTTAGGAACTTTAGCCACCAGTGCGACGGGTTGCGTGGTTAATGATTTATGGGACCGCGATATCGATCCGCAAGTGGAAAGAACCCGTAACCGCCCCATTGCCTCCCGTGCTTTGTCGGTGAGGGTTGCTATCATTATTGCCTTTATTGCTCTAGCTTGTGCGGCCATATTAGCATTTTATCTAAATTCCCTGAGTTTTTGGTTGTGTGTGGCGGCGGTGCCGGTGATTATTGGCTACCCCCTAGCGAAGCGTTTTTTTCCCATTCCTCAGTTAGTGTTGTCTATTGCTTGGGGGTTTGGGGTGTTAATTAGCTGGAGTGCTGTTACAGGTTCGTTAGAAACTTCTACTTGGTTACTGTGGGGAGCAACGATTTTTTGGACTCTCGGTTTTGATACGGTTTATGCCCTTTCGGATCGCGAAGATGATTTAAAAATTGGGATCAATTCCAGTGCGATCTTCTTTGGAGATTATGCGGCTGATGCTATCGGTTTCTTTTTTGCCGCTACAGCCGGTTTATTGGCTTGTGTGGGGGTAGAAATGCACTTAAATATGGTGTTTTGGAGTGCTTGGTTAATTGCTGTGGTGGCTTGGGTTGGGCAATATATTCGCCTGCGTCAAAATGAGATTCCTAGGGTGGCTTATGGACAAATTTTTGCTCAGAATGTTTGGATCGGTTTTATTTTATTGAGTGGGATGATTTTAGGGTTATTGTTAGTTTAATCGTTTACTCCTTTGTTGCAAAAAAAAGACCTAGCCCCCTTTTCTAGGAGGGAAGGGGGAATAAATCATCTGTATAACTTATTATTAATTATTCTTCATGCAGGATCGGTCCTAACTGCCGCATTGAACCAGTCGTCTTATATTTTATCCCTTTAACTTCTATCCATTCTGTATGATCAAATACCTCTTTTAAGCGAAATATTTGTTCAGTGGGAAGAGAAATTTTAGCCGAAGTTTTCAGCAGTAAGCCCCCATAAGTAAATCTAAGTCTCCATCGGTTTTGACCCTGATGAAAATAGGCAAATCCCAATTCTTCTGTAAAATCTAGGGCAAGGGTTTCTCTTAAACGGTTTAATTCTTGTTTGGCTTCCTCTATTTGCCGGTCTAATTCATTTTGTAAAACTTCATTCAGGCAAATCTGCCCATCAATTACTTTAATACTTCCCTCGGCAAAGGTTAAATTGTTATCAGTTTCAGGGGAGTTAGCGGGAGGGGATATGGTAGAGATTTCTTTTGAGGTGGTAATGGGTAAGAAAGTGGTTAACGATAAAGACGGCTTGATGTCAAATAATGATAGATAAATTAATAAAATTATTAGCTGAGCATTTTTCATCTAGTTTCAGTTATTATTATTCTAATTTTAACACAGAGATATTTATTTATGTCCACCTACTTAGCAGATGAATAAAGATAGTTTTTTATGAAGATGAGTGTGGCCGTGTGGGAAGAAACAGCAAGGACAACAGAATTATTATGTTCTCTATTTCCCCACACTGACAAGAGGGTTATGTTTTACTCATTTTCAACGGGAGCATTTTTGAGAACTTCGTCTATGTTAATTTCGTAGTACATTTGGGGAGTTCCAGAACTATGTTGTGCCGGGCCGACTTGACGACCATTAAGAATATCTCGTAGTTCATTTAATGCTTCTAAAGAATTTTCACCGGGTCGTAAAGTCATTAATAAAGTAGAACAAGGTTGTCTATAACCTTTGGCGGCACAAATAACCTGTTGACCCCGCATAAACCCATTAGTAATGAATTGTAATGTTCCTGTTTGATAAGCTTCTTGAAAGCGAGGAGAAACCTCTTCACATCGCTGTTGAGGGGTGTAGTTTGCTACCGGTTTCGTCCAAACAATAATGGGTTGTTTTCTGGCTGGTGTCCAGGCTAAAGTAGCCGGGAAACGCTGGTTACGAGAAGCATCAAAACTTGTCCCACAAATAAACTTTACCCGTTGCTGTGCTATCGCTTGTGGAATTGTTTCGCTTATTTGAACAAGCGCCATTACTATGAATGCCAGTCCTGTTGTGCAAAGTTTCAGTGTCATAAGGTCTGTCCTCCTAGAAAAAATCTACTTTTTTATATTTGGTTCAGTTTTTCAAGTGGAATCTACTTCAACCACGAACTCTAAAAAATTTTTATTTAACAATTGCCCGTAATTCGTAACTGCCTGTTTCTCCAGCTTCATAAGCATTAGCTAAAACTAAATAAAGTCCATCTTCCGGTAAAGTCGCTACTAATTTAGCATTAAAATTTGACGTTGACTCATCATCATTTTGCTCAATTAATAATTCTTTATCCGCTAAATATAAAAATAGAGATGGATCAATTTGTTTACTGGTCATTTCAATAACCACTTGTTGACCTTTGCGACCTTGAAAAGCATACAAATGAACATAGGTATTATTGGGTAACACCTGATCTCCGGCTTTGAGAGTTGCGCTGATCGGTTGACCGTCAACAGGTAATTGAGCGATGGTGGTCGTCTCTTCGGTTTCTTGTTGAGGGGGTTGTTGAGCAATCATTGAACTATCGCCTTTTTGTAGCGCGACTAAAAAGGGTTGTACTTCGGCGATGGAAATGGCTAAACCAATACCAATATTCGTATTGCCACTGGGATTAATTAACATGGTATTAACGCCAATTACCTCACCATTAGAGTTGAGTAAAGGTCCTCCTGAATTACCCGGATTAATGGCGGCATCATGTTGAATAAATCCTCGTTTATGATCGACACGACTCACAATTCCACTGGTGTAAGTATTTTGAAGTTGAGGATCTAAAGGAGTCCCAATTGCATAGACTGATTGTCCGACTTTAACCGCTTTTGGATCGCCTAAACGCAATGTTTTTAAATTACTAGGATTGCGAATTTTTAAGGCGGCTAAATCTAACCCTTGTCCCTGAAAACCCACAAGATCAGCCACGACTTCTCTTTCATCGGCTAAAACAATTTTAACCGGTGAGGTGGCATCCCTAACCACATGAGCATTGGTGATCACTAACCCATCATTGGAAACGATGAAACCGCTACCCATCGCATCAGATGTCATAATGGTAACCACTGCCGGACTAGCTTGTTCATACACTTGGATGCGGATTTTTTCTTCTTCACTAGCGGCTAAAAGCCATCTTAAAGGTTGTGGTTCTCTGTGCCTGAGTTGATCTACGGTTGAAGGGTTTGTATCGCCTAAAACTGGATCGGGTTTGACTTGTGAGATGAGAGTCAAGACTATCAATCCTGTTAATGTTAAAATTCCTAAGTATAAGTGCTTATTATTCATGGATGGAAAAGGGTTTTAAGTAAGGCTCAACTGATAACCAGTATGTTAATCTCCTGTAGGAAGTGTCAATAAATATACAGATTTGTTAAGTTTTGAGCCAAAAATAGCGAGCTAATCAAATCTTTTTCCGATTAATTGTTTCCCCTCTCCGACGAAAAGAGGGAAGTGAAGGAGGAGCAATAGTGACTTAAATCTTACCGAAGAGTTAGAAGCATTCACCTCAGTTCAGTCTTAAGAAAGAAGATTTGTTCAAATAACTCTCGTTACTCTTTAAGGAAATAAAGAAAAAAAACTTACGTGAACTAGGAGGTAAATTAGTCTAGCGTAAGTTTTAAACCATTTAAAAATTTTTGATAAAAACCGTTAAGAAAAAACCTTGTTGAAGCCGAGTTAAAATTATGAGTTTGTTGTCAATTGATGAACTGAAAACCTTAGTGGAACAGCCGCAAGGACTATGTGTCTCTATTTATATGCCGACTTGCAAAGCCGGGCCAGAAATCCGACAAAATCCGATCCGGTTTAAAAATTTAATTAGACAAGCTGAGAATTATTTAGAAGAACAATACCAATTGGGAAGCACAAATGCTGAAAATCTATTGCAAGCGGCAATAGACTTAGATAAAGAAGAGTTTTGGCAGCAACAAGACCAAGGTTTAGCGATTTTTATAGCGGAAAACGTCTTGCATTACTACCGCTTACCCCTTCAGTTTGAAGAGTTAGTGGTGGTAGCTGATCAGTTTCATCTTAAACCTTTAATGCCGCTACTGACAGGAGATGGAGAATTTTATATCCTCGCCTTAAGTCAAAAGGAAGTGAGACTATTTGCGGGAACTCGCCATAGTGTTAAAGAAATCGAGATGGAAGATGTCCCCCAGAATATGGATGAGGCTTTACAATACGATACGCCAGAAAATACCCTACAAAATCGCATTTCAACCTCAAAAGGCGGAACAAATAATCCTTTTCAACAAGCGGGAGAGTTTCACGGCCAAGGAAGTCCTGATACCGATGATAATCGACGTAATATTCTGCAATTTTTTCTTCAGCTTGACAGTGGGGTACAGAAATATCTTACTAATAAACGAGCGCCGTTAGTGTTGATGGGAGTTGACTATCTTTTACCCATTTACAAAGAAGCGAATACTTATAAACATCTGCTTGAAGATGCTATTACCGGCAGCCCAAAAACGCTCGATTCAGAAGAATTACATACTCTAGCCTGGCCAATTGTAGAGCCTTACTTTACTCAAGATCAACAAACAGCCATCAACCAGTATCAAGAATTAATCGGACTCGGACAAGCTTCTAATGATTTAACTGAAGTGGTTTCTGCCGCTTATTATGGTCGTGTGGCGCAATTATTTGTCGCGGTTGGACAACAACAATGGGGCAATTTTGACCCCCAAGCTAACCAGTTACAAATTCATGTTGAACCTGAACCCGGAGACGAAGATTTATTAAATTCTGCCGCCGTTCAAACGCTTCTTAATGGCGGTACAGTCTACGCGGTTGAACCGGAACAGGTACCTGATGGCGCATCCTTAGCGGCTGTTTTCCGTTATTAACATCGATAAATCCCCCGGCAGGGGGATCATATTTTTAAACCCTTCAACGCACTAACAAAATTATTGTCTGAATAATTCCCACTAAAAAACCTAAAATTCCTCCTAAATTTACAATAGCTTGTAACTCGCTTTTAACAATTCCTTCGGTTGCCGTTTCTAATTCTTCCGGAGAAGTGGCGACAATTTTCTCAACAATGATCTGATCAATTGATAAAATCGGAATCGCTTCGCTGACAATTTTTTCTAAATCTTCTTCTAAATATCGTTCCAAAATTAAGGCTAACTCTTGGCTAATCAGATCTAAAGACCCTGTAAAAGTTGTGGAAGATTGGAGACGATTGACAATCACAATCGATAATTTTTCCCAATCAATAGATTGACCAAACTCTTGTAAAAATTCGGAACCGCTTTCTTGAATGTATAAGCGAACGGTATCCCGAGTAGTCTTACGGAGTTGACGGACTGTAGAAATCGGCAAATTTTGTAGAGACAAACTTTTTAACCAGTCTCTTAAACGGTTACGCATTTCTAGAGATAGCAATAATTCTTTTAGACGAGTATTAGCGGTTTCTTTCTCATCGAGACAAAATGTCCTTAAGCGCGTTAAGGTATTACGTAGTCCAAATATATTGGCCACCACCCAATAAGTGCCGCTTGTTTTTTCGCGGAAACCTTCATCAATGACTTGAATATTGCGGTCAGTGAGAAAGTCTATTAAGGCTTGTCTGAGGATATCCGGAGGAATAACACTATCAATTAGCCAATCTGCTAATTGCCGCGCTTGAGCATCAGTCAACTTAAATTCGAGTAAAATTTGCTCAAAAATATGATTGATCTGATCTTCTAAAAAATCCTCTCGACGGGCTAATACTTTTAAGAGTCTCGGGAGGGATTGCCCAAATAAATCTCTTAAAATATCGGCTAAAATTTTAGCGGTTTTCTGTTCTTTATCAGCGCGAATTTGCTTTAAAAATAGTTGTAATAACCATAAAATAGCGGCTTGGACTCGTTCAGTTTTCAGTAATCTTCGCGCTAAGTTTTGTATTTCATCTGGGGTAAGTAAAGACCCCATAATGGTATCAGATACTCGTTGGGCAAGTCTTTCTTGGTTGCGGGGAATTAAACCCGGGGTAAAAGGTACGCGCCGCTTAAAAATTAGGATAGGTTTGTAGGGACGAAATAGCATTTTGATGGCTATATCATTGGTGAAATAGCCAATAATTGCCCCAGTAATAGGGGGAAGTGCTATTGTCCATATCGTTGATAGTTCCAAGGCAATTAAAAATTGAAAATTAAGCGTTATTTAGTGAGGACTAGCACCCCCATCATGCCACCAGCAATGGGATAATGAATTGCATGGCTAAATCCGGCTTTTAGCCCGAGTTTAACTTGTTGTTGGCCTGTAGGAAATCGTTCTAAGCTAGGGGTGATGTAAGCATATTCCGCCGTTAACCCCAAACGTTCGGCAGTGGATACCACAATGGTTTTTAAATACCACTGTTGAAAGGTTTGCATCAGTTGCCCTTGGGGTTGATGGAAGTCCAAGATCGCTACTTTGGCTCCTGACGACAGAACACGATGTAACTCTCGCAGACAAAGGGGAATATCTGTTACATTGCGTAGTCCATATCCCATCGTAGCACAATGAAAAGTGTTATTCTCAAAGGGTAATTTTAGGGCATCCCCTTCTACAAATTCTAGGCGAAGATGAGGGCTAGTGAGGGCGGCTCGTTGACGGGCGATCGCCAAAAGTTGAGGGGAAAAGTCTACTCCGATAACTTGGCCCTTTTTCCCCACCTGTCGCGCTAACAGTTGACTGAGGTCCCCACTCCCACAACAGACATCTAACCCCCGGTCCCCAGGACGGGGTTCACTCCATTTAACGGTCATCTGTTTCCAAATTCGATGTTGCCCTAAACTTAACCAATTATTCATTTGGTCGTAAACTGGGGCAATGCGATCAAATAATGCTTTGATTTCTGAAGCATCTGGTAAGGCTTCGTTTAACATATTAAAAATTCAGCAATGGCTTTTCTATTATCTAATATTTGTGACACGGCTAGGTGATCGATTATAATATTTTAAGTTGTCAATAACCTCAAAATATGGTATCAACTCACTCCAATTTTAACTATCCCCTTGCCCGCAAAGACAATCAAGTAGACTCTTATCACGGTGTTGAAGTTTCTGATCCTTATCGATGGCTTGAAGACCCCGATTCAGAAGAAACTCGTGCTTGGGTAGAAGCAGAAAATCAGGTGACATTTGCCTATTTAGCGCAAATTTCTGCCCGTGATCAGATTAAAGAACGTCTGACGAAACTTTGGGATTATGAAAAATATAGTGTGCCCTTTAAACAGGGTGAGCGTTATTTTTATTTTAAAAATGATGGGCTACAAAATCAAAGTGTTCTCTATACTTTACAGTCTTTAGATGATACGCCGCGAGTTTTATTAGACCCGAATACTTTTTCAGAAGATGGCACGGTTGCTCTGTCGGGATTAGCCGTTAGTGAAAACGGAAATTTGCTGGCTTATGGGTTATCAACTTCGGGGTCAGATTGGATAGAATGGAAAGTTAAAGATATTGAAAGCGGCGAAGATTTAGCCGATCATCTCAAATGGGTGAAGTTTTCCGGTGCGGCATGGACTCACGACAATCAAGGTTTTTTCTATAGCCGCTACAATGAACCGAATGAAAAAACTAAGTTAGAAGACCTTAATTATTTTCAAAAGCTTTATTATCATCGTTTAGGAACTCCTCAATCTGAAGATCTTCTCATTTATGAACGTCGAGATCAAAAAGAATGGGGATTTAATGGAGGAGTGACAGAAGATGGACGCTATTTAATTATTAGTGTCTGGAAAGGGACTGAGCAGAAAAACTTAATTTTTTATAAAGATTTACAAAATGCCGAGGCCAACGTTATTGAGTTAATTAATGAGTTTGAAGCCAATTATAGTGTAATTGATCATGAAGGCTCAATTTTTTGGTTACAGACGGATTTAATGGCACCTAAAGGTCGGGTAATTGCTATTGATATTAATAACCCAGATAAAAACCATTGGCAAGAAATTATCCCCGAAACAGAAGACACGCTTCAATCAGTGGGCCTTCTCAATAATCAATTTGTGGTAGAGTATCTCAAAGATGCCCATAGCTCGATTAAAATTTTTAACTTAGATGGGTCATTGGTGCGAGAGGTAGAATTACCCGGACTCGGAAGTGTAGGCGGATTCAACGGAAAGCGCTACGATACAGAAACTTTTTATATGTTTACCGGCTTTACCATGCCCTCCACTATTTATCGTTATGATCTCATTAGTGGAAAAAGTACCCTGTTTCGTCAGCCGCAGGTAGACTTTAACCCGGATGATTATGTGACTGAACAAGTTTTTTATAGCAGTAAAGATGGGACAAAAATCCCCATGTTTATTACTCATAAAAAAGGATTAGTGCTAGATGGGAATAACCCCACTTATCTCTACGCTTATGGCGGCTTTAATGTTTCGATAACGCCGAATTTTTCGGTTAGTAATGTTGTCTGGATGGAGATGGGAGGGGTTTATGCTGTGCCTAATTTACGAGGGGGCGGCGAATATGGCGAAGAATGGCATCAAGCCGGTATGAAGTTAAAAAAACAAACGGTTTTTGAGGATTTTATTGCCGCCGCCGAATGGTTAATTGAAAATAACTATACCTCATCGGAAAAACTCGCTATTGGTGGGGGAAGTAATGGCGGCTTATTGGTGGGTGCTTGTATGACACAACGCCCAGATTTATTTGCGGCGGCTTTACCTTCTGTAGGGGTGATGGATATGCTACGCTTTCATAAATTTACCATTGGTTGGGCTTGGTGTTCTGAATATGGTTCGCCGGAAAATGAGGAAGAATTTAAAGTTCTTTATGCCTATTCTCCTTTACATAATCTCAAACCGGGTACAACTTATCCCTCTACTATGATAACCACTGCTGATCATGATGACCGGGTGGTGCCGGCCCATAGTTTTAAATTTGCGGCAGCTTTGCAAGCGTCTCATCAAGGAGAAAACCCGGTCTTAATTCGCATTGAAACTAAAGCCGGACATGGTGCCGGTAAACCCACTGCGAAAATGATTGAAGAAGTGGCTGATAAATGGGCGTTTTTGGCGGCTACACTCAAAATGAATGGTTTAGGTAAAGGTTAAAAGGAAAATTCGTCGGGTAGGTGAGGCGGCTTTAACTTTTGATACCCAAGGATAAATGACTTTGCCGCCCTAACTTCTGCTTTGAGAGACCCTCTTTTAAATAATTGGAATAAAGGTAGAGTAACACTTTTAAAAGATGCGACTACAATTATCATTAAAGATTAAGACGACCGGTAGTTAATAACTGATAACCTCCCATAAAACAGGCTATAGATAGACAAAACTCCCACAAGCTTGTAGGATTGAGAATGGCACGACTACTAATAAACACCAATAAAATTCCGATTAATAAAGACATCCACCCTACACTTTTAACCCCAGAGGGAAAGAAAAACAAGGCGACAATACCCCCTGTTAAAAATAGGATAGAACCATCTGCGGCAATGCCGCGCCACCAATAGGGTGATACATTGGTGGTAAAGTAAATATTTTGTCCGAGTAAATATATTCCAAGCAATAGCAAAGCTAAACCAATTAATCTAAATAGCATTTCTTCCTCTATCTCCAGTGGGATGATATTTAATAACGATATAACTAGAATACCCTTTTTTTTGAGTAAAGTTGTCATCGCTTGTGGGTTAGGCGGCATTTAACTCTTGACACCTAACGATGAATTACTCATCCCCCGTAACCCATCATCCCAATTTTGGCTAATCCTTTGTGGTGGGTTAAAAACGCCCATTAACTCATCGGTTTATCCTTAAAATTATCGTTACGTCTAACCCATTCTACGAACTAATCTCCTCTAAATCTTGAAATTTTTTTGACCATAACTTAGGAAAAATTAAGCCAGAATTAGCTTTATAATTTTCAAATTCTGGATAACGAGAAAGAGACTGATCTTTTTTTAACATATTCGGTATCCATACCATAGCCACCATAAATCCTAGGATGAGAAAAGGAAGCCAATGTTGAGCTAACATAGCAAAGCTAATATAAATACAAGCTTCTCCTAAATAATTTGGATTTCGACAACGGGCAAAAAAGCCTTCGGTAATTAATCCAGATTTGTATTTAAGAGTATAATATTTCTGAGCATCGCTGCCATAGTGAAGAAAAATTCCAAGAAGATTTAATGAAATAGCAGCAGCCATTAAAGGAAGTGAAGGTTCAGAACGGGTGCTAATTAATATAAAAGGGGCAACCCAGAATAAACTCAACAGCAAAAAGGTAATAATAGCTAACCCAAATGAGAGTTCTTATTCCCATTTTTTATCGGGATATAATTGATCCTTTAATAACCATAATATCCCATAAGTTCCATGTAAAGCAAGATAAACCCAAGCTCCAAGATTATAATTTTGATAAATAGCCATTAAAGCTAGGATAAATACAAAAGTAAGTCCCTTGTGAAGGTTAATAGAATGTTTAGCTTTCATAAATGGATTGTCAAATAGATTTTTGTCCAACAATTGTTGGAGGATTGACCATTAAGGATAACTGGCTTAATTGCAAAGTTAACATCGGTTGACTCAATTTTAACTGATAAAAAGGGCTTTGGGGAGGAATTTCTAAGTGACCTTCCACTAGACCAATATGAGACTTAAATGTACTACTAAAATATAGTAAATCAGTTTCTAAACCGCCAAAACTTTCGCCGCTCAATTGCTGCCGCCATCCAGTGGATAGATTAAAAAAACCTTTCTGATGACGAAAATGACAAAGCTGGCGATGATTTTGAGAAATACTTACGCCCTGATTATCCCAGGTAAATTGAGCCAATTCTTTAGGTAAACCCCAAATTTCTCGGCCACCGGATACCGAGTCCTGATGATCAACGTAAATATGAGAAATGATACTGCCAACTTTTTCCTGATAACGAACGAATGCCGGCACAACAATTAATTCATTGTATTCTAAAACCGAGCCGCCTTGATAATTAGCAAAATATACACCCCCTAGGGTTTTTCCTGGCCAAACTGAAATAATCTCTAATTCAGAAGGAATAAAAGATCGGCTCACGTCGATATCCACTAAATAAACGCTTAAAAAAGCATATCCTTCTAATGTCCAAGGTGCGAGAGGATAAGTCATATTATTCAATATAGTTGATAATTGTATTCTAAAAAAAAACACAGGTACTAGACCTGTGCTAATAGTGATAAAGATGAGAATAATTGTGTCTATTTAGACAAAAATTTTAATCTTCATCATCAGAAAAATCATCAAAATCATCCTCATCATAACCATCATCGGTAGCAAAGAGGTCCCCATCAAACTCATCTTCATCGAGATCATCGCCCTCAGTATAAGCGCGAGCAATATGATCATCGAGAATCATATCCCCATCATCCTCTAAGTCTTTGACTAATAACCGAGATGAACCTGTATCATAAGGAGACATCCTTGGACTATAATCTTCAACCGCCTCTACAGGGGTTAATCCTTGGGGTTCACTATGAATAAACCCAGTCCCTGCCGGAATCAAGCGCCCAATAATCACATTCTCCTTAAGTCCTCGTAACCAATCAGACTTGCCTTCAATAGCCGCCTCTGTCAGCACCCGAGTGGTCTCTTGGAAAGAAGCCGCACTAATAAAGCTATCCGTATTCAGCGACGCTTTCGTAATCCCCAACAACACAGGAGTATAACGGGCCGGCGCACCTCCAGTAATGGCCATGGCCTCATTCACTTGCTCAACTTGGCGCAACTCCACCAACTCACCCGGTAACATAGTGGTATCACCCCCATCATCTATGCGTACCTTAGAAGTCATCTGCCGCACAATCACCTCAATATGTTTATCAGAAATATCAATCCCCTGAGACTGATAAACCGACTGCACCTGCGCCACCAAAAACAACTGAGCTTTTTCCAAACCAATCAAAGCCGCCTCATAAACCCCCTTAATATCCACATACATATTAAAGAAGACTTCCAAGATCTCATGAGGATTAGCCGGCCCATCCGTCAAAGGTTGCCCCGCCGTCACCTGTTGCCCATCGCTGACAATAACATTTTGTCCGGGTAAGATCGGATATTCAGTGATCGTTCCGTCCTCCTCAATCACCTTGACATCCACACTCTCATCTTCCCAATATTCTACCTGAGCGGTTCCGGGCTTACGCGACAGCACACAAGCTTCCTTCGGTTTGCGAGCCTCTAAAAGCTCCTCAATACGCGGCAAACCTTGAATAATATCCCCAGTTTTCGCCCGTTCAAACACCAGCAGCACCAGGTTATCCCCCCGTTGCACCAAATCGCCATCATCGATGTGTAAAATGGCACCGGCAGACACCCGATAAGGACGGGCTATGCGTAGGGTAATTTCATACTCTGACTCTTTTTTCTCAATAGAAATAACCTGGCCTGATTCTTCTATTTGATAATCTGAGGCAATTTCTGTGCCGGCCACCACCAAATCATTAAAACTAACCGATGGTTTAGACGGTACCGTCACTTGCTTAAGGTCTGAATCTCTGACGATCAAAATGCGGCGAATAGCTTCTATGCCGCTTTTAATCCCTCGCACTTGTCCGGCTTCTTTACATTGGATTTCTGTACGGGCCACTACCGCACCAGTGGGAATCTCATCGCCATCTTGAACTAAGACGCGAGTTTGAACACTGCCGCCTAGGGGGTCAATTTCTGTTTCTCTGCGCAGCACGAGGGTTTCTAAAATGACCAACTGTAGCCGCTCTTGGCCATCATTTTCATCGGCTTTTAACTCAATATCTGCGGCAATATTGCTGGCTACAGAATCGGTTTCCTCGTTGCCAATTTCTAAGACCAATTGAGTGCTAAGTAACTGACAGCCATCGACGGATTTTACCCGTTCTCCATCTTTAAAATAGAGACGTTGTACTGAGCGCAATTCAATGGAGCGCCCGCCTTCTTGATTAATAGAACCTTGAGAAGGGGCCGCCGGTTCATCATAAACCGTAAATTCTTCGACCGGACGCAGTAATAAGCCCAATCCTTCGGTGCTTTCTATCCATTCAGCTTGGCGCAGTTCGCTGGTGACTATGCCGGGTAATACCTCTGTTCCTGGAGCGACGATTTGTCCGTTTTCTATGCCCACTTCATCGGGGTCTAAATCGAGATGAAGTTCTCCAGGTTTAATAATAATTTCCCGCAAAATGTCATTTTTCTGAATCACTTCTACTACGCCGGAGGATTGACAATAAATGTCTTTTACCACTTCTTCACCGGCTTCGACATACTGTCCATCTTCTACTTGTAGCAGAGAAATATCTTTATTCACCTCATGAGTTTCTTCAGGTATCCAAAGAATGGTACCTCCTTGCACCACTTCATAACCGATTTTACGATTTCCCCGAGCCACATCAACCCCGGCATATTTAATCACGCCGCCAGTTTTAGTGGTATAGCGATCGTCGATCAACTCCGCCACTACCGCATGATTTTGAACTTTAGTGCCTGGGGTCGCTTTGAGTAAAAATCGCTGTCCATCAGTGGTGTAAATAACATATTGATCGCGCCCGGCGCTACTTTCAATTTTTACCTGAGCTTGATCCAACAATACCGAAGCAGTGACAATGTCAATTTCGCGGCTATTGGGGTCAAAGCGCACTACACCCCCATTGGCCGAGACTAACTTTGTTTCTGCTAAAACGCTGCCCACTTCTACCTTATCGCCATTAGCCACCACCGGCTCGGCCCCTGGGGGTAAATTATAGACTTCGCCGGATAATACCCACAATAAGCCGCCTCTTTGAGCGATACGGGTAGTATTTCCTTGACGGTCGGTTTTTTCTTCTGGCACCACATTGGCAAAAACTACCTCGCCGGCTAAATCTGTGGCTACATCTTTAGTGGCTTTTTCTGTAGAGCGTTGAACTTTTGCACTGGTGACTTCGGCCAGAAGATGTCCTTTTTCGACTTGCTGCCCATCTTCGACAAATATCAGTGAGCCGGGGGTCAGGGAGAAGCTGATCGGAGTTTTTTCTCCAGCTACAATTAGTTCTAGGTCGCCAGCGACTTCCACCTGTTCGCGTTCTTCTCCGTGACGGGTACGGACTCGACGGGTACTAATCCCTTTTAAGCTAATGGTTCCGTCTTGGCTGGCTTTTACCTGACGGGCGACTTCGCCGGTAAATACCCCGCCTGTGTGGAAGGTCCGCATGGTTAATTGTGTACCGGGTTCCCCAATGGATTGAGCGGCAATAATTCCCACTGCTTCGCCTAAATCTACTAGATAGCTGTGGGCTAGACTCCAACCATAGCATTTTTGGCACACCGAGCGCACGGCTTCACAAGTGAGGGGAGAACGGACTTTTACGCGCTCTACTTGCTTACCAATAAAGATGGAGGTATCGTCGTCTATTTCGTCATTTCTCTGAGCGATGATTTTGCCATCTACCACGACATCTTCGGCTAAAGTTCGTCCCATTAGGCGGTCAGACAGGGGTATTAAAACGCGGTCCCCGTCTTTCATCGGTTCTACTACAATGCACCGGTTAGTGCCACAATCATGCTCGCGCACAATCACATCTTGAGCGACATCCACCAGACGACGGGTGAGATATCCACTATCTGCCGTTCGCAGGGCGGTGTCTACTAAGCCTTTACGCGCCCCATAAGAGGAGATGACGTATTCAGTTACGGTTAACCCTTCGCGGAAGTTGGTTTTAATGGGTAAGTCAATAATTTCCCCTTGAGGGTCTGCCATTAGGCCCCGCATCCCGACTAACTGCCGCACTTGGCTCATGTTTCCCCGTGCCCCAGAAAAAGCCATCATATACACTGAATTGAGGGGATCTGTGCGGCGGAAGTTACTGACTACTTCATCTTTGAGTTGCTCTGAGGTGCTATTCCAGGTATCGATCACTTTTTGAAAGCGTTCTACTTCTGTGATTTCGCCTCGGGCATAACGTTGCTCGGTGATGCGAATTTCTTGTTCGGCGCTTTCGAGCATTTTCCGTTTAGCGGGCGGCACGGTCAGGTCTTCGACGCTGATAGAAACACCGGCTTTTGTGGCAAAACGAAAGCCGAGATTTTTCAGTTCATCAGCTAATTGAGCGCAACGGGCAGAACCTTGTTCGCGGAATATTCTGGCGATGAGTTTTTTTAAGCGTCCTTTATCGACAATGTAATTGTAGAACATCTTTTTTTCGGTTAACAGTTAACAGTTAAGTTATTAGTCATTAGTCGTTAGTCATTAGTCGTTAGTCGTTAGTCGGAGCGTTATTAGTTATTGGTTATAAGCAAAGGGATTATGTAAGATGAAATCCTCTTTACGCGCGGACTATTGACTATTGACTATTGACTAAGGACTAATTTAGGCTTCTTCTTCTTGTAGGTCTTCGGTGGTCAAAGATTCATAAGTAGGACGAGAAGGAGTACGACGGCCCATGTCAGCCATTAAATCTACTTCTACATCTCGAGAGGTTCCATCGGTAAGGGTTTCTACTTTATGAACGGCAATATCTAAGCCTAACGATTGTAATTCTCGCATCAAGACTTTAAATGATTCAGGGGTTCCGGGGCGAGGAATGGGTTTTCCTTTAACAATGGCATTAAGAGCTTCATTTCGTCCCTGCATATCGTCAGATTTTACTGTTAGCAGTTCTTGGAGGGTATAAGCCGCGCCATAAGCTTCGAGCGCCCATACTTCCATTTCTCCGAAGCGTTGGCCACCTTGTTGCGCCTTGCCGCCCAAGGGTTGCTGAGTAACCAGAGAATAGGGTCCTGTAGAGCGAGCATGAATTTTATCATCTACTAGGTGAACCAGTTTAAGCATATAAGCTTGTCCGACGGTGACGGGGCGGTCAAAAGGTTCGCCGGTGCGCCCATCATAGACCATTATTTTGCCGGGATGGTCTTGAGAGAAGACCCATTCTTTGCCGGGGCGGTTGGATGCTTGATTTAGCAGTCCATGTACTGTTTCTCGGGAGGCTTCTTCTCCATACATTTCATCAAAGGGCGTAATTTTAAAGCGTACCCCTAAGTTTTCGCCGGCCCATCCTAAAAGGCATTCAAATACTTGTCCGACGTTCATCCGTGAGGGCACACCCAAGGGGTTGAGAACAATATCGACCGGGCGACCATCGGGCAGATAGGGCATATCTTCTATGGGCAGAATACGGGAAATAATCCCTTTATTGCCGTGACGACCGGCCATTTTATCGCCTACTTGGATTTTTCGTTTTTGGGCCACATAGACGCGGACTACCATATTCGCGCCGGGGGGTAATTCATCGCCTTGTTCTCGGGTAAACACGCGCACATCTACTACCCGTCCTTTTTCTCCGTTGGGCACTCGCAGGGAATTATCGCGCACATCTCGAGCTTTTTCGCCGAAAATTGCCCGTAAGAGCTTTTCTTCTGGCGGCTGATCTGATTCTCCTTTGGGGGTCACTTTTCCTACCAGAATATCTCCGGCTTCTACCCAGGCCCCAATGCGAATAATGCCTCGTTCATCTAGGTTTCTTAAAGCGTCTTCGCCTACATTAGGGATTTCTCGGGTAATTTCTTCTGGCCCTAGTTTAGTTTGGCGCGCTTCGATTTCGTATTTTTCTACGTGGATGGAGGTATAAACATCGTCATAGACCAGCCGCTCACTGATGAGGATAGCATCTTCATAGTTGTAGCCTTCCCAAGGCATATAAGCTACTAGAATATTTTGTCCTAGGGCGATTTCTCCGCCTTCGGTGGCTGAACCATCGGCTAATACTTGCCCGGGCACGACTTCTTCTCCCATATATACCAGGGGACGTTGATTGAGACAGGTATCTTGGTTAGAGCGTTGATATTTTTGCAATTCATATTCAATCACTCGCTCTTCGCTTTTAACCTTAACTCTGATGGTCGTCGCGTCTACATGAGTTACTACCCCGTGACTGCGCGAGACGATGACCATCCCTGAATCTCGGGCTGTTTGGGCTTCTAAACCTGTTCCCACGAGAGGACGTTCTGGACGCAGTAGCGGCACTGCCTGACGCTGCATATTAGATCCCATCAGGGCGCGGTTTGCGTCATCATGTTCTAGGAAGGGAATTAAGGAGGTCGCTACTGAGACAATTTGCACCGGCGAAACCGCGACATAATCCACTTGTTCGGGTTCAGTGGTAGAGAATTCTTGACGGTAACGGACCGGCACACTCTCCCCAACAATAACCCCAGCTTCATCGGTAGCTACATCCCCAGGCGCTACGCGAAAATCATCTTCTTCATCGGCGGTGAGATAAACAGGTGCTAATTCTCGACGGACTCGTCCGTTTTCTACGCGATAGTAGGGAGTTTCTATAAATCCATATTGATTGACTCGCGCATATGTGGCTAAAGAGCCTATTAAGCCGGCGTTGGGGCCTTCTGGGGTTTCTACAGGGCAGATTCTTCCGTGATGGGAGGGGTGAATATCTCGCACCGCAAAGCCGGCCCGTTCTCGGGTTAGTCCTCCTGGCCCAAGGGCTGATAAACGTCGTTTGTGGGTTAATTCTGCTAAGGGGTTAGTTTGGTCCATAAATTGAGAGAGTTGGGACGAACCAAAAAATTCTTTAATAGCCGCCACGAGGGGTTTGGGGTTGACCAAAGAAGCCGGGGTTAAACTATCGGCTTCACTGACTGTCATGCGTTCGCGAATAATTCTTTCTAGGCGGTTGAGTCCTACTCTGACCTGGTTTTGTAGTAATTCTCCCACTGAACGCACCCGACGGTTGCCCAAATGGTCGATATCATCGGTGCTGCCAATGTCGAATTCTAGGTTTATTAGGTAGTCGATAGCGGCTAAGATATCTTCTTGTCTGAGGACTCGGATGGTATCTGCTACGTTTAGCCGCAGTTTTTTATTGAGTTTATATCGTCCGACTCTTCCTAAATCGTAGCGTTTGTTGTCAAAGAAACGAGACTCGAGTAATAATTGTCCGCCGCTTACGGTTGGGGGTTCCCCGGGTCGCAGTTTGCGGTAGAGTTCTAAGAGGGCTTCTTCTTCACTGGGGTTGCCTTCTTTGTCTAGGGTTTTTTGATAGAAGTCGGGATGACGTAGGGCATCAAGGATTTCATTATCGGATAATCCGATGGCTTTTAAGAGAACTTGTGCCGATAGTTTGCGAGTTTTGTCTATTCTGACCCAGACTAATCCGTTTTTATCGGTTTCAAACTTTAACCAAGCTCCCCGGTTGGGAATTAAAGAAGCCGAGTAGGTCCGACGACCATTTTTGTCGTATTCGCATTTATAATACACCCCCGGTGAGCGGACAATTTGGTTAACAATGACCCGTTCGGCCCCGTTGATAATAAATGTTCCCCGTTCTGTCATCAAGGGCAAGTCGCCAATAAATACTTCTTGTTCTTTGATATTGCCCGTTTCTTTGTTGATTAAGCGGGTGGGAACATACATTTGTACTGAATAGGTACTATCGCGCCGCTTAGCTTCATCTACAGCATATTTAGGCTCTTTGAGTTTGTAGTCTTGTCCTAAAAAGTGTAATTCTAATTTACCGGTATAGTCAGTAATGGGGGAAAAACTGTCTAGTTCTTCGATTAATCCTTCTTCGAGAAACCACCGAAAACTCGAGCGTTGTATGGAGATTAAATCAGGGAGAAGGTTATAAGTTAGGTTGCTCATGAGGTCGGATTTTCGTATAGGTTAAGGGTGGGTGATTAGCGGTCTGTTGTTGAGGGTTAATTTTGGCTCAAATCTAAGGTTAGATTTTCCCGTTATCAACCATCAACCCTCTTTAGTGGGTTAAATCCCACAGGAGGCTAAAAGCATAACTTTTAATTTTTATTAGCATTTTTTTCAGCAGTTTCTATGTTTAATTTAAATAACCTACAGGCGTTTTCGGTTGTTTGTTGAGCGAGAGTTTCTAAAGAAACATTTCTAATTTGGGCAACCGCTTCGGCCACATAACGCACAAAAGCCGGCTCATTGCGTTTTCCTCGCTTGGGCACCGGGGCTAAAAAAGGACAATCTGTTTCGATCAATAAACGATTTTCGGGAACGATTAAGGCTGATTCTTGCACTGAATTGGCTTTTTTAAAGGTCACAATTCCACTAAAGCTGATATAAAAACCTAAATCTAAAAACCATTGGGTTTCTTCGCTGTTTCCTCCCCAACAGTGCATGACTCCTTCTACTGGATCATATTGACTCCAAAAGGATTCTAACAGTTCTCTCAAGGCGGCGGCGGCAGAGCGACAATGGATAATTACGGGTTTATTTAATTGGTGGGCGATTTCTAGCTGTGTCCAGAGAACTTCTTTTTGCTGTTGGATATTATCGGCTTTATAGTAGTCTAAGCCAATTTCCCCAATGGCCACGACTCGCTGATCTGATTTAGCAAGGCTTAAAATTTCTGATGCCATTTCGGGTTTCCACTTCGAGGCATCTAGGGGATGAAGTCCAACGGCAAAAGAAAGTTCCGGGATTTGATCGGCGATCGCTCTTATGCTCTTAAATTCTCCAGGTTCTACGCAGGAGTGAACTAAATGAACTACTTCAGCTTCTCGCCAGCGACTCGATAACGAGGTTAGCTCCCCACCAAAGACATCGAAGTTTAAGTGAACATGAGTATCTATTAACTTCATTTACCCCTCATTGCTGTTCAGACAGCCCATTTCTTATGGTAATGATTAATTGGATTTTTTGTTCAGGTGGAGGGAACTTTTTATGACGGCTCTCAGTTTAGGACCGATGCGATCGCATCGGGAACCGATGAGCTTATGAAGCCGCCGTTACCTTTTTGAGCGCGTTAGCGAGTCGAGCTTTTTTCCTCGCTCCGTTGTTACGGTGCAATACTCGCCGTTTGACTGCCTTATCGATTTTACTATAGGCGGCTGATAGAGCTTGATTTACGGCTGCTTGGCTTTCTTCGCTCGGGTTAGCCGTATGTTGATCTACCGCCACCAAGAATTTTTTCATCAGCGTTTTCACGGCTGATTTATAGGCTTTGTTACGCAGGCGGTTGCGTTCAGCTATTTCAATACGTTTAATTGCAGACTTTATATTGGCCACAGTCGTACTTATAAAACGGTTGCTTAGGTTAACATTGACAAAAACGGATCAGAACTGCCATTATAACAACTTTATCTGATCCTTGACAAGTTGTGTCAGCAGTCACAATAGATCGGTTTTAGAGAGGGCGTTTGATCTGATCAGCCAATTCGGCGAGCAAACTGAAATCCAAGGTAAGCTAGAAGGTAACTATTGGGATCGGTAAGGCAAAGAGTGTTTTTTACACTGATGCCGAAACAGTTCTCAATTACTATACTAGACTAGCCAGCCGTTGCAAAGAGTGGGGATTTGGACTCCATGCTGCGAATTATAACTCAGCAGACTGAGGCACAAACAGAGCTTAAGCGCATTCGGGATCGCACCCGCGATTTAGAGTTTCGCCAAGCAGAAGAGACCGTCAGAGACATTTTAGACGCGGTTAAGCGTAAGGGAAATCAGGCACTGATAGATTATACAGAACCGTTTTCTCAGCAGGTACTTAACCCACAACAATTAAAAGTTAGTGGCTCAGACCTTGATGCGGCTTATCAACAAATTTCTAAGGAAGCTCTGGTGGCAATTCAGCAAGCTTGCCGGCAAATCGAAAATTTTCATCGCCAGCGTCTTCCTAAATCTTGGGTTCAGTTTCAAGAGGATGATGTGGTACTGGGAAGGCGTTACCAAGCAGTAGAGCGAGCGGGTTTATATGTGCCTGATGCGCCCTTTCCCCTGATGAGTTTGGTACTATTACAAGCTATCCCCGCTAAAGTGGCTTCTGTGGGTCAAATTGTCATGGTCACTCCGCCTAATACCACAGGAAAAATTCATCCGGCTCTTTTAGTGGCGGCAATAGAAGCGGGAGTCACTGATATTTATCGCCTTGGTGGGGCTTTGGCCATTGGCGCTTTAGCTTACGGGACCGAAACCATCCCTAAAGTTGATGTCATTACAGGGCTAGGCAATATTTATGTAACCCTGGCAAAAAAGATGGTCTATGACTCGGTGAAAATCGATGCTTTGGCGGAAGCTTCTGAATTGGTGATTATTGCTGATGATAGTGCTAATCCTATGGCGATTGCGGCTGATTTAGTGGGCCAAGCTGAACGGACTCCTTTAGCGGCTTCGATTTTGTTGACTACCGATGCGGATATGGCTTCGACGGTGAGTCAGCAGGTGGCTCAACAATTACAGCATCACCCCCAAAGGATTTTAACCGAGAAGGCACTCGCTCATTATGGGTTAATTGTAGTGGTGAACTCTCTTGTTGAGGCGGTGCAGTTATCTAATTTCTTTGCTCCTCAACATTTGGAATTAGCGGTATCTGAGCCTTGGGAACTTTTAGAACAGGTTCGTCATGCTGGGGCGATTTTTTTGGGCACTTCTACGCCTATGATGGTGGGGGATTTCTTGGGAGGTTCGGCTATGTCTGTGGCTACTGCCGGGGCGGTACGTTATGCTTCTGCTTTGGGAGTAGAAACCTTTATGAAGCATTCTAATTTGATCGAATATTCTCCTGTAGCTTTAAAGAAAATGTCTAATACGCTTCAAGTTCTTGCTCAAGCTGAAGGATTATTTGCTGGGGTTGAGTCAATCAGATTACGTACAGAAGCCCAAGAGACTGATGATAATCAATTGTAAAAGTGACGCGCGTCAGCCCTTTTAAAGTCTAGTAGGGTGCGTTAGACGCATAGTCAAGTTAATGAATGAGAAATTTACCTAAAATAGTTTAAATGATCATAAGCATTGATCGCTATTCCCTAGACATTGGTTAAGATAAAAATATAAAGAGCGTGCGGCTAGTCTCTCTTCAACCACTGGAATATTTCGGTTTGTCTCTATCAGGATGGAAAAACAATGGATAAAGATACAAAATTTGGCTTACTTGCCATAGGACTTCCTTTCATCGGTTTAGTGTATTGTGGAATCATTCTCGCTGTTCTAATCATGTATCCTTGGGCACGAGAACATCCTATTATCATGGCGACTATTTTTGCTATTGCCCCGTCCTTAATTTCTGGTTCTATTTGGTTAAAATCTGCCCTAAAAGGGCAAAACAAACCACAACGAGTTAACCCGTCCTCGAGAACCTAAGTTAACCCGTTTTCCTGAACACCTACTTTTTTCCTAATAACCTGTCACAAAATCTCCTAAAAATTAGTAGGTTTTGACATCGGAGATGTCTCGCTGATTCCGCAGGTTTTTCTTCTCAACCGACATTACTTGCAAAGAAGCCGATAACTATCGTTCACTAACATCATCTAATAAAAAGCGAGCGCGATTTTCTAATGAGCGGCTGTGAACAAAAGCTGAAAGATATTACCGCCGAATTTAATACACAGTTCGGGGTATTTGTCAAGGCAATTGTCAAAGATTTATCTTGTGCGAATGCGCCCGAAGAAATTTTTCAGGAACTACAACAGGAAGCTATTAAAGTTGATATTTTAGTTAATGAGGGTTTCTTAGCCATTTTTAATCCGCTCAACATAGGTACAATCTCTCTGTGGCTTAACTTGAGTGTGTTTTTATGACTGCTGCCTTCGGCAAATCTCTTCGGGTGATCTTGAATTTATGTCCGATTACTTATTTACAATAATTAACAAATATTAGATGAAATTACGCATTTACAAAATAATAAAATCATTTCAATTATTTGTTGCTGTTAATTGCGTTGACATATCATAAAAAAACTATAAAAACTTCCTCTTTAAGATAGATATTTGCTATTTTAGAAATAAGTATGATTATCTAATTGGCAAAAGTATTATGAGTAAAAGTGTAAAATACGCTGTCGATTTAGTGATGTGCATTGATGGTACTGGCTCAATGGGTCATTTAATTGAAGAGGTGAAGTCAGCAGCACTCAGCTTTTATAAGAAATTAGAAGCAAAAATGGATGCCAAACAAAAAAAGATTGATCAGCTTAGAGCCAAAGTGATCGTTTTTCGGGATTATTGGGCTGATTCAGAAGATGAAGCCATGATTTGTTCAGATTTTTTTGATTTGAGGACACAAGCTGCTGATTTTGCTAATTTTGTAACAGGAATTGAAGCTGAGGGTGGCGGCGACGAACCTGAAAGTGGCTTAGAAGCCCTAGCGTTAGCTCTTCAGTCAAATTGGGAAAAATCACAAGACTTTGCCAGACAACGTTATGTTGTAGTAGTTTATACAGATGCTAGTGCCCATAGCTTAGATAAAGGGTCAAAACCTAGTTATTATCCTCAAAATCTTCCTCAAACACTAGATGAACTGACGGACTACTGGAGTGAAATGCCCACTCCTGCTAAACGTTTACTCTTATTTGCTCCTGACGCAACGCCTTGGACAATTATATCTAGTGCTTGGGATAATGTTGTTCAAGCTCCTTCAAAAGCAGGTGACGGACTAGAAGAATACGACATGGATCAAATTTTGGATGTGGTGGCTAATAGTATTTAACTATTGATTTTAGCAATTAAGCTTATCTTTAAAGTTTTGCTGACTGAAGCCAATGAAAGAATTTCCTTTAGTTGTAAATCTAGAGATTATACGTGAACGAGGAGAGGATGCCCACTTAGCTTTATCCTTTTCTAAAAATTCTGATACTTCTGAAACGGTAGTTATGGCAGTTTTTGATGGACTAGGGGGAAGATCAGCCGGATATAATGGCTTAACAGGAGGAAAAATTGCTTCTCAAGAAGCTGTTCAGAAAACTGAATCTTTTTTAAAGCAATGGCAGGGAAAGATCACTCAAGATAAAGTATTTGAACTTCAAGATACAATTTCTAGAAATCTCAAACAAAAAGCTGATACTAATCTAAAACCATCAAAACTTAAAGGCTCTCTGGTTCAAAAAAGATTGTGTACTACCTTGGCACTGGCTAGTATTTCTCAACAAGATAATTATTGCAATGTAAATATAGCTTGGATAGGAGATTCCCGTATCTATTTCTTAAATCCTGAAAAAGGCTTACAACAGCTAACAGTTGATGACCTAATTATTGAAAAAGATGCTTTTGAGATGATCCGCGAAGATCCACCAATGTCTCAGTATTTTACGGCTGATATGGAAGCTAACTGGAGAATTAATTTCAAATCAGAACAATTTGAAGAAAGAGGATGTATTATTGCTTGTACTGACGGGGGATTTCAATATTTAACTTCGCCTTGGGATTTTGAGAGACTTTTACTGGAAACTCTCAATAGAGCAAATACCCCCCTAGATTGGCAGGATTTGCTTTTTAGTAAGTATGAAGAAATCAAGCAAGATGATGTTTCTTTAATTCTTTATCCTATAGGATTTAATGATTTTGAATTTCTCAAAAATGCTTATCAAGCTAGATTAAAAACTCTAGATCAGTTTAATGAGCAAAGTAGTTATGATGATTTGTACCAGATATGGAATAAATATCGAATTAATTATGAAGCTAAATTACACACAAATAATCATGAAGATATTCAGATACAAAATAGTAATACATGGGTTGTAGAATTTAAGGAAAATAAAGAGAAAACCAGTGATGAAGATTCTATATGTCAACCCATAAATAGTAACTCATTAGAGATAGATAGTCAAAAGATTGATGATGAAATAGATGAGGATTTTAATAAGGAAGAATTTGTTAAAGCTGACAGAGATGAAACACAAATAAAAATTCAAGAACTACACGAAGAAGGTCGTAAGTATTGTGAATCTAAACAATGGTATAAAGCAATTGAAGTTTATCAACAACTAATTAAATTAGAGCCGGCTCATATTAAAGGGAACTTAAATTTAGGTATAGCTTATAGAAAGCTATATCGATTTCGAGAAGCAGTCGAATGTTTTAATAAAATTATAGAGCAAAAAAAAGAACACTATTTAGCTGCAATACTGGAAATAATAATAATCTACGATTATTATCAAGATTATAAGAATATTGTGCCTTTTTTTGATGAGGTAATCAAAATACCTAATCATTCAATAGATTTAATAGATGAAGACTCTATGGTAATCATTGCTACTTCACTACAAAAAACTGGGAAACTACAAGATGCACTAAATATTTGTCAGCAAATTCACGAATATGATCCCCGTAATCCTTATATTTTATACCTAATGGGACTCATCAATCATCAGCAACAAAATTTAGTAAATGCTTTAAAATATCTTTACGATTCATACGAGATTTATCACAGAGAATATGATAAAACTCGACGTTCTGATCTACAGAAAATGCTTTCAATAGTTAACAAAGAAATTAAAAGAGTAGAATCAGACAGAGGAAATACTTATTAATATTATCATTATAGGAGGTATATTATTCCATGACTTACACAATAGGAGATTTAATAGGTCAATACACTGTAACCCGTGATTTTGACAGTGCCAATGGGGGTCAATGCGAATGGGGCTTTGCTGAATACAATGGAGAAGAATTTTTTATTAAAAGATTTTTAAGTCCTGTTTATCCTGGTGATTTATCTCCCGGCAGTGAAAAAGGTAAAGAGAAGAGAAAAGCTGAATGTCAAGAATTTGAGAGAAAACAACTCGCTATTATTAATGCTCTTTCTGCTTGTGGTGATGGCGGCTTAGTTGTCAGAACTATAGACTGTTTTTTATATGGAAATGATTATGGTAGTCATTACTTTAAAGTCTCTCAAAAAGTTGATACTAGCTCATTATCAGAACAAGTTCATACTTTAGAAGCAAAAAAACGTTTGTTTGTCATGTTAACTGCGGCAGGGGCTTTAAAAATATTACATTCAAATGGAATTATTCACTTAGATTTAAAACCGGATAACATTCTTATCCAAGAATATGAAAGTAAACTGATTGCAAAAATTATTGACTTTGACAGTAGTATTCTTGATGGTGAATCAGTCGCCTATGATTTTTTAGTAGGAGATCCAGTTTATTACTCTCCTGAATTTGCTCGACATATTGCTACTAAAGGTGAAACTCCAGCGCCAAATAAAAAATCTGATATTTTTTCACTCGGTTTAATTTTTTGCAAATACTGGACAGGTATGCTTCCTACTTTTTCTCCTCGCTATACATACCCTTATGAAGCTGTGCTTAATCGAGATAATTTGCTCATTGCTAGTTATGATGCCACTGGAAAAAGTAAGACAGAGACACCTAAAACTTCTCGGCTTAAAATTAGTCGTAATTTACAGCCTAAACTTGTGACTAAAATTTCTACTAATCCAATTGAGGCAGCAGTTTTTCAATTAATTGAACAGATGATTATTTTGGACACAGATAAAAGATTATCTATCAAAGAAGTCCATGATAATTTGAAACATCTTTATCATCATGGAACTCTTCTATACACTGAAACTAAGAGTGATACAAGCCGAAGTGATGTCAGTAAAAATCCCTCTAAAATTATAATCAGCAAGAATCTTTTGAAGGGTTAGAAATTATGGCAACTTATAAATGCAAGGATTGTAGCCATGAAATTATTTCAATTTATCGACCTGCTGAGTGTGATATTTGTGGTGGCAATAATCTAATTACATTAGGTACAAAACTAGCAATTAATAAAGGAGAATACACTATGGCTATTAACAAAGATATTTTTTCATCTAATAGATTTCGTTCAACCATTCAGGGATATTGCCGAGAAATAGGATGGAACATTCTTGATATTAATGATAATAAAGCAGTTTTAGTTTTTCAAATGAGTTCCGGCAATTCTCAAACTTTGTATATTATTAGATATGAAAACACCTTAGAGTTTTCCTGTCCAAGTGGAGTGAAATTTGATGATATAGATGATATTCCTCATCAGTTGTCTACATGGCTTCTTATCAAAAATTCTAAATTTAAAATTGGTTTTTGGTGTATTGAAGAAATTGGAGGAAGACAAGTATTTTCTATTATGCACAATGCAGAAATGAGCTTGATTGATGTTAATTATTTTAACAAAGTTGTCCTCAAGTTAATTAACGACTGTGATGAATTCGAAGAAGCTATTGAAAGTGCATTACATTGAAAGTGAAGGAAAAGCTTAAGTACAGTTATTGACTTACTTGAAAAATTACAAACACTTTGCCAAGAAAAAAGGGTTAACCGAAGACAGGTCAACCCCTAGGCTTGGGAACGCGCTTTAATTTTTAGCTTTGAACAACCAGCTTAACATTAGCGTTCTGTAATCCGCGCTGCTTAACTTCTGCTAAAGTTTTGTTAACAGCGTATTTTTGATTAATAGAGTTGATCAATTCGGTTTGATTATGCTTCTTAGCAACACCCCAAAGATCAGCGATTAGATCGAAGGTTCCATCGCTATTGCGAGACCAACCGAGGTCATATTCTCCTTCGAGAACAGCAACGATGTCGGCACGAACGCGCTGACCGTTGTAACCTCTTACATCAGCTTCGTTCTTAACGGAGATCCCGAGGTCACGAAGAGAATTTTTTAAGATTTCGGCATCTGTGATTTTGGTGCGCAGAGTGCTGAAATGAGACATTTTGATTTCCTCCTAAAAATATATGATGACGTGAACAACAACAACTTTGGTTTTACTTGTGCCGTCTAATATTGGGAGTATTGGGACGGCTTTTTTTTATCTTACTGCTAGCTGGTTGCTAGCCTTTCGCCCTGTTTTTACAGGAGAAAGCCTGTTAGAACTCCAATCGCTGATATTCAGCAACGGAGGCTGAGGCAGGTCTTGCTCTTTGTCTTGCCCAATCTCTGAGGGCTGTTACCTGCTCAGTCATAGTCCGAGACAGTGGTAGGGTGGATTTAATCGCAGCAATAATGTCTAACTGCGTAAACTCCCTGTCTTGAGCAAAGGCTTCGTACATGGCGGCTATGATCGCCTGCTCAATTTCTGCTCCGGAAAAACCTTCTGATACCTTAGCTAATTGGTCGAGATCGAAGCGAGAAATGTCATTTCGCCGTTGGCTAAGGTGAATATTAAATATGTGTTGACGCTCTTCAGGCGTGGGTAAATCGACGAAGAAGATTTCATCAAAACGCCCTTTGCGGAGGAATTCCCCTGGCAATCTTTCTACTCGGTTGGCTGTGGCCATCACAAAGACGGGAGAGGTTTTTTCTTGCATCCAGGTTAAAAATGAGCCGAAGATCCGACTAGATGTACCTCCATCCGAGTCTGCTGAACCGGTTCCACCAGCAAAAGCTTTATCTAATTCGTCTATGAATAATATGCCCGGAGAAATAGATTCTGCTGTCTTGAGAGCATTGCGAAGGTTGGCTTCTGAACGACCTACCATTGACCCATCATACACTCGCCCCATATCTAAACGCAGTAGGGGTAAACCCCATAAGCGAGCAGTGGTTTTGGCAATTAGAGATTTTCCACAACCGGGAACTCCTAGAATTAACATCCCTTTTGGTTGAGGGAGTCCATATTCCCTGGCTCTTTCTGTAAAAGCGCCTGAACGTTGTCTAAGCCACTTTTTCAGTTCGTCTAACCCACCGACTGAGTCGATTGTTGCATCTTCTTCGATGTACTCTAAGATTCCATTACGGCGAATGAGTTGTTTTTTCTCAGACAGAATGATGTCTACTTCTTCTTCGGTTAGCCTGTTAGCTTTTACATAAGCTTTTCGATAAACTTTTTCCGCTTCATCCTTAGTTAACCCTAATGCCGCTTTAAGCAGTTTTTCTCGCACTTCGGTGGTTGGCCGACGAGCTTTAATTTTATCTAACTGCATCGACAGCACTTGATTGAGTTCTGTCAAATCCGGTAAGGGGAAATCTAAGACCACTAGGTCTTTTTCTAACTCAAGGGGCACTTCCTGGAGCGGTGACATCAAAATAATAATTTTTTCTGTGCCTTTGAAGCTGGCGATTGCATCACGCAACCACCGATTGACTGCTGCTGAGGTAATAAAGGGATGTAAATCTTTGAATATATAAATACCTGGATCTCTTTGGCGAACTACCCATTCTATTGCCGCTTCCGGAGATACTGTATTATGCTGAGTCGCTTGTCGGGGCTGGCCGTATTCAACGATACCATGGGTTACCGTCCAAACATACACACGCCGATGCTGACTATTGATTTGTGAGATTCTAGCGATTGCTTGCTCTGCTCGTTCTTCTTCTGAAGTAACAAGATAGATTAAGGGATATTGAGCTTGTATTAAAATGTTTAGCTCTTCTTTCATAGCATCGACCTAAGTGTAGTTTTTGTTTAACGGTTTAACCACATCATTATCCTTGGTTTTGGGTTTTTTTAGCTCCCCTCTTTAACAGGGAACTAACTCTTGTGCCCCGTTGGGATCGCCCTTGACGGTGGCCGTTTCCGGGACTTCCATTTCTGGGACTTCTATAGAAAACTCTTCTTTGATTACGCCTGGTTGATGTTTAAGTGACACTAATTGCCCTTCTCTGATCACCATGGCCGCTTCACATTCTGGACAAATATGAACTTGATGAGTTTTCCCGTAGTTGGCTTCCTCTACTTCTTCTACCTTTTCAGGATACTTTAAGTAAAAGGAGATCGCTTTTTCAACAACGGCTGACATAGATTCGCTATCTACAGCAGCCCTGATTTTTAGATGACGATGAACGCCAGGAGGGAGATATAGTGTGACTTTTTGCTTGTCTTGCATATCACTCTAAATTTACTGTACCCGGGTATGTTCCCTTACTCTATCGGTTATTTCTGAAACTGTCAAGCTGCTATGCCAGTTTGACAGCAATATTGTTACATTTATTTACAATTAGTTTCGAGTCATTAGTCCCAGGTCATGAGTCTTGGTAGGATAGTCTTATTGATCAGTGTAATTGTCGGTAACAATGGACATTAAGGACGGTTTTGTAGGGACAGTTGGCAACACTCCCCTGATTCGCTTAAAAAGCTTCAGTGAGCAGACTGGCTGTGAAATCTTGGGAAAAGCTGAATTTCTCAATCCAGGTGGTTCTGTCAAAGACCGGGCAGCCCAATACATTATTAAAGATGCTGAAGAAAAAGGTTTACTTAAACCTGGTGGGACGGTGGTCGAAGGAACCGCCGGCAATACGGGAATCGGCTTGGCACATATTTGTAATGCAAAAGGTTACAAGTGTCTGATTATTATTCCAGATACCCAGTCTCAAGAAAAAATCGATCTTCTAAGAACATTAGGGGCAGAAGTTCGGACTGTACCGGCTGTGCCTTACAAAGATCCCAATAACTACGTCAAACTATCAGGACGGGTAGCGCAAGAGATGGATAATGCTATTTGGGCTAACCAATTTGATAATTTGGCTAACCGAAGGGCCCATTATGAAACCACAGGCCCCGAAATTTGGCAACAAACCGACGGAAAAATTGATGCTTGGGTGTCAGCCACAGGTACTGGAGGAACTTATGCCGGAGTAGCCATGTTCCTCAAAGAAAAAAATCCTAATGTTCAGTGTATCGTAGCCGATCCGATGGGGAGCGGTCTGTATAGTTACGTCAAAACTCGAGAAATCAAAATAGAAGGAAATTCCATTACTGAAGGGATTGGCAATAGCCGCATCACCGCTAACATGGAAGGAGTCCCAATTGATGACGCGATTAGAGTGGATGACTCTGAAGCCATTCGTGTTATTTATCAGTTAATGTATAAAGATGGCCTATTTATGGGCGGCTCTGTGGGTATTAATGTCGGTGCTGCTGTTGCTCTGGCTAAACAAATGGGTCCAGGCCATACGATTGTAACTGTCTTATGTGATGGAGGCGCAAGATATCAGTCTCGACTTTACAATCTTGAATGGTTATCGGCTAAAGGATTACTGCCCAACCCATAAGATCACTGGCTTGCCTCTTATTGAGGTAGGGGAAAACAACAGGCTCACATCAGTTTTTTGAACGGTTGAGGTGATCATTTTCATTCGCCTTTTTTCCGTAATCTGGCCAGCCGGCATTGTTGATTTAATGTATAGATTGTTACTGCTTTTTGGGTAATCTGATCTTACACCGATGAGGCTGCCCTAGGTACAATTCTTACTTGAACCATTAACCACCAGCGTTTTGATGTCGGAATTTTCCAATCAGATGGTTTTGTTACGAATTGTAACGTACTAAAATAATTCATAGAGCTTAGTTCAATTTCAACTAACTCACTCAGGAAGAAATGTTAGGTTGAAAGGAAGAGGTCTCAGGTGAAGGACTCATTTGTCGATCCTCTTCTGTAGATTCATGAGCCTCCGTGATCGCCTAACACCCAACCCCTACCCCATGTAATTTCTTATGGAACGTTATGGCTACCGATACCGTCTATTTCCTTCAATAGCAACAAAACTTTGTAAATCCTTCGTTAACACCATTAGATCATTATTTGGTGGCATATCTTTAATGGATCGGTATATTGCCACTCAACTTATTCCGCCCTATATTCTTAGCGTTGGTCTTTTCACCTCGATGGGAGTCGCCATTGCTAACCTATCCGATTTATCGAATAAGGTGCTTGAGTACGATTTACCCATAGTCGACGCTCTAAAAATTTTATTATATAGAGTTCCTGAGTTTTTTTCTTATGCGCTACCGATATCAGTTTTACTCACCACTTTGATGACCTATGGTCGTTTGAGTAGTGAAAGTGAGTTAATTGCTTTAAGGAGTTGTGGGATTAGTCTGTGGAGAGCAACGATTCCGGCCGTTATGCTCAGTCTAATCGTCACGGGATTAACCTTTATTTTTAATGAATGTGTTGTTCCTGAAACGAATTATCGGGCAACCGGAATTTTGGTCAAAGTTCTCCATGAAGAACGTCATTTTTGGCAAAATAAGGATATTTTTTATCCGAATTATGAGCAGATAAAATTGCCCAATGGTCAAACTCTGCGGCAACTGAAAAGTTTATTTTATGCTGAAAAATTTGATGGTCAAAAGATGCAATCTCTGACGATTATTAATTGGTTAGGGGAGCGCTTAAATGAAATTGTGGTTTCGGACACGGCTCAATGGAATTCTGACCAAAATATTTGGGATTTCTTCGACGGAACGGTTTATTTAATTGATGGCAATGCGGCTTATAAAGAGGCTGTTACCTTTAAGCATCAACAGTTTCCTTTACCTAAAGAAGCTTTTGAATTTGCCAGTCAAGGGCGAAGTCCTTATGAAATGAATCTTTTCCAGGCCGTGCAATATAAAAACTTACTTCAAGAAAGTGGGGATACCAAGAATGTACGCTTTTTTGAGGTGCGAATTCAGCAAAAAATCGCTTTTCCCTTTATCTGTTTAGTATTTGGCGTTATGGGAGCCGCCATCGGTGCTAAACCCCAACAAATGAGTCGAGGAACAAGTTTAGGTTTAACTGTTGGCATTGTCTTTGCTTATTATATGGTCAATTTCTTCACAGGGAGTTTTGGCATGATTGGGCTTTTGTCTCCTTCTATGGCGGCTTGGTTGCCTAATTTCTTTGGTGTAGGAATTGGCGGCTGGATCTTGAAAAAATTAGAGGGATAGTTACCTCAATTAAAAATAGTCCCAACACAAGGAAAAGCCTGCCATAGCAGGCTTTAGGAGCGAACTACAGGCTTATGGCCTGTAAACCGGATGAATTTAGAGAGCGCCTAAGTTAGCTAATCCTAAAATGGTTGCAGCCCCTAAAATATGACCGAAGCTAGTGGTGCCTAATAAAGCCCCTAAACTCAGACCGCCAAACAGACTCGGAGAGGGCAAACCCGGGCCGACATCAGGCTTTTGAATGGTGAATTTACCAATAATAATGGCAATGATATTGCAGATAACCATGACGATCGCTACTTTGGGACTCCATTCTAGGGTCGTAGGAACAGTAGAAGCCGCCGCTAACAATAAGCTTGACATTGAGTTGTTTTCTCCTTGAAAAAAGTCATATTAAGTTTTTTATCTTAAAGGAAGATGACGTTTTCTCTGACAAGCCGTAGCAATAGTTAACGATTGACTGCTTAAAAAAAACTTGGCAATTTCAAAAAGAATCTGCTATAATAAAATCCTGCCCCTATGGAGAGGTGGCTGAGTGGTTGAAAGCGACGGATTGCTAATCCGTTCTACGGTACGTAAGTCCGTAGCGAGGGTTCGAATCCCTCCCTCTCCGTTTGCCTAAAAAATGCACACTGATGACAGGTTTTAAGTACCTAAGTGCGTAGCGAGAGTTCGAATCCCTTCAGAAGGTTATTTTTCAAGAGCAAGCTTATTACTTGAGCATATACAATTTTTAACATCTGCTTGAGATGTAAATCGGTAACCAGTGTTATGAGTTCTAATAAACGTCAAATTAAATCTCCTATTACGCTTACATTAGTCATTAGTGCTTTTACTACCAGCATTTTTACCACAAGTTGTAGTTCAACTAAAACCGGAGATGGGGGTTCAACCGCTTCTTCTCCTGCTTCCACTACTCCAGATGTGGCAACTGGAGGAAATGAAGGCTTAAAATTAGGGGCATTACTGCCAAAAACAGGAGACTTAGCCGCCATTGGACAAAATATGCCAGGAGCAGTTAAGCTAGCCGTAGATACGGTTAACGCTTGTGGCGGAGTCAACGATAAACCCGTCACCCTCGTTGAAGAAGATGACCAAACCGATCCCGCAGCCGGAGCATCAGCCATGAGTAAGCTGGCTACCGTTGATCGAGTAGCTGGAGTGGTGGGAGCCTTTGCCAGTAGTGTTTCAACGGCGGCGGTAGACATCGCTGTACAAAATAAAATTATGTTAGTGTCTCCGGGTAGCACAAGCCCTGTCTTTACAGAAAATGCGAAAAAAGGCCTTTATCAAGGTTTTTGGGCGCGAACGGCTCCTCCTGATACCTATCAAGCTCAAGCTTTAGCCGCCTTAGCCCATAAAAAAGGCTTTAAAACTGCCTCTACTGTGGTCATTAACAATGACTACGGTGTAGGTTTTGAACAAGAATTTGACCAAGCCTTCGAAAAATTGGGAGGTAAGGTAAAGAGTGAAGATAAACCAGTCCGTTATGACCCTAAAGCCGCTACTCTAGATAGTGAAGCGACGGCGGCCTTTAACGGAAAACCTGATGCGGTAGCCGCCGTTTTGTATACTGAAACCGGCAGTTTGCTGTTACAAGCCGCTTATAAACAGGGACTATTAGACGGCGTAACCGTATTACTAACTGATGGGGTTTACTCACCAGACTTTACCAAACAGGTTGGAAAAGCCTCAGACGGTAAGTCTATTATTACTGGTGCATTGGGAACCGTCCCGGCGGCCGATGGGAAAGCTTTAGGAGACTTTACCCAACTCTGGACACAGAAAACCGGCAAAGAAGTCACCGCTTATGTGCCTCATTCTTGGGATGCGGCAGTTTTGATGATGTTAGCGGCACAAGCGGCAAAAAGCAACACAGGAGAAGGCATCAAGAGCAAAATTCGCGAGGTAGCTAATGCTCCGGGGACTGAAGTCACTGATCCCTGTCAGGCACTTGCATTAATCAAAAAAGGAGAAGATATCAACTATCAAGGAGCCAGTGGCAATGTAGATATCGATGAAAATGGGGATGTTGTGGGTAGCTATGATGTTTGGACCGTTAACGATGATGGCTCTTTAAAAGTCATTGATAAAGTCAAGCCTGCTCAATAGGAGGAAGCTTTGTAGGTATTGGGTTTTAAGTGTTAGTTACTCAATGAAAGGAGCTAACCTTTAAAACCCAAAATTTATTTAACAAATAGGTCAGGATAGGGTTTTTATAAGAGGTAAACTCTTACTAAAATTTGAATCATTACAACAATCTGCCTATGTTAAATCCTAGGATTTTTTCTGGCGTTTAGCCAATCTTTTTTTCAAGGCAGATAAGCCTCCTAAAGCCGTTCCAGCACTCAACATAACCCGAGTAGAAGGCTGAGAAACCTAACCCCCAATTCACTGATAGCTTACTTAGCTTAAAAAATCTAATCAAAGCCCTGTTTACTTCATATCCATAGCCGTGACTAAAGAAGCAGAAATAAACGGTAAAATCTTTTTATTTTGACTATGAGCTTTTCCTTCTATAAACACCACTAAAATATAAGGAGGCCGCTCAGGAATTTCGATATAAGCCGCATCATGACGCACTTGAGAAGTCCAACCGGCTTTTGACCAGATACGAGCATTTGAGGGTAAACCTTCTCCAAGAAAACCAATTACTTGATTTTCATCGCCGCTATCTTCAGGAGGATTAAGAGTACGCGATAGCAAACTCATCATTTGTTGTGAACGCTCAGAAGACACAGCAATTCCTCCGACTATGGTATGGAGTAAGCGAGTGATAGCATTAGTCGTCAGCATATTGCGATTGTCCATTAATTCGCCTAAAAATGCTCTTTCGCGTCCATAGGGGCCATCTCCCCAAGTTTTTTGATTAACATTAATCGCCTCTAATTCTTCCCATCCTAAAGATTTATAGTAGCGATTGACAATATTGCGTTGCTGCTTCCAAGTTTCAAAGGGTCCGGGAGGTAATTCAGGTCCACTGGTTGTCCCTGTTAACACATCTACCACTAAGCCAGTAGCATCATTACTCGAGTCAACAATCATATCTCGAATAGCGCGATCTAATTCAGTTGAAGGTGGAATCATCCCTCCTTCTAACCATTCATGAATAGCGACCAAATAAAATAATTTAACCACACTAGCCGGATAAATACGTTCATCTCCTCGATAGCTAAATCCCCGGATAGGATATTTCCAAAATTCTTCAGGAGAAATGGCCCCACCCGTATTAACAATAACCGGCGCATCGTAAACTAGCCAACTGAGGGCTATTTGATGCTGTTGTAGTGCGGGAAATTCTGCCCAGGTTTTTTCGAGAATTTCTGTGCCGAGTTGTTGGAGTTGTTCGTCAGAGCGGAAGAAAGGCATAGATATTGTCAAAAATCAGTGATAAATATAAATTACAAAAAGCTAGCGAATCAATATAACTTCTGAATAGCCCCTATTATTTTATGACCTTTTTGAACGATTTACCCCCATCTCCTAACGGCCAATACTGCACCCAAAATAATTTAGATCTGTATAACTCCCCGAATTGTCAAGAATTAGCCACTCAAGCCGCTAAAGGACGCTATTTACGCCTCCTCTGGCAGCCGACAACAGAAAATGTGATCCAAGTTCAATTATGTGAAGATGATTATCTCGCTTGGCTACCGCTACATCAGCTATCAGCACTCTTGCCGGCGAAAGTTCCCTATCAGGCGCTTGCTTTATCTCGCCATGAGATTGAAAAACGTCTCCCTGATGTGATGGCTTTTACTCAAGCCGCCTATCAAACCCCGAATTATTATTTATGGGGAGGAACTGTTGCACCTAATTATGATTGTTCAGGATTAATACAAGCGGCGTTTGCCGCCTCAAATATCTGGCTACCGAGGGATTCTTATCAACAAGAAGCCTTTACGGCAAGGATTTCACAAGAAGAGTTAATCTTGGGCGATTTAATCTTTTTTGGCGATCAAAGAGTTAATCACGTAGCTTTATACCTGGGAGAGGGCTATTATATCCACAGTTCAGGAAAGGAAAAAGGACGTAATGGTATAGGGATCGATCAACTGCGTGGAGATGGGGATGAGGTCAGTCGAGCCTATTATCAGAAGTTATGGAGTTTTGGTCGGGTAATGTCGAATTATTGTCCTAACTAGGGGAAAGACCAATGATTAAGGACTAATGACTAATGACTCAACCAGAGTGTTAAGAATAGTTAAGATAATAAATAGGATTAGTCCCCTAGTATTAAAAACACACTGTGAACCCTTACAACACTTTAAGATCATTAGCGCCTGATCAACGACACAGCCTACTTATCCTTTTTGTCACTGGGTTATTGTACTGGATAGGTATGACCATTTTATTGCCCACCTTACCTTTATATGTAGAACATTTAGGGGGAAGCAAACAGCAAATCGGGCTGGTGATGGGATCTTTTGCCATTGGATTAATTTTTTCTCGCACTTGGCTAGGAGAAATGGCTGATCATCGAGGTCGTAAGATTATTGTGATCATCGGAACTGTGGTGGCTGCCATCGCACCGTTCGGCTATATTTTGAGCAACTCGATTCTTCCTTTGATCGCTGTGCGGGCATTTAATGGCATTAGTGTAGCCGCATTTACCACAGGATACAATGCTTTAGTCACTGATTTGGCTCCGGCAAAGCAAAGGGGTGAAATCATTGGCTATATGAATTTAGTAGCTCCTCTAGGGATGGCAATTGGTCCTGCTTTAGGGGGAATTTTATTAGGCCGGGTGGGTTATGTGTGGCTATTTGTTTTAACCGCCATAGCAGGATTTTTAACTTTTATATTAGCGATTCAGGTTCAAGAAAACCCTAATATTGTTTTATCTTCTGGGCAGCCAAAAGACCAAAATTCGCCGAGCCGCAGTTTTTGGCAACTGTTAAGCAGTCGTTCGTTATTGGTTCCTTCTTTAATTTTTTTGTTGATGGGGATGATGTTTGGCGTATTGGTAACCTTTCTTCCCTTGTTTAAACGAGAGATGGCAGGTTTATTTTACTCGGTTGCGGCGATCGCCAGTTTTAGTGCGAGATTTTTTGTTGGTCAAGCTTCAGATCGTTATGGCAGGGGTTTATTTATTACTTTAAGTTTAATCAGTTATACCCTGTCGATGATCCTCCTGTGTGTGGGCGATAGTTCTCAACTTTTTGTTGTAGCGGCTATTTTAGAAGGAAGCGGAGGAGGAATTTTAATACCTATGCTTCTTGCTTTAATTTCGGATCGTTCTTTGAGTTCTCAGAGGGGACGAGTTTTTGCGGTGAGTGTGAGTGGGTTTGATGTGGGAATCGCTATTTCGGGGCCACTGTTAGGATTTCTTAATTGGGAATATCGGCCCATGTTTGCTTTAGCGGCTAGTTTTGCGGCACTAGCACTATTGTTATTTATGAGCCAATCTAGTAAAAATTTAACTCATTCTCTACGCTTTGCTTTAGGTCAAGAGCCGGATCGTTATGCTGTGGAGGAGCATTCATAAAAATTATTTACGAGTTTGGTGAGCTTTAAACGTGAGAGTCTATGCAAAAAATTAATGAGAACGTTCTATCAAAAAAGCTTTAATTCCTGCGGATGTAGCTCCGTAGTAATCTTCTTTTAAACTATCCCCAATATGCCAAGCTTGTTGGGATAAACAGTTATGTTTCGCTAAAGCGGTGGCAAAAATTTGAGGATGGGGTTTAGCGGCTCCGCTATCAGAAGAAATGGTAATGGTTTTAAAAAATCTATCCAGTTGCAAACTTTTTAAAATAGAATGGAGACGACTATCAAAGTTAGAAATAATCCCTAATTCAATACCCATTTCCTGCCAATAAGTTAAGGCGGGTAAGACATCATCATAAACATACCAAGGGTCTGATTGAACAAAGTAATCATACAGTTGAATAAAAAAGCTGCCGAAATCCTCAAACTGATCTAAAACTCCAGCTAAAGAAAAAGCCGACCTAGCGAGTGAGCGCCACCATTGAAATTCTAATTCGGGAATTTGAGAAGCATCGACCCCAGGAAAAGCCAAAGGGTTAGAACTTTTATAACTTTCGTTGAAGGTTTGGTCTAGGGTTTGGGGTGAAACATAGACCCCTACAGTAGCAGCGTTGGCGGCATAGATTTCTCCTACGGTTCCTTTTAGTCCAAATAGGGTTCCCATTGCATCCAAAAAAATTACTTTTGGCTGTTCCATTTGTCTCCTTGGTGTTTAGACTAGCAAAGCCTACTATAAATTTTAACCCCCACAGGGATAATTCTTATAAGCTTAAGATCATGGCTAATCTAGCACTTTGTTAATTAACTTTGTTTACAAATTAAATAATACTGCTCGGGCTAGGATTGCTATAATTAGGCTGAAAATGTACAAAGAAAATCATTAACCTAATTTTTGAATAGGTTTATCTTAGGACTAATGGCTAAAAAATTGATCATCGAAGCAGGACGCACAGAAAGACAGTATTTGCAAGATTTGTGGCGTTATCGAGAACTTTTTTATTTTCTGGCTTGGCGGGATATTTTGGTTCGTTATAAACAAACAGTAATAGGGATTGCTTGGGCGCTAATTAGACCCTTTCTCACTATGGTAGTTTTTACGATTGTGTTTGGAAAACTGGCTAAATTACCCTCAGATGGTGCCCCTTATCCTATTTTAGTTTTTGTGGCTATGTTACCTTGGCAGTTTTTTGCTAATGCTTTGGCTGAGTGTAGTAATAGTTTAATAGACAATGCGAATTTAATTTCTAAAGTGTACTTTCCTCGTCTGATTGTGCCAGCGAGTGCAGTGATTGTTAGTTTTGTAGATTTTATGATTTCGGGGATGATTTTGCTGGCTTTGATGGCTTTCTATAATTTTATTCCTAGCTGGCGAATTCTTACTTTACCTTTGTTTATTGGCATAGCTTTTGCGGCGGCTATCGGGGGAGGATTATGGTTATCAGCGCTCAATGTTCAATATCGAGATTTTCGTTATATTGTTCCTTTTATTGTTCAGTTTGGCCTTTATATTTCTCCTGTGGGTTTTAGTAGTAGTATTGTGCCGCCACAGTGGCGCTTATTGTATTCTTTAAACCCAATGGTGGGGGTTATTGATGGTTTTCGCTGGGCAATTATAGGCGGAAAAGCGGAAATTTATGGTTTAGGTTTTATGGTATCTATTGGCATCGTGGTTTTTTTATTAATAAGCGGCATTTGGTATTTTCGGCGTATGGAACGGACTTTTGCCGATATTATATAAAAATGAAAATAAAGCGCAAGCCAACAGATTATTAATGACTAAAGTAGCGGATATTGGTAGCCTCAGATCTTGCACCTTAGGACTTGAATGTTAAAACCTTGTTTTTGAGCAAGCACTCGATGTCTCTCAATATTAAGTAAAAGTTGATTGAACCCCCCAAACCCTTGAAATTTTGTTCTCTTTTTCTGTATCAAATAAACCTTACTTAAACTGGTACTACAAAAGCAAGGCTTTTTGGAAATTTTGGTATCAATAAGCTATTTTATTGTTAAAACCCTTTTGTAACAAAACTTTTAGACCTTGCATTGCGGCTCGTGTCAGGCTCGCCACTTTTACCCCCACTAAAACTCTTGTCGATTTTCTCTGCCACTGTGCAGGTTTTTTTTATTGATAAATATATACCCCAAAACTGCATGGAAAGGGGGTGATTTATTATCTGCCAGTCATTTTATAAATTAGTTTCTTTATATAGTTCACCCAATTCTAAAAATTGGACAGAAAGATTAAATTTTATTAATTTTTTTATATAAACATAAAAAAAATCAACAAACTAAGGCGGTGTGAAATTTATTAGATATAATATTTTTATAAAGAAAATTTTACCTAATTAAAACTCGACAAATCCATCAAAAAATTTATGGATTTAATTAAGATGAGTTTACATTTCAAAATTAAAAAATTCTCAAATTATCAAAACCCCTCAACACCATGAACATGCAATTAGAAACCCCCATCCTTTCCCCTTCATCCTCTCGTTTGTCTTCTCGAAGCGAACGCATTGCCATCGGTAAAAATTTGCGTTCAGAAGTGCCCCGTAGTAGTCACGCTTCTTGGCAGCCACCAGATAACCGCCGTGATCCGATTGATATCCTCGAAGAATCGAATCAGGGGCGCTTGTCAGAGTTAACTCCCATCCGCTACGGGCGAATGCTTCGCAGTCCCTTCACGTTTCTGCGGGGATCTGCCGCCTTGATGGCTTACGATCTTGCCTCTACCCCAAGCACAAAAATACAGGTTCAAGCTTGTGGGGACTGTCATCTGTTAAATTTTGGCTTATTTGCTACTCCTGAACGAAATTTAGTCTTTGATATCAACGATTTTGACGAAACTCATCCGGCTCCTTGGGAATGGGACCTCAAACGCCTTGCCGTTAGCTTTGTCATTGCCGGACGAGACAACCAATTGTCTGATCTCGACTGTCAAGATTTGGCGATCGAGTGCGTGCGTTCCTATCGAGAACACCTGCGAGAGTATTCCGAGATGAGTCCGCTAGAGGTCTGGTACAATCGCTTAGATATAGAAAAAGTTATTGAAATGTCTCCGGATGAGCAAACTCGAAAACGTCGGGAAAAATGCGCCGAAAAAGCTCGTCAGCGAGTCATTGAACATCTTTTTCCTAAAATTACTAGCCCCGTAGGCGGTCAATATCGCTTTGCCGATCAGCCGCCCCTTCTCTACCACATCCATGAAGAGGACTGGAAAGAACGGGTTGAGGAAGCGTTAGCCGAGTATCGGCAATCCCTCTCTGATGAGCGTAAGGTGCTTTTTGACCGTTACCAATGGCAAGATATAGCGATAAAAGTAGTAGGAATTGGCAGTATCGGGACGCGATGCTTCATTGTTCTCTTTTTCTCGCCCGAAAACCATCCTTTAATCCTGCAATTTAAAGAAGCCCGACCTTCTGTCCTCGAACCCTACACGGATAAGAGCAAATACGACAATCACGGACAGCGTGTGGTCATCGGACAGAGGTTAATGCAATCCTCTAGCGACATTTTTTTAGGTTGGACGCGCTCTCGGCGGGGTTACGACTTTTATGTGCGTCAGTTGCGAGACATGAAATTTTCTTTTCCCCTTGAGCAAATACCAGCCATACAACTAAAACGTTATGCCGGGTTCTGCGGCTGGACTTTAGCCCGCGCTCATGCAAAATCGGGAGATTCAGCAATGATCAGTGGCTATCTCGGTAAAGGAAACCAGTTTGATCGCGCTATGGGCGATTTTGCTCTGGCTTATGCTGATCAGACGGAGCGAGATCACGCGGCTTTGGTGAAAGCTGTTAAGATGGGGCGAATTGAGGCCGCGATCAAAGAAGATCTTTGACACTGTTCTAGAATGCTGAAACTCTCATCTATTTTCATCCTATTGTTTATTACCCTAGGGCCGCTCAAAACGATTATCCCTTTTGTTGAATTAACTGCCCATAGCGACGAAAAACTTTGTCGGAGGGTGGCTTTGAGAGCAACTTTTGCATCAACCCTAGTAGTGCTGATTCTCGGTTTATTGGGTCCACTTATTTTGGAAAATTGGGGGGTTTCCTTGCCCGCCGTATCGATCACGGGAGGAATCATTCTCTTTGTGGGGTCTTTACAGGTAATGATGAAACCTTCTGAATCTTCTGGCAACAAGGGGGTAGCGCCAGAAACTTTGTCTACTTCCATGCTGATTTCTCGCCTCGTCATTCCCACCATTGTTACGCCTCCGGGCATTGCGGCGATTTTAGCTCTTATGGTATTGAGTGAGAAAAATCAGCAATTGTGGCTGCAAATTATCGGTTTATTGTTATTGGTAATGTTTTTGAATTTGTTAATTATGCTGACAGCCCGGAAATTGCTGGCTTTTTTAACGGTTGCCGGCTTGCGGGTGATCGCTTGGGTGTTCGCTGTTCTTCAGGCTTCTCTTGGAGCGCAAGTTATCATTAATGCCTTGCGGAAGCTTGGGGCTTTACCCATACAGTAGACACACCTGATCCGCCTCGTTTCCTTTAGCGCGGGCAATACGAGAGACTAGAAGAACAAAAATAATATAATTTTTAACGACGACAATAGACCCCCTTTTCTATTAAGTAAGGGGGATTAGGTATTTTTGGCCGCGTTTGTTGAATAACCAGTTTCAATCGTAAAGTAAAGTTTTGTAGGTGGGATGATAGATCCGGTAGCGGCTTTGGGTAAGTTAAGAGTAAGGCAGACAATAAAGCTTTTGCTATCATTATGTCAGATACGATTATTAGGGTCGAAAATTTAGGGAAGAAGTATATTATTGGGCATCAGCAAGGCGGGCATTCCCGTTATGTTGCTTTGCGGGATGTTCTGGCTAATAGTGCTAAGTCCGTTTGGAAAAGCATCCGACAGCCAAAAGCCGCTAGAAATAATAACCGAGAGGAGTTTTGGGCGCTTAAAGATGTCTCTTTTGAGGTGAAGCGAGGAGAAGCCATCGGTATTATTGGGCGTAATGGGGCGGGAAAGTCCACCTTATTGAAGATTTTAAGCCGCATTACTGAACCCACAAGGGGACGAGTAACTCTTGAGGGAAGGGTAGCGAGTTTGTTAGAGGTGGGGACAGGGTTTCATCCAGAATTGACGGGGAGGGAAAATATTTACCTCAATGGGGCAATTTTGGGCATGACGAAAGCGGAAATTAAACGCAAGTTTGATGAGATTGTGGCTTTTGCCGAGGTAGAAAAGTTTTTGGATACGCCTGTTAAGCGCTATTCTTCGGGGATGTATGTGCGGCTGGCGTTTGCGGTGGCGGCGCATTTGGAACCGGAGATTTTAGTGGTAGATGAAGTGTTGGCGGTGGGGGATGCCCAGTTTCAGAAAAAGTGTTTAGGGAAGATGAAAGATGTTTCTACTCAAGAGGGACGAACTGTACTGTTTGTTAGTCATCAAATGAGCATGATCAGTTCCCTATGCACAAAAGCGGTTTTACTTGAAAGTGGAGAGATTAGTCAAGTTGGTTTACCTTCAGATGTGATTCTAAGTTATTACAGTAGTGGTTATTCATCCCCTGCTCAAGTTGATTTTACTAAACTAAATAAACCTATTGGTGATGATTATGCAGTTTTATTAGAAGCTTATGTTAAAAATGCTAAAGGAGAAATTACTACAGAAATAGATATTAATGAAACTATAACTATAGGAATGCGGTATAAAGTTTTAGTTGAAAGGGGATTTAATCGAGTTTATCCTTATCCTAACTGTAATGTTTTTGCATCTGATGGAACTCATGTCTTTTATTCTAGCATTCCGAATAGTGAATTAAATCCCCCGACTTTGGGGGAATATATAGCCGAGTTTTCTATTCCTAGCAACTTACTTAACAGTGGGACTTACTTTGTAGGACTTGCTTTTAGTTGTTGTGATTTAGGCGTTAAAGTTCATTTTTATGAACAAAATGCTTTGTGTTTTAATATTAAAGAAAATTTAGAAGCTAATCTTTATAATACCCGCAATGGATGGAGTGGCGTTCTTCCTGGCATCATTCATCCTAAATTGAAGTGGAAGCTCAAAAAACAGGTCGGTTATTTTTAACAAAAAAATTGTTATCAGGTCAGCATAATTGATATTTAGAGGAATACTCAATGGCAGAAACTCTTGGTTCTCTTTGCGATAAATTAACAATAGTTAAGCTCAAACAATGGCATTCTGAAGATGTGGAGCGTCTAAACAGTTTAGCTACTCAAGAAAAGCAACTTCAGGATGAAATCAATGAATTTATAGCGGCGGCAATTACAGGATTAATTCCCTCTGAACGTCTTACTTTTGCCTCAAATAAAGTTTTTAAAAAAGAAGGAAATATAGTTGCTGAAGTAGATGGGAGTATTGGAGAGGTTTTCTCTCAACTCGCCGCCGTAAATTGCAAACTTTGGCATGAACAAGAGAAGGTTTACGAGTTTGAAAAAGTTCTTCCTTCGGAAAAAGATGCTGTTGTCAAACAACTTGCCCTACTTAACTTAGAAAGAAATAAATGTATTGATCGGATTGATCAACAGTTTCGAGACGTAATTTGTAACTCTTATTCTCGTTAAAAATATACTCAGGAGATTGTTTTATGCATCTAATTCATCGTAAAACCTGTCGCGTTTGTGGTTCTCACGCTCTCACTCGAGTGATTAATTTAGGAGAGCAATATTTACAAGGATCATTTGTTAAACCAGGGAAAGAAATGCCCCCTACTCGCAAAATTGCCAACTCGTTAGTACGTTGTGATCCGATGGAAGATGAGAAAGCCTGTGGTTTACTACAGATGGAGTATACCGTGCCGCCAGAGGTACTTTATTCGGCTTACTGGTATCGCTCTGGAACTAATAATACCATGCGAAATCACTTGCGTGAGATTGCTGAAGATGCCACCTCTATTTTAAACAAACCTAATGCGGTGGTTTTAGATATTGGCTGTAATGATGGTACTTTATTGAGTTATTATCCTCCAGAGTATAAAAAATTTGGAATTGATCCATCGGATGTAGCTCAAGAAGTTAAAGGAGATATTACTGTTGTACAAGATCTTTTTCCCTCTGATGAGTTACTAAAACTATTACAAGGTAAAAAATGTGACATCATCACAGCTATAGCTATGTTTTATGATTTGGAAAAACCTATTGAGTTTGTCCAAGCGATTAAACAAGTATTAGCACAAGATGGCATTTGGATTTTTGAAATGTCTTATATGCCAACCATGCTAAAAATGAATTCTTATGACACGATTTGTCATGAGCATTTGGAATATTACAGCTTGGCAATTATTGAGTATATTCTCAAACAAGCCGGCATGAAAATTTTTAATGTCATTTTGAATGATATTAATGGAGGAAGTATTCGCTGTTATGCCACTCATGCTGATAACTTCCGATACAAAAAAGATGAATACATCCAAAATATTAAATTCCTACGCCAGGAAGAATTCGATTTTGAACTCGACACTGATAAGCCTTATAAAAACTTTCAAGATCGGATTAATGTACATAAAGATGAACTCAACTCTTTACTCAAGAAATTTAAAAAAGAAGGTAAGAAAATTCATATTTATGGAGCTTCTACGAAAGGAAATACCATTTTACAATGGTGTGGAATTGATCATCGCTTGATCGAGGTAGCGGCAGAAAGAAATCCTGATAAGTATGGTGCTTACACCATTGGTACTGAGATTCCGATTGTAAGCGAAGCTGAATCAAGAGCCATGAATCCGGATTATTATCTTGTATTACCCTGGCATTTTAAAAAGGAAATTGTTGAGCGGGAAGAAGAGATGCTTAAAAAAGGGGTAGGGTTAATTTTTCCTCTACCCGACATTGAAATTGTTAAAAAATAGGAGATGAATAGCAAAATGATGACTTCTGAATCAAATTTTCACCAAGCTAGTATTTTCGAGTTGATTTCAGAAAAAAAAATCAAGAGAATTAAACTCAGATTAACTCATAAATTACTAGCTATATTGAATAAAAAATTAGGTTTCAATTATATCCCTAAACCCTTACTAAAATTATGCAAATTTCTGGGTTCTGTTTCGGAAATTGAAAACTGTACTCTCTATCTTCAAGAGAATGGATATGTATCTCACGAAATAGATGCTAAAAATTGGGACATAGCTCATGTCATCGCTAATTTGCCAGATGGAAATTTTTTAGATATGGGAAGTTCGGATTCTTACATTTTAAAAAATGTTATCTTGAAAGGAATTAAAGGAGAAAAATACGGGATTGATTTACGAGAGCCTAATGTTCCTGTTCCTGGAGTTAATTATCTAATAGGGAATTTGACTAAGACTAATCTGGCGGATAATTTTTTTACAAGTATCACCTGTTTGTCTGTCATTGAACATGAAGTAAATTTTGATAATTTTGCGGCTGAAGTGGCGAGACTTCTTATCAATAAGGGGAGATTGTATCTAACTTTTGATTACTGGAATCCTAAAATTGTATCTAATATTGAACTTTATGGATTAAAATGGAATCCTTTATCCCAAACTGACGTAACTAACCTTGTAAATACTTGTAATAAATATGGCTTAAATTTAGTTCAAGATATTGATTGGACAACTGATAAGGCTGTAATTACACCCATGAATCATTCTCCCGATCAAACTAAAAGTTATACATTCGGGCTATTAGTTTTTGAAAAAGAATAAATAAAATTTATTTATTGGTTGATAATAGATGTATTTAGGATTTTACCAAATTTTAATTGTATGAAAGCGCTGATCTTTGGAGCTAATGGACAAGATGGATATTACCTCTCTAAAATATGTCAAGAGAGAGGAATAGAACCCATCGGAATATCACGCTCTGGTAATTGGCAACATGGTGATGTATCTAATTATGAACAGGTAGCTCAATTCATTCAATACTATACTCCTAATTATATTTTTCACTTGGCTGCCAATTCGAAAACCAACCATAAAGCTTTATTTGAAAATCACCAAACCATTGCTACAGGAACACTAAATATACTAGAATCAACTTATAAATATAGTCCAAAAACTAACGTATTTATTGCTGGAAGTGGTTTACAATTTGAAAATAAAAATCAGCCAATTTCAGAACAAACACCATTTGCAGCTACTAGCCCTTATGCCATAGCTCGGATTCAATCGGTTTATGCCGCCCGCTATTACCGTTCTCTTGGTTTATCAGTTTATGTGGGTTATTTATTTCATCATGAAAGTCCCCTAAGAAAACCAAATCATGTTAGTCAAAAGATTGTACTAGCTGTCAAGAGAATTGCTGCGGGCAGTAATGAAATAATTGAATTAGGAGATATTACAGTTGAAAAAGAATGGGCATTTGCTGGGGATATTATTAGAGGAATTTTTACTCTTGTCGAACAAAATAATATTTTTGAATCTGTAATTGGTTCAGGGGTAACTTATTCCATTGAAGGCTGGCTGAATCAATGTTTTAGTTTTATCGGTAAAGATTGGCATGAGTATGTGAAATTAAGACCGGGATTTGTCTCAGAATACAAACGTTTAATTTCTAGCCCTCATCTAATTAATTCACTAGGGTGGTTTCCTAGTGTTAGCTTTTCTGAGCTTGCTGTAATGATGATGAATAAAAACATAGAGGAGAAGCAGTAATGATAACAACTTTCAACAGTCAATCAACAGAATTTAGAAAAAAAAGAATTTTATTAGGACATCTTGCTTCTTTCGGGGATTGTCTTTATGCAACTACTATTGCCAAGCAAATTAAAACTGATTATCCAAATTGTCATTTGACTTGGGCTATTGGTTCAAAATACCGCTCAATTCTCAATGAAAATCCTCATGTTGATGAAATTTGGGAAATTCCCCTCAATAGTCGAGATGATATAGCTCAAGCATGGTATAAGTTTAAAAAAGTAGCTCTAGAGAGATATGAACAAGGAGATTTTGATGAAATATTTTTAACTCAAATCTATCCAGATAATTATAAAACTTATGATGGAACCTTACGCTCATCAATTTTACGCTTTTATGGAAAGCCGATTACAGTGGGAGTGAATCCTGTTATTGTTCTCTCTGAACAAGAGGTTAATAATGTTTATAATTTCGTCTATAAAAATAATTTATTAGAGAAAAAAAATATTATTTTATTTGAGTGTTCAGCTAAGAGCGATCAATCTTTTGTTACTACAGAATTTGCTCTAGAATTAGTCAAAATTCTGATTGATAAAATTCCTGATTGTCGAATAATTTTATCATCAGATATTCCCATTTCAATTCTTGATGAACGAATTATTGATGGCAGTAGTTTGTCCTTTCGAGAAAATGCTGAATTAACTAAATATTGTTCACTGTTAATTGGGTGTTCCAGTGGTATTTCATGGCTTTGTACCTCTGAATGGGCTAAAAAACTTCCCTCAATACAACTTCTTAAAGCAGATAAATCGATGTATGCTTCATTTATCTACGATCATCAATATCATGGTCTAACTTATGATCATATTATTGAAATGACTGACACGACTGCTGAAACTGTTGCAGCCTGTGTAATTGCAGTTATAAAAGACGGAGTAGCTACCGCACGTTTGAATTTTCATCAAGATATTACTTTAGATTTCACTTTTTATTTTCAAACTATGGCATTCGTTTTGTATAAACGTAAATTTAAAGATTTTATTTTTTCTTTATTTTATACATTTAAAAGATATGGATTTCGTCCAAATTTGCTGAAATCTTTTCTTCCTCTGATTCAATATATTATGACTTTAGGCTATCAAAAATTCCTGAAAAAGCTTAAATTTTCAACTAGGTAAAATCATGAAAGTTCTATACGAAGTGTCCAACTTAGGTATTGGTTATAAGGATGATAAAGCACGTACTGGTGTTTTTCGAGTGATTGAAAATGTCATTGATGAAATTTTAAAACTTCCGGATGTAGAACCGAGATTTATTTCATATATGAATTTTTTTGAAGCGGCTTTAACTAGACGTTATTTTGAGCAACAAAGACCTGATTTACTGAACAAAATGATAGAATTATGGAATACCTCGCTAGACTCTAATAAAGTCCATTTGTATTTAAATATATTAGAATCTATTCAGACCAATCAATCACGAACAATTTTTAATCGGGCTAAAAGAAAGATACAATCTTCTTTTTTATCAATTATAGAACGATTATCTGTACCCAATAATTTTTTAGAAAAAATAGATATTTATCATTCATTTTTTTATGCTTTTCCTTCTCACTATAAAATTCAAGCTAAAGCTAGAGTGATGACGATTTATGATATTATACCTCTGCTTATGCCCGATGTATTTGAAAAACAATTAATTAAAAGTTTTAAAAAAAATTTAGCCAGTATTGACATTAATAAAGATTGGGTAATTTGTATTTCTGAATCAACCAAAAGAGATTTTTGTGAATTGATGAAAATGTCAGAAGAAAGAGCTTTTGTTACTCATTTAGCGGCATCTAATAATTTTTATAAACAAACCAATCAAGAAAAAATACAAATAGCTTGTCAAAAATATGGGATTCCTAAAGGCAAGTATATTTTGGGTTTATCTACTCTTGAACCTAGAAAAAATAATCAGCGTCTAATTAAATGTTACTATCAATTATTATTGGAAAAATCTTTAGAGGATATTTATTTAGTATTAGTGGGTTCTAAAGGATGGCTGTATGATGAAATTTTTGAAACAGTTAATAGTTATCCGGAGCTAAAAAATAAAGTTATTTTTACAGGATATGTTGATGATGAAGATTTAAGTTCTATTTATAGTGGTGCTACCTTATTTGTCTATCCCTCATTATATGAAGGATTTGGTTTACCACCTTTAGAAGCCATGCAATGTGGAGTTCCAGTTATTACTTCTAATACCAGTTCATTACCTGAAGTGGTTGGTGATGCTGGAATTATGATTAATCCAAAAGATGAAGATGCTCTTTGTCAAGCTATATTAAATTTACTAAACAATTCTGACTTACAGAAAGAACTTAGCGAGAAAGGTTTAGAAAGAGCCAAGATTTTTAACTGGGAAAAATGTGCTAGAGAGACAGTAGAAATTTACCAAAAAATACTGAGTTAAAAAAGTCAATTATAGTGAACATTAAAAAAGAAAGTCATGAAAATTAAAATCGCTTATGATATTACTGTACTCGGAAACTATTTTAGCTTATTTGATTCTAAAATAGGAATTTATCGAGTCACCGAAGAATTATTATTAGAAATGTTAAAAATAGATGATATTAATTTATTTTTAGTGGGATTAGCTAGTGAAACACCTGCCACCACTTCAATTAATTGCCCTCTTTATATAGAAAGCTATTTACGAGAATATTCTAAAAACTTTGTTAATTCTTTTGAAAGTAAATTTAAATTAAATTTTATTTATAAAAATTTATTTAAAGTCTATTTTTCAAAAAACTTTCAAAAACTTCCTAAATACTCGTTATTATCTATTTTTGTCCGAGGATTGTATAAAATTTTACAAAAAAGCCAACTATTGTTATACGATAATAATCATCAATTTTTTAATTTTAAAGAATATGATATTTTTCATTCTTTATTTTACAAACTTCCTTCTGAAGAATTAACAGGAAACCTCCCTAGATTATTAATGATATATGATCTAATTCCCATTACTGCTCAACAATTTGTTACCCCTAAGCTAACCAGTTATTTTAAAGAACTTCTTAAAAGTATTAATCTTCAAAAAGATTGGATAACCTGCATATCAGAATATACTAGACAAGAGTTTTGTGAATATACAGGAATGTCATCTGAGCGCACATTTGTTACCCATTTAGCCGCCGATAATAAATTTTATCCAGTTACAGATACCAGTTATATTAAAACAATTATACAACAATATAATATTCCTGACAAAAACTATTTTCTCTGTCTCGCAAGTCAACTCGACCCGAGAAAAAATATTGCTCATTTAATAAAGAGTTTTGTTCGGTTATTATCTGAACAACCTAATCTAGATGTCAACCTAGTTTTAATTGGAACGCAACGACATAAACGAGTAGAAATAATTAATTTAATGCAAAAATTATCTGAATTTAAAGACAGAATTATTTTTACTGGATATGTCCCAGATGAAGATTTAAGTCCCCTTTATAGTGGTGCAACAGCATTCATATTTCCTTCATTATATGAAGGATTTGGTTTGCCAATTCTCGAAGCTATGCAATGTGGAACACCAGTTATTAGTTCTAATGCTACTTCACTACCAGAGGTCGCCGGCGAAGCGGCTATTCTAGTCAATCCTAAAGATGAAGATGCCCTTTGTCAAGCCATGATTAATGTTCTCAAAGATAGAAACTTATGCCAAAATTTAACTCAGAAAGGTTTAGAAAAATCTAAACAATTTAGTTGGTCTAAATGTGCAGTAAAAACGGTAGAAATTTACAAAAAAATTCTCAATCACTAATTTAAATTATGAAAGTTGCTTATGATATTTCAGTTTTAGGTCAAGGATATGTTAACCCCAAAGCCAGAACAGGGGTTTATCGAGTTGTTGAATCACTATTTTGGGAATTAGTGAATCGAAAAGATATTGATGTCATAGGGATTTCTTTGAATCAATCAAGCGGAACCTGGAACGATGTCAGTTGCTCTTTATATATAGATGAAAATTTAGAGAAATTACAGAAATATTATCAATCATCTTATAAAAATTTACAATTTATATCTCAACTTTTGGCAAAAGCAGTTAATTTACAAAAAAAATTAGTTGAAATATCTCTAAAAAAACATCAATTTTTTTATAAACCATCTTTAGCCATACAGATTCCTTTTGAAAAATTGTTAAATTTATTTTTACAACCAATAGTTAAAATTAATGAATTTCAAATATATCATTCTCCATTTGATGCTTTACACAAAATACAAGAAAATAAGATTAGTAGAATTTTAACAATTTATGATTTAATTCCTATTCTTAATCCTGAAAAATTTACCCAGAATAAATATAGACAATTTTTAAATATTATCGACAGTATTAATAAACAACAAGATTGGATAACCTGTATATCAGAAAATACTAAACAAGACTTTTGCAATTATACAGGGATGAATCCTGACCGAGTTTTTGTTACTCCTTTAGCGGCTGCTCAACATTTTTATCCAGTTGATAATCTAGAAATTATCATTGATTGCTTGAAAAAATATAAAATTCCTAATCAACCCTATTTATTAAGTCTTTGTACCCTTGAACCCCGAAAAAATCTAAGTTTTTTAATCCGTTGTTTTGCTCAAATTCTTAACGATGATCCCAGTTTAGAAATTAATCTAGTCTTAGTTGGCATTAAAGGATGGAAAAATGCCGATATCTTTGAAACAGTTCAAACTAACCCTCAACTCCGAAATCGAGTTATCTTTACTGGCTATATTCCCGATGAAGACTTAAGCGCTATTTATAGCGGCGCAACAGCATTTGTTTATCCTTCTCTATATGAAGGCTTTGGTTTACCTCCTTTAGAAGCCATGCAATGTGGTACACCCGTTATTACTTCTAATACCAGTTCCTTACCCGAAGTCGTAGGAAATGCAGGAATTATGATTGATCCAAAACAAGAAGATGACTTATGCCAAGCCATGCTAAACGTCATTAATAACTCACAATTAAGAGCTAGTTTATCTCAAAAAGGTATTCAAAAAGCCAGTCAATTTAGTTGGGCTAAATGTGCCGAAGAAACGGTTAAAGTTTATCGCCTTGCCACTGAACATAAAAATGATTAACGATAAAAATGAAATTACTTTACACCCTCACAACTTATCCCCCCGCTATCGGAGGAGCGCAACTCCATCAACATTTACTCGCACAACAATTAAACAAAAATCATGACATTCAAGTGGTCAGTCATTGGAGTCAAAACCGAACTGACTGGTTACTCGGAACTACCTTAAAAGCCCCAGAAGAGAGTAAAGACTATATTATTGATGAGATTAAAGTTCATCAATTTGGACTTTCTAAACAAGACAAATTAAAATTATTGCCATATCTTCCTATCTATTATCCTTTAATGGATATTGCTCTGCCCAAAATAGCCTCCTGTATCCAACAATATTTGTCTCCCTATGCCGAGAAAGCCAATCTAATTCATAATGTTCGTATAGGTAGAGAAGGCATCAGTTATGCTTCCCTACAAGCCGCCAGAAAAAAAAATATTCCCTTTGTTTTAACCCCCGTTCATCACCCTCGCTGGAAAGGGTGGCGTTATCGTGCCTATAATAAACTCTATCAATTAGCCGATGCCGTAATTGCTCTTACGCAAGCAGAAAAACAAATATTCATTGACTTAGGAGTATCTCCCGATAAAATTTTTGTCACTGGACACGGCCCCATTTTATCAAACACAGCCGACGCAAAAACTTTTAGGCAACACTATCAAATTGATGAGCCTATTGTTTTATTTTTAGCTCAACATTATCCCTACAAAGGCTATCAACAACTGCTACAAGCTACCTCTCTTGTCTGGGAAAAAATTCCCGAAACTCAATTTGTTTTTGTTGGGCCTACTGTGGCTCAGTCTGAGAGTTATTTTAGTCTATTTAAAGATAAACGTATTCACCGTTTAGGCGCAGTTTCTTTACAAGAAAAAACAAATGCTTTAGCCGCTTGTACCCTCTTGTGTGTTCCTTCTACTCAAGAAAGTTTTGGCGGCGTTTACACAGAAGCTTGGAGTTTTGGTAAACCGGTTATCGGTTGTAATATTCCTGCGGTTGGCGAAGTGGTTACCAATGGAGTTGATGGTTATCTCGTCTCTCAAAGTGCCCCAGATATTGCGGATAGCATTTGTCAATTATTATTAAATCCTAGCCAAGCTCAAGCAATGGGAGCAGCCGGACAAAAAAAAGTCGAGTTAAATTTTACTTGGAAACGACTAGCACAAAAAACCGAACAAGTTTATCTCAATTTAATCTAAAAATTTGCTATGGCTCCCTTGAAATTACCTCGATTTATGAAATAATACAAATAAACTTATCTCGATTCGGTCATCATGTATCAGACTGATCCACCCCGGCCTCCAAAAGAGACTCTACCTACCATGTATGATCTCAAAAGCGAAGATCCAGAGGAACCCGGCTTGCCAGACGAATTTCATGATTTACAACCCGAATTATTGCGACGGACGTTTCAACCTACCAATTATTCCCCAGATGAAATATTTCTCGGCAGTGATTTAAATCTTTATTATGATGTCCGTCATACCCAATGGTATAAACGGCCAGACTGGTTTGCAGTTTTAGGAGTCTCTCGTCTTTATGAACAGCGAGACTTACGCCTCAGTTATGTCATCTGGCAAGAAGGCGTTAACCCCTTTATCGTGGTCGAATTACTCTCACCCGGCACAGAACAAGAAGACTTAGGGCAAACCCTGCGAGAAGTGAATCAACCGCCCACAAAATGGCAGGTTTACGAACAAATCTTGCGAATTCCTTATTATATTGTTTTTAATCGTTATACTGATCAATTACAGATTTTTGGCTTAATCACTAACCATTATCAACCTCTAACTTTAGAAGAAGGTCGCTTATGGATAGAGGAGATTCAACTGGGAATCGGATTATGGTTTGGGAATTACCAAGGATTTGAACGAATTTGGCTGCGCTGGTATGATAGCCAAGGAAACTGGGTACTAACCCCAGAAGAAGAGGAATATCAACGCGCTGAAAGCGAACGCCAACGCGCTGAAAGCGAACGCCAACGCGCTGAAACTGAACGCCAACGCGCTGAAACTGAACACCAACGCGCTGAGGAGATAAGCAGGCAATTAGAACAGGAACGTCAACGGGCGGCTAATATGGCCGAGTATCTGCGTTCACTCGGCATAGATCCCAATAATTTACCCCAATAACAAAAAATGTCGATTTGGGAAAATTATCTATTCTCGAAAATCTTGAAAATACTGCCACGACTTGAAATAACTCCCATTTTTGAGATAATACAAATTAACTAACTCCCCCAGAGGTTTATGACCATGACACCAACCTCAACCCTTTCCCAAACTCAAAAACCTGAAATTGAATGGGAGAAGCTGCCCCCAGACTTTCCCCTACCTGATGATCCTGTGGACAATATCTTGCAACCCTTACTCGCCGCCATATTAAGAGAAATCCTAGAACTGGCGGGACTCATTAGCGCAGAAATGCTGATCGCTACCAATTTTGGACTCTGTGCCAAAGTTGACGGGAAAACCGTAGTCAAAGCGCCTGACTGGGTTTATGTCCGTAAAGTTAACCAAGGTAATGAAAATAAAAGAAGTTACACCCCTCATTTAGAAGGGGAAGTTCCCCTGATGGTGATGGAATTTTTATCGGATACCGATGGGGGAGAATATTCAGTTAATCCTAATTATCCCTATGGAAAATGGTATTTTTATGAAAAAATCCTCGAAGTTCCCTTTTATATCATTTTTGAACCCGAAAGCGGACGGCTAGAAGTCTATCGACTTATATCAGGACACTATGAAAAACAATCACCTGATGAACTTGGCTATTATTGGATCTCGGAAATGGGATTATATCTAGGCGTTTGGCAAGGAACAAAAACCCAAATAAGCGGCAATTGGTTACGATGGTGGGACTCTGACCAAAATATGCTGCCTTTGGGCACAGAAGGCATTGAACAAGAACGCCAACGGACAGAAACTGAACGCCAACGGGCACAACAAATACAGACTCAGTTCGAACAAGAACAACAAAGAACGACTCGCATGGCAGAATATCTCCGTTCTCTAGGGGTTGATCCTGACAATTTATAGCCAAAGCTTGCCCCTCGCGGTGTTGAAGGGGCACACAAGCAATAGACAATAAAAATCCTTGTCTTTCACTAACTTAATGACCACTACAGGCTAAAAATTGGGAACTATAAAAAGGTAAGAAGATCTTTTTAGAATGAACTCAACGCGGCTATGTTACCTATTTCGGTCATTACTGTTACTCATAATCATGCCCCTTATATTGCTCGCTGTCTAGATGCCCTATTACCTGAAGTCAAGCAAGTTGGCGGTGAAATAATCCTGATCGATAACCGTTCAGACGATGAAAGCTATCAAATTGCATCTGCTTACCCTGATGTTCAGCTTTATCTTAACCCAGAACGTAGAGGATTTGCCGCCAATAATAACTTTGGTATGGCTGTAGCCAAAGGACGTTATCTTTTATTACTTAATCCGGATACAGAAATTTTACCCGGCTCATTAAATACTTTAATTCAATTTATGGATGAAAATCCTAATGTTGGTTTATCTGGGGCACAACTTCTTTTTCCTGATGGTAGTATTCAACCCTCGCCCCGTCGTTTTCCCACTTGGGGATCAGTGTTAGCGAGGCGTAGTCCTCTAAGAATTTTTTTGCGGAATTCAGGTTTTAATCGCCGTCATTTGATGTTAGATATAGATCATTCACAACCCTTTCCGGTTGATTGGTTATTAGGCGCTTGTTTATTAATCAGACAAGAAGTTTTAGAAACTGTCGGGCCTTTAGATGAAGGATTTTTTCTCTATGTAGAGGATATAGACTGGGCGCGAAGAATTCATCAGCAGGGATGGAAAGTTTATTATATTCCCACTGCCCAAATTATTCATCATCATTTAGCTGTCAGCGATAAACATTTTTTCAGCTACCGAATGTGGTTACATTTTCAGAGTATGATTCGCTATACTCGCAAGTATTTAGTTCCCAAGCTTCCTCTCCTTTCTATTCGGGGGAATCAAACAAAAATTTGGAAATCCACTCACAAGGAAATGGTCTTCAACAAGCAGTCAGAAGTCAGAAGTCAGGAGTCAGAAATCCGAATTAATTGCTGGGAGTTTTAAACCGATTTTTGGGACCACCAGTCTCCAGAATTACACCCGAGAATTCTGTCTGCTGTCTTCTCAATTCCCTTGGGATCAATTATGCTTATTAATGGTTTAATATTCATCCTTTAAAACTTCTGGCAAACCCACTTCTCTCGGTTTAACAAAACTGCCATCAAAACCTATAGCCCGATTTTCAACCGTTCTCGCTCTAGCTACGGCTTCCCGTAAATAGGCTTTTTCCATTTTATCATCAATGCCGCCGAGCAAATAAATCATTAATTTAACGCTTAAATCTCGACCCGAAACCAGTATTCGCTGTTTCCTGGGATCATAAATTATTCCATACCAAAGAGACTGGGGAAACTCGATGCGGCTAAATCCTCCGGCTAAGTCAAATTTTCCCAGCTTTTTAAATATTTCTAAGAGAGAAAATTTCTTTTTAAATTGAAGCACACCAAGGGCTTGAGCTAGGGCAATTTGTCCCACAGGACGAAAGAGCAAGTTTCCTTCGCCCGCAAATTTTTCATGACTAAAATGTCGCATTTGAATCGTATTTATCCCCTGTTCTAATTTTTGATAACTGGGAAGCGTGGCTAGGTAATTAAACAGTTCACTCAACTGGGAAATGCCTTTTTCTAACTCTTCTTCTGAGGGACGTAGAGGAATTAATCCGGCTCGAGATGGTTGCCAATTCAAATAATATTTTAAATAACCTTCTGCCATATCTTGAAGCGCTTGAAGAGTGGTTAAAACGGTTGATTTTGCTGTAATATTTGCTTTGTCCCAATCCACTCGTGGCGGCCGTTCTGCTTGCTCTTTTAAAAGAGGATGAGTAACCGCAACTTTTCGGGCGGCTAGGGAAAATCCGTTATCCTCATTAAGTAAAACTAATTGCCCTTTACTTAAAGGTGTTGCCATCAGATTTACATGGACAAAAATTGAGCGAACACGTCTTTTAGCTGTTTCTCGAGTTTCACCAGCTACCACAGCCGGAATAAATTCAATCCCGATTTTTTCTTGAGATAAACGGATTAAATCCTCTCGTTTCAGTTGATGATTTTTCCCTAAATTCTTGACGGTCATAACTGAGCCGGTTGGCTGTTTATTTTTATTATATTGAATCAGTTGACCAGTGGTAATCAGTTCCATTAACCCTTTAATGCCCATCAGTCTATGTTGCCCATCTAAAGCAAAAATTGGCACGGACTCGGGAATGTCTAAGCGTCCAAAACTTTCTTGATCATCTAAACTCAAAAAATTCATGGCTGTAGCCATTGCTTTTCCTTCTTCATCCCATTCAGGTGCATTGAAATCATCGACCCACGCCGGACTGACCACAACTAATACAGGCGGAAATTTGTGATGATTCTGTTCGATTAAATATTGCGTTAAAATCGATTGCCGTGACCAATCTAAAGGTCGTTGTTGTATTTCTTCAATTGTTTGATCATCCCGAATAATATTGTTGGTTGTGGCATCGATTTTATGTTTAAATAGGGGAAGTTGAGCGGCAAAGTCCACTCGAGCAGCTAACCATTCTAAGGAAACTGAGCCAATAAAGGCTGGTGTCATGCCCATTTGTGTCTTTTGCACTAAAATTTGATTGGGCTTGGCAAAACTGTTCAGATTAATTTTTTGTAGTTGTTTAGACATGAGTTATTAAGGAGTTTCCCAGCACAGCAATAAGCTCTCTTTCAGCAAAGATGAATTACCGATGCAGTTTTAGATCAATTATCGGGCAAGAATGGTACATAAGGTCAACATTGACACTCTTGTGCCTGGAGAACGAGAAAAATTGTCTAGAATTATAGAGAGAAAAATATCTTAACAAAAATTTACACTTTTTTCGAGTTTTGTCCTTTATTTAAAAATTTACTGACTTAAGTAAATTAAGGAAATTATCTTGGCTGTAGTTGGCTGTGATTGTCTGGTGGCTGAAACTCTTGAGTGGTAAAGCCTTTAATCATTAGTTTTACCCTTAATCGTGGCTCAATATCTTAACTTAGGCTTAAAACCTTAAACTTCGGTTGACCCCACGATGAGTAAAAGTCACAATTGAAGTTGGTTAGGGAACATACAGTAGAGCAATCGGCTTGTCTAATTACTGCTAACTTACTTCTAATGACTATCCGTCATGCACTCCATCGAATTTAAGCTGACTTATTGGGAATTTTCCTAGGCTAATCGCAAGGTTACTACAAAGTTATCTGTCTAATCCCACTTTAAAGCAGCTAGAAATCAAGGGAAATCAGTAAGTTATAATATTAGACAATCTGATTGTTTATTTCTATATAATCAGCTTTTCAAATCCTTAATCCACCCCTGTATTTTTGTCCTCTCCATCGAGAATTTGACAGTAATCTATCAGTCGAGCGAGACGACTTTTCAGGAGAGTTAATCGAGTTTTGGCGGTAGCCCTTTGAGAGGAGGTACGCCAGAATAAAAAGTCTGTTCGCAACAGCCGCCAGTCCCGATGAATTTCAGTTTGAATAGACTGCCAGCGCTCGGGCAATTCTAGAGGGGCCTCAAGAGAGGTTAAAGGAAGAATTTTGGCGGCGAAAATTTGCTCTATCTCTTCAAAAATTGCTTGGAGGCCAGTGACATCAGGTTCTTTTGCCTCTAAATGCTGCTGTAAGATTAAGAGAGTTTTAAGTAAACTGTGATATGCTTGACGAACAGATTTCGGTAACATGGACTACCAAAGTTTGCTACAATTTGTTAAGTTATGTTTAACATGAGAGATAGAGCCTAGAGGAACAGCCCTAGAGCAAGAGACTAAAACCTTAAAATATCTAGTCAATTCTCGGCCTGGCTTGAATTTGGATGCTGTGATAATAAGCATAACAAATGACATCCTCAGCATTGCATTAATTCACTTGTAGAACTACTCCACAAGTGTAAATATCGTTAAATTAAAAAGTAGTCCCCGCTATTTTTTCTATCAGTAACTCTTACAGTAGTTATCTATGAACGTCATTACCGTCGCCCAACCCAATTCTGCTGATATTTCCTTCGATATCCCCTTGCCTAAGTGGCTGTCTGAGTGTATAATCGCTCACTCCACCAATGAGCAAGCAGAAGAGATCGGTTTAATTTGTCGAGCATTTAATTTTGCCTACGAACTGCATAAAGGACAATACCGTAAGTCAGGAGAACCCTATATAGCCCACCCGATCGCCGTAGCTGGATTACTGCGCGACCTAGGTGGAGACAGTACCATGATAGCAGCAGGATTTCTCCATGATGTGGTAGAAGATACTGAAGTGACTTTAGAAGATATTGAGCAGAGATTTGGAGACGAAGTTCGTCAACTGGTAGAAGGGGTAACTAAGCTATCAAAATTTAATTTTTCTAGCAAAACTGAACGTCAAGCGGAAAATTTTCGACGGATGTTTTTAGCAATGGCCAAAGATATCCGAGTGATCGTAGTAAAATTGGCAGACCGACTGCACAATATGCGAACGCTGGAACATCTGGCTACCGAAAAACAGCGTAGCATCGCTTTAGAAACTCGGGAAATATTTGCGCCTTTAGCTAACCGTTTGGGAATTGGACGGTTTAAATGGGAATTAGAAGACTTATGCTTTAAATATTTAGAACCCGAAGCTTACCGAGAAATACAGGCTTTAGTAGCCGAAAAGCGCATTGATCGAGAAACCCGAATCGAGCAAATTACCGAGACGATACGAGAAGGACTCCATCAAATCGGGGTGAATGTTTTAGAGATCCAGGGAAGACCGAAACATCTCTATGGAATTTATCACAAAATGCAAAGGCAGCGTAAAGAATTTCATGAAATTTATGATATTGCCGCCTTAAGAATTATTGTGGAAACAAAAGACGAATGTTATCGGGCTTTAGCCATTGTTCATGATGTTTTTAAACCCATTCCAGGACGGTTTAAAGATTATATCGGGTTACCGAAATCTAACCGCTATCAATCTCTACACACTACGGTAGTAGGGTTCACCGGTCGTCCTCTAGAAGTACAAATTCGGACATTAGAAATGCACCATATCGCTGAATATGGGATTGCGGCTCACTGGAAGTATAAAGAAAGCGGGGGTTCAAATTATAATCTAACCTCAGAAGATGAGAAATTTACTTGGTTGCGTCAGCTAATTGAATGGCAAAACGATTTGAAAGATGCCCAAGAATACATAGAGAACCTAAAAGATAATTTATTTGAAGATGATGTCTATGTCTTCACCCCGCAGGGGGATGTTATCGTGTTGGCACGAGGAGCAACGCCGGTTGATTTTGCCTATCGTATTCATACCGAGGTGGGCCATCACATGAAAGGCGCAAGAATCAATGGGCGCTGGTCGGTGTTAGATACCCCTCTGCATAATGGGGATATCGTGGAGATTATTACCAGTAAAAATAGTCATCCAAGTTTAGATTGGCTTAATTTTGTGGTAACGCCTTCGGCTCGTCACCGCATCCGCCAGTGGTTCAAGCGCTCACGCCGAGAAGAAAATATTATTCGCGGACGAGACTTATTAGAAAAGGAATTAGGCAAAACCGGTTTCGACGCGCTGCTGAAATCTGAACCCATGCTGAAGGTGGCCAAAATCTGTAATTACCAGGTTGTCGAAGATTTACTGGTGGGATTAGGTTATGGAGAGGTGACTTTAAATCAGGTGGTTAACCGCCTCAGAGAAATTAATAAGGTTCAACCAGAAAGCACTGCTCCCCTAACCCTCCAAAGCGAAATCCCCTCTCAAACGGTCATTCGTCAACCCAGCCCCACTGAAACGAATAAATCTCCCATTGCTGGCGTTGAGGGTCTGTTGTACCATATTGCCGGCTGTTGTCATCCTCTGCCCGGAGAAGGCATTATTGGCGTAGTGACTCGTAGCGCCCGAGGAATTTCCATTCATCGTCAAGGCTGCCCCAACGTGGAAAATGTTCCTGGGGAGCGGATTATTCCGGTCAGTTGGAATCCAGTTAATGGACGTTCTCAAACCTATCCTGTGGATATTGTCATTGAAACCATTGACCGGGTAGGGGTACTCAGAGATATCTTATCCCGACTGAGCGATGAAAATATTAATGTTCGCAATGCTGAAGTGAAAACGAGCATGGGTAAACCAGCGTTAATTGCTTTAAGTATTGATATACGGGATCATGATCAGTTGGAATATATTACTCAAAAAATTAAAAATATGAGTGATATTTTGGAGATTCGCCGAGTTGGCCAAGTCCATGAAGAATAAAAGGCCTTAACCCTGAAAGGTTAGCCTACACCAGCAAAGCCCGCCTGCGCGGGCTAAATAGTAATTTGTAGACAGAGCAGTTTTACCGTTAACTCTACATTCGAGAAACTGTAATTATTATTCATAAACTCTGCCAATCCATTTGTACCAAGGTTAGTTACCACTTCAAACAGGGCTGAAATGCACCTCAGTTAACCATCAGCAAGAATTGACTTCTATAGACCAATACAGCTTATCCAAGATCCTAGATAGCTTCAATTCTAGATTGGACAAGGGTTTTACCGATTTTAAATTAGGGCTTTTCAGGTTCAGTCAGGTTTAATTTGTCTTTTGTTCTTATTTATTTAAATTAAATACACAAATAACTAAATTTAAAATAAATAGCTTTCTAGCATTGAAGAGTAAGAAAATAAATAAATATATAAATAAAGATAAAATTTTATTTCATTTTTAAACCCCTTCCGATCTTTACCCCCCCTTTTCTTTCCACAACACTTAGTCAATAATTCAAGCAATGGGATATACAAGATAAAACCACTGCCAAGGTCATCAGACACAGCAGCCATAAACAAACAAACATATAATTGCTGAATTAGGAGAAACGAACCTTGACTTTAAAACTAGCGGTATACGGAAAAGGCGGCATCGGCAAATCTACTACAAGCTGTAATATTTCGACGGCTTTAGCCAAAAGAGGCAAAAAAGTGCTACAAATCGGCTGCGATCCCAAACATGACAGCACTTTTACTTTAACAGGGTTCCTGATTCCTACCATTATTGATACTCTGCAAGAAAAATCTTTCCATTATGAAGATATTTGGTCAGAAGATGTCATCTATAAAGGTTATGCCGGTGTTGACTGTGTAGAAGCCGGTGGGCCTCCTGCGGGTGCAGGTTGCGGCGGCTATGTCGTCGGTGAAACCGTTAAACTCCTCAAGGAATTGAATGCTTTTGATGAGTATGATGTGATTCTGTTTGATGTTCTGGGTGACGTGGTGTGTGGGGGGTTTGCCGCGCCGCTTAATTATGCTGACTATTGCTTGATTGTTACCGATAATGGGTTTGATGCGCTGTTTGCGGCAAATCGCATTGCGGCATCAGTACGAGAAAAAGCCAGAACTCACCCGTTACGGTTGGCGGGTTTGATAGGTAACCGGACTTCTAAGCGGGATTTGATTGATAAGTATATAGAAGCGGTTCCCATGCCGGTGTTAGAGATTTTACCGTTAATTGAAGATATTCGCGTTTCTCGGGTGAAGGGTAAGACTCTGTTTGAAATGGCCGATAGTGATCCTTCTTTGAATTACGTTTGTGATTATTATCTCAATATCGCTGACCAACTTTTGGCGCTTCCTGAAGGGGTCATTCCTAATGACGCGCAAGACCGGGAGTTGTTCACTTTATTATCTGATTTTTACCTTAATCCTACTAAGCCGCAAGTCACGGTACAAGAAGAGTTGGATTTGATGATGGTGTAATCAGGAAAGATCCCCCCAACTCCCCTTAATAAGGGGGAAATGTAGAGAGGTTTATTGTCTGAGTAGAAGCGATTTTGATGGGAAAATAGTTCTTTGCTTCTGTAATTTAGAGCAATTTTTTTCTGGCTCCCTCCTTTTTAGACAAATATTTTCTTACTCCCCCCTTAATAAGGGGGGTTGGGCGGGAGCAAAATTTCAATTTACTCTGCGAATTTACCATCAGAATTTTGGCGAATATTTATGAGCTTATCTCAGGATTTAAAGGTAACTCTTAAAGACAAGTATTTAGATTATTGTCAAGCTAACTTGTCTTGGTTAAAAGAGTTTAAGGACACAGGTATGGCTATTAAAGCATCAGATGGCGGTATTCGTCCTCCAGGTCTAATTATTTTAGGAATAATTAGCGTATTAGTGCCAGAAATAGCGGCTTTTATTCCGGTTTTTCTTAAACTTAATTCTAATACTGAGACGGTTATAGCAACATTAGGGTTAAATGTCGATCCTGAAAAAGAACTAGAGAAAAGAGCAGAAGAACTCGCCAAAGTTCAAGAACTTGAAATTGTTCCCCTACTACCTGAACCCGATCCTGATACTGAATACCTAAACCAAATTAGAGCAACATTAAAAGAGGAAAAATGAATTGGGAGAATAATTGATGAGTAATTTTGAGGAATTAAAGGCAACTCTTAAAGAAAAATGGCTTTCCTATTACGAGCATAATCGTTCTTGGATTAATGAAATGCTTGAAAATACTAAAAGTTGGGTTGAAATTTCTGATGATGGTTATCGACCTTCTAGTTATTTAATAATAGGAGCTATAAGTGTATTAGAGCCAAATTTAAGAAATTGGTTGATTCCTTTTTGTGAACTTAATTCAGAGGAAGACTCTATTATTAAAGTTTTAGGGCTTGATTTTGATCCCGAAAAAGAACTAGAAAAACGAGCAAAAGAAGCCTCAAACTCTCAAAACTCTCAAAGCGATCCTTACCTAGAAGAAATCCGCAAACAAAACCAAAACTAAAATAGGAGAACTCAAAAAATGACCGCAACTACCGAACCATCCGCACTACAATTCGAATGCGAAACCGGCAATTATCATACATTTTGCCCCATTAGCTGCGTAGCTTGGTTATACCAAAAAATAGAAGACAGCTTCTTCCTCGTCATCGGTACCAAAACCTGTGGTTACTTCCTACAAAACGCAATGGGAGTAATGATCTTTGCTGAACCCCGTTACGCCATGGCCGAACTCGAAGAAGGGGATATCTCGGCACAGCTAAACGACTACGAAGAATTAAAGCGGCTTTGTCTCCAAATAAAACGGGACCGCAACCCAAGCGTAATAGTTTTTATCGGCACTTGTACCACCGAAATCATTAAAATGGACTTGGAAGGAATGGCTCCCAAGTTAGAATCAGAAATAGGTATACCCATCGTAACCGCGAGAGCAAACGGGTTAGACTACGCCTTCACCCAAGGAGAAGATACTGTCCTAGCGGCAATGGTTCATAAATGTCCTACCCAGGTAAAAGTAGAAGCCGAAAAAGAAGAAAGAAACGCCATTCATAAACTGCTCAATTTCGGACGCAAAAAAGAAGAAGTAAAAGCCGAAGAATCTGAATATATCGATCATCCTCCCCTAATTTTATTTGGTTCTTTACCCGATCCCGTTGTTACCAACCTCACCCTAGAATTGAAGAAACAAGGGGTTAAAATTGCCGGTTGGTTACCGGCTAAACGCTATACAGAATTACCCATTATTGAAGAAGGGTATTATGTAGCTGGTGTGAACCCTTTCTTATCTCGTACTGCCACCACTTTAATGCGTCGTCGTAAATGTAAATTAATTGGCGCACCGTTTCCTATTGGTCCGGATGGTACACGCGCCTGGATCGAAAAAATTTGCTCGGTTTTTGGCATTCAACCGAAAGGGTTAGAAGAAAGAGAAGCCCAAATTTGGGAAAGTATAGAAGATTATGCGAAACTTGTGCGCGGTAAGTCCGTCTTCTTTATGGGAGACAATCTTTTAGAAGTATCTCTAGCGCGGTTCTTAATTCGTTGTGGAATGACTTGTCATGAAATAGGTATCCCCTATATGGATAAGCGTTATCAAGCGGCTGAACTGGCATTTTTAGAGAAGACTTGTAATGATATGGGTGTTCCCATGCCTAAGATTGTTGAAAAGCCGGATAATTATAATCAGGTTCAACGAATTTATGAGTTAAAACCCGATTTAGTTATTACGGGTATGGCCCACGCGAACCCCTTAGAAGCAAGAGGAATTAATACTAAATGGTCTGTTGAGTTTACTTTTGCTCAAATTCATGGGTTTACAAATGCGCGGGATATCCTTGAGTTAGCTACTCGTCCTCTCCGTCGGAATAACAATTTAAAACAGTTAGGTTGGGACAAGTTAGTTAAGGAAGAGGCGAAAATTTAATCCTTCATCGGTTTCTCTTCGTATTAGAACTGAGTTTTGATTTTTCTCCGCTATGATATTGGTAGGGTGGGCATTGCTCACCTTATACTTTTTTATAGTTAGATTATTTGAGTATTTGTTATGGCACAAGAGGAAGCATTCGATTTAGATTTATATGATGAAGCTAGTAATCTTGATGAAGAAATTGATGGTCAAGCAAAAACAAAAATCATCAAACTCAAGAGAACAAAAGTTTGCAAAAGCTTTACTTATCATGTTGAAGCAAGGTCCGTTTATTGATACACAAGGATTACTTGATAATTGTCAATGTTATTTAAATTCTAAAAATATTTCTTCTAGTTCAATAGCCGGTGCGGCTTATGATAATGGGGTTTTAATTAGCTTACAAAATGCTCCTAATTTCCAATCCGACTCTATTTCTGTAAACTTTAGTGAAAATAATCAAGCTTTTCAAATCAGAGAAATTGAAAATTTAACTGATGTCGCTCAAGCTAATAAAATACGCCGTTGCTATGTTCCCAGTCCTAAACATAAAAGAGGTGGTTCGGGAACTTATATGGATTTAACTGATGTAGAAGCACAAGCGGCACTAGATAAAGGATTACCATCGGGTAAGCAGATTTATAGTTTCTATAATAATAAATATTATGTATTTCAAAATGATAATGCAGGTGGGTTTCATGGATATCCTGTTGACCGGCAAGCAGTACCACCAAAAATCATTAAGCAGTTAGAGTCATAAATCGTAAACTATCTGGCTGTCTTAAGTTTTATTTTATAAATACTTTCTATGATAGAAGTATCTATCGCTAACCTCAACTATATTTACATCCAGGAGGGTAATGGTGACTCAATCCGAAAACTCTCAGCCAGAACAAACAGTAAAACCCACTTATACCGAAAAAACCAGCCGCCTACAAGCTTGGAGTCAACTTCTCAAGTCTATTATTCCTTTTCTCTGGCTTGCGGTTATATTAATCGTAATTATACCACTTGTTGGTAAATTTTTTATATCCACTTCATCTAATCCCCCGGCAAACTTAAAACCCCCTAAACCCGCCCAAGAAGTTGTTATTACAATCCCCAATCAAAACGAAATTGATCAAGCTTTAGTAACTGCTTTTCAAGCCGCACGAACAGAAGCAAAAAACTTTGCTCAAAAAGAACTCAATACATGGGTAGATGAATTAATGACCCGGGTAGACAATAGCTTTATTCCTTGGTACTTTAATTATTTCAACCAAAAATGGATAGAATTTAAAACACCTTTTATTTATTTACAATCTGCGGTTATTCATCAAATAAATAACAATCAACCCTCACCTAATCAAGTCGTAGCAGAAAAACTAACCGAGAAAGTTCAAACAGAATTTGCTAAACGGGTACTCAGACCAAAAATAGCTCAACTCCAACTCGAAAGAATCACCCGAGAAACCAGCAATCAATATCTTGAAGCCATCAAAAAAAATGTTTCTAACATTCAAACTCGTTATCATATTCCTCAAGGTGAGTGGGAAAACTATTTAGATGATATTGCTATTACCATTACCGATACAGAGGGAAATATTTCTAACTTATCCATGAAAGTTATTTTAGGAGGAAGCACCTATTTATTAGCTAAAGCCATTATTCCCTCAGCCGCCAAAATAGGCAGTAAACTCGCTTTATCTCTGGCCGGAAAATCTAGTGCTAAACTAGCGGCTAAAACTGGGGGAACAGTAGCGGCTAAATTAGGAGTAGAATTTCTCGATCCCATTGTTAGCATAGGGATTATTGTCTGGGATTTATGGGATTATAATCATACAGTACAGGTAGAAAAACCGATTTTAAGAGTGGCTATCCTAGACTATTTGCAAGAAGTTAAAAACGCCTTATTAGATAATCATCAAGATAGTATCATGTCCGCCATTGAGCAACTCCAAAATAGTATAATCAAATCCCCGTAGGGTGTGTTAGCGTAGCGTAACGCACCTCCTTCTTATATATTATATAAAATAAAAACTATGATCCAAACATTCGCCATTACAGAAGCCGTTTCCAGTTTAACCGAAGTTCATGAAATTTTTAATCTTACTCGTAATACAGAAGATAATTTTTTTAGGGAATTGCTTGAAAACTTACCGGATATAACTGACTCAGAACGACAAACTTTAAATAATTTAAAAGACCGATATTTTTACTATGCCAATGACAACGCCGTTACAGAAGGCACAATTAATATTATTATGATATCTCCCTTATTAGAACTGGTCAAACTCTGTGACCCGCCTTTTAAAATTCGGGCTGAAAAAGCTGTTAAAATTGAACTAGAAGATAGAGAAATGTCCCTACAAGGATTTATTGATGCGCTAGTAGTGCAAAATCAATTTTGGCTAGTTGTTATTGAAGCTAAACGATATGGGTTTAATGTTTCAATTGCTATTCCTCAAACCTTAGCTTATATGATGGCTAACCCTTATCAAGACAAACCAGTTTATGGGATGGCAACCAATGGAGAAGATTTCATTTTTGTTAAATTAGACCAACAAAACAGCCAATATAATTTTTCTGATAAGCTAACTTTATCAAAACGAAATAATGTTGATTTTTATCAAGTTTTACAAACCCTGAAAAAAATTAAAAATTTAGTCTCTGAATATCAATAAAAAATCAATTAACAACAATATCAAATTTAACTAAGATCCTAGGCAAATAATCATCTATATTTTTGATCTGCTCATCTGATAACTCAATCAGATTAAAATCATATTTCTTATAAATATCTTGTTTAACTTTTTTCCGTTCTAAATACTCCGGATTATTTTCATATCCCCAATATTCAATATAGACTTTTCCTGCCGGTAGGTAAAAATCACAATAAAGTTCTTCCTCAATGGGAAGCCGCCGCTCATAAGCATGAACTAATCCCGACATATATAACCAATTATCAATTAACATTTCTGCCTTTGAGCGTACCCAATGACCATCCGTTGTGCGATAATTGGCCTCTATCCTAAATTGTTCACGAAAGCCTTTAAACTCATGCAATTTTGCTTCACTAGACTCAATAAAATTCCCTTTTATATTCTCAATCGTCGATAAAAATACCGCATTATTTAACACCGATTCTGGCCACAAAACATATTTAGTTTTATCTTGTGGATGAACTCTTTCAACTGCGCCAAAATTAACACCTAATTTGGTGGCTACCCAACCATTTTGATCTTTACTTAATAAACCTAACTCAGCTAAGATCGCATTAACCCTATTTTTAGGAATTGATAATTTTTGACTAATTTGTGTGGCAGATAACAGAGAAGATTCAAAATGAGAAACACTTTGATTAGAGGAAAATTGATGATGCTGTTTCCAATGTTCGTAGCAATATTGATGACCCGGTTTTGAAAGGGGTTTATGGCACCCAGGTTCAGAACAAAACTGGGGTGTAGTCAAGTTTTGCACTGTTGTAGAAGGTTGTTGCAGGCGGATAACTTTTCGTTCTAAGCTCATAGTCACAGTAAAGTTATGTTACGTTTCCATCCTAGCCTAGGGTTTATCTGGCTCCCAATAATCTCTTCAAGATTTGTAACAACTTGTAACTAAAAGGAAAACTTTTTAAGATAAGTTAAAAATTTAAGCCCACATTTTCTAACTTAATTTAACACTTGAGCAATTCTCAAATCCAAGATCATTAATCTTTATGAACCCGACTCTAAACGTCGTCTCCATTCCTCATCAATTTTATCTGACTGTTCAATTTCCTGTTCTAATAATTCTTTTTCAGTGGAGTAAGTAATATCCTGGTCTGTAATTACTTTTTCAGCCGCAAATTGATGAGCATAGGCCAATTTATCCTGAAATTCATGCTGATTTAAATTTAAATATTCTGCTCTAGCGACTCGTTGTAGATTTCGTTGTTCAATTTTGCTATTGCGCCACTGAATCCACAAATAGCGAATTAGGGGAATGGCTAAAAATCCAATACCATAACCTAATAAAATCCAATAAATAGAGTGAACAAAAGCCACTAAGCCACCGAGTTGAGTAACGATTTGTTCTTTTAACAATGAACCTAATACTAAAGCTAAAATAATATTCGCCGCACCCAAACCCGTTGCCAATAAAATTTGTCCACTTTCAGCTTCACTAAAGCGCCATAGTTTTTCTTTTAGATAACTAGCTACAGGTAGAGAATCCATTCTCGATGAATTGTTTTGTCGAAAATTTTCGGTTTGATTTTTAGCCGTGACTTGTAATTCAGGAAAATAATAAATAATGTCGCCTTCAGGAGAAACTTGAGGATATCCATTAAAACGAGCTAAAACCGGAATAATATAATCTTCATTTTCCTGATTGAACCGATCAATATTGTCTAAATAAGGAGCAATTTGTTCAGCAATAACTGAGCCGCCATTATTACGAATCACCGTCCCAATTTCCTGCCAGCGTCTCTCTTCTAAATTAAAATTTGGATTCCCATCTCCAAAAAGGAATGAAAATACTGCCTCAAGAAAATTCATTTTTTTCTGAGATGATTCAGCACTATTCGCTCGTCTTCGTTGACGCTCGTAGTAATTCCCTTCATAATCGGGAGTGAAAACATAGAAAATATCAGAAAACCAAAAAACCGGGAAAAAAGAAATCCCTCCGCCTGAATTCCCACTGTTACTATTGTTATCATTATCACGACTAGAACTAATAGCGATAACGATGACCGCAATGGCAATCATCATCAATAAAATAGAAACAATTAAAACAATACCAAAAGAAATCCGAATTAAGTAAAATAAAACCTTCCAGACTTTTTCCCACCATTGCTTTAAGCGCAGTTTCCAATACTTGTTCTGGAGAATAGAACGAAAGTTCTCAGGAAACAGATAGACAATTTCTCCAGTATCGGAAACTTGTAGATGTCCTCCCGCATCAGAGGCTAATGCCAATAGTCCTTGCTGGGCGAGATTAATTTCTAGGCCTGCTTGGGATGCCACGTCACCAACCGTAACGCGATAACCCAGTTGCTCAACAGATTTCATAATGGCAGGATTAGGAGTCATTGTCTTGCTTCCTTAGAAAGAGTTCTACTTTTCAGTTTAATCAATCCGCAACGGAATCGTTAACCACAGAACCCGGAAAGCGATTAATCGATTAGAAAGTCTTTGAGCATTTAAAAATTAAAAATTAGAGCCAAAGCTCTAATTGAAATAACAGGGGGATGTTCGGGCGAAAAAATGTTTTAAGAAGCTGGCTTCTCAGACTTTTTTTCATGAAAACGAATCCCTAAAAATACATCATAGAGAAAACCCCAAAAATTCTTCTTTTCTAATAATCCTAAGCTTTGATCACACCCTTTAGCATCTAAAAGCGGCTTAGTGGCGTAATAGGCAGGTTGATACTTATACCAGGGGATTGACGGCCAAAGATGATGCACTAAATGATAATTTTGTCCAAAAATCATCAAATTAAGGATTGGACTAGGATAGACTCGGGCATTTTTCCAGCGATCACGTTCTTTAAAAGGACGATGAGGTAAATAATCAAAAAACAAACCTAGGGCTATCCCTACTACTAAAGCAGGAACAAACCAAAAATTCATAATATAGCCCATGAACCCGTATTTAATCCCTAAAAATACTACGGTAAACACGAACAGCCTGCTGAGAAACCATTCTAAAAGTTCATATTTACGCCATAAACGACGTTTAAAAAAGAAAATTTCATGATAAAAAAAGCGAGCGGCAATCATCCATAGAGGCCCTCCTGTAGAAACAAAATGATCCGGATCATTTTCTGGATCATTAACATGGGCGTGGTGTTGAAGATGAACCCGCGTAAACACAGGAAAAGCAAAGCCTAACATTAAGGCACTGCCATGTCCTAGCACAGCGTTAAAGGTTCGATTACTATGGGCTGAGTTATGGGAAGCATCATGAATAATAGTTCCCGATAAATGTAATGCTAAAACATTAAAACAAAAACAAATCCAATCAGGCCAATTCCAAAGCCAATAACCACAGGTAGAAAAAGTAATCAGGGTTAAGGCAGTGAAAAACATAGAAACATTAAGATTGAAGCCTCCCGGTGCTTTAAGAAACTCCTTGGGGACTGTCAGCACTTTCTCAGCCGACTGCATCTTAGTTTTTGCTCCTTATTATTTATCCTTTGCGGTGCGTAAATTACAATACCATACTCGGATTGATAAAGTTTTGTAACATTATATGAACTAATCTTTAAGGAAAAGACAATAAGTATTAGTCATTAGTCATTAGTCCTTAGTCATTAGTCCTTAGTCATTAGTCCTTAGTCATTAGCTTTCCCCTATTCTCTAGTCCCTACTCCCTGTTTATTTTCACATCCTACGGCCTCAGATAAGCTTGATAAGCCATGTTCTTCTAACTTGGCCACTAATCCCTGTAAAATGTTGGGCACCATCCAAGGCCCCTCATAAATCCAGCCTGTATAAACTTGTAGAAGACTGGCACCGGCAGCGATTTTTTCCCAAGCATCCAAAGGCGTAAAAATCCCGCCAACACCAATGATGGGCAATTGTCCCCCTGTCTGCTGCCAAATAAAACGAATAATTTCTGTAGAACGTTTTTGTAAAGGCATCCCGCTAATGCCTCCCGCTTCTTCACGGATATCTTTGCCCGTAGCCTTGAGAATTTGGGTTTTTAAGCCTTCACGAGAAATAGTGGTATTAGTGGCGATAATTCCCGCTAACTGATAGGTTTTAGCTAACTGAACCAAATCGGCTAGATCACTCCAGTTAAGGTCCGGCGAAATTTTCACCAGTATGGGCTTAGTGCCCCCATTTTCAGCTTGTAAAGCCGCTATAATTGGCTCAAGTTGTTCGGTGGCTTGAAGGTCCCGCAAACCGGGCGTATTGGGAGAACTCACATTAACCACAAAATAATCGGCCCAATCTTTTAAATAGCGAAAACTTTCCACATAATCCAAAGCTGCCGCATCTAGCGGCGTAATTTTAGATTTACAGAGGTTAATACCGATGGGAATAGTACGGGGATGTCTAGCCCAAGTTTCTTGTAAAGTTTTCGCCATAACCTTTGCCCCTTGATTGTTTGCCCCCATGCGGTTTAAACCCGCCCGATCTTGAGGTAAACGAAATAGCCTCGGGCGAGGGTTTCCCGGTTGAGGATGATGGGTAACAGCACCTAACTCAGCTAAACCAAAGCCAAAACTCGCCCAAGTTCCGGCGGCTAACCCATCCTTATCAAATCCTGCCGCTAAACCGAGGGGGTTATTAAAGGTTAATCCCCATAAATTTTGCACCAGACGGGGATCGCTTTGACAAAAAGAGTTTTCCAGTTGAGATAACAACCAATCTGCTGCCCATGAATGACGGGAGCGATCAATACGATTTAAAATTTTGATCAGTTGCTGATGAGCTTGTTCTGGATTAGATTGGAGAGTCCAAAAGGCAAGAGGATAAAACGGTTTCCCAAAAGTCAACATAGCATTGGTTTCTTCCATCGGACTATTGATTATAACAATTTGACGAGGAATTAATTGAGCCTTAGTCACCCCCAAATATTAATTAATCCTTACGAATTTGCCAAAAATTTTCTGCCTCTATCTAAATCGGCGGCTATCTCCTGCTACTATACAAGATTATCAAACTTTTTTAACAATTTTAATCATGACTATTAGCCGAAGATTGTATAGACCATCCCGTCAAAAAAGGGGGATTAGCCTTTGGTTTGAAAGAATCATGGCCTTGATTGCTGTCGTTAATTATATTTTAGTTATTTTTAACTTAACTTATATACCTTTACGAGATTTTTGGCTACAAGGAAGAGTTCAGCTTTTTTTTAAATTCGGTCAACATGAGCTTGAATGGCCACAAGAACCCGTGCGAGTTTTGCCGGTTAGCTTTTCTGACTTCATTACTCGTTATGATGATTTTAAGGGTATTGAACCCTATCGGAGTACAGAAGACTATTTAAAAAATGTCCGACAATTAAAAAAATATATATCTTTAGAGGGCTTAAATAATGCTAATGAAACCATCACTCAAATCTTGTCAAAATTACAGGAACAAAGCATAGATATGATCCAAACAAATCCTTTCCAAATTTCCAATAAAACCGGAACTTTAGAAAGAATTAAGAATAAAATGCGTAGATTTATTTTTCCCAATAATAACAATGCCTCAGCCAAACAAGCATTCCTAATTTTTTGGAGTCGAGATTATCTCAAGCAAAATTATGAGCAAAAAATAAATTTTTTTGATAATGAAATAGTCCCATTAATTGAAACAAATTACTACCGTCCTGTGGGGGAAAATGGACAACCAGTAGACAACTTTGGCTTAATTGATTTTCCCTTTTCCCTGCTGTTTTTTTGCGAATTTTTAATGCGAACATGGTTAATTAGCCGCCGTTATACTGGAGTCAATTGGCGAGATGCTATGTTATGGCGCTGGTATGACATTTTTCTGTTCATTCCCTTCTATAAATTTTTAAGAATTCTGCCTGTGCTTATTCGATTAGACGCGGCTAAATTCATCGATCTTAGAAGTATTAAAAGACAAGCGAGTCAGGGATTTGTAGCAGGGATTGCCGGGGACGTTACTGAATACGTTGTCGTAGAAATTATTCATCAGCTTCAAACTTCAGTCAAACAAGGTGACCTACAAAAATTTTTAAGCCAACCCAAGAATCACTCTTATATAAATTTTAATGAAATTAATGAAATAGAAGAAATAATTAAAATCTTTATACAAGTTACTGTCGATAAAACTTTACCTCAAATCCAGCCCGAAGCCGAAGCCTTTCTAAAATATAATATAGATAAAGCCTTGAGTCTCTCGCCCGCCTATAAAAATCTGCAACGTTTGCCCGGAGTAGAAGGATTACAAAATCAACTGAGTCAACAATTAGCGGCTCGAATTTATCAAAGTCTTTTTGAGGTAATAAATAACCTAAGCCAAGAAGATAAAAAATTCAACGAACTTTTAAGCAGCCTGCTCAAAAAATTCACTCAAACCCTGGGAAGAGAACTTAAAGCCGAAAAAAGCACAGAGCAACTTGAATTTTTAATAACCGAATTATTAGAAGAAATAAAAATGAATTATGTACAGCGATTGTCCACTGAAGATGTAGAAGTAATCCTCGAACAAACACGACAACTGCGTCAAAAAGCTCAAGCCACGCTACCTCAAATCGAGTCTGCCCCGTAGCGTTAGCATAGCAGAAAGTCAGCTAAAATTTGCTATGCTAATATATAGGACACATTTTGAAGGTGGGGCTTAACCGCCTGCCCAAAAATAAAAACACTAGGGAAGTGGGTCTAACCCGCTTTTTTTGTTGCATTTACTGCCATGACTCATCCTGTAATCCCTCAAATCATTGATTTAGCGACACCGATCGCCGAACAACTCGGATTAGAAATCGTAGAAGTGGTCTTCCAAACCAATAAACGACCACCCGTTCTGCGAGTAGACATTCGCAATAAAAGCAGTGATACCAGCTTAAATGACTGTGAACAGATGAGTCGGTCATTAGAAGCCAATTTAGATGCAACAGAACTAATCCCAGGCTCCTATGTGTTAGAAATATCCAGTCCCGGAATCTCTCGACAATTAAACAGCGATCGGGAATTTATCGTTTTTAAAGGGTTTGACATAATCGTCAAAACCGACACGCCTTTTGAAAATCAAAAAGAATGGCGAGGAAAACTACAAGGACGAGATGAACAAGCGGTTTATTTAAATAAAAAAGGACGAGTAATCGCCATACCCCGTCAACTAATTACTAAAGTCCAGTTAGAAGCTCAAAGTTAAAAAAAAAGGAGAAAAGCCTATGAGCATCGTCAATTTGCCAGGTTTGAAAAACATGATTGAAGAAATCAGCCAACGGCACAACCTACCCAAATCGGCGGTCAATGAAGCCCTACGAGAAGCCCTACTCAAAGGATACGAACGCTACCGACGCGCTCAAAGCATGGAAAAAAATCAGTTTCATGATGATTATTTTGAAAACTTTGATGTGGAACTCGACACCGAAGAAGAAGGTTTTCGCATTCTCTCAACCAAAAAAATCGTTGAGTCCGTTACTAATTCAGATCATCATATCTCATTAGAAGAAGTACAAGCCGTAGTCTCAGAAGCCCAATTAGGCGATGAAGTGGTCTTAGATGTTACCCCAGATCAAAAAGAATTTGGGCGGATGGCAGCCATTCAAACCAAACAAGTGTTGCTGCAAAAACTGCGAGACCAACAGCGTAAATTAATACAAGAAGAATTTCAAGACGTAGAAGGCACCGTTTTAAACGCCCGAGTCTTAAGATTTGAAAGACAAGCTGTAATTATGGCCGTTCAAAGCACCTTTGGTCAACCCGAAGTAGAAGCCGAATTACCTAAACGCGAGCAATTACCCAACGATAATTATCGAGCCAATGCCACCTTTAAAGTATTACTGAAAAAAGTTCGAGAAGGCTCTCATCGAGGGCCACAATTAATCGTTTCTCGCGCGGCGGCGGGTTTAGTCGTTTATCTGTTTGCCAATGAAGTGCCCGAAATAGAAGAAGAAGTGGTTCGGATCGTAGCCGTTTCTAGGGAAGCTAACCCCCCTTCCCGTTATGTGGGTTCAAGAACTAAAATAGCTGTAGATACCTTAGAACGCGATGTTGACCCTGTAGGAGCTTGTATTGGAGCCAGAGGCTCCCGCATTCAAGCAGTGGTCAATGAACTGCGCGGCGAAAAAATAGATGTCATTCGTTGGTCGCCGGATCCGGCCACTTATATCGCTAATGCTCTGAGTCCGGCTAGAGTCGATGAAGTTATCCTCACTAATCCAGATGAACGTCAAGCCTTAATCTTGGTAGCCGAAGACCAACTCAGTTTAGCCATCGGCAAAGAAGGCCAAAATGTGCGCCTAGCGGCTCGTTTGACAGGCTGGAAAATCGATATTAAAGACCGCGCTTTATATAAAGCCGAAAAAGAAAAACAACAGCCACAAGACCTAGTACAAGAAGAAGTGGAAGTGACCTAACAGATCAACGAAAATTAAGCGCACCAAAGGCAAAAAATCATTAATTAAAAAGAGTCACTCACCCCCGAGCAATCGGGGGCTTGATCCCAACCCAAACCCAGAAGCCCGATCATCAAATGAAACCTAACACTCGACGATGTGTCAGTTGTCGTCAAATCGCCACTAAAGATAATTTTTTGAGAATTGTCCGAGTCTATCCATCACGACAGGTACAATTAGATCAGGGCATGGGACGCTCCGCCTATCTTTGCCCAAAGGCGAGTTGCTTAAAAGAAGCTCGCCACAAAAACCGGCTCTCTCGAGCCTTAAAAACACCTGTTCCAGAATCGATTTATCAGCTTTTATCAGAGCGAATGACCCACTCAATACTACAGCAACCCCCATCAGAATAATAGTCGGTTGCGATTTGTCAAAAGTTAGATGCCCTGTTGAGCAAAGAATCGTTAGGATAGGTTAAGGAGCTTTTTTGTCATTGAGTTACTGTCTTTATTATTTTAAAAGGAGTTAAACCTATCGAACTAATCAACTTTACGCTCTTTAATGACGGGATCACCATAGCCGGTATGCAACTCAGGGGGATAGTGGATGAGCAACTCAAAAGTTAGAATTTACGAATTATCAAAAGAATTGAATTTAGACAATAAAGACATCTTGGAAATTTGTGATCAACTTAACATCGCCGTTAAAAGTCACAGTAGTACAATTACAGAATCACAGGCAGAACGAATCAAAGCAACAGCAGATAAATATATCCACCAAATGGCGGGAAAACATCACAACGCGAATCTCTCCGACAGAGGACACCACTCTGCCGGAGAACGTAAGCAGGAAATTTTGGCAATTCATCATAAACAAAATCGTCTCTTTTCTCAAGGTGATGCTCTAAGCGCATCCAGTCAGCCATCCTTAGTTGAGCCTCCCCGCCCCCCCATGAAACCTCAACCTCCATCAGCATCAACCCCAGGTTTAGCTAAACCCGTGTCTACTATAGAAGACACGCAAGAGGTTTTCCCCGAACAAACCTCACCTAAAGCGCCCTCGATCTTGTCTCCTGTTGAGCAAAATCAACCCGAAAAAACTACAGTCGAACCGACTCAATTAGAACAAAATCAATTAAAATACAACCAACAAGAAAATCAACCCGAACAAGAATCTGCCCTATCATCATCTGAGTTATCTGAATTAGACGTGCCAAAACTACTTAGACCTCCCGTAAGACCTTCCGAAAAACCAGCAACCGTACCGACTCCAGTAAAAGAGGCCAAATCAGATGAGCCGACCGCTCAACCGGTTGTGGCTAAAGACAATAGGGACAATAAAGAACCTAAAGAAAACAAGGAAAAGGTGAAAATTGCCCCAGAAATTAAACCAAAAAGTAATAGAGACGGTAAAAAGCCCGATAAAGATAAGAAGAGTTTAGCACCAACACCACAACCCAAGGTTAAAAAAGAACCAAGGGAAGCAAGAGAATCTAGAGAACCCAGAGAACCTAGAGAAACCAGAGAATCTAGAGAACCCAGAGAAAGAGGGGAAGCAAGGGAGCAAAGAGAACCCAGAGAAACCAGAGAACCCAGAGAACGCAGAGAACCCAGAGAACCCAGAGAAATACAAGAACCCAAACTCTCGATCGAACTCAAAAGACCAACGCCGCCAAAGCCGCCGGCTAGGCCGAAAGCGGAAGTGGCCAATTTGAGCATTGAGCCTGAAGATGTAGAAGACACCCCAGAAGATCTTTTAGAAGAAGATCCCTTAGAAGCCCTCAAACCCAAACCCAAATTAAAACGTCCTACTCCTCCCCGTGTCGGAAAACGCCAAGATTGGGACGAAGAAGAGGATGAAACGGAAGAAGGCAAAAATAAAGCCGGAAAATTGGCAAAAACCGGTAAGAGCAAACGCCGTCAAGCGCTGTTGGATGATGAGGATGATTTTGATTCGGAACTAGAAGAAACTAACGAAGTTCCCACAGCAGTAAGCATATCAACGGCCCGTCCGCCCAAACCGAAGTCAATGACTAAAGCCCCCGCCAGCCCCAATGGTGCCTCGAAAAATGTTAAAGCACCGACAAAAGCGGAGCCAGGGCGAACGACGAAATCAGACCGCTCAGAACGTCGGGAGCGCAAAGAACAACCCCAACGGGCTGAAACTCTCGTCCTCGATAAGATGATGACCGTAAGAGAACTCTCAGAACGACTCAGTGTTCCCGAAACGGAAATTATTAAAATCCTATTCTTCAAAGGTATTGCGGTTAATATTACCCAAACCCTAGAAATGGATACCATTACGGCCATCGCTGAAGAATTGGGAGTCACCCTCGAATCTCCCGAAGAAAAAGCCGCCGCCACCAAAACCACAGAAATGATCGACGAAAATGATTTAGAAAATCTGCATCGTCGTCCCCCAGTAGTGACTATTATGGGTCACGTTGATCACGGAAAAACTACCTTACTCGATTCAATTCGCAAAACTAAAGTAGCCCAAGGAGAAGCCGGAGGCATTACTCAGCACATCGGGGCTTACCACGTTAATGTAGAACACGAAGGCCAGGAACAACAAATCGTCTTCTTAGACACTCCAGGCCACGAAGCCTTTACCGCAATGCGAGCAAGAGGCGCTAGAGTCACCGATATCGCCGTGTTAGTGGTAGCCGCCGATGACGGAGTGCAACCCCAAACCAAGGAAGCCATAAGCCACGCGAGAGCCGCCGGAGTTCCCATTGTGGTCGCTATCAACAAAGTCGACAAAGCAGACGCTAATCCAGATCGCATTAAACAAGAACTATCTGAACTCAGCTTAGTGCCTGAAGAATGGGGCGGTGACACAATTATGGTGCCCGTGAGTGCCCTCAAAGGCGAGAATTTAGATAGCTTGCTAGAAATGATCCTGATTGTGGCAGAAATCGCTGAACTCTCAGCTAACCCCGATCGTCTCGCCAGAGGAACCGTCATCGAAGCCAACTTAGACCGGACTCGAGGACCGGTAGCAACCCTACTGGTACAAAACGGAACCTTACGAGTCGGGGATATCATCGTCGCAGGTTCTGTCCTCGGTAAGATTCGGGCCATGATAGATGACCGAGGCAATAAAGTAGAAGAAGCAAGCCCATCCTTTGCAGTAGAGATTTTAGGACTCAATGAAGTCCCAGCAGCCGGCGATGAGTTTGAGGTCTTTGAAAACGAAAAAGAAGCCCGAGCTATTTCGCAACAGCGTACTGATGAACTACGTCAATCTCGCCTACAACAGGCCATGTCCTCTCGACGCATCAGTCTCAGTACCCTGTCGGCTCAAGCGCAAGAAGGAAAACTAAAAGAACTGAATTTGATCCTAAAAGCCGACGTTCAAGGCTCAGTAGAAGCCATTTTAGGCTCTCTCAAACAATTGCCTCAAAATGAAGTACAAATTCGGGTCTTATTAGCCGCAGCCGGTGAAGTAACCGAAACCGACGTGGACTTAGCCGCCGCCAGTGGCGCAGTAATTGTCGGCTTCAATACCACCCTGGCTAGTGGTGCCAGACAAGCCGCCGATCAAGAAGGCATCGATATCCGCGAATACAACATCATCTACAAACTCTTAGATGATATTCAAGGAGCGATGGAAGGTCTATTAGATCCCGAAGAAGTAGAATCACACTTAGGCTTCGCTGAAGTACGGGCCGTCTTCCAAGTAGGACGAGGTGCTGTAGCTGGCTGTTATGTCCAGTCTGGTAAGCTCATCCGTAACCGTCTGCTGCGGGTCCGTCGTAAAGGAGAAGTCATCTATGAGGGAGTCCTAGATTCACTCAAACGGGTGAAAGAAGATGCCCGGGAAGTCAATGCGGGTTATGAATGCGGCATTGGGGTCAATAAGTTTAATGATTGGCAAGAAGGCGACCAAATCGAAGTCTATGAAATGACGATGAAACGCCGTACCCTTTCTGCGAAATAATGAGAGTATCTCAGTTGTTGGTTATAAGTCCAGGCTTCTAACCAACAACCCTATTATTGATCGGAAAAAGCCATGCGCTCTTTATCATCAGAACCGTTTTTGTGGATTCATTTATCTGGGTTAGCCGTTGTCCCAATCTTCCTAGAAATAGTATGGATAGGATTCGCCATCGGTACCCCTTTAGCTCCTTTTTGGCTAGAATTATTGATTGTCTCAACAGTAGGCATTTTGCCGATTTTGTGGATGCAGTGGACTCGTCCGTTTGATATTTTTAGCCTTCTGATAGTGGCTCTAAAACCTGATAATCTTAGCTCAGATCAACAGCGAATTTTAAGTTTGTTTAGAAAGCGGCAACAACGCCCTCTCGCTTTACTCGGTGCTATCTTGATGGGATGGGTACTCTGGCAAATTTATCATTGGGCCCCGTTAGCCGCGATCACCGCTTCTTTTCTCCCTCAATGGCGGCTTTTGGGACTGCTGATAGCGGCAGTTGCTTTTTTATTGAGTAATTTATTTTTTCAAATTCCGCTCAGTGTTTTAGGCGTGTTTTTGGTGGGAGCCAAGCAATATGCTACCACTGAACCCTTACCCCCCGAAAAAATTCGTCAAGAATTTACCATTCCCGGATTTCGAGTTAAGAAGATTTTACCAGGGGTTGAGGCAACGCCGGTTGAGTAAAATAGGAAATAGAAATTATGCTGTTACTGACTAGCTGTTTTAAGGTCTGTTTCTAAGTCTTCAATAGCATAATTAATTGGTATTTCTCGACTGGCCAGTAAATGTTGAAATTGTAATTGATTCATTTGAGCTAATTGGCTGGCTTGTCCTAAAGTTATTTTTTCTTTTTGATGTTGATCAATATCATTTTTTACTTCTGTTAAGGCTAAGGCATTTAAGACTTTTTGAAGTTGGGTTTTATCTGAGGCTTTTAAGTCTTTATAATCATCTATACAAATTTTTAGGGGTTTTATAATATAATCATCTGGAAGAATTGCTCTTGCTTCTATCTCATCATAATTTAAATGTTGAATTAAAGCTTCTAAAAAAAATTTATCGTTTTTACTTTCAACGATTAAAATATTTTTTTTCATAAAAATAATTAACCTCTAATTGGTCGCTCTTGTTCTAAAGCATATTCTAAAGTTTCTAAATCTCGCTTAATGGCTATGATTTGATTAGTTTTAGCGGCTCTAGTCATTTCAAAATAAGCGGCTATATCTGAATATTCAGCAAGACCTACATCTTTAAAAGCTTGAATCATCTTCGTCTGGTATATCTAGAGCTAAAGTCCCTTCAGTGCCAGCTACAATTAAATAGTTAAATCCTTCTTTTGGGTTCAATATTACTTGAATTTGTAAAATCGATATTCGTGATTGTTTTTTTGAAATTAAATTAATTAGAGATTTTGCCTGTTCAGATTCTTCAATAATTTCTGGAGTAATAGAATTAACAGCCAAAATTTCAATATTTTTTTCTATATTGTCATAACTTTTACTGAAAAATTTAATAGTATTGTTTTTATCTTGATTGAAAAAAAAGCTATCCCAAGCTCTTTCGGGCATAGCCTTAATAGCTTCTAAAGATTCTCTCCTAAGTTCTTTGACTTGCTCCATACTTCTAGGTTAGGTAGAATGTTCTAAAAGCAAAGCTTCTAATAAAGCCGTTTTACCCGAGTTATTCTTTCCCCCGATTAAATTAACTCTAGTAAATCCAGAAATACGGGTTTTCTCAAAACATCTAAAATTCTCAATCTCGATATCTTGAAGCATAAGTTACAACTTTTAACAATTAAAATAAAATTATAAGCCATGTAAACAAGATTAATTATGCCCAACCCCGAACCCTCTAACTCATTTAGTCTCAGTAGTCTATCCATCCGACAGCATATCGGCACCTTAATGCTAACTGTAGCCGTGATCGTGGTGGGTATCTTCTTCATCACCAACTTACAAGTTGACTTACTTCCCGCCATTACCTATCCCCGCATTGGAGTCAGACTTAACGCGCCGGGCGTTTCTCCAGAAGTAGCTGTAGATGAGATTACTAAACCGCTAGAAGAAGCCTTATCCGCTACAGAAGGAGTGGTTCAAGTCTATTCCCAAACGCGAGAAGGACAAGTTAGCCTTGATTTGTATTTTCAACCCGGCGGAGATATCGATCAAGCCCTCAATGAAGCTACAGCCACCTTTAACCGGGCCAGAAGCCAACTACCAGACACGATCGAAACTCCCCGCTTATTTAAAATCGATCCTTCCCAACAACCCATTTATGAAATGGCCTTAACCTCTTCTTCTTTACAAGGAGTAGACTTACGGGTATTTGCCGATGAAGAATTATCCAGAGAATTAAGCGTCGTCCCCGGAGTCGCGGCGGTAGATGTTTCTGGGGCAGCCGAAGAAGAAGTTAGAATTAATATAGACCTCAACCGTTTACAAGCTTTAGGCGTAGGATTAACCGATGTTTTAGATGCCCTCAGAGAACGAAATCAAGACATTTCTGGCGGCAGAATATTAGGGAATCAGAGTGAACCCTTAACCCGAACAGTGGGCCGTTTCCGCAATGCTGAAGAAATACGAGATTTAACCCTTGAAGTCAATAATAGAGATGAATCAGCACCGAGTAAACGGGTTTACCTGCGGGATGTTGCCGAAGTCATAGACGGAACAGAAGAACAACGCATTTTTGTTACTCTCAATCGAGAAAATGCCGTTAAAGTTAGCATCCAAAAACAGGCCGATGCGAACACCATTGAAGTTGTTGACGGAGTTAAAAAACGGATTGAAGAACTACGACAATCTGGGTTAATTCCAGAAGATATGAATTTGCTCCCAACCCTCGATGATTCGGTTTTTATTCGTACTTCTATTAATAATGTAACTTCTTCTGGGATATCTGGAGCCTTACTCGCTGCAATGGCGGTTTTACTTTTTTTAGGTTCAATCCGTCAAACCCTAATTATTGTCTTATCGATTCCTTTAGCTACCCTAAGCGCGATTATTTTGATGAAATTGTTTGGACTATCTCTTAATGTTTTTAGTTTAGGGGGATTAGCTTTAGGGGTTGGAATTGTGGTGGATAACTCTGTAGTGATGTTAGAAACCATTGCTGAAGGGGCCGGAATGACTCCAGGTAAAGACAGTAAAACCCGACTAACACCGCGTCAACTCATTGCCCAAGCGATTAAGAGTAGTCAATCGGTAGAATCAGCCTTAATTGCTTCTACCACCACAAATTTAGTCTCGGTTTTACCCTTCCTCTTAATTGGGGGTTTTACTTCCCTACTGTTTAATGAATTAATTCTCACCATTAGTTTTGCTGTAGCAGCATCGATTGTCATTGCTTTAACCGTTGTTCCGATGCTGACTTCTCGCCTTTTGGCAATCCCTTTTAGCAGTAGAATCGGCAAGTTTCCGCTTTTAGTAATTTTTAATCAACGTTTTGACGCAGCAACGAGAAGCTATGGCAATTTTTTAGCTAAAGTATTGCAATATAAATTGATTGTAATTATCCTGACATTTTTAATTTTAGGGGGTGTAAGTTGGTGGATGGTCGTGAAAATTCCTCAAGAAATTTTACCCAGAATCAACACCGGTCAAGCCTCTTTATTCGCTCAATTTCCTCCGGGTACGCCTCTAGAAACCAACCGCAAAGTGATGAAAATTACTGATGAAATTCTCCTCAAACAACCTGAGACAAAATATGTTTTTACTACTTCGGGCGGTTTTCTTTTTGGAAGTAACACCATCGCTAACCCGTTAAGAGGGAATAGCACCATCACCCTCAAACCCAATACAGATGTAGAAAAATTTGTCGAGCGAGTTACTAAAGAATTAGAAAAACTGAATTTAGTTGATATTCGTTTACGCATTGCACCAGGACAATTAAGAGGTTTAATTGTTAATAATTCTCCCGTTCGTAATGCAGATATTGACCTAATTTTACAAGGAAATCAACCCGATATTCTCGCTAAAACCGGCAGACAAGTTTTAAAAACTTTAGAAGAAAAAGTTACCCTCGCCCGCTTTCGCCCTGACACAGATCCCCGTCAACCCGAAATCCAAATTCGTCCAGACTGGGAAAGAGTCGCCGAAGTGGGTTTAACAGCCCAAGATATCGGCAACACGATACAAACCGCCTTAGAAGGAACAATCCCGACTCAATTACAAAGAGAAAATCGCTTAGTGGATGTGCGGGTAAATTTAGACAAGCGTGTTATTCAACAACCCTCCCAACTGCAACAGTTACCTCTGTTTGTGGATGATAATCGACAAATTCGTCTGGGTGATGTGGCTCAAATCAGCGAAGATGAAGCCCCCGGAGAAATACAACGCATTAACCAACGTCCAGTTTATTTGATGAATGGAAGTTTAACAGAAGGGGCTAGTCTAGGGGATGCGATCGCAGAAATTAAATCGGTTTTGTCAGAAATTGAGTTCCCTGAAGGCGTGTCATTATTACCCAGTGCAGCAGAGGAAAGTAACCGTCAATTGCAATCTTCTCTATTGATTCTGGGCAGTTTAGCCGCCTTTTTAGTGTTTGTGGTAATGGCTGTGCAATATAATTCTTTGCTCGATCCCCTTATTATTATGTTTACCTTACCTTTAGCTTTAGCGGGGGGGATTTTTGGCTTATACGTCACTCAAACAGCTATCGGAGCTACAGTTATTGTCGGAGTCGTTTTGCTAGTGGGTATTGTGGTTAATAATTCAATTATTATGGTGGAGTTAGCTAACCAAATTTGGGAACAAGAAGGAATTAGTCGTAAAACGGCCATTCTTAAAGCGGCTTCTCAACGTCTGCGCGCCATGATGATGATTACAATTACAACGATTATAGGAATGTTTCCTCTCGCGTTAGGTCTGGGAGAAGGTTCAGAATTTTTACAACCTTTGGGAATTGTCGTGTTTTTTGGTATGGGGTTAGCCTCAATTTTGCTATTATTTATTACTCCCTGTATTTATGTTTTGCTTCATGATATTCATTGGTTTAAATCAAAATCCGAACCCGTAAAAGAATTAGCTGATATTTTAAAGTAATTCTGCGTCCTTGGGTGACAAGATGAGAAAAAAGTTGAGCAATTACTGAAATTAAATCAGATTCTCAACAATAGGGGTGAGCCAATACTGCTGGGTTAAGAGGACATTTATAAAGTAAATATAAAAAATTCCTTTGACAAACCCTTCCTCAATACCAAGAAGAAGGGATCGCTTTTTTTGTTAGCCAAAATCCTCAACCAGATTTATTACCCGTCTATGGTTTTTTCAATTCTGGAACCGGCGATCATTTCTACACAGCGAATCCAGCAGAACGAGATTACGTAGTTAATAATATTCCTGATTATCAATTTGACGGCATTGCCTTTTATGCTCATGGAGCAGATGCTAATCAAGGGACGGATGTCCAGCGTTTCTATAAAGCAACCACTGGTGAGCATTTCTACACCGCTAATGCAGCAGAACAAGCTTATGTTCAGACTCAAGGTTTTGTTTTTGAAGGAGTGGCGTTTGAATCTAGCAGTTAGTTGAAATTTAATAAATAGGAATATGGACTTACAACTAACAATAATATTATTGCCTCTTAAGCTGGATAAGTCCTATTCCTTTTTCCCTTTTTCCTTCGCCTTACTCAAAGTAAGGAGGACGAAAATTTCGTCAACTTTTACTGTAACATAACCTATCCATTTTTTTTGTCGATATCAAGCCGCTTGATGTTCCCAAAAACTTGATTTAATCCATCCTGAATAGTAACTATAGACTGTGTCGCTAATCAGTACATGAGAACTCCTAATACCGGCTTGAGTCTCCATAATTTTAAGGCGATGACATGACTAAGCTAAATATGCTCAAGTTAAGAAATAAACCTCTAACTCTTTCCCCACACCCTACCCCCTACACCCTGTCGCCAAGAACAATTTAAATAGGTGACAGCTTATGACCGCCACTGACCAATAGCAGATCTGTCTCAATAGGAGAATTGGGAGATTGCATAGTTGGCATCAGATTAACAGTAAAATTTTCTTAATTATTAAGCTCAAATTTTAGTCATTTAATTCTTAAATCTTTATTTTCATTTCATTGGATTTTACTGATTGTCTCATGACTATTAGGTTAGGGATCGCTGGTGAATGAGCTATTAACCTTTTCAAATCCCTTTTTCTCCCATAAAAAAGATTAGATTAACAATTTTTAAGCTAATGTTGTGATCAGGCCAATTTAACTCAATTACGAGGTATAGTTTAAATAAGATTGACTATGCTATATTCCCCGTAGAAGCTTGGCGTGAAAAATCATTCTTCCCCATTAACCCTGTCACCCTCTGATCATACCGTGAGTTTTGGCTCAGAAAAACCGAACTCTTCTTGCTGTAAGACCTATCATTGGTCTTATGAATTTAATGATGGTAGCCGTCTAGTAGGCACAGTTAAAGGACAGCTAGACCGAAATCATCATAAACTCCTCAACCCTACTAAAATTTCTGCGGATTATCTCGACGCAGACGGGAAAACCGTCCTCCAATCTTGGAAAGACCTAGATTTTGCCTGTTTTGAATCAGATTTGACCGGTAAAAATCTGGTGATTGTTGCCTCTAATGATAATTTTGTCGGCAATAGTATGTGTTTGGTGGAAACGGCCAGCCGCCAACGCGCTCAGGTAACCGATGAGGGACAACAATTAATTGCAGAATCTTTTGATTCCTCTGCGTGGTCCATGTTGAAACAACCGAAAGAGGAGCCTGTGTCATCCCCCACTTGGGAGGTAGACTGGCAAGTATTTCCTTTGTTTCCTTTCTTGTCTATTCGATTAAATTGGCGTTTGCCTGCCTCCCGTGAAGTTTACCGTTGGACTTTTTTCCCTTACTGTTTTCCCTTTCCGGTTATGGAAGTTGCAACACGGGTGTCCAGTTAAGAATATCTTCTAGGAGAGCTTGATATCCTAACTCATTGGGATGAAGTCCATCACGCCCGAGGAGTTTTGTTCTCCAAGTCTCTCCCCGCGCCATCCATAAATCAAAAATATCGAGATAGGGGATGTGATATTTTTGACAAGCTTGCTTTGTCGCCTCTTTGTAACGATATTGCTCTCGATGCGTATAGTACAAACAATCTATAAAGGGCATTTTCTGCTCATCTACTGGTACCATACCGATAAACAGGGCAGGACAGAGATTTTTAGCTTGTTGCAGCAGAGTGTGTAATTGACCTTGGAAAGTGGCAAACTCAGTTAAATTACGTCCTTTTTCATGACCGACTTGAGGAGTATCATTAACCCCCACAGAAAGAAGAATCAAATCCGGAAACTGATTGCGAAATTCTCCTCGATAACGATATTCCGGTTCTAAACGTTCTAAAACTTGACAGACTCTATCTCCTCGTATGCCTAAATTATACAGGGCATGGCCTGAACTATCTGGACTCATCCATTGACGACGTAGTCTTTCTACCCATCCCCCTCCGACGGGATCTCCATAACCATAAATCAAACTATCCCCAATAGCAATTATCCGTAAAGGTTGCTTTTTAAAAGGAACAGATTTGGGTTTTGATACTTTCTCGGCAATAGTCATAAAACTTTTTCTACAAGAGTTTGGTTTACAACCTAATCAAGCTATTTGTAGCTTCCAACACGCTTTTTATATCTATCTATAGAGTGATCCGTTGACGAGTTTTTAAAGGCTGACAACTGTTTAATTGGTCTAGAATTTGTCAATAACTTTAATGAGATCTAATTTAACTCGTAAGTGAATTATACGATGTATTTTATTTAACATTAGTTTAGTCTCCATCATTGACCAAGATCATTAGCAATCTGATTAATATCATACCTTAAAAGTATATCCTTTGATGCTTGTCTCTCTAAAATCCCTATTCTCTTAGTCCGCAGAAACTCGTGCATTAGAATCCCTGAGAGAGGGATTACACTGTCATCAAAATTAGAATTAACTTCCATCGTCAATGGATTTACAACTTCCATTGATATAAAATTAATATTTGTCGAACTAGATTGATAAACTTTTTTGAACATTGGTGGCGATTAAAAATATTTATTTGGGAGAATTTTGCTTAAAAAAAACTGTTTATATTTCATTGTATTACATTTTTTGATTTCGCTATATTTAAAAGCATTCTCATCAATATTTAGAAAAAAAAATACTTTTTATTGAGGTAATTCAGGGAAAAAACCTCTAAATATTAATGAATGTTCTAGAGCCATCTAACCCGGTGAGGAATTGGATAGATATGAGATAAAGCTTGAGACGAATCTGAACAAGAAGCGGCAGAAAATCGAACAATAGTTCAGTCTAGATGGTTTTTTGCCTTATTTTTATCTAGATAACGGTGATGGATAGTTATGTCTTGCCAGGAAGGTTTGACTTTAACAATTTGAAGCAATACTTGGATTAATTCTCGTTTCTGTTTAAAGATTATTGATGAGCTATTGTATCGTTGCCATCATTGATTCAATAAACTGCTTGCATCATTGATTAGTCTAGCAAAAGTCTCTTGAATTCTGTCTAAGACTTGTTTTAGATTACATTGTAAATCTTCGTAATACAGTAGGTCTTGAGACATAGCTTAATAAACTCTATCTCAAGATAGAGGTAAGGGGTCATAAGTTAAGTTAAACAGGTGGACATTGATTAAAGTTAACTGTCTGATAAGGCAACAGGGAACAGCAAACGATTTCAGCAGTTTTATATTTCTTAACATAGAGTGGTTTATTTATGTCTAGGTAATTATATCCTGCGGGTTGAAAAAATTCTTCTAGATTGGGTTCTAAAATATAAGCTTCTTGATGTATCCGTTCTGTAACGATAAGTCAAGTTTTTTTCATAGCTTCAGGATGAATGATTTGAATAGGAGCGGTTTTGTAATACAAATTTTCAGTTGTTATACAGCTTGAAACAGGAGGGTTTAAGGCGGCGCTTTAGATATGGAGACAGTAGCAATCATCGGTCACAAGATAAGTAAAAATGCTCAGGGTTTTCGGTTAAAGGGAACCAGACTTTAAAAATCAACTTTAACTGAGTCAAATGCACAGTAGAAGTCTGAGCGAAACCGGAATCTTCTATCTTTAGAAAGATTTTGGCTTGAGTAAAGCCGCAGCGAGACACAAACCAGCAGACACTACACCCGACCCGCTATTTCCCTTATCACCTTGAGGCCGGGTAAGCTAAAATTGTAAAGAAATCTATAGTAACTCAAAAAAATTTTACTCGTTATAAATTCCTATGTCTCTTCCCATTCGCAACGTAGCCATCATAGCCCACGTCGATCACGGCAAAACTACCCTGGTTGATGCCCTTCTCAAGCAGTCCGGTATCTTCCGTGAAGGGGAAGAGGTTCCTGACTGCGTGATGGACTCCAACGCCTTAGAACGGGAACGGGGGATTACCATTCTCTCAAAAAATACCGCCGTTCGCTACAAAGATACATTAATCAATATTGTAGATACCCCCGGACACGCTGACTTTGGCGGCGAAGTCGAACGGGTGTTAGGGATGGTAGATGGATGTATACTGATTGTGGATGCTAACGAAGGTCCCATGCCTCAAACCCGTTTCGTCCTCAAAAAAGCCCTCGAAAAAGGACTGCGCCCCCTCGTTGTCGTCAATAAAATAGACCGTCCTAACGTCGAACCCGATAAAGCTGTAGATAAAGTCTTCGATCTCTTCGTCGAACTGGGAGCAGATGACGATCAGTGTGATTTTACCACCCTCTACGCTTCTGGATTAGCCGGATTTGCTAAGGCCAGTATTGATGATGAACCGGTCGATATGCAGCCGCTTTTTGAGGCAATTTTACATCATGTTCCCCCACCGGCCGGGGATATTGATAAACCCCTACAACTGCAAGTCACCACCCTAGACTATTCTGAATATCTAGGACGGATCGTCATTGGACGCATTCACAACGGCGTAATTAAAGGTGGACAACAAGCCGCCCTCATGAAAGAAAATGGGCAAATAGTCAAAGGAAAAATCAGCAAATTACTCGGCTTTGAAGGACTACAACGGGTAGAATTAGCCGAAGCGAGTGCCGGGAATATTGTCGCCGTAGCCGGATTTGCCGATGCTAACATTGGTGAAACCATCACCTCTCCCGATGATCCTCAAGCACTACCCCTCATTCGCGTTGATGAACCGACTTTACAGATGACCTTCTCCGTCAATGACTCTCCCTTTGCCGGACAAGAAGGAACTTTTGTGACTTCTCGCCAATTACGTGATCGCTTAATGCGAGAATTAGAAACCAACGTCGCCTTACGGGTAGAAGAAAGCGACTCCGCCGAAAAATTCCTGGTGTCTGGACGGGGTGAATTGCATCTGGGTATTCTCATCGAAACCATGAGACGGGAAGGCTATGAGTTTCAGGTCTCCCAACCCCAAGTTATTTATCGAGAAGTCAACGGACAACCCTGTGAACCCTTTGAATATTTAGTCTTAGATGTTCCCGATGATGCCGTAGGGTCTTGTATTGAACGCTTAGGACAGCGTAAAGGAGAAATGCAAGATATGCAAGCCGGCGGCAATGGACGCACTCAGTTAGAGTTTATCATCCCTGCCCGAGGCTTAATCGGTTTCCGAGGAGAATTTATTCGTCTGAGTCGTGGTGAAGGCATCATGAACCACAGTTTCCTAGAATACCGTCCCATCATCGGCGATGTTGAAACCCGCTATAACGGCGTTATGATCGCTTTTGAGGAAGGGGTTGCCACTTTCTACGCCCTCAAGAATGCTGAAGACCGAGGTGTATTTTTTATCACGCCTGGAACTAAAGTCTATAAAGGCATGATCGTCGGTGAACATAACCGCCCTCAAGACTTAGACCTTAATGTTTGTAAGACAAAACAGTTAACTAACCATCGTTCCGCTACTGGGGATGAATTAGTGCAACTGCAAACGCCTGTAGAAATGAGTTTAGAACGGGCATTAGAATATATTGGGCCTGATGAGTTAGTGGAAGTTACCCCTCAGTCTATTCGTCTGCGGAAAATGGCCACCAAGAAGTTAGCTAAACGTTAATTCTATTAGCTGGAAACCTACTAACAAAACTACCGCCCCCCATGCAGGTCATGATTGTTAAACCCCGTCCTTAAAAGGCGGGGTCTTCATTAAACAAAAATGTCTCTTGAGAATAAATTTTGATATACTTATATAAGGTAGTCACTGTGTAAACATAAATACTTAAAGCGTTTTATTGATATGCCACTCAGTAGCTCGACATCAATAAAGCTTACTGTACTTTCAAAAGTCAAATCCTCTAAAGCATACGTCTATTGTCTTTTGCCGGCTCTGACAGTTGACTTTAACCGATTTTCGCCTATTTGCGCCAAGCCGCTTGTCAGAATTATTGAGCAGCTTACCTTGTGGATTTAATACAGCTAAACAGTAACCAATATGCTAAAAACTAAAATCTTAATTTGTGAAGATGAACACCAATGTATTAAAAAAATACTCCGCCCTTGGCAAAAAGAAATCAGTGAAGGACGCAATGCTTTAATTATTGCGATGTCGGTAGAAGAAGCCCTGAACATACTTGAAAAAGATACAGAATATGAAATAAAATACGGTATTCTTGATTTAAAGATGCCTCTGGCCAAGCAAGATGGTACAAAATTTTTGGCTCAATTGATCAATGTTCGTCCCGAGATAAAAGTAATTATTTATACAGATTTTTTTCAAGAATATACGTCTCTAATCGAGTCTGAAGCCTCTTTAAATGTTGGAGAGAATTTATTAGGTATCTACTCAAAACGCTTATTTCCCCCCAAATTTATTAAAGAATTAATAAATATGTATATCCAGGCAGATGTAATAAAACTTTTAGAAAGTCCTGATAAAATTACCTCAAAAAATTTATTATCCCTGGTAGATACACTATCTTATAAAAAGAAACTTAAGATAATCAAAGCTTTATTTTCTCAATTAGATCTCTCTACGGCTCAACAATTGCAACAGTCATTCGACGAAGATATCACCAAAGTTCTCGAAATTATTAAGCAAAAACGGCAAGATGACAAATTGAGAAAATGGCTTATCGCTAAATCCCGTGAGGGAATTCTTGATCCCAATATTCCCGCAGAGAATTTTGAAGCGAATTTTGTTCTTGAAGAACGTTTTCACGACGCAGATGGTCCCTATTATTACTTACGCTACAAGTCCCCGGGCGATTCAAAATGGACTTATGTCTACCTCAATAGCTACGGCTCCTTAATCAATACTGTGCCTGTTGATTGTGCCCGTCGTTACTATTTACAACGCAAAGCCAACTCTCCATAAACAAATTTTTCGGCGGTTTTTATAGATAAAATTGTGCTAATATACATAAAGACCGCCATAATGCTAAATATCAGTTACCTATCTCCCCTTTCAAGCTCTATTAGGGAACTACCGACTACCCTAACCCTCTGCTTCTCTAGCCGTCAAGGAGTTGCAGAATAGGGGATGGGAAAAAAACAAAATTGCTCAAAGGTGAGAAAACCCTTTTGAGGGGGAGTTAGTGTTTTAAGTTTCCATCTCCGTTTATTTAAACCCTGTTAAATTGATTAACAGGGTTTGTTTTGCTTAAAGGTAGTCATAACACAAGAAAAGCAATAAGCCCTACCCAAATAATACGGGAGGGTGAGAGCCTCCGTTTTTTGATCCTTCGCACCGCGAGGGAGGGGCTGAAACCCGACGATGCTCGGACTATCGTCTTGCGCGTCGGCCCGACAGAATTTATTCGGTCATATCCTACAAATTTTCGATAGGAGTGTCAAGCAAGAAGACTCAATCTTGCTACGCTATTAGATAGCCGATTCTAATCTAGCCAAATTTAAGGAGAGAAAAACCTTGCCACACACCATTGTCACAGAAACCTGTGAAGGCGTTGCCGACTGTGTAAAAGCTTGTCCGGTTGCTTGTATTCATCCAGGCCCAGGCAAAAACATCAAAGGGACTGATTGGTTTTGGATAGACTTTGCCACCTGTATTGATTGCGGCATTTGTCTAAGCGTCTGTCCTGTAGAAGGAGCAATTATTCCCGAAGAACGCCCAGAATACCAAAAAAATCCTCAATAAACCCACACAGGCCGGCAAAAAGGGCAAAAACGCTCTGACTAATGACTACTGACTACTGACTAACGACTAATGACTACTGACTAATGACTAACGACTAACGACTAATGACTAATGACAATTTACTAGAAGTTAAAGAAGTTTATGCCGGCTATGTTCAAGATTTAAACATTCTCCAAGGTATAAATTTTAAAATTGCACCCGGGGAATTAGTAGCGGTTATTGGACCTAATGGTGCCGGCAAATCAACCCTAGCAAAAACCATTTTTGGACTCTTAACCCCCAACCGAGGACAAATTATTTTTAAAGGGGAAAATATCGCAGGATTACGTTCCGATCAAATCGTGCAGCGAGGGATGTGTTATGTTCCTCAAATAAATAATGTTTTCCCCTCTCTCTCGGTGGAAGAAAATTTAGAAATGGGAGCATTTATTCTTAAGAATTCCCTAAAATCCTTAAAAGAAAAAATCTATACCATGTTTCCCCGCTTAAAAGAACGCCAGCATCAACGGGCCGGCACTCTTTCCGGTGGAGAACGCCAAATGTTAGCGATGGGACGAGCTTTGATGTTAGATCCTAACCTAATATTATTAGATGAACCTTCAGCCGCTTTATCTCCGATTTTAGTCAGTAGTGTCTTTGAACAGATTAAAGCCATCAACCAAATGGGTACTGCTATTGTTTTAGTGGAACAAAACGCCAAAAAAGCTCTAGAAATGGCTGATCGAGGCTATGTTTTGGAAAATGGATGTGATCGCTTTGAAGGCAGAGGGTTAGATTTATTAAATGACCCTAAAGTCGGAGAATTGTACCTCGGCGCGGCTTATCAAGCGGGGAGCAAAGAACACTAACGCACTACTTAAATAATTCTGGCACTCGATGACGTAATTCTTCATTTAGTTCAGATAAAGCATCATACATTTGAAGATACTTTTCGTATCTTTGGCGATAATGTTGTGACAATAATCGATTCTCTTTAACCCAATTGTAAGCATTAGTTGCTATTTCAGAGCGCAATTTAGGTTCAGCGAGCAGTTGCGCGAATTGTTTTTCAAATTCTTTTAAAGAAGCGTAAATCATTCCCGTTTTTTGGTTGATGATGGATTTTCCATACACCGTAGGACTCGCTAAAGCCACCACACCATTAGCGGCACATTCTAAAAATTTTAAGTCCGATTTCATCGAATTAAATCGGTTTGACTCTAAAGGAAGTAAAGCCAGATCACAATCTCTCATAATCTGCAAATACCGAGGATAAGTACACCAAGGTTCAAATTGTTTATGCTCCGTTGTTAAAGCCTCAAAAAATAACTTATCATGCACAACATTTACCATCACTTTCTCGCCATAAGTTTCTAAAATCCGATTGATAATCGGCATAATTGGTTCCCAATCGTTGGCTCTATTTTGAGCCGCAAATAGAAGTTTAACAGGAGTGGATGTATTTTCAGGGTTAAAATCGCGTGGAGAGGGTAAATAAGGTAAATAATTAGCAAAGAGTAGAACCTGTGGAAAGCGTTTTCGTAAGTCCTCTGCTAAAGTTTCAGTAGACACTTGAACAACATGACAGGTGTTTAAAAACTGAGCAAATTGTTGTGCTGTTTTTTCAGGCCAAGCCCAAGGGTCATCATCGATTTCAGCGATAATTAAATAGCCCGATTTTAAAAGTTTCTTTTGAATTTCAACAATTTTTTCTAGGGAAATCGAATAATCAAGCAAGGGACGTTGCCAAATAAATATTTTACTTCCTTCAAAATCAATGGGATCAATATCATTCGATTGTTCATACAAAGTTTTAACCCCTGGAATAGTGGCTAAAAAATCATTAGGAAATTCAACACGCATGAATTTGCAGATTGTCTGACTGACTCGAGAATGAATCAGAACCGGGCGTAAAGAACTAGAAGATTTAATGCCTCTGGGAATATATTGAAAGGAATTTATTTCTGAAGAAAAAGTCTCAGAAGAAACCTTTAATAAATTTAAAATCGGCTGGAAACTTTGCAACAACTCTTGTGAAGCCGGCCTAATGACGCGACTTTTGCAATCAAAAACCTTGAGTCCACAATAATTAAAAAGTTCTTCAAGGGTTTTTCGGGTAAAAAAGCGTAGATGGGTTCGGTCTAGTAAGCCCTCATCTTCATATTTCCATTGACCTTGAAATAACTGAACCAAAATACTGCAATGTTGAATATTGGGAATAGAAGCGATCACTTGTCCATTTTCTTTTAGCCATTTTGTCTGTTGTTTAAGCACCTGCCAAGGATCGACGAGATGTTCTAAAACATCGCCATAGATTAAGCAGTCTACGGTTCCTTCACCGATGTCTAGTTTGTTATTTTCTAAGTCTTCAATATTACCAATAATCACCCGATCTAATTTTGGCTCGGCAATAGCGGCTGCTTCTGGGTTGATCTCAATGCCAATGTATTGACTATTTGGGTTAATTTTTTTGTATTCTTGACCGAGACTCCCCGCCCCACAACCCACTTCAACAATAATTTTAGCATCACTGGGAATTTGAATTAATAAATCATAATTAATGCGGCTATAATAATCCGCTTCTTTCTGTTGTAAATTCGCTCGCGTAGCGATTAAGAAATTGAGCAAAGAACTATAACTGAGAGGGGGTTTCTTTTCGGGTTTTTCTTGATTGACCTTTTTTGGCTCAAGATTCGAACGGCTTTTCTCGTAACAATATCCCAGTGCCCAAAAGTTAAAGCCGTCTTCAGAGATTTTAACATCTTGAAATCCGGCTGCCTCCATTTTTTGTTTAAGACTGTTAGGAGTAAAGGCGGTTTTATGAGCGGCAGAGGTATTACCTGTAGCGAGGGCGGCTCCCAACCCATATAGAATATCAATAGGCGTAATCGGTCCAGCAGGAGAGGTATATAAAGGTTCCTCTATTTTGCCTTGAGCGACATATTCAGCTACTTTCTGGATATCGGGCAAAGTAATAACAGCAAATCCCTCGGTTTTGATCACTCGCCTAAATTCACTGAGGGCGAGCGGGACTTCATGATGATAAAGCGCTTTAAGATTATGATAGGAATAGAGCGCATCAACCGATTGATCCGGAACCGTACTGAGATCAGTCATTGAGCCAATTAGGTCCGGTTCAACAGCCGCATCACTATCGAGTCGAATTTCTTGCCATTCATCGGTTTGAAAAATTTTCGGGATTCGGGCCGGATTTTTAGGACCAGAACCCACATTGAGAAAAAGTTTTTTGTCTGAATGAATCAGAGATTGAGAAAGGGATGAATAGTCTTGTTGAGCGATATTCCAAGATAAAATACAAATATTTTTTAGGGCGGGAATTCCATGATTTAAAAGTTGCCAAGGCAATATAATCTGACATTGAGGCTGAGATAAAACGAAATCTTCTAAAGCTTGTTGTACGGGTTTTTCCTGAGTATTTGCGACAATAATTAAGGCTTCTTCTGATAAACATGGTTTAGCCAAGACTAAGCTTGACATCACTGTTCTATATTCCGGATAACTATCGTAATATAAGACTCCTATTTTATCTTCTATTTTATTTTCTCTGAACTCGACCAAAAACTCGGCTACATCTTGATCACAGAAAAAAACTTGCTCTTCTAAATTAAAATAGACGATGTTTTGATTTAAATCGGCTAAATATTCCTCTGCTTGTTCTAAGGCTGTACAATTATCCACAGCATAAGCCATTGCTGTTGAATTGTTTAGAAGTGCGCCCATTAAAGAAACTTTTCCTAAACATCCCAACTGACAATAAACTTCTTGTTTTTCTAAACAGGCTACAGCGTTATTTAACAAGGGTAAAAGGTTAGGATTAACTGGGGGACCGAACGAGTTCCGCACTTGAGGTTGGGATTTTTTTAAAACCGAGTCAAATTGTCCCGGTTTAGGAGACATAGAGTCTTTTGCCCAATTTTCATAACCCCTTGATAATTGATTAATAAATTTTTGAACATCCATAAATTTTTTTATTTTTAATCATAGATATAATAGGGGTTGGTCATTAGACGAACCCCCAGGAAATATTATTAAAAGAAGCTAAAACTTAGCGAACAGTTCCCGCCAAGTGGTCAACCCGAATGGGTTTGATTAAATACAGCTTCAGACATTGCCAAGCATTGTTAGCGTATAAAGGCAACTTGCGTAATAGTTTTAGCGGCTGAGGACTATCCGAACTATCAATGGCGCGTAATTTTTCATTATTTTGGATACAGATTTCCAAACGCTGATAAAACTCAGGATTTTCCACATCGAGCATGACGGGGAAAACTCGCCCGGCGGTTTCATTAGTCTTCTCAATCACATATTTATCATATTCTCGCGCATTTAAGCCAATAGAGGCATAAAAATCGGCGCGTTGAATATCATTGAGATACATGGTAGCAAACACCGACAACAGGAAGAAGCGACACCACAGTCTAGCACGCCAATCATTTAAGGTGTTAGGTTGGGCCTTCATAATGGCATCAAAGAAGTCTCCGTGACGGTTTTCATCCTGACACCAATTTTCAAAAAAGCGGAAAATCGGATAAATCCGGTCTTCGGGATGTTGCTCTAAATGACGGTAAATGGTGATATAACGCCAATAACCAATTTTTTCCGACAAATAGGTGGCATAAAAAATAAACTTAGGCTTAAAGAAAGTATATTTTCTGCTCTTAGTCAAAAATCCTAAGTCTAAAGAAAGATTAAAATCTGACATCGCCTTATTGAGGAAGCCGGCATGACGCGCTTCATCTCTCGACATCAGGTTAAAACACTCTGCCAGAACCGGACTTTTATCTTTTAATCGCCGTCCGAGTTCCTTGTAGAGGAGGAAGCCGGAAAACTCGGCTGTGCAAGAACGCTCTAAAAATTCCACAAACAAGCGGCGAGTTTCCCCGTCGATGTGATGCCAAGATTGATTAAATTCTTCATTGCGAACAAAATGATGACGATTATAGTCAGCCCGAAACTCTTCGAGAATCGCTCTTAACTCCTCTTCGTTAGGAGAGATATCCATCTTGGCCATCGCTTCAAAGTCAGTAGTGTAAAAGCGAGGAGTTAAAATAGTTTCCTTAGCTGGGACTTTAATCCCAGGGCGAAGTTCTTCAAATTCTGCTTTGTTTAGGGTATTGACCATATTGTTATACAAGTTTTTCCAATAAAACAGGTAAGACGATTAATTTATAGGACTGCACAGATCCCGAGCAGGAGATTAGGTTTTAGTCTACCAAGCTCTTAGCAATGGTTTACCTAACTGTTTATTAAAAGTTACAAAACTTGAGAATTATTTTTAATAGGCCATAACATAAACTGCCTTTAATGTCAATGATCACAAACACGTAAAGACCATGAGCCGATAAGGTCGCGGATGGGGAAGTTAAATGTTAATCTGACTATTATAAAGGCTTAGATTATCAGCTTAATCTCAAAACTTATGTCCCTTGACAGTAATCGATTTCATATTAAATTCTGGGGAGTTAGAGGAAGTATACCTTGCCCGGGTGCTAATACTGTCCGTTATGGGGGTAATACCTCTTGTGTAGAAATGAAAGTGGGTTTACAACGCCTGATTTTTGATGGAGGTACAGGAATACGTATTTTAGGAGAGTCCCTTCTGTCAAAATTGCCGGTCAATGGTCATATATTTTTCACCCACTCCCACTGGGACCATATCCAAGGATTTCCCTTTTTTGTTCCTGCTTTTATTCCGGGGAACCACTTCAAAATTTATGGCATCCCTGCCCCCAACGGCGCGACCGTGCAACAACGTCTGCATGATCAAATGTTACACCCGAATTTCCCGGTTCCTCTACAAATTATGCAAGCTCAATTGCAATTTTATGACCTCGAGATCGGAGAATCTATACAACTAGAGGATGTGGAAATAGAAACGGCCCGTCTCAATCATCCTGGTGAAGCTATTGGTTATCGGATTAACTGGCGTGGACTATCGGCGGCTTATCTGACTGATACAGAACATTTTCCCGACAGATTAGATGAAAATGTTCTCAAGTTGGCCCGCAATGCTGATGTGGTCATTATTGATGCGACTTACACTGATGAAGAATACCATAATCCTAAGTCTAGTAAAGTCGGTTGGGGACACTCCACTTGGCAGGAGGCCGTCAAAATCGCTCAGGCGGCCAATGTTAAACAATTAGTTCTGTTTCATCATGACCCCTCCCATGACGATAATTTCTTGGACCGTATTGGCGAAAAAGCTAGTCTCGCTTTTCCTCATACGATTTTAGCCCGGGAAGGAATGGCTATCGAGTTAATTCCTAGCTCCCCAGAAAAAGCCGCCTCCTCAGTGGCTAACCTCTAACCGGGATCGACCAACCTAAATATATTTGCTTTTGGTGGGATTGATGCTGTTACAATTGTTTACAGAATGGGGGTTAAACCCGTGTGACAACTTAAACAATTATGACAAAATCGGTCAAAATCGAGCAGCGTGTGGTTAGTTAAATCATCAAGCGATCTCATTTTAACGCCAACGGCTATTGCCCTCGGCAACTTCGACGGCATTCATCTTGGCCATCAACAAGTGATTAGCTCCATTTGGACAAAATCGAGTAGTTCCCTAGTCCAAAAATCCCGAGAACAAGATCCCTTGCTCCATAGCACGGTGGTGACGTTTGATCCTCATCCCCGAGAGTTTTTTAGTGGACAAAAAACCCAATGTCTCACTCCATTACCCGAAAAAGTTAAATTATTAGAACAAATTGGCATCAAGCAACTGGTTTTGTTACCTTTTGATCGAGAACTAGCCGCTTTAAGTCCTCAACAGTTTGTCGAACAGATTCTTGTGCAAAAACTGCAAGCGGCGCGAATCTGTGTGGGAGAAGATTTTCGCTTTGGTCATCAACGCGCAGGAGGTGCCAGCGAGTTAGAGGCACTGGCCTCTCCATTTGGGATTGAAGTCATCATCACCGGCCTACAAACTTGCAACAGTGAAGAATTAAGAATTAGTAGTTCTCGTATACGTCAAGCCCTAGCAGATGGTAATATAGAAGCAGCAAAGGGAATGCTAGGACGACCCTACTCTTTAACTGGAACCATTATCAAAGGACAACAATTAGGCCGAAAAATCGGTTTCCCAACGGCTAATCTAGACTTACCCAGCCATAAACTATTGCCGCGTTATGGGGTCTATTGTGTGCGAGTGGAAATAGAAGATGACCTGACTCAGGATAACCCGAAAACCTCTTTCAATGGGGTGATGAATATTGGTTATCGTCCCACTGTACAAGGAGAAGGACCTACCGTTGAAGTTCATTTGCTAGATTGGTCAGGAGACCTTTATGGTAAATCTTTAACCGTTAGCTTAGAACAATTTCTCCGCCCAGAAACCAAATTTCCCTCTTTAGATGCGCTAAAAGCTCAGATTACAGAAGATTGTCAACTTGCTCGGAAAATTCTTACGGGTTAGATGTAAACTCAAGAGCCAAAATCGGGAAAATTAATAGCAGTAAAGATGTTGTCTCCAATGTCTCTACTCTCGCCGGCTTGAAAACTAATTTAACCTTTATGAGAGAAAACATCCTCGCCCTTAAAGATAACCTAAGTCTGAGTATAGTAGGTAAAAGTGAAGCAATTGACCTGGTTTTGGTGGCCCTACTCAGTGGCGGTCATGCGCTTTTAGAAGATGTGCCGGGTGTGGGTAAAACCTTACTCGCTAAATCTTTAGCTCGCTCTATTAATGGTCAATTTCAACGCATACAATGCACACCCGACTTATTACCAACCGATGTCACAGGAACCAATATTTGGAACCCTAGCACCCGAGAATTTGAATTTTTGCCGGGTCCGGCTTTTACCAATGTCCTGCTGGCGGATGAAATTAACCGCGCCACTCCTCGCACTCAGTCGGCCTTATTAGAAGTCATGGAAGAAAAACAAATTACGGTGGATGGACAAACCCGCCGAGTCCCTCAACCGTTTTTTGTCATCGCTACCCAAAACCCCATTGAGTATCAAGGGACTTTTCCTTTACCCGAAGCGCAGATGGACCGTTTTACCCTCTCCCTCAGTTTAGGGTATCCTTCTGAGCTAGAGGAATTACAGATGCTACAAAAACATCTGAGTCACCCAGTTATTGAGGAGTTAGAGCCTTGTATTTCCCTCGAACAGGTGAAGGACTTACAAAAATTGGTCAGTGAGGTGAAAGTCACCCGAGAGCTACAACAATATATCCTCAATTTGGTGAGAGCAACCCGTGAATATGAAGAGATTTCCTTGGGTATTAGTCCCCGAGGAACCATTATCTTACAAAAAGCGGCTCAAGCTTTGGCCTTTTTGAGAGATAGAGATTATGTTATTCCTGATGATGTCAAATTTTTGGCACCTCATGTCTTTTCTCATCGTCTTATTCCGGCAAGTGGGCGTAATGCTCGCACTATCGTTAAGAAAATGTTAGATTCTGTCGCGATAGAAAAAGTCCTGATTTAGAACAAGACTAATGTTGAATTTGCTCGGGTTTCACCGCTCTCTAAAACGCTCTCAATTAACCGGTAACTTAGGAGTTAGAAAAAAAGGTTTATTGCTCTTGTCTTTACTTTTAATGGGTTTTTGGAGTATGGCTTTAGGGATAGGTATTGCTAGAGCCATTAATCATTCTACTGATACCGGTTCGCCGCTTTCTCTGACCAACCGTGACCCTTCTTTATTGGCGAGTTCCATTTTGGAACGTTATAAAACGGCTCAACAATTGTATATTGATACTTGTTCGGGTTGTCATATTCCCATTTCTCCTAGTGTTTTACCTTCAGAAAGTTGGAAGTCTATTTTAGAAAAACCCGATAGACATTATGGAACTTCTGTGGATATGATTCGCATTACTCAAGTGTTACTTTGGGAATATTTGGCCACCTTTTCTCGCCCGGTATCAAGAGATGAACCCGTGCCACTATATATCTCTCAATCTCGTTATTTTAAAGCGCTTCATCCTCGGGTAGATTTACCGAAACCTTCTACGCTTAAAACTTGTGTGACTTGTCATCCTAGGGCACAACAATACGATTATCAAACCTTGTCTCCTGAGTGGGATAATGCGCCTTAAACTTCCTAGTGGGGGTAACCCACCCCCTCAACAGCTAACCATTCCCCTCCACGCGACAACCAAACGGATAAGCAGAATGGTAAGTAGCCGCTCGTTTGCCAAACCAACTATAACGATTATCTCGTATTTGTTCGTAACTGCGGTCGCCGATCCATTTCATCCCCGGTAAAAGGCGATATGTATCAATAAACAGCTTACCCATCGGTAACAGACTGATGATTTCTTCAGCCGCGTCACTTCCCTGCCAACGACGAGTATTATTAGGATCAATTAAAATCATCCCCATATTACAATCAGCCGCACTAATGGCAAATTGTTGTAAAGTGGTTTCATCTTGCATGGGAATGTAGTCAAATAACTGTCCTTGATCAAATTGTTCTAAGAGTTGAACAAAGTTGCTACAAAGATTACAGTTTCCATCATAAATAACGTGATATTTCATAAGTTTATTTTAACCGAAAAATATTTTAAGATAGTCTGCACCAGAGGAAGCAATTGTGTAGTGTAATGACCCTTCTGGACTCATTTTTATAATATCTACTGCTATTAATTCTATCTGGTGGTTGCTTAATATACCCGTTTCAATCAAGTGGTGATATTGGTCAACTGTCCATTTAATTAAAGTTTTCATCTTATTTTTTCTTTCTATCTAAATATCCTTTAAATCCAATTCCACTACCAAAGCCACCACCAAAGATAATAATAATTTTTAAGATTTCTTGATATAGGGTTATATCTTTGTTGACTAAAAATACAGTTATAAATACTAAAAAAGCCAAAATGAATACAAAATACCAAAAATTGTATTTTCTTTCTTCTTTAGTATCTAAAAAAGCTCTCTCATCATCTTTTTCAGTAATTTCAAGAATTTTAGTAATATGAGATTCAGTAATTTTATTTTGAAGAGGAGAAAAAGGACTAGAAATACGCTGCATTGAAAGGGTTCCCTGTACAACTCTTTTAATCGGTGCGGGCAGATTTTCTATTTCTGTAGTTATTTCTTCTAAGTCTGTATCCTCATCATTATTTTCTTGACCCTCGTCTTTTTCTAACTCTTTTTTCTTACCTTCTGATTCTCCCTCTGCCATAGTATATTCCTTATTGTTTGAGATGATTACTTTTGCTTCCGATATTTGGTTAAACCAGTTTTAATTAACAATAATCTTTTTTAAGAAAAATTTTTCTAGCTTATCTTCTAGCTTATTTTCTATCAAAGTTTGTATTTTTTGTTCAATTTCATATTCTATAAAATTAGCGCAAGTATATTTGACTAAAGCTTCAAACGTTTTATCGCTAATTTCTTCTCTAGCTTTTAAATAAGACAAATACGATAATATATCCTTGAGGCTAGTTAAGTTAACATTACTCCAAGTATTATTGTTGTGTTTAATAATACTATCTTGTCTATTAATATTTTTTTTATTGTTAAGTAAAACAGAATTATTAGTCATTGTAAGCCACTAATGTCTGTCCTTATCTTATCCTATAAAATTACTTGTTACTAGAGTTTATGTAAACTCCGTATATATAGAGTTGAATAGATTTTCAAATACTATAGCTAGTGTTTTTACAGCCTAGTAACATAGTTTTTTTGTACTAATTGGCATTAATGATATTTTCCAAAGATGGGTTAGAAAGACTCTAACCCACCCTAATAAATCAACTACTCAGCGCCTTCTATAGGTGCAAAACCCTGACGTTGAATATTTTCGGAAATATGACGGGGTTCGAGGAATTGCAGGAGGTAGTCGGGACCACCGGCTTTAGAACCGACACCGGATAACTTAAAGCCGCCAAAGGGTTGACGAGCCACAATTGCGCCGGTTATCCCTCGGTTAATATATAAGTTCCCTACTTCAAATTCTTCATAGGCGCGTTTAATATGCTCGGGTGTACGAGAATATAAACCGCCCGTTAGAGCAAATTCTGTCCCATTAGCCACCGCTAACGCCTCATCAAAGTTTTTCACCTTGGTTACGGCTACCACTGGACCAAATATTTCTTCTTGGGCAATCACCGCATTAGAAGAGACATTTTTAAAGATCGTCGGACCGACAAAATAGCCGCTTTCGGGGGCTTCTCTTTCTAAGGCTATTTCTGCCTCTTGTTTGCCTTTCTCAATGTATTCTTTAATTCGTCTTTGAGCAGTGGCATCAATTACCGGACCCACTTCTGTGCTGGGTTGATCTGCCGCACCCACATTGAGCGATCGCGTTGCTTCGACAAATCGTTCCATAAAATGCTCATAGACGGACTCTAAAACAATCACCCGAGAACAAGCAGAACATTTTTGTCCACTATAGCCAAACGCCGAATAAACGGTTCCTACTACTGCCTGATCGAGATCAGCACTTTCATCTACAATAATGGCATTTTTCCCGCCCATTTCAGCGATCACTCGTTTGAGATGTTTTTGTCCGGGTTGGACGATGGAAGCATCGGTATAAATGCGGCATCCCACTTCCCGAGAACCCGTAAAGGCTATTAAATGCACGTCGGGATGTTTCACCATATAAGCACCCACTTGAGAACCCTTGCCGGGCACATATTGAAACACGCCTTTAGGAATACCTGCTTCGACTAAAATTTCGCTAATCTTAGCCGCTATCACCGAAGAGGTTTCGGCGGGTTTTAAGAGGGTACAGTTACCCGCCACTAATGCCGCTACGGTCATACCTACGGCGATAGCGAAGGGGAAGTTCCAAGGAGAGATCACTAAGGCGATGCCGCGCGGTTGATAAATATAACGGTTGGTTTCTCCGGCTACATCATAGTTATGTCCTTGGTCTAATCTTTCCATTTCCGAGGCATAATAGCGGCAAAAATCGATCGCTTCTGAAATTTCTGCGTCGGCTTGTTTGATGATTTTCCCCACTTCTAAACAAACCCACGCCGATAGTTCATGTCGCCGTCTTTCCATGATTTCGGCGGCTTTTCGTAAGATGCCGGCTCTTTCTCTGACTGACCTTTTTTTCCAGTCCGGAAAGGCCGCTTTTGCTGCCATGAGGGCTTCTTCTGCCTGTTCAACGGAAATTAAGCCTATTTTGCCTACTATTTCTTGCGGGTTAGAGGGGTTAACCGAGTCTATTAGGGTTTCGCTTTGAACATATTCCCCGTTAATTAGAGGTAAATAAGTCTTTCCTAGCGAGTTCCGCACTTGAACTAAGGCTTGTTTAGCTTTGGTTCTTAAGATTTCATCTGCATAGTCGGTATCGGCGGCATTGGGGAATTGCCCATTTTTGCTAGTATATTCGTTTTCTTCTTGCACCACAGGAGCAGCAATTAATTCGTCTGCGGGACGTTCTTCTAGATTCTGTCTGAGGAAGGAACTATTGGCGGTGTTTTCTAACAAACGACGAATCAGATAAGCCATGCCGGGTAATAAGTTTCCATAGGGAGCATAGACTCTCACCCGATGACCTCGTTTTACTAAGGCTTTAGCCAGTTGATCGCCCATGCCGTATAACACCTGCATCTCGAAGCAACGACGCGGCACGTTTAAACTTTCTGCGATGGCGATAGCATGAGCTTGAGAGCGGACGTTATGACTACCTATAGCACTATATATATATTGATGATTTTCCAGTAATAGTTGAGTGAGGTTTTCAAAGTTTACATCACTAGCGGCTTTTTGGTTATAGACGGGTTGAGGCCAGTGGTTTTGTCTCGATGTAATCGTCTCTTGGTCCCAGTATGCGCCCTTAACTAGGCGCACAGTAATGGGATAACCCCGTCGTTTTGCCCATTCTATTAAGTCTTTTAAATCGTTTTGGGAATCTCTTAAATAGGCTTGGATCGTTACGCCGATATCGCTACGAGTTTTAAACTCTTCTTCGAGTAATAATTCTTTTAATATGGCTAGGGTTAATTCTTTATAGACATATTGTTCCATATCAAAGTGAACGGCTACCCCTAATTCTTTGGCGCGGCGTAATAATATACGGATACGTTCACAGACTTTTTCTTTACTGCCGGTGGGATCAAAGGGATCGAATTGTGAATAGAAGGCGGTTAATTTTACCGATACCTGTACTTTCGGTAAAGCTTCGCCATCGGCTTCATCTATTTCAGAGATTTTAGACCACTTCTGAGATTCTTTGACTAGATGTTCCATTAAATCTAGATAGCTTTGTAAGTAGACTCGCGTTTCTACTTCGGTAATAACGGCTTCTCCGAGTAAATCTATGGTAAAGCCCATTTTCTCTTTTCTGAGCCGCTCTACTGTCTTGGTCACCTGGGCTAAGTCTTCTCCGGCGATATATTTTCTGGCCAAGGTTTCTACTGCTTTACTGATGGTTACTGCGGCCAGTTGAGCCGGCGCAGAATGAGCATCGGTAAAGTTTAATATTCCTTTGAGCGCACCCGGCAGTTCTACGGATTCCTCGCCCATATATTGTTGTAAATGGTTAGCAATTTCAGCGTTACTTTGTAGGGCTGGTAGTGTATCAATGAAGCGGAATAATTGAACCCGTAAGTTAGGGTTGGCCATTGCCCACCCCAAGAGTTTGTCATCCCACCGCATCTGATCTTGTAGTTGTGCTAATAGTCCTTTTTTCTCCCTTGTTTGGACTAATAGTTCTTTGGCGATTGCCTGGGTTTTGGCTTCGTAGTTTTGTTGCGGGTTAATTTGTACTACCACGTCTATTTATCTCCTATCTCTGGCCGTGTGAGTGCGATTGCTTTTCTTTTCTGTTGCTTGTGCTACAGTGCTTTTTTAAATTGCCCGATTTTTTATCCTAACATTGCTTGCGTTGTGGCTTACAGAAAACTTCAACCACTTATTTTGTGCAATTTGTCAATAGTAATTTACAAAATGATATTTTACTCAACTTAACTTTACAAAAATTGGGTCTTCGCTAGAATTTTGCTCAAGGGGTTTTTGAGGGTTTTGTTCGTGTTTAGGGGCTGAAGTCCTTATTCTTTGGTAGCTGTTACAGGATTTTAGTTTTTTTAGTTATAAGTTCTCTAGCATTAGTTTAGCAAAATGGCTGTAATAACGCAAGTTCGTTGCTTATTGAGAATCTTTCTCACATATGAAGAAGTGTAAAGTCGGTACGATTAATGGAAATTTTAAAATATCAATCTTTATATATATTAGATAATCTTATAATAAGAGTAAAATCAATTTAGCAACCTGCGTTTGAGAAACAAAACCCAACACCAACTTATTTAATAAATTGCTCTTTTTAAAGGCGAATAATTTCCGTAAAAGCACTTATTTTTAGTAAAAAATCTTAACAAATTCTACATAGCTTTAAGAAAAAAGTTAGGGCTTAATTTTCCACCCGATTTCCTTACTTTTGGCTGATAAATTTAATCCTTATTAAGGGAAATCATTTTGGAGGGCAGCAAAAATTATGAGTATTACTAATCTTTTCGACCTAGGAGCCATCGAAAACCCAACCACCAATGATGGAGATTCTTTAACTTCCAGTAATCCAACCGATATTTGGCAGTTTGAATTAACCAGTTCTCCTGGCGGCAATAGTAATATTTCCCTAACTTCTGGGAGTAGTGATTTAACCCTTTCTCTGTACGATGAATTCAATAATTTAATTGCCCAGTCCACCCATAACTCCACCAATCTAGATAGCCTTTCTTTAGCAGGGTTGGCCTCTGGTCAATATCAATTAAAAGTTTCGGATACTAAAACCGTCGTAGAAGATATAGACTATGGATTTAGTATTAATATCACCCATGACCCCTTAGCCCCTGAACTTTCCATCAATAATGTCAGCGTTGTTGAAGGGGACCCTAATACACCCAATGCGATTCTAACCGTAACCTTATCGGCAGCCGCCACCACCAATATTACCGTTGACTATGCCCTAACCCCAGGAACAGCGACTCCAGACAGTGACTACAGCAACATTACCGGAACCCTCACCTTTGCCCCTGGAGAAACCACTAAAACCATAGCTGTTCCCATCCTCAGCGACAACTTAATCGAAAGCAGCGAAACCTTTAGCGTTAATCTCAGCAACCCAACCAACGCCACCATTAAAAACAACAGTGGAACTGTAACCATCAGCGATTCCAATATTATCGTCAACAACACCTTAGAATCCACCAGCAGCACCATCCTACCCGCCAACATCGATAATTTAATTCTCCTAGGAACCAGTAATATTGACGGTACAGGTAATGCCAACAATAATACTCTGACCGGCAACGGAGTCGATAATACCCTCAGTGGAGAAGCCGGAGATGATCTTCTTTACGGGTTAGGAGGCAATGATACCTTGATGGGTGGGGATGGCAATGACCACTTAATCGGAGATGGAGATAGCGCCAACAATCCTCAGCCAGACCCCAATATTTTGACCCCCAATGTCAATGTCTTTACCGGCTTTAACGATACTCTGACCGCTTTTGACTTAGGCAAGAACATTTTAGCCAGCAATAGCGGCATCACCATCACCAATGCAGTCTATACAGGAGCCTTAAACGCAACCTCTTTATTTAGTTCAGTTAACTTTGGCACCACTAACACTAGCTCTTATGTTTTGGGGTCTGGTATTTTATTAACCACAGGAGATGGTCAGCCGCCACTGAGTAACACCTCTTCTAGCTATAGCACCGCCAATGCTGTTGCCGGAGACACCGATATTGAGCAGATTATACAGAATGTCTTTCCGGGGGCAGGAACCACCTACGACGCAACCGTACTTGAACTTAGTTTTACTACCCCCGCTAATAGCAATAGCATCAGTTTAGATGTAATGTTTGGTTCCGATGAATACCCTGAATGGGCAGACACCTCCTTTGTCGATATTGCTGGCATCATGGTAGATGGGGTGAACTACGGTTTATTTAATCAAAATTCCTCTCAACCCCTGAGTATCCTCAGTCAAAATGTCATCGATGGTAATTTAACAGACAATACAGCCGGTATTTTATCCATCGAATATGACGGCATTTCTTCCCCGTTACGAGTAGTTGCCGCCCTAAATTCTGGCACAACACACACCCTAAAAATCGCCATCGCTGATACTGGAGATCAAATTTATGATTCAGGGCTATTTGTCTCTAACCTAAAATTGACTAATCAAAGCAATAATAATGGCGTATCTCTGATTAACAATGATGATTTATATGGCGGTAATGGAGATGATAATTTAGAGGGAGGCATTGGGGATGACCTTCTCGATGGTGGCACCGGCATTGATAGCTTAAGCGGTGGCACCGGTAATGATATTTATATAGTCGATAATAGCGGAGATGTAGTAACAGAAACCTCCACCATTACTAATGAAATTGATACCGTCAAGTCCTCTATTAACTATAGCTTGGGTGACAATCTCGAAGATTTAATTTTAACAGGAACTTCTGCGATTAATGGTACAGGTAATAACCTTAACAACACCCTTACCGGTAATACTGCCGCCAATATCCTCGACGGTGGAACCGGAAATGACACCCTCATCGGTGGGGCCGGAAATGACACTTATATAGTGGATAATACCGCAGATGTGGTAATAGAAACCTCGACCCTCAGCACGGAAATTGATACCGTTCAATCTTCTGTGACCTATTCATTAGGAAACAATTTAGAAAAACTCATTTTAAGCGGCACTTCTGCGATTAATGGTACAGGCAATGCACTAAATAATACCATTACAGGCAATAGTGCCAATAATATTCTGGATGGAAGTACAGGCGCTGATACTCTCATTGGCGGAGGGGGAAACGATCTTTATATAGTGGATAATACGGGAGATATTGTCACAGAAACTTCTACTCTGGCGGGTGAAATTGATACGGTTCAATCTTCTATTACTTATACCTTAAAAGCCAACGTAGAAAATCTGACCTTAACAGGAACATCACTGATTAATGGCACCGGTAACGCCCTTAATAATATCATTACTGGTAACAGTAACAACAACACCCTTACCGGTAATGCTGGCAGCGATATTTTAATCGGGGGAGGGGGTAATGATACGCTAAATCTCGGGCTTAATGATGGCGTAGCAGATATTGTTCGTTATACATTAGGAGACGGAGTAGATGTAATTAATCAATTTGTCAAAGGAAGCGATAAATTGGCTTTCATCGGCATTAATTCCCTTGATGTCAAAGTCTCTGGTTCAGATACCCAACTTCGCTTAGGAAATAATATTGCTGGCGATGCCGGTTTTGGTACAGGAACCCTATTAGCGACTATCAAAGGAGTGACGGGATTAACAGCCGCCGAATTAGGGGTAGGAGGTAGCAGTTTAGATGCCAGCAATAACGCTCAGTTTTTATTCACTTAATCTTTTAAGCCGGATGAAAATAATTATAAATCTCCTGAGCCAATTGCTCCCCAATGCCGGAAACCTCCATCAACTGACTAACAGTAGCTTGACGAATATAATCCACCGAATGAAAATGAGCTAATAACTGCTTTTGGCGCCCAAACCCCAACCCCGGAATCTCATCCAAACGAGAACGCCGACTATGAGTGATCCGTTGTTGACGATGGAAACTCACCGCAAACCGGTGCGCCTCATCCCTAACCCTTCTCAACAACTGTACCCCGGGTTGTTCGGCATCCGTCGCTAAAGGTTCAGACTCTCCAGGCAGAAAAATCTCTTCTCGTTGTTTCGCCAAACTCACCACCCGCAACTCCGACAACAAATTCAACTCTTGTAACACTTCTACCACCGCCGAGAGTTGTCCTTTTCCCCCATCAATCATAATCAAATCCGGTAAATCACTCCCCTCTCCTTGTAGAAAAGGGGTAGGGGGAGAGGTTTTTTGACTATATTTGCGAAAACGCCGCCGAATCACTTCTGCAAGACTAGCAAAATCATCAGAATGACCAATTTTCACCTCGGGGTTTTTAATCTTATAATGACGATAATGTTGTTTAGCCGCCACCCCATCAATAAACACCACTTGAGACGCAACCGCATTTGATCCCTGGATATGAGAAATATCATAGCCTTCAATCCGTTTCGGTACGGCTTCTAAGTCGAGAATAGCCGCTAAATCTTCCATCGCCTTTAAATTACGGTCACTATGGCGCTGAGTTCTTTCTAACTCATACTTAGCATTTCGTTGCACCATCTCGATTAATTCTGCCTTAGTTTGGCGTTGAGGAACGATCAGATTCACTTTTTTTCCCTTTCTCTCACTCAACCATTTTTTTAAGCTTTCTTGATCGGATAAAGGATATTGTAAGAGAATTTCACTGGGAATTTCTACCGGATCAGCTAACCAATAATGTTCTTCTAACACACGCTGTAAAATTGCGCCTTGATCGGTTTGTGTGACTGTTTCGTCTGGCTGCTTAATATCCACAAAAAACCCCAATCTTCCCACTAAACGACCTGCGCGAATTTGGAATAACTGAATACAACAATGTTGACCATCAGCCGCCCCGGCAATCACATCTCTAGACACGGTATCATCGGGTAAAGCCACTTTTTGCTCACTAAACAGAGACTCCAAGGCTTTTATCTGGTCCCGAATGACAGCCGCTTTTTCAAAGTTTAACCCGTTGGCGGCTTCTTCCATTTGCTTTTGAAGGGTATGAATTAACTCTCCAGTTCGTCCTTGAAAGATCATCGCCACCTGTTGAACGGTTTTATGATATTCTTGCGAAGAAATTAACAGTTGACAAACCCCAGGACAACGACCAATATCATAGTTTAAACAAGGACGGTCTTTAAACAGAGGTTTAGGACGTTGGCGCAAGGGAAAGATCCGTTTGATGATGCTAAGGGTATACCTCAGTAACCCCGTATCAACATAAGGCCCATAATATCTATCTTTCTCGTTATCTAATCTGCGTTTACGAGTAATAAAGATACGGGGATAGTCTTCTGACCAAGTAATACAAACATAGGGATATTTTTTATCATCTTTAAGCAGTACATTAAAGTAGGGTTGATGCTGTTTAATTAAATTTGCTTCTAAAGCCAGTGCTTCGGCTTCGGTATCGGTGACGATAAACTCTATATCTGCCACTTGCTGCACCATTAAGGCAAGCCGAGGACTGAGAACAGGGAAATTACGGAAATACGAACGAACCCTTGACCGTAATTTCTTTGACTTTCCAATATACAAAATATCCCCATTTTTATCTCGCATAAAATAGACTCCAGGTTCTAGGGGAATTTCTTTAAGTCTATTTTCTAATTTTTCTGAGTCTTTGATGAGCGGTATCATAATTGATCTGTAAATCTCCTTAAATAGCAGATTATAAAATTATTATTTTTTAATAAATACGGCTTTATTGTTATTTTTTTAAGTTTAAATAATTAAGCGTTTTTATCATATTATTCTCCCCAAAAATGTGCTAGATTCGGGTTAGAGGAAGTCTTGTGTAAACTCAAAAACCAAAAACTAGAAACCCTCGTCGGATAATTTATTCGACAAAAAAATAAGCCATTATGAAAAATTATTTTTTCCTCTATTTTTTCTAAGCTCATTCAACAACATTAGCAGAAGGAAATATAATGGTAATCACAATTACAGTATCAACGTCCTCAAGCGGCATAGCAGTTACAGCACCAACGGCGGGAACAACTCTTGACACTTATCTGAATTCATTTCCTCAAGGGGTAGCAGTTTCTATCCCCACTCAAGTCACAGGAACAAATTTAACCTCAATGGGGAAGACGATAAACGGTGACTCGGTTTGGAGGATACGTAATGGAGATAGTAACAGTACGAGTTTAAGTGCTTATAAAGAAAATTACAACAGCAATTTTGTCGGTCTTCCCAATGGAACTGATACCTTTGTTCTCACTCCTTTCGTCAAAACGCTGATCTTGACATCGGGTAATACTACTTATACTAAAGCCCCTACAACTCAACTGTTTAGTGCCCAGAACACGTTTAGCACAACTGAGCAATATAAAATTATGGGTACTAATGGCAATGATACTTTAACCGGTGCTAATGCGGCTGATACCTTGATAGGAGGACTCGGTAATGATCTTCTCACGGGTTTAGGGGGTAACGATAACTTAAGCGGTGATGCAGGCATCGATACTTTATTAGGCGGAGATGGTAACGATAGTTTAAACGGTGGCACAGAAAATGATAGCTTAAGCGGTGATGCAGGAATCGATACCTTATTAGGCGGAGATGGTAACGATAACTTAAGCGGTGGCACAGAAAATGATAGCTTAAGTGGTGATGCAGGAAACGATACTTTAAACGGTGGAGCAGGAAACGATACTTTAAACGGTGGCACAGAAAATGATAGCTTAAGCGGTGATGCAGGAATCGATACCTTAAACGGTGGAGATGGTAACGATACTTTAAACGGTGACACAGAAAATGATAAGTTAAACGGTGAGGCAGGAAATGATACCTTAAACGGTGGAGCAGGTGACGATTATTTAAACGGTGGAGCAGGAACCGATACCTTATACGGTGGAGCAGGTAAGGATAATTTAAACGGCGATCTACAAAACGATAGGTTATACGGTGATGAAGATAACGATACCTTAATCGGTGGATCAGGTGACGATACCTTAACCGGTGGTACACAAACAGATCGCTTTGTCTTTGCTAACCAAGGAATAGATACCATCACGGATTTTTCGGTCAATGATACGGTTAATGGTGTAGATGTACTGGCCATTCAATCTAATAAGTATTCTAACGCTCCTGCTGCTGGTACTACGCCCCTCCTTAATTTGGCTAATATTTCCCTTGGAACCACTAACATCATTGTTGATACCAAGACGAACATTTCACTGTTGGGCAGTACAGTAACCAATGCTCGCTTTGCTTATACCACAGACACGAATCAACTCCTTTATGATGCTGATGGGAATTGGACAAGTAATACTACTGTAATTGCTAATGTTAATACAATTGCCAATTTAACCGCGAATAACTTCTTGTTTGTCTAATAACAATAATTGGCTTATTAGTGGCTCGCTGATGATTCACTTTCTTAAAGACGACTAATACTAATTATAACCTAAATGCTGATAGGCGGCTTCGGTGGCAATTCTCCCCCTCGAAGTACGGTTAAGATAACCAATTTGCAGTAAGTAGGGTTCATAGACCTCCTCAATGGTTTTTGCATCTTCTCCAGTTGCTGCGGCGACGGCTTCTAACCCCACCGGACCGCCTTTAAACTGCTCAATAATCGTACTTAACACTAATCGATCAGTCCAATCTAATCCTCTGCTATCCACATTTAACTGATCTAATGCCTCTGCGGCTAACTCTTGTGTAATCACTTCTAAGCCTTTTACCTGCACATAATCTCGCACTCGTTTTAAGAGGCGGTTAGCAATACGAGGAGTTCCCCGCGAACGCCGGGCAATCACTAAAGCCGCCTCATCGGTAATCTGAACCTTAAGAATCGTTGCAGTTCTTAACACAATTAACAAAAGTTCATCAGCTTCATAAAACCGCAACCGTCCAATTAAACCAAAGCGGTCCCGTAGCGGTGAAGTTAAGGCCCCTATTTTAGTGGTAGCCCCGATCAACGTAAAAGGGGCTAAAGGAATACTGCGAATTTTAGCGGCTTGTCCTTTGCCGATGGTAATATCTAAGCGGTGGTCTTCCATGGCCGGATAAAGTAATTCTTCGCTCATGCGGTTAAGACGATGAATTTCATCAATAAAGAGGATATCTCCCGGTTTAAGATTAATCAAAAGTCCGGTAATATCTCTGGGACGTTCTAAAGCCGGAGCCGCCGTAATTTTACAATTGACTCCCATCTCCGACGCTAAAATAAGAGACATGGTAGTTTTCCCTAAACCGGGAGGTCCGTACAACAGGAGATGGTCTAAAGCCTCTTTTCTGACTTTAGCGGCTTCAATAGCAATCTTTAATACTTCTTTTAAATCCTTTTGCCCGATATAATCATTCAGATTACGGGGACGGATAGAATCTTCTGCCCTCTCGGTTTCCTCATTAGGCGTGCGATCAACGAGTCGATGTTCGCTTTTTGGCAAGGGAGACGACACCTGCTCTTTTGGGTTTTCGCTTTTCTGGCGAGGAACCCGAGGCGGTAAATTATTGTCTGGAGAAGATCGCTTAATAGCCATTTTGGATGAAAAATACGATTTGTATTTAATGTTTACTAGCTAAACCGGCTTGGTGGGCATGATAGGGACTTCTCCCCTCATTTCCGTTAAACTTTAAAAACCACAATTTCTTTCCTCGTAGTGATATGTTAGCCAAACGCATTTTACCTTGTCTGGATGTTAAATCCGGTCGTGTCGTTAAAGGGGTAAATTTTGTTAATCTTCAAGATGCCGGCGACCCAGTGGAATTAGCACGAGTTTATAATGAGGCTGGTGCTGATGAATTGGTCTTTCTCGATATTACCGCCACACATGAAGACCGAGATATCATTATCGATGTTGTTTACCGTACCGCCGAACAAGTCTTTATTCCCTTAACCGTTGGTGGTGGCATTCAATCCTTAGAAACCATTAAAAATTTGTTAAGAGCCGGTGCTGATAAAGTGAGTATTAATTCAGCCGCCGTGCGTAACCCAGACTTTATTAATGAAGCCAGTGATCGCTTCGGTAAACAATGTATCGTCGTGGCCATTGATGCTAGACGGCGAAAAGACCCCAATAATCCTGGCTGGGATGTTTATGTGCGAGGAGGGAGGGAAAATACAGGACTAGACGCGCTATCTTGGGCCCAAGAGGTCGAAAAGCGAGGAGCCGGAGAATTATTAGTCACCAGTATGGACGCAGATGGAACTCAGGACGGGTACGACTTAGAACTGACTCGGCTCATTGCTGAACAAGTAGAAATCCCCGTGATTGCTTCTGGAGGAGCGGGAAATTGTGAGCATATTTATGAAGCCCTGACTGAAGGCAAGGCAGAAGCAGCTTTATTAGCATCTTTGTTACATTATGGTCAATTATCCCTCGATGAAATTAAAAATTATCTCCAAAACCGTCATATTCCGGTACGGGGACGCTCAAGCCTTTAGACTTCTTAAATTTTTAAGTTTTTGATCAAATTCCATCGACGACCTTAAAGAGTATGTATTAAAATAGAGAAAAATTAACATTTTTTAAAATATGTTGATACCTATTTTAATATTTGATGTTGCTTTAGTCGCTTGGTCACTCCATTTAATGGAAGCAGCCATTAAGCAGCAAGAGTTCTCCTTGATGCTGGCTGGTACTTTAGTTTCCCTGGCCGCCGCCGCTATGATGGTGGTCTACTTTCTCATGAACCACTGTTTGAGATATTTAATCTAAGTCTTTCTAAAGTCTTCTCATCAGAACTAGAAAGACTTTATTTTTTGGCAAAAAAATTTAGGGAGCTAGACCCTTGACAAAAGTAATCCATTTAAGGCAATATAGAAAATGCGCTTTAGGGGGCTATAACTCAGTTGGTAGAGTGTCACAATGGCATTGTGAAAGTCAGCGGTTCGAATCCGCTTAGCTCCATGAAAAAAAAAGCTGATAGGTTGCCCAAAAAGGGGAGTCTAACATTGCCAGCACTATAAATCTGCCACCGTTGATCAAATTTGTAGAAAATTAATCAACCCTTTAGATGGCAGAGTGTCAATTCTATCTCTAGTCACAGCGAGTGTTAAGCTTTATCTCGACCATGCACTTCTGCCGGGGGAGAAGTAGCTTCAACAGCAGTAAAAAGTTCTAGAATTTTATAAGTATGTTTGGCTCCTTTGGGAACAACCCAAGAGGCTCCGGGTTCTAAAATCACCAATTGTCCTTCTAGGTGAAGTTCAGCCCGACCCTCAATAACATAACCTACCGTTTCATATTCTCGTTGAGTTTCGGGTTTAGGGTCTGCGGGGGGTTCGTTTTCCCAGAGCCGCATCGAAATATTAATTCCAGAGGCTAAATATTTTTGTCCTAGAGCGCCTTTGGGTGAAAATTGAGAATTAACTTTAATTACGGTTGTATCAGCCATGATTAATTTCTGATGTTAAATAGTTGGACATCAATTAAAATGAGCAAGGTCTATATTAACTTTTAGACCAAGGTTTTCACCTCTTGAGGAACCTTGTCCACCTACCAGTAATTTTTGATTTTTAATCTTGCACAATTACACCTATTATGAAGGGCAACTCATGGCACAAGAAATCTATCAATAGTTGCGATTTTATAGGTTTCCCTTCTGACTAATGATAGAGTCATCTATCTTGCTCATCTGCTGATAATTCTCTTTCCACTTAACTGGGATCGGGAAGGAGTTCCCGACTAATCTGTTCATCAATTATTTGAGCCATTTTCCAAGCCGCCCCCGCTTGACCTCGAACACTTTTAAGCCGCTCGCGAATCCTTTCTAATTCGGCTGGATTTTCTAACCAATTAAGAACTATTTGAGCGACTTGCTCGGCTTGTAATTCTCCTAACAACTCTGGGACAATTTCTTCTTTTGCCCAAATATTCGGCCAAGCATATAAGCGTTTTTTTCTCATCACCATAAGGTTGATCATTTTAGCAAAAACTGAGCCAACCCCCGGCAAATTAGCCAAGATTCCCGGTACTCCGTCCCAAGTTCTCATGGCATCTAAACGTTGAGTCGGCAATAAGACAATCATGGGAATGGATAAAGCCGCTAATTCAGCCGTATTTGCCCCTACTGTGGTTAAAGCGAGATGACATTGAGATAAAATATCATGGGCCGGAAATTGGCTAATCAGTTCGATTTTTAAGCCTCCATCAGTTTTTAAATAAGGGGTATTGCCATCAGAAGTGATCAAACAAGCACCTACCCAACCGGTTTGGTTAATAATAGGGTTTTTTTCTCGGTTGGCAAAAGCGGCAAGAGTTTCTAAATTGAGAGTCGGTGCAACCGGAATAATAAAGCGAGTATGAGGGCGTTTGGCTTGTATAAGTTCAGCGATCGCTAGACACAAAGGAACTCCTTGATCGAGTTTCCAAGGTTTTGAGCCGGGTAGCAGAGCAATTAAGGCATCAGAAGTATTATTTAATAAGGGAGCAGGAGAAGATTTACTCTTAATATCTTCCATTAAATCGCCGATGACTGTCATTTTATCTTGATAAGGAGCCGGAATTTTCGCCTTAACTGAGGCATTCATGACGGCAAAGTGATCGATCCAACGATACCAACGAGCTTCCCATTCTGCATAAATCACAGTGCGATAACCTAAACGTTTGCCAATGAAAAGAGAAAAAAATTGATCGCCGCCTAAAAATAAGACCACTCCTTTTTGATGCCAGTCCCAATTTTCTGCCGTTTTACCCCACAATAAAAAAGAGAGAAAATGCTCAGGAGACTGTACCCGGTCAACTTCTGGGTAACTGCGGGCGATAGCGGCTTCAGTTCCCATTGCATGAGTACAGGGGGAAAGAATCACCGAAATTCTAACCGATGTGCGATCATTTCCCAATTGTTGACGCAGCGCTTTTACGACGGGACGCACCCAGGTAGAAACCTCTCCGGGACCGTTGGATAGAATGAGGATATCGATAGGCGGCATTGATTTTGTGTCAGTGATCTAATATCAGTGATTTTGGCATTGTTGGGTAAGAGTGGCAACTAGAGGAAGTTTTTTAGTTTGATTGTTTTGATCCTAAAAGCGGCTCTCCTGTACTTATGGTGATAAGAAAAAATTATAAATTGTAGGGTGGGTTAGGCGCGGGGATGATTTTGATAAAAAACCGATAATATTTGATCCGCGCTCCCTTCCCACCAAAAATCCTTTTGTAACACACTATACAATTCTCCCCAAGATGCCAGGAGAGCCGAAAAACTTTAATCAACTTTATCACCAAGTCTCTAAAACTGATGATCATAAAGTTTTACCAACTAAGGTAAGTAAGCAAATTATTAGAAGATTAGATGCAGCTTGGAGCAGTCGTGATAATATTTACTCACTAATACTAATCCATAAACTCCTAAAATATCTTTCTTGTTGAGGCAGTTCTTTACAAGGAGTTTTTCCATCTCGGATTATATTGCCATCATCACTGAGTAGTTGAATTTGATGTTCTCGGTTGGGATAAAATACTACCTCTTCGGGATTAAAATCTGGCGGTAAATCCCCTTCTACTATTTCAGGTTGGTCTTGAGGATTGCCCGACCAACGATATAATTTAAATATACTGCTGCTATCATACGCACCCGCGATAATGGCATAAAAACCCCGCCTTTCCCAATAGACGATACTGCGAATTCCTAAGCCTCCTAAGTCAAGTTCTATCGGTTGACCAAAACTAGCAGAAATTTCTTTTTTGTCAATTAAATCTTTCGGATTTTTGAGGGGTAATACTAAAGCTCTCCCTTCGGGTATAGGGTTGCGAAAACCGATTAACATTTCTTTTTCGGGTGTGGTGCAAAGTCCCTCTATATTCAAGCCGCCCTTTTCTTTTGGAGCTAATTTTGATGCTTGTTTTAGCTCGTATTTTTTTAGGCTTTTATCTTTAATTAAATCTTCTAAGAGATTTGTATAAGAAGCCCCGATTTGTTGAGCGGCAAACTTATTATCTTGCCAGGTAACTTGATTAGCAAAAAAATTACATCGTTCGGGTTTTTCTTTGCCCTTTTTATTCCTTCCGTGAGAACTTATCCAATAAATGACACCATCTAGTAAAGTCGCCGCTTCAATATCTATTTCTTTCTGTTTTGGATTGTTGGTAAAATAATTATTTTTATCTGTATCAACAATTTCTATCGGTTCTCCAGAATTGTCAGCGTCATAAATTCTTAAAATATTATCTTCATCATTTCCCACTATAAAATAATTACTATTCCCAATCGCCACTGCACCTGAAGCGTCACAAGTTCCACGATGTTCTAATACTTTTTCTATATAAAATTTTTTCATAATTATTCGCTCTTTTATTCAAAGCTAATATATTCTAAAAACTGGGGATTTTCCATTAACCCTTGTGCGACTAAAAAACCAGCAATTGTCCAAGTTTGATATTTTCTGGCTTCTTTGCCCACTAATCGCCCATTCTTTCCATCATAATACTCGGGCCACTCATCTTTCAATAAACGTTTAGCCGCAATTTCAATCGCTCTTTGCCCAAGTTCAACTCTTTGTGTTTTGATAGCAGAGGCCACCAATAACCAGAGTAAAACCGGCCAGTTTCCTCCATTATGATAAGACCAAGGGCGATTTTTCGGGTCGCATCCGGTTATTAATTGCCAGTCTCTATCTTTTAAAGCGGGAAAGCAAATTTTCATGGGCATATAACCGATTAAATCCTCCCATTTTTGCTCAATAACATTCATAATTGCTTGAGACTGCCAGTTCTCCGTCAGTGAGGATAAAATAGCGACCAAATTCCCCAGAGAAAAAAAGCGGCAATCTAAGAGAGAAGGTCCTAAATTTCCGGCTAAATAACCGCCATCTTCGGGTAACCATTCACTTAATTGAGTATAGGGAATGGAATCCGAATAAATATTAAACTGATTTAATGCCCCTTCGCCGTATTCTTCCCCTTTATAACGATAAATGGTATTCATTTGAGTGAGGTCTAGCCAATAATTCTGACGAATATGAGTAGCCAGGGGGTTCAATCTATTGTGAACTGCTTTATTAATTCTGTCATTTTCTTCAGTATCTAACAGCAATTCTGAAGCCACTTTTAAAGCCATATAAAATAGAGATTGAATCTCTAGAGGATACCCTTCGATTCCCATCCGTCGATCAATCATACAGGAACCATCAGGAACTAATAAAGTCGGAAACATATCAAACCGTGCTGATAGACACAGTTCCATGATTAAACGAATACATTTTTGAACTTCTGAAGAATGACTAAAAGCATAGTCGTTAGTATATTTTACATAGGATCTTAAGAGAAAAAGCCACCATAAACCCGAGTCAACGGGAGTTACTCTTCCTATAGCATCATTCCCAAAATCGGCTTTTAAATATTGTTTTTCCTGTTGATAACTCACTTTAAAACTGGCTGGCATTATGCCTCTACCGGGTTCTAAAAAATCCAGTTGTCTTTGTTTAATTTGAAGTTTTAAAGTTTCTGTGAGAAAATGCCGCACAATTTCGGTTTCTCCTTGCATTAAAAAAGTGATGCCGCAAGGAATAAAATCCCGCATAAAACATTGATCGTAATTGAGAGGATCACTGCTCGAGTCACGCGCGGCTACTGTGCCTACAGGACAATCATTATAATAAATAATAGAGTCTTGTAGAGCTTGCTTGCCCAGTACCGTTAATTTCTCATTTCGTTTAGCCATTAGTCATTAGTCATTAGTCATTAGTTATGAGTTATTAATCATGAATTATTAGTTATTAGTTATTAATTATTTCCCTTTGCTGTTTTTTCCCTTTCTCCTATTCCCGATGCACTCTTTAAGCTAGAGTCAAAGACACTAATTCATTAGCCATATCAAAATTGGCGGTGACATTTTGCACATCATCTAATGATTCTAGCGCGTCCATCAGTTTAAGCAGTGAGCGGGCTTGGTCTGCATCAGTCACTTCAACAGTGTTATTAGGTATCCAGCGTAATTCTGCCTCTTTGACGGGTAAACCTTTTTTCTGTAAGGTTTGATTGAGGTTTTCTAGGTTCGCTACTTCTGTAAAGACTTCTGCCCCTTGTTCGTCTTCATCATTAAATAATTCATAACTATCGGCTTCTCCTTCCACAGAAGCTTCTAATAAAATTTCTTCTTCTAGTTTTCCTTCTAGTAAGACCACTCCTTTTTGTTCAAACATCCAACTTACACAACCGGTTTCTCCTAAGTTACCACCATTTTTGCTAAAGGCGGCTCGTAAATCGGCGGCTGTGCGGTTACGATTATCAGTAAGGGCTTCTATGAGGATAGCGATACCGCCAGGGCCATAGCCTTCATAACGAATTTCTTCTAAGTTAGCCTCGTTTTCGTAGGTACCGGCTCCTTTAGCAATGGCTCGTTCTATATTATCGTTGGGAATACCAGCCGCTTTGGCTTTTTCGATGGCGGTCCGTAGTTGCAAGTTTCCTGCCGGCTCGGGGAGTCCGTTACGTGCGGCTACAATAATAGCACGGGATAACTGGGTGAATGTTTTGCCTTTTTTGGCATCAACTCTTGCCTTTTGACGTTTGATATTAGCCCACTTACTATGTCCTGCCATAGATGCTGTTAAGTCTACATATAGATGATCTAGCCTAATGATCTAGCTTACTATGCTCTGTGGTCTGTGGTGAAAAGAAGTAATAACCAGCAAAAAAGGCACTGCCGCCGTCAAATAATGTCGAGTGCCTCTGCTAGTGCGGAACTCGTTCGGTCCGCCAATCTATCTCGATAATTGATTATTTAACAATTGGCCCTGCTTGGAGAATTTCTTTAGGCACATTACTAAATTGCTTGAAGTTTTCCACAAAGCGATGAGCTAATTCTTGAGCCTGTAAATCATAAGCTTCTGGATCTTCCCAAGCCTGACGAGGATTTAAAATCTTGTTGGGTACTCCTTGAATATGATGAGGGACTAAAATCTTAAAGATCGGATGGGGGGTATATTCAACATTATCTAAATGTCCGTCTAAGGCTGCTGATACCATCGCCCGAGTATGTTTAATAGAGACGCGGCTACCTACACCATAAGGCCCACCTGACCATCCCGTATTCACGAGAAAAACGCTTGTGCCTGGGTGTTGTTCTAGGCGTTCTCCTAACATCTTGGCATAAATCACCGGGGATAAGGGGAAGAAACATTGACCAAAGCAAGCCGAGAAGGTCACTTGAGGGGCTGTAATGCCGCGTTCTGTGCCGGCTAATTTACTGGTATAACCGGCTAAAAAGTGATACATGGCTTGTTCTTTGGTCAATTTAGATATAGGAGGCAATACGCCAAAGGCATCAGCCGTTAAGAAGAAAATGGTTTTGGGATGAGAACCTAGTCCCGAAACAGCACAGTTGGCAATGTAACGTAGCGGATAAGCCGCGCGGGTATTTTCGGTTAAGTGACCATCATCATAATTAGGCATCCTTGTGTCGGGTTCGATGACCACATTTTCTAGCAGTGTGCCAAAACGAATGGCCTCCCATATTTGCGGCTCAAATTCTGCTGAAAGCCGGATGGTTTTGGCATAGCAGCCGCCTTCAAAGTTGAATACTCCATCATCTGACCATCCATGTTCATCATCGCCAATTAAACTCCGTTTCGGGTCGGCCGATAGGGTGGTTTTGCCGGTGCCGGATAAGCCAAAAAATAGCGCGGTATGATTTTTTTTATCAATATTTGCCGCGCCGTGCATGGGTAATACGTTTTGCTTGGTCATTAAGTAGTTCATCATCGAAAAGACTGATTTTTTCATTTCCCCTGCGTAACGCGAACCCCCGATAATGACTAATTTTTTGGCTAGATGCAGAATAATAAAGGCTTCACTATGAATGCCATCATCTGCCGGGTCTCCATGTAATCCAGGCACACAAATGACGGTAAAATCAGCTTGATGGCTGATTAATTCTGTGGGACTAGGACGCAAAAATAGTTGATGAGCAAAGAGATTATGGGACGCTAATTCATTAATCACACGAACCCCAAAACGATATTTAGGGTCTGCACCTACATAGCCATCAAAAATGTAGAGGTCTCTTCCTTGAACGTAGGTGAGAACTTTGCGATAGAGTTGATCAAATCTTGCCTCGGCAATGGGAACATTATGTTCATTCCAGTCTATCTCGTCTTGCGAGCTAGGTTCAGAAACGATAAATTTATCTTTAGGAGAACGTCCTGTATATTTGCCGGTTTCTATAACTAAAGCACCATTAGCGGCTAAAACGCCTTCGCGCCGTGCTAGAGCCTGTTCTACTAATTGGGGAACTGACAGGTTACGATACACATTAGCCAGATTTTTCATCCCTAGTGCTTCTAGTCCATAGGTGGGATGATGAAGGGATTCTTTTTCTACTATATAGGTTGGCGGAGTAATCGCTGTAGAGCAACCCACTAAATGATTAGTTTTACTTTGTCCTGTTTTTGTAAAAGGCTGTTCACTATCGCTGTGTAATTGTTGTAAATTAACCATCCGTAAAACCTCCGAAGTTAGGGCATTGACACTTTTATTGGTTAATTGCTTGCGAAATTCTAGTTTTTCGGTTTCCGTAAGCGAAGGGTGGGGTTGGGTATCTGTGACTTGCTCTGACATAATTTGATCCCCGTATTTACTAATTTAACTATTTATTGATCAATCAGCAGGCTATTTATATTTCTTAACTTTTTTTTAAAAAAAAGCTTTTGAGGACTGTTTCTCATCTTGATTTTTGTAGAGAATAAGCGCGCACTTTGATCGTTTCAAATCTGAGGAAGTAAGGACATATCAAAATGCCCTTACCTTAAAAGTAGGAGGAGAATCTTTGGGATTTAAATTCTACTTTTTGGTTTTCAATGTTGCGTTTTCCCAACATGGTTATCAAGTGCTTGACAAAATATCCCTTTAGCTTGCCTTGACCCTGTACAGGAGCCAAATTATTACTTAGCATAGATAATGGTTTTTCCTATGAATGCAAAACCGCGCTGGAATAGTTTTAGGAATTTTCTTCCTTTAAAGTATTTAAGCTTATTGCTTTGGACTGTTGTATCAGACAATACTTTTTGTTTTGATCTTAGTTTATAGTGAAAAAGTCTATTAAAGATTGAATTTTACAAAATTTAATTAATTGATATTTAAATTAACTTTTATGCGTATAAAAATTTACGGAAATTTCCTAGAAATTACATAAGGAAAAAAGAAATTTGCATCAAGCTAATTAATGAGTCATTGACCCTTTAACCTTTTGTCGTTAACCGTTAAAGGCGATAGTTAACCCAGATCCCGAATCAGCCGCTATCATGGTGAGAGATAATTAAAGAGCCGCTATAATCTGGTAATGACACTCTTGCAGGTTTGGGGTTGCCTACTGATCTTTGTTTTATGTCCGCTTTTAGGTGGACTACCTCTGATTAATTGGATAACTTACGCCCTGACTGGACGACAACTCTCTAAACTCGGAACCGGTAACGTCTCAGTAAGTGCGGCTTTTTATCATGGGGGAACCCTTGTCGGAATTTTAGCAGTAGTTTCAGAAGCCTTAAAAGGAATCTTAGCCGTATTACTGGCCCGTCAGTTTTTTCCCTCTGGGTCTTTGTGGGAATTAGTGGCGTTAATGGCCCTAGTGATGGGACGCTATTGGATGGGAAAAGGGGCCGGCACCACTAATGTCGTTTGGGGTATTGTGGTTCATGATCCGGTCACTGCCGCACTAACCTTGTTAATTGGGGGAACCAGTTTTACCATTTTCCGTGATCGCGCTTCAGGGCGTTTAGTGATTTTATTTCTCTTTGCCTTAATCTTAGCTCTGCGGCACTCTACCCAAACAGAATATATTATTGCCGCCTTTTTACTAGCCGGATTGATCGGATGGATTTATCATAAAATTCCGGATGATCTTGACCTTCCAGACAGTGACGTTAACCCACAATCACAACAAATGTTCGATTTCTTCCGAGGCGACAAAGCAATCATAACCCTAAATTCTAAGCTCGAAGCCGCTAAAGTCGGAGAAAAAGCCGCCACACTTTCCTATCTCAAACGTTTAGGCTATGCTGTTCCTGATGGGTGGGTACTGCCGCCGGGAGATGATTTTCAACCCCTAATAGAAGCCTTAAATCCTTCTGTGGCTAATCCTCTAGTGGTAAGGTCTTCTGCTATTGGGGAAGACTCAGAAACCGCGTCGGCTGCGGGACAATATACCAGCATTCTCAATGTCACCCAGCGAGAAGCCTTACAAGAGGCGATTATTGCCTGTCAAACTTCTTATAATCATCCTCTGGCCGTACAGTACCGTCAAGATAGACAGCAAATTGATAATGCGATGGCCGTATTAATTCAAAAACAGATCTCAGGGGTATTTTCTGGGGTAGCCTTTAGTCGAGACCCTCTGGATCAACTTAATACTTGTGTTGTCATAGAAGCCTTACCCGGACAAGCGACTCAAGTGGTTTCCGGAAGAGTGACCCCTCAACAGTATTATGTCGATGTCCCTGCTCAAAATGAGGGTCATACAGAGGTTACTATACAACAAGGGCAAGAGGGTGATATTCCCCCGAGTATTATTAAAGCAGTGGCTATCCTGGCTAGAGAACTCGAAGATCTTTATCACGGCATTCCTCAAGACCTTGAATGGAGTTATGATGGACAACAGATCTGGTTACTTCAAGCTCGTCCAATTACCACGCTACAACCCATCTGGACTCGCAAAATTGCCGCAGAAGTGATTCCGGGGGTCATTCGTCCTTTAACTTGGTCTATCAATTGCCCTCTCACCTGTGGAGTTTGGGGAGATATTTTTAGTTTGGTGTTGGGAAAACGAGCCAAAAATCTAGACTTCTCAGAAACCGCAACCCTTCACTATCAACGCGCTTATTTTAATGCGACACTATTAGGCAAAATTTTCCGACGCATGGGACTACCCCCCGAAAGCTTAGAATTTCTCACCCGAGGGGCACAATTTAGTAAACCTCCCTTGACTTCTACCCTCCGCAATACACCCGGGTTATTACGTCTACTGCAACGAGAAAGGAATTTAATAGCCGCATTTAATCGCGATAACCAACGTTATTTTACGCCTACTTTAGAGCAACTCAAAAGCCAATCTTTGACAGAGTTTTCAGCACCCGAGTTACTCGGACAGATAGAAATGATTTTAGATGCTCTCAAGGGGGCAACTTACTATAGTATTCTGGCTCCTCTGAGTTTAGCCTTACGACAGGCGATTTTAAAAGTCTCTCCAGAAGAGTTGGATAATTCTCAAACTCCAGAAGTGGCTTCTGTTAGCTCCCTAAAAGCCTTAGCTCATGATGCGCGTAAATTGTTACCGAGACAGGGTTTAAATATTGAGCGAGGTGCTTCTTTATTTGCTCATTTAGCGGAAATTCCGGACGGAGAAAATATTTTACAACGGTTTGGACAGTGGTTAAATCGCTATGGTTATTTAAGTGAAGTGGCTACTGATATTGCAGTTCCGCGTTGGCAAGAAAATCCTCAACCGATGCGAGAACTGTTTAGTCAGTTTTTCTTAGAAGATGATGGCACTACCCCCACAACGCCTCAAAACTTACTATCTCATCCCAGTTGGAAAACTAAGTCACTTCAAGAAAGATTAAATTTAAAAGCGCAAGTGACAGAAATTTATTCTCAACTTTTGGCTCATTTACGCTGGCGTTTTCTGGCTATCGAAAAAATTTGGTTAGCGGCTGAAATACTTTCTCAACCTGGAGACATCTTTTTTCTGGAATTTGCTGAGATTCGTGCTGTAATTTCGGAAACCGACCCGCAATTAAGGGAAAAAATGCCTCAATTAATTGAATCTAGAAAGAGTCAATGGCAACAAAATCAAAAACTCGCTCAAATTCCCTTCGTTATTTATGGCAATCCTCCCAATTCGGAATTATTAGCCAGTTCAAGCATTACTCCCAAGCAACAACTCAGAGGCATTGGCGCAAGTGCCGGACAGGCCGAAGGACGAGTCAAAATTCTCACCAACTTTCAAAATCTTACAGACATTAATCAAGAGACTATTTTAGTTGTACCTTATACGGATTCAGGTTGGTCGCCGGTGCTGGCCCGAGCCGGAGGACTGATTGCAGAGGTAGGCGGCCGTTTGTCTCATGGTGCTATTATTGCTAGAGAGTACGGGATTCCGGCGGTAATGGATGTACATAATGCGACTCATCTTTTGCGCGATGGTCAACGAGTTAGAATTGATGGCGCAATGGGAATTGTTGAAATTGTTTGAAAATCCTCCCCCTAGCTTTTACTGAAACTGAGGGGAGGAGCCAATAAAATGGGTAATTAAATTAGCTGTTTATTTTTTTGAAGAATTTTGCTTTTGACGCTTGAAAAACGTACCGAATCCTAAAGAGGTTGCTACGCCTAAAATCGTCATGGGTTCAGGTGTGGCGACAGCTTCTAAACCATCTACGTTTTCACTGGTAGTGCCAAAGGTTCCTCGAACATCAAAAGCTGTATTCCAGAGGTGACCACCATGATTTAAGAATTGGGCAGCACCCACTCCATTCCAGGTCCAAATTTCCCCACCATCAAATACGTTATCTATCGGTCTGATACTGAATAAGATGGTTGATAGTGGTTCATATACCATTAAAGCGTCAAGATCAATTTGACTTTCAAGCTCGGGTCTGCCAATGGCGGCGGCAATTTGGGAAGTAGTAATTAGTGGTGTTCCGCCCAAAGCATACACCGATATACCATTAGGATCTCCTACCAGTGAATAGCGATCTGAGTCAGGCACTCCCTCGGGACCCCAAACTTCTAAACCGTCTAAGTCATTAACCCCATTAGCGTCAATTTGAGCGGCTGTAGCCCAAATTGCACCAGCGCCCGTAATACTTTCAGACAAAATAGGGGCCCTTCCATCGCCTTCGGTTGAAAATAGCAATGCGGCTTGATTGTGGATAACCGCATAGAATAAGGCATCAGCGTGGTTGGCAAGTGCGTCTACTTCTTGGTCTCCAAAGTCATTGCCATTTGCTACGCCACCGTTACCATCCCAAAGCAAACTTTGTCCAGCATTGGCGGCTCCATTTTGATCTTTATTGGGAGAATCAACATATTCTTTGCCTGGAACTTGTTTTGGAGTGGGAATTCCTGCCCCGGGTATGGGATTTACAGGTGTGACAAAAGAGCTATTGTATGAGGCAGCCTGAGCGGCAGGCATTCCTATCAAAGCTCCTCCTACAACAGAGGCCAAAAGCGTCCAAACTTGAGTAGTATTTTTCATATTTTTGGCTCCGTTCTTCGAGATTTATTGCTTAGTCAAAAACAGAAGCTCTCCAAAGCTTATTTGTGATGTTGAACTCTATTAAAAGAAATCAAAATTTTGGCTTTAAGTTACTTCTTAAGATAGATGGTAAATTATCGATGTTATAGATGGTGCTAGATTTAGTGTATAATTTAACATTATTAAATATTTAAATTATAATTATAAAATATTTTAGATAAAACTATTTATTGACAGAAAAATTCCCCCTCTTCGATCAAAGAAGGAGTTAGGGAATGTGCTGAATTTTCTACACAGATTTAGACAATTGCCACTCTAGGACTTTAATGTTTATGGATGTGCATAATGCGACTCATCTTTTGCGCGATGGTCAACGAGTTAGAATTGATGGCGCAAAGGGAATTGTTGAAATTTTTTGAGGTTCTCCCCCTAGCTTTTACTGAAACTGAGGGGAGGAGCCAATAAAATGGGTAATTAAATTAGCTGTTTATTTTTTTGGAGAATTTTTCTTTTGACGCTTGAAAAACGTACCGAATCCTAAAGTGGTTGCTACGCCTAAAATCGTCATGGGTTCAGGTGTGGCGACAGCTTCTAAACCATCTACGTTTTCACTAATAGTGCCAAAGGTTTCTTGAACCTTAAAAGCTGTATTCCAGAGGTGACCACCATGATTTAAGAATTGGGCAGCACCCAGTGCCTTGTTGTTCGTGTCCCAATGCCAAATTTCCCCTCCATCATATTCGTTATCTATAGGTCTGATACTAAATAAAATTGATGGTTCTGATACCATTAAAGCGTCAAGATCAATTTGACTTTCCAGATCGGGTCTGCCAATGGCGGTGGCAATTTCTAAAGTAGTAATTAGTGGTGTTCCGCCCAAAGCATACACCGATATACCATTAGGATCTCTCTTAGCAGTGAATAGCGATTTGCGTCAGGCACTCCCTCGGGACCCCAAACTTCTAAACCGTCTAAGTCATTAACCCCATTAGCGTCAATTTGAGCGGCTGTAGCCCAAACTGCACCAACACCCGTGATACTTTCAGACAAAATAGGGGCCACTCCATCGCCAGTGGTTGAAAATAACAATGCGGCTTGATTGTGGATCACCTCATAGAATAAGGCATCACCGTAGTTGGCAAGTGCGTCTACTTCTTGGTCTCCAAAGTCAAAGCCATCTGCTACGCCACCATTACCATCCCAAAGCAAACTTTGTCCCGCATCGGCGGCTCCATTTTGATCTTTATTGGGAGAATCAGCATATTCTTTGCCTGGAACTTGTTTTGGAGTGGGAATTCCTGCCCCGGGTATGGGATTTACAGGTGTGACAAAAGAGCTATTGTATGAGGCAGCCTGAGCGGCAGGCATTCCTATCAAAGCTCCTCCCACAAGAGAGGCCAAAAGCGTCCAAACTTGAGTAGTATTTTTCATATTTTTGGTTCCGTTGTTCCAGATTTATTGCTTAGTCAAAAACAGAAGCTCTCCAAAGCTTATTTGTGATGTTGAACTCTATTGAGAGAAATCAAAATTTTGGCTTTAAGTTACTTCTTAAGATAGATGGTAAATTATCGATGTTATAGATGATGCTATATTTAGTGTATAATTTAACATTATTAAATATTTAAATTAAAATTATTATTTTACATTAACTAAATTTATTTATTGAGAGAAAAATTCCCCCTCTTCGATCAAAGAAGGAGTTAGGGAATGTGCTGAATTTTTACACAGATTTAGAAAATTGCCACTCTAGAACCTTAATGGGTGCTTTTTGAAGGGCTTCTTTTAGCTCCTCATTGCTCTCAAACTTTAATTGCTCCAGGGTACAAGCTTCTACATTGACGCTAAACTGTTCTTTTTCAAAGGGCCAGGGTTCGACATTGACATATCCATTGATTTCTCTGACATCATATCGCTGATGATTAAATCTAGAAGTAATTTCTAAGGCTCTTTGGTCTGCTGGTAAACTTTTCATACATAAAATTAACGACAGGCGATCACACCATTGCAAAAATTGATAAACTTGTTCGGCTTCGTCTTTATCAATTCCTAATGCTTCTCGCCAAGCTTGTTGTTTATTAACTTGAAGGGTGAGAAACTCGTTCCACTCATCAGAGGCTTCCCATTGACCTTGGTTAAGAAAGCAAACGTGCATAGAAACCAGCATGGCGACCCATCGCCCTCGATGTTGGGCCCCATCAATCAATTTATTGAGTTTTTTAATGATGTCGTTAGAAGTTACTAAACCCAGGGTAAAGTCTAAAGGCGCTCCGGCTTCAGTTAACTGAGCATCTTGCCATTCTATCTCTAAGTCATCGTGGTGAGAAATAGCTGCCAGGGTTTCAAAAAAGCGAGTCGGCACTTTAGATTTATCCCATTGTCCCCCAAGTTGAGCGGCTAATAAAGCATGAGCGCGATGGTAAATGACTTCCCAACCTTGTTGAGTTAAATTGACGATCATTAATATCTTTCCTTGTTATGAATAGCTTAATTTTCAATAACTTTAAGCTTCTTACAAGATCAGGATAAAATGAAATATTTCTTTACAACTCTATCTCTAGGGGTAGATGTTTCTTGAGAAAAAAACCAGCAAACGGTAAATAAATCAAGCTTTTTTTCAAAAAATTATCTTTAAAGAATTAAGACTTTTAAGCTCAACCTACAATCTACATAAATTAGCCCGCGTAGGCGGGCTTTGTTCGTATAGTCCTACCCTTCAGGGTAAGGGAAAAAAAGTATTAACCCACAGCCGCTAAACGATGAGCCGCACCCAAACCGGCAGCAATTTCATCAGCGCTAATTTTGCCATCATGGTTACTATCTAGGGCATCAAAAACCGCATCTGTACCGGCCCATTCTTCGCGAGTAATAAACCCATCGCCATCAAGGTCATAGACCCCAAAAATTTCATGAGCAGCATGATCAACCTTTTCCTCTCCTTCCAGACGAGCCAAACGATCAGCTAATAGGTGTTCCAAAACTTCTAAAGCTTTAGTAAACCCTGTAATGCCTTCATCGAGCTTCTCATAAGCCATACGATCTTCAGCGTGCATTTTATCGAAAGTTTCGCGATCTAGGGAAATTTTTTCAAGATCCAAACTCGCTGCTTTTTCGGGATCTAGCTTACGGGGTAATTCTGCTTGAGTATTTTTCAACTGTTCTAACAATTGGGGAGAAATCGTTAACAAATCACTGCCCGCTAACTCACAAATTTCGCTAATATTGCGGAAACTTGCGCCCATAACTTCAGTTTTGTAACCAAATTTCTTATAGTAGTTGTAGATCTTAGTAACAGACTGTACCCCCGGATCTTCAGCCCCGGTGTAATCTTTGCCAGTTTCCTTTTTATACCAGTCTAAGATCCGTCCCACAAAAGGAGAAATCAGGGTAATACCGGCTTCGGCACAAGCGATAGCTTGATGAAGTCCAAACAGTAGGGTTAAGTTACAATGAATGCCTTCTTTTTCCAAAATTTCGGCGGCTTTAATTCCTTCCCAAGTAGAAGCAATTTTGATTAAGACGCGATCCCGAGAAATTCCTGCCGCTTCATATTGAGACATGAGAAAACGAGCCTTAGCAACCGTTGCCTCAGTATCATAGGATAAACGCGCATCAACTTCTGTTGAAACTCGTCCGGGGATGATTTCAAGAATTTTTAATCCAAAAGAAACCGCCAGGCGATCAAAGGCTAAAGTAACCACTTCTGTTGCTGGTGCATTTTGGCCGAGTTCTGCCCGGGCTTTTGTGAGGGTATCATCGACAATATCCTGATACTGGGGCATTTGTGCCGCAGCCGTAATTAATGAGGGGTTAGTAGTGGCATCGCGGGGGGTATAAGTTTCTATGGCTTTGATATCTCCGGTATCTGCAACGACGATGGTATATTCCCGAAGTTGTTCAAGTAAAGTTTTGGACATCTATAACTCCTAGGAGCGATTTCAATTTTAACTGTAACGAGTAAAAACTAAGTTGACATTAAGACATAGCTTGATTCAAGATAGCATTGGAGTTATTAAAGATCTGTCTGATCTGTTGCAAAGTTTAGGCTTCAAATGATCTATACTCGATTTACTCCGGCCGTTTTCCTTGGGCTTGCTTGTTTATTTTTTTCAGTAAAAGCGGCAAAGGCTTTTCCCCAGGCTATAGAAAAAATTGCTCAAGATATTACTGTTCGCCTCGAAGGACGTTCGTCTGTAGGAACTGGGGTATTTGTTGAGCGTCAGGGAAAAACTTATTATATTTTAACAAATGCTCATGTAGTACAGCAGCCAGGCAGTTATCTTGTGGCTACTCCTGATCGAAAATGTTATAGTATTGTGTCTTCTACTATTAATAAGATTGCTGGTTTAGATTTAGCGGTTATTCCTCTGACTAGCGCTTTATCTTATCGGGTTGCTCAGTTAGGTAATTCTGACAAACTTACCCCAGGACAAAACGTCTATGTGAGTGGATGGACTTATGTGGGTGATGTGCTACGAAGTCTAGTTTTTTTTGGTTCTCAAGGAGAAATTACAGAAATTAACTCAAAACTGTCTCAAGGATACTCTATTACTTATAATAATTTGATTAGAGCCGGTATGAGTGGAGGGGGTATTTTAGATGAGCAAGGGCGTTTAGTCGGAATTAATGGCCTCGTCCGATATGCGGCGAGTAATTCAGATACTATTGTGGCTTCAGGAATTGGAATTAATCAATTTTTACGATGGCGTTCAACTTTGAAAAAACCTCTTTCCCCACCCCTTACTCAACCCCTTTCTTGTCCGAGAAAATAGTTATTAGTCATTAGTCATTAGGATTCGTAGGGTGGGTTAGGCGCGGGGATGATTTTCATGAAAAAGAGATAAGTTTTGATCCGCGCTCCCTTCCCACCAAATACAATATTTATGTCCAGGTACTTAGTATTAGTCATTAGTCATCCTTGTTAGGATCTATTCATCATTTTTTGGAAATTTATGAATAAGGTTTTAAAGATTTTAATACTAGCAAGCATTAGTTTATTATCCGTCATCTATATAGGTCTAATGCAATTTCAAGCCGTCAAAACAGCAGAAGTTAAAGAGATTGAAATTAAATTAACTCAAAGCAATGGCCATCCAATTATTGCGGCTGCGGGTGATATTGCTTGCTCTCCTACCAGTCTCTACTACAGAGACGGGAATGGTACCAGTAACAACTGCCATCAAAAAGCCACTTCGGATATATTGCTCAAAGCTAAGTTAACGGCGGTTCTTCCCCTTGGAGATACTCAGTATGAAACCGGGGCATTTTCAGCCTTTGAAAAATCTTATGCTCCCAGTTGGGGACGGGTTAAAAATATTTCTCATCCCGTTGTTGGTAATCATGAATATGTTACTGCTGGTGCTAATGGTTATTATAAATATTTTGGGGTAGCTGCTGGCGATTCATCAAAAGGTTATTATAGTTACGACCTTGGCCAGTGGCATATGATTGCGTTAAATGCTAACTGTTCTCAAGTGGGGGGATGTGAGTCCGGTTCGCCTCAAGAAAAGTGGTTAAAAGCTGACCTAGCCGCGCATAAAAATCTCTGTAGCTTAGCCTACTGGCATCAGCCGCGTTTTTCCTCGGGAGAACATGGCAATGATTCCAGCTATAAGGCCTTTTGGCAAGACCTTTATGCGGCGGGCGTAGAGGTAATTCTCAACGGGCATGACCACAACTATGAAAGATTTGCTCCCCAATCTCCCAATGGTCAACCTGATGCTAGTCGGGGTATTCGTGAGTTTGTGGTGGGAACAGGCGGCAAAAATTTATATCATTTTAGAAACATCCAACCCAATAGCGAAGTTCGCAACAATGACACCTATGGCGTTCTGATGTTGAGTTTAGAGCCTAAGAGCTACTCTTGGCAATTTATCCCAGAAGCGGGAAAAACCTTCACTGATTCTGGTAGCACACCCTGTCACTAAATCAGGTAAGAGGCAAAAACTTTAATGAGTAACGGGTAAACGAATTGTGAACAAACTGCCTTGATTTAACTCTGATTTAACGGTAATAGTTCCTCGGTGAGCTTTAACAATTTGATAACACAAATATAAGCCTAAACCTTTACCGGAACGCTTATTATTTCCTTGACGAAATCGTTCAAAAATTTGCGTCTGTTGCTCGGGAGGAATGCCAATTCCTGTATCTTCTACTTCAATAATGATCTCTTTCTCCTCACGCTCAGATTCACTGATAGTAACTTTAACCGAACCCTCATCAGAATACTTAATAGCATTGCCAATGACATTGGTTAAAACTCTTCGGATTTCTAGGCGATCCCCGGTAATTTCTTCAAACTTAGTCTCATTTTTTAAGCTCAATTCTAATCCTTTTTCCTGAGCCAAGGGAGAGAGTTCAGCAATAACTTCCTCTAAAATTTCCGAAAAATTAAAAGGAATAAAACTGAGAATTTTTTGTCCTTCTTCATAACAATGAACCTCTAAAAGAGTATTTAGCATACTTAAGAGATTATCATTGCTTTTAATAATATTAGCGACCGCCTTATCCATTGGCTCGGTGACGGAGCCAAACACCCCTTGTTGTAATAAAGATAGCATCCGATTAGCCGCTAACAAAGGAGTCCGCAGATCATGAGTTAAACAAGACACAAAATTTTCACGCTGATCGATACTTTGCTTAAGGCGTAAAAGAGAACGCACTCTAGCTTGTAACTCATCAATCTGAATCGGTTTACGAATAAACTCATCAGCCCCGACATCTAAACCTTGAATTAAACTCGGTTCTTCATAAGCCGTAATTAACAAAATAGGAATGAAAGGAATATTAGGATTTTGACGAATACGGCGAGTTACTTCAAAGCCGTCTATTCCTGGCATCATGACATCTAATAAAATCAAATCCGGGGGGGAGTATTGAATTTGGGCTAAAGCCGTTAGACCATCTTCAACTAAATGAACTTTATAACCTTCTTGTTCAAGTGCCAACTTAATTAAAAAGAGGTTATCTGGATTGTCATCCACTGCCAGAATATAGTTTTGTAGATAAACTAAAGACTGAGACATTTTATATTAGCTGTTAATTTTTCTGGGAAATTCTATTTGAAAAATCGAGCCTTTACCAAGTTCACTGGTAACAGAGATTTTTCCTTGCATCATTTTAGTTAATGACTCTGAGATAGCTAGTCCTAAACCAGTTCCTCCATATTTACGGGTGAGAGTTTGATCGGCCTGACGAAAAACTTCAAAGATATGTTCTAATTGTTCCTCGGCAATGCCTATCCCTGTATCTTTAACAGCGATAGCCAGCCAATCTGGCCGCATCTCCCATACATTAACCCACACTCCACCACTTTCTGTAAACTTAATGGCATTTGAAAGTAAATTGACTAAAATTCGCCTCAAACAGCTTTGATCATTGACAATTTGGGGATTTTCCAATTCAACTTTAATTTGTAAGCTGAGGTTTTTGCTGACTGCCAGAGAGCGAAGTTCTTCGGTGGTGAGAACCGTTAGCTGTTTAAGGTCTAATTCAGTGGGATGTAAAAGTAACTTCCCTGCTTCAATTTTAGAAAAATGTAAGACATCATTGAGCAAAGTGAGCAAATTTTTGCTATTGTCAAAAATCCGTTGAACTAGGTCAGTTTGGGCACAAGTCAGGGGTTCAGGGTATTTACGCAGTAACATTTGTGAAAAGCCCATGATGGCGTTGATGGGAGTACGTAATTCATGGGACATAGTCGCCAAAAATTGAGATTTTAGCCGAGACGTTTCTTGAAGTTGTTCGTTTTGCAGTTCAATTTGTCGCCTTTGCCTTTCAAGTTTTTGGTTCTGCTCCTTTAGGAGTTCATTTGTTTCCCTCAACTTTAAATTGGCTTGCGCTGCCTCCTGTTCTGCTTGATAAACCCGAAGGGCATTGCGTAAGGTTTGAGAGAGAGTTTCCGAAGAGACTCTAGACTTAGAAAGATAATCAGATGCACCCGCTTTCATCATCTCAACGGCAATTTGCTCATCTCCTTGGCCTGTCAAAACAATTAAGGGAACTTGTATTCCCATCGCTTTGAACTGCTTAATGAGATCAAGTCCATCATAATCCGGCAGACGATAATCGAGAAAAATACAGTCAAAAGTGGTTTCACTGACGAGTTCGAGGGCTTCTTCAGCATCGGTAGCTTCATAAAATTGAGCAGCCACACCAGCTTTTTTGAGGGCGCGACGGACGGCCATGCGATCGACTTCATCATCATCAATAAGCAATATTGTTAAGGCTGTGGTTTCATCCCTCATCTATATCTTGTCCCCTTGTTGGTTAGCAATTTTATCCTCAATTTATGGCGATGCTGATATTGTCTGACTAAAAATAAAGATGAATTACCCCATAGTCGAGTCCGCTCAGGTCTTAATAATTTTAGTTAATTTTATAATCATCTACATATAGCTGTATCAGGGTCTATCTTGAGAGAGAGAAGATAAAAGCCGCTTATATAGCATTTCTATAGAGTTAATCTCTCAGAGGTAGAGAAGTTCCCACAAGGCCTACAGTAGGCCGTCACGCCGCTCAATTTTCGGTTCAAGCAAAAGGATGAAGCTGTAAGAGCAAGTCTGGCTCCTGCTTTAAATGCAGTGCTGATGGCAGAAGCGTTTAAAACTCGGATTTTTAGGAGGATTCGGTTTTTTTGAAAAACTAAGCGGATGAGTTATGGTGTTATGAGTCTTAGCTTAAGGCATCTCGCACAGTGCCCAATAATGATTGAGTGTAGCGATCACCTGAGAAAATTTCGAAAAAGTCACGGGTTTAAGAATATAACCAGCGACATTTAGGTTATAAGCTTCTACCATGTCCTTTTCATCATCTGAGGTTGTCAGAACAATTACAGGAATCTTTTTGAGGTCAGGATCGGCTCGTAATGCCTGTAAAAATTCAATCCCGCTCATTTTAGGCATATTTAAATCTAGTAGGATTAGACGGCGTTGTTGAGGCACAACAGGGGGTTTACCGTCTCGGGAACGTAGCAGGCACAGAGCTTCTATTCCATTCTCTGCTGTATACAGAGGGTTGGTAATAGCATTTTTTTTAAAAGCCCGCTTAACGTTCATTACATCGACTTCATCATCCTCCACAAGCAGAATATGAATCACTTTTTCTTCCATTGAGTTAGTTAAAAAGGTCGTTAGCCGACTGGAATATATTATACATATATTAATCTTATTGATATTTTAACTTGTCTATAGTATAAATTGCTCGGCTAACAGGTGGAATGCCTATCTTTCAATGGATAGAGATTGATGTTTTCGGCCAAGTAAAGCGAAAGGTTGTACCATCACCAAGCTTTGAGTCTACCCAAATCTTCCCTTTTTGACTTTCTACAGTTTTTTTGACGATGGACAGTCCGATGCCGGTATTTTCAGTTTTATCTCGGGCTTCTAGGGTCTGAAAAATTCCAAATATTTTTTCATGATATTGGGGATCAATTCCCGGCCCATCATCGGTGATGGAAAATTGGTAGAATTCTTCTTTTTCTTCTACTGAAATCTGAATATTTCCTTCATTATTATGATGATGTTTTAGAGCATTACTAATTAAATTTGTCAAGACTTGTCGTAGGGGAAAAGATTCCGTCACGAGGGTAGGCATTGGCTCGACAATTTCTATCCTAAACTCTGAGGGTGGCGCAAGAGAGTCTACAATTTCTGTTAAAAGTTCTCCTACATTGATGACTTCTGTTTGGCCTTTGAGCCGCCCCACCCGAGAATATTGTAATAGACCATTAATTAAAGCTTCCATCCGATGAACCCGTCCCCGTAACAGTTCCATCTGATGGCGAGTGTCTTCGTCTAGCTGATCTTTAATGTCTTCTTCGATCCAGACAGAAAGATTAGCAATGGCTCGTAAAGGGGCTTTGAGGTCATGGGAAGCCACATAGGCAAACTGATCCAGTTCTTGGTTGCGCTTCTCTAATTGTGCCGTTGTCGCCAATAAAACCGCATTTAAGCGTGTCAATTCGCCGGCACGGGCTTGTAAAATCGCCTCTGTGCGCTTGCGTTCAGTGATATCATTAATGGTGCCTAATGCGCCTAAGTAGGTGTCAGATTCCTCATCTTGATGGAGTTGAGCGGTCATTTCTAACCAACGGAAGTTACCATCTCGAGTTTGACAACGAAATTCAGCCTGAAAGATCTCTTGTTCTCCCTTAATTAAGGCTTGAAACATTTCTTGACAATGTTGTTGGTCTTCGGGGGCAAAAATAAAATTGCTAAAGTGGCAATTGAGACTTTCCATTACGGTATAACCGGTAATTTCGGTCCAAGCGGGATTGAGAAAAGACCAACATCCGCTCAGATCGGTTTGAAAAATGATCTCTTTGACGCTATTAACCACTAAGCGATATCGTCGGGTACTTTCCACGAGGGCTTTTTCGGTTTGTCGCTGTTGGGTAATATCTTCAAAAGCCGTACCGACACAGTTATTCGGCAGAGGAAAAAGCTTAAGCGTTAATATTTTCGACGGCTCATCCTTTTGAGTATAACTAAATTTAGGAATCGCTTGAGCTTGCCGAGTCCGAATCACTTCTGCATGAGCTTCAATGATGACAGAATTATCTGTAAAAGCTCTGGGAAAACATTGAACAAAACGCTGGCCAAGACAATTTTCTAACGGTTTCCCAATTAGTTGATTCGCTGCCGGGTTAGCGGCTATCAGGCGGAAACTTTCTAAGTCGTTGGGATCTTCTAAATGCCAAACCAGCAACCCCATTTGTATATTTTCGACAATATCTTGAAATAGCCCCTTAAAGCTTAAGCTTTGTCCTGTTTCTAAGGCCGGGTTGAGCGGCTCCATTTCGGCACGCACTTGTTTTTGTTGGCTCAAGTCTTGATAAAACCCCACCATACGAACGGCTTGGCCGTTGTCATCCCATTTCGCCTGTCCTGTGGCTAAAATCGATTTATAAGTGTTATTTTTGCAGCGCATTCGGTATTCAGCCACATAATGAGGACTTTTCCGCTCAAGATAAGCTCGTATTTTTTCATTCACTAAGTGGAGGTCTTCTGGATGAATTAAGCTTTGCCACTGATGATAATCATTACTGATTTCATGGTCATCATAACCGAGCATGGCTTTTAATTTCGGAGATTGATAGGTTTCTCCGCTCAAAATATTCCAATCGAAATGGCCGTGTTCTATTACTTGAACCGCCAATTGCCAACGTTCTTCGCATTCTCGCAGTTTTTCTTGTAATGCTTTGCTGTCTGTTAAATCACGTCCTTCTGGAATCAACAGTATCACCTCATTGTTCATCTGTAGTAGACTTCTTGCAGAAGTGGGGATTGGGGGAAAGGGCACCCACCCAAGCACCCGTACTACTTTTTTCCCTTTAACCTTTTCCCTTTTTTTCTCTTTGGAATAGCATTTTTCTTATGCAAGAGGTCTAGTGATTAATAGGGGCGCTACTACTTGCGCCTTGACAAATTTATTAATCATGAGTTCTGAGTAACCCTCAAAATCATGCTTAAAAAATCTGAAATAGCTTTTTTATTGCTAAAATGAAAATTGAATAGCCTTTATCAACAATTTTACTGACTGTTCGTGCTTAAATCTATAGGCTATAGGGATGAGTTAGGCCAGCATTAGGCTGTCCTATTCGAGGATAACAAAGTTAGAAGTTAGGTGTATTGTGCCGAAAGATGGATGACCGATTTTGCATCATTCCTCTAGAATACTGTAAGCAAATTAAATAAATAGTCATTGATCAATAATAATCAAGATATAGCTCATTCTCCAGTGGGCAAAATTGGCTATGGATTAATGACCTATCATTCAAAGTTGTAGCTTCTCCTAGCTAATAAGTGACTCAATATGGACAAAATTCGTGTAGTTTTAGTCGAAGATCATGATCTAAGCCGCGTAGGTTTGTGTGCTGCTCTACAACAGAATCAGGACATTACCTTAGTGGGTGAAGCCGCCAATGGGCGGGAAGCTTTAAAAGTCATCAGAGCGACTCAACCCGATGTGGCGGTTGTTGACATTGGTTTACCTGATATAGATGGCATTGAGGTAACACAAAATCTGAAACACTCAAGCCCCGAAGGAGAAGAACTGCGAAGCAAGGTATTAATTTTGACCATGCACAAGACTGAGGACTCAGTTATGGCGGCTTTTGCGGCTGGAGCAGATTCTTACGCTCTCAAAGATGTCAGTTTAGACAATTTAGTTCAAGCAATTAAAGCCACCCATGAAGGAAATACTTGGATTGATCCAGCGATCGCGCGAATTGTTCTTAAGCAAGCTAGAAGAGATGCTTTGACTTCCGCTACTGTTCAAAAAGTTCCTGAAACCGTTCCGGCTGAGCCGCAAAAGAGCGTTAAAATTGAAGGCGTTGACGATGAATACGCAAAACTGATCGAAAACGACCCTTTAACTGATCGAGAATTAGATGTATTAGAGTTAATTGTTGCCGGTTGTAATAATGCTCAAATTGCTGAAAAACTCTATATTACCGTAGGAACCGTTAAAACTCATGTACGAAATATTCTTAATAAACTCTGTGTTAATGATCGCACTCAAGCGGCAGTAAGAGCTTTACGGTCTGGGCTAGTTGGCTAAGTTTAATGATGATTTTTGTGATGATTAACTATGATTTTTTTGATTATTTGATTAACTATGATTTGAGTCGAGTTAGCATTTCTCTCATAGTATTCAATTAATCATTTTAATCATAGTCAGCAGTTTCCTTATCGTTTTAAGTTCATCGAATGTCCATTAGAAGCGGGCAGGGAATCGAGAGTTTTATCCTGATTATAAAAGTACAGAGTGCGAATCGGATAGGGAATATTAATTTTTGCCTGATCAAAAGCTTCTTTAATTGCTAAAATGGCTCGAGTTTGGGTTCTTCTAACAATCTGTTGTTGAGGAAGTGTCCAATAACGAGCAATTAAATCGATCGAACTTTCCCCAAAAGCGACTATATCAATATCAGGTTTTGGATCAGGAAGAACGCCGTTTACCTGTTGAAGAGTTTGCTGTAAAATTTCTCTAGCCTCAGATAAAGAAGTATTATAATCTACTCCCAATGCTAAATCTGTTCTACGTTTGCCTAACGCTGTTCTGACTTGTACGGCACTGGTAAAAACAGTAGAATTAGGCAACAAAATTTTTTCTCCTTGATAAGTGGCAATTTCTGTAGTACGAATATTAATTTGAGTCACTGTCCCTTCATAATCACCAACAATAATTTGATCGCTAATACGGAAAGGTTCTTGTATTAAGATCAGAACACCGGCTAAAAAGTTTTTAAAAATATCTTGAAAGGCGAATCCTATAGCGACTGAACCTAATCCTAGAGTGGCGATGATATCTCCTAATCTTAAACTAGGAAAAGCGACCACACAGGCAAAAATAACACCCGTTACCCAAGTCATTACATAAGAGGTTTTAGAAAATAATATTTGTAAAGATTGACTGCGAAGGGTACGGTGTCCTACCCGATTAGATAGGGATTGCGTAAATTTGGCGGCATAGGCGGTTAGCATAATGATGATTATGCCAGTGAGTAAACCCGGAAGCATTTTTATTCCACTAGCCAAAATTTCTTGTAAACTCGTTCTAATGGTTTTCATTACTTCATTCATAGGATTTGATACAGTTATTGATGATAGATTTTGTTGAAAAAAAAGATTTTTTTTAATTTTAAAATGGTATTTTCTTTTAAATGGTATTTACTTAAAACTTAACTGTCCTCTCTCTTTGGGGTTAAATTGTAATCAGATTTATATATTTACTTCTATATCAAGAACTCAAGAGATAAATTGATTAGTTGTTTCTTTCGATTTAAGGATAAGCTTTCAATCCTAAGTCTAGAACACCTAGCCCATCAAGATTTTTATCTATCTAAAGTAGGTTTCCGGTCTAAATCTCCTCTTAAAAATATATCTTAAGACAGATAGATTCAAAAAATTTATCTAACTTAAGAGAGAGACCCTCCCAAAAAAAACATGAAAATATTAAAAAGACAAAAAAACTTTTATATCTAAAGAAATAATTTTCTCAATTCTTTCTTGAGAATGATTGAGAAAAAACAAGGCTTAGTTATTCTTTAATTAGAAACTATTACAAAGTTTATTTTTCAATAGATGAGTTTTTTAAAATAAATTGATATTTAAAAACCAATAAAAATGATATTATTAAAAATTAATTTATTAAAGATCAATAAGGAGGTTAAAGGAGGTAGCCGATTTTGCACAATCAAGATATAGCCCAAACCTATCTAAGCTTAAAACAGCACAGTAACACCCGTAACTCTAATCATAAGGAGCCTAAAAGCGTAACAAAGTATAAACTAAATCTGAGGGAGGAAAACTCATCAAATAATTCTACTCATCTGTCAGTACCACAAGGAGTGATTCAAGATATTTTGGGATATCCAGTAATCCAAGTCATTTTTGATGAGCAAGGAAATGTCATTTTAGATATTGGTGATTTAATTACCTACCAAGCGGTTGAACGTGCAATTAAAGCCAATGTTTTTAAAATTTTGCTGGATGCAGTTTACATGGGCAAGTAGAAGATTTAACTTAATCCGGATTAATGTTTCTTTTGTCTTTTTACCTTACAAGAAAAGAGAGTTTATTTGATTAAAACTCCCTTATCTTGCAAAATCTTTAATTTATACAGCTAAATTTTTGAGCTTAAAAGCTTTATATTTTAAAGTTCTCATTGCCCTATTTTGAAGTTGTCTGACTCGTTCGCGGCTAAGATTACAGTAGTTACCGACCTCTTCTAAACTCATTTGTCTACCGTTTTTTAGTCCATAGCGTAGAGCAATAATTTCTTGCTGGCGAGGCGGTAAACTTTCCAGCAGTTCATCCACCATCGATCTTAATTCGATTTGAGCAACAAAATCATTAGGCGTTTCTGAATTATCTGCCAAAAGTTCTTCTAGCTCTGTTTGCTCATCCTCCATTTTCATGTTTAAACTATAAGAGCGAGTACGATGATCGGCTTGGCGGATAGCGTGTAATTCATGAAGAGACAACTCAAGCGCGTTTGCTAATTCTTGTTCTGTGGGTCTTCTCCCTAATTCTCCGGTCAGTTGACGAGTCACTCTTTTAAGTTTGTTGAGACTTTCTGTGAGATGACTCGGTAAACGAATGGTACGACTTTGGTCGGCGATGGCACGGGTCATAGCTTGACGAATCCACCAATAAGCGTAAGTGGAAAATTTATAACCTTTGGAGGGATCAAACTTTTCTACCCCTCGAATTAATCCGATACTCCCTTCCTGAATCAAATCGAGAAAAGATAAGCCACGTCTTTGATATTTTTTAGCAATGGATACCACTAAACGTAAATTTGCATTAATCATTTTGCGCTTGGCGCGTTTCCCTTGTTGAATAATGCGTTTTTCTTCTGGGGTAGGGTTCTCTTTGTCTATTAAAGCCATCATTTTTTGAACTTGAGTGGCCAGTTCGATTTCTTGTTGTGCATTTAACAAGGGAGTGCGGCCAATTTCTTGTAAATAGGCTTTGACGTTATCAACGGTTTCTTTAGTCATATTTACTAATTAATTGTTGATTGCCGGTTTCCTAGATGAGTTTAAAGTTGGATGTTTAAGGATTAACGAGATTTAGGAATCTGGAGTTCTAGGCAAGGAATAAGCTCTTGCAATACTCCTAGGGCTGACTGCCGATAAATTTCTAGTTTAGCTTGGTAAGGAGCCGTAAAAAAGAAACATTCTTGCGGAAAGACCACTCGTTCACAATCGTGTTCATCCAGATTAGTAATGCGGGCAATAATGGTTTGTTCAGTGCGGTTACAATAGCAACAGACAATTTGTTTTGTTGTATTGACTGTAGGAGGAGAGAAGATTTTAAGCATAATCTACTTAATACTCAAGAGCAAATAACTTTTTTTTGATTTTTAAACTGAGATTTTTTTTTAGTTTGTTAACAACAACATAAACAAAGTTACAAGAGTTTTTGGATATATGATTACCTTATCTTTGATTAGATAGCCACACATCGCACATAAGACATAATTCTTTTGAAAGATTAGAAGGACATGAAGAGAGAAATATTCATCACATTAAAACAATTTTTATAAATTAACGCAACGAGATGGCCGATTTTTGTCAAAATAAAAGCTAGTCCCGATTTTTTAAAATTATAGACAAGCTAGATGCTCAACAAAAACACTATATTTCTGATTTTGTCAATCTTTGTCCCCATTTCTCTTGTCGCTCATTTTTTGGCATGGAATTCTACTATAGTTTTTATTACCGCAGGTTTAGCCATTGTGCCCTTAGCCGCTTTTATGGGAACGATAACCGAAGAAATTGCGGTAGTGGTGGGGCCTAACTTAGGAGGGCTATTAAATGCCACCTTTGGCAATGCCACAGAATTAATTTTGGCTTTCATTGCTCTCAAAGAGGGATTAGTCACCATTGTTAAAGCAACGATTACAGGCTCAATTATCAGTAATTTACTTTTGGTGATGGGGTTTGCTATGCTCTTAGGAGGACTTCGCTACAAAGAGCAATATTTTCAGCCCGTAGCGGCTCGTTTAAATGCCTCCTCGATGAATTTAGCGGTGATTGCGATTCTTTTACCCACTGCGGTGCAATATACCTCTTCAGGCATTGAGGAAACAACTTTACAGCAATTATCCGTCGCTGTTGCTGTCATTTTAATTTTGGTTTATGGGTTAACCTTGTTTTTTTCCATGAAAACCCATACTTATCTTTATGAGGCGGGAATCGCTACTGAAGAGGAATTAGCCGCCATAGACGACGCTGAAAGTTCGAGTAAGCCGCTCGGGTTTTGGATAGTGTTATTATTGGTGATCACCGTTGGAGTCGCCATCGAATCAGAGTTATTAGTTAATTCTTTAGAAGAAGCGACTTCTAAGTTAGGGTTGACTTCTTTATTTACTGGGGTGATTTTGTTGCCAATAATTGGTAATGCGGCTGAACACGCTACGGCGGTAACGGTAGCGATGAAAAATAAAATGGATCTTTCCTTATCGGTAGCGGTAGGTTCTAGTTTACAGATTGCGCTATTTGTTGCCCCAGTTTTGGTGATTGCGGGTTGGTTTTTGGGTCAACCGATGGATTTAAATTTTAATCCTTTTGAGTTAGTTGCTGTGGCTGTTTCTGTACTGATTGCTAATTCTATTAGTTCTGATGGTAAGTCGAATTGGCTAGAAGGAACTTTATTACTGGCAACTTACATTCTGTTAGGGTTTGCTTTTTTCTTTCATCCCATTACTGAAGGCTTGTAATTATCAAATTTTAATTTTCTTTATTTTCCTACCTTGAAAGCCATAATTGATCTCTGTTAAATCTTGTGATGGGCTACCATTAATCAACGAATCTCCACCCCCTTATTTAGGGGGGCAGGGGAGTATCTGTTTGTTAGTAAACATCAATGATAATTAATCTTAAAATAGGCAAACAAACGAAATGTTTTCAATTTTTACTACAGCCTATCGCCATTTTGATAAAAATGAAATCGTCCGACTCCCAGATACAAACCTAACGAGTCTTCCCCTTGCGGAAAAACCGTAACGCCAAATAAATAAACGCCGCCATAATCCGGATTTCTAATCGGTTTTAATCCCACCGTTACCGTATTTCCCGGCGGAATAGGCGGATCAAACGTCACCGTAACTGTTTCAAATTGTCTATCCCATTCAGCATTTTTAATAGTATAGTTTTCGCCTCGATGGGTATAAGTTCCTACAAAAGCCACTGTTTTCTCGGGATAAAAATCAATCGTTTGGGGTGAGTAGCGCTGCCCGATCACAATTTTTCCGACAGGTTCTCCGACATCTTCAGGAATTTCAATGGTAAAATAATACTTAGCCGCCGGGACTCTAACGCCGTCAAAAGTCGTAATAGCATCTAGTAAAAGAGGGGATTTTTCAAAAGACCTTGTTCCATCAGCAAACTGAATTGCTAAGACCGGCGAACCGAGGCAAGTTAATAAGCTTGTTATTCCTAAAGTTGCCCCTAAATATTTCCACATAAATTTTGTTTAAAACATTTCTACTATCTTTAATATATAAAGAAAAAAAATAAATGACTGTTAATGATTAACGATTCCCGACTTGCTTGAACATTACTTACCTTACTAAGCATTAAATACTAATAACAGTTAACGTGGAGGCGACCTCCACGCCGTTTAAAATACAGGGTTAACTGGGGTGCGGAACGAGTTCCGCACTGTTAATGTCACCTAGAGAAGTGCGGCGGCTCTACGGGCTGCGGCGGCTTCTTCAGGATGGATACCTAAGCGGGTTAAATTGAGACGACCTTTATTGTCTATTTCCCGAACTTTAACCACGACTTCATCCCCAACGGCTAACTCATCCTCAACTTTACCGACTCGACCTTCAGCCAGTTGAGAAATATGAATCATACCCTCTTTACCGGGCATAATTTCCACAAAAGCCCCGATCTGAATGATGCGAGTCACACGACCCACATACACCTCACCTTCATTGAGTTTACGGGTCATATTATGAATTAACTGTTTAGCCCGTTCGGCTTGTTCAGCTTCAGAAGCGGAAATGGTCACCGTTCCATCATCATCAATATCGATCTTGGTCTTGGTTTGTTCAGTAATACTTTTAACCGTTTTCCCACCAGGACCAATAACCAACCCGATCATATCCGGATCGATCCTCATGGTTAATAGACGGGGAGCATAGGGAGACAATTCTGGACGGGGTTGTTCAATGACACTGAGCATTTTGTCAAGGATATGTAACCGCGCCGGTCTTGCTTGTTCGATGGCTTTAGCGACAATATCCATAGACAGCCCTGTAATTTTCATATCCATCTGAAGGGCTGTAATGCCGTTGTCGGTTCCAGCTACTTTGAAGTCCATATCCCCTAAGAAATCTTCTATCCCCTGAATATCGGTGAGGATACGCACTTCGTCGCCTTCTTTAATTAATCCCATGGCCGCCCCACTGACGGGTTTAGTAATGGGAACTCCAGCATCCATTAAGGCCAGAGTGGAGCCGCACACAGACCCCATAGAAGTCGAACCATTAGAGGAAAGCACCTCAGACACGACCCGAACCACATAGGGAAATTCCTGCTGAGTGGGTAAAACCGGAGTAATTGCCCGTTCGGCTAAAGCACCGTGACCGATTTCCCGCCGTCCGGGAGAGCGCATAGGACGGGTTTCGCCCACTGAGTAGGGAGGGAAATTATAATGATGGAGATAGCGCTTTTCGTCTTCGGGATGGAGATCATCAGCTAACTCTTGAGCATCTCCTGGGGTTCCTAGAGTGGCTAGAGAGAGAACTTGGGTCAGTCCGCGACAAAATAGACCACTTCCGTGAACTCGTTGGGGCAGAAGACCCACACGGCAGCTAATAGGACGTACTTCATCGAGTTTACGACCATCTACCCTCACGCCCTCATTAATAATTTGAGCGCGCATGAGTTTTTTGGTTACGTCCTTGAATAGGTTGGAAACTAATTTCGAGTCTTCTGTAACGGCAACTTTAACGGGGTCTTCTTCAGGTAGAGAGGCGATCTCTTCTTGGACTTTAGCGGCTTTGATCTCATCTAGGGCCAGGTCCCGGGCGGTTTTATCAAGGTCATACTGAGAGAGAACTTTTTTAATCTCGTCGCTAGTACGCTCAGTAATAAACTCCAGCACAGGCTGATTAACGGGGGGTTCTTCTGAAGAAACGATTTCTATTCCCAAGGTTTGAATGACATCAAGTTGGGCGGCAATTAAATCCCGTACCGCTTCATAACCAAAATCGATCGCTTCAATGATGTCTTGTTCAGGTAACTGGTTAGCTCCTGCTTCCACCATGACCACACCTTCAGGACTCCCAGCCACCACCAGATCCAGGTCTCCGGTGTTAATTTCCTTATAGGTAGGGTTAATAATAAAATCATCCCCTACTAAACCGACTCGAACGGCTGCCATCGGCCCAAAAAAGGGAATTTTTGCTAATATCACTGCTAGAGAAGCCCCGGTTACCGCTAAGACATCGGGGGGAACTTCTTCATCCATTGACAAAGTGGTAGCGATGACCTGAAGATCATCTCTCAACCAATGGGGGAACAGAGGACGTAAAGGCCGATCTATCAGACGACTGATTAAAATGGCTTTTTCAGGAGGCCGACCTTCCCGTCTGAGAAACCCTCCTGGTATTCGTCCTGCTGCATAAAGTCTTTCTTCATAATCAACCGTTAACGGAAGAAAATCTACTCCTTCCCGGCCAGGTACTTTAGTTGCTGTAACTAATACTGCCGTATCTCCCGATTGAATTAAGACGGAGCCGCCCGCTTGAGGGGCTAGTAATCCTAGTTTTAGTCTAATATCCCGTCCGTCAAAGGATATCGACCTGTCAAATTCTTCCATGCAGCGTTTTTCCCTTTTCTATCACTCTTCATCTTCTGTCGCAATCCTAACATTTTTGTACCACCCTAGGAGGATTAGTTCTAAATTCGCCTTTGTTATTAGTAAATTAGTACGGTTTAGCCAGAATTTCTCTAAGATTCTCAAGTCAATTGTTATAGCAGTTGAAGAATATGTTAAGACAGTCTCAATGGCTAAAATCTCGTTATCGCTCTTATTTGCCTATAACAGAGCTAAAGAGAGCTTTTCTTGAGAACTCGCCAGGATGACAGTCATCGCTGTTAATGGTTAACGCTTAATTCTCTTGCTTCGGGGTTAATCCCTAAATGCGGCTGAAATTCTCTCAAACGAGACTGGGCTAAATCTCTAATTAAAGGGGTTCTTAAGCGAATATAACCCTTGACTTTTTTGGATTCTTCTGTAGTGAGAGTTTCTTTTTCTTGTAATCGTTGTAGCAGTTGATTCACTAAGTCCTGATCAGGTAAACTCAGTAATATATGGGCTTGACTTTCTTCCACTACAGTCCATAATTGTCGTAACATAGAAGAATTCACGATAGTTTCCTGCCTTTTAACTGTTTGAGGGATTCTTTCAGATTCTCTGAGAAAAACTTTTCTCTCAAAACAATCTAAAGAAATTATTAAAGTTTTTAACGAGGTTGACAATATATTAGCTAAGAAGATTTATTTAAATATAGGGATCTTATTATTTCTTAATATAATTTAATAATTCCTCGAGGGGTTACCATAACCTAAGTTGTCTTCTAAAAAAGTCTTTTTAAATACTATAATGCGTAAATTTTTCCTCTTGGTAGTTTTAAGCTTGTTAGGAGTGATCTTGTACACGGGCAGTTTTTCGTCCACGATGGCGCTATCTCCTCAAAATCCGGATTATGCTCAAAAAATCTGGCAATCCCATGCAAATGATTCCCCTATAGCCACTCCTATGGTAACCCAACAGTCGGGAACTCGTTCGGTCCCCCAGCCTACTGTACCGGTTCAAGTAGAATCGGTGACCTATGGAACCATGAATAAAAAACCGCTCAAAGGTTATCTGGCGCGTCCATCCCAAACGAACAAAGATTTACCCGCCTTAATTGTTATTCATGAGTGGTGGGGACTCAACGATAATATTAAAATGATGACACAGCGACTAGCCGGAGAAGGATACACGGCCTTAGCGGTGGACCTGTATGGGGGACAAGTGGCAGATAATCCCGCTACAGCCGCACAATTAGTCACAGAAGCTCAAAAAAATCCTAAGTTACTTAAAGATAATCTGCGTTCGGCTTATCAATATTTAGAACAAAATCAAAAAGCCAGCAAAATTGCTAGTATTGGCTGGTGTTTTGGGGGAACTTGGTCTTTTAATACCGCTTTATTATTTCCTACAGAACTTGATGCCGCCGTGATTTATTACGGTGGGGGAATAGAAACCAATCCCAATGTACTAAAACCTCTACAGATACCAATTTTAGGAATTTTTGGAGGATTGGATCAAAACCCTCCTGTAACCAAAGTCAGAGAATTTGAAAAAACCCTTCAATCTCTTGGTAAACCTGTAGAAATTTATGTTTATGAAGATGCCGATCATGCTTTTGCTAATCCTTCGGGAACTCGCTATAATGAAGCGGCAGCCAGAGATGCTTGGCAAAAAACCCGCGCATTTTTGCAAAAATACTTACAAAATTAGCATTAACATAATGTGATCGAAATCTTGTACTTGGCGGCTCCTTATACAAGACTGACTATTGAACGACAGGATTGACTTTTAAAATCGAGGGAATTTGAGCTAGAATTTGCGAAACAATCTGCTCGGGGGTTTGATGCTCTGTGATCGAAATCTGTAAATCTGCCTGTTTATACAAAGGTCGTCTCTGAGTCCATAAAGATTGTAATTTCTGTTCAAGGTCAACATCTCTGAGTAAAGGTCGAGTGCTATCCTCCTTTAAGCGTTGTATCAGTAAATCAACAGGACTATCAAGCCAAATAATTAACCCATGACGTAAATAACTCCAATTCATTTGTTTTATGACGATGCCTCCACCTGTAGCGATAATGCTTTTTGTATAGCTACAAAGCTCACTCAAAACTTGAGATTCTATTTTTCGAAAAGCCTCTTCTCCTAGTGTGTTAAAAATCTCATTAACCGTGTTTCCACTCACGCGCTCAATTAACACATCGCTATCAAAAAAACGATAGCCTAATTTCTCGGCTAATAGCTCTCCTACCGTAGTTTTGCCGGTACCAGGCATACCAATGAGAAATATACTAACTCCTTTGAGTAAATTTAGGGTCATTTATAGGAAACTCTCAAGCTAAACAATGATCATAATCTAGCAAATTCACGAATAAATAATCTTAAAATAGAAAATGTCATCTATCTTTAGTTATAAATTCTAGTCTTGATTATATCAATATATCTTGATAATATATCTGAACAGTTGATGTTTTTTAAAGTAGCTTGATCAATTCAATAAGAGTTATGGCTGCCAAATGTAACTTCATTGGGTATTCTAGAATTAGGTAGCTTAACAAAAACTTTATTGAATGTTGACAAAATTTTTATAAATAGTATTCTGTCAAGTCAATAAACGGTATATTTATTTAAATAACTACTATATGCCAACCACCTATGAGGGTTTCCACCCAAAAATTGTTTAAACATTTGTTTTAATTAACTAGGAGCCAGAGAAATGTATTATATACGTGATGTTGTCAAACAAGCTCTTGATACAGGCTATTTAACCCTAGAAGCCGAAGAAAACCTACGCCGAATGTTAAGTAAAAAGTATAGTGAAGAAGATTTAGAAGCATTTATCGCTCTACAACAAGCAGCCATGTCAGGTCTTGTCAGACAACAGTCTAGAGAAGTTATGATGATGGGTTAAACCCATTCCTCATCTTCATCTTCTTTGTCTGTGGACTGAGGCGGATTTTCAGGATAGGGAGAATTGATCACTCGGTAGTCAGCGTCGTAAACCGGGTCAGGAGAACGGCGTTCTGGCGGTTTTGCCTCCCTATAGCTATAAGAATAGACCGAACCTTGACGAGAAGTAGTTTTAGGTTGCTGCTGAACTTCAAAATTCGACGCTTGCTCTTGAGAAAAAATAGAGTTAAATTCTTTCTGTATAACCGTAGGTTCTGAAGGAGGGGTTTCAATATCCCAATCTTTGGAGCTATTGTCTCTATCCCATTCAAAATTCGTCTGAGAATCTGTAGTAGAGGGCCTATCTGATACTTCTTTTTGCCTGTTTGACTCAAACACTTCTCTAGTGAATCCTTGTCTTGGTGGTGGAGCAACCGGCTCAGGAGGAGACATACTCGCTAATGGTTCTCGGGGAGTTCTTCGTCTAAAGCTGACATACAATAACTGTAACAATAAACTGGTAAATAACCCGGCTCCAGCAAAAATTAATACCCACACAGCCAGAGACAATTGTATCGTCTTAGTGCCAAAAATAACTAAAGCTACTGGTTGCTGATTTTGCAAGACAAAAACAATTGAAATAACCAGCAAAGCTATGATAATCAGTGGACGAAAGATAATAATAGCTATCATAAGCACAGGAAATAGAGAGTAAAAAGCTCTGCTTGCGCCCCAAATTTTCGGTCAACCCGCCTCATAAATATAACCTTTTTTCATTGTACAGAAATCTGGCTATTGAGCTTATCGGCTTTACTGGTACATTTACTGGCCTTCCCAACGCTTTAAAGGAACACAATCAAGATCAAGTTGATCTAAAGTACGAGCAACCACGAAATCTACCAAATCCTCAATGGTTTTTGGGTCATGATACCAGGCAGGAATAGCAGGGACAATTTTTACACCGGCTTCAGCTAACTGAGTCAAATTTCTTAAATGAATCAAGCTGAAGGGAGTTTCTCGGGGAACAATCACTAAAGGACGGCTTTCTTTAAGTTGAACATCGGCGGCTCTTTCCATGAGATCCGAACTTAAACCTGCCGCTATTTTGGCAACGGTACTCATACTACAAGGAATAATAACCATGCCTAAAGTCCGAAAAGAACCACTAGCAATGCTTGCTCCTACATCAGACCAACGGTGACAACGCAGTTTCCCAAGCTGAGGAACCCCGGCTTGTTCGCGCCAAAATTGTTCTTGTAGGTCAGGTTCGGCCGGCATCCGAACATTTTGTTCAGCTTGCCACACCATATAAACAGCTTTTGAAGCCACCACATCGATGATATAGTTAGCCTCTAAAAGAAATTTGATGGTGCGGACGGCATAAATTAAACCTGAAGCCCCGCTAATACCCAAAATAAGTGGTTTTTCAGTAGTCATTAGTGATTAGTCATTAGTCATGAGTGATTAGGCATTAGTTAGACGGTTAATTGTTAAGTATTTAGATCAGTCCTTCAAGTTCTAACTCCTCAATCATTTGAAGTCCGCGAGGGTCACCGAGTTTTAGCAATGCTCCTTTAGCATCTTCTTTAACTCCGAGGTCTAGATCTTCTACTAATGCTTCAATTAAGGCATCAATAGCCGTAGCATAGACTACGTTTAACGGGAGTTCTTGGCAAAGTTGTCCGACTGACCAAGCACAGTTGCTTCGAACTGCCGCCGTTAAATCTCCTCTTAATCCTTCCACTAGAGGAGGGATAGCGGCAATAACATCCTCGTATTCTAGTTTAGCAACTTGAGCAAGACTGCTGGCTGCCCAAAGGCGCACGGCTGAAATATCGGTCTTGAGTGCATGAAGCAAAGGTTTTAAGGCGCGGCGATCGCGGCAATTTCCCAAAGCCCAAACCACTCCTTTACGAACATAGCCATTCAAATCTGTATGAAGTAGATTAATTAGAGGTTCTACTGCATTAGCGCTGGTATTACGCCCTAAAGCATAGGCGGCACTCACTCGAACTAGAGGACAAAGATCATTTAATAATTCAATTAAAAAAGGAATAGAGCGATCATCTTTGAGTTCACAAAAAGCTCTAGTGGCGATCATCCGATGCGATGGCATTTCTGAAGAGAGCAACGCCAACATCTCCTCTGGGTCAGGGGGGAGACTTTCTTCTTCGAGGTAATCCAGAGGGCTATCTTGTTGATCAATTGCATTTAGGTCATCATCGTTCATATTTGATAGATTATCATTCCCTTAGCACAAATTCTCAAAAATAAAATAATCGTTTCAATCAAAGCTATTATTGAGAGGTTTAATCATCGTTAAAGATTGAGGTTTAAAACCGAGACGATCATATAAATTGAGGGCAGACTGGTTATTGAGGAAAACTTGCAGCCCCATTTGGCGATCTCCTCTGCTTTTTGCCCAATTTTGAGCTTGATTGAACAAAGCCGTAGCGATGCCCTGATAACGATGTTGGGGGGCAACGTAGACTAAAAAAATGTGAGCATATCGCTCTCCTGTGACCTGATCAACGCCAGTTCCCATCCATAAACAAGCTATAGAGGTGGATAGTTTTTCAGTTTCAGAGCTTAATTCTACCAACCACAGGGGAGTTTGTGAGGAAAAATATTTTCTGACGGTTTCCGCCAGATGAGAGAAATTTTCTTGTTTAGGAAAAAGTTCCTGGTAAGTTTCGTTCATAAACTTCACCAGTAATGCTGTATCTTTACTCGATCCCTGTTTTAATCGATAACCTTCGGGTAACACGTTGCTCAACCTTGCTCTAAGCTGACAAGTACCAATTCCCAAATTTTTAGTAGGAGCGAGTTAAGCTAGAGGGATAAACTTGATCCAAGGTTTTAGGGATAGCTAACCCTAAATCGTCTGTGGGTGCGGGACCTGAAAGCCCAGCAGGTAGGAAAGTTCGGGCGCTGACCACCACTAAGGCCACTAAAAAGATGATAACAGCTACCAAGGGAGCGATGTATTGACGCAAAAATGCCATAGCCAGATTTAAAGAAACTGTATTTGCCGCAAAAAATGAGCTTTATCTAGTTTAACCTACAGGTTCAATTCTGGAGCATTTCTCAGCTACAATCATCCGTCGGCAACAAGTTCCCAAACCCAGCCATAAGCAGATTTCTACCAATTCCAATTGCAGCCGCTAAAACTCGCCTATAGCAGCCGTAAAAAATACTATTGTTTTGAGTTTTTTAGGAAATGATCTCCGGCCATACCAACTAAGTTGTTGTTTACGTAGAAATACTGTTTTGTTTTTATTAATTAAAATTTTGGGCTTATATTTTTCGTTAAAATTACTTTTAAAGTTGACAAATCTAATCTTAATTTTAAATTTAAAAAAATCTTGTCATTTAATTTTTTAAAGACTAAAATTAATAATAGTTATTCCCAAAACTCTATTTAAATATATGAAAAGGCCTTATTCCCTAGCTAAAGTGACAGCTTTTTCTTTAGTAGCGATCAGTGCTTCTGCTTTATCTTTAACATTAGCGTCTGCTAAATCTGAAGCGGCAACCCTAGTGAGTAACATTAATCTCTCAGGGACTTCTACGGCTAATCAACTGTATCAACTATCAAACAAGGATAGAACTGGAGCCAGTTTCAAAGCTCCAACTTACGCTTCTACGCTAACGAATATTCAACTATCTTTAGTCTCTAATAGTACAATACCTGAGACGGTTAGTATAGATCTTTATAACTCACTTGATGATAATTATTCTCCTACGGGTTCACCTTTTGCAACCATTAGCCAATCTGTTTCTCTGGATGTTTTGACACCTACGGTGGTTACTTTTAGCCCCTCTTCTACTATTTCATTAAACACAAATGCCAATTATGCTTTTGTTGTGCGTACTGAGAGTGGAAGTTCCATGCAACTACAATCAAGCTGTCTGGGTAATAGCTGTGAAAATTCGCCGGGTTACACTGGACTAACGGCTCCGCCCTTAAACATTTTTACTACTATTGACAGTGGGATAAGTTGGAATTCTCAGCTTTCTCAAAGAGTTTTTGCTATTAATGTCAGCAACGCGCCAAGCACACCTGAACCAACTACGATTTTAGGTTTTTTAGTTTTAGGAGCATCGGGTTTAATGATTAAAAAAAATCCGGGAAATTATCGCTAACTATTAAACTTTACTTTCATAAATTTGAGAAACTCTATCTTTTTTTAGTTGAGTTTTGAGTCCGTGCGAACTACATCTATTACCCAAGGATTTTTGAAATTTTTCTTTAAAGATTAATCAGGACAAAGAGAACAATTTATAATTTTTAGTTCTGGTGGTAGGGGCGGCCCTGTTCCCACAGATCACCCCATCCCTTAACTTACATACTCACTATCGTTTTTGAGGTAGCTTTTAAGTCAGACTGTATGAGGAAAACTCAAGACTTTCTAGGGTGAAGGTTGTAAGTCTTCTAATTTAACGGGAAAACCGTACACACTAACGATTAGCTCCGCTAAACATTCACTGGCAGATTTTCCACTCGCTAATATGGCTTTAGCTAATTGTATAACCTCAGTGAAACTTTTCTTTTGAAACATAAAGGCATTACATAACTCCTGATTTGTGTAATATAGTTCTTGTTCTAGAACTTCTAAGCGGCTATTCTGGAGCTTTGCCAGACTATGCCAAGACTGTATCTGCTCGCGCAACAATTCTATCTCATCAAAAGTCGCTAATAAGCTCTCATCAGAGATGATGGTTAATGGTGTTGATGCTCTGACTTTTTCAACAGTCCTGTTCTGAGTTAAAACATTTTTATGGTTGAGTTGGTGCATTGAATTTGGTTCTACTTTCTGTTTTTTTAAAAAAGTATACCTTATAATAATGAAGTTTTTCTGAAGTCGGAGCGAAAAATTATTAAAATTTATGGGGTTTTAGATAAAGAATTTCTACGTTCTTAAAAGGTATCCTAAAATATAAAATTGTTAAAAGCTTTTCAGTCACCGCAGCGAAATAAATTTATAAGCTCTGTTAGATAAGATTAGCTTATCATAACAAGGACGGGAGCAGACTTTGGTGTCTCGGGCGTTGCCGGCCTGTGAGTAGATTCTGTTGGGAAAAGCCCATGTTCCTGATGCGGGTGCGTGGGAGAATGTCTATTAGCAAATTAATATACTCATCTCAATTAAAAGAGTGACAATTACCGAAAATACAATTGAAGTCGGAACGCTCAAGTGGTTTTATCGAGAAGCTATCCCTAACAACGACACCCATAAGCCGCCAGTGCTATTCCTGCATGGGTTGCCTTCTCAAAGTTATAGTTGGACTGAGGTCATGCCCCAACTAGCAGAATCAGGACTAAGAGCGATCGCACCAGATTGGATAGGTTCTGGATTTTCTGACAAACCTGATACTAGACGGTTTGCCTATACTCCCGAGGCTTTTATTAAAGCGTTGTCTGATTTAATAGCCGCACTCAATTTAGAAAAAGTGTCTTTAGTGGTTCAGGGTTTTTTAGGCTCAGTGGGATTACAATATGCTTTGCGCTCAAAAGAAATGATAGAGCGTTTGATTATCCTGAATACGCCCCTTTCCACCAACGCCAAACTCCCTTGGGCCATGAAACAATGGGCACTGCCTTTGGTTGGGGATATGGTCACTCAAGATCCTCTGTTAGTCGATCGAACTTTAGAAGGCGGTAGCGGGTTTGTCATTAGTGATGAGCGTCTGAGTGTTTATCGTAAACCTTTTTTAAAAACTTCAGCCACCGGACGAGCCTTACTTGCCACAATAAAAAATCTGAAATTGGCTGAATCTATGGCAGAATTAGAATCGGGTTTGGCTGATTTCTCTAAGCCGACTCTGATTATTTGGGGATCGGCTGACCCTTGGCTATCTTCGGCTGATGCTGAAAAATTGGCGACTAAAAGCAATATTGAATTAATCAAACTTGAAGAAGCCAAACACTATCCCCAAGAGCATTGGTCAGGTGAGATATCTCAGATAATGGTCAATTTTCTACGTCGCCAAACCTAAAATTTATTTGATGGCTGAGAAAATCAGTTCATCAGGATGTTAAATTCTTGAATCATTAACAACATAAAATGCCACGTTTTCGTTCTATTCTATCAATTCTGTTAGTTCTGGTAACAACACTATTGGTTAGTTGTGGAGGTTCTCCCTCTGCTGCGATTCCGACTACCTATAGTCCCGAAAAAATTGAACAATTACAAGTCTTTGTGGAACCCGTTAATCAAGCTCGTCAAGAGTTGTCCCAATTAAAAGACTTTATTTCTGAGCAAAATTGGGTCGATACCCGAACCTATATTCACGGGCCTTTAGGTCAACTCCGTCAACAGATGCTCGGTTTATCTCGTGAACTGTTACCTAAAGATCAAAAAGAAGCAACTGATTTGGCTAAAAAGGTGTTTGGGGATTTTGAGCGTTTAGACGCAGCCGCTCAAGACCGCAGCCCAACTCGCGCTCAGGCTCAATTCCAAGAAGTTGTTAGAGATTTTGATGCTTTCTTGGATTTGATTCCCCCAGGGAGTTAATTTTAGTTATTAGTCATTAGTCTTATAAGTTAAGAGTTGTTAGTAAACACTGATCAGTAAACAACTGACTCGGCGGCTAATGACTACTGACTACTGACTAATGACTAATCACTAATCACTAATCACTAATCACTAATCACTAATCACTAATCACTAATCACTAATGACTAAAGTTACTATTATTGGATGCGGTGTGGTAGGAGCTACCATCGCCTATGAACTCAGTAAAGTTAAGGGTTTAGAGATCACAGTATTTGAGGAAAAAGTAGCCGCTTGTGGGTCGACGGGAGCGGCTCTTGGTATTTTAATGGGGGTAATTAGTCAAAAAACTCGGGGGCGAGGATGGCGGCTTAGACATGAGAGTATTAAAGGCTATAAAACTCTTATCCCTGAATTAGAGAGTTTGACAGGCTTGAAGATTCCTCATAACCGACAAGGCATTGTGATGTTACGTTTTGAAGGAGAAGAGGTTGCTCAATGGGAACAATTAATACAGATACGTCATTCTCAAGGTTGGCCTTTGCAAATTTGGGATTTAGAGCGTCTTAAAAGAAATTGTCCCCAAATTGAAAATGAGCGGGTTATTGGTGCTGTTTATTCTCCTGAAGATTTACAAATAGACCCCACTCGTTTAACAGAAACCTTAGTAACAGGAGCGAGTTTAAATGGCGTTAAATTTCATTTTGGAGCCAAAGTTCAAAATATGGCGGCTAGTGACCTAGATGAGGCAAATTTACGTCATTGCTATCAAGTTCAGACAAGGGATGGAACCCTAGAAACTGACTGGGTAGTTATTGCGGCTGGGTTAGGTTCAACACCTCTGAGCGCTTCTCTACAACAAGCCGTTAATATTAGTCCAGTATTAGGACAAGCATTAACATTAAAACTGAATAAACCGTTAGGAAATTTAGATTTTCAACCAGTAATTACCGGAGATGATATACATATTATTCCTGTGGGTAATCAAGAGTATTGGATAGGTGCAACGGTCGAATTTCCGGATGAGAAAGGAGAAATCATTGCACAAGCAGAATTATTAGAACAAGTGAGACAGCAAGCCGTGACTTTTTGTCCGGATTTAGCGGCAGGAGAAGTCATTAATAGTTGGTTGGGTAAGCGTCCCCGTCCCCAAGGACAAGCGGCTCCTGTTATTGAAAAGTTATCCGGATATAGCAATGTTTTATTAGCTACCGGTCATTATCGCAATGGTGTATTATTAGCCCCGGCAACCGCTCAGGAAATTAAGGGTTTAATTATTTAAAACAAAAGAGAAAAAGCCGCTATTTCATCCGGATTTCATTTTTCCTCGCCATACTCAAGAGATAAACATTAATAATAGCTAGTCTGTATGAAACGAAGACAATTTCTTCTCGTTAGCGCGGCGAGTATGATGGCCACTACAGCCACTAGCTGGGCCATTAGCAAAAATCAGAGAGGTGCTTTACCCAACTCATCCCCAACCCCTAAGTTAATCCAAAGTCGTGATGGACTGCTCGAACTCAATTTAGAAGCGAGTTTATCCCCTCTCAATTTCAACGCTCAACAAGCTTATCTGATGAGTTACAACCGACAACTCCCCGCGCCGCGCCTAGAAGCCAAAGCCGGAGATACCGTTCGTATCCATTTGACGAATCATCTCCAGCAACCGACTAACCTACACTATCACGGCTTACACGTTATCCCGACAGGAACCGGCGATAATCCTTTCCTGAGTATCCCTCCTCAAGAACAGTTCACCTACGAGTTCACCATTCCCCAAAATCATCCTTCTGGAATATTTTCCTATCATCCCCATCACCATCATCTTGTAGCAGAACAGGTCTTTAATGGATTAATAGGATTGTTCATTGTTCGAGGAGAATTCGATACAATTCCGGAAATAGAAGCAGCCAAAGAGGAGTTTTTAGTCTTTCAAGATTTCGCCCTCGATGCAGGAGGACATATTCAAAACACAAATCAGATGGACTTGATGAGAGGACGGGAAGGTAACTTACTGACAGTCAACGGGCAAATTCAACCCGATTTAAAAATTGCTAGAGGCGGTTTATTAAGATTACGTCTCCTCAATGCTTCTGCCTCTCGTTTTTATCGCCTATCTCTAGAAAATCATCCGTTTTACCTCATCGCCACCGACGGAAGGTCCCTCAGCGAACCCGTAGAAAGCGAGGAACTCTTGCTGGCCCCCGGGGAACGCGCGGAGGTGCTAGTCAAAGGAGAGCAAGAACCAGGGCATTACCGCTTACTAAATTTACCCTATGATCGCGGAGGAATGAGCATGATGGGAGGCGGCATGGGGATGATGGGAGGTCATCATTCAATGGTAAATACTAATCAAAGCATGCCCCAAGTTTTGGCGACTTTTACTTATCAGGGAACCTCTAACCCTTTACCTTTGCCTACCAAATTGATGCCTGTGGAGTCTTTAGCTACCCCTAAAAAGGTTCGCAAGATTGAATTATCCATGACTATGTCGATGGGAATGGGAATGAATATGGCCTTTTTGTTTAATGGCCAAGAATTTGACCCGAATCGCATAGATGCAGAGGTTAAACTGAATAGCATTGAAGATTGGGAATTGATCAATGTCGATCCTGATGGCATGGCACATCCCTTTCACCTCCATATCAATCCTTTTCAAGTGATTTCACGTAACGGACAACCCGAACCCTATCGTGCTTGGAAGGATACCATTGTAGTGCGAGGAGATGAAATGGTCACAATTCGAATTCCTTTTCGAGATTTCACCGGTAAAACTGTCTATCATTGCCATATTCTCGATCATGAGGATTTAGGCATGATGGGAATTGTTAACATCACCGCTTAATTTTAACGTAACTCGAACCCTAAATTATTGAGTGCTTCCCGCAAGCGATCACGCCCTGTTAAAGACTTTCCGGTTGCTACTCGAGTCAGAGAGTGTTCTGACCAATCTTGCATTTACTTTCATAGACTGCTTAGCTTGACACTCCCCATCTAATTACTACACTTTGTTTCGTAATATAGATGGGGATTCTTGGTTCACAGAAGATACTTGCTCTGACAGGATTACTCCAACCAAAGTAGAGGCATCTTCTCCCCCATTAGCTATAGCTAACGTTGAAAGAATTTCACTTTCAAAAGCTTTAGATCCCGTATGCCCTACGGTACTTAATCCTAATTTCAAAATGTTAATTGCTGCGTTAATATCTCTATCTTCTTCATATAGACAATGCGGACATCTATGAGTTCTAGTCGATAGAGATTTTTTGACTTTTTCACCACAGTTAGAGCAATTTTGAGATGTATTATGAGGTGGAACAGCTACAGTTGCTTTTCCATATTTAAAAGCAAAATATTCTAACCATTGACGAAAAGTTGACCAAGCAGCGTCATTAACACTTTTAGCTAACTTGGATTTAGCTAGACCTTTAACATTTAAGTCTTCATAGGCTACCAAATCGTTAGATTGGATTACGCGCAATGCCTCTCGTTGGACAAAACCTTTACGCTGCCTACTTACCCTTAGATGCTTACGGGCGTATTGTTGTCTAGCTCTTTTATAGTTGTTTGATGGCTTTTGTCCCTTCTTAAACTTCTTAGATTTACGTTGATTAAGCCGGTTTAAAAGTTTTTCAGCTTGACGATAGTATTGAGGGATTTCTACAGTTTTGCCATCACTATCTGCATAGAAAACTTTTAATCCAACATCAATTCCTACACAATGTTTAGTAGGTTCTAATGGTTTAGAGTAGCTTCTTATATCAACGCTGATACAAAACTGGACATAGTAACCATTGGCACGACGTACTAATCTAACTCGTTTAAAGGAGTCGATTGGGTAAAAGTTTAAATCCCTAGTTCCTTTTAAAGAGAGTATCCCAATTCCTTTTTTGTCGGTAAAAGTTATCTTCTTTCTATTATCAGATAATTTCCAACCTGACTGTTTATATTCAACGGAACGATTATTCTTTTGAAACTTAGGAAAACCTTTTTTACCCTTAATATTCTTTTTGCAATTGTCATAGAAACGAGAAATAGCAGCCCAAGCCCTTTCTGATGATGCCTGTCTTGCTGTTGAGTTTAATTCATCAGCAAATTTATACTCTTTAGCTAAAATACGACAATATTTATTGAGAACATATTTATCGATTTTATCCTCTCGACTAGCATCCATCCAAAGCCTTAATGCTTTATTTCTGATGAATTGTACTGTCCTGATAGCATCGTCAATAGCTAAGACTTGATTAGGCTTTACCACTGCTTTCATTTCTAAAACAATCATTGTTTACCGACCTCAAACAACTATGTTTTTATGCTAGTAGCAAGAGCGCAAAATGTCAATATGTGCTACGCTGTTATTATTGGTCGAGGTTTCATTCCTTCCCCTTCGCATTGCTCAGGGTCAGGACAAGCCCCACCGTTCAATGTGGGTATTTTTGTAGAATTTATAGGTGGGGTCTTCACCTCAACATTTCTGATAAACCATACTTAAACCGAGAGATTCAGCCGCTACTGCCGCATTTTGAGTCGCCTGCCGCGTCATTTTAAGGCTTCTTCAATCGCTCGCTCTTTTTGAGGGTCTTTTCCTTGAGCATATTCAAGCGTAAAAGGCACTTCAAGATCCGGTTTAACGCCTACTCCTTCTAAGCGATATTGATCATTAACATAAACATTCGCTACTGCCACATAAAGTAAGCTGCCATCAGACATTAAAAAAGCCCGTCCAGCTACTACTGCGCCGGGTGTTGGTGACCCCACGACAGGGCCGATTTTATATTGCTGAAATCCAAAAGCGAGAATTTCTTTGCTGCTGCGGCTTCCCTCATTAACTAACATTACTACTGGTTTATTCCAGATAGCATAAGAATAATGTTTCCGTCCATTTCTGGGAATACTGGTAATTGATAAAGGTTTAGCCGTATAAATATTTAAAGCCGTCAAGGGCGCTCCTCCCCAACCCCCTCGCAAATCTAATACCAAAGCATCTGCTGATGCCAAACGCCCATAAAACAGTTCTTCTTCGAGCAATTGTTGATACTGATCGCCTGCATAAGACCAAATATGAACGTAACCAATTTTTCTATTTTCTCGTTCATAAACGTGAATACTAGAGTCCATTGCTTGGGAGAACATTATGCCGGCATTTATCATTTTAGGGACAACTTTTAGGGATTTTCGGCTGTTTGACTCGGCTTCTCGCTCAATTAATAAACTCACAGTTTGTCCGGCTTTATTGCGAAAAGATTCCACCGCTTCAAATGGCTTCCCGTCAACACTAATTATACGATCACCCACTAATATACCAGCCGCCTCTGCTGGAAAGCCGTCTAGAACGCCGCTAACAAAGGTTTTTCCTTCTACTTCTTTTGTAAAGATCCCAATCCCGCTATATTCAATTGTTTCTGTGGGAAACCACTGTTTTAATTGCTGGCGTAATTCCGATGAGATAGCCGCAAAAATCGCCAACAGTTGATAGTATTGTGTCTGTTGAGGAATATAATACTGAGTGTGAGAAGTTTTTAACTCAGATAACATTTGATTAATCACATTAGCCAACTCTTGTTTGGAAACGGAAGCAGCCGCTTTTGAGCGATATTTATCTTTCATCGATTCCCAGTTAACCCCATTAAAGTCGGGGTCATAAAAATTTTCTTTTACCGTTAAAAAAACTTGCTCAAAAACTTTAATATTACTCGGTTGTTGCTGGGAAAAAATAGGGTTTATAAAACTAACTAGAAAAATAAGAGTAGCGGCTAGTACAATTAATAAAGTAACGCGATGAAGTGCTTTTGTTGAATACTTACTCATGTATAGCTGATAACACGATAGACAGGTTACTTTTTGATCATGCACTTTTTTGGCTTAAACTGGCTTCTGGCCTGAGAGCAAATTTTGTGAGAATTGGAAAATTTTTTTTATACTGGTATATAAAATGAGAACGCTCAACCATGAAATCCCCCAAAAAGGTTCTCAGAGAGTCAGCACCCCGCACTGAAGTTGCGGGGCTAGGCTACGCCTCGCTGCGCGCCCGTGCCCCCCCCGTTTCAGTTAGCTGACCAGCCTAAGTCTTAAATGACTACGTTTTTAAGGTCATAATACCTACGAATGCCTCGCTAGTTCGTAGCTCTATTGTTAACAATTAAACAGTTTTACGAGGGGTAAGGCAGTGTTGTTAACCTAATAAGCCTAAAAAACATTGGCGAAGCGAACTTTACCCGTAAGGAGAGACAGAAATGTCAAATTTTGTTTTCGTCTTAGACGCTAATAAAAAACCCCTTAGTCCCTGCCATCCTTCGGTAGCACGGAAGTTACTATCACAAGGCAACGCTGTGGTTTTTCGGCGTTATCCTTTTACTATAATCTTGAGGAAACAATGTCAAACACCAACAGAAACTATCAAACTAAAGCTAGACCCCGGAAGTAAAACAACAGGACTTGCGCTAGTTCAAAAAGACCGCCTAATTTGGGGGACGGAACTAACTCATAGAGGACAACAAATTAAAAATGATTTACTAGCTAGGAGACAGCTACGTCGTAGTCGTAGAAATCGAAAAACTCGATATCGACAAGCACGGTTTCTTAACCGAAAAAAACCCGATGGTTGGCTTCCTCCTAGTTTAAATCATCGAGTGGAAACGACGATGACTTGGGTAAAACGTTTCTGTAAATTTGTCCCCGTTACTAATATTACAGTTGCGGCTTTTTTCATGTCATTGAGGGAAAAATTCGTTTTCAACGCGGCTACTTTGATAAATATAGTTGGTTTACCCAGATGGGAATTCCTATTTCTTAGTTGACAAAAAATTTTAAAATGTCGTCTCTCATTCCTTCTCATCAACTTCCTTTATTGGGCAAAAGAATTATTATTACTGCCCCTCGTAATTATGCGGGAAGATTAGCTCAAGAAATTATTAATAGTGGGGGACTGCCGATGATCATGTCAACCATTGAAACTTGTTTATTAGAAGAAGAAAATTATCAGGCATTAGATCAGGCATTAAAACAAATTAATAGATTTAATTGGATTTCTTTTACCAGTCGTCAGGGAATTGAAGCTGTTTATCAAAGACTGCTAACTTTAAAAATTTCTCTGTCTGAACTCAATCAATGTCAGTTATGTGCTATTGGGGCTGACGCATCTAGATTGACAGAATTAGGGTTAACAGTAAGCTTAATTCCTCAAGAATCCAGCCCTCAAGGAATAGTCAATGAATTGGCGAAAATGCCTAATCTTTTAGGGCAAGAAATTTTAGTGCCTGTTCCTGAAGTGGTGGGTATAACTGAACCCGATATTATTCCTAATTTTGTCCAGAGTTTAGAACAGTTAAAGTTAAAAGTTCAGCGAGTTCCTGCCTATAAAACTTGTGGTTTAGATCAAAAACTTTATGCTGTTGAACTCGAATTAATTCACACAGGGAAAATAGATGTTATTGCTTTTAGTAGTAGTGCCGAAGTAGAAGCATTTTTGCAATGGGTAGATTCTCCTAAAGCATTAGCCGCCACGATACCCGCTTGTTTTGGCCCTTATACCGCTAAAAATGCCGCTAAATTAGGGATAATACCGGCTATTGTTGCCCAAGATTATCGCTCTTATGCTGGATTTGTTAAGGCAATTGCCGATGGGTTAGTCGCTACTGATAAGAAAACAGATAATCTCAATCCCTCATTTTAGTAATTTTATCTACATCTGGAGATTGATAAAAAAGAACAATATAGCTAAAATTTTTGATAAATTAAAATAATATTTATTCCTTACGAAACAAGATATAAGCAAAAATTCGCTCTAGAATGGTTATAGAACAGCTTGTAGGAATTGCTCAATGATGACTCATCTATTCAAGCTTGACTTAGATGGAAATAATCCAAAATCCGTTAAAGACCTAAAGAGTATTAAAAAAGTTTTAGACTTAGAATTTGACAACAATTATACCCTAGAAGTTATTGACGTTATTCAGAAGCCACAACTGGCTGAAGAACAAAACATAGTCTTTACTCCGACGTTAATCAAAATACAGCCTTTACCTAAACAAAAATTTATCGGAGATTTTTCAATTGAACCCGAGGCTCTAAATTATTTAAATGGATTTAAGGATTAAAAAGTCGCTTATTTAACAGGGAAAAAATCTTCGGGTTAAAAGGAGGTTTTATAATTAAGATGGAAAAGGAGGACAACAGCACGATTGTACAAGCCCTTCTGAATATTGGTTGAGTTGTGCTTTCATTTTATGAAAACATTATTGGCGCTTTTTAATGAACAACGAAGTCAACTACAAAATGAGATTGACAAAGCAAGCAGTGTAGAGCGGGTAATTACCTCGCTTCAAAATCGACTAGATAATCTCGAAAGAAATTACACCGGACAGCTAACGATAACTCAAGTCCGTCTAGCTTCATTTTTTATAGATTCGCTGCGACAATCTATTGCCACCCTAGCCGCGACTAAGCTTTCTCAAAGCTCTTTGGATGAGTCTCAGGGAAGAATTAACCTAAACCCAAAATTATCAAGCAATCAGTTAATCTTAAAAGTGTTACAAGTCTTGATCTGTATTGGGATTTTAGGCTCTTTGTTATCCTTAAACAGAATTCCGCCGGGTGCATGGATGGCCATTTTACTCACCTTCGTGCTAGTAGGACTAGAAATCGTTTTTCAACTCGACAAAAATCACTCCTCGAGCAATTCCGGATCAGATCAAGTCTTGGAATTACCCCAACCCATATTACAGGTTAATAGTCAAATCCTTTTAGATCACCTAGCCGATGCTTTAGCCACCATTGATCAGGCCGTTAGCTCAGTAGAAGGAAACAAAAGAGACGACGAGCTTGGGCTAGAAGAACTGCCAGAATTATTAAATTTTCTCCAAAGGCTAATGGGCGCATCATTTCTTGAGCATCGTCAAATGGCTCTAGAATTAGCCAAACTTTTGCCGCAAATTTTAAGACAACAGGGAATTTATGCTCAAATTTACCGACCCAATGATCCTCAAAGTGATCGCAGTAATTTTGACTTTGAGCCAAGTATCGACCAGGAGAGCAAAGATTATGTAACCCTTTCACCTGCCTTGTTAAAAGGTGAGCGCTTACTCAGGCGAGGTCGAGTGATTGAACCAGCATCTAACCGAGATTAAATATGGAAATTATAGAAATTATTGGCTTTGATTTAGGACACGGTGAAACCGCAGTGGCTAAAGCCCTGGTGGAGGGGATCGAACCCCCTCAAATGCTTGAAATTAATAACCAAAAACATCAAATTACGGCTTTAGGATGGCATCCTCGTTTAGGTTATTTAGTGGGAGAACAAGCATTAATTCAAGCGGGTGTGACTCAGCTAAAAATTGGCTTCAAGCAAAAACCCAATCAAGAAACTGAATACAGAGAAACCATTCGTTTATTTTTATCCACTTGTTATCGTCTTCTGCAACAAACACGGCAAATTGAAGATGCTAGAAATAGCTATTTTTATGTGGGTTGTCCTTCAGGATGGTCAATCAATGAACGACAAGACTATCAAAAATTGCTGCAAGAAGCCGGCATTCCTCAACTAAGAGTCGTTCCCGAATCTCGGGCGGCTTTTATGCAAGCCAAAGAAGCCGGAAAACTTCAATATGAAAAACTGAAATCATCAGTATTAATTGTTGATATTGGCTCATCCACTACAGACTTTACCCTCGTTAAAAGTCTTCATGAAATTCCGGTGGATTTTGGCAGTAATGCTCTAGGAGCCTCATTAATTGACCGGGCGATTTTTGAGCGAACCCTTGAAGAACATGAGCAAAAAGCGTTGCTAGAAAAAATCTTTCAAGAATATCCCCATCATCAAGCCCGTTGTGAACTCGCTTGCCGCAAAGCCAAAGAAGATTATTTCTCTCATGAACAACTCTACAGCGATCCTCAATCTTTTGCTCGGGGTTTTGAATCCATCAACGAACAGATCTTTTTTATTCCGCAGGTAAATAAATTGATTATGGAGGAAATTTTAAACCATCCTTTAAAAGAATTAGGGCAAAAAAGTTGGCTCGATTCTTTTCGAGAAGCCGTCAGCGAGGGCAAAAAAAGGTTAGACGAACAAAACATCGTGCCGACGCTGGTTTTAATGACCGGTGGAGCCTCTCGCATGGGGTTTACACGTCTCCTCTGTGAAGAAATTTTTGCACAAGCCGCCACTCAAGTCCGCCCTGATCCTGAACCTGAAAGGTGTATTGCTTTGGGATTAGCGCGAGTAGGACGGTGGGATTTACGAGCGACTGCCTTTAAAGGGGAAGTTAAGCAGCTTTTTGACTCAAAAGCCCTTTATCATTTAATCCAGAAACAGATTCCCGAGTTAATAGAATTATTAAGTGAACCATTAGCCAAGGGGTTGCTGGAAAATGTGATTACTTCAGGCATAAAAGATTGGAGAAATAACAAAATCAGAACTTTAGCTGATTTAGAAATAGAACTGAAAAAACGTGCCCAAAAGTGGCTTAATAGTGAACAAGCTGAAAAAATTCTCAATGAGCAATGTAGTTATTGGTTTAATCAAAAAATTCAACCTGAATTAGCCGCCCAAACCGATCCAATTTGTCGAAAGTTTTATATTCCCCGAAGTAGTTTAAGGTTTGAGGAGGGGATTGATCCGACGCTGACTAACCCAGAGCTAAGAATTGGCGATGTTCTTTTGGCTGATACGGTAGCCCTATTAGTCAATGTGATTATTGGTGGAGGGACTCTTGCTAGTCTTATTACTTTGGTGATCACTGGACATTTTACTTTGCCCATTGCGCTCATTTATGGAGCATCAGTGATGGCGGCAGGGATGGAATTTAATCGCAAAGGTGTTAAAGAGGCGATCAAAACTAATGTAGATGTTCCTAGTTGGCTTCGTTCTAGTTTTCTCAGTGATAAAAAAATTGAAAATTTATATCAGCAAACTAAGCCAGATTTAGAGAAAACGTTAAGAGAACAACTCAAGGCCAATCAACAGGCGTTTGAACAATTAATCGAAAAAGTTGAGCAGGAACTCCAAAAAATCCTTTTCACTAAAGTTGAAGAGGCGATCATTTTAATTCAATAGTTATTAAGAATTATCCATAAACCCAGTAACGATCACGCCCTTGAGCCTTTGCCTGATAAAGGGCCTGATCAGCCGCATTAATCAGATCTAGGGGACAAGTATCGGCTGTAGGAATCATCGAGGCGATGCCAATACTAATGGTCACCGAGGAAGCCACAGCAGAGGCAAGATGGGGAATGTGAAGGTGATCAATAGCTTGCTGAACTGCCACAGCAACTTGAGTGGCTCCGTAACTGTCGGTGTTGGGTAAAAGGATGACAAATTCTTCTCCCCCATAACGAGCCACTAAATCCGTCATGCGTCGGGCTGCTTGTTTGAGGGCTTGAGCAACTTGCTTTAAACAGATATCGCCAGCAGGATGCCCATAGGTATCATTATATTGTTTAAAATAGTCGATATCGCACAGAAGTAAGGATAAAAAACGTTTTTCCCGAGTAAGACGATACCATTCATGGTTAAAATCCCGCTCAAAACAGCGTCGATTAGCGATTTGAGTCAATTCATCCACTAAAATCTGAGCCTGCAATTGTTGATACAGTTCCGATTGTCCGATGGCGATCGCTACCTGAGTCGACAGTTGAGTTAATAATTCTGCTTCGAAAGGTTCCCATTGACGAGGACTACTGCAATGATGGGCAATCAATAAGCCCCATGTTCGCTCTTTTTGCACAATCGGAACGACTAGCTTGGCCCGCACTTGTAGCCGCTCGAGTAATTCCAAATGACAGGGACTAAAGCCGGCAGTATAAATGTCTGGAACATTATTGATTTTGCCTCCGTGATAATTTCCTGCCTCAGTTTCCACAAAATAAGAGTCAGTAATCTCCCTATTTACAATAGCCAGCCATCCGGGTGCCACTGATTCGGTAACCACTATTCCACTACAGTCAGGGTTAAGACGGTAGATGATCACGCGATCTGTCTGTAAAAACTCGCGCACTTGAGCCACTGTGGTGTTGAGAATCTCTGTCAGATCAAGAGATTGGCGGATCTTGTGGGCAATTTCGTGTATCATCCGTTCTCGCACCGTTTGTTGTTGAAGTAGTTGTTCAACTCGTTTACGTTCTGTGATATCAACCACCACACCTACGCCATACTGCAATTGTCCCAAAGGGTTGTAGATGGCGGAAACGGTTAGGTTAGCCCAGAAAATCTGTCCGTTTTTGCGAACATAACGTTTGTCTGTGCAGTAGTTGGAGATTTGTCCGGACCATATTTTCTGGTGATAGTCTAGACTCAACCCATGATCATCAGGGTAAGTCAAATCAAGAAAGTTCATCTGTTTGAGTTCTGTTTGGGGATATCCGATGAGTTCACAGAACCTTTCATTGACAGAGAGCAATTTTCCCGATGAGTCGACCAGTACAATTCCGGCGTTTGCCTGTTCGTAGATGGCGCGAAATTTAGCTTCGCTTTGTTGTAGGTGGAGTTCTAACTGTTTTCTTTCGGTAATGTCGGTAAATGAAGCCACAACCCCGTAGGGTTGCTCGGAATTGGGATAAAACAACGGTTGAGAGTTGATGGAAATCCAGGTGAGGCTACCCTCCGGCTTATAAACCCCCATGACGATATTAGATTGGGGTTGTCCTGTTCGCAAAGTTACCATAGCCGGATGATTTTCTCCCCTAAACGGCGATCCGTCTTCATGGATGGCATGCCAACGAGGATCAACAGAAGTGCGTCCCATCATTTGCTCGTAGCTCAGTCCTAAAATTCGCGTTGCGCTGTGGTTGCAAGCGATAATCTGTCCATCGGCTTGATGAAGGACAATTCCTTCGGCCATAACAGCAATGACTGAGCGATAACGTTCCTCACTTTCTCGCAAAGCTTCTTCGATGCGCTTGCGTTCGCTAATATCTTCAAATATATAAAGTCGTCCAAAGTAGCGGTCCTCACTATCCCGAATTTGGCTAGAGAACCGGCGAATAGTCCTACCATCTGTAAAGCTTATTTCATCTTCATGAGTGCAACGATTTTCTTCACTTTGTAAGGGTTTGCACGATTCAATAAAGGCGGGTAAATTGGCAATTAAGGGCATACAATCGGGGATGATGTCATTATTTTTGAGATGGCCTAACTGCATTTGAGTTTCTAGATGTTCAATGCCCCATATTTCGCAAAAGCGATGATTAAAATAGAGGATGGAGTCGGTGCGGTTATCCACGACATAAAAGGCTAATGTTGAAGTATCTGTCATCGACCGCAACAGCGCTTGTTTCCAATGTAACTCTTGAAGGGATTGATCATTGGCGGCTTTTAAGAGTCGTTGTGAGTTGATTATTTCTTGTTTACTGTTTTTTTGTTCTATTTTCTCCAGAGCAATACCGAGTTGCACGGCTATATATTGCAAAAATTTAATTTCTAGAGGTTGCCACTGGCGAGGAGCATCACACTGATGAGCTATCACTAACCCCCACAGTTGCGCCCCTGCTGTATGATTGATGATGATGGGTACTACCAGATTTGCCCGCACCTGCAACCGTTCCAAGAGTTCGAGATAACAGGGTTGAAGGGGTTGGCTATAGATATCCTCAAGGCGACTGATTCGTCCCTGTCGATAAAGTTCTTTCCATTTGTTGGCAAAACAGGGATCGTAAATGAGTTGCCCGATGATGGGTGTCCAGGGTGTCTCAACTGATTCTGCCGCTATTACACCGTCATCAAGTCCTAAAAATTGGTAAATAATTACTCGATCACTTCCTAAAATTTCCCGAGCTTGTTGAACGGTTATGTTCAAAATTCCTAGTACATCTGTTGCTTGATGAATTTGGATGACTAAGGCGGTGAGTTGCTCAAAAAATGTTTCTATGTTTAGTTCAATAGTCTTTAAATGCGTAAAAGACATATTTATCAGATTTAATAATTTTTTTTTAAATGATTTAACACTGATATTTTGACTTATATTGATTTTAAGTAATATTTCAATTTAGCTTAACTCGGCTTCCTTCGCTGTGATCTGGATCAAAGCCATTCACAAAATTTATTGATCCATGAAGGTTTGTTGAGAATTCTTTACAGAATCGAGGTTTTTTTTCATCTAGTCAACAAGACTGCAATTTTACCTAATTTTTATCTAATGATAAGTATAAACTCTTATTATCTAAAATGAAAAACGGTAGCTAAATTAACATTACAGATTAAAAAAGCCTGTAAAATTGTGAGTAACAACCTTAAAAAAGTATAAAAGCCGCCAAAACAAAATTTGAGCAATGGCTGCTAAAAACTAAAGAGAAAACCCAGGCCGATTTGGGCCTGGGATAAAGAGCAAATTCGACTAGATTAATTTTTGTTTACGTATTGTTTTTGAGCTATTTCAACGGCCAAGGAGGTCAGACGAGAGCCAGATTTATGATTGTTATGAGTTGCGGAAGTCGCCCCCTTTGAATGGTTTTTTTCGTCTTTTAAACTGTAAGCTTTCCATTCATTAGTTAAATTAAAAAGACTATTGTCTGTGACCACTACTACTTCACCCGGTGGCAATGAACCACAGGCAGTAGCCTGGATACAAAAATGATGCCAACTTGAGCGAAAAACAAATACAGAGACAGTCTTACCGTTGGTACTTCCATCTGTGTAGCCGGTCAAAAATTGTCCTTCTTCTATAGAATTTTTTAATTGCGGGTGTCTTTGAAGTAAACTAGCTAAGTTTTTAGAAATCATGATCGTACCTCGAGAATTGTTAATAGAATTCAATTAAGGCTCAAAATTAATTGTAAGAGGCAACTTACAAGCTAATTTCTCAATAATCATTTAGGACAAACAAGAAAATTGAAAATTAACGCTGTTTTAAGTCAGCTTAAGTGAATTTAAGATCTTTAACTTATTTAAACCTTCTGTAAACAAGGTAAATGATAACTTACTTACTCAACAGTGAAATTAGTTACAGAACGAAAAATTTTATCGACTATCGAGGCGCTGATTCATGAGCAAAATCCACAGAAAAGTTAGATGAGAATCTAAGTAAATGTTCTTATTATTCAGGGAAAATCACTACAACAAAGCTATCCTGTAAGTTTTGAGGAGTTATTGGGGGGACTAGAAATAGTTTCCCTATTTTCTTGAATTGGGTCAGATTAAGTATGAAGAAATATTAAGCTGATTCGTCTCTGCTGGAGGTAGAGGTACAAAATTACTGTTACCGCCGAAAAAGTCTTGCCGAGCCTTAAAATACAAAGATTAAGTTATACTACAATCGTTTTATACTCCTCCATCTAAGTCTACAGAGGTTCAATGAGAATTCTTAGCGATCTATTCAAAGCTGAACAAAAGCAAGAGTCATCCAGCACTCAACCCCAACAACAGCAAACCAATGGACTTCCTCCTATGAAAAAATCTCGTCGAGGGATTCATCTAAAATCCCCCGCAGAAATCGAAATTATGCGGCAAGCCGGCAAAATAGTCGCCACTGTCTTAAAAGAAATCTCTCAAATGGTTGAACCTGGTATGACAACGGCAGATCTTGATGCTTATGCCGAAAAACGGATTCGCTCCCTGGGCGCAGTACCTAGTTTTAAAGGATATTACGGCTTTCCGGGTTCGATTTGTTCCTCCATTAATCATGAAGTGGTACATGGTATACCCAACCTGAAAAAGCAAATTCGCTCAGGAGACGTGTTAAAAGTCGATACAGGGGCTTACTACCAAGGTTATCATGGAGATTCTTGTATTACGATTGCTGTGGGAAAGGTTCATCCTAAAGCAAAACGGTTAATTCAGGTGGCAGAAGAAACTTTATACAAAGGCATTGAACAAGTTAAAGCCGGCAATTATCTCTTAGATATCGCAGGTGCTATAGAAGACCATGTTAAAGTGAATAAATATAGTGTTGTGGAAGATTATACCGGTCATGGTGTGGGAAAAAATCTTCATGAAGAACCTTCGGTCTTTAATTTTCGCACTAATCAGCTACCCAATGTTAAGCTTAAAGCCGGTATGACTTTAGCCATCGAACCGATTTTAAATGCTGGTTCAAAGCATACTCGAACACTCCGCGATCGCTGGACAGTGGTTACTGTTGATAACTCTCTGTCGGCACAATTTGAACATACTGTATTAGTTACCGAGACGGGATACGAAATTTTAACAGATCGCACCAACCTTTGATAGCCTCTATGTTTTAAGATTCTCTTAGAACATAAACTTTTTAGGAGGCTAAATAATGTTATTTCGTCCTATAGCTTTGGCCATCGCCGCTAATCTATTGACTGGTGTTTTAGCGGCCAACGCTCAAAGCTGTATTCCTATCCCTGTGGTGGGAGGAGAAGGCAATGAGGTCACTAAATCTGTGGCTCAACCCACTATTCCAGGCCCTTTTGGCATCAGTATTACTAGAAATAATTGGAATACTGACTGGGCTGTGCCCGGCGGACAAAATTTCAAATATTTTCGCGTAACCCTTTCTACAGAAAGAGGCGGCCGATTTAATATTAGAATGAATCTTAAATATAGCGATAACACTGCCGATGAATTTTTTAATGAAAGAGGGTTAAGATTGAATGCCACTGAAACCATCAAACAAAAAGGCGTTCCTCGGCGTAATGATATGCCTTTTCAAGTTAATGTTTATGTGGGGGGTATCGATAATATAGGCGGCAGATACACAGTATCAGTAGTAGCCTGTCAATAAAAAAAAGGGGTGGTAAGAAACCACCTCTTATGAAGAATAAGGAATGAGAAACTTAAAAATTTTAATAGTAATTATCTTAATCAGACCCAAGCTTAGATTGATAGATTACAATCTTTCCTAGGCCGACACCTCAAAAATCCTGAGCTAAAATGCCTCTCCTAAAAAATACCTAGATGCCCCTTATACAAAAAGCTATCTTAGCTCCCAGAGAGATAATAGAATTTAAATAGCAAGCTCTTGTTTAAACATAATATCATTATATAATCTTCCTGATCAATTGAGTGTGATTTAAATCATAAACTTCGTGTGATTATCGTCGTGGGATTGACTATCTGGCTCCGATAGATATTTCACTATTCGCTCAAAAAATAAGTATTATTACGAGTACGGAAGTTCAACTCAAACCCAGGCAACCCGGTTAGGGAAAGGTAAGCTTACTGAGTCATGAGTGCAAAATTTTTGCTAAACTGAGCTATGCACTTCTTAGGCTAAAGGTCTGGTGATTATGGTCGCTACATCTGTTTCATCTCCTATCGAAAAGCAAATTGCCCAAAAAACCCGCGAACAAGCTCGTCAGTTAGCGGCACTGACCTCAGTAGAACGCTCAGAGGCCATAGAAGCCATCGCTCAAGCATTAGAAGCGGCCATGCCGGAAATTTTGGCCGCCAATGAAGCAGACACTCAAGCGGCACAAGCAGAAGGAATTTCTCCCTCTCTCTATGCCAGACTCAAATTAGGAGAGACTAAATTAAAAGCCGCTATTGCCGGAGTTCGAGATGTGGCTAAATTACCTGATCCTCTGGGTACCATTCAAATTCATCGAGAATTAGATCAAGGCCTAATTCTCAAACGGGTAACTTGTCCTCTAGGGGTATTAGGGGTTATCTTTGAAGCTCGCCCGGATGCTTTAATTCAAATTACCAGTTTAGCGATTAAATCCGGTAATGGTGTTATCCTTAAAGGCGGTAAAGAGGCTATTCGTTCCTGTCAAACCCTCGTCAAAGTGATTCATGAGGCATTGGCGAAAACTCAAGTTAGCCCAGATGTAGTTCAATTGTTCACAACTCGGGAAGAAATTAAGGCACTCTTAGAATTAGATGAGTATGTAGATTTAATTATCCCTAGAGGGTCTAATGCTTTTGTTCGCTATGTACAGGAAAATACCCGCATTCCGGTTTTAGGCCATGCTGATGGGATATGTCATCTCTATGTGGACCGCGCCGCCGACCTAGACCAAGCGGTTAAGATTACAGTAGATGCAAAAACTCAATATCCTGCCGCTTGTAATGCCATTGAAACTTTATTAGTTCACCAAGATATAGCGGCGAGTTTTCTCCCGAAAGTTGAAAGCGCGTTGCAACCGTTACAGGTGGAGTTGCGAGGCGATGAAAAAACTAGAGACTATTTGGATATTCCGGCCGCCACCGCAGAAGACTGGGCAACCGAATATAGTGATTTAATTTTATCGATTAAAGTCGTCGATTCTTTGACGGATGCCATTGCCCATATTAATACTTATGGCTCTAGACATACAGAAGCCATTATCACAAAAGACCCAGAAGCGGCTCAAGTTTTTCTGCATCAAGTCGATGCTGCCGGCGTTTATCATAACTGTTCTACTCGTTTTGCCGATGGTTTTCGTTATGGTTTCGGTGCCGAAGTGGGTATCAGTACCCAAAAAATGCCGCCTCGCGGTCCGGTGGGGTTAGAAGGGTTAGTGACTTACAAATATCAGATGACAGGAGAGGGACATATTGCCGATACTTATTCAGGCGCAAATGCCAAAGCGTTTACTCATAAAGATTTGTTTGATCCAGATTAATTCTCATTTGGCGGCTTATTTAGTTTCAAAAAGTCCCTGATTAATTTCTTCTTGAATACCAGACCGGCTCTTGACATTTATCAATTTATGTGTAATAAAGTTGCTCAATAAAAAAGACAATCAGAATGAAATACTCCTTTCCTGACTTATCTGCTATTAACTGGGAAAAGTTAGCTCAAGATTATTTTAAAGCAACTCAAAAAAGGAAAGTTGCAGAGTCAGGGAAATCTTATCAAACTTGCGTTACAGGTATTCCTCAAATCCCCTCTTCGATTACACTGCGAGACTATCAACAAACGGCTGTTATCAGTTGGTTTCGCAATCGGGGACGGGGAACTTTAAAAATGGCCACAGGTAGCGGAAAAACTATTACGGCTTTAGCAATTACCACTGAATTATACAACAAAATTGGTTTACAAGTCCTTTTAGTGCTTTGTCCTTATCGCCATCTGGTGACTCAATGGGCCAAAGAATGTGAAAGATTTAATTTAAATCCTATTCTGGCTTTTGAAAGTGTTTATACTTGGCAAAGAGATTTATCGTCTCAACTTTATAATCTGCGTTCTGAGCAGCAATCTTTTGTCACGGTTATTACTACTAATTCCACCTTAATGACAGAAGGATTTCAATCTCAACTCAAATTTTTTCCCGAAAAAACTTTAATTGTCGGGGATGAGGCCCATAACTTAGGTTCTCCTCGCTTAGAAGAAAATTTACCTCGTAAAATCGGTTTACGCTTGGCTCTATCGGCCACGCCGGAAAGATATTTTGATGATCAGGGAACGGATGCCATTTTAGCTTATTTTGGCGCAATTTTACAACCCGAATTTACCCTAGCGAATGCGATTGAAAAAGGGGCTTTAGTCAGATATTTATACTATCCTGTTTGGGTGCAATTAACCGCAGCAGAAGCCCTCACCTATGCCAAATTAACTAAACGAATTGGTTGGGCTTTAAATAACAATGAAAATCTCCTACAAAATGAAACTTTAACTTCGTTGCTAATGCAGCGCTCACGTTTAATAGGAGCCGCCAGCAACAAGTTAGCGGCTTTACGAGATTTAATGTCTGAACGCTTAGATACCCATCATACTTTATTTTATTGTGGGGATGGTTATGTGGATAATTCTTCGGCTGCCTATCGTCGCCAAATTGCGGCAGTTACTCGTCTTTTAGGCCTAGAATTAGGCTATCGGGTGACGACTTATACCGCAGATACGCCTTTAGCTGAACGAGAAAAAATTCGTGAGCAATTTGAAAAAAGAGAATTACAGGGGTTAGTGGCTATTCGTTGTTTAGATGAAGGGGTTGATATTCCTTCCATTGAAACCGCTATTATTTTAGCCAGTAGCGGCAATCCTCGTCAATTTATTCAAAGACGCGGCAGAATTTTACGTCCTCATCCCCAAAAAAAACGCGCGACTCTATTTGATATGATTGTTATGCCGCCTGAATTAGAGCGGGAAACTTGGGAAATTGAACGAAATTTGCTCCGTAAAGAATTAAAGCGCTTTATGGAATTTGCTCAGTTAGCTGATAATGCCGATGAAGCCGAAAAACAATTTTTAGACGTGCAAGAAAAATATGAATTATAACTAAGTATAATTTCTTAGTTAAAAGTTGATAAAGAGTAGCAAAATTAACAGTTTTCTAAAAAAAAGTCGATAGAATTATAAACAACAACCTTAAGAGATTATAAAAACCGCCAGCAGTAAACAAATATAAAATGCTGGTCTATAAAAAGGAATGATCCCAGTCCTCGATCTGGGCCTGGGATCAAATTTTAAATTCGACTAGATAAACGGCTATTTTGATGTTTTTGTTGAGCAATTTCAACAGCTAAGGAGGTAAGATTAGAAGGCTTATGAGACTGATGTAAAGAGGGTTTTTCATTTTTTAGACTGTAAGCTTTCCAATCATGATTGACATTACCTAAAGAGGAGTCTGTTATTACTAAAACTTCTCCTGGAGGTAAAGGTTCAACGGCGGTAGCTTGAACACAAAAATGCTGCCAAGTACATCGAAAAACAAAAACGTTTACAGTCTGTCCATTCAGTCCACCATCAGTATAGCCTGTCAAAAATTTTCCCTGATCGAGAAAGTTTTTTAACTGAGGATATTTTTTGAGTAAATCGCCTAAGTTTTTATGGGTCATAGAAATACCTTAAAGTATTGATAAGCTCATTCAAAATACACCACAAATTAATTGGAAAAGATAACTGATAACGTAGCAAAATTTTACAAATGTTAAAAGAATTATTGTAGTTACTTAAACCAACTTTAAACAAAATAAAATAATAGTTGCTTACCGGACAGTAAATTTAGCTACAATAATTAAAAAAATGAGAAAATCAGCGATAAATACTCATCAGTGCAGGACGGCTAAAAATATTAAGATTCTTTAATTGTTCATCGATTTTTTGAGGCGTTGTTGGGCAGGGAACTAGACATCAGTTCCCTATTTTTCTAAGTATCATTGTAATTGATAATGAATGCTGAGATACTCTCGATAAGCACAGACTTGATAGGGATGGGGAGCCGGTTGGGCACTAGGTCGCAGATCAAAAGAAATAGCCACTTGATTTTGATAAGGTAATCCAAACATTTTACCCTCAGAGCGTCCCTCAAACATCACTGTCGTTTCACTACTGGTAACCCGTTCTAGGGTAAGCACAAGTCCGCCCAAAAAAACCTTATCCGTAACAAAATGAAAAAATTCTGCCGCTTTTTGTTTGCCTACATTCTTACCTTTAAAAGTCCCCACAGGAAACCAGAAGGTAAAATCATCACTGAGCATATTTAAAAAAGCCTCCCACTCTCCTGTGGCCAAACCATGAGTAAAATGTTTAAATGCCGCTTGTGCGGCTTCGAGCATCTCGGGTGTCGCTGTGGTCATCATCTTTAAGCGTTATCAAGTTTAAATAACTACTGTTATACTGTATATTTAACCTAGTCAACCCGAAAAAAAAATTGCCCTTATAGTGATATCTAAATGAGGATTTTAAATCATGATCAGTACGGACTTGCCCTTCATACTAGCAGTCCTCAACTCGGTTTAAGCCTGAGTAACTTTTTTGATCATAGTCGTCATCAAACCTGGAATTTAGACCGAGAATTATCTAACTATCTCCATCAATATTTAGCTGACTTTCTTGTGCCGCTAACCTGGCAAAACTTAGCCTTTATCGCTGTAGCCAAAGGCCCAGGAAGCTTTACCAGCACCCGTATCGGCGTAGTAACGGCTAGAACCCTAGCACAACAGTTAAAGCTGCCCCTATTTGGCATTTCTACCTTAGCCGCTTTAGCTTTTTCAAAACGAGAACAATATAACACTGATGTCATGATCCCCGTACAGATGAAAGCCACTCAAGAGCAATTATATGCGGCTATTTATCAAAAAGCGTCAGAGCAAGCGTTAAAAATCCATTTAGCTGATAGGCTGATTAATCCTCAAGAATGGCAAGACATCCTAAAAAAATTTGAGTTAACGACTTCCCTATTAGAAGTTCCTACTCATTTAGGCATAACAGCGACGAGTATTTTAGAGCTTGCTTATCAAGATTGGCAAGCCGGTAAACAACCCCATTGGTCAGAAGTTTTACCTTTTTATGGGGGTGAATAAAACCCTAATCAATTCCTTATCAAGATAGAGCCAATCCCCTGAGAAACTGATTAAACTACAAATAGTCATTCTCTGATCAGATCTGTTTTTCCGATTTTTATTTACCCTTGTCGATTAAGAAGGAGAACTACTTTGAAATTGCCTGGATTATGCCGCGAACGCAGTGAAACTTGGCTCTATCTATGCTTGATTTTATTGATATTTGCTCTCATTTAACAACAATTGCCAAAAAAATTTGCTTTTGTTTCCGGTTTGATCGTAAAGTGTAAGATTAGAGAAATTTTGGCCCGCTCGCCTACAAGACAGCTTTTCGGTTCAGGTAGGCAGCCTCATCCCTACAGATTCTCGCCCACTAGACCGAACTGACAAACTAGATATGACTGCAACTCAAACTCAACCTAAATCCGAAATAATTTCTCATCTCATCAACGGTGTTCTCGCTATCAAACCCCTAGCCAGTATCGCCAAACATCAAGCCCGAGAAATGATGATTAAACGGGCAGAAAAATTAGGGGTTCCTTGGCGAGAAAATGTCCGTCAATTAAGCTCCCATGACTGGGGAAAAGAACTCATACAAGTAGAAAATCCTCAATTGAACTATCCTGACTATTATGTTTGTTCCTTCCATGCTTATGAAAAGGGCAATCTGTCTTGGGAAGCCGCTTTAGAGGTGGAGTCTGCCGCTTATGCCGTTCATTCTACCATCTGGAAAAAAACCGACGGCATTAGTATCAAGGGAGATGCTAAATTACGTGAGAACTATCATCAAGTTTTAAAGGAAAAACACGCTCTAGCACCTCAAGATATTCTCGATGTGGGTTGTAGCATTGGGATGAGTACCTTTGCCTTGCAACAGACTTATCCTCAAGCCAGAGTGACCGGATTAGATTTATCTCCCTATTTTTTAGCCGTTGCTAATTATCGCGCCAGAAAAGAAAATTTAAAGATTAACTGGGTGCATGCGGCCGGAGAAGCAAGCGGTTTAGCGGAAAAATCTTTTGATTTAGTTTCGGCTTTCTTAATTTATCATGAACTTCCCCAAAAAGCCGGCAAAGGAATTTTTCGAGAAGCGCGGCGCTTACTACGCCCGGGAGGATACTTTGCCATGATGGATATGAACCCCCAATCTGATGATTTTAAACAAATGCCGCCTTATGTGTTTACCCTGCTTAAGAGTACCGAACCCTATTTAGATGAGTATTTCAGCTTGGATGTAGAAGCGGCATTAGTTGAAGCCGGTTTCGCCCCTCCAACCATTACCCCTATCAGTCCTCGTCATCGGGCTATCGTTGCTCAAGTTCAATAGCTTTTGCTTAGGATGCGTTAGGCGGTTAAATTTTTGGCTAGGCAATAATCCGTCGTAACGCATCATTTTAGTTAAATAACCAGACTATCAAAGGCAACAGGAGGCGCTTATGTGGAAAGAGTGGAAAGAATGGTTACCCGGACCGGCAACAGAAATTTGGCAGGGATTTGTTGGACTAGCGGCAATTTTTTGGTCATTGGTGTTAATTGTATTTATGTTTACAGGGGTAGGGACTGTTGGAGGGGATAAAATTGCTTGTCAAATGCCGGACCAATGCCAAAAACTCTATTTAGCTTCGGTTGCTGATGCGATGGAGTTTGATGAAAAAGAAGCTATTTTACTGCCTTCTCTTCCTGCGGGAAAAGATGTTACCGTCGTAACTTGGGCGGGTGTGAGTTATGGGAATTTGATAGAAAAGCTTCGTTTTGCTCCTATCTGGGTGACGCTGGTTCCTGAACTGAAAAGCAAATGTCAAACCTACAAGTATAAAGACCCCGAACAAGTAAATATGCGTTTAAAACAGGCGTTAGGTTTGCCGCCTACTTCTACTAAGTCTCATTTTATTGAAATAAAAGTTAATACTCGGGATTTGTGGCGCTCTTGCTTGAATCCTGACCCAAGAATTTCCCCCTGTACTGATAAATTTTCTCAACAGGAACGGGAACGTATTAATCAATTACATCCACAATTTTTAAAATGGTTTGAGCGCGTTGTCAAAGAGTCTTATCAAGCACCGGGTTATCCGTTGACTCGCATGGGCTATACTTACGATTGGAATCCTCAAAGTTCTGAGATGGGTCTTCCTGAATATTTGATTCGCATTGGTGCAAAGTCGACTCGTTTTGTGCGGCAGGTTCCGACCTTGGAGTATTGCAAGCTTGATTAAGGCTTGGTAGTTGAATGAGGAAATTATTTAATCTTCTCTTTGCCAAACTTTAATGGTTCCATCCACCCCACCGGCGGCTAACCATTGTCCATCAGAACTTAGAGCAAGACTAAACACAGCATTGGCATGAGAACTAGACATATCTGTTAGGCTAAGAGTGGTAACCCCTTCTCTACTGCTGCGATGCCAAATTTTAATCAAACCATCCGAACCACTACTAAATAATAATTGCTGATCTGGAGAAAATAATAAAGCATGAACTTGTCCCCGATGGGCTGATAAAATGCGTATGGGTTGCGGCTGTTTGCCGGACTCCCAAATACTGGCTTCGAGTTGCCATAATTTTATCGTTCCATCGGCACAACCGGCGGCTAAAATTCTGCTATCAGGACTAATGGCTAGAGAGGCGACAGAAGAAACATTTCCTTTTAAAATTCCCAACTGTCTACCTGTTGTGAGTTCCCATAGCATTATTTTTCCATCTCCTCCGGCACTAGCAATTATTTGACCTTGGGAAGTCAGGGCCACTGCATAGATTGCCCCCAACGAATCTAAAGAACTGGCTAACATTTCTCCGCTTTCTGTATTCCATTGTTTTAGGGTTTGGTCATAACTGCCACTGACTAATATTTGAGTATTTGGGGCGCAAGCTAATGCATGAACTGAACCGGTATGAGCGGTTAATATTTGTGTTAATTCTACTGTTAGGGGTAATTCTTTTTGTGATTTTAAAGACCAAAACTTAATCATTTGATCAAAACTTCCAGTCGCAAAATGATAACCCGAAGATTGATTACCCGTAAACACCACTGCTAAAATGCCTTGTGAGTGGGCTTGTACGGTGGCTAATTCATTGCCGCTTTCCATTTCCCAGACTTTTAAACTTTGGTCCCAACTGCCACTGACGAGGATTTTTTGATCAGAACTTATGACTAAAGAAGCCACTGCGTCAGTATGCTCGCTAAAGGTATAAATACAATTCCATGAAAGGGCAACTCTTGGAGAAGAAATTTGGGGAAGACTCAGGCTAGGGATAGGAGTTTGTGTTTGGGGTATCGGTTCTACTGCCGCTACCGTGACGGTCAATTCTTCGTAGCTATTTTCTTCTCTAGAAGAATTATTTTGCAAAATATCTTGTCTTAATTGAGCATAAATTAGCTCTAAATTTTCAATTCTTTCCCCAAGAGCATTGCTATTTAAATATTCAATAATATTATTAAAAGACTGTTCTAAGGCGACTAAATTTTCTTGAAAAATAGTAATGGCACTCGCATCGGCAGTGGGGGCAGGGGGCGGAGGCGGTTCTTGGCTAGAAATTTCTCGGGAAAGACTCTCTATTTCCTCAGAAAATTGGCGTTGAACTTGTTTAATTGATCCATTAAGCCGCTTTCTATAGCGATATTGAAAACGAAGACGATTAATGAGATTGAGCAGTAAAGCAATGGTTAACGAGATTATAGGATAAATTAAGGAATTTAGAGCAATCCCCACTACTACACTCACCAGAGTGAGTGCCGCCACAGCTAACTCAGCAATATCGAGCCAATGAAAGTTATGATATCCCATAATCTATTATAGCATTTATAATCTTAAAATTGTTCGGGCAACTGTAAAATAAATTAACACTCCTAAAACATCAACGGCGGTAGTAATAAAAGGGGCTGACATTAAGGCAGGATCTAAACCAAAAGTACGGAATAAAAAAGGAAGAGAAGAACCAGCAACAGAAGCTAAAAAGGCAATAGCGACTAAACTAATACCCACTGAAAAAGCCACAAACGGATTAGTTTTTAAAATAAAATAAGCCCAAAGCATGGCCAAAAAACCGAGAATAACGCCTAATAAAATGCCGGCCATTCCTTCACGAAAGATGACTTTAGCCGAACCGAGGTCTTTAATTTCATCGGTATTTAAGCCGCGAATAATGACCGTAGAAGATTGAGCGCCGACATTGCCGCCGGTACCCGTCAACAGAGGAATAAAAGCAGTGAGGATAGCCATTTTAGCGATGACCGACTCTTGAGATTTTATAATGCTACCGGTCACCGTGTTAGTAAACAGCAACACCAATAACCAAACTACCCGTTTACGGACCACTGTAACAAGATTAGTTTGGAAATAATTATCGCCATCTGACTGTAGTCCTCCCAAAGCGTAGATATCCTCAGTAGCTTCTTGTTGCAAAATATCAATAACGTCATCTACCGTGACGATACCCACCAAGCGCTGTTCCCGGTCCACCACCGGAACTGCTAATAAATCATAACGTTGGATAGTGCGGGCGACTTCTTCTTGGTCGGTATCGGTATGAAGACAAATGACATCTCGGGTCATAATTTCGCCGAGAGTTTTATCGGGAGAAGAAATGACTAAATCTCGTAGCGAAACAATCCCGGCCAGATGGCGAGAATTATCGGTAACGTATAAATAATAAATAACTTCTGAAGCGTTAGCTAAACTACGAATACGTTCTAAGGTTTGAGTAACGGTTAAGCTTTCTTTTAAAGAAATATATTCAGGGGTCATTATTCGCCCTGCTGTGGCCTCTTCATAACCCAATAGGAGGGCAGTCGCTTGGCGTTCATGAGGACTCAACTGGGCCAGAAGGCGGCGGACAATTTTCGCGGGTAATTCATCAAATAGCCTAGCACGATCATCAGGAGACATTTTATCAACCACATCTAACACTTCCTGATGTTTAAACTTTTGCAGTAAAGCTTGTTGAGTGGCGGCTTCTAAATGTTCATAAACTTCGATGGCTTCTGTTTTCGATAATAGACGAAAGGCTATCACTTGCATAGACTCTGGCAACCCTTCGATCACTTCTGCGATATCGACGGGTTTGACAGGAATTAAAAGCGCCTTTGCGCCTTCTAGGTTTCCTTGTTCGAGTAACAATTGTAATTGAGAGCGAACTAATTGCCACAGTTCACTCCTTAAACCAGTTTGAATCGAGGTGGGATTATCAGTCAAGGTTAACCTTCCCTTATGTTAGCCAGATAACAAGCAGTGGTAATCTTTCAAATAGGGTTACGCCATACAGTCTAACTCTCAAGGGTTATATCTTACAAACTTACGTTAGAGGTCAGTGGTTGGTTGCTAATGACTTCTACAATGGGATTTGGTAAGTGCCGCGCCAAATTATTTACCCAGTCTCATTTTCTATAATCCTTACAAAATAAGGGTTTAGGTTTTAGCCGATGTGTAACTTATTATGTGTATTTACTTATGAGAATAGAGACGAAAAGCTTATGCTAGAGTGAGGGTATAAAAGTCCTTGGTATCGACTAACAATGGCAGTCACTACAGCCCCTTTAGAAATTACTTGGGAAAAATTACCCGATGATTATATTTTACCCGATGACCCTGTGGATAATATCAATCAACCGGCTCTAGCGGCGGCTTTGACAGAGAGTTTAGCACTGTTTGGAAAACTGCCGATAAATGCTTTAACCTGTACTAATTATGGAATTTGTGCGACGGTTAACGGTAAATTTGTCGTTAAAGCACCGGACTGGGCTTATATTCCTAGTATTACTGCTTCTCGGGAAGAAGTTGACCGCAGTTATACGCCTCGGTTACAAGGAGAGATTCCGGTGATTGTGATGGAATTTCTTTCAGATACAGTGGGGGCTGAATATTCCACTAAACCCACTTATCCGCCGGGGAAATGGTTTTTTTATGAGCAAGTGTTACAGGTTCCGACTTATGTGATTTTTGAACCTTATTCGGGAGAGCTAGAAGTTTACGCTTTAGATGATTCCGGACAGTATCAGTTAAAATCTCCTGATGAAAATGGACGTTATCTTATCTCTCAAATGAATTTATTTTTAGGCGTTTGGGAAGGGATGAGGGAAAACCGTCAGGGTTATTGGTTGCGTTGGTGGGATGAGCAGGGGGACTTGTTATTATGGGGTTTTGAGAGAGTTATTCAAGAAACTCAAAGAGTTGAACAAGAACGTCAACGCGCTGAACAAGAACGTCAACGTGCTGAACAAGAACGCCAACGTGCCGAGCGTTTATTGGCACAACTGAGAGCGGCGGGTATTGAACCTCAAGAGTAAAGGCTTCACAGAACTCGCTTTTCTTCAATCTCTGTATATTTTTGTAGTTTTTTTAGGAACTCTCTAGCTATAGTCTCGTTTATTTGTCAGTTCATAAGTAAACAAGACTGTAGAATTTTTCCCGAGAAGATAAAGTTATGAAATTTCTTGATGCAGTTTTTACGGGTGTAGGCTTTATTGTTAAAGGTGTCGGTATGGTTGTTCAAGCCGTTGGCGAAACTGTCAAAGATTGGGGAGAACACATCATATCTAAAGAAGCAAACATATGATACCGGACTTTTATATAAGTCAACTGTTCCTGAACTTGAGATATCTAATAATGATTTAAACCTCATCTTTTCTCAAAATTCGGTTCAACGTCAAGTTACTAGGCGGGTAAAAGAACATATTCATCAAAAAGATGAGGAAATACTTTGTAAAATTCATTATATCCCTATGGTGTTACGAGAAAAATATGGACACGGAGATGTAGCACTTGATATGTATTATCTAGCTTGTCCTCATCCTGGTTGTGGTCAAACTGTCAAGCTAAAATCAGCCGCTCAATTAGCAGCATTTTTAAGACGTAAAGAAGGAAGAGGGATAGTGAATTAACGCCCTCTCTAAAAATTTATTTAGGACTTACGCACCATAACCCAATCATAAGGGTTTGAGATTCCTCGCTCGCGCTCGCTTGGGACATAAACTTGTTAGTTTAGTTTCTGAGTGCGTAACTCCTATTATTGTTGTCCTTCAACAAATTTTCTCAGCTTTTTCTTTAAATCAGATGAAATTAGAGGGAAATTTTCTACTTCTTTAATAATAGATTCTTGAGTTTTTCCCTCTTCAATCATCTTTTTCACAACACTTTTGGCAAGCTCATCAACTCCATATTTAGTAATTCCTTTAGAAATTTTTGTAAGTAGAAGAAGAACTCCAACACCCCCAATCATTCCAAAAGGCCCTCCTAGAGTTGCTAGTGCAGTTGTTATAGCTGCGGCTCCTGCATATCCTGAAACAGCTATTAGAAACAGAAAAATTAATCCAGGCACTCCCAAACTTGCTATTTCGCTAACCAACTTATCCATAAATTTTTTACACTACTAATGTGAACAGTTATCCTAAAATATCCTCAAGTCTTTGAGGTTCATCGTCATAAAACCATCCATCATCATTAGATCGTGTTAATGATTCCGAGTGGTCATAGCCCTCTTGTATGAAGTCAGCATAAAAGTCATCATACTCGTCATAAAAATACTCATCATCAGGATCAAAATATTCTTCGTAATAGTCCGTCATTTTTCAGTTTTTATGGCTATTAATAGATATTTTTTACCATTATATTCTCAATACTTTAATTAAGTCTGTGATGGGAATCACTTGATGTTGAAGACTGAACTCACAAATAAGAAACCCAAAATCTACAGTATAAGTTCGACAGCACTCTCTATAATAGTATTGTTAAAGTTATTAGTCTAAATTAAAATCAATGGGTAATGCAATAGTTCTAATTTCTCAAGACAACCCTTGGCAATCTCTAGTTAAAAGCTTAGATTTATTCTCAGAAGACTTTATGGAGAACAGAGAACAACCCAAACAGCAACCGAGAGAGGAACTTTTTGAATAAAAAACTCACTACTCAAACAGATAACCCCTTTGCGTCTTGGCGTAAAACAAATTTAACTCATCCCCTCAATAACCCCTTCAGCATCATGAACCATCGCCCTTAACTTCTCCAACAAATCCCCCTCAACCGACTCCCATAACCCCCGTTGATGTGCTTCTAATAATCTCTCAGCCATATCTCGCAGCGCCCAAGGATTTTTATCAGCAATAAACCCCCGTACCTTCTCATCCAACAAATAAGCCTGGGCTACACCCTGATACATAAAATCCTCCACACATCTAGCCGTCGCATCATAAGCAAACAAATAATCCACCGTCGCCGCCATTTCAAAAGCGCCTTTATAACCATGCCGCATCACACCGGCGATCCATTTCGGATTAACCACCCGAGAACGATAAACTCGGGCCACTTCTTCTTTTAACAACCTCACCCTTGGATTAGCCGCAATAGAATTATCCCCGAAATAAGTCAGAGGATTTTTTCCCGTTAGAGCGCGGACTGCCGCCGTCAAACCCCCTTGAAACTGATAATAATCATCTGAGTCTAATAAATCATGTTCGCGGTTATCTTGATTATGCAGAATTACCTGTAATTTCTTCAGACGTTGAGTAAAAACTTCTGACACAGCATGACCTATTCCACCCTCATCATAACCATAACAACTCCAGTTAATATATGCCCTGGCTAAATCATCATCAGTTTGCCAATTTTGTGCCTCAATTAAACCCTGTAAACCTGCCCCATAAGCCCCGGGTTTGGACCCAAAAATTCTGTAGAGCGATCGTTGCTTTGCCGCTTCTTTTGTTAATCCTTGGCTTTCCCAAAACTCCCTATCTGTCTGCACTTGCGCCGCTAGGGGATTTATTTCTTTTTCTTCCTTTAGGCTTGACACATCTTTTATGATTTTGTACAATAGCTGTAGTATGTTGGGGAAGCTGTCCCTAAAAAAGCCTGAAACGCGGATCGTGACATCCACCCGAGGCCGCCCCAACACAGACGGACTAAGGATTTCATAATCAATCACCCTTCTTGAAGCCGCATCCCAAATCGGCTGTACACCGAGTAAAGCGAGAACTTGTGCGACATCATCTCCGCCGGTTCTCATGGTGGATGTTCCCCAGATGGAAATAGCTAGGGTTTGGGGGTATTCTCCGTTGTCTTGGGTGTATCTTTCGATGAGGGTTTCGGCGGCTTTTCGCCCTATGTCCCAAGCGGTTTGAGTGGGGATGGCGCGAATGTCAACCGAATAAAAGTTGCGTCCGGTGGGGAGAACTTCTGGTCGTCCTCTCGTGATAGCTCCAGATGCTCCACTGGGGATGTATTGACCTTCTAGTCCCTTGAGTAAATGGGTGATTTCTTGTTTGGTGTTTTGTAGGGCAGGGAGGAGGTATGTTTTGATCCAGTGCAGTTGTTGCCGGGTTTTGGGAAGGGATGAGAGGTCGTTGTTGGGGTTTTCTATCTGTTCATATAGCCAGTTTTCTAGGGTTTCTATGATGTCTCCTTGGGTACGGTTTTGTTGGAGTTTCGCGCCAAGTTGCTCCCCCACTGCCCCCCTTAACCAGGGGAGGGATAGAGATAATGAAAAGGGATTTGAGGGACTAGGGGAAAGGGGATCTAGATCTAGGTTTAGGTCTTGGGCGAGGGCTTGGGTTATTCCGATACGATTAAAGCTAGGTGAGCGGGCAATGGCTATGAGTAGATTGATTAATTGTTTTCCTTGGGGACATTGACCAAATATGTGTAAGCCGTCTCGAATTTGTGCTTCTTTGAGTTCACATAAGTAGCTGTCTGCTAAGGTTAGAAATTGAGGGATAGTGTTGTTATCGAGTTGTTCTATTCCTAAGTCTTGGTTGAGTTTTGTTTGGGTGACGAGTTGAGTAATGCGCTCACATATAATTTTTAATCGGGTGGGATCTAAAGTTTGTGCTTCATAATATTCGTCGATGAGGGTTTCTAGTTTCTCTAAGTCTCCATAGAGTTCGGCGCGAGTTAGGGGGGGAGTGAGATGATCTAAGATAACCGCATGAGAACGCCGCTTGGCTTGAGATCCTTCTCCTGGGTCGTTAACAATAAAAGGATAGAAATGAGGTAGGGTCCCTAGGGCTATTTCTGGGTAACAAGTTTTTGATAGAGCTAGACTTTTTCCGGGTAGCCATTCTAAGTTGCCATGTTTCCCCATATGCACAATAGCTAAGGCGCGAAATTTTTCTTTTAACCAGTAGTAATAAGCAAGATATTCCGGAGTGGGTTCTAGGTCGGGGGCATGATAATTTAAACTGGGGTCTAAGTCATATCCTCGTGATGGCTGTATGCCGATAAAAATATTGCCTAATTGTATCCCTGGGATAGCAATAGGACCGGTGGGTTGTTCTGTTAGTCCTGTCCAACGAGTATCTATTTGTTGTTGGACTTGCTCGGGTAAAGTCAAGAAATACTCTTGATAGTCTTGTCTTGAGAGTTGTTGATATATTTGACGCAAGTCTTTCCCTTCTGGATCGTTAGTCACGCCCAGAGTTAAGCGGCTAATTAATTCATCCCCATCAGCAGGAATATTTTCTACTGTATATCCTGCTTGTTTTAAGGCTTTAAGGACCTCTATACAACTGGCTGGTGTATCTAATCCTACCCCATTGGCAATTCTTCCATCTCGGTTGGGATAGTTGGCTAAAATGAGGGCTATTTTTCGCTCTTGTATCGGTGTCTGTTTTAAGCGTACCCAATTAGCCGCCATAAGCGCGACAAAATTGATTCTATCGAGTTGAGGTTGATAAACCACTACATCGGTTTCTAATATCTCATTCCAAGTTTTAACCCCTTTAAATGAAACCGCAGTGGTGATAATTCTTCCATCCACTTCCGGCAGCGCTACATTCATGGCTACATCTCGTGGCGTTAGTCCGGCAAAAGAATTCTCCCATTGTTCGAGTGTTCCCCCACTCAAAATAACTTGTAATACTGGTACGTCTAATTTTTCCCAAAAGGATAACCTCGTAGGCGTTAAATCTTTATTAAATTCTGCTTCTGCTGCGTCTAGTTGTGCTATAGCAAAACTGGTAGTATTGAGTAAAACTTGTATCGAGTCGGAGTCACTGGCTTGAAAAAGGGTGAGTAGGATTTCTTGAACGTCGGGTTCTCGGAGTGAAGAAACAAAGACGGGAACCGGTTCTAAATGCCGCTCTATTAACGCTTGACAGAGGGCATCGATAGGTAAAGTATTAGCGGCTAAATAATGGGCACGATAAAACAATAAACCCACTTTGGCATAAGTTGTTTTTGCTGTGGGTTTTTTCCAGTCATATATCCCCACTCGGGGAACCACTTGAGGAGGAGGAGGATTATAACTGGTATTTAAACCGACATCCGCGACAAACTTTAAAGCATTCAGCCAATTTTCTCTACCCCCTTCTGTCAGATAACGCCATAGCTGATAGACATCCGCCAAAGAAGCACTAGAATGACTCATTAAATTGGGATCAGGGCGCTCATCTCCTGGCAAAATAAAAACAGTCGTCTGCTTATTGTCCGCTATTTCTTCAATCACTTCTAAACCGTAAGACCAATAGGAACGCCCCCCCAATAGTCGTACAATAATAATATCAGCCGCTTCTAGAACCGCCTCAGCATAAGTATCAATACTCAACTGCTGTTGAAGCTGTAAAAGATTCACCACTCGTAAAGAGGGAAACTCGGCAGGAAGATTAGTTACCGCACCGGCTAGGGTTTGAATATCTGTATCAGCCGCAGTAAGAATTATAATTGAGGCCGGGGTTTGTTCAACAAAAATCACCCCTTCTGTAGATGAATTCCAACCTCCTGGTGTAGTTGCCCTCCGGTGCATGATTTCCCTTATCTTTAAAAAACATTAGATTTCCAGTCAACTGACATATCTAGAGCGATCCTAATAGATAGCAGAGTCTATGCTGCTGACTTATATATGAAGCACGATAATGGACAGTTCTCAAGTGTTCGTTTTCCGTCGAAAGGTGTCCCAACAGACGCTCTCAGCACTCTGTCGTCTTTTAGAACAGATATCTGCCCACATCGGACAGGAAGCTATTCTATTAACACAGGAGACACTATTTCCCGAACAGCAGAGAGGTAAAAATCCTTGGGGAACGGAATGTTTACAACTGCTCATTGCCCCACAAATGAGTATTCTTTTGCTAGGGAATTTTTCTGTGCCAGATTCATTGTATCAAATCAGTTTAACTTGGGATAGTCAAACAATTCAGGATTTGTTAACTCAACTGACTCCTTCAGTTACTTTACCCCAGGAGTTAGAACAGTATTTAACTCAATCCCAGTTAAGTCCGGTTGTAGGAGCTATTAAAGAGTTTAATCTCTTTTTCTCGAATCTGTTAGAAATTTTCTGGAGTGAGGGGAATGAAACCCCACAGATGAAGTGTATTCATGCTTCTGTCTGTCAACCCATAGAAGAAGCTTTGCGGCAACAAGTAGAACAAGAACGGTTGCTTAATCAAGTAATCACTCAAATTCGTCACAGTTTAGAACTCCCTGTCGTGTTAGAAACGGCAGTGACAGAAGTGAGAAATTTCCTGCAAGTTGATCGCTTATTAATCTATCAGTTTAGTTCACATCCTTCTGAAACTGAAACTAAACAGACTTTTCCCAACGGATGGGGAAAAATCACTTATGAAGCTAGGGCTTCTCAACTTGTCCCCTCTCTGTTAAATATGATTCCTGAAGATGATTGTTTTTCTTATCTTCCTCAGTATCAAGATAAATACCGTCGCGGCACAGTGGTAGCTGTTGAAAATGTAGAAACTCAATATTCCTCCTCTTTTTGCTTGACCGAATTTTTAAGACATAATCAAGTGCTTTCACTTTTGATAGCCCCGATTATTGTAGAAGATCAATTGTGGGGTTTGATTATTGCTCATCAATGTTTTAAAAAACGCCAATGGTTAGAAACCGAAAAAGAGTTTCTCGGACATATCGGCGAACATTTAGCAATTGCCATTCAACAAGCACTCTTATATAAGCAAGTCCAAGAGCAGAAGCAATTTTTTGAAAAACGGGTATTTGAATGTACTGAAGAACTGCGGAGTAGTATCGCGGTTGCTCAATCAGCCCATTTATCTAAAAGTGAATTTTTGTCCAATATTAGCCATGAATTACTCACTCCTTTAACTTGCGTCATCGGCTTAGCTGGAACTTTGCTTCATTGGTCAGGTGAACAGTCTTCGCTTTCGCCAGAAAAACAGCGCAAATACATTGAAAGTATCCAAAAAAATGGCAAAAAATTGATGGATTTAATCAATGATATTTTAGATTATTCTAGTATTACTTCAGGAGATTATCAGTTAAATATTCATGAATTTTCCCTTTATTCAGTGGTGAATTCTGTCCTGAGAGATTTTGCCTCAGAAGCTCAGAAAAAGTCCATTGATTTAATTTTAGATTTTCAAGTCCAAAAAGAAGAAAATGATTTTTATGCCGACCGAGAAAGAATTAAACAAATTCTCAGTCATTTAATCAGCAATGCCATTAAATTTACGCCAGATCAAGGTAAAGTTACTTTAAGAATATGGCGAGAAAAAAGTCAAGTATTCTTTCAAGTAGAAGATACAGGCATCGGAATTTCCCAAGAACAATTACCGTTATTGTTTGAAAAATTTCAACAGCTAGAAAAAGCTAGACAAAGGACTCATGGCGGCACGGGTTTAGGATTAGCTTTAACCAAACAATTAGTTGAACTTCATCGCGGAACAATTGAAGTTGAATCTACCCCAGAACAAGGCTCTTTATTTACCGTTCGTATTCCCAACAATATTAATTTAAAAAACAAAAAATTATTAACTAACGAAACGAATAATGTTAATAAATCGGCGCAAAATAAAACCATAATCTTGATCTCAAAAGATGAAGAAGCCGCTACCTTGATTTGTGAATTACTAACCGTTAAAAATTATCAAGTTATTTGGCTATTAGATAGTTATCCTAGTATTAGACAAATCGAAATTTTACAACCTTTAATAGTCATTATTGACCAAGAAATTATTCAGAGTCAGGAAATCGGAAAAGCCCTTAAACACTATCCTAAAACCAGTTTTGTTAAAGTGTTAGTTTTGAGAACTTCTTTGCAAAATATCAGTTGGAAATCTTTAGTTAAAAACGGCATTGATGATTATTTAATTAAACCGATTGAACCGACAATTTTACTCAGAAAAATTAGTTTTTTAGGGTCTTTAGCCATTCATAAAGATAAAGCTTAGTTATTAGTCATTAGTCAGAACGTCTTTTTCCCCTTTCCCCTTTCCCCTTTCCCCTTTCCCCTTTCCCGAGGTTATAGTCATGAAACTCGAAGCGATTAAATCCAGTTTAATTGTATCCTGTCAAGCTCCCTCAGACTCTCCCCTACATGATGAAAAAATTATAGCCGCAATGGCTGTGGCTTGCGTACAACGGGGAGCCGCCGGAGTCAGAATTGATACCCCTGCTCATGTTAGAGAAGTTCGGCACAACCTTTCAAAAGTTCCCATCATCGGGCTATGGAAACGACAATTTACTGGCTATGAAGTCTATATTACCCCTCGCTTTGAAGATGCTTTATCCATTGCACAAGCAGGAGCAGATATTATTGCTATTGATGCCACTACTAGAACCCGTCCTTATGGAGAAACCCTCAAGGAATTAGTAAAACGCATCAAAGGAGAATTAGGTCTATTAGTCATGGGAGATGTAGATAGTTTGGAAAATGCCGTAGTGGCGGCTGATGCCGGAGTCGATCTCGTCGGAACTACCCTTTATGGTTATACTCAAGAAACGAAACATTTATCACCCCCAGGCTTTTCTCTATTAAAAGAAATCGTAGAAAAACTCGATATTCCTGCCATTTGTGAAGGGGGAATTAATACCCCAGATCAAGCTAAAATGGCCTTAGAATTAGGGGCTTATGCAGTGGTGGTAGGAGCGGCTATTACCGGCATAGACCTTAAAGTACAGGCTTTTCAAACAGCCTTGGAAAAATTTGTTTCTTAAGATAGTGGTAGAGCGGCTTGTAATAAGCTTTGATAGCAAAGATAAATAAGCAAATAAAAAAAATTCCATGCTGGCAAGGATTATCGTGATAGGCGCTTCTGCTGGAGGCGTTGAAGCATTAAGGGAACTGGTGTCGCACTTACCATCAGACTTACCGGCGGCGGTTTTCGTTGTGCTTCATATTTCGCCTAACAATGGCAGCGTTCTACCAAGCATCCTCAGCCGCGCTGGGTCTTTAAAAGCGATTCATCCCCAACCCGGAGAAGTCATTGCACCGGGGCGCATTTATGTTGCGCCTCCCAATCATCATTTAATCGTCAAATCTGGCATTATTGAACTCAGTAATGGACCAAAAGAAAATAATCATCGTCCTGCTATCGATGTGCTGTTTCGTACCGCCGCACGCGCTTATGACTCTTTAGTCATCGGGGTGGTATTAAGTGGACTTCTCGACGATGGAACCGCAGGGTTATTAGCTATTAAGCAGCGAGGGGGAATTGCTATAGTTCAAGACCCTCATGAAGCCCTCTATTCAGCTATGCCGCGTAGTGCTATAGAGAATGTAGAGGTAGATTATATTCTACCTGTATCGGAAATTGCTGCCACCTTAAAACAACTGGTGAATGAACCCGTAGAAAGAAGACAAGAAACTCCCCTGTCTAGTGATCTCGAAATGGAATCTGATATGGCCGAATTAGAACCAGCCGCAATGCAAAATGACGAACGACCCGGAACGCCATCCGCTTTTGCTTGTCCTGATTGTGGTGGGGTTTTATGGGAATTAAATGACAGCAATTTGATCCGATTTCGCTGCCGCACAGGTCACGCTTTTTCGGTAGAGAGTTTATTGGCGCAGCAGTCGGAGGCGCTGGAGGAGGCTTTGTGGACAGCTTTGAGGGCTTTAGAAGAGACGGCAGCCCTTAGAGAACGGATGTTTCAACGGGCGAGTCAATCCGGTCATCGTGGCATAGCTGAGATCTATAAAGAACAGGCACACACAGCCAAGCAACAGGCACTCATCATCCGACAAGCGCTTTTGAATGGTCTTAACGGCAAAGATCAGTCAGCCGAAGCCTAATTGAGGGAAAAGGTTCAAAAAAAAGGCATGAACTCATTCAAGAAAATTGCTTAAGCTGAGTTCTTCGGTTTTATATTTACCTTTACCTTTTTCTTTTTCCTCTTCCCGCAATTAAAGAGAGGGTATTACTTTTGTCCTGCTTTAATACACTTTTCTACTAAAGCGCTGACAGCTTCTACATCTTGCCAACCCAAAATTTCCGTGACTTTCTTTTCTAAGTTTTTGTAAGTTTTGAAAAACTCGGCAATCTCATTTAAACGATGGGGAGCAATATCTTTTAAAGACTTTACCTCAGCATAACGAGGGTCTTTAACCGGCACACAGAGTAATTTTTCATCTCGATCTCCTCCATCGATCATTTCCAGCATTCCAATCGGTCTTGCGGCAATTACACAACCCGGAAAAGTTGGTTGATCCATAATCACCATTCCGTCTAAAGGATCGCCATCATCAGCGAGAGTATTGGGAATAAAACCATAATCAAAAGGATATTGCACCGAGGCATAAAGCACCCGATCTAAGGCAAAAGCATTTAAATCTTTATCAAACTCATATTTATTTTTACTCCCTGCGGGAATTTCAATCAACACGTTAAGGATACCCGGTTTAGGTTGAGCAGGAATAAGCGATAAATCCACAAACACTCTCCGAAAATAAAAAGTTTTAATTGACTTCTTGACTGATGAGAACTATCAGCCTACCTCAAGCAATTTTACACAGAATTGGGCGCGACTCGATCTTTTAAATTTAAATTAATCAAGACAGGACAAACGCTGCCTGTCTTTAGTGATGATGAACTTAGAATTCACGAGGAATAATTGCCGCCACTCCTGTAGTGGAAAATTCGCGAATCGCATTAAGCGCAACATTAAACAATTTTTGCGGCTGCAAATCATCTTGAACTAAAGCCCAGATCCTTTGTACTTCTTCAGTATGAACCCGGTCATCTTCGGTTACAGCTAGTAACAATTGATTTCGCAGATAACGCCCTTCGTCAGATAAAAGATAGGTTATTCCTAGTCTAGCAGTGGGTAATATATCAAAATTTCCATCACTACGGGCAATCTGAATCATATTTTCTAAGCGTTGCCACTGGAATTTTCCATTTTTAAATAAGACATCGAGTAACCTACGCCGCAGTTGGGGAGATTCACCGGTTAATAAGCGCCGCGCTACATAGGGATAACCCACTTGCACGATTTTGAAATTGGGGTCTAAACTGAGGGCTAATCCTTCTTGAGTAATCAAAGAGCGAATAATTAAGGCAAATTTGGCCGGCACTCGGAAAGGATATTCATACATCAACTCAGAAAAATCATCGGTGATGGTTTTGAAGTTGAAGTCTCCTACACTTTGCCCGATGGCATTGCCTAAAACTCTTTCTAGAGCGGGTATAATCGGTCTAATATCGGTATCTGCGGTTAAAAAGCCCAGTTTAACAAAATCTTCTGCTAAGGCTTGGTAATCTCGATTGATCAGTTGCACCACTGATGAGGCGATCGTTTCTTTCGTCTCTTCTTCTAACTGATCCATCATGCCAAAATCGATAAAGGCCATGCGACCATCGAGGGTGGCAAATAAGTTACCCGGATGAGGGTCAGCATGGAAAAAGCCATGTTCTAGCAGTTGTTTTAACCCGGAGGTTACGCCTATTTTAATAATCTCATTTGGGTCTATTCCTGCGGCTTTAATCTTATCTGTATCGGTCAGTTTGTAACCCTCAATCCATTCTAGGGTTAACACTCTATTACCACTGTAGCGCCAGTAAATTTTAGGCACTTTTACTTCTGGATCGTTGGCAAAGTTAGCCGCAAATTTTTCGGCGTTACGTCCTTCGTTGACATAATCGATTTCTTCAAATAACTTGATGCCAAATTCATCAATAATGAGGGTTAAATCATGCCCTAAATTTAACGGTAACCATCGCCCAAACCATTTCGCCGCACAGCGCAACAGATGAAGGTCTAAGGTTAGCACGGGTCGTAAATTGGGGCGTTGTACTTTAACCGCTACTTCTTCTCCACTGGGTAAAATGGCTCGATAGACTTGCCCTAAACTTGCTGCGGCTATTGGGTTAGGAGAAATTTCTCGATAAGTTTCGGCTACTGTTCTTCCTAAATCTTGTTTGATTATCGCGAAAGCTATGTCATTATCGAAGGGCGGTAATTGGTCTTGTAGCTTGATTAATTCCTCGAGAAAGTCCTTGCGGATTAAATCAGGTCTGGTAGAGAGTGCTTGACCAACTTTAATAAAGGTCGGCCCGAGACGAGTTAGGGTCGTTCGGATCTCGCTGGCCCGTTTATATTTGTTTCGTTCTACTTGCCCAGTCCACTGATCCCACTTTAAATGGAATAGAAATATTCCAAAGAACCAAATAATGCTGATTGTACGCCAAATAAATAACCAGGGGCGACTGCGGTAGTAGCGGGCGATCGCCTCGGGGTCATAACTTTTTAGTTCTTTGGGAGTGCGCCCTGGGTCTAAGAAAACTTTCTGATGCCGACTCACAAGCTGATCTTTTGCCTCTTTACTCAAAGGGTCTTTCTCTACTGTTAACTCTAGTATATAAAAATACAAATAACTTAACTTAATTATTTTTTCTATCGTTACTATAGATTTTTTTCTATTTATTAGTCTCTAATGACTTGATGGAGGTCGTTTGGCGCGATATTAGAATGAAGAATTTTGCCATCTCGAAACCAAATGATTCGTTGTGAGTGACTGGCGACATCGGCCTCATGAGTAACGATGACCACAGTAATACCATTAGCATTGAGTTCTGCAAAAATATCCATGACTTCGGCGGTGGTACGAGAGTCAAGGGCACCGGTAGGTTCATCAGCTAAAATAAGAATCGGTTGATTAACGATAGCGCGGGCGATGGCGACTCGTTGTTGTTGTCCGCCGGAGAGTTGGTTAGGTTTGTTATACATTCGGTTTTCTAACCCCACTCGGGTTAAAGCGGCTACAGCGCGATCACGTCTAACAGAAGGGGGAACACCAGCATAGACCATCGGTAGCATGACATTTTCTAAAGCATTCATCTGAGGTAAGAGATGAAACTGTTGAAAGACAAAGCCTATTTTTCGGTTACGAATGATGGCTAGAGTGGCATCGGGTAATCTAGAAACATCCAGGTTATCCAGATAATAGCGTCCTGATGTGGGGCGGTCTAAACAACCGATAATATTCATGGCGGTAGACTTTCCGGAACCGGAGGCTCCCATAATGGCACAGTATTCTCCTTGTACCACTGTCAAATTTACTCCACCCAGAGCATTAACGGCGGTTTCTCCTTTGCCATACACTTTAGAGATGTCTTCGAGACGGATAATGATGGGTTGATAGGCAATGGGGTTATCCTGGGACGGTAGATGATCGGATGTTGGGATATAAGGATTAATGGTCATAAGTACCTGGACAAAATTAAAGTTAACTGCGAGTTTGGGGAATGGGCAATGGGGAATGGGCAATGGAGAAGGGTTGTAGGCGTTTTACAATTCTTGACACAGTGGACTTTATTTATGTCCGACTACTTAGACAAGTGAGCTTGTTGCACCTCTTTATTGTATGCTCTGAATTGGCTTGTCTGGCCAATTAGGTTTGAGCGACCCAGGTACAAAGGTAATGAGACAACAATTAGCTATCATAGCTTTCACAGGCGTAATTTTTTTGGGAAACCCGGGAGTCATGCTTATGGCTGAGGCGCAACAGCCGCTTTTAGTGGTGTATCCTCCTCCCAATTATCAAACCAGTGCCAGCCAAATTTTTTTCATTGGGACTGCCGCACCCGAAGGACAAGTTTTTATTAATAATCAGCCGATTCAACGCAGTCAAGCCGGACATTTTGCCCCTAGTTTTCCTTTACAAGTGGGAGAAAATCTTTTTACGGTTCGCTACAAGAATCAAAAAATTAACCTGAAAGTTAAGCGAGTTTCTCAGGAAATTCAACCCCCCACAGGCGCGGGTTTTGCGGCTAATTCTCTAATGCCTTCAGAAGACCTGGTTAGGCTTCCAGATGAGTTAATTTGTTTTGAAGCCATTGCTACCCCGGGTGCAACGGTTTCGGTGAATTTAGGGCGGCAAACTATCCCGTTATTGCCTCAACCCCAAACCGTCAAACTGCCGGAAAATTCTGCTGTTTTAACTGCCACTAATCAGCCGCTTACTGTATCAACATTAGGAAAATATCAGGGATGTGCTAAAGTGTCAGAAACCGGCAATTTAGGCTATCCTCTCTTTAAAGTTAATCTCAATAATCAGACCATTAGTCAGCCAGGAAAAGGGCAAATTATCATTCTTGCTCCTAATCAATTTGAAGTGATAGAAGTTACCGCTAATTCAGGAGTCACTCGCACCGGACCGGGAACCAATTATTCCCGTTTAACCCCTTTACCGAAAGGAACTAGGGCAACTGTCACTGGTAAGCAAGGAGACTGGTTACGTTTAGATTATGGGGCATGGATTTTAAAAGCTGAAACACAAGTTTTATCAAATGCTGTTCCTCCCCAGTCGATGATTCGCAGTATTAATTCGCGGACTTTTTCAGGCGCTACAGAAATAGTTTTTCCCTTACAGACTCCTATTCCCATTTCAGTTAAACAAGAAGATGATAAATTTATTTTAACGCTTTATCATACAACGGCTCAAACCGATACAATTTTTATTGATAATGACCCGCTCATTAAACGGGTTGATTGGCAACAAGTGAGTCCGGATAAAATTGAATACACTTTTTTGTTAAAATCTCCTCAACAATGGGGCTATGATTTACGTTATGAAGGAACAAATTTAATTTTAACTTTACGACATCCCCCGAAATTATCTCGAGGGAGTTTAGAGGGAGTGACAATTCTGCTTGATGCCGGTCATGGAGGACAGGAAAGCGGCGCTACTGGCCCTACAGGATACCAGGAAAAAGAAGTTAATTTAAGGGTTACTAAACTCTTAGAACAGCAATTAAAGCAACGAGGAGCGAAGGTTTATCTAACTCGAGAAACTGATCAAGATGTCTCTCTAAATGAGCGAGTTGCCCAGATTAATCAACTTAAACCGACGCTATCTATTTCTATTCATTATAATGCTTTACCCGATGAAGGAGATGCTGTCAATACTGCGGGAGTTGGGGTATTTTGGTATCATCCCCAAGCTCATGATTTATCAGTTTTTCTGCATGACTATTTGGTCAATCAATTACATCGTCCTTCTTATGGGGTTTTTTGGAATAATTTGGCTTTGACTCGTCCTTCTGCTGCGCCCTCTATTTTATTAGAATTAGGCTTTTTAATTAATCCTAATGAGTTTGAATGGATTAGCAATGCTCAAGAACAAGAAAAATTAGCTAAAACTTTAGCTGAAGGGATTGCGGCGTGGTTACAACATTGACACTCCCCAGCCTAAAGGCGTGGGGATTCTTGGTTCACTTTTATATGCTTGCTCTGACAGGATTACTCCAACCAAAGTAGAGGTATCTTCTCCCCCATTAGCCGTAGCTAACGTTGAAAGAATTTCACTTTCAAAAGCTTTAGATCCGGTATGCCCTACCGTACTTAATCCCTTCTGTAGAATATTGCGCGCGGCGTTAATGTCTCTGTCTTCAACGTAATTGCAATGCGGACAAATATGGGTTCTAGTTGATAAAGACTTTTGCACTTTTTCTCCACAGTTAGAACAGTTTTGAGAGGTATTATGGGGAGGAACGGCAACTGTTACCTTTCCATACTTCATCCCAAAATATTCCAACCAACGCCTAAATAATGACCATCCTACATCTGATATCGAAAGGGCTAGATGCCGATTTTTAACCATGCCTTTCACATTTAAATCTTCATAGGCTATCAGGTCGTTAGACTGAATTAAACGGAGTGCCCTTTTCTTGACAAACTCTTCTCGTTGCCTACTTACCCTTAGATGTTTACGGGCATATCGGTTTCTAGCTTTGTGATAGTTTCGGGATTGTTTTTGTCTCTTGCGGAACTTTTTAGATTTCTTTCTATTAGCCCTATTAAGTTGACGTTCTGCCTTCCTATAAAACTGAGGAATAGGTTCAATATTTCCTCGGCTATCTGCATAGAAATACTTGAGTCCTACATCTACACCTACAGCTTTTTGAGAAGGGGTTAAGGGATTAACTGTATCTCTTGGATCTAATTGAAGAGAAAACTGCACATAATACCCATCGGCTCTCCTAATAATCCTCACTCGTTTTATTTGTTCAATTTGATAGTAGTTTAAGTCTCTAGTTCCTATCAGCTTTAACTTTCCGATGTTTTTTTTATCAGTAAAAGTAATATGTTTTCTGTTTTCTGATAGTTTCCAGCCTGAGACTTTATACTCTACCGAACGAGTATTTTTCTTGAACTTAGGATAGCTTTTCTTGCCCGGTATTTTCTTTTTGCAGTTATCAAAAAACTTGTTGATAGCTCTAAGGACTCTTTCAACTGCTGTCTGGCAAGCATGAGAGTTTAAATCATCAACAAATTTGTACTCTTTCCTCAGTCTTGTGTTGTATCTAAAGAGTTCGGCTTTACCCACACCTCTATTATCCATCCAATAGCGAAGCACTTTATTCCTGACAAACTGAGATGTCTTGATGGCTTCATCAATTGACTGGATTTGTTGAGTTCTTGGCTTAACCTTACACTCTAGGACAAACACGATTTGATACTAAGTAGAATGATGTCAATATTATAGCACAGGTTGTTTGAAAAGCCGCCGTTCTACGGCGGGGCTTGTACCCAGAATTTTCGGTCAACCAACTAAAAATCATGGATTAATCAAAATAGCTTTAGGTTGCTTGGCATCCAATAAAGAAGCACTTAGGAGAATAACAGGACTAGCTGTGGAATTTTCTCCAAAATGTACCATTCCTGCCGGTTCAACTAGGGAATCTCCTACATTGAGTTGGGTAGTTTGTCCGGCGCTCAGAATTTCTTGGGTTCCGTTGGCTCTTTTAAGGGTTGCTGACCCTTTAACAACCGTATAAGTGAGTATGCCAAACTCTACTCGTTCAATCTGCATCCCTGGATGAATATGAACGGGCAGTTTCGCGCCTTTAGCAATGGTGTAGCGTACTAACTCTAAAATTTGCCCCTCGGCATTACCTGGAAAGCCGCTAACCAAGACTTCACGAGTGACTGATTGGGTGTAAGCATTATTAGGGGATGTTTCCTGGCTTAAAGCCACTGCGCTACTAACACTTAAAATAAAGACAGAAACAATAAAACGGACTTTTTTCATGAGGGATTTTCCCTTAAAATTCCGGTTAAGTTGCCATTGTTCATTAAGTAACTCTTGATAGACAAAAGTTTCAATCTGAAAGTGTGAGCTTGCCTAGCCTACAATTAATTATCATGGTTAACTTTGGGTTACCCTTGAACCACTTGTTTAGTAGTTGTTAGGGTATCTAAGCCGATTAACCCTCGTCGGTGTCCTTTTTGGTTAGAAATTCCTAAAAATAGTGATTCTCCCTGTTTAGGATTGCGAGAAAAACGAGGTGATGAGTTAATGTAAACCAAAGCGCTATCAATTTCTTTGGCAAATTTGCGGCTTTCCTGATAAGATTCTGTCACTAAGCAGTCTGCATGACCGCTACTATAAAGATTAATCCAATTAATGGCTTCTTCAAGATTGTTAACCACTTTAAAAGCAACTATTTTGTCTAAATAAGGTGTACTCCAATCTAGCTCACTGGCAATAGGATTTAAATGTTCAGGAAATTCTGTTGATAATTCTGGATCTCCTCGCAAGACAAATCCTTTTTCTTTGAGTGAGTTAAATAATCTCAGCAAAAAAGAAGTGTTTTGGGAAGAGTTAATTAAGACTTTTTCAATGGCATTCACGGGATCGGGAATACTAGAATGGCTATCAATAATCACGTAACGAACTAGGTCTAAATCGGCACTAGGTGACCAATATAAATAACAATTTCCCATAGCGGACCTTAGCACTGGGGCTGTAGCCAGTTGGCTAACTTGGGACACTAGGCTGGGTCGTCCGTAGGGAATGATCAGGTTAATATATTGGTCTTGAGTCACCAAATCTTCAATGGAAGTTCCGGTATCTGAAGAGAGAATTTCGATACATCCTTCAGGCAAATCTGTATCTTCTAGGGAAGTTTTAATAATGTTGGCAATGACCTCATTAGAATGACTAGAAGACCCAGAACCGTGCAGAATGAGACTGTTGCCGGTTTTCAGGCAAAATCCGGCTGTGATTGCCCCTAATTCGGGAAAAGCTTCATAGATCAGAGCAATGACTCCCAGAGGCATTCGTTGGCAATAGGTTCGGGAAGGATTAAGTTGATAAAAGGCATTCATGATCCGTTCGATGGGATCACCACTGTCTGCTATCTGCTTAAGAATATCAACAGTTATCTGTAACCGTTGTGGTGTCAGTTTCAACCATTTAAGAATTAGATCGGGAACGGCCATTTCTCGACTCATTTCCAGATCAAGAGTATTAGCTTCTAAAATTTCGTCAAACGAATTTTCAATGGCCTTGGCCATTGTTTTGACTCCTTGGCTTCGTTCAACCCCCGTTTTTGTTCCCAATTCTCGAAAAGCTTCATGAGCCTTGCGAGCGGAGGTCAGCATTGGGTTGGTTGACATAGCATCTGCCATAGTTTTTTGTTTAACGCCCCCTGGCTAACCAGAATAGAATTGCAGGTAAAATCAAGAGTAATATTGCAATCCCTATCCAGAAAATCATACTCACACCGGCTGGTGAGCGCAAGACTAAAGGTAGCCAGATAAATAACAGAAGTAGAATAATCCCTACTGCCACTGATAAATAACTTTCTCCTAAACGTGGATGTGAGGCTACCCAGCGATAACCTGTCCAGCGCCACATTTGTTTATAAGGATAGCTAGAAGATAATTGCTCGATTACCTGATTATTTTCTTGTAGCACAAAGATCTTTTGACAGCGCTCGCACCCGAAGGCTTCTGTCAAAATAATCGGTAAGAGCCTACCTCGACGGCGACAGGGGCAGGGATATTCGCTATTTATATCGACTTTTATCAACTTTTGTGGTCGCACAAGTTCAATAGACTAATTGGCAATGGATTTGCATGATCTAGTATATTCCCTGTTCAAGGAAACGATGGCTGACTAACGAATAATGTTAATGATTTTCTTATTTTTTTGCTGAAATAAGCTACTTGATTTATTGGTGAGATTCAAATTATCTGGGCCTGATGCTTTAAGATTTGATCTTAATCATACTCTTGAGCTTGTTTTTCCTTCTTTAAAAGCGGGTAACGCGATTCGAACGCGCGACATTCACCTTGGCAAGGTGACGCTCTACCACTGAGCTATACCCGCAACAATTTCACACTCTTATTATTATTTCAAAAGATTGTCGATCTGTCAAGTTTTTTTTGTCAGAGCGTCTTCCCCCTTTCCTTATTCCTGATTGGTTATTTGCTCAATAGCGGTTGGGTTTAACTGTCCTGGGGAAGAAACGGGCAAGGCTGGCACGGTTTTATTGCTGCTATCTTGGTAATCCGAGATAGGGCTTATTCCCCGTACCTGACGCATTAACGAAGCCATTTCTAGGGCATCCAGACCATATTGCCAGCCTAAATTACTTTTAATACCTGCTCGTTCTAGAGCTTGCTGCATGGTATCTGTGGTTAAAACCCCAAAAACAACGGGGACTCCGGTTTGAAACCCGGCGGCGGCAATACCTTTGGCGGTTTCTGCCGCCACATAATCGAAGTGGGGAGTTTGTCCTCGAATGACGGCCCCCAGACAAATTACTGCGTCATAACGACCCGAGAGTGCTAACTGACGAGCGACTAAAGGAATTTCAAAACAACCCGGAACCCAGACATAATCAACTTGATTTCCGTGAGGGTCCACATCGATGCCATGACGTTTGAGACAATCTTGACATCCTGATAAGAGTTTCCCGGTGACTAAATCGTTAAAACGACCAATGACGATGGCAAAACGCCATTGCTGCGGCGTAAAAGTAAAAGTTCCCTCAAATACTGCCATGATGAAAAGTAATAAGTAATGGGTAATGGGGTGGATCAGTTATCAGTGACCAGTTACCAGTTTATCAAGTGTTGACCGTTCACTGATGACTGAACGATGTTCCCCAGTTTCCCTTAATCTTAGACGACGAAGAAGTTTAGGATAGCCACTGCCAGCACCAGAATGACCCAAATTCCAGAACCTAGCCAGAGTAAGGGTTTAGATTGATCCCAATTTTGGGGACTAGCATAGGCAAAGGGAACTCCGATCACCATGACGAAAGAGAAGAAGACGAGAGCGGCTAAGGCGATTTGAAAAAGGATTTGAAAGACGAACGACATTTTATGGTTCTCCTATAGTTTTCCTAACATTACCTGTGAGGGTCACAGATTTTTTTAAGCTGATTCAGAATGATTTTATATTCTTTGGTGACCTCTGGGCTAGTGGAATATTACCTCTCTCCCTAACCCCCTCTCCTACAAGGCGAGAGGGAATGATTAAATGGCGATCGCTTTTGTCGGGTGGGTACTGCCCACCAAACCCGTCGAATTAAATGCAAGCGTATTAATTTAATAACAAGCCAAGAAAAGTAGTAATTTATTGTATTTTGTCAGCCTTCTAAAGATTTATCTTAATAAAATGTAAAATTTCACCAATTAATAGATGAGCCTGGTTATGCTTGAGTTAAATAAATAGTCACGGCTAATTATTTAATATATGTTTATCATTGATGATATCATCGCTGAACTTGTATCTCAAGCGGTTAATCAAGCCCAAGATCAAGCGATCCGAAATGAGACGGTATTAAAATTATTAAATAAATTTGGTTTGAAACCTGACCAACCTCCTAATGATGTAGAAGGGGTGTATAAATTTACTTTAATTGAGTATGGAATTGGCAAACCGAAAGCCGTTTTAGATTTATTTCGACAAGCAGAAATTAAAGCCGCATTTTCTAAAGCTTTTTCTGAAAATGATATTTCTCTGTTACTCAAAGAAGTAGATTCCTGTATTGATGCTTATGCCTGGGGTGATGAAATTAGAAGGCAAAATATTAATTATAAAGAAGAAGTTGCTAAATTTAGTGCTTTATTTATTGAGATAGTTAAAAGAAGTCGCACAGCAACGGAAAATTTACAAGATAACAAGCTTGATGAATTACAAAAAAGTTTGACTCAGATTCGAGAACAGTTAGAAACTTTTAATAGCTTACCTGAAATTTATAATAAAATAGCTCAATTAAGCGGTGTTACTCCAGCTTTATTACCTTCTACTAATCCGATAAAAGACAATCCATTAACCCAACAGATGAGAACCTGGTTTAAGACTTTGGGTTATCAATTTGAAAGTTATGAAGTGTGGAAAGATGATTATTTTGAATGGATTATTAGTATTCCTGGTTTGTTTAAAACTAACCGCATTTTAGTCCGAGGTGTGACGGGGGAAGCAAGTATTAATGATGTAAATTCAGTGAAGGAGTTAGTTGATGAACATAAAACTGACCAAGGTTTAATTGTAGCTAACCGTCGGGTTGCTACTCTAGCACGGCAAGAAGCTAAAGATCCGATTTATTGTTATACTTTTGATGAATTAATAGACAAGCAAGTAGATTTTAGTAATTATATTAATTGGTTAGAAAAGGAAATTGAACGTAAAGGGGTTAATACGAGTTATGTTCCTCTAGCTTGTCGTAAAGATGAAATAGATGAAAAAACAGGGCGCTCTCTTGGTAAAAGTATTTATGATGAGAAAGAGGGATGGATAGAGGGTTATATTGATAAATGGTTAGATGATCCAGCTAAGGAACATATTTCTATTTTAGGAGAGTTTGGAACGGGGAAAACTTGGTTTGTACTGCATTATGCTTGGGAAAGTTTAAAAAAGTATAAAGAAGCGAAAGAAAAAGGAGTTAAACGGCCTCGCTTACCTTTGGTAATTCCTTTACGAGATTATGCCAAGGCGGTATCTGTAGAGTCTTTGTTTTCAGACTTCTTTTTCAGAAAACATGAACTTAAACTCCCAGGATATTCTGCTTTTGAACAACTCAACCGCATGGGGAAATTATTACTTTTGTTTGATGGGTTTGATGAGATGGCGGCAAGAATAGATCGTCAACAGATGATTAATAATTTTTGGGAGTTAGCAAAGGTAGTTGTACCCGGTTCTAAAGCGATTTTAACCTGTCGAACAGAACATTTTCCCGAAGCACAAGAAGGACGATCTTTATTAAATGCTGAATTAAAAGCATCTACGGCTAATTTAACCGGTGAGCCGCCACAGTTTGAGGTGTTGGAATTAGAAAAATTAACAGATGAGCAAATTAAAAAGATTATCTCGAAAAAAGCTAATCCCGGAACTTTAGAGAAAGTCATAAATAATCCTCAATTGCTGGATCTTGCTCGTCGTCCGATTATGATTGATCTTATTGTAGAGGCATTACCAGAAATAGAAGCCGGTAAGCCGCTTGATATGTCTCGGATTTATTTTTATGCCGTGTGTCACAAGATAGAACGAGATATTAAAAATGAGCGTACTTTTACCACAATGGCGGATAAGTTATATTTCCTGTGTGAGATAGCTTGGGAAATGCTTTCTACTGATCAAATGAGTCTTAACTATCGTCTATTTCCCGATCATCTGCGGCACTGTTTTAAGCAAGAAGTAGAAGAAGATAAAAATTTAGATTATTGGCAATTTGACATGATGGGTCAAAGTATGCTCATCCGCAATTCTGAAGGGGATTATATGCCGGCTCATCGGTCTTTGTTAGAGTTTTTTGTGGCGTATAAGTTTGCGGTAGAGTTGGGGTTGTTGCATTCAGATTTTGTTAAGAGAGAGGAAGATTTAAAACATTTTGCCTCTTTGAATGGTCAGGGAGAGAAGGCATTATCTATTATTAATTTAGGCGCAACGTTTGGGAAACAGCCTTTATCTAAGGCGGTGATGGATTTATTATTACCGATGCTACAGCCAGGGAAAGTTACCCAACAACGCTTATTAGACGTGATTAGAGAAACGAAAGGAAAGACAGAAGATGAAGTCAATTATTTGGGAGGGAATGCGGCAACCTTAGCCTTAAAACTTAACCCTCTAGCGTTACAAAGAGAGGATTTAAGCCAGACTATTATTAAAAGGGGTGATTTTGTTAATGCTTTTCTCTATAGAGTCGATTTTTCTGGGGCAAATTTGAGTGAGTCGAGTTTTAACGAAATTTTGGGGGCAGTTTATTCTGTAGCATTTAGTGCCGATGGTAAACTGTTGGCCACGGGTGACAGTCATGGGGTTATTCGCATTTGGAATACAGCAAGCAGAAAAGAATTGTTAACCCTCACCGGGCATCAAAGTTGGGTTTATTCAGTGGCCTTTGCTCCCGATAGTCAAACCCTAGCTAGTGGGAGTGAGGATAATACCGTGAAATTGTGGAATTACCAGAGCGGTGAATGCCTTCATACCCTCACCGGGCATCAAAAAGGGGTTAGATCAGTGGCCTTTGCCCCCGATAGTCAAACCCTCGCCAGTGGGAGTGATGATCATACCGTGAAATTGTGGAATTACAAGAGCGGTGAATGCCTTCGTACCCTCACCGGGCATCAGAGTTGGGTTTATTCAGTGGCTTTTGCCCCTGATAGTCAAACCCTAGGCAGTGGGAGTGATGATCATACCGTGAAATTGTGGAATTACCAGAGCGGTGAATGCCTTCATACCCTCACCGGGCATCAGAGTCCGGTTTATTCAGTGGCCTTTGCCCCTGATGGGGAAACCCTAGCCAGTGGGAGTTGGGATAATACCGTGAAATTGTGGAATTACAAGAGCGGTGAATACCTTCATACCCTCACCGGGCATCAGAGTCCGGTTAGATCAGTGGCCTTTGCCCCCGATAGTCAAACCCTCGCCAGTGGGAGTGATGATCATACAGTGAAATTGTGGCATTACCAGAGCGGTGAATGCCTTCATACCCTCACCGGGCATCAGAGTCCGGTTTATTCAGTGGCCTTTGCCTCAAATAGTCAAACTCTCGCCAGTGGGAGTGATGATCATACAGTGAAATTGTGGCATTACAAAAGCGGTGAATGCCTTTATACCCTCACCGGGCATCAGAGAGGGGTTAGATCAGTGGCCTTTGCCCCCGATAGTCAAACCCTCGCCAGTGTGAGTGATGATCATACCGTGAAATTGTGGCATTACAAAAGCGGTGAATGCCTTTATACCCTCACCGGGCATCAGAGTCAGGTTAGATCAGTGGCCTTTGCCCCTGATAGTCAAACCCTCGCCAGTGGGAGTGATGATCATACCGTGAAATTGTGGAATTACAAGAGCGGTGAATGCCTTCATACCCTCACCGGGCATCAGAGCCGGGTTTATTCAGTGGCCTTTGCTCCCGATAGTCAAACCCTCGCCAGTGGGAGTGATGATCATACCGTGAAATTGTGGAATTACAAGAGCGGTGAATGTCTTCATACCCTCACCGGGCATCAGAGATGGGTTTATTCAGTGGCCTTTGCCCCCGATAGTCAAACCCTCGCCAGTGGGAGTTGGGATAATACCGTGAAATTGTGGAATTACAAGAGCAGTGAATGCCTTCATACCCTCACCGGGCATGACAGAGGAATTAGAGCAGTGGCGTTTGCCCCCGATAATCAAACCCTAGCCAGTGGAAGTTGGGATAATACCGTGAAATTGTGGAATTACAAGAGCAGTGAATGCCTTCATACCCTCACCGGGCATCGGAGTGGGGTTAATTCAGTAGCGTTTGCCCCCGATAGTCAAACCCTAGCCAGTGGGAGTGAGGATAAAACCGTGAAATTGTGGAATTACAAGAGCGGAGAATGCCTTCATACCCTCACCGGGCATCGGAGTCGGGTTAATTCTGTCGCTTTTTCTCCTGATGGTCGTCTTTTAGCCTCTGCTAGTGTAGATGCAACAATTAAAATCTGGGATGTCAAAACCGGTCAATGTCTCAAAACCCTCGATAACCGCCCCTACGCAGGTATGAACATCACAGGGCTTAAGGGGTTAACCGACGCAGAACGAGCAACCCTCAAGGCATTAGGGGCAGTTGACAGTTAAGATCAAATATAGCCCGCGTAGGCGTTGCTCTGGCCCAATAGCCGCACTCGATGCAAGTGTAGGAAACTAATTGATCCCCCCAACCCCCCTTAATAAGGGGGGCTTAGATATATTGGTTGGAAGAATAAAGCTAATTAATATTACAAAATTTTGCGCCCTTTGCGGCTTTGCGCGAAAACCCCACCCATTCCCAACAAAAACAAAGCGCCCGTAACACTCGGTTCAGGGACAGCAGTTAATTGATTAGAAGTATACAAAACCCCAATAGGGCGGCGTAACTTACTCGTTGTCGGCACAAAAAGAGCGCTCTCATTCCCAAACGAAGGCAGAGGATCACCCGTTACTCCATCAAAACGTAAGATTGCACCATAATTATTCTGGGTAAAATCAAAACCCACCGTATAAAGCAAGCCGCCCTGATCAAACGTCAAACCCCCAATAAAATTATTACTAGGACTCGTTTGAGTGTAATTCGTGGAAAGAGTAGCTTCCAACGCCCCCGTTACCAAATCATAACGCCTAATATCATTAGCAAAATCGCTCACAAACAGGTCATTATCAGGTCCAATTGCCAACCCAAGCAAACTGACAAAGCCAAAACCATCCGGAGAAGCTGTCGGTTGATCAATAAATACAGTAGGAGTCGTATCACCCGGCGCAAAACGTAACACCTGACTAGGCAAACCTGGAAAAGTACCCCCAACACTGCCTTGGGTAGTCACATAGAGGCTACCATCGGCCCCAAACAGCAAACCGTTAGGGCCATTTAATCCCCCTGACAAGCCATTTCCTGAAGCAAACACATCGATAAACGCCCCTGTCGTTCCGTCATAGCGCAAAATTTGGTCAGTGAGGAAGCTACTAACATAAAGATTCCCATCTGGCCCGAAAGCAGAGCCATAAGGACGAATCAGCCCGCCACCAGAGGCAAAAATCCCTTTAAACTGACCCGTCAAGCCATCATAACGAAGAATTGCAGAGTTAGCGGCTGTATCGCCACTGCTAACATAAAGATCTCCATTAGGCCCGTAGAGTAAATTATCCGGAGCGAACAAACCCCCCTCACCAGGAGCAATAAAATTGCCTAAAAAGGCTCCTGTTTGTTCATTAAAAATAACCACATTGTTTCCTTGAGTATTGCCAACCAGTAGAGTAGCACTAGCTTGGGAAATGCCCAGACAAAAAGAACCCAGTGTACTGAGTAAGAGGGACGTGGGAAGGAAAAAAGATTTATAAAGCATCAAATTTCTCTAAATTTCTGAAATATACACTTTACTACATATTTTCGGATAGTCTCGCTGTAGTGAGGTGAGTGATTGCCCACCCCACTAAAATCATGACTAGAATAAAATTAGATAACTGTAAGTCAAGTTAGTCTGAACTAGAAAAGCTTTTATTTTCGAGTAAAAGACTGGCTTTTTCTTGTGCCCTGAAGTCAGAGAAAAGCCAAGAATTATGCAGTTTCATGTTCTTTTTTAGTCGATTTAGCCAATTTTTTCTTAAAAGATGCTCCGAAACCAAGGGCTGTACCCACACCTAACAAAGTAAAAGGTTCTGGAACAGGGCTTACACTGATAGAACCGGAATTTTGATCTAATAGTATTGATGTTGACACTTGATCGACATCTTTGTATAGTCTCAAAGACTCACCAATTTTTCCTTGAAAGAAGTATTCTCCGATAACACCCGTACCTCCGGCTATATCGAAATCACCAAACAAGGTTTTAGTGGCAGTATCAAAATTAAATTTAAAAAATGACGATTCGGATACGCCGCCCGCAACTGTGTTATAAGTTCCTAGAAAAGTGTCAGAAGGATCATAGAAAGAGACACTCAAAGATTGTAGATAATCAGTCGCTCCAGAACCGCTTTCAGTAATGATTGTTGGTGCTGTAGTTTCGTCATAGCTAAAAGTTCCTGCTGCTGAATAGCCTGCATCACCTTCCCAATTAAACTTGAATGTAATAGCTTGAGCGGGATTAGCCGCATTAATTAAAGCCGCTACCGATAGAACAGTTGTTGCCATTACAGTAGTGGCGATATTGGTTGAAAGAGTTTTCATTATTTTTCTTAAATTGAACTTAAGACTGAAATGTCTATCTCTTTATAAAAGTTATTCAACCATTTGTCAATTAAAAAATTTTATCTTAATTTTAATCAAAATATAATCCAACTATTGGGCAAAAAATCAACATTTTCTCTTTAATAACCTATAAATAGGCAAATTTTGCCTTAAAATTGCGATAAATGGTAGATTCGCTTTAGGAGCGAAATTCAGCTAATATTATCCCAACTTTTTTAAAAGAGATACTAATACATTTTTCTTGATCACATAAACATTTTGAATCTGAGTATCACCCATTTCTAAACGCGCCTTAGTCGCACAAATAATAGGAGTAACAGAACGAACCCCTCTATTATTTTTCAAATATTCCGCTTGTTGTTTAACTAGATCCAACATATCTTGACCATAGACACTCTGTCCGTAAACCGCAAGCAACCGAGAACCATCATAAAAAATACTCTCGGCATCCTCTTGAACATTAATCACAAAACACCGGCCTTGTGGAGAGCGTAAAAAAACCTCAGCATTTCCCAAATAACTGACCGGAATATTGTATTCAATTTTCCAGCCGCTATAGGCTAAATGGTCTAATAATAACGCCATTTCGCTGTCAGCCTTAGCTCCTTCAGTTGCTATTTGAGCAAACCTTTTTAGCTTTTCTGCCCGCCTAATAATCAAAATAGCGCTGACCCAACAACTCACACAAATAAAAATAGATAAATCAGTAATTCTCAAAAATAAATAATGTATAATAGGAATAATAGCTAAAAAAACAGCCGCCCAAAAGTAAACCCAAGCCTTATTCTGACGATTTTGTCCCATGTAACGAAGTGGTAAATCTGCTTTAACCATTTTATCGTTTTCTACTGGTTAATTTCCGTTTTTTTATTATAAATAAAATTGAGGATAAAAAAGCAATAAATGGGTAATGCACAAAAAAATTTAAAATTGCTTCACAAATTCATAGTGGTTGCTAAAGAGAATTTTATCTTAATTTATTCCTAATAAAAAATCGACTATTTGGGCGTTAATACCAGTACATTTACTGAATAAAAAAAAGAAGCCCAGTCTAAAACTTTAGACTATTTTGGCTTCCCGAATCGCTAAATTTATTTAAGTCAACTAAGATTCTTGATAAAACGGATAATCTGTATAGCCTTTTGCATCAAAAGAATACCAATCTTTAATGTCGGCTGGTGGATTTAGAGGCCAATGATGAGCAAGCCGCTCAACCAAATCAGGATTACTAATAAAAGGCCGTCCAAAGGCAATTAAATCGGCGAAACCATTACTAATAGTTTCATCTGCACTTTCTGGAGTATAACCACAATTTCCCATTAAAGGGTCTGAAAATACATCTCTAAATTCTTTTAAAGTCATAGGCTCTCCCAATTGATGAAAGCCAAAGCCTAGTCCATCAACGATATGTAAATAAGATAATTGATAAGCATTTAATTGTTGAGCAACATAGAGAAAAGTTTCTCGATAATCGGGGGAACCCATATCATTATAAACTCCGTTAGGAGAAAGCCTGACTGCCAGTCTAGAAGGCGGAAATACTGTTAAAATAGCTTCAACAATTTCTTTAAGAAAACGATAGCGATTTTCTACGCTCCCTCCATATTGATCTGTCCGTTGATTAGTTTTAGACTGAAGAAAAGTATCTATTAAATAACCATTTGCCCCATGAATTTCTACCCCATCAAATCCCGCTATTTTAGCGTTGCGGGCGGCTTGACAATAATTTTCTACGATTTGAGGTATTTCTTCAGTTTCTAAGGCACGTGGCGTTTCATAGGGTTGTTTTCCTTTAGGGGTATGAATATAATCCCCATTAATTTTGATTGCACTGGGTGCCACAGGTAGTTGATTATTTTCGTGAAAACTGCTGTGAGAAGCACGTCCACAATGCCAAAGTTGCAGAAAAATAGGTGTTCCTTGACGATGAACTGCCTCTACCACTTGTTTCCAAGCTTCAGTCTGTTCATCAGTATAAATACCTGGGGTATTTAACCATCCGTTGGCCTGTGGTGAAATGACAGTAGCTTCTGTAATAATCAACCCTGCACCGGACCTTTGAGCATAATATTCGGCCATTAAAGCGTTAGGAATACGTTCAACTCCGGCTCGTGAGCGTGTCATTGGTGCCATTGCCACGCGATTTTTTAGTGACAAATCTCTTAATTGAAAAGGGCTAAGGAGCGATGATAAAGCGGTTTGAGCTTGCATTTACTGCTTACCTAATTTTGATGAGGCTTATAATATAATAAAAACTCAATATCAGCAACTATCTTAGGGGCAATCGACTTATATTTTATCAGTTTGAGTAGGAAAATTTTTAAGATTAAATCAAATAAAATGTCAAAAAATTTCGCCAAAAACCCTTAAGGTACTTCAAAAGCTTGATTAAAACGGGTAAATACACGGATGATTTTTGAGAAAAAGTCGAGGATTATATAAATAAGATAAAAATTTCCTCTTGCCTTTAACTTAAGTTAATCAGAGAGAAGCAATAATCAGATTTTTCCCCTGATTAACTTAAAAATTTTTACTAATAAATAATCTTAAAAATTTTTCCAAGGAAAGTAACTTAGTTATCCCTTTTTTCCTTAATCATCAGATTTCTCCCCTTTAATTTTCTCTTAATCTCCCTGAATTGGCGCTCTTGTTGGCAAAGATGAGATGCAGGTTCAGGGAAATTTGCTATTGAAAATATGAGTTCTAATGATTAAGGCTGGGGGACAACGCTCGTGTTCGGCACTCTAGCAGGAGACTTTCGCCAAGCGTGTCTTGTTCGGCAAGTTTTTTAGCCGCCGTATGAACTGATCAGCTATCTTAATCTTTTAAGATTATTAAGAGTAATGATTATGAGTTGAGTTCAATGCGTCTGCCAGAAACGATCGCTTATGTGAGAATTACCCATCAATCTTGGCAACAGGGTAAAATTGAAGGAGAAGTGAGAGCGGCTTCCTATCAATGGCGGTTTCAGTGGCATTTTCAAGGCGGTAAGCTATCGGTTCAACCTTCTTTGGGACGAGCATTAATTTTTGAACCCCTAGGACGTTTTCTAGAACGACATGATTATCAGTTAGAAGCCGGAGGAGATTATCAGTTTACTCTACGTGCCAAACTCTAAAACAAAAAAGCCCGCATCGACGGGCTAAGAGAATTATGCAAATAGATTTTAAAGAGCGTTAGCACCAGCAACCACTTCCAAAATTTCTTGAGTAATGGCGGCTTGACGAGCTTTGTTATAAGAGAGAGTCAGAGTGGTAATTAATTGACCTGCGTTATCACTGGCGCTACTCATCGCTGTCATTCGTGCGGCGAGTTCACTAGCGGCTGATTCTTGTAACGCTCTGAGTAATTGGTTATTGAGATACAGAGGCAGTAAAGAATCTAGGATTTGGACCGGGTCTTGTTCAAAAATCATATCTTGGGGAAAACTGCTGACTGTGGCGGTGACTTTTTCCCGTTCTACCTGAAACTTTCCGCCTTTGGTCACTAAGCGAAAAATTTCATCATCCTGAGCATCTAATCCCTTGGTGGTTAAAGGTAAGAGGGTTTGCACCACCGGTTTAGAACTAATCAGAGACACAAATCGGGTGTAAATCAACTCAACACGATCAACAATTTCTGACAAAAACAAAGATAACAGTTCATCAGAAATAGTCGAAGCTTCCGTTGCACTGGGAATCTGACTCAATTCAGTATACTTAGTCTGAATAGGAGCATTGCGGCGTTCAAAATACTGAACCGCTTTGCGTCCAATTAAAACCAGTTTGTAATCTATACCTTGGCTTTTAAGTTCTTTAATGCGCTGTTCTGCCCGCTTAATGACGTTAGTATTATAACCGCCGCACAAACCGCGATCACCAGTTACTACTAATAGGGCTACGGTTTTGACCTGCCGTTGAGTTAATAGAGGCAGACTTACTTCTCCAAATTGTAGCCGGTTTTGTAAATTATAAAGAACCTGAGCTAAAGCATCAGCGAAGGGACGGGTAGCGATCACTTGTTCTTGGGCACGACGCACTTTAGCCGCCGCTACAAGACGCATAGCTTCTGTAATTTTTTTCGTATTTTTAACCGACTGGATACGGTCCCGAATAAATTTGAGATTAGGCATAATCTTGCTGGTTAATTTTTAGGGGTAAGCTGATAGTTCTAAGTCATTAGTTTTTCTTTTTTAGTCATTAGTCAATAGTCCTTAGTCCTGGTTGTTAGTTATCAGTATCCCAGTGAAAAATAGCCAAAGATTCTTGATTAATAACCCATGACTAATGACTCATGACTAATGACTAATAACTAATGACTCCTATGCTGAAAAAGCCTGTTTGAATTCAAAAATGGCATCTTTAAGAAGGCTTTCTGCTTCGTCTGAAAGTTTCTTCTCGGTGGCGACAATCTCAACATACTTGGGCTTACTGGTTTTGAGGTAGTCGCGTAGTCCTTGAGTAAAGCTAGTGACTTTAGCGGGAGCAATTTCATCGAGATAGCCATTCAATCCAGCATAGACGATCGCTACCTGTTCCCATACGGCTAAGGGAGAGTTTTGGGGTTGTTTGAGAACTTCCCGTAACCGTTGACCTCTAGCGAGTTGAGCTTGGGTAGCCGCATCCAAGTCAGAAGCAAATTGAGAGAACGCTTCTAATTCAGCGAACTGAGCTAATTCCAGTTTCAGCTTACCGGCTACTTGTTTCATTGCTTTGGTTTGGGCGGCTGATCCTACGCGGGATACAGAAATACCAGCGTTGATGGCGGGACGGAAACCAGCGTTAAACAAGTCAGAAGATAAGAAGATCTGACCGTCGGTAATCGAAATTACGTTGGTGGGAATATAAGCGGAAACGTCACCGGCTTGGGTTTCAATAATGGGGAGTGCGGTCATGCTGCCGCCACCTAATTGGTCGTTGAGTTTAGCCGCGCGTTCTAATAGACGAGAGTGGAGGTAAAAAACGTCTCCGGGGTAGGCTTCGCGTCCGGGTGGGCGGCGCATGAGGAGGGATAACTGACGATAAGCTTGAGCTTGTTTAGATAAGTCATCGTAGATCACGAGAGTCGCTTTTCCTTTATACATAAAGTATTCAGCGATGGTGGCTCCGGTATAAGGCGCGAGATACTGAAGGGTGGCGGGGTCGTTAGCGTTAGCATCTACCACAACGGTGTAATCCATTGCGCCCTTTTCGGTGAGGGTGTCAACCACTTGGGCTACGGTAGAGGCTTTTTGACCGATGGCGACATAAACACAAATTACGTCTTCGCTCTTTTGGTTAATGATGGTGTCGATGGCAATAGCGGTTTTACCGGTTTTGCGGTCACCGATGATTAACTCCCGTTGTCCTCTACCGACGGGGATCATCGCATCAATCGCGGTGATACCGGTTTGCATTGGTTCACAAACGGATTTCCGGGCAACAATTCCAGGGGCAGGAGATTCTAACAGACGGGTTTCGCTGGTGTTGATGGGCCCTTTTCCATCGACAGGACGGCCTAAAGCGTCAACGATTCTACCGACAAGGGCTTCCCCTACGGGAACCTGAGCAATTTTACCGGTGGCTTTTACGGTGCTACCTTCTTGAATTCCGTAGCCGGCTCCCATTAATACGGCCCCAACGTTATCTTCTTCTAAGTTGAGGGCGATGCCGATGGTTCCATCTTCAAACTCTAAAAGTTCTTGAGCCATCGCTTGTTGTAAACCGTAGATGCGGGCGGTTCCGTCTCCCACTTGAAGCACAGTCCCTACATTAGAGACTTGTACTTGTTGGTCGTAGGATTCAATCTGTTGGCGAATAATGCTGCTAATTTCGTCGGGTCTAATGCTAACCATAGTTGTTGTCAGTTAGAACGTTGTGGGTTACTTTGTGGTTTGTTAGAGTTTAATCTATTGGAGAGTGGCAGTTTAAGCTAGTCTTGACTAGCCGTCTACTCCTAAGCTTAGACTGATGCGGCGCAGTTGCCCCCTTATACTAGCATCAAAGATTTGAGAGCCGACTTTGATAATCACGCCGCCGATCAAGTCAGGATTAACTGAAGTTTTCAGTTCTACTGATTGCGCTCCGGTGAGACTTTTTACTTTTTCGATCACGGCTTGACGTTGATCGTCGTTTAACTCGGTGGCTGAGATCGCTTCTGCCAATACGGTATTTGTCAATTGCCGTAATAGAGCCAGATATTGTTCACCAACGGCTTTTAAGAAGACGATGCGACGTTTGTCTACCAGCAGCTTGACGAAGTTTTGTAGATAGGGATGAGTCCCTTCTCCCAAAATTCGCGCTAAAATTTCTTTTTTGCTGCTTTCTCCGAAAACCGGATTAGACAAAAATTCCTGTAGTTCCGGAGAATTATCTAATAATTCTAGTAAACTACGGATTTCTTCTCCGAACCGCTCAGTTAAGTTATTGGACTGAGAAACTGACATGAGGGCTTGGGCGTAAGGCTCGGCTATTTCTGTTCCCAATGACGATCCTTTCATTAACTCCCTCCTAAGCTGGCAATGGTTTTGTTGATTAGCTGTTGTTGAGCAGAGTCATCTAAGGTGCTTTTGAGTTGAGCTTCTACTCGCTCTAAGGCTAAAGTGGCGATTCGCTGTCTCAGTTGAGCGATCACTTTTTCTTGCTCGGTGGTGAGATCTGAGGCGGCCGTTTCTTTTAGCCGCTCGATATCTTTTTCTGCCTGAGCCGCAATAGCTTGTTTAGCCGCTTCGGCTCTTTCGGCTGCGGATGCGACAATTCTCGCCGCTTCGGCTTTCGCCTGAGCCAGTTTTTCTTGTTCAGTGGCTAGAGCTTTGGCCGCCGTTGCCGCACGGGTTTCTGCTTCTTGGATCTCTTGAGCGATTTTTTCGCGTCGCTCACTGAGAAGTTTTCCTAAACTATTGCCGCCAAAATACACCAGTACCCCGACTAAAATGGCGAGGTTTAGTAAGTTTGTGTTTAAAATGTCAAAATTTAGACCAAAACCGCTTTCGGCGGCTTCATGAGCTTCTGTAGCTAAGATAAAAAGACTACCCATCATAATTCATCTACGATTGACCGCTCTTAGGCTTTACTTTACTAGCTCGGGACCGAGAATTTTTTCTAAGATCTGGCGAGAGAGGGCTTCGACTTGTTGTTCTAGGGCCGTCATCGCTTCTTGTTTTTGCTGTTCTATTTCTTTAGCTGCCGCTTCTTTTTGAGCGATCGCTTCTCTTTGGGCTTGTGCTATTTTCCCATCAGCAATGGCCTTGGCTTGTGCTTGAGCGGCGGCTATGATTTCTTGAGACTGTTTACGGGCATCTGCTAACTGGATTTCATACTCAGATGCCAGGGTTTGCGCTTTGGCTAACCGTTCTTTTGCCTCTTTTTCATTAGAGCGAATGTAATCTGCTCGCTCGTCTAACGCTTTGCCTATTGGCTTATAAAATACGGCATTTAGCACTACAGCTAAAACGATAAATTGCAATGCCATCAACGGCAAAGTGGCATCAAAATCAAACATTTTTTACCCATCCCATTGTTGTAATCTTTCACAAAAAAAGTAAAAAGCGTCACCTTCATTTTTCTTTTTACTTTCTAGAGTAGAGACGATACATTTTTCGTCTCTACTAATGGTAATGGTTTTAAGCAAATGGGTTAGCGAATAATAATACTAAGGAAATAACTAGACCGTAGATGGTTAGAGATTCCATGAACGCTAAAGTTAACAGTAAGGTTCCACGAATTTTTCCTTCTGCTTCGGGTTGACGGGCGATCCCTGATACAGCTTGTCCAGAAGCATTACCTTGACCAATACCAGGTCCAATAGCAGCTAAACCAACGGCTAAGGCAGCAGCGATTACAGAAGCAGCAGCTATAATAGGGTTCATGATGTTTTACCTCTTTTGTGTACAGAACTAATGTCAATTTGATGGTTAGGAGCTACAAGTACCCAAGCCTTTTTTGTGGCTGACCTTTGTTTAAATCACTCCTAAAGAGTTGGTCATCTGAGTTTTTCAAGAATTCTGAAGGTTGAATTCTCTTTCTGATTTATCTGTTATTTTCTCATATCAGTGAGATCTTTTTAACAGATATCCTAAAATGTTTTTTCCCCCTTCAGTTTTTTCGGTTACTCATGATGTTCTTCTTCGTGTTCAGATTCGATTGCCTCATGGATATAAGCACCGGCTAAGGTAGCAAATACCAAGGCCTGAATTGCACTGGTAAATAAACCGAGAGCCATCAGGGGCAATGGAACAAATAAGGGCACTAAAAAGACTAACACAGCAACCACCAATTCATCCGCCAAAATGTTGCCAAAAAGACGGAAACTTAGGGATAGCGGCTTGGTGAAATCTTCTAAGATTTTAATCGGTAGCAATACGGGGATGGGCTGCACGTAGTTAGCAAAATATCCCAGTCCTTTCTTGCTAAATCCGGCGTAGAAATAGGCCAAAGATGTTAGTAAGGCTAAGGCCACTGTGGTGTTGATGTCATTGGTTGGGGCGGCTAATTCACTTTCTGGAATTTCAATCAGTTTCCAGGGAATCAAAGCTCCTGACCAATTAGACACAAAGATAAATAAAAATAACGTGCCGATAAAGGGCAACCAAGGACGATATTCTTTTTCTCCCAGTTGGTTTTTGGCTAAATCGCGCAAAAACTCGAGAACGTATTCCATCAAGTTTTGGATGCCACTGGGAATTCGCTTGATACTACTCGAGGCGGCTACAGAAGCAATTAGTAACAGCCCGATGACAAACCAAGAGGTAAGAAAAACTTGACCGTGAATTTTTAAATTCCCGATGTGCCAGTACCAATGTTTACCAACTTCTAAGGAAGCGAGAGTGAAAGAGTTTAGAACGCTTAAATCATTTAACATTTCCATGCACGACTATGTGTTACCCAGTTCTCAGTACAAATTAAGACTTTCCTTATCCAATCATCACTCTACCTTAGATGGGGCAGCAAATAAGCTTTGGATCATGTAGAAGATGATTGCGGCTTTATAAGTCAGGAATCCAAGAAAAACGGGTATAATGTGTAATTGTTGCCACTGAGTGGTCACAATGATTAACCCGGCAAACACTACTAACCCTTGTTTGCCTACACGTTGTTTCTGTGTTCCTAACCGCTCAACATCTCTGGCCAATAGTTTTAAATAAACTACACCGACACCGGCTCCGAGTAAATAATTTAGCGCTGTGTTGAGGGAGTAAAAGAACCAGACTGGAATGAAGATAATCCCAGTTAATGCCAGAGTTCCTACCAACAGGGCTTGTTGCAGTTGATAATACTCTTGCATCGAGTTGACTGATCCAGTAGTTGGAGAATCAGTGTCGGATTCGGCGCATGGCGATGAGTTGGTTTCGAGAGGTTGATTAGGCGAGGACACGCTTAATAATTATCGCTACAGGCTAATCAGGTTTTCTGGCTAGTTCATCTTTTAACCTTTCAAGTATTTCTCAAGGCATAGAACTTAGCCACAAGACATCATATCATGTACTTGTGGCATGATTTAAATTTTTGTAAAGGGATTTTGTTATTGATGAGGGCACTCAGCACAAACTGCCTTAAGCGTCTATTTTACTTTACGAAAGAGGGGATGTGTTGTTGAGCTATGAAGATAGCCTTCCTCAAGCCACTGAGGCAGAGCAATTGTCCATTTTTAGCCGCTCCTGTGCAGCCCACTAGACAAAAGATACTGTGTCAGGAGTCGCTGAGGTTCCTTTCGTGGGTGTTCTTTTGTATTTATCTACTTTTTAGGAGAAGAAGTTAGGCTTATATTTGTGTTAAATTTAAATAAAATTATCAAATAATAATATAAAAATTAAATTCAATTATGAATCTAAATTGGGTTAGTCTAATAACCGGTTTCGGGATCATTTTTATACCGGTTGCATCTGGGACAACTGCCTCGCTTTTTTCTTCTCATTTGCCGTCGGGAAGCGGTTCTTCAACTCAGTTAATTTCTCAAGCCGCCTCAACAGAAGATCGTTTAGAAGATAGATTAGTGGAAGGCATGGATAAAGGAATGTTAGGAGATTATCAAGGCGCTATTGAGGATTTTACTGAAGTCATTCGTCTTTATCCTAATTCAGCAGAAGCTTATTATAATCGAGGCATTGCTTATAGTAAATTAGGAAATTCAGGGGCGGCTATGGCTGATTATAATAAAGCCGTTGAGCTTAATCCGAATTTAGCTGAAGCTTATGTGGATCGCGCTCAGATTTACTCAGGGTTAGGCAAAACATCAGATGCCTTAAAAGATTTAAAACGCGCGGCTGATTTATTCAAGCAACAAGGAAATACTATTGCTTATAACCAGACTTTAAAGATGATTCAAAAATTGCAATAGGGTGGCAATTGCCCGAAAATAAATCGAGCTTAATATCTTCCTATATTTTGCAACAATTCTTGTCAATTCTAAATGGCTAATCAGGCTTAGAATATAAGTATAGATTTTGACTCACCGCTACAAGTATGCTACTTAATTACAAGGATCGAGTTAATTTACCCACTGCCAAAGATTTACCCGACTCTGACGAGACTCCTGTGGATAACGAATTACAAGATTTAATCCCTCATGTACTCAAAGGAATTCTTGCCTTAATTTGGTCTGATAGGATGGATTGGTTTTTTGGGGTAGATATGGGCATCTATTATGACCCAGATGAACCGGCTATTATCCCTGATGGATTTTTAAGTGTGGGCGTTCCCCGTATAATTGACTCAGATTTACGCTTATCTTATGTCTTATGGGAAGAACAAAAACTGCCAATTTTAGTTTTAGAAGTGGTTTCTCAAACCCGACGGGGAGAGTATTCTAAAAAGAAACAAGATTATGCCGAATTGGGGATTTTATATTATGTAATTTATAACCCATTACGTAAGATCAAAAAACGTTTAGAGGTTTATCAATTAACGAATGGGGAATATAAATTACTCGAAGGAGAACCCGTTTGGTTATCGGAAATTGGCTTAGGAATAGGTAGAGCGATAGGAAACTATCAAGGCGTTAACCGAGAATGGTTATATTGGTATGATGAGCAAGGTCAGCGCTATTTAACCCCAGAAGAAAGACTACAAACAGCCCAACAACAAGCTTTAGAAGCTCAACAACAAGCTTTAGAAGCCCAACAACGCGCCCAACGACTAGAAGAAAAACTCAGAAGCTTAGGCATTGATCCCAATGAGGAATAATATTGTTGTGTTGTGTCGAGAAGAAAAACCTAAACATAAGGTTAATAACCCGAGAAAAATTACACCATGAATATTCTAAAATCTGAAGCAAGCATCCCCCTTAATACTTGTAGCCGAGAAAGTCTGCTAAATTATTTTAAAAATGCTTGGGAATTGGAAGATATTCTCATGAAAAGCATCATTGACGAAGAAACATTTTATGTTAATCCCGATGCTTTAAGAAACCCCCTAATTTTTTATTTAGGGCATTCTGCCGTTTTTTACATTAACAAATTAATCCGGGTTAACTTATTAGAAAAGCGGCTTAACCCAGACTATGAAATTTTATTTGAAGTTGGGGTAGACCCTGAAACACCTGACGAACTCAAAGCAGCTATTATTAATATTAAGTGGCCTCAAGTGGCTGAGGTTTGGCAATATCGTCAAGCCGCTTATCAAACCCTTGTAGAGGTCATTAAAAACGCGCCGCTTAATCACCCTATCACCCCCGATCATCCCCTTTGGGCCTTGATGATGGGAATTGAACACCAGCGCATTCATTTTGAAACCTCTTCGATGTTAATTAGACAACTTCCTCTCTCAACAGTTAAACGTCCTCAAGGCTGGCAATATGCCCCTTCTGGGAGTAAAATTTCTGACAATGAAATGAGAGAAGTTTCTGGTGGAATTGTTGAACTCGGTAAACCCGAAGATTCTCCGATTTATGGTTGGGATAGTGAATATGGTTATCGTCAAGTTCAAGTCAAGTCTTTCTGGGCCAGTAAATATATGATAACCAATGGAGAATTTAGAGAATTTGTCAATGATGGAGGTTACGAAAATCAAGATTACTGGGATCAAGAATCTTGGCAATGGAAAAATTATTACCGAGTCAAACATCCTAAATTCTGGCTAATTGATGAGCAGGGTAACTACCAATATCGAGCCATGTTTGATGCGATAGATTTACCGTTAGATTGGCCAGTGGAAGTCAATCATTATGAAGCAATGGCTTACTGCCGCGCTCAAGGTGAGGGAATTCGTTTAATGAGTGAAGCTGAGTGGAATCTCGCGGCTTACGGAACTCATCAACAAGGTGATTATAATTGGGAAAAAGATGATTTAGGTAACTACAATCTCAGTTTAAAATTTGGTTCACCGAGTCCAGTGGGGATGTTAAACACAGCCGAAAATTCCTCGGGACTATACGATTTACGCGGCAATGTTTGGGAGTGGCTCAGAGATGATTTTAACCCTTTACCTGGATTTAAACCTCATTTTCTTTATGAAGATAATGCCGCACCCTTTTTTAATAGCCAACATAAAATGATGTTAGGAGGAGCTTGGGTGACTCATGGAACAGAAGCCTTAAAATATTACCGAAACTGGTTCCGCCCCTATTTTTATCAACACGCGGGATTTAGAATAGTTAAAGATATCTAATTTTAATGGGATATTTAACCCGGGGGATCTTTCCATCAATCAAGACCCTAGGAATTACTTGAATGGGCAGGAAACTCTTATGTTCCAAACAGAAGAAATAGCCGTTGAGTTTCGCTCTGTCAGCTTCTTAATTAATCGCCGTCCCTTATTATCTCATTTAAACCTGACGATTTACCAAGGGGAAGCCCTAGTCTTACTCGGACGCAGTGGAAGCGGCAAGACCACCACTTTAAAATTAATTAATCACCTCCTGATCCCTACAGAAGGCCAAGTTTTAGTCAATGGTCGCTCTACCACTGACTGGGATATGATTAAATTGCGGCGGCGTATTGGCTACGTCATCCAAGATAGCGGCTTGTTTCCCCACTTTAGCGTCACAGAAAATGTGGCACTGGTTCCCACGCTAGAGAAGTGGACAAAACAGCGAATTGAGGCCCGAGTTGAGGAAATGTTAAACTTAGTGGGTTTAGAGCCAGAAAAATTTGCTCAACGTTATCCCCATCAACTTTCGGGAGGCCAGCGTCAGCGTGTAGGTGTGGCTAGAGCTTTAGCGGCTGATCCGCCTATATTATTGATGGATGAACCTTTTGGCGCACTCGATCCCATCACTCGCCTAGAATTGCAACAACAGTTTTTACATTTGCAAAGGCAACTGGGAAAAACGGTGATTTTTGTCACCCATGACATTCAAGAAGCTTTCTTTTTAGGGACTCGCATAGGATTAATGTATGAAGGAAATTTAGTTGCTCTGGGTACGAGAGAAGAATTTCTTCAATCTCAACATCCAGAGGCACAAGCTTTTATCGCTTGTTTAAATGCTTTGAACTAAAGGAGATTGCCTTGTTTTTTAGCCGCTACACCCCAGAAATTCTCCTGCGTACTGGTGAACATTTAATGTTAGTTGCGATCGCTATGGGGATAGCCATTACCATTGGTATACCTTTGGGCATCCTTATTACTCGCCAACCGAAATTAGCCCAACCCATACTCGCTTTAGCAAATGCGATTCAAACCATTCCCAGTTTAGCGATTTTTGGCTTTTTAATTTCCTTACCCTTTATCGGAGGCATTGGCAAAATTCCGGCCATTGTCGCCTTAACGCTCTATGCTTTGCTGCCTTTAATTCGTAATACTTATATTGGCATAAAAAGCGTCGATCCTGCCATACGAGAAGCAGGAAAAGCGATGGGAATGACAGATTGGCAATTACTGTTTCAAGTAGAAATTCCCCTGGCTTTAGGGGTGATTTTAGCGGGAGTTAGGGTAGCGACGGTTATTTCTGTGGGAATTGCGACGATTGCGGCGGCTATTGGCGGTGGTGGATTAGGTGTATTTATTTTTCGGGGGTTATCTACGGTTAATAATTCATTAATTTTAGCAGGAGCAGTCCCCGCCGCTTTTATTGCTTTAGCGGCAGATTTAAGCCTCGGATGGTTAGAAAAATCCCTGACAAGGCAAACTGAAAAAAGGGTTAAAGGAAATCCAAAATTTGCTATTTATTTGGGCATATTAACATTTTTTCTGGTGGGATTTTTTGCCTTGGCTTTTCGACAAACACCACCGACCATTATTATTGGCTCAAAAAATTTTACTGAACAATTTATTTTAGGAGAGTTACTCGCTCAACAAATTGAATCTCATACGGGATTAAAGGTAGATAGACGTTTGAATTTAGGAGGAACTTTTATCTGTCATGAAGCGGTTAAAGCGGGTAAAATCGCTGGATATGTAGAATATACGGGAACGGCGTTTACAGCAGTTTTGAAACAAAAACCGATCAGTGATCCTTCCTCTGTGTATGAACAAGTTAAACAGCAGTATAACGATCAATTTAACTTAGAAGTGATGCCGCCTTTGGGTTTTAATAATACCTACGCCATGATTATCAGAGGCGAGGATGCTAAACGGTTGCAGATCAGAACCCTTAGCGAAGCGGCTAAATATACTCCCCAATGGACAGGCGGTTTTGGCTATGAATTTTTAGAGAGAGATGATGGTTATCCGGGTTTGGCTAAGACTTATGGTTTAAAATTGGCTAAAATTGAACAAATGGAATTAGGATTAATCTATCAAGCTTTGAAGGAAAAACAAGTCAATATAGTAGCAGGTAACTCTACAGATGGGTTAATTACTGTTCTTAAGCTTGTGATTTTAGAAGATGATAAACAATATTTTCCTCCCTATGAAGCTGTGCCAATCTTTAATCAAGCAATCCTCAATCAATATCCCGATTTACGAACAGCAATTAATCAATTAGCGGGTTTAATTTCAACCGAAGACATACAAAAAATGAATTATGAAGTGGACAATCAATCTCGCCCGGTTGAAGAGGTTGTGCGTCAGTTTCTTGAGTCTAAGCATTGATATTCAAACAGCAAGAAAATCAAATCGCTCAGATCCAGGCTTTTAAAATGAATCAAAAACCAGAATAGGAATTATATAAAGATCCAGTTTAAATTAAGGAATTATTTTTCCATTATCATTGGGCTTTCTTGTTCCAATAAGGGTAATTCTTTTTCGATTTAGTAAATCTAATTTTGTACTTTTAACTAACAGCAAAATCAGTAAATGGACGTTTATAGGGAGCCTGAAAGCCTAAAACAATCTTGTCTTTAGGAACGCCGGCAGCCAACAATTCCTCAGCTATACCGATTTCAGTCCCATCTCTTTGAATCCAAATTTTGTCATCTTTTATATCAACATGAATAATTACGCCATATACTCTTTTTAAGTCTTGCCATCCAATATTTAAAACTTGATAATGATGACGTTGGGTATCAAATAACAGTTGAATTTCTGTCCCCTTGGCAAGATCATCAGCAGAATGATTAGTTAATATTTCTTGAATTAATTGGGAGTAATTTATTCCTTCCATAAAAAAATCTCCTGCTTAATTGGATCAAAAATGGCTCTTTCGACATCGAGGTAAAAAATGTTTATTACGATACAAAATTCTCTCTGGTGGGTTACGGCGCGGATCAAAACTTATTCGTTTCTTATAAAAATTATCCCCGCGCCTAACCCACCCTACAATAAGTAAGATGGAGTGGATCTTGAGTAATTACCCATCCATCTTTTTCGAGTGCCACTCTTACAGCATCATGAAAGACATCTTTCGCTGACATAATTAATGAGTAGGAGTCAGAATAACTAACTGTCGATGTTGGAGAGAGCGCACTCCATTTAACCCTACTTTTCTTATTTGTAAAATTTCCCCTACGGTTGACTTACCATCACAAGCTTGTAGAAACTGATATTCAGTTTCAGTAATACTAACTGGTCGATAATCATAATCCAAAAAACTGCTATTGGGCCAACCGTGCATACAAGGATGAACTTCAGGGATAGCGGCTAAAAGGGTTTCATCTTTTGACCAGTCTGCCTTATAGATAGGGGGTTTTCCTAAGAAAAATTCATAGTGAGTAATTTCAGGGTCAAGCAATTCTACAAGACGATATTTTTCTCGTTCACTTAAATTTTTTGCTCTTTCTATCAACTCGGGAGACTTACCAATTAACCGTTCTAATTGCCAATAATGAGGGTTAGAAAAACCTATAAATTCTAATCCTGATGCGTCGATTAACTCGAATAAAGTATCGACATTGTAATCAATTTCTTGAGGATGAACATACATATCGGCAAAAGATTCATCCCGATGATTTTCTAATGACCAACGTTCCTTTTCTCGCTTGACAAGCCGGTTATTTTCTGGTAATGAAGCAAATAATTGACGACCGACAAAGACCCCATCTTGATAGTCACCGCGTCTATTTCCTTGTAAAAGGGTGATAGCTTTTTGCATCAGTTGAATTTCCCACCGTCCTATTTCCGAATAGACGAAGATGTGCATTAACCCGCCGGGGGCTAATTTAGCGGCTAATGCTTGAATTCCTTGAGTGGGATCGGGTAAATGATGCAAAACTCCCACAGAATTGATTAAATCAAATTCCCCTGATAGTTGGGAAGCCTCTTCTAATTTAAGATGATGGAAGGAGACGGTTGAGCCATGTTTAGCCGAGACACCCGAACGACGACAGCGTTCTTGAGCAATTTCTAAGGCTTTTTCACTTAAATCTATACCGACAATTTCTGCTTGGGGGTTGAGGAGGATTAAATATTCTGTACCCACTCCTGTGCCGCATCCTGCGTCTAAAATGCGAATGTTTTCTCTAGGAGGCTTTTGCCCGCAACAAAAATTATAAGCCGCGATCCAATTCCAGCGCCAGTTATAACCCGGTGGCGGTTCATCTAAAAGGGGTTCGGGGGGGAAAGGATAGGTATTGTAGAGGGTTTGAACAGCAGTCCTAGTAGCGGCTTCGTCGGTCATGTTACGGTGGTGATGAGATGAGATAAATAATACTTGCTTTGCCTATTGTACGATGTTTGAGGAAAGGTATTTTTATAACTTGAATCATTCTGTCTAAATGTTCTCAAGAAAGTTGATGAGCGAGTCTTTGCCAAGCGGCTAACCGTTTTCCCATGAGACAAATAACACAATCAATCCCAATAAGACGAACTCCTCGAACAATAAAGGCAAAAACTGTCGTCTTAAGATGGCTATCTCCCACTAAACCACAAGCCGCCACAGGGGTTCCGTAAGCCATACCACTAAGCAACGATGCCAAAGTTTGACCGCCCACCGTATCAACCGCCCCGCCCCACCGTTCTGATTCTCAAGAATATGCTTTTTTTATGAGAAAAAGTGTTATTTTATATAGTTTTTACCAAAATCATCAACGACCAATAAATATATTTCATAAGAAATATTGACAAAACTACTTATTTAATATAGAGAAAATGAAGAAGTAACAAAAAAAGTTAGGTTAGAGGTTGGGCATTATCTAAATTTAGGAGACAAAAAGATGATAGTCTAATATAAATAAGATGATTATCCTTGTTCGGTTAGGGAATGCTTATTACCTTCTCTAAGCGGAAATTTCACTAGCCTACGAGTTAATAAGACTATTAGACAATTGACGAAGTAGACTGAAATTTGAGGATAGATTGTATACAAAAGTTAACAAAGCCTCTCAGGAGGTACGAAACGTTTTAATCTAGATTCTGACTGATTTTTAAATCATCTGCTTTGATAAGATGTCAAGGGTGCATGGGGTAAACGAAGGGAAAACCAGAACAACCCCTTTCCCCGAGGCGAGGATACATGAATCAATTTGTCAATGGGAGATAACTGAAATCCAATGAGTGTTAAGGCAAGTGGTGGAAGCTCGTTAGCACGACCCCAACTGTACCAGACTGTCCCAGTCTCTGCCATTACCCAAGCAGAACAACAAGATCGCTTTCTGGCCAAGGCAGAACTCAATGAGTTGGTCGCCTACTTCCGTTCTGGAAACAAACGGATAGAAATCGCACAGACGTTAACGAATAACTCTGACCTGATCGTCTCCCGTGCAGCTAATCGGATCTTCACGGGAGGATCGCCCATGTCATATTTAGAAAAACCCGTAGAAGCCCCCAGTCCCCAATTAGCTGCGGTAGCTGCGGGTACAGTACAGCAAAGAGATTTAGGAACCGTTACTTACGTTGAAAGTAGTGGTAGTAGCGGTAGCGGATTGTTCGGCGGTTTGCGCTCTATCTTTACCTCCAGTGGACCGATTCCACCGGGTTTTCGTCCGATTAACGTTTCGCGCTACGGTCCAAGCAATATGCAAAAGTCTCTGCGAGACTTGTCTTGGTTCCTACGCTATGTAACTTATGCGATCGTAGCCGGTGACCCCAATATCCTAGTGGTTAATACCCGAGGACTGCGGGAAGTGATTGAGAATGCTTGTTCTACTGATGCGACTCTCGTGGCCCTTCAGGAAATGCGAGCTTCTTCAATAGACTATTTCCGCCGCGATGAAGAAGCTAAAGGAATTGTGGCTCAATATTTCGAGATCCTCATCAACGAATTTAAAGCCCCAACTCCGGCTAATAAACTTCGTCAACGTCCTTCGGCCGATCAGCAAGGGTTAGAACTGCCTCAAAGTTATTACAATGCGGCAGAAAAACGGCAAAAATTTGTGATGAAGCCGGGACTTTCTGAGTCTGAAAAAGGCGCAGTCATTAAGGCGGCTTACCGGCAAATTTTTGAGCGCGATATTACCCGCGCCTACAGCCAATCAATTTCTTACCTAGAATCTCAGGTCAGAAATGGCGACATTTCTATGAAAGAATTTGTCCGTCGTTTGGCTAAATCTCCTCTGTATCGCCAACAATTTTTTGAACCCTTCATTAACAGTCGCGCCCTAGAATTGGCTTTCCGTCATATCCTAGGCCGGGGTCCGAGTTCTCGTGAAGAAGTTCAAAACTATTTCTCCATCGTCTCTACAGGGGGACTAGCCGCTTTAGTTGATGCTTTAGTGGATTCTCAGGAGTATGCCGATTACTTTGGAGAAGAAACCGTTCCCTATCTGCGAGGACTCGGACTAGAAGCTCAAGAGTGTCGTAACTGGGGAATGCAGCAAGACCTGTTTAACTACAGCGCTCCTTTCCGCAAAGTGCCTCAGTTTATTACCACTTTTGCGAAATACAATCGACCCTTACCCGATCAGCACGTTTATGGGGCTGGTAATGATCCGCTAGAAATCCAATTCGGCGCGATCTTCCCGAAAGAAACCCGTAATCCTAGCTCGAGTCCGGCACCCTTTGGTAAAGATACCCGCCGGATTTTAATTCACCGTGGCCCTGGAATTAACAACCAAGTGGGTAACCCGGGTGCAAGAGCGGAGTTCCCCGGTTCTCTTGGTCCTAAAGTGTTCCGCTTAAATAATGAACTGCCCGGTAGCAGCAATGGGGTAAGCGTTAAATTTGGCGAAAGTTCCACTCAAGCTGTGATTTTAGCCGCTTACCGTCAGGTATTTGGACGACTGCCCTATGAAGGTCAACGTCTATCCGTGCCTGAAATTAAGCTAGAAAACGGAGACATTACCGTTCGGGAGTTTATTAAGATTCTGGCTAAATCAGAAGCTTTCCGCAAGCTCTACTGGACTCCTTATTATGTGGTTAAAGCCATCGAGTATATTCATCGTCGTCTGTTAGGTCGTCCGACTTATGGTCGTCAAGAGATGAACCAATACTTTGATATTTGCGCTAAGAAGGGTTTCTATGCTCTGATTGATGCGATTATCGACTCTCCTGAATATAGCGAAGCTTTTGGGGAAGATACCATTCCCTATGAGCGCTATGTGACTCCTGGGGGGCTACAATTACGGACACGTCCAGGCAATTTAGGCGAAGAAATCGGCCGTCGTGTGGATAAGGAAGTTACCCCACGCTTTGTGGAATTGGGACAAGTAACCCAAATTCGTACTGAACCTGAAATTAAGTTCCGCATTAATCAAGGGGTTAACGTTATACGCGCCCAAAGCAAGGTGTTTAAACTGATCTCTAATCTCGATAAAGTGGCAGTTAAAAACACTATTAGTGCGGCTTACCGTCAAATCTTTGAACGTGACCTCGATCCGTATATTGTTCAAGCAGAATTTACCGCTCTTGAAAGTAAACTCAGCAACGCAGAAATTACCGTTAAAGAGTTTATTGAAGGTTTAGGTCGTTCTGATCTTTACATTAAGGAGTTTTATGCTCCCTATCCCAATACTAAAGTGATTGAGTTAGGTACCAAGCACTTCTTAGGCCGCGCACCCCTCAATCAAAAAGAAATTCAGAAGTACAACCAAATTCTGGCTTCAGAGGGTATCCGTGCCTTTATTGGGGCGATGGTTAACAGTATGGAGTATCTCCAAGTGTTCGGCGAAGATACCGTTCCTTATCGTCGCTTCCCCACCCTGCCGGCGGCTAACTTCCCCAATACCGAGAAGTTATATAACAAGCTGACTAAGCAGGACAATGAGATAGTTGTTCCTAGCTTTAAACCAGTGGTTAAAGTTGGCGGCTAACTCTCTCAATCTGATCACCAATTTTTAGGGATTAAACAGTAGAGGCGCGATCGCTCCGCGTCTCTATTTTCCTGTTATTGTAAACCCCACCGAAGTGCGGCGAGGTCTTCATCAAATTCAAATCAACATTACAGGTCTGGATCAATTCCTAATTCTCGTAATTTAGCCGCTAATTGTTCGGCCCGTTGTTCGGCAAGTTCGGCGCGTCGCCGCTCTTGTTCGACTTGTTGTTCAGCGAGTTCGGCACGTTGTCGCTGTTGCTCTAAAGCTTCCCTAAGTTCATCAGGAATGAGTAACTTTTCACCGTTATCTTCTCGGTAAAAAGCTAATAATTTTCCTTCTACTTTCAAGGTTAAACCTAACGGTTCACTGCGATATTCATTTATTAGCTGATATTCTTCGCCCTCTAAACGATAACCTTGTAATTTATGGGCGATCCATTCACCTTTAGGATCAAATAACCAATATTCTTTAACCCCTAACTGTTCATAAAGAGTCTTTTTAAAAACTTTATCCTGTTCTTGAGTGCTAGAGGAAGTCATCTCAAAAATGACGCTCGGAACTTGTTGTTCTTGCCAAATTTTATAATTATCTCTGCCACCGGGTTCAACATCAAAAATAACCATCACATCAGGAGCAACTCTTAAAGCTGGAAACCCTTGGGAGTAATATAAAAATTGATCAGCTAAAACTGTTGCTCGACGATCTTTGAAATAACCTTTCAGCATTTCTAACGTCGTTAAAATAGCATAGAGATGATCATAAGTTTCTGCCAACGGTTCACCATCCTCACTCGGATAAAAAATGTCTGTATCTTGGGGAGTGGAAAAAATAGCTGTCATCGTTGAACCACCACTCAGTAATCGTTGATTTTTTTATTATAAGCGATCGCTTCTTGAATAGAACCTGCGTACTAAAATGACCCCAATTCTGAACGGGAATGTTAAAAAGTATTAAGAAAATACAACGAAAGTGAACGCAATGCCAGAGAATAATTGGGTCAGGTTGCTAGTGATCAACCGTCTGAATGCCCAAAAACTCACTATACATAATTCAGGCATTTTGTCAAGAATTAAGGGGTGAAAAAAAGTTTGGGAAGAAGACATCAATTAGCGACCATTTTGGTTTAAGATGTCAGCTTAACTACATCTAATTTCTTAATTACTCTAACTAATCTCACTGATTTGGGAGGAATCCATAAATGAGTATCGTCACGAAAGCAATCGTGAATGCAGATGCTGAAGCCCGTTATTTAGGCCCTGGCGAACTTGAAAGAATCAAGTCATTTATCGGCAGTGGTGCAGCCCGTCTTCGTATCGCTGAAACCTTAACTGGCGCTCGTGAAACCATCATCAAGCAAGCTGGTGATCGCCTTTTCCAAAAGCGTCCTGATATCGTTTCTCCTGGTGGAAATGCTTACGGCGAAGAAATGACCGCTACCTGTCTTCGTGACATGGATTACTACCTCCGTCTCATTACTTACGGTGTAGTTGCTGGCGATGTAACCCCGATTGAAGAAATTGGGTTAGTTGGTGTTCGGGAAATGTACAAGTCTCTCGGTACTGACATCGGCGCAGTTGCTCAAAGCGTTCGTGAAATGAAAGAAGTAGCTCTCGGACTAATCGCGTCTCAAGATGCTGGTGAAGCAGCTTCTTACTTCGATTATGTTATCGGGGCACTGCAATAGAAGACCTATTGGCTCCCTAGTTGGACAATAGTTATTATTCGCATTTCATTCTTAAGTAAGTTTAAGACTAGGCAAGATTCAGGAAACACAATCATGCAAGACGCAATTACATCTGTAATCAATTCCGCCGACGTTCAAGGAAAGTACCTTGATGGGTCTGCTATCGACAAGCTCAAGAGCTATTTCAACACTGGCGAACTGAGAGTTCGTGCCGCTAGCGTTATTAGCGCTAATGCTGCCACCATCGTTAAGGAAGCTGTTGCTAAATCCTTACTGTACTCTGATGTCACCCGTCCCGGTGGCAATATGTACACCACCCGTCGTTATGCCGCTTGCATCCGCGACTTAGACTACTATCTCCGCTATGCTACCTATGCTATGTTAGCTGGCGATCCTTCCATCTTAGATGAGCGCGTTCTCAACGGACTCAAAGAAACCTACAATTCTTTAGGCGTTCCTATTTCTTCTACCGTTCAAGCTATCCAAGCTATCAAAGAAGTAACCGCTAGTTTAGTCGGTGCTGATGCTGGTAAAGAAATGGGTGTATACCTTGACTACATTTGCTCTGGCTTAAGCTAGAACAGCTAGTATGGGCAACTGAGTAATCGTTGTCTGATAGAGGTTCGGGAAGTCGAGGGTGAGTGCTAGCTCTTTAAAGGCTGATTCTGCTAATTAATCGGTTTTGACGATCTAGTATTGACTCGTGACTCCCGACTTTTGCTATAAGAAAGTCGCTCCAAGATTTTGATTGAGATTAAAAATTTTTGCCAGACTCAGGAGAAATTAAGCCATGCGGATGTTCAAAATAACCGCTTGTGTACCTAGCCAAACTCGTATTCGGACACAACGCGAATTGCAAAATACATACTTTACTAAGTTAGTACCCTATGATAACTGGTTCCGCGAACAGCAGCGAATCATGAAAATGGGCGGTAAGATTGTCAAAGTTCAGTTGGCTACCGGTAAGCCCGGAACCAATACAGGTTTACTGTAACTGGTCTAATTCACCAATGGGTGATCAAAGGGAGGTCAAGAGGTTGACCTCTTTTTGCTGTCGAAGTCAGGGTGCAAACTGCTTCGCAGCACCCAAAAAATAGTTAACAAAATAAAGATTAATTATGCTGAGTTATCAATTCTCTTCTAAGTCTTTGTGCTTAAGTTTTCGTAAATAATTTTTGCTAGTGTGACACATCGTCCGTAGACTGATAGTCCATAAAGCGTAGAAAATTGGCTCATGGATGAATCGAGAAGAAATATTCTTCGTGCTTTGGGTAGCCAAGTTAAGCGGCATCGGACAAAGTTAGGGCTTTCACAAGAAGAGCTTGGATTTCGTTCAAATTTGGATCGAACTTATATATCAGGAGTAGAGAGAGGAGTACGTAATCCTTCTTTTACAGCCCTTGTCAGTCTGGCTAGTGGATTAGGTCTTACCCTGTCGGAACTTCTCGATAATCTTGAAGTCGAAGCAAGAAACATAAAGTGAGTAACCAAAATTTAAGACAAGATTTAATACAAGAAATCAAGTCTAAAATCAAAAAAGAATCAACTCAATCTAAAGTGTTTGATTTATTATCAGATCAACAATGGCATTGCCGTAGCTGTGAAGGCAAGATGATAGCGTCTGAACAATATGCAGGAGGAGGCGGAATACAAGGTTTACAGCGAGGAACTCAAAATCGTCCTGGTTTAGTTATTGAAACTAAAAAACTCAATTGTCAGCAATGTAATAAAATCACTAATTGGGATCGATGGACTGGAGAAATTAAAGAGTCAAACACGGCTGCAAATATTCCAACAACCTTAAAAAAAAGAATTTTTGAAATTTATTCATATACTGATGTAATTGAACAAAGAAAACGCCCTGCTCATGAATTAGTTATTGATCATCGATTTCCAATGGAACGATGGGGAAATGCTGAAGAAAAACATCAGGTAACAATGAGTGAAGAAGCAATTAGAAAAAAGTTTCAATTATTAAAAAAAGATTCATCTGGTAATCACAATCTTTTAAAATCAAGAAGCTGTGAGCGATGTATTGACACTGGCAAAAGAGGTACACCTTTAGGAATTAGATTTTGGTATGCAGGAGATGAGGATTGGACTTCTCCTCATCAGCGTGGGGTTGAGGCTGAACAGGGTTGTATAGGATGTGGTTGGTATGACTTTGAGGCTTGGCGAAATGCCCTGAATGACAAAATTGCTAACCTTAAATTGAATGATTAACCCTCATTATATTGGCATTTTTCAGGAAATTTTATTTAAATAAGGAATCAGTGCCTTTCCTATACATTCTGCTAAACGCGGTGGTACAGCATTACCAATTTGCCACATAGCTTTTTTCATAGTCCCTTCAAAAATAAAAGAATCTGGAAAGGTTTGTAATCTTGCCATTTCTCGTGCTGAAATTACACGATTAAGATAAGGATGAATATGTGTTCCTCCATGATTTTCCTTAATTGTCATACTAGGCTTGCCTAAATACTGACGCTTAAAAGCATCAGCATAGCTTTTATAGAGTGATCCACCAGGAGGAACCTGAGCAATTCGCTTCATATATTCAGAAGAATGCCGAGTCCATTCATGATTGATTTCTGGAATAGATTTATATTCTGGAAGGTCAGAAATTGCTGATTCTATAGAGAGATATTGTTCAGGTAATAATTGAGGTTCAGGATAAGGATTAGGCATTTTCAATCGATTAGCAATAAAAATAGCTCGTGGGCGAATTTGCGGCACACCGTAAGCCGCCGATTCAAGAATAGCAACAGAAATAGCTTCATAACCAATCGCTTTAAACTCTTCAAAGATAGCTTCTTTTACAGCACCTTTATTCATAGTTAGAATTCCGGGTACATTTTCCATAACGATGTACCAAGGACGTATTTCTGAGACAACTCTTATAAATTCGTAGAACAAAAAATTTCTAGGATCATTAGGATTACGTTGTCCTGCCACAGAAAAACCTTGACAAGGAGGGCCACCAACTACTAAATGAATTTCAGGAGAGCCAATTTGATTAAGCCAATTTATAGGCAAAAATTCGGCAATATCTCCGCAAAAATGGTGACATTGAGGAAAATTTTTGACATAGGTTGCCGATGCAATAGGATTAATTTCTAGGCTGGCTATAGGTTTCAATCCTGCCTGAACAAAACCTTGTGTTATCCCACCTGCACCGGCAAAGAGATCGACAAATGTATAGTTAAATGATGTCTCAGGCTGTTCTTTAACTTTAACAAAAATTTTATAATGATCGTCGTGGTTTTGCTCTAATTGACGTTTAAGACGCTCATAACGCCCTAATTTAGGCTTTTTATCGTATTTATGAAGAATATGGTCTTCTTGTTCAGTAAATAAGGATAGTTGTAAGGCTTTCACGTTGACTATTAAATCTGTTCTTGTTCGCATTGTGACACATCGTCAACATTATATCAACTAGCGGGAATACTGAGAAGCCAACAAATTTTTTAGTAAAATAAAAAAACAACCCCCTTTCTCTAAAAAAGGAGGTTAGGGGTTAGATAAACAAGAAGTTCAGTTCCCCAGTCGAGCTTAGAAATTCTCACCCTTAGTGAGCCAATAAAGCCTTAGTTTGAGACTCACCCGCTAAACGTAACTGTCGAGTCATTTGGAAACTTAACACTGTAATGGTCAACCATTGTCCCAACAGCGAGAATAAAATAGATGTGGCTGTAGCATATTCAGTTGCAACCGTTGGTAAAACCGAAAATAACCAAGGCCAAGCCATTTTTGTCGGTTCAATTCCCAAAAATCCCAAGCCAACTATAGGCAGAACAATTAAAGTCCCCAACATAGCCGCCGCCGCTATAAAGCGCTTCGAGGACTTCATTAGTAGCATTCGTTGAGCCACTAGGGCGTAAATTAATATCATACTTAACCCTAACCATAACCCGGCAAGAGTGGGTAATGTCTTGTCCTCAAGAGGAGATAAAAGGATAACAGGGGTTAGATAAAGCGCAACAATACAGACATTAAGATCGATCGCTGCAAGAGAAGGACTTTTATCGCCAAAAATTAAATCCTTAGCCAAACTCCGCTTATTACTTCCCATTTGATGACGATAACGGGCCCAATCTTGCAAAGCTTGACGATGAGGACTTAAGGCCCCAATCAGTAATAAGAAAAAGGCCGTCAGGAAAATTTGTAAAGCCACAAAACTATCAAATAGTCTGTAACTCTCGGTAGTTTGCAGAACAAATCCCACAAGAATCACCACATAACTACCCGTAATCCAATAACTTTGGGACTTACTCAATACAGTGGCTAAAGGATTGTGAAAACGGCGTTTTAAAGCTTGAGTAATCCAATAAGTCCACCATGCCATATTGAGGAGCATAAAACCTATGCCACTGGTCGCTTTATTCCATAAAGGTAGCCCATACCAAAGTAAATCATTTAAATGTTCTAGGTTGAAATAACCAACCGTGTGAGGAGGTAAAAAAGTCGAGTTAACCAGATAAGCTAGGATAGTACCTGGATAAAACAAGGCTAACCAATCAAACGGGGAATCACTTAAAAAGCTGTTAGACATTACCATTCCTGTCATCAACGACAGAAATAACAAAACTGTTCCACTACCCAACCAAGCTTGAAAACCTCCTAATGCCCCACTAATTAAGCCAAATAATAACGCCGCATTGTAGAATAGAACACAACTGGCAATCAGAACGCCATAAAAACCGAGAATGAGACTTAAGGGGATATGAGCCGATAATCCGGCTAACAAATGAAAAGGCATCGCTAGAAGTGCTACCCCATAAAGTAAAATTGGCACACCAAGCACTTTACCAATAAAGATATTTTTAGCCGTTTGAGGACTGAGGCGAATAAAATTAAGAGTACCTCGTTGTTCTTCTCGGGATAAATCCGAGATCAGCATATAAGTCCCCACCACCAACATCACCAAAATTCCCACCACACTTAAAAAAGTAAAAACATCTAGCCACCACAACTCCTTCATAATCATCGGATTACCGAATAAATCTTTGACACAGAATCCCAAAGTATCGTAATAGGTATAGTCACGAGAAGGAGAAGTGCCAGTACAATAACGATTATATTCAGACCTCAATGTCGGTAGCAGACTGCTATAGTACAAATATACGAATAGTTGGCCCAAAATAGAGATAGCCGCAGCGATGGCAATGGGACGAGGTTTGAGTCGTCCTTTAATTTCTCGGAACAGTTGAGGGTTCGACTCACCGAGCCTATCTATTAATTGTGACATCATAATCCTTTTTCCTCCTAGGCGAGAGTGGAGTGATCAAATAGTCTGTTATTTATGACCAGCTACGAGTACAAGTGGTTCATTGTTGGGTTCGCTATTCTATGATTAGCTCTAGGATAACTAATGAGTTGAATAATCAGCCAACCGTAGGAAGGGCGGGTAAAACTGACTAATTTATCAGTTTAGAATCACCAAGAAAGTGGCTTAACCCGTTTGTAGAGTGCAGAGTCAAAATTTAAGTGAACATTTGTTTTTATTCCTCATCAATGCTTGCTCGTGATTTAAGATACTTGTTTATGTCCTAGTTTTAAGAATATAGTCTCTAAATCTTCTTGAGTACAGTGAAAGTCTGTCAGGGGAATTTTAGCCATAACCAATGAGCGTAATAACTCTGCACATTCTTCTGCACTCCCAGAAAAATTAACGCGAACAGTTTTTTTATCTTGAAGAACTTCCCACCCTTGAACCAATAAATTATTTTTTAATTCGGCTTCTAAAACTTCTAAGTTTCCTAAAGTAGAAATAATAATCTGTTGGCGAGATAGACGTTGATATAACTCTTTAAGAGAACAACTTTCTACTAAACATCCTAGTTCCATAATGCCCACAGACGTACATAATTCTGCCAAGTCACTCAAAACATGAGAAGAAATTACAATGGTCATTCCTGCCGCTTGTAGGATTTTGATAATTTCCCGAAATTGCATTCTGGCGATGGGATCTAAACCTGAAACCGGTTCATCTAATAGCAGTAAGATCGGTTCATGTATAATGGTTCGGGCTAAACTAAGACGTTGTTTCATCCCTCGAGAGAGGGTAGCAATAGAACTATCCCGTTTACTGGTTAGTTGCACTAATTCTAAAACTTCATGGAGACGACGACGACGGTGAGATTGCTTGAGTCGGTAGAGACGCGCAAAATAATCTAAATAATCCCAAACCGTTAAATCATCATACAAGGGGAAATCATCAGGAAGGTATCCTAAGCGTTGTTTAAGACGAGGGTTACTCTGATCGCGCAACAATAGTTCACCATTGATATAAATCTCTCCTGTTGTGGGTTCGCAAGCGGCGGCTAACATTCGCAGTAAAGTCGTTTTCCCTGCACCATTGGGTCCTATCAGTCCGTAAACTTCCCCGGTTTCGACTTGTAACTCTACGTTATTAACGGCAAGATTTCGCTCAAATTGTTTAGTCAGTCCATAAGTAGCAAGTGCTAGTTCTTTCGTCATCATAGACAATCATCTGTCATAGCGATCCTGTTGTCTAGCTTAACCCGCCTCATTCTAGTTGTCAGGATTTGATATTCACCTGATTAATTGCCACAGCTAAAATTAATGGGCATTAGACATCTTTATTAATGGTCTATGCCCTGATTCAGTTTTATTGTTAATTTTTGAGCAAAAACTTTGATTTACTTAGCAGGCGGCAAAATAACCTTATTAATCACATGAATAACACCATTGCTGGCTTGAATGTCAGGCTGAATTACAGTTGCATCGTTGACTTGAACTTTTTTTCCTAGCTTAATCATTACTGGACTACCTTCGACTGTTTCCACTGTACCGGCTTTGAGTTCCGAAGAGGTGACTTTTCCAGGTACGACATGATAAGTCAAAATTGCCACTAATTTCGCTTTGTTTTCGGGCTTGAGTAAGTTGTCTACTGTGCCTTTAGGAAGGGCAGCAAAAGCTTGATCCGTAGGAGCAAAAACCGTAAAAGGACCTTCTTGACTTAAAGTTCCCTCTAATCCCGCCGCTTTTAAAGCCGCCGTCAGAGTTTTAAAAGAACCTGCTGCGGTAGCTACTTCGACGATGTTACCTCTAGACGTTTGGGCAATCTTTATCGCAGATGGGCGACTATTGGCTGGGGTCGGGAACGAGTTCCCGACTAAATCTTGATCGGCTGTGGCGGGAGAGGCTAACCCTATTCCTATTGCTGTCAAACTAACTATCGTGACTAAAGGGGCAAAATTAGAGACTTTAAACATAGTTTTATTATGGGTCAATGAGTTTGAGCGGTTAATAAAACTTAATATAACGCAAAAAAAAGGAACAAATTGTTCCTTACCGGCAAGGATTTTTTCACTGGCCGCAGCGATTGATTAATATCTATAGAAACACTGCTCCCTCTAAGCGGCTTAACCGAGTTAGCCTAATCACAAGCCACTTTGCCCCTAAGATTGGCGTTAAAAATAAAAACTCGAATCTATTCGTTATCGCCACCTATGCTAATGCCTGTATTATAAATTTGAGCATTCTTTAAATTTAATCCTTCCATCAACGCCCCTGTAACATCAGCATCGTAGAGCATAGCGTTGGTAAAATTTACATCCTTTAAGTTAGAATTATTCAAACTGGCATTAGTTACCATCGCGCCAGTTAAATCGGCTCCTTGAAGATTAGCTCCGGTTAAATCGGCTCCTTCTAAATTAGCTTCTACCAAATTGGCCCCGCTTAAATTAGCATTACGCAAATCAGCCCCAATTAAATGAGCCGCACTCAAATTAGCTCCCCTGAGATCGCAGCCGATACATTCATTGGTTTCTAATAACCGTTTGACCTGAGCCGCATTTTCAGCTTTAGCTGGACTGCTTAATACAATAGGAGCTATAATAGCTAAAGTCGCTACGACTAAACGTTTCATATTCTTGCCTCCGCTCACTCTTGCTCTCTTTCTCTTTTAGGATACAAACTTAATCGTTTACCCTACCTCACCCAATCGGGCTATTTGTATTTGCTTGATTGCCTCAAGACTTGCTCTGTCAAAAAGCCGACAGGGGATCTCCCTCCAGGCAGAAAAAGTCGCTTGTCACTGTTTTAAAATTCGCCAATGAGAACGAGCCAAGACAATTTTTTAAGCCCAGACTTCAGTTTTTTTTAAGTTTGAATAACAGCTAATAGTTATGTCTATTAAATGCTCTTTATGTTAGAATAAATTAGGGACAATAAAAATACGAGGAATTGGATTAAAAAAGGTTTGCTGCTTTGAAGTGGATAAAAATTTTAGTCTAATCACTCCCCGAATCTTAACAGATGATGAGAGTGCTAGGAGCTATCACTTTGATCGCAGTATTATAATTTTCAGGAAACCTTAACTATTATATACCTTAACTCAATTGGCAAGCTCGTGGTTAGTGAGCCATTAACTCTATTTTGCCCTAGAAAAAAATTGAAACATTGATTGGCTTTTTGGTCTATCCTGTCGTGAGGATTTTTGAGGCAGAAAGTCAAGAAATGCCATAAACAAACTGCTGTTTACAGCACCCTTTTTTAATAACAGATCCTTATGTAAGTAATTAAAACTTTGTATAGGGATTTGAAAAAGACACTCAAGACTGACTAAACGTCCTAGTAGAGATTGTCTTTCACGGGACATGACATAACTTTGGGAAGATGCCCCTAAGTTTTTAATCCCTATTTTGAAGGAAAGAAGCCGAAAAATGTCATTTTATGCTTCTGTCCTCCAGCGAATTTTGTTCACTTATTAGCTGAATATCTCCTACTTGAAGGAGAAAGAAAAAAACAGTATAATCAGCTACACTCAAAGCAACTGATTAAAATCAACAAATTTTTTCGCCTAATTAATGACAACAAGTTTTATGACCAAAGAATTAACACTCCCTCAACCTAGATTGTGGAGAAATCAAACCTCAATAGCAATATTATCTTTATGTATAGCGGTAGTGTGTATTTCGGTGGCCGCCATTTTCATTAAATTGTGTGAACAAGAAATTAGTCCTTATGCCACAGCATTTAATCGCTTTTGGGTAACAACTGTTATTTTAGGCTTATGGCGTGGTGTTAATGGTGGACGAACTCAAGATCTTTCCGACACCGCCGAAGAAATTTCGGAAATGGCTCTTGAAACCTGCTCAATTTCTGGTGCAGTTCTCTGGCAATTGGTGCTAGTGGGCATTTTTTTAGCGGCAGATTTATTGCTTTGGTCTTGGTCATTAACTCAGACAAGTGTGGCAAATGCGACTCTATTGGCTAATCTTACCCCATTATTTACGAGCTTAGGAATGTGGGGCATTTGGGGTAAACAGTTTGACCGTAAATTTGTTATAGGAATGATAGTCGCTTTGTTGGGGGCTATCGCTTTAGGAGTTGGGGACCTTAACGTTCATCCGAGTAAATTAACCGGTGATGTAGCCGCTATTTTAGCCGCCTTGTCATTTGCCGGTTATCTATTTGTATTAGAGAAACTGCAACTGCGTCTCCCCGCTTTAACGATTACTCGTTGGAGTTCTGCCATTGCTAGTGTAGCTCTATTACCCTTTGTTATTTTCAACCATGAGCATATTTTTCCTACTTCTTGGCAGGGATGGTTAGCGGTTATTGGACTTGCGCTCATCTGTCAAATCTTAGGGCAAGTCTGCCTAGTTCAGAGTTTAAATCGACTTTCTTGCGGATTTGTTGCCATCTTTTTGCTACTTGAACCTATTTTAGCGGCTTTTGAAGCTTGGGTGGTTTTCTCAGAAACTCTGAGTATTTTAAATTGGTTGGCTTTTGCTGTCGTCTTGTTAGGAATTTATCTAGCGCTTTGTAGTCAATCTTCTTTAAAAGATGCGAGCGAATACGCTTAAAACAGGCTGTTTAATTCATTTGGGAAAAGGAAAGGGTAAAGGAGCATTTGATTTACCCTTTTCTCTTTTTTTAAGATAGGTTTTAGTTGGAAGGATGACGGGAAAATTTCTCAAGTTTTGCTAACCACCACCAGCCGATTAAACATCCTACTAAATAATGAGGAAAATCCCACCAAGAAAAGCTAGTCCCTATTAACAAACGTCCGATGAGATAAGAACGAATTAATTCTAAAAAAGGAGGATGCCAAAGCTGTAAAAATTCTAATATACAAGTCATTATAAAAACCCCAATAGGAATTAAACTAATCGCTTTTTTATTTTCAATAAATCCGAAAATGAATAAACACCAAAAAACTTCATACCAAACAGCCGCTAAATAATTATTTATCCATTCTTGAGCAAAACCTCTATAAAACTTAAATAATAAACCTACGGCGACAACAAATATTAATGAGAAAATAATTAATATTTTTAACTTTCTCCCTCTAAACTTCATAACCGTTCTCCAGCAAAAAAATAAGCCCCTTAGTGGGGCTTGGATTTAAGTCAGTTGAAGGATAAATAGCCTTCCTTCCTGAACTATTCTTAGAGCGCGTTACCGCGAGGTAGAACTTCTTCAGGGAATACAAATTGTTCATGAGGCTGATCTTGGGGAGCCATCCAAGCTCTTAACCCTTCGTTCAGCAGAATGTTTTTAGTATAGAATGTTTCAAACTCGGGGTCTTCAGCCGCCCGTAATTCTTGTGAAACAAAGTCATAAGCCCGCAGGTTCAAGGCAATACCGATGATGCCAATGCTGGCCATCCACAAGCCGGTAACCGGCACAAACAGCATGAAGAAGTGTAACCAACGCTTGTTAGAAAAAGCAATCCCAAAGATTTGAGACCAGAAACGGTTAGCCGTAACCATTGAATAGGTTTCTTCAGCTTGGGTTGGTTCAAATGCTCTGAAGGTGTTAGCTTCGTCCCCATCTTGGAAGAGGGTATTTTCTACGGTTGCACCGTGAATCGCACAAAGCAGCGCACCACCGAGTACACCAGCAACGCCCATCATGTGGAAGGGGTTAAGGGTGAAGTTGTGGAAACCTTGTACAAACAAGATGAAACGGAAGATACCAGCTACTCCGAAACTGGGAGCGAAGAACCAGCTAGACTGTCCCAAGGGGTACATCAGGAATACTGATACGAATACCGCAATAGGCGCAGAGAAAGCAATGGCGTTGTAAGGACGAATGCCGACTAGACGGGCAATTTCAAACTGACGCAGCATGAAGCCTATCAGCGAGAAAGCACCGTGAAGGGCGACAAAGGGCCATAACCCACCAATTTGAAACCAGCGAGTCAAGTCACCTTGAGCTTCTGGACCCCAGAGGAACAGAATGGAGTGACCCATGCTGTCAGCCGGAGTTGAAACCGCTACGGTCAAGAAGTTACAGCCTTCTAAGTAGGAACTGGCTAGTCCGTGAGTATACCAAGAGGTCACAAAGGTAGTACCAGTTAACCATCCACCCAGGGCCATGTAGGCACAGGGGAACAGTAATAAACCAGACCAACCAATAAATACAAAGCGATCGCGCTTTAACCAGTCATCAACGACATCAAACACGCCTCTTTCGGCTGGGGCACGTCCGACTGCAATAGTCATAGGAATCTCCGAAATGAGTATAAGAGCAGGGTTGTTATGATTTCTCATTATCGGTCAAGTAGGCCCCTCTAACCGAGGAGTATAGCTTGAACTCAATTGTGAGAAACCGTTACGTTTCTTAATACAATCTATATTAAAGGAAACTTTTCAACTTTGCTAGTCCAATAATTAAAAAAATCTAAAAATTGCTCAGAGCCTTATCCAGAATTGCTCACAGCAGGATCGGCAATATTTAGTCGATAATGAGAAAAGAATAAATTACCAGGGAACCGCTTATGTACACGATTGACATAATTCTCAAGATGAGTCCGATCCCCGTTTCAGTACAACGTAAAGACGAAGAATCGGCCCAAGCCTTGTATCAGAGCATCACCGAAGCCATGCAAGAAGCTAACCCAAAGCTTTTAGAATTGACTTGTGACAAACAGCCAGATAAAAAAGTCGCTATTTTCAGCAATCAAATCAGTGCGGTGGTGGTTTCTCAGAAAACCGGAGCGGCAGCCGCCGGTCGTGCCCCCGGATTTTTAGCCATCGGAGAACTCTAAGAAGACTCAACAGTCAACAGTGAACAAATAGCTTACCTGTTAACTGTTAACTATTAACTTTAACCCACTAATCACTCATGACTAATGACCCATCAGCCATTCGCGCTCTTGATTTAAGCTTTAACTGGCCCAACGGAAGCTCTGTCCTAGAAGGTTGTTCTTTAGAAGTCCCTAAAGGGGAATTCTGGATGTTACTAGGAACGAATGGCAGTGGGAAATCTACCTTATTGCGGCTGCTGGCGGGGTTACTGACTCCTCAATCCGGAGAAATTCAAATCACTTCGCCAGTGGGCTTTGTCTTCCAAAATCCGGATCATCAATTAGTCATGCCCACAGTTGGGGCAGATGTCGCTTTTGGACTGGTTAAAGAAAAATTATCCTGGACATCTGTCAGACAGCGAGTCAAAGAAGCCTTAGCCGCCGTTAATTTATTAGATCTAGAAAGACGGCCCATTTATGCCCTTAGCGGCGGACAAAAACAGCGTATTGCCATTGCTGGGGCACTGGCTCGTCAATGCGAGGTACTCTTATTAGATGAACCCACCGCCTTGCTAGACCCAGACACCCAACAGGAATTAGTCATTCAGGTACAACGCTTAGTGAAAAATCGCGGCTTAACCGCCTTGTGGGTCACTCATCGATTAGATGAATTAAACTTTTGCGACGGAGCATTCTTGATAGAACAGGGAAAAGTGACCGCTCAAGGAGAACCCAGTCAAATTAAAGAAAAACTTTTGCAAGTCGTCGATAGAGAATCCTAAATATTTGTTAAAATTTGAAAATGTTAGTTTTCATTTACACCAACGTGCAAAATTTTTACCTAGAACAATGGCCGCGTCTTCCCCCCAAGCTTTACTCCTGGTTGATGGTTACAACATCATCGGCTCTTGGTCTTCTCTAAAACAGATTCACGAACAAAGAGGTCTAGAGTCAGCCCGCCGAGAATTAGTAGAAAACCTTATTAATTACACGGCTCATCAAGGATATCATACTCAAGTGGTCTTCGATGCCCAATATCAGAAGACTCCCTCAACTGAAGAACAATTTACCCCAAACCTCTCGGTTTACTATACGGCTTTTGCCCAAACAGCAGACACTTACATTGAAAAGATTTGTGCTTCTTTCTATCGTCAGTCTTTCTCTAAGTGTTCTAGAATCATTGTCGCTACCTCAGATCATGCTCAACGCCTGACAATCATCGGCTATGGCGCAGAATGGATGTCAGCGCAACGACTGGCTCATGACGTAGATTTTGTGGCTAATAAAATTAAGAAAAAGCATCGACCCCGGAAACCATCTCAGGGTCGATTTTTAGTCAATGGACTGGATGCCAAATCTCAAGAACTGCTTGCCCGATGGCGACAGGGGAATTATTGACATTTCCTGGCACGCCACTTCTCTTTATGTAGCGATTTTCCGCTCGCTTGCTGAAAAATTTGTTCGTTTTCCCTTAAAAGAAATTTACCACCAACGCAGTTGTAAATAATTTCGTGGCGGTTGATTGAGTTCTTGCTCAGTTAACCACTCTACAGGCTGATAAGTTTTAAAAACATGGTCCCACCAGTCTAGCGCTAAACCAAAATTATGATGCCACTGGTTATACTTGTGATGAACATAGTGAACCGGCATCGTCATCCAAAAACAGGCCTTGGGGTTTTCATGTTGTAACTGATGAGCATAGGCAGAAAAAGCCGCATAAGCTAAACTGCCGAGCAACCAACCAATACCCACAGGCATAGCAATCAAAAACGGGAGGCACATCATAATTATCGTACCCTTAAGATAGTCAAAAAACTCCCATAAGACACCCTGTCCTTCATTGCGACGGTGATGGTCTCGATGGCGTTTACCAAACCGAACAGAAAAGTGCATTAAGCGATGAACCCAATATTCTACCAAACTGGCGAAAATAAAAGCACTGATGAAAGAAATAATGGTGATGGAAATGGATGAGGATAACTCGGTCATAGACTAATACCTTAGCTGTTAACGCTCTAAAAAATCACAAGGATTAAAAGTGAAGATTGCTTTTATCGTCTTAATAATGACTTTATTTTGCTTTTAATCTACCTACGAGTATATTTAACACAAGCTGATGTGTTGTATCAAACTTGTCTTGCAGGAACATAGAAGAGAAGCTTAAGATCTACATCAATAACATTTTATGAGTGTGAGGAAAACTGAGCAACCAAATATGGAATCGACGATAACGCTCTCTAGTCAGCCGGTTCAAAACCGTGTGCGAGAAATTGGTATAAATCCGAATTACTGGTACCCTGTCGCTTGGGCTTATAATCTAAAACCGACTCAAATCATCCCCGTTGTCGTTTGGCAACAAGCGATCGCCGTTTACCGAGATAGCAAGGGTCAACTTCATGCCCTAGAAAATGCTTGTCCTCACAAAGGAGTTGTACTCGATAAAGGGGAAGTCCGCGAAAATATTCTAGTCTGCCCTTATCACGGTTGGGAATTTAACCCCGAGGGAGAATGTATAAAAATTCCTTATCTTCCCCCTGAACAAAAACTCCCCTGTGCCAAAGCTCGCAGTTATCCAGTACAGGAAAAATATGGAATTATTTGGGTTTTTCCGGGTGATGCGAGTTTAGCCACACAGCAATCTCTGCCTGATCTACCAGAATATAACGATCCAGACTGGATCATTGTAGAAATTCCGGCTCATTTTAAAGCTCATTTTTCCATCTGTAATGAAAACACAATGGATGTCTTTCATGGCTTCCTACATCGAAATTTACAGGGATGGTTTGATCCGATTCTGCTCAAATTGCGACAACAAGAAGATAGTGTCTATGCTGAATATCGCGTCTCTTACCGAGGATGGATCTCGAAATTTATCAATTTAACTAATGATGCTAATCAAGTGACAACTCGAACGATTTCTATTGAATATAACTACCCTCACTATCACAGCACTTTAGAAGGGGTTTCATCCCTTTATTTAATGCGTTTACCCGTGAGTCTCACTGAAACTCGGTCTTTTAGCCTTTTCTTTATTAAAGTTCGCTTACCTAAATGGTTAGTTAATTTGATCAGAGGGCAATTAACAACAATTATTTGGCATTTCTTGTTTAAAAAATTTCTCGACCAAGATATTGAAATGATCGAAAGTGAACAGCAAACCTATTTGGCCAATCCTCAACGTCAGTATGTGGAAATTAACCCCAGCCATAATCGCCCTTCAACGCGTTAATATTGCCCAATACGAAAAATTTGTGCAACAATCTCAATCATCATCGAATCACAAAAATTAATCGGTTGAGTATCTAGCTTATCGGTATTACCTAAAAAGAGGAAATAGATTGTGGAAGTTGTTCAAGACTATATGCAAGCTCTTTATGAGAGCGGACTGTATCCAGATAAATTTGTCTGTCATTACAAACAGGGGAATTTCGTTGATGTCGAAGACCCCAGCACGGGCCAACACTACAAGCTGTTGACTTTTTGTACTAATGATATTTTAGGATTAGTACAGTCAGAAGCCGTTAAGCGCGCGGCTATTGAGGCAATTTGGCAGTATGGGACCTCTAATAGTTCCTGTTCAGTCTTGAGTGGTCGAATTGATCTCCATCGTCAGCTAGAAGAAGAAATTTCTGCGTTTAAACATTTGCCTCATACCCATTTATTTCTCAATGCTTGGATGGCGATGCAAGCGCTAATGGATGGCTTTTGTCATTTTGCCATAACCTTGCCGGATTTCCGCAATACTCGAGAGACCTTAATATTAACAGATGTCCTCAATCATGGCTGTATCATCTCGGCTGTGGTGAATGCCGATAACCGCTCAGGAAAAGTATTTAGTCATAGTCCTGAAGTTCGAGTCAAACCCTATCGCCACTGTGATGTCAAAGACTTAGCCCGCAAATTAAAGCGTTACGCTAAACCCGATGATCGGATTATGCTGGTTTCTGACGCGGTGTTCTCGATGGATGGAGATATCGCCCCCTTACCCGAGATGCTCGACATCTTAGAAAATTATCCGGGTAGCACGATCGTGATGGATGAAGCTCATGCGAGTGGGGCAATTGGCCCAACTGGCGGGGGAATTTATGATTATTTTGGCATTAGTCCCCAAGAGGTTCTAAATCGCGGCATTAACCCCATTATTATGACCACCTTTTCCAAGTTCGCCGCCTCAGCCGGAGCAGCCATTAGCAGTTATTCCAAAGAACTGATAGATTTATTAGATGTTTCTCCTACTTCCATTGGCACCATTTCTCTACCGCCTCCGACTACAGCCGCCGCTTTAGAAAGTATCCGTCAAGTCAGACAAAATCCCGAATTAGTGCAAATTCTCCAGTCCAATACCCGTTACTTGCGCTCACGCCTGAAGGAAAAGGAATTTATGGCCATAGGAGAAACCAATGTTATTCCCGTTCTGCTGCCTCCAGAGTTAAATCCTAAAGCCTTTGCCACTTATATGATGGAAAACTACGGCGTTTGGATATCTCCTATCTGGTTTATTGCTAAACCTCGCCTGAGAATTACGGTAACAGCCCTTCATACCGAAGCGGAAATGGATCAATTAGTGGATGCGATGGTCGCTACTCGGGAGGCACTATCTCGATGAGCAGTATATTATTATCTTTACTGACTACGATCGCCGTTCGTAGAAAGGAAGAGTTTATCGCTCAAACTCATCATCTAGAATCAGTCCAAAATCAGTTTCTTCTGACCCTATTAAAAACTTACCAAAATACGGTACTGGGTCAGAAGTGGAAAATCGGCGAGATTAAAACCGTTGAACAATTCCGCGATCGTATTCCCATCTTGCCCTATAGCTTCTATCATCCCTATATGGAACAAATTAGCCAAGGGCAAGCTAATATTCTCACTAGCGATCCAGTGGTTTATCTGAATTTGACCAGTGGGACAACCAGTAAAAAGAAACTCATCCCCGTTACGAAACGCTCCCGCAAAAAAAGACAATTAGTCAATCAAGTTGCCCAAGGCTTTTTAGCCGAAGCCATCCAAAAACGGGGAATTTCTTTAGGGAAAATGCTGCTCACCAGTTCAGTCAAACTGGCAGGCTATACCCAGAGCGGTATTCCCTACGGTCCGGTGAGTGTGGGCGATCTCCGCTTGAGTAACTTTCTCTACAAGCAAATTTTTGTCCATCCTTATCAAGCCCTACAATCAAGTGATAGTTTAGCGCGGCATTATGTTTGTCTGCTATTTGCTCTGCAATATCCCTACTTAGGGGTACTAGGGGCTAATTTTCCCGTTTTAGCACTGCGCCTAGCCGACTACTTAGAAAGTTATGCTGAGGAGTTAATTGAAGACCTTAAAACGGGTACTATAGCCCCTTGGCTACCCCTCGAACCCCCATTAAGAGCCTCTCTAGAAAAACAGTTGAAACCCCAGCCCCAACGGGCGGCGAGGTTGCGGGAGATTTTAAAAGCTGAAGGTTGTCTGACTCCTCAATTGGCTTGGTCTTCTATTGGTTGTATAGTCACCGCCCGAGGAGGAACCTCGAGTTTTTATTTTCAACGGTTTCCTGCCCATTTTGGGGATACTCCGGTGTTTGGGGGAATTTATGCTTCTGCGGAGGCAACTTTTGGAGTCTATTCTGACTTGAATGATGACCATACCATCTTAGCCATTAATAGCGGCTTTTATGAATTTATTCCCCAGGAGCAGTGGGAAGCAGAACAACCCAAAACCTTACTCCCCCAAGAGGTGAAAGTCGGACAGCCCTATCGAATTTTAGTCACGAATTATAATGGTTTTTATCGTTATGATATCGGGGATGTGGTAGAAGTTGTCGGTTTTTATCATCAGACTCCCATTATTACCTTTAGATATCGTTATAAGGGCTTGTTGTCTTCTACTACTGAAAAAACCACAGAGTACCATGTAACTCAGGTAATGGGGCAACTGCAACAAGAATTTAGTGTTCCTTTAGAAAGTTTTTGTGTAACACTTTCGGAACAAGAAATACCCCCTCATTATTTGGTCAATATAGAACTGCGGCCGGGATATCGTTTGAATAATCCTGAATATTTTGTCACGCGATTTGATGACAAACTCAAACAAATTCATACTTCTTATGCGCTCAAGCGAAAAGATCAAGTTCCTCCCCCTCGTCTGAGGATTTTAGCCCCCGGAAGTTTTGCCCAAGTTCGTCAACGTTTACTGGATCGAGGCATACCAGAATCTCATCTTAAATTGCCTCATATTAGTGAAGATCGTCAATTTCTTGCTGGCCTAAATGTGGAGCAGGAAATCACCGCCTGACCTTTTTTGAATTTGCTGATGCTATCGGGAACGCCCAAGATAATTTTGAATTGATATGAGTGGAATGACTTTAACAAGTAAGTTGATCAAAAGATTAGAAAACTGGATTTTAGCCGATAATTGGTTAGAAAATCAGGTGGCAAAACATTCTTTAATCGGAGATTCAATTTTTTTTGATACTGAGCAGTTTCCTTGGTCTAAAGAATTAGAAAAAAATTGGCAAGTTATTCGCTCTGAACTTGAGCAAGTTCTCCCTTTTGTGAACGAGTTACCGAATTTTCAGGAGATTTCCGAGCGGCAATATAAAATAGCCAATGATGATCGCTGGAAAACTTATTTCTTTTATGCGTTTGGCTATAAATCTCAAAAAAACTGTGAAAGATGTCCCCAAACCGCAAAACTGATCGAAAAAATCCCCGGGCTTAAAGTGGCTTTTTTTTCGATTTTGGCCCCAGGTAAACATATTCCTGAACATCGGGGTAAACATAAAGGTTTAATTCGCTATCATTTGGGTTTGATGGCCCCTGAACCCAAAGCCGCTTGTCGCATTCGGGTGGCTGATCAAATTGCTTATTGGGAAGAAGGCAAAAGTTTAATTTTTGATGATACTTTTTTGCACGAAGTTTGGAATGATACTGAGGGTTATCGGGCGATTTTATTTTTAGATATTGCTAGACCTTTACGGTTTCCCTGGTCTTTAATTAATTGGTTAGTTAACCGTTTTATTACGGCTTCTTCTATTGTTAAGCAAGCTAAAATTAATCATGAACTCTGGGAAAAAAAGTTTTACCCTCAATAGTCTTTTAAAAGCACAAGGAACTCCCATTGGTTCTTAGGATTTGCTTATTACAGTAACCGTAAAAACTCACAACCTCAAGCTGCTTAGCTCAAATGAGGGTGAGTTTCAACGAATATTTGAACTGATCCTTGTAAACTGGAGAAACCCCTAGAAAAACAACATTTGAATTTTTAGGACTTTAAATGGCTTCTATCTCTCAATTTTCTTTCTCGATGTAATGACATCCATACTCCTATGATTATCCCCACTACTGCTGTGGTATAAAAAACATTTTTCAAGCCGCCTGAGGCCCAAACGGCCCCTAAGAAGATAGGACAAAGAAATTGACCTAAAGAATTAAATCCTGTTCCGATAGCTAAAACACTAGAACGCAATTCAGCCGGCGATAGATCGGCTAAACCATTGTAAATATTAGGAACAGTTACCCCAAACCCGGCACCGAAGAAGACAGCCGCATAAAGAATTAATGAGATGTCGTTTAATACCGGAATCGTCGCTAACATCAAAGCCATCAGAATAAAACCAAGAGCAATAGTTTTATTTCTGCCTAATTTTTTCCCTAACCAACTAGCGGCTAAAGCAGAAACAACCGTTGCACCAATGGCCCGCGCTGTCAAGACAATTCCATTGAGTTTGGCATCTGCGCCGATGGTTTCTCGCAGGTAAACGGGTGTATAGATCACCACTGTATAAACAATGGCCGCCGCTAAAGCGAGAGTAATAAATAAACCAATCACTTGAGGCTGCTTGACAATTTTAACTAACTCCGCTCCCATCTCACGATTGAGAATAGAATTTTTAGAGTGACTAGATTCTTGTATCAGTAAAGCGGCACACAAAGCGATGGGTAAACTGACAGCATAGAGAAAAAAGGCGTATTGCCAGTTATATGACCCTACCCAGCCACCGAATAGCGGGACAAATATACTAGCTGTGGTCATGGCACTGGTGGCGTAGGCCAAAACCTGTAACCGCGCTTCTCCCTCAAACATATTACTGAGTAAACCAATACAAGCGGCACTAATACCACCACTGGCAATGCCTAATAAAGCCCGGTCTGCTAATAGAGGAATAAATTGTCCGATAAATGCTCCTGATACACCAAAGACTGCATAAAAAATTAAAGCCACAATTAATACTTTTAATTTTCCGATTCGATCAGCCAAAATCCCGAGTATCGGAGTAAATACCGCAATAGTTAGAGCATGAATACTTACTAGCATTCCCGCCCATCTGGGTTCTAGATGAAGATGATGTAAAATTTCTGGAAAAACAGGAGCGACAACTCCTCCCGTCATCGTTGTTAAACATCCGGCTGCTAGAAGAATCAAAGATTGAACAATTTGCTTTGCAGGAGATCGTAGTACAGATATCATAATAACGATCTTAAAAAAAACAATAATTTTTCCCTTGAATGGGTTTCTTTATCTGCCATTCTAGCTCTCAAAATTTTTATTGAGATCTTAATTAAAGAGGAATTTAATCTTCTCAAATTATTTGTTCAAAATGAACTTATCTATCTTGGGGAAGATTTTAAACTAATAGTTAGAGAGGATTTAGCTGTCAAACATCCTCATTTTGCCCTCAATTATATAGAGGAGAGCATAGGTGGCTCGTTGGCCATCAAACTTTTATTTGTTAAGAACAATTCTTTCATCAATTGCTCTCTTAAATGAATTTTTTTCAGGGTAAACTTCACGGCTATTTTTACCTCGCTTTGATGCTACAGTGCAATAATTAAATCTTTATAAATATCGTAACATAAAAAAAAACTTCTGACTTTTGACATAAGTTTTTACAATTATTAAGGTGATAGAGAACAATATCTTTTAGCCCTGACTCATGCCGGCAACAAAAAAAAACCGGTAGAGTCTACAGTATCTATTCAGAGTTTTACTCAGATTTTTGTGATGATCTAACTATGTACTCCTAAAAAACTGATGGGTAGACAAGCTCGCTTAAAACCTTAAAATCCTTGTCAAAAAAATTTTTATTGACCTTGCCCACCGGACTTGAGGCTTATAGTTAGTTTAGGCACACCGACTTAGTTATAAAGAATCTCCTCTAAGATAATTTTACTAGATAGAGGAGGCTCTATGGAAATTAGTTAAAGAGAAAAGGCAAGCATGAAAAGTGATCAAGTGGAGATCAAACCCGTCACCAGCCCAAAAGAACAAAAAGCCTTTTTAGAGGTTCCATTTCGAGTTTATCAGAACGATCCTTACTGGGTTTCACCCTTAATCAGTAGTATCGCTAAACAACTAGATAGTAATAGTCCTTTTTGTCAAATTGGTGAATTTCAAGGGTTTATCGCTGTCAATCCGGCTACGGGCCAAGCTATAGGCCGCATAGTAGCCGCTATTAATCAACATTTAATCGAGCGAGACAATCAAAAGGTAGGATTATTTGGGTATTTTGAGTGTATTGAAGATTTTGCCGTCGCTCAAGCCCTATTAGAAGCGGCTTGTCAATGGTTAAAAGATCGGGGAATGACCCTAGCTCGTGGTCCCATCGATTTATCTACCCATAACAACTGTTTATTTTTAGTGGATGGGTTTGACTCGCCGCCCATGATGATGATGCCCTATAATCCGGCTTATTATCCTCGATATATGGAACAAAGCGGCTGGCAAAAAGCCAAAGATGCCTATGCTTATGATTTTCCCCTCGATAAACCTTTACCTGAGTCATTTGAAAAAGGTTATAAAATTGCTTGTCAATCCGGTATTACTTTTCGTCCGATTCGTTTAAAGGGAGAAGGGTTTGAACAAGATTGTCGGGGGTTATATCGTCTATTTACCACCGCCTTTACCCATAACTGGAGTTCTACCCCCCGAGATGAACAGGAATTTCTCACTCAAGCCAAAGATTTACAGCAATTAGCTGATCCGGATATTTTTCCTATCGCCGAAGATAACGGAGAAATGATCGGCTTTTGGATGGCTTTACCTGACTATAATATTGCCCTCAAGCAGGTTAAAGGAAAATTAGATTGGCTAGGAATCCTAAAATTTCTCTGGTATCGTCGTCAAATTAATCGAGCCAGAGTGTTAGTGGTTTGTTCCTTACCAGAGTATCGTCGTAAGATGGTGCCATTAGCTCTGATTTATTTGGGAATGCGAGAGGGAACCAGAAAAGGGAAACCTTATCAACGAGCAGAATTGTCTTGGGTTTGGGAAGATAATACTCCCTCGCGCAAACTCATTGAAGCCGCAGGCGGCAAAATTTATAAAACTTACCGTATTTATGAAAAAGCGATATGAAAGCGTTTGTCACTGGTGCTAATGGTTTTACGGGTTCTCATTTAGTTAAACTTTTACAGCAACAAGGCTACTCGGTAAAAGGGTTAGTTCGTTCTTCGAGTAACCTATCCCGTCTCGATAAGTGCAACATAGAGTTAATTCAAGGCGATATTACTGACAGGGCGGCTTTAAGAAAGGGTATGGAAGATGTGGATAGGGTCTTTCATACCGCCGCTTATGTTGAATTAGGGTTAGTGGATGAAGTCCAGATGGAACGAGTCAATGTAGAAGGAACTCGTGCTGTGCTAGAAGTGGCTAAAGAGATGGGTGTCTCTAAATTGGTTTACTGTAGTACGATTGGAATCTTTGGCGATAGTCAAGGGGAAATGATCGATGAAACCTTTCAACGCCGACAAAAAAACTTTTCTTCGGCTTATGATCGCACCAAATATCAAGCCCAACAACTGGTAGATCACTTGGCGGCTGAAGGTTTACCCGTTGTCAGTGTGATGCCTTCAGGGATTTTTGGCGTAGATGACCCTCATTTTGCTCCTGTGATTGAGTTATTTCTTAAAGGGCGTTTGTGGTTTTGGATCGGCGGCGAGCGCCTTACGGGTATTGTTCATGTGGACGATGTAGCTCAAGCGATGATTTTGGCTGCCCAAAAAGGAGGCAACGGAGAGTATTACATTCTCTCAGCCGGAGAACTCTCCACCAGAGAAATGTTGAAAATTTTGGCAACAGAAACCGGCATGGCTATGCCGCGAGAAGTCCCCGAACCCTTAGTTCGCTTCTTGGGCAATTTACTTGATCCCATAGGACAGTTGTTTTCCTGGAATCCTCCCATTAGTCGGGAGCGAGTACACTATATATATGATCGCTGTGTGCGAGTAAAGGCAGACAAAGCTGGTCAACAACTAGGTTGGCAACCTCGTTCCGTAAAAGAGGTGCTATTGGAGTTTATCGAAAAACTGGCTTAAAAAATTTTTGAGGAAAAGTGTTGACAAGCTAAAAAATTATCGTTATATTTATGAAGGTGTGAATAAAACAAAGCACCAATCAAATTCCTGGCCCCCATCGTCTAGAGGCCCAGGACACCTCCCTTTCACGGAGGCGACAGGGGTTCGAATCCCCTTGGGGGTATTAAAAGAAAAGGGGGATTGTATATCCACCCTGTTTAATTCATCAACAATTTTAAATCTATCAAGACTGGAGTGCTTCCCAAAAGCCAAAGTGCTTTCCTAGGCAGGAATTAAGACCGTATCGATGACGTGGATAACACCATTGTCAGCATCTACATCAGGCTTGATGACTGTAGCGTTATTGACTTTAACACCACCGTTAGAAGCATCAATTTTTAATTCTGAACCTTCTACCGTTTTTGCTGATGACAATTTTACCACATCAGCCGAGGTTACTTGCCCAGAGACGACATGATAAGTCAAGATTTTTGACAATTTGGGAATATCTTTCAGTAAAGCATCCACCGTTCCTTCTGGAAGTTTCTTAAACGCTTCATCCGTAGGTGCAAAAACCGTAAAAGGACCAGCACCTTTTAAAGTTTCTACTAAATTAGCCGCTTTGACGGCGCTAACTAAAGTTTGAAAAGAGCCTGCATTCGCTGCGGTGTCAATAATATCAGCCATAATTTTTCCCTAAACTCATACTTTTTATACTAACTTTATAAAATTTTAAATGTCGTGTTCTATCCCACTTTATGGCTAGAAAAAAATGTAATTAAAGTCACTTTATTGAAGTATTGTGGCTGACCAAATTATCGTAGGAAAAGCTAAAAAATATAGTTAATCAAATAGAATGTTATAGAGGTTATATGTATTCTATTATTCTTGTTTTTTTTATTTCTTTACTTTTTCTCTACCTACTTAAATACTCAGAACGATCAAGCTATTAGCAATTAAAATAGCTGACTGGGGTCGGGAACGAGTTCCCGACGGAGTTGTTACTCTATCAGCCTTGTCCTTTATGGGTAGGGCATAAAGAACCGAGAGGAAAAATTTAATTAACGATTATCAATGTCAAATTATGACAAATTTCGCTTAATTCGCTCTAATTCATCGTCAATTTCCCAGCGCTGAAACTCTGCCTCTAGCGGATCAGTGGCCTTGTTATAACTTTTATAAGTAGAACCTTGATTCCATCCTTTCGTATCCCCATTAGAAGTGCTAGAAGCTTGAGCTTGAGCCGCTTTAGCTTGTACCTCTTTACGGCGCTGCTGAATTTGGCGCAACAATTCCTGAGATTGAGTCAGCCGCTTATTAGCTCCTTGCATTTGTCCCCAAAGCTGATTCCCTTGGCGCAGTAAAGCCGCTTCTCGTTCTTGTGCGGCTTCAGCTAAATCAAGCCTTCCAGCCGATTTAGCCTTATTAACCCGGCCATGCCAAGTTTGAATTTCTTGAGCTAGTGCGAGAATTTGCTGTTCTAATCGTTGTTTTTCCGATTCTAGCTCTCGAATCAATCTCGTTGTATCCTGTTCTTGTTCCCGAACTTGCTCTAAAAGAGCTTGTAACTCTAAATGAGGATTATTTTTTAAAAACTCATCGAGTCGTTCTTCTAGAAAGCGGGTGACATCTTCAAATAGACCCATGACTAATTGCTTAACTTATCCTTACTTTACTTTATGGTTTATAGCAGGTAGATTGGCGAAATAATAAAGAATTGTTAACACCCACCATGAAGCTCAAGCTCTACTTTCTGCGACACGGCGAAACCACTTCTAGCCAAAGCGGCTCCTATTGTGGCAAATTAGATATTCCATTAACCCCATCAGGAATACAAATGGGGGAAGATTTTGCGCTGGCTTATAAAAATTTAGCTTGGACAGCCATTTTTTCGAGTCCCCTCCAACGAGCGATTCATACCGCCAAACCGTTAGCTGATGCGCTCGGAATGGAAATACAAATTAGACAAGGACTCAGAGAGATTCAATATGGCTTATGGGAAGGTAAAACACCCCAAGAGGTAACAAGCTCTTATCATGATGAGTACGTGCGTTGGTTAGCCGATCCCGGCTGGAATAGTCCCACAGGGGGAGAAAAAGGCATAGATATCGCCCGCCGTAGTTCAGAAGTGCTAGAAGAAATTGAAAATACTTACTCGGGTGGCAATATTCTAATCGTATCTCATAAAGCAACCATTCGAATTATGATTTGTTCCTTACTGGGAATCGATTTGGGACGTTATCGTGATCGCATTGGTATGCCGGTGGCGGCTCTTACTATCGTAACGATGACTGAACAAGGGCCTTTAATTGAAATCATGGGCGATCGCTCTCACCTAAGAGAAGAATTACGCAAACGATACGGAACTTAATTAATTAGCAGGTAACCTGAGTTGATGTGATCGTGATTTAATGAGGTTGGACTAACCCCTGATCAGTTTGCTATATCAGTAGTCAGATTTTTCAACCCAACTCAAATTAGCACAGATTAGCAGAGATAAAAACTTTATGTTGTTACAGCCAGCAGACACAGTAAAAATTTTCCAACGGCAACCCGAGCAAAATTTTGCTCCTGGTGAGATGATTTTTGAAGAAGGAAAAGAAGGCCAAGTAATGTATGGTGTGATAGAGGGAGAAGTAGAAATGTCCCTCAAGGGCAAAGTAATCGAGACTATTCGAGTAGGGGATGTCTTTGGCCAGGGAGCTATCATTCATGACGATCACCTGAGAGCCTCTACTGCTAAAGCTAAGACTGCCTGTAAACTAGCCGTACTAGATCGGGAACATTTTCTGTTTGCCGTACAGCAAACCCCCCTGTTTGCCTTACAAGTGATGAAAAGTTACTCGGAGCGCTTTCGCCAACTCAAGCAAACGATCTAAAAGAAGTTTTTTCCCCTTGCCATCAGTTACCCTAAATAAATAAGCAATAATAGTTTTATGAAGGGTAAAATTTTTGTCACCCTTTTTTGATGAGTAATTTTACTCAATGATCTGACGTTTTCCAAACGCGAATATTATGCAAACAGTTGATCCACAACCAGGTACTTCAGAAGCCTTAGATGCTCCTAAGCACGGTTTACCAGTTACCATCATTACAGGTTTTCTCGGCAGTGGCAAGACCACCCTACTGAATCATATCCTCACTAATCAGCAGGGATTGAAAACAGCCGTCCTCGTCAACGAATTTGGGGAAATTGGTATAGATAATGAATTAATTATCTCCACCGACGATAATATGGTGGAACTCAACAATGGCTGTATTTGCTGTACCATCAATGAAGATTTGGTCAACGCCGTCTATAAAGTGCTGGAGCGTCCTGAAAAAGTCGATTACCTTGTGGTAGAAACTACAGGATTAGCTGATCCGTTACCTGTAGCACTAACTTTCTTGGGGACAGAGTTACGGGATATGACCCGCTTAGACTCGATCATTACAATGGTAGACTGCGCTAACTTCAGTCTGGATTTATTTAACTCTCAAGCCGCTTACAGCCAAATTGCTTACGGAGATGTGATTATCCTCAATAAAACTGATTTAGTCGATGAAGCTGATGTAGACGCTTTAGAAGTCAGAATTCGGGATATCAAGCAGGGGTCAAGAATTTTACGCACGAAAAACTCTCAAGTTCCCTTACCCTTGATCCTCAGTGTCGGTCTGTTTGAATCGGATAAATATTTTAACGCTTCCGAAGCTAAACAGGATCATAGCCATGATCATGATCATGAGCATCATCACCATCATGACCATGAACACGACCATCACCATCATGACCACCATCATGATCATGACCACCACCATCATCATTCAGATCACTTAGAAAATGATGGATTTACTTCTCTATCTATTCAGAGTGATAAACCTTTTTCTATTCGCAAATTTCAATATTTCTTAGATAATCAACTGCCAGAAAATATCTTTCGGGCCAAAGGAATTCTCTGGTTTGATGAGAGTCCTAAACGTCATATTTTTCACCTGAGTGGTAAACGATTTACTCTTGAAGATGATGAGTGGAAAGGAGAACCCAAAAACCAGCTAGTGTTAATAGGACAAAACCTTGATCACGATAAGATCCGTGAACAAATTGAAAATTGTTTATGCTTACCTTCTATTAGCCGAGGTAAAGGGTTTGGACAATAACTAGATTGCCGTGCGGAACGATTTCTGCACTAACGGTTTCGCGGTGCGTTTACTTGATATAACGCACCCGGATTGATTAACTTGATAGCATTATGCCAAGCATTAGAAATTGGATAGATGAAGGCCGAGAAGAAGGCTTTAGAGAAGGAATGCAGATAGTCATTAAGCGTCAACTCGCCCAAAAAATCGGCATCATTAACCCACCAGTCCAAAAACAACTTGAACAGTTATCAGTTTTTCAATTAGAAAATTTAGCGATAGCTTTATTAGATTTTTCTGGAGAACAAGATTTGAGGACTTGGTTGAATGAAGCGATGGATAACCGAGTACAATAATTATGCTGAATCGTTCTCTTAAACTTATCCCATGCGTGTTATTATCCAACGAGTTATATCTTCTCAGGTTACTGTGGATGGCGAAATAGTCGGTAAAATTGGACGCGGATTAAATCTATTAGTAGGTATTGCCGCCACTGATACTGAAAAGGAAATTGATTGGATGAGCCGCAAATGTTTAGAGTTGCGTCTATTTAGCACCGGTGACGGAGAAGATCGTTGGGAAAAATCGGTGCAAGATATTCAAGGAGAATTACTGGTTATTAGTCAGTTTACCCTCTATGGTGATTGCCGCAAAGGTCGTCGTCCTTCTTTTAGTGACTCTGCTCCTCCCCCTATCGCTCAACAATTATATGACCTCTTTGTCAGCAAACTAGCACTCAGTGGGTTGCGCTTACAGACAGGTCGATTCGGTGCAATGATGCAGGTTACTATAGAAAATGATGGGCCGGTCACTCTTTTACTGGAACGAGAAGCGACTCTATAACTTCCAACCATTTTAGTGATCAGTTATTTACTGATCACCGGTGGCGGAGGAATGATTTATTTATACTCACTACAAGAGAAAAATTTATTGTAAATGTAAATAAGCGGCTTCTTTTTCTAATTGGCGGATTAGAGACTCATTTCCTTGCGCTCTTGCCACTTCTAGACGATGTTGTAAGCTCTTACGCAGGCTTTCTTGGTGAGCAGAAGCGGCTTGTGTTACGATTTCTTGACGATTTTTGTTCATCATGGACATTATTTTGAAACGATCTGATATACTGTACTTCTTTACCATAACATTTTTTCGGCTAAAATGTAGCTATTGTTACAGAATTTTTTAAAAAACTTTTTAATCCTAAAGAACGGTAAGTATACTTTTACTAACTATCAACCCTTGCCGAATGGCGATTTTTTAGCTCCTCAAGCGGAAAACAGCGATGTCTGAACAAAGTATTGTCACCTTATTAAGTGATTTTGGCTTACAAGATGGTTATGTAGGAGTGATCAAAGGAGTTATTGCCCAAATTAACCCTTCGCTCAAAACCATCGATATCACTCATCAAATTCCCCCTCAAGACCTGGTGGCGGCAAGATTTTGTCTGATGAATGCTTATGCTTACTTTCCCAGAGGAACGGTTCATGTAGCTGTGGTTGATCCTGGGGTAGGAAGTGAACGCCGAGGAGTAGCGATACAATTTTCAGGAGGGTATTTAGTCGGTCCGGATAATGGTTTATTTAGCGGCGTTCTGAGTTTATCCCCGGCGGTGGCGGCGGTGGAGTTAACCCATTCAGAATACTGGCGTACTGTTCAGGCAAGCACCACTTTTCACGGACGAGATATTTTTGCACCAGTGGGAGCTTATTTAGCGAGTGGAATTGCTTTACAAATGTTAGGCACTGTCATCGATATAGAAAGTCTTGTACCATTGCCGCTTGTGGACCTCGAGTTCAGTGATCTTGGGTTAAGGGGTTGTATTCAATATATTGATATTTTTGGCAATTTAATTACTAATATTCCAGCGAGTGCAGTAGAAGGAAAAAATTGGTCAGTGCGGGTAAAACAAAGAGTTATTTCTCGAGGAAAAACCTACAGTGATGTAGATTTGGGTCAATTAGTCAGTTTAATTGGGAGTCATAATTGGGTAGAAATAGCCCTTAATGGAGGAAATGCCCAAACCGAGTTAGCCTTAAAAGTTGGAGAGCCAATCGAAATTTTATCTTAAAATAAAATCATCAGCCTAGTTTTAGCTGTAGCGTGTTTCTCCATTGGGAGGGTTAAGAATATGGGAAAAATTCGCCAAGTAAAAACGAGCCAAAGCAAGGCAAATAATCCCCTTTCTAAGAGCAAACAAGCTGAACTTAGAACAGGCCGTAGTTTAGCGACAGATCCCCCCCGAAAAATTAACCCAGAACACTCTACAGTTATCACTCATCATCTAGAAAATATTTCTCTTAGCCCTTCTCCTACCCCCTCATCTCTGTTTCAGCCCAAACTACAGCCGCTTGTAACAGCCTATACCCACTCGCCAAACAACTTAATACAACGCTTTGATGAAGAATCTCCCGGACCCCTAACCCCCACTCAAGTCATTCAAGCTAAAAATTGGTATGCCGCCAAGAAACAACAATATACACCTGAGATTATTAAACAAATTCAAGCAAAAGTGGGAGTTACCCAAACAGGAGAGATCAACAGCGAAACCGTTCAAGCGGTGGCTTTATGGCAACAAAGTAACCCTCCCCTAAAAGTCGATGGAATGGCCGGACCTAGAACGTTACCTGCCGCTTTTGCCAGTGGGTTAGCCGAAGAAAAATCGATTAATCAATATGTGGGAGCGGCTAAAACCATTCAAACCCAATGGGCTACCTTAAAAACCCCACAGGCGAGAGCATCCGCTTTGATCAAAGTCGTCAATGAAAGATTAAGCGCTGCCGGGGTGCCGATCTGTAACCAAGCGCTCAAAGATTTAGGTGCAGCCGCCGGACAATTAAGTTTTGAGACTTGGACGATCGATCTCGGAAAAGAAGCCTTTTCTAAAGCTACCCTAACCGATGCTGAAGCCGCCGAAATAGCCGATACCGTCTATCATGAAGCCCGACACGCCGAACAGTGGTATCGCATGGCGCAAATGTTAGCCGGTAAAGGTAGATCGGCTAAAGCGATCGCCAGAGAAACCGGCATCAAAGCCGAAGTAGTGGCGACTGCTGTCAGTAACCCTCTCAAACCGGGTAGTATGGAGGCCCTAATTGCTGAGGGTTGGCATGAAAGCGTCTATGGAGCGAGAGCCGCTTATCGAGAGCAAGTGTTAACGGAGGTTTTAGCCAGTAAAACAGCTTTAAATAAGGCACAGGAAACTTATAATAAATCTCCCACCAAAACCAATCAAGCGAAACTTGATGCGGCACAAAAAAGATTTGATATTGCTTATGCTAAATATGTAGATCTACCAGAAGAAGCGGATGCTCACCGAGTTGGTCACGCTGTTAATGTGGCTTATCAATCACCGACTTCTCCATGAATATTTTAGCTTTTCTGTTGGTTATTAACTTCTGTTTTGGCTCTTTCTACTCTTTGATAAGCCAGACAAAAGGAGAGCATTTTTTTTTAAATAGCAATATTTCTATTAAGCCTGTTTCCCAAAAAAAAACCATGCTAGAAACCTTAAAGAATACTTGCCAATTCCTTTCTCAAGAGAGGATAACTGTTCAAGAAACTGCTAATTATTTGGGGAAACTTATTAAAGCTCCGGGCGACGAAATGCCGCTAGAAGTTCAGCCCAATGATTCATCATTTCCCTTAGCTAGAATTGTCTTTCAAACAGGAACCAATAGCCCGGCTCATGTGGAATTCGTGCTTGCTAAGTCTTCTAAATTGACGATAGCCGATTTAAAAAGTATTTTTGGAGATTATAAAACCCTGCCTAGAATTCATTGGAATAGTCCTCTGAAAGTTATGTTTGAGTCCGATACTCCTCAAGCGGCTTTTACTTGCACCTTGATTGCAGAAGTTGAACCTACAGAACAAGATATTAATAATGCTACCGTGACAGGGCTGACTCTGCGGCGAGATGTTCGATTGCCTGAAAATTAGTTATCAAATTTAATGTTCAAGCATCATCAATATTTAGATTCACATAGTGAAATGTGAGTACATAACAGTTTAGTCAAAAAATCAATTGTGGTTTATAAGACCTGTCTTTTCTGACGGGTCTTTTTTTTTAACTAGAAAATTCACTAGAAGAGTTTTTGTATGGCACTAACTAGATCAATGGCAATCAAAATAGAAAACTATTTTGTTAATTGGGCTAAATCTAAATCTCAAGATCAACGTCAAGAAGCTTCCCATCTTCGATCCAAGCATCTTTTACAATATTGCGGAAATACCGATGCAAAGTAACATCGTCAAGTGCTTTCCAAGCATGAACATCCGATAATCCTTTTAACAAATCTTTTCGGCTCTCTATTCTCTCTATTTCTTTTGCTCTATTGGATTTTAACTCCGCTAATTGTTGCTCTAAGGTTCTGGAAAGAGATAAAAAAGCATCTAGCTTTAAAACCTCATATTTGTTTTTTGCTTCTAATAGTTCTTTTTCTAATAACTTTATTCTCTCGGGATTTGCTTCTACAAAATCTGACTTAGCTTTTTCGATCATAGATATAAGGGAATTGGCTTGACGGGTTACTTGCTCAATTAACTGAGGGATGAGTTTTGATTCATTCACAGGTGAAGTTTTACACTTTAGATCATCCTTTCCCCTACAATGGTAATACCTGTATATCTTTCCTTTGTAAAAGGACTTTTACTAGATGCTTCTGGCTCATCTGTGAATTCCCATTCAACACCATGACGGCAACATAAAGCATAGAAGTAATTTTGCTCTAATTGGTTTCGGTTAAGTCTGTCACTTCTACAAGCAACTACACAAGTAACTTCACCTAATTGAATCATACTTAACAACCGTTGATACTCGTTCCGATTGTCACTTGTGCCTGATTCACGTTCAACCAAAACAAGATCGCAACCTCTAGACTTAAAAGTTTCTATCTGGCGTTCAATAGACGAGTCTTGGAAACTGAACCCTGTTGACACCCTAGCATAACCTACACGCATAACTGCAATAAACTGTTACTACAACTCTACTGTAGCTTTTTTCCGCGTCTTGAGTAATACTGTTGATGATATTCAGCCGCTAAATAATAATCGGAAGCCGCCTTAATTTCGGTGACAATATCCTTCTTATATTTCCCAGATAATTGTAATTTCCGTTTTGAATTTCTCGCGACTCTTTCCTGTTCAGGAGTATGATAAAAAATCACAGAACGGTATTGTTCTCCCCGGTCTGGGCCCTGATGATTTAAGCTAGTGGGGTCATGAATTTTCCAAAACACCTCCAACAATTCCTCATAACTAATCTGTTGAGGGTCGTATTCTACCTGTACTACTTCAGCATGACCGGTAATTCTGGCACAGACATCAAGATAGGAGGGGTTAGGGAAATGTCCCCCCATATAGCCCACAGAAGAGGAAACAATCCCCTTACAGGCGCGAAAGGCGGCTTCTACTCCCCAAAAACATCCTGCTCCAAAAGTGGCTTTTTCAGTGTTTTGATTGGTTGTTGATGGTTGGCTCATTCTCTCTCGAAATTTACTTGCTTGAAGTCGGTTTACTTTGCGTGGTTGATGGTGTCGGGGCGGCGGGTGAGGTGGTCCTCTCAGAGGCCGGTCTTAAAACTTTTTTATAATCTAATATCCGAATCAATGTACCTTCTTTAGGCAAATCTTGCCGTTTAATCAGCAGTTGATTGTCCGGAATGTTGCGAACATTCATTCCCTCTACTAACTTCAAAAAGTTATCTAACGGCGCAATATCACAAGCCGCTTTATCGGCTGCCGTCGTCATATATTGAGTAGGAATGACAATTTTCGGGTCTAAAATCTCCATGGCCTGTTTGGCCTCTTGTGCATTATACGCTTTCGGTCCGCCACCAACCGGGATAAAGGCCAAATCCGGAGAACCCATCAAAATTTTTTGTTCTATGGCAATAGGTGCGGCCGCCCCACCTAAATGTAGAACTCTGATTCCTCCTTGATTCCAGCGCCAAGCCACATTGGTGCCAAACTGTCGCCCGCCCTTGCGATCATGATCAATCCCTATGCCTTGAATCCTAAAACCTCTAATTTCATAGACTCCAGGTTCATACAACACTCTAGGATTACCGGGTAATTTTTCGGCGGCTCCTTCATCCCAAAGTTGACTACTAATTAACACCAGGTCCGACTCTACCCTAGGCAAACGATAGCCGGCTGTACAGCCAATGCTTCGGAAAGGATTCACTAAAATTCTTAGACCACTACCGGATAGCAAAAAACAGGTATGACCAAAATATTGTACTAACAGAGAGTTACTTGGCTGGGTTTGTCCTTGTGCCTTTTGCCAGTTTGAGGTTAATAAGCTGCTGGCTGCTGCAAAAATGCCGGCACCTCCGTAGTAAATCACCTGTCGTCTTTTCATAGAGCGGATTATTAATTATAAAATTAATTGTTAAGAGATGGATTCTAGAAAGTTTCGTAACAATTGTTTACCTGATTGGGTTAAGATACTTTCTGGATGAAATTGGACTCCTTGAATGTGGGGATAGTTCCGATGACGAACTCCCATGACTGTGCCATCTTCTACCCAAGCGGTAATCTCTAAGACATCGGGCATAGTTTCTCGTTCAATCACCAGACTATGATAGCGAGTGGCACTAAACGGATTATCCAATTTTTGGAAGACACCGATGCCGTTATGATAAATTTCTGAGGTTTTTCCGTGCATCAACACCGGGGCCGAGATAATTTTACCCCCAAATACTTGCCCAATACTTTGATGTCCTAAACAAACCCCTAAAATGGGCAGTGTTGGTCCAAGTTGAGCAATGATATCCATAGAAATCCCCGCATCTTCGGGACGGCCAGGACCCGGGGAAATAACCACAGCATCTGGATTGAGATGTTTAATTTTTTCGAGGTCTATAAGATCATTACGATACACTTGGATTTCTGAGGCAAGCGGGATTTCCGTTCCCAGTTCCCCCAAATATTGAACTAAATTATAGGTAAAACTATCGTAGTTATCTATGACAAGAATCATTTAATTATCCAGCACAGGAAATAAAGGTCATCATCGGGGGAATTAAAACAAAACTGGCCACTAATAGAGCCGCAAGGGCCGCAATGAGTACCGCTCCTGCCGCACAGTCTTTAGCAATTTTAGCCAGTTCATGATAGGATTGCCCGACTGTCAGGTCTACCACCGACTCTAAAGCGGTATTTAATAATTCTAATACCATCACTAAAGCACAGGTAACAGCGATGATTGCCATTTCTACGGGGCTGACTTTAAAAAAGCCGCCTAAACTCAGAGCGACAATGGTAAGGGCCACATGAATTCTAAAATTTCGTTGAGTAGCAAAAGCATAAGACACTCCCGCCCAAGCATACTTAAAACTAATTAATAAATTCGACGCGACTTGCCAAGCATATTCATGTCTCAGTTCATTTGAGGCTTCAATGAAGTTGCGGGAGCCGATGGCGTTAGAAGGAAGATAGGGCATGGTAGACACGTGACCATTGGTTGATTGAGATATTCTTATTTTAGATTTCATAAATCGATTACCTGTTAGTTAAAAAAAGTTTTTTCTTTATTTAATGATTTGTATTTGTTCCCTCAAAAAAATTGGCTTTAATCCTGATGCAACAGGGGTAAATGGTTTAACAATATTTCCTGTTGAGAAAGCATTGCCATGAGGCTTTCATCATCGGGATGGTCCCAACCCAACAGATGCAAAAATCCGTGAGCCGCTAAATTGGCCAATTCTCGAGTTAATGAATGTCCTTGTTCGGTTGCCTGTCTTGAAGCCGTTTCTACCGAGATAATAATATCTCCTAGATATAAAGGTTCATCGGAAAACTCGTCAATTTGATAGGGAACCTCTACTTCTAAGGCAGCAAAAGCTAATACATCTGTCGGTTGATTTTTGTGACGATATTGAGCGTTGTAATACTGAATTTCTTGATCGTCTGTCAATCGCAAACTTAACTCATAGCTGTCTGATGAAGGCAGAGCCGCCACCAGCATCTCTAGCCAAATTTGAAACCAACTCTCCCAAGTCTGTGACGTAATCGGGGGGGTTTTGGTTGCTAAAAAATCTTCAGTCGATGTATTATTAAAGAATACATCCTGTAGGTTTAAGGCTAGAGAGAGAGTGGATTTCGTCAAAGAGGTCATCCTCAAAAAGGTTAGCGAGTCAGATAAGAGATGCCCACCAGAAAGCCTAATAAGCCCACTGTGGTTAAAAAGAAGTGCTTTAGAGAAATCCCCTTTTTGCGTACCATATTACGCATGGCAAGTTTCACATAGCTATCTTGCGGCTTAGGGGATTCGGGAGGCACATTTGGGGTTTGAGAGGGAACAGGAGTAGACGACGGGTTGTTCATACAGTTCGTTTGATTACCTAAGCAGTTATTAACTAGGAGATAACTGCCTATAATGTAACAAGATCTTGCAAAAAAGCAAGAGGTACGTTAGTCAATAACCACTAAGTTCCTAGTTATATTTTCTCATGGTCGGTAAAGATTATCCTTCCAATTTAGTAGATTGACGTAGATAAGCCTCGATAAAGCCATTTAAGTCGCCATCCATCACAGCACCCACATCGCTCGTTTCAACGTTTGTCCGTAGGTCCTTAACCATCTGGTAAGGATGAAAGACATAGTTACGGATTTGATTGCCCCAAGCGGCTTCTACCATATCCCCGCGAATTTGGGCAATTTCCTTGGCTCGTTGTTCGGTGAGAATCACCAGTAATTTCGCTTTGAGCAAAGCCAGTGCCTTTTCTTTGTTTTGCAGTTGGGAGCGTTCCTGAGTACAGCGTACAGCAAGCCCTGTGGGAATATGCACCACTCGCACGGCGGTTTCGACTTTGTTGACGTTTTGCCCTCCTTTTCCGCCTGAGCGTGATGTGGTGATTTCTAAGTCTTTTTCGGGAATTTCCACATTAACGGCTTCTACCCCGAGATTCGGCATCACTTCCACGCCAGCAAAACTGGTTTGCCGTTTTCCATTGGCATTAAAAGGAGAAATTCTCACTAGGCGATGAGTTCCTTTTTCGCCTTTGAGATATCCGTAGGCATAACGCCCTTCTATTTCCAAGGTGGCTGATTTAAGTCCGGCTTCATCTCCTTCAGAAATTTCGGCTAGATGGACTTTATAACCTTGTTTTTCTCCCCAACGGGTATACATTCGCAGTAACATTTCTGCCCAGTCTTGAGCATCTGTGCCGCCGGCACCGGCATTAATGGTTAATACGGCTCCTTTAGCATCATATAGTCCTGATAGGAGTTGTTGTAATTCCCAACGCTCAAGCTCATGATTAAGCTGTTCTAGGTTGGTTTGGGCTTCTTCTAAAAGGCTTGTATCTTCTTCTAATTCTAATAGTTCAACGATGGCTTTAGCGTCTTCTAATTGGGTTTGCCACTGTTGATAAAGTTCTAAAGCGCTTTTGAGTTCATTGAGTTCCTGAAGGGTGGTTTGAGCCATATCAGGACTATCCCAAAACTCGGGTTGAGCGGCTACTTGTTCTAAGTCTTTGATTTTTGCGCCCAGAGTCGGTAAGTCAAAGATAGTCCTGGGTTTTCCCCAGGCGCGAACCGATTAATTCTATTTCTCTTTTGAGTTCTGTAGTTTCCATGCTCCTCCTAGCGGCTAGTTTGCCTATTTTATTGTAGTCCTTATTGCTCTGACTCGTGGTCAAATCCCGAGGGTTTTGTCTCCTGAACCTGTGTCAAAATAAAAATTGTGTTTTTTTGGCTCCTATAACTTTTAAAATAGATAGTTAATTATGACCCACCTTCGCGTTGTTAAATCCTGGGAAATTTCGGAAAATGAAGTAACTTCAGAAACAATTTACACTAACCGCCGTCGCTTTCTAAAAAGTTTAATAGGGGCGGGAATTGGAGCAAGTTTATTGCCTTTAACTGGCTGTCAAAAATCTTCTTCTTCTCTGGCTTTAGAACAAAGTTTTCAATTACCTAAAATTCCCTCGCTTAAAACTAACCCGGCTTTTGCTTCTGTTGATGGTCCCATTGCTGATGAAGCTTTAGCCGCCAGATACAATAATTTTTACGAATTTGGAGGGGGGAAAAATATTTGGTTAAAAGCGCAAAATTTACCCACAGATCCTTGGAAGGTAGAGGTGACGGGTTTGGTTAAAAATCCTCAAACCTACGACCTCGAGCAACTGAAAAAGCAATTCCCTCTAGAAGAAAGAATTTATCGCTTTCGTTGTGTCGAAGCTTGGTCTATGGTTCTTCCCTGGGTTGGCTTTCCTATGCGAGCATTACTGGAAGCTGTAGAGCCTACCGCACAAGCGAAATTTGTCCGTTTTACTTCTTTTTATGACCCGGAAATTACTCGAGGCCCTGGACTGCATTTTGGCTTTTTGCCCTGGCCTTATCAAGAAGGGTTACGCCTTGAAGAAATGGCTAACGAATTAGCTTTTTTTGCTCTGGGAATTTATGGTCATGATTTACCGAAACAGCATGGGGCACCCATTCGATGTGTCCTGCCTTGGAAATATGGGTTTAAGGGAGCAAAATCGGTGGTTAAAATTGAATTTTTAGAGCAACAACCCGCGACTTATTGGAATACAATTGACCCCAATGAGTATGATTTTGAGGCCAATGTTAATCCAACTAAACCTCATCCTCGCTGGTCACAAGCCACTGAAAAATTTATTAGTAAAGGTCCGGGTTTGTCTTGGGAATTAAAGGAAACCTTACCTTATAATGGATACGGAAAATATGTGGCTAGTTTGTATGTTTAAGCCAATTTTTCAATTTTTTTTCTGATCATTAACTACCGGAGTGGGTAAGTTGACTTTAAACTCTTTGAGCGAGTTCAATATTTTAACCCATCTTGCCCACCCTACTCTGACTTTAAATGCTAGTATTTATGAATTAACTGTCGCTTCTAATTCCGACTTAATTAAGCTAGGTTGTAAGATAGCAATATGTAAATCTTTGCGGCTTTTAGGATTGAGAAATTTTGCCTGTAACCCTTCCCACTCTTGCCATTTTTGATAACGATTTTCTCGAAAATTATCCGCTAGAGTTGGCATGACTTTACTGAGGTCTTCTCCAAAAACTTCGCCGAGAAACGCTGATAAAACAAAACCATCCTGAATGTCTCCTAAAAGGCTTTGAACCGCTTTAATATCTTTAAGATATCCTTGATAAATATCTCCATAAAACTGAGTAAATAACTCCATATTATAGCGTGAGCGCTTGGCTTCTTTTCTCAGTTCATGTAAGCTTGTGCCCTCTGTTGTCAAAAGAGTTTCCACTTCGCTGGATGATAATCCTCCAGAAAACTGAATTTCTCCCGCTTCTACTTTTACCCCAACTAACCATCCTGGATGCAGCATCAGTTTACTGACTTGAGGTAACAGTAAATCGGGCAGAATATTGTGAATGGCAATTTTGGCTATCTCTTGGTAGGTAGGCTTTTCTAACCAACTTTGAAACCCTTCTTTTAAATGAAGATAACGCTCACTTTGAAGAGTTTCCTCTACTTCTTTAAAGGCTTTTTTCCGTCGTTTCGCTAAAACTTTTAAAGCTTCATCTAAAGATTTTTGTTCTTTTTCGGGTAAGGTTGATTGATAGTGATTTTTAAGAGCATCTTCTAATACATCATAATCTCGTAATTCGCCTAAAATTCGGGCAATTTTCCCGACGGTCTTTTCTTTGGCCGCTTTCGGTAAGGCTAAGGCCGGGGCAAATCCGGCTATCGTACTTCTTAAGCGCCGCATCCCTACCCGCATTTGATGTAAATCTTCGGGATCTGTATCTTTTAAGACATGATCTTCATGTTTAAGGATTTTTTTAAAGTGCTTGGCGATGGCAATATAAGCCCAATCTCCGAAGGTTGTGGCCTGTTGCTCTAAAACGTTAGTCATTTTATGTACCCAAACTCCTGATTGCTGTAATTGACTTGCTTGACTATTTAGCACGTTATATTACTCATTGTGTCTACTGTTAATTATTTTAACGAAATTTTTTTGACATGGTTAAGATTAGATTAACAGAAATTTAATATTAAGTTTAATTACCTAGCTCGTTAATCCAAAGCCGAGGAATTGGGTCATCTTTCATTACAGATAAAGATGAATGGAAAAAAGTTGTATTTGCAACACTGATTTTAACTCCCGCTAATTTTTTTATGGTTGAATTCTCCCGACTGCGGAGAAATTTAAAATCATCTTCATCGATAGGAGTAATATCAATGATTACTCCATTGCAAGCAATTTCCCAATGATTATTATAAGAAATTTTAAGCCGAAATATTTGTTTATGTTCTCTACTTCCAGGAAGAGTATAAATAAAACCAATAAAGTTTTTTATTATTCTTCCTCTGCCTTTATCTGAACATCAGGAAACCAATTTTCCTCTAAGGCTTGTTCTAGTGTAAATATAGATATTTCAGGTAAAGTATTGATCTTGCATTTCATCAAACGAGAGACGACTTTACAAGCATCTAAATAACATTCATCAAAAATCTGAACTAGGTAAGGTTTAAGACTAGGACTATCTTTGAGCAGTCTTTTAATCTGGATTCGAAAAGTGGTAATTTCTCCTTGCCACTTGTTAGCCTTATAATCTCGCTCCTTTTCCCAATAAATTAATTTAAGGAAATGTTCTAATAACCTTGTCAGTAAACTTTCAAGAGCGCGTTTATCACTTCTATTTATGCCTTCTAACTCATCAATTAAATTTTCCCGATCAAGATTTTCTAATTGACGGGAACGCAATTGTTCGATAGTTTTTTGCAACCAAAGATTATAATCTTGCTCGTATAGTGTTTGAGCTTGTTCGTTGGTTTTTACCATAACTGATTAAGTAAAACTATAAATGATTTGCGTTTCTAATTGCTCCGATAATTGAGAAGGCTTATCCTCTAAAGAAAAAGTTTTCCTTTCTAAATTGACTTGTAATTTACTCATAGGATCGTCACCCGAAGCCAATAAAAATTCTAGCCGCTTGAGATCATCCCAACTCACGATTTTATCTAAAATTTTCGTCAAAACTTGTACATAAGGATGTTCGGGGTTTTTATACCAATCTGTTTGAGCTAAATCCGGTTGATCAAAACCGAAATGAACAATTGACGATGGATTCCCAAATAAAGCAATAGCAACGGGTCTAGATTCTTCTTGTAAAACTAACTGAAAAGAGCGCCCCAACTCCCGCAATTTTTCTATTCTTTCATAACGTTCGGTCACAGTTCTTAAGGGGGTTTGCCATTCCACTGCTATAGTGATTAAATAAGTTTGTAAAAGAAGATGCCCTAACTTTTGAGCCTTGGTGGCTAAATAAGTTGTATTATAATCATTGGCCTCAATTAATAGCGGCACGCGATCTACTATTTCAATACCATAGCCTTTTAAGCCGGCGATTTTGCGGGGATTATTAGTAATTAAACAAATCTTTTTCACCCCTAAATCATTTAACATTTGCGCTCCCATACCATAATCGCGTAAATCCGGCGCAAACCCTAATCTTTCATTGGCTTCTACTGTATCGAGTCCCATATCCTGCAATGAATAGGCTTTTAGCTTGTTAACTAAGCCAATACCTCGCCCTTCTTGACGTAGATAGACCACGATGCCTAACCCGGCAGTTTCAATCATTTTCAGGGCGGCGTGAAGCTGCATCCGACAGTCACAGCGCAGTGAACCCAAAGCATCCCCAGTTAAACATTCTGAGTGCATTCGTACCATAACGGGTTGGTCTTGAAATTGAGCCGGTTCACCTTTAACGATGGCAATATGTTCTGTACCATCTAGAGAATTTCGATAAGCATAAAGTTGAAAATAGCCAAACTGACTGGGAAATTGACAGACGCTTTCTCGATAAACAAAGCGGTCATGTTTGAGGCGATAACTAATTAAATCGGCAATACTAATCAGTTTAAGCTTGTATTTACGAGCATACTCAAACAATTGAGGCAAACGAGCCATTGAGCCATCGGCGTTTTGGATTTCACAAATCACCCCTGCCGGGTATAATCCGGCTAGTCGGGCTAAATCAATGGCCGCTTCTGTATGGCCTGCCCGTTTTAAAACGCCCCCTTCTCTAGCGCGTAAAGGAAAAACATGGCCCGGACGATTTAAATCTTCTGCACGAGAGGCCGGGTTAATGGCGACTTGTATGGTTCTGGCGCGGTCTTCAGCCGAAATGCCTGTGGTAACGCCTAAATGCCGTCCGGCATCAATACTGACAGTAAAGGCAGTTTGGTTACTATCGGTGTTTTTAGTCACCATTAAAGGCAAATCTAAAGCATCCAGACGTTCTCCTGTCATGGCTAGACAAATCAAACCTCGGGCTTCCACTGCCATAAAATTGATCATGTCAGGGGTAGCAAACTGAGCCGCACAGATGAGGTCTCCCTCATTTTCTCGGTGTTCATCATCCACTACCACAATAGCCCGCCCGGCTTTGAGGTCAGCCAGAGCGTCGTCGATGGTGTCAAATTCAATAGTCTTGTTAGGGAGCCATTCCACGCTTAATCTTTAGGTTGACAAAAGTGTCAATAGTTTTTGGGTTTTCAAGATCGATTTTAGCGCGTCTGCTTCAAGAGTTAGGAATTATGGTGGTTAATCATCAGTTAATAAGATAAACTAAAAACGGATAACTTAGGACCAGAGCCAACAAAAAAGCAAATCTTAGCAAAAAATTCTGATTCGATCTCTAAATTTGGTATTAAAATTCTGCCAAAGTTGAATAAGATGAAAACTAACTAGGACTATTGAGTTATGGGTGATACAGAACGGATACCCGTTGGTATTGTTGGAGCTTCAGGATATGGTGGTGTGCAATTGGTACGCCTGCTGATGGAACATCCAAAAGTCGAGATAGTGTATTTGGGTGGTGATAGTAGCGCGGGTAAACCCTACACAGACATTTACCCTCATCTAGGTCATAGTGTTAATTTAACGGTTGAAGCGATTGATGTAGATGAGATAGCTTCCCGGTGTGAAGTGGTGTTTTTAGGGCTACCTAATGGCATCGCTTGTGATTTAGCGCCTCAATTATTGGACAAAGGCTGTAAAGTTCTGGATCTGTCTGCTGATTATCGCTTCCGTAATTTAGACACTTATAGCGCTTGGTACAAAAAAGACCGTACTGATCAGGCCATTGCTGTTCGGGCTGTGTATGGTTTACCCGAGTTATATCACGAGAAAATTAAAGAATCACAGTTAATCGGCTGTCCTGGCTGTTATCCCACTGCTAGTTTATTAGCCCTTGCCCCTTTACTCAAACAAGGGTTAATTGTGCCAGAAACAGCTATTATTGATGCTAAATCCGGTACGTCTGGGGCGGGTCGTCAGGCGAAAATTAATGCGCTGTTGGCAGAGGCCGATGGTTCTTTAGGGGCTTATGGAGTGGGTAAACATCGACATACCCCAGAAATTGAAGAGGTTTGTAGTGATTTGGCCGGCCATGAGGTGAAAATTCAATTTACTCCTCATCTAATTCCTATGGTCAGAGGGATCTTAGCCACTGTCTATGCTACTTTGCGCGACCCCGGCTTAGTCAGGGAAGATTTGATTACGATTTATAACGCCTTTTACCGTTCTTCTTCGTTTGTGAAAATACTGCCCACAGGGGTTTATCCTCAAACGAAATGGGCTTGTGGGACGAATTTATGTTATCTCGGCATAGAAGTTGATCCCCGAACGGATCGAGTGATTGTTATGTCTGCGATTGATAATCTAATTAAGGGACAAGCCGGTCAGGCAGTACAGTGTTTGAATCTCATCATGGGTTGGGAGGAAACTTTGGCATTGCCTCAGTTATGTTTTTATCCCTAAGAGGTTTAATTCTAAATGGGCCTTAGCGGCTCAAGGATACTGGGGTCGGGAGTTGTTCCCGACTCGCCACCGAGACCTAAAATTTGTTTTATTTTAATCCCTCGGCATGGATTGGAGGGAGAAGTTAATCAAATTTACGCCTAAACAAAAAGAGACTTCACGTGATCGCGGTAAAGCTCAACAGGAATATTATATTTAGAGTGAATCATTATACCTAAGTTGTCGGGATTGATCTCGGAAAAAAACTGCTTCATCCCTTGTTGAGTTCTCAAATCGTAATCCCAACAAAGATGTAAGTTAGGAGAATCGTCATGATATTGTCCTGAAGCTTCAATCCCGAGAACGTAGTCCACGTAAATCCCATAGAGCATATACTCAGAAAAATAAACCTGATTCCCGACAGCACTAACCCAAGATGACTTGGCTACCTCTTCGAGACGCTCGATCAAACCTAAAATATTGGGGCGAGTCCAAGTAATTAAGTTGCCTACATAAGAGTAGTGGAAGTCGTCCGGAATTTCCACCCCAAGTAGTGTAGCGGCGGTATTAGCCCACTTTTTTTGGTCGGGGTCGATATAATTGACCCTCTGTAGGCGGAATCGATCATTTTTATGGATATAATCCAGAGGAAATGGACGGATCAAGGTGACATCCGAGTCAATAAATTGAATGATATCCGCATCAGTGGCATAAACTGACGATATTTTCAGTAACTGCTGATAGATCCAATTGCGAATCGGTAAAGTTCTTAAACTAAACGACCACTTTTTAACTCCGGGTAGGCGAAAGATCCACCAAGGCATTAACGACTCGCTGACGACAATTCGGACAGTAGAATTTTCTAGCCCTTTAAAAAAAGAGATATCTCTTTGATCTACAATCAAAATATGCTCAGAGTCTTTTGGCAGAAAACGGCTGGTGCTTTCACACAAAAGTTTGCATCGCTCGTAGTCGCCCCTGTAGGTGGGCGTAACAAATGCCAATTTCATAGGTGGAACTGCTCTTAATTAAATAATAAGTTAAATTTTTTATATATTACCAAATAGAACCATTAATGACAAGTTAAAATTAGGGGTTAAACTCTGCTCATTACAGGTGTTGATTAGGGTCATTTATAGCAGAAAATAGGAATCAGTTTACTCTTAAATCAAAAAATCCCTGCTGATTAGAACAGGGATTGTGGAATCGAGGAAAAATGCTAACAGCCAGAGCCAGAGATGATGACTGTTATTTTTACTAAAACAAATAAAAGTAAAAAACTCGACAAAATAACTAAGTAGATCGACAAAACTCTTGTTAACTGTGAGCATCGGCAAGAGGGAAGATTTTCCGATAATTTCCTTTTTTTAAGCGATAAATCTGGATTTATTGGCCGATAATTAATCTTTTTAACCCCTAAAATCTTGCTAGTCAGGTACAGAGTTTTTGCGTTTTAGAGAACAGGTAACAGTAAACAAGACCTCGGGCTAGAGTGCCTATTGTCGGCTAATCAGTGCTATCATAGACAAATATGAGTAATCAAAATGGAAAAACCAAACTAATCAGTGATAACCGCCAAGCTCGCTTTCTCTATGAGATTTTAGAAACTTATGAGGCGGGAATCGAGTTAACAGGAACAGAGGTTAAGTCTATTCGCGCCGGCAGAATTAACCTTAAAGATGGTTATGCCCTAATCCGTAATGGAGAAGCCTGGTTAATTAATGTCCATATTTCGCCTTATGAAGCGAGCGGACAATATTTTAATCATGACCCTCGCCGCACTCGCAAACTCTTGCTACACCGCAAAGAAATTAATAAATTAATTGGACAAGTAGAACAAAAGGGCTTAACCTTAGTCCCCTTAAAAATGTATTTTAAGGACAGTTGGATCAAAGTTAGTATAGGACTCGGGCAAGGGAAGAAACTGCACGACAAGCGAGAAACCCTCAAGCGTCGTCAAGATGAACGGGAAATGCAACGGGCGATGAAACGATATTAATGGCGGCTTTAGCTATCTGTTTCAACGAGGGCAGAGGTCAATTCTTCCATCAGCAGAATTACTCCTTGAAGTTCTTTTTCATGACCGATGAGGGGATTAAAACTCACACGACAGTTAATCTTTCGCCCACGACGATTAATAGCTTCTAGTAAGATTTCTTGGCTATTTATGGTCGCGCTTAAACAGTTACGGATGGGTTCTCGCAGTTGCTCAACCGGCAAACCAATATCGAGGCTTAAAATTGACTCCCCTTGTACCTCTTCAGACCTCAATCCCCACAGATTTTCCGCTTCTTCGTTCCAAGTTAAGATGTTAAATTGACGATTGACCACCACCACCGCCGCTTGCAGACTGGCCAAGATAGAATTTAAAAAAGCATTGGCTTGATTGAGGTCTGTGGTGCGCTGGCGCAATTCATCATTAATGGTTTGTAGTTCCTCATTAGTAGATTGCAGTTCTTCATTCATCGTCTCGAGTTCTTCATTGGTAGATTGCAGTTCCTCGTTAGTGGTTTCTAATTCTTCATTGGTAGATTGGAGTTCTTCGTTAGTGGTTTCTAATTCTTCATTAGAAGACTGTAACTCTTCATTAGCGGTTTCTAGTTCTTGGTTAGCTCGCTGAAGTTCCACTTGAAGGTCATGATAACGGGTAACATCAGTAAAGGTAATGCTGACTCCGAGAAGCTCCCCATTACTCTCTTCCAAAAGGTCAATATTGACATCTAGATACTGAGTAGTATTGTCCCGCAGATTTCGAACCACATCATTAACTACCACACTGGCACGATTGCGATAAACTTCATCAATATAAGAACGTAACTCTAGAGGACGATAAGAAATTTCTAAATCTTGTAAAGGACGACCCTGATCTAAGATGTTGAGGCCAAACAGGGTTCGGGCCGGCTCATTGGCCAGCACTAAATGACCATTCAACTCCACTATCAGTTGCGCGATGGGAACTGTATCAAACGCTAATTCTCGGAGGCGGATGTAGCGTTCAATGGTGTTGTTTGCTTCGTCATTCTCGTTAGGGATATAAATACCTCGCTCTGGTCGCTGGCTTTTAGGGGTTGGACGAAAAATGCGATGTTGCAGATTGATGGGGGTAAACAGATGACTATGAGTGAGCAGCATTTCTGCTTTCCCTAAAAACAGAATACCTGAATTTTTCAAGGCAAAATGAAAACGATGCAGAATTTTGGCTTGGGTTTCGGCATTAAAATACATTAAGGTGTTACGACACACCAATAAGTCCAGGCGAGAAATAGGCGCATCCTGTACTAAGTCATGACGACCAAAAATTACGCAGCGACGCAAATCAGGACGAAAAATAAAGCGATTTCCTACTGTTTCAAAAAATAGCTCCCGTATCTCTTGGGGAATGGGTTCGAGTTCTTTGTTGCTGTAACTGGCATGACGAGCTTGCACTAAGGCTTCTTCGTCTACGTCGGTGGCATAAATTTTGACTCGCTGGCGAAATTTTTCTATTCCCAGGATTTGGGCCAGCATCATGGCTAAAGTGTAGGCTTCTTCTCCCGAAGAACAACCGGCACACCACACCCGAATCGTTTTGGAGTCTGATTCTGAGTTAAAAACTTGGGGAAGAACTTGATGCTGGAGATACTGCCAAGCTTTAGGATCGCGGTAAAAAGCGGTCACATTGATCAAAATCGTGTTGAATAGGGGGAGAAATTCTTCGGGATGAACTTGTAAATAGTCTAAATAATCGCTAAAGTTGTCAATGTTATGGCTTTGCATTTGTTTACGGACTCGCCGCTTTAGACTGGAGTATTTATATCCCGTGAAATCAAATCCCCGCGATTGTTTGAGAAATTCTAAAAGAGTTTCAAATATTTGTTCTTGCTCGTCCTCTTTTTTACTCATAATTTTTTGGGTTAAAAATAACAAATATAGCACTCATTCACTCATACGCTGTTGCAAGAGGCAATAGGATAAATTTTAGTTGAACTAGGTTTGACGATTGGATACGCCTGTTTTTCTCCTTTAGCTTTTTTATTATTTTATATTTTTTGGCTTTTGCATCACTAACGAAATGAGCATCTCACTAATTTTAGATAAAGGCAGAACAAAATCAACTTTTCCAGTGGCAATGGCCGCCTTGGGCATCCCAAAAAATTCAGAGGTTTCCTGGTCTTGAGCGATCACTATCCCGCCCATGTTCTTGATGGTTTGGACTCCTAGAGAACCATCTTGGCCGGTGCCGGTGAGAACAACCGCGATCGCTCGCGTTTGATAATTCGTGGCGATGGAATTAAACAGAACATCCGCAGAGGGGCGCACAAAATGTACTAAGGCGGCTTGATTAAGGGAGAGTTTCCCATCAGGGTTGACCAATAAATGATAATTAGATGGGGCGATATAGATATATCCTGGTTGAAGAAGCTCTCCTTCCTCAGCTTGCTTGACTGGTAAATGAGTACGCCGTTTCAAGATTTCCGGTAGAAAACTGCGATAGTGACGATCTAAATGTTGCAAGACGATAACCGCCACTGGAAAATCAGCCGGCAGTTGAGAAATTACTTCTGAAAGTGCTTTTATTCCTCCGGCTGAGGCGGCTAAAGCAATCAGATCAAAGTTTGTCTTAGCCAACTTTAGCGGCTCGTTTTGTTCTTGATCTGGCTTCAAATTGTTCACATTTCATTAATGGGTTACCTGGCTTGTTATATTTTAACAACCGACCCGAAGTTTTGTTAATTAATCAGCAAAAATTTATAATTTATGGTATTGTCGCGGCAAAAACCTTTTTTCTCCAGACTTAACTTCGCTTATCCGCTAAGTTTGTGGGATGTTTTTTATAGCACGCTCAAATTTAATATTTTTTCCTTCATAAGAGAGATGAACAATTTGCTTAGAGGAAATACAATTAATATAAATTGATTTAGGTCAACTTGATTTTTTAATTTAGAGACGGTATTGATGAAGTCGCATAAAAAATGCGACCAATTTTTTGAACTAGCAGATTTTTAAGCCTCCCTTGACTTATGACTTCGGTTCATTAAGTTTTCAGGTATTGAAAATCACCAAATAAGGCTAGTTTTTCCTTCACTAGACAGATGACAGTTAATTTTTGAGCAACTATCCTATATGTAAGGTATAAGACCTCACCTATTAATTTTTAATAAGCCGTCGAATAGCTATGTCGTCTTAAATAGACGACCGCTTTTTCCTTATTTATGTTCATGCGAAATTGATTGACTTTATTTAGGGATTATGCTGATAATCGCCTGACAGTCAAGCCAGAAAGTATTCACCATTCACCAAGAAGTTGAGCGAGTAAAGTTAAGAGGACCTTAAATTTAGGTCAGGGCTTGAATTAAACCTCTAACAATTGAGCAATCTTAAAATTTAGGAGCAAATTGGGAATTAATCAATGACCCAAAAGCCATTTCTACGCCAGTATTGCTCTTTTAGAGCTTCTTCTAGCTGTTCTTTAACAATTAGCTTCTGTTGTATAAGCAATTCTCCTAATTTTATCCGGTTGTAGGCTTGCTGATGAATGGCAGCATCTAGTTGCTCAGGAGAAATTAAGTGTTTCTGCATTAGTATCTGACCTATTAGCATAAATTTAGTGAATGAGCAGAGAATTTCCTAGTTCTAAGATAGCAGGAGTTCCCGTAGGATTACCTTATTTTTTCTCAAACTTTAATAAGATTTTACTTAAATTTAACAAAAAATTCATAAAAATTAAATATTTTTAATGATTTTTAAAGCTTGTCTTAATAAAAATTGGTTGGAAGCGGCGATCACTTCAGTAGATTCACTGATCAAAGAATTTCCTGACCAATCAGTAATGACTCCCCCTGCTCCTTGGACGATGGGCACTATAGCACAAAAATCATAAAAATGCAAATCAGCCTCTAAAATAATCATAGGCATAGCAGACCAACCAGAAGCTAAAGCCACGTAATTATAACAGTCACCGCCAAAAGCCGTCCGTTGACAGACTTGCCGTAATTTTTGGGCCACTTGTTGTTGTTCATCGCTGATAAACATTAAAGGAGTGGTAGAAGTCAGACAAGCGTCAGCTAAATTTCCATAGCGATCATCCCGATAAGGATTGACCACAAGTTGACCATTATAATAAGTGGGTTGTCCCTGTACACCCAACCACCTCTGTTGTAGAACCGGCTGATTAACCACACCGAGCAAAGGCCGATTACATTCAAGGTCCACTAAACCAATTAAAGTCCCAAAAATCGGCAACCCTTTGACAAAAGAAGAAGTGCCATCAATAGGATCGAGTACCCAAGCTTTGCCGCTACGAGAGGGAATATCTTCACCTTCTTCGCGAATAATACCATCTTCGGGAGCCTCGGCTAAGATCATCTCAACCATCGCCTCTTCAGCTTGGCAATCAGCAATGGTAACAATAGAAGAAACTTGCCCTAACTTAGTTTCTACCGGTAAAGAGGGTTGTCTAAAATAGCGGCAAATAATCTCTCCAGAAACATCAGCCAATTGATGAGCTAACTTAACTTTTTCTTCTAATGGATCAATATTCTGACTCATAATGCCTGTATCCGAGAACCATAACTCAATATAACTCGCCTTCTACCTAAAATATCCTTTGCGATCTTTGCGTCTTTGCGCGAAAATCAATAATAGTAAATATCAAATCCCTAAGCAATGCAAACCCGTAACCTGCAAGTCCCTGATTCTGAAAACGCCATCACCACAATAGCCGGGCGAAGTGCCACTGTTAGCCGCACCACCAAAGAAACAGATGTACAAGTCAGCTTAAACTTAGACGGCCAGGGAAATTGCTGTGCAGCAACCGGAATACCTTTTTTAGACCACATGATCCATCAAATCGCCTCTCACGGATTAATTGACTTAGAAGTGAGAGCAACAGGAGACTTAGAAATCGATGACCATCATACCAATGAAGATGTAGGAATAACATTAGGACAAGCACTGTTTAAAGCATTAGGTGATCGCAAAGGAATTAGTCGTTTTGGTCATTTTATCGCGCCTTTAGATGAAGCTTTAATCCAAGTGGCCTTAGACTTTTCAGGACGGCCTCATCTGAGTTATGGGTTACAAATTCCGGGCCAGCGCGTCGGCACTTATGACACCGAGTTAGTGAGAGAATTTTTTGTCGCCCTAGTCAATCATACTCAAATGACTTTACACATACGACAGTTAGACGGAATCAACTCTCATCATATTATTGAAGCAACTTTTAAAGCCTTTGCCAGAGCAATGCGAATGGCCATAGAAATCGATCCTCGTCGTGCAGATGCTATTCCCAGTTCCAAGGGGGTTTTGTAAATGAGTCAATTAAAAACGGTTATCCCTACAGATACCTGGTTCAACACCACTTGGCAAGACTATCTAGAAATTCTTGAACCAATCGAAGGAGAAAAGGGGAAATCTTATTATTACAAAGGAAAATCTAGGCTAGAAATGTCACCGTTAGGCAATGATCATGGAAGAGATCATCTAATTATTATTATTGCTGTTAGCCTGTTTGCCAGTTTGCGAGGCATTCCTATTAATGGTACGGATAACTGTACCTACCGAAAAACGGGAACCCATCAGATGCAGCCTGATGTATCTTATTACATTGGGGATAAAGCTAATATAATCCCTTGGGGCACTTCCATTGTCGATTTAGATGTTTATCCCCCACCGGATTTAGTGATCGAGGTGGCGAATACTTCTCTTGCTGATGATAAAGGAGAAAAGCGGCTCTTATATGAAGATTTAAACATACAAGAATATTGGATCGTCGATGTTCAAAATTTAGAAATTATTGCTTTTAAAATTGTGGATGGAGGTAGTAAGCGAATCACGGATTCTCAAGTTTTGCCGGGTTTAGCGATGTCTCTGTTAGAAGAAACTTTACAGCGCACACGTCACAATGATCAAAGTCAGGTGATTAATGGGTTTTTATCTCAATTACGTTAAGTTTTTCTCGCGCCAAGGCCGTCAAGCAGAAATGGTTAGTTAACTATCAAGAATTGGAATTAAGATGATATTACCTACAAGAGACTGTGTTTTTCAAACCCCCGGCTATGTCCCCGGAGAACAACCCCAAACCACTGATTTTATTAAATTAAATACTAATGAGAATCCTTATCCTCCCCCGTCAGAAATTTTTGAGGTTTTACAAGGTGAGTTATCGAAAGTAAGACTTTATCCCGATCCGGTTTCTACTCAATTACGCAAAGCCGCCGCTCGAGTTTTTGGCGTATCTCATGAACAAATTTTGGCAGGTAATGGTTCTGATGATATTCTCAATATTGCTCTACGAACGTTTGTTAATCCTGGGGAAACGGTGGCTTTTTTAGATTTAACTTATTCGTTATATGAAACCATTACTCGGGTTCATGGTGCTGCTATTAAAACATTTCCTACTAATGAAAAATTTGAATTAGATCGTCCTCTCATTTGTCCCGAGGCAAAATTAATTTTTCTCGCTTCTCCTAATCCTCCAGTGGGTCAACATTTAAACCGAGATTATCTGGAAGAAACTTGTCAAAAAGCGGCAGGCGTTGTTTTAATTGATGAAGCTTATGTAGATTTTTCGGCTGAGAATCATCTCGATTTTTTGGCAAAATATGACAATGTGATTATCTCTCGTACTATGTCAAAGAGTTATAGTTTGGCGGGAATGCGCGTAGGATTTGGCATCGCTTCAATTCCGATTATTGAACAAATGGATAAGGTACGAGATTCTTATAATTTAGATCGTCTTGCTCAAGCTTTAGGAACAGCCGCCTTTGAATCTTATCAGTATTTCCAGCAAGTTTGGGCGAAGGTTTGTCAAACGCGAGAAAGGTTAATCAAATCTCTTAAAGAATTAGGCTTTTTTGTGTTTGACTCAGACTCAAATTTTGTTTTAGCTTCTGCTGAATGGATAGCCGCATCGGAGTTATATAGTCAACTGAAAGACCAAAAAGTTTTGGTCAGATATTTTAAGCATCCCCGTATTAGTAATTATGTCAGAATTTCTATCGGCACTGATGAAGAGATAGACCGTTTGTTAGAAGCCATCACTCAAATTAAAATGAGTCATTAGTCGTGAGTCATCGGTCATTAGTGAGGAGGTAAATATTATTAGCTATTAATGATATTTACCCAGAGTAAAATTTATGGGTTAGTTATTACAGTTATTAAGGATTTCTAATAACTAATGACTAATGACTAATGACTAATAACTAATGACTAATAACTAATTTGGACTTTGGACAAAAGAAAAAAATAATTAGCGTAAATATTACGCTAATATAAAATTGACAATATTCCCTCTACCTCAGCCGGTAAAAATTGCTGAGTAATCGGAAAAAGAACAGCTTACTTGGCGATTTGAAAGTCCGCTTTTACTTGTTCAGTTTATTTTTTTGTCTTTTTTTGATAACTTGATGGCGAGTTCGTGGGACTTGTTTATAACCTTTAATACGTCCAGAGGAATAACCCCGACGTTTGGGAGAAGAGGCAAATGTGCCCAATGTTGAAATTATTCGCTCAAAATCTCTTTGAACTAAACTAGGAGAAATTTTAATTAATTCATTGGTTTTTAAATACTGTTCCCAAGGGCGGGGCAAAACAACAGCTAATTTTCTAGCCGCCCATAAATTTACATAAGCCAATAGTGTTAATTTGAACCAGTTTTCTTCGTGCCTTACATCGGGAGTAGAATAGGCTGTCATTAATAATTTCTGTTTACTAAATCTGAAAAAATGTTCAATATCATAACGTTGTCGGTAAGATTGATAGCAATCAATCAGACTTAACTCTTCACGGCGAGAACCGATGACTATAAGCCACATAGGCTGCCAAACAGCATTATTAACTTCATCAGTGATGAGAATTTGTAGTAAAGTAAAAGGATAACTGTTCATTTTATAATTTTTATTTCCTCTCATTAACATCTGTTTCCATGCGGAAATTGTAGTGGTCAGTTGACGACCTGTTTTAGTAGTAAAGACGCATTGAGTAACTTCATTGGGTTGAGTCCAAGTGTTCTCATCTTTTAGGTCAAATTTATCCCCGTACCAACGGGGATGTCCCGACTTTTTTTGAGTAGTTATTTTCTCAATAAATTGTCTATAAAAAACCCGATTACTTCTGACTCGCGTAATAGTAACTAAGTTTTTATAATTGACTTGTTCGCCGATAAAATCTCGTTGACTATAAAAATTATCAGCGACTAAAACTGATAACTCTTGTCTTGAAAACGAAGAGCTTTCAAAAATTTCTTTAAGTTGTTTATTGCCCACATTCGCTGCTTTATCGTTACTCGGTACTCTTTCTCCTGATAAAGGAACTGCCCAAGGCTTATTACCTGTTATTGTTGGGTCAGGTAAAGCGCAGATAACTGAGTAAGTATGTCCAATATTTATGGGTTTATTTCCTTTAATAGGATTAGGATAATGGATAAATTTTTTATCAGCTAATACCGGTGAATACGGTCGTTGATAAGGAGTTGTATCTATTGCAAATAAGTTAAAATGTCGGGATTGAGATAATGGTATAGTAAGAGAAACTGCCTTGAGTAAATCTTTAATTTGTTTTAAGTATTCATCCTCAGTATCCTCAGTTTGATAAGGAAAAAATTCTTGAATTCCTTTATATAAACTGTTATAATTTCGTCTAAACAAGGGATTAAGAGATAATTCCACTACTGATGTTGCTTGTTGATTACTGGAGAGTGCATCTATCAACTCTATGAGAGACTCTTTTCTGGCTTTAAGCCCATTAAAAAGATTTTCCCTCCAACGACGAAACTCTTTAATTGCCTTTTCAGTTTCTTGATTTTTCATGGTCATTACTAACTTTTTCAAATATTAGCGTAATATATACGCTAATATAAAGGGAGGTCAATAGTTTCTCAAGATGTCAAATGGATTCCCAAAATTGTCTGAAAACCAATCAAGACCCGACCCGAAGAGCTAGACAAATTAAAAACCTAATCCGCAAATTTAAGCAAAAAATTCAGAAGATTCAAAACGAAGGAGAAGTCGCTCCCCCTAATTGTCATATTATTCGTTACCAAGTTACCCTTTCATCAAAAAATCTATTGGTATTATAAACTACAAGCCGCCGAACCTATCTTTACACGAGCCACTGACAGCCAAAAAAAAACGCTTAGATGTATATTTAGGTAAAGCTGGCAGTGAAGCTCATATTGATGCAATAGAGAAATTAACAAGAAGAGATCTTATTGATGAGTTAGAAAGGGTTATTAATTCTCTTCTGTGAAAGCTACTTGGATATTTATTTTGGAGGAGAAGTAGAAACCGACTCTTCCTATTGTACAGAAGAATTAAAAGATGATTGATTTTTTTGCCGCTTCTCAAAAAAAACTTTTTAATTAGCGTATTTTTTACGCTAATTAATTTTCTCCTTTGTCCAAAGTCCAAAACTAATAACTAATGACAAATAAGCGTCAACTGTCTTAAGATATAGGTAAAAAGACATTCCCATTTTTTGGGGAAACAAGCTAAACTGATAACTATTCTAGGTCTTGTCAGAACAATATATGACAAAAATCCTGATTCTCTATTCTTCGTTAGGAGACGGACACCTCAATGCCGCTAAAGCATTATATGAGGCTTTTTCCCAAAATCCAGAAGTAGAAGTCCGTATTGAAGATGCTTTAGATTATGCGAGCGCTCTTTATCGTAATACCATTATTCAACTTTATAAACAGTTAAGTGAAAAAGTTCCTCTTTTGTATAGAGCTTATTATGAAGGTACAGATACCACTGATTTAGAAACCTCTTTGGATGATAATCTCTCCGTCGCTAAACTCGAACGCCTCTTTTTTAATAAATTAGAACAATTAGTCATCGAATTTGCCCCAGATGCCATTGTTTCTGTACAACAAATTCCCGGACGATTAATTCAATTAGTAGAAGAAAAAAATCAACTCGCCATCCCCCATTATGTCGTGATTACTGATGTTATTGCCCACAGTAGTTGGCTTAATTATGGCATAAATGCTTATTTCATTCCCAGTCAATTAACCGCTAATGTTTTGATTCAACGGGGTGCAGATCCCTCTCTATTTCAGGTAACCGGTATTCCGGTCAAATTAGAGATTATCAAACCCAAAACCCAAGCTGAGGTAAGATTAAAACATAATCTGCCGCTAAACACTCCTGTGGTCACTGTCTTTGGTGGTGGACTCAATTCTAAACGAGTTCGCACGATGGTGTCAGAATTGCTGAGTCTGCTTTCAGAAGCAATGATTATAGTCGCCGCAGGACGAAATGAAACCTTACTCGAAGTATTAGAAGATCTTGAGGAAACCGAACAGGTTCAACTGCGAAAATTAGGACTTATTGACTATGTTGATGATTTAATTGTGGCCAGTGATTTAATTATTACTAAAGCCGGGGGACTCATTACCAGCGAGATCCTCGCTAGAAATACACCGATGATCATTGTTGATCCTATTCCAGGACAAGAAGAACAAAATGCTGATGTGATCACGATTGCCGGTGCAGGAATACAATTAAGATTGATAGAAATGGTAGGGCCTGCTGTGGAGTATTTACTCAAAGACAGAGAACGTCTAGCACAAATGCGTCAAGTGGCCGAAAAAGTAGGTCAACCTCGGGCGGCCCTTAATATTGCTGAATATATTCTCAATAATATTGTTTCTCAGACCGTTTCTGAAGTATCATTAATAAATGTAGAAACGGTTCAAAATTCAGAATTATCAATTCAAACTTAATGCAATTAATGAGAAAATTTCGTCAAAAATCCAATTTTTTTTGACGCTAAAAATCTTGGGGATAAGTTTCCCTAAACTAGGCTGGAACGTTCTTAATTTTCAAGGAAAAAACACTCAATAATTATGTTAACATCCATCGAGACTCAACCCTTTCTCTGGGGAGTAGCGACTTCTGCTTATCAAAGTGAAGGCGGCTACAATGGAATAGATCAACCAAAAAACAATTGGTATGAAAGTGAACACAAAGGTCGAGTCATGGTGACTGGACAGGCGGCAGATTTTTGGACTCGTTATGAAGAAGATTTTAAAACCTGTCAACAGATGGGACTCAATAGCTTTCGTATCGGAATAGAATGGGCCCGCATTCAACCTTCAACAGTGGCTAAACGTTCCCAAGCTCCAGATTTTGACCAACAAGCCATTAATACCTATGCTAAAATAATTGCAACCTGTCGTCATTATGGACTAGAACCGATAGTCACGCTTCATCATTTTACCCACCCGGCTTGGTTGGGGTTAGATGCTTGGCTGAGTCAACGTACCATCGATCATTTTATCAATTTTGTTCAAGTCAGTATTACAGAAATTAATCGACTCCTAATCGATCATTATCAAGTCTCACCAATTCATTTATTTATTACTATAAATGAACCAAATATTTTAGTAACAAACTCTTTTTTAAGAGCCGATTTTCCGGCAAAAACTAGAGGCATTAAAGCAGTTTTAAAAGCTTATAATAATATTTTGCTGGCTCATGTGAGGGCTTATAATTCTATTCATAATATTTATCAGTCACAAGGCTGGCCAACTCCGCAAGTTTCTTTGAATACTTATTGTAGTGATTTATATTGGCTAGAAAAAGTTATTTGGGATTTACTCAGCGTCAAAAAAAATCAGATAAAATTGGCAGAACTCAAAGATTATTTTGACAGCCAAGCCCAAGATTTAGAAATTTCTCTCTCTAAAGCTAAGTTGCCCTTTCGTCGTGACCTCCCTTACTATTTAGGGCGTTTAGTTCGTCGAGCCGCCAAAAGTTTAGGCTATTATCTATTTGACCCTAAATATTTTAAAACACTTTTAGTAGAATTAGAAAAATCTCCCTATCCTGATGTATTTGATTATCTAGCCATTGATTATTACGATCCTTTCATTGCTCATACTTTTCGCTTGCCTTTTTTCTCGGATTTCGAGTTTCAAACCAAAGATTTTCGCGGCTGGCTCATGAGTGGAATTACCAGTAAATGGTGGGATTGGCGTTCTCTCCCTGAAGGCTTACATTTTTTCTGTAAATATTATTCAGAACAGTATAAAAACAAACCTATTCTCATTGCTGAAAATGGCATGGCCTTGCGTCGCAAATTTGATAATAGTATTGCGACAAAAAGACCCGATCAAATGTCGAGAAGTGAGTTTATCAAAATCCATTTAGAACAGGTTAAACGCTTATTTGATGAGGGAGTTTCTTTAATGGGTTATATCCACTGGTCACTCACAGATAATTATGAATGGGGGTCTTATACCCCTCGCTTTGGACTATTTAGCCTTGATTTTATGGAGGGAACAAAACGTCTTGAAGTGGATCATTTAGGGGATCGCCCTTCTCAAACTTATGCTGAATTGATACAGAAAGCCAAACAAGCACTTAAAAATCAAGACAGGATATAATCCTGTCCGGTGCAAACCTTGTCTTTGATGGGTTAGCGCAAAAAGCTGCTGCATAACCAAAATATACAAAAGGTCGCTACAGCATATAATTGTTGATTATCTATGGGAAGACTCTTTAGCAAAGCCGCTAAACCTGATCCTATAGCGATCCCTACGACTAACCCAACCAAAGTAATTAAAACCGAACGCCAAAATTTTTGCTCTTTACGGTTGAGAAAATAAACGTTAGCAAAAATTCCCAAAGTTAGCAGCAGAGAAACTAAAGATCCTTGTGAATCTTGAATCACCACCGTAATTCCCGCTAAAGCTAAAAACACACCTGTAGCCAACAAAATATCGGTTGACGAGGGTGTATCAATAAACTGTTGTAGCCAGGATGGAGAGGCATTAATCGGTAATGAATTGAAAGATAGCTGGGGTTCGGCAGGTTTTTCACGCTCCGGAAAACGAATTCGCTCAGGAACTTTAATTTTGCCTTCTTGCCGTAGTCTGAGGCGCTCCATAATAATAGCATCGTAAGCCGCTTCGATGCTGTCGCGGAGTTTACTATCATCAGCATATTGTTGTAACAAGCGCTGTTTAGCCTCTTGGATCTCTTCAAAAGAAGCATCTTCTGTTACCCCTAGTTGTTGATAGGGATTTTGCTCGCTCATCTATAACCTCCCTTATGGTTTGCCCTATATTCAGTTAAATATAGTGTATTAAGGATTGTAGTTATTGGATACCAATAACAGTTAGTTTTCTCTAGGATAACTTGGACTGAGAATTGTCTGTTAGGGTTTAGGCTGGATTTTGTTTTTAGTTTAGCTTGAGAGTCAAAGAACTAACCCAAGGCGGCTAAAAATCCCTTGAACTTGTGGCTCAAGTGCCTGGTTGACCCCTAAATAGCAGCAGTATTAGTTAAAAAAACGAGTCTATGAGGCTGGAGCAGAGCCGATCGTCGGGTAAAGCCTGGGAAAATTAAAAAAATATAAACAGGCGCAAAAATGTAATCGCTCCCAAAAAAATTGCAGAAAGCTCTGTATTTTACTTGTGTTGATTAAGATAAATACAATATTAAAGATTCCTGTATGTCACAATGAAAAACGGTAATCATCGTAAGTAGTCAGCATTACCATTTAAATAGACGCGGCTTTATGCCTCTAAGTTTAGAAAGCTGACTAGCCTAAGTCGATAAAAAGACTATGTGACCCATATCAATAAGGTCTTACGTCATGGAATCACTCTATAGTTATGCCTGGCTGATCCCTGTTCTCCCTCTAATTGGGGCAGTAATCGTCGGCAGTGGGTTAATTTCTCTCAATCAAGCGACTAACCGTCTTCGGCAACTCAACGCGGTTTTGATAGTGTCTTTATCAGGTGCGGCAATGGTGCTATCTTTTGCGCTGTTGTGGAGCCAGATTCACGGTCATGCGCCTTATACTCGCTCCTTCGATTGGGCAGCAGCCGGCAATTTTCACCTGAAAATGGGTTATGTGATCGACCATCTCAGCGCCCTAATGTTAGTGATCGTCACTACAGTAGCTTTTCTGGTGATGATCTACACCGACGGATATATGGCCCACGACCCCGGTTATGTCCGTTTTTATTCCTATTTGAGTATATTTGCCTCTTCTATGTTGGGTCTGGTCATCAGTCCTAACTTAGTGCAAGTTTACATCTTTTGGGAATTGGTGGGAATGTGTTCCTACCTGTTAGTCGGGTTCTGGTTTGACCGCAAATCAGCCGCCGATGCGGCTCAAAAAGCCTTTGTGACTAACCGCGTGGGTGACTTCGGCCTGCTGTTGGGAATGCTCGGATTATACTGGGCGACCAATAGCTTTGATTTTCAAATCATGGGCGATCGCCTAGAAGAATTAGTCTCCACTGGGAGCTTAAGCGGGGCTTTAGCGGCTTTATTCGCGATTTTAGTGTTCCTTGGGCCTGTGGCTAAATCGGCTCAGTTTCCCCTTCATGTGTGGCTGCCGGATGCGATGGAAGGCCCCACACCGATCTCCGCTCTCATTCACGCGGCAACAATGGTAGCCGCCGGGGTATTTTTAATCGCCCGGATGTATCCGGTTTTTGATCACATTCCCATCGCGATGACGGTGATCGCCTGGACAGGGGCGTTTACTGCCTTCTTAGGAGCAAGCATCGCTCTGACTCAAAATGACATCAAAAAAGGTTTAGCTTATTCCACCATTTCCCAATTAGGTTATATGGTGATGGCTATGGGAATTGGGGGTTATACGGCTGGATTATTCCACCTGATGACCCATGCTTACTTTAAAGCGATGTTATTCCTCGATTCTGGCTCTGTCATTCATGGAATGGAGGGAGTCGTCGGTCATGACCCCATTGTGGCGCAAGATATGCGGGTAATGGGGGGACTGAGAAAATATATGCCCATTACGGCTTTAACGTTTTTAATCGGAAATCTGGCCATTTGTGGAATTCCTCCCTTTGCTGGTTTCTGGTCAAAAGATGAGATCCTTCACCTAGCATTTGAAGCTAATCCGGCTTTATGGCTGGTAGGTTGGTTAACCGCAGGGCTAACCGCTTTTTATATGTTCCGAATGTATTTTATGACCTTTGAAGGGGAATTTCGGGGCAATAATATGGCTCTGCGGAAATTCGTAGCCGTTAACCGGGGATTTGCACCAGCCCAACCGGTTTTTGGGCCGGGAGCGATGGATGTCAAAGAATTAGACCATGATACTGATGAACAGGACCATGAACAGGATCATGATCATGGTCATGGTCATAGTCACTCTCCCCATGAGTCTCCTTTGACGATGACATTACCCCTGATGATCTTGGCGGTTCCTTCTACCCTCATTGGGTTGGTGGGTAAACCTTGGGAGAATTATTTTGAAGGTTTTATCTATCCCCCTGGGGAAGTTATCGAAGAAGCGGCTCACCATTTCGACTGGAATGAGTTTTACATTATGGGCGGCTCTTCTGTGGGCATTGCCTTAATTGGGATCACCCTTGCTTCTTTGATGTATCTCCACAAGAAGATTGATCCGGCTACGATCGTTCTTAAATTCCCCTCCCTCTACAAGCTCTCTCTCAATAAGTGGTACTTCGACGACATCTATGATCGCCTCTTTGTTCAAGGATCTCGTCGTTTGGCTCGTCAGATCATGGAAGTGGACTACCGAGTGATCGATGGAGCAGTTAATTTAACTGGACTAGCTACGATTATTAGTGGTGAAGGGTTGAAGTATTTAGAAAATGGTCGCGCCCAATTCTACGCTTTAATTGTTTTTGCGGCAGTGTTGGGTTTTGTGATTGTGTTTAGTGTGGTTTAATTTTTAGGCTAGGATGGGGCGTTGTTATTGGGGTGATCTTATTCACCCCTTAGCCCCTCCACTGGCCACCTGATCATATTTGAAAAAATTTATAGAAGTTAGGATAAGCCAAAATAGAGGCATCAAAAATGACGGTAACATCCACACAAGAGCATTTATATAGTTTTGAACAATATTGTAATTATGATGATGGAACAGATAACCGTTATGAATTGGTGGATGGGAAATTAGAGGTAATAAATCCACCAACTGTTAGACATTTTTTGATTACCAAATATTTAGAAAAAGTTTTTGACCAAGAAATTACTAGAAAAATTTTACCTTGGGTCTGTTTTAAAGAGGCAGGTGTCAGAACAGGATGGAGAAAGTCAAGATTAACGGATTTATTTATTGTTCCTCAAGAAGCGGCTCTAGAATTAATCGATCAGTCAGCTATTTTTCAAACTCCTCCTCTGTTAGTTGTAGAAATTGTTAGTCCTGATTCGGTTACTAGAGATTATCGTTATAAACGCTCTGAATATGCGGCTGTAGAAATTGCTGAATATTGGATTGTTGACCCGAAAGAAAACAAAGTAACTGTATTAATTTTAGAAGAAGGTTTTTATGAAGAATCAGTCTTTATTGGAGAAGATAAGATTATTTCTAGACAGTTAAATGAAATCGATTTGACCGTTAAACAAGTTTTAGATGCCGGAAATATTTAACCAGAGATAGTTTTAAATCATCCCCACCTATTAATAAATTCTGGTGGGGATACAAATATAGAACAGAGAAAGAAAATAAGAATTAACTGTTGGGTCCGTCGCCAAAAACTTGAGTTTTAAGGGCTTCAAACTCGAGAATTAATTCCTTGCGGTTTTCTTCTTTCAGGAGATAACGATAGACAAACCAAGCGGTATAACCTAATCCTACGAGTTCCAAAATAGGAGCTAGTAAGGGAATATCATCGATTGCATCTAGCACAGCCAAGGTAACTTTAACAGTCACAAGACCTGCCACAATTAAGCCAATGGTAATCAGAGGTTTTTTATTATCTGCAAAAAATTCACCGATATAATCGGGAACTTTAGCCAGAGTATCCATAACAGGTTGTACATACTCCATCCAGGGTTGGTCAGAAGCCGGTTTAGCTAAAGTTCCTGGTTCATTATTGATGGTAGTTTTGTCAATTTGTCGCTCTTTTGCTTCCATATTTACTCTATCCCTTTAGTCAGGTTGGACGTTTTTTGCAATATAACAAGCGAGTTGTCTGATGAAACAGACTCACTAACTTGCTCATATTATCAGACACTTCAGATAGCTTGTTATCCCTCTCAACAACTATTTAAGTTTGACAAAAGGGATAATAGAGCCGCTACTCCCAAGTCATTTGAATTGACTGATGGCCTCAATGGCTTCTTCTAAAGCGATCGCTATATGAGTCCAATGAGTTCCCCCTTGACAAAAAACAATATAAGGTTCTCGCAAAGGACCATCAGCCGAAAACTCCGAGGTACTCCCATCAATAAAAGTTCCTCCAGCCATGACTAATTGACTTTCATACCCTGGCATAGGAGCAGGAACGGGTTCTAGATAGGAACTGACCGGCGAACAGCGTTGTATAGCTTTACAGAAGGCGATGAGTTTTTCTGCTGACCCTAATTGTATCGCTTGAATTACGTCTTTTCGAGTAACTAAAGGAGGAGGATTGACAGGATATCCTAACTTGTCAAAGACATAAGCGAGCAAATGACTGCCTTTAATGGCTTCTCCCACCATTTGCGGCGCAAGGAATAGCCCTTGAAACAGTAGACGATTTTGCTCAAAAGTGGCACCTCCACTACTACCAATGCCCGGAGCGGTTAAGCGGCACATGGCTTGTTCGACTAAGGCGGCTTTGCCGGCCAGATAACCCCCGGCGGTGACAATGGTTCCCCCCGGATTTTTAATCAATGAACCGGCCATTAAATCAGCCCCTACTGCGGTGGGTTCTCGAGCTTCGATAAATTCCCCATAACAGTTATCGACAAAACAGATTGTGTCTTGGTTTTGCGCTTTAACAAGAGTGACTATTTTTTCAATCTCGCTAATGGACAAACTCTCACGCCAACTGTATCCACAGGAACGTTGTATCAATACCAACCGAGTATTAGCTCTAATTGCAGTGCTTAAAGCTTGCCAATCAATTTTTCCTTCTGAAGTTAAGTTCAATTCTCGATATTGGATGTTAAACTCTCTTATGGAGCCTTGGCCCATTCCTCGCAAACCGATAACTTCTTCGAGGGTGTCATAAGGTTTTCCTGCTACGGCTAACATTTCGTCCCCAGGACGAAGAACGCCAAACAAAGCACAGGTGATCGCATGAGTGCCAGAGACAAGCTGTACTCGTACCGCAGCCGCTTCTGCTCCCATGACCTGAGCGTAGACTTGATCGAGTGTTTCTCGCCCTAGATCATCATGCCCATAGCCGCTCACACTGGAAAAATGGTGTACTCCGACACGGCAATTTTGAAAAGCCCCTAAAACTTTTTTCAAATTGTGCTTGACCTGAGTGTCAATTTCAGAAAAGATTGGAGATAATATTTTTTCGGCTGAGCTTACAAGAGTCAAATTGTCCATTGATTTAGAAAAGGTTAAATTTTGTTACTCATTATTGAGTCAAAATCCAAAAATACCTTGGTGTCGCAGTTTTAGACACCTGTGTTACAGGTATGTAAATAAATTTTGAAATTTTGCTCAACTATTACCCAAATATAGTTAAGCTTAATGAGTTAGAATCAATTACATATCTGGATTATCCCAGATTTCTTTGATTTTTAACACGGCTTGGTTCCGACTTGATTTCGCATTATAGGTTAATACATGACTGTTGCTACATCTGAAAAACTCTCCCCTGCTTGGCATATTATTATCTACATGGCTACCATTCATCTAGTAGCTCTGTTAGCTTTTTTGCCCAGTAATTTTAACTGGGGAGCAGTTGCCGTTGCCTTTATTCTGTATGTTGTGACTGCTGGAATTGGAGTTACTTTAGGTTTCCATCGTTTAGCGACCCATAGAAGTTTTGAAACTCCTAAATGGTTAGAATATATTCTCGTTTTTTGTGGAACGCTTGCATGTCAAGGGGGCCCCATCGACTGGGTAGGCTTACACCGAATGCACCACAAATATTCTGATACCGAATTAGATCCCCATGATTCTAATAAAGGATTTTGGTGGAGTCATTTGGGGTGGATGCTCTATAATCTTCCTGCCGATAAAGAAATTCCTCGATATACAAAAGATATCGCTGATGATCCGTTTTATCAATTTTGCCAAAAAAATTTAATTGCTATTCAAGTAGGTTTAGGCTTATTGCTGTTCGCGTTAGGCGGTTGGCCTTTTGTTATTTGGGGGATTTTTGTTCGTTTAGTGGTGGTATTTCATTGCACTTGGTTTGTTAATAGTGCTACCCATAAATTCGGTTACCAAAGTCACGAATCAGGAGATCTTTCTAAAAACTGTTGGTGGGTTGCCCTGGTAACTTTTGGAGAAGGCTGGCACAATAATCATCATGCTTATCAATATTCGGCTCGTCATGGTTTAGAATGGTGGGAAATTGATTTAACATGGATGTTTATTCGAACTTTACAGTTTTTGGGTTTAGCAACCAATATTAAGTTAGCTCCGACGAAGGAATAAGCAAAAAACAATCCAACTAGACAAAAGGTTTTCTTTTGTTGAATTATATTAGTTAATCTATATTCATCTCCCGTTATTGGATATTTCGCCTAAGCGGGAGATAAGTTTTTTTAAGTTTTCAAAACCCCACTAGCATTAAAAATAATAGTGGTACAAACTGTTTTAGGTGGATGATCAATTCAAGCGCGACAAAAAAAGCTGACTTTCCCGAAAATAAAAAGTCAGCACCGAAAGTTTAATCAAAAATTTTTATCAACAATTTATTACATAAAATTGGGACGATGATGTATTAAATTCAAAAATTCTTCACGGGTTTTTTGTTCTTCTTGAAAAACTCCCAACATGGCACTGGTAACCGTCCAAGATCCAGGTTTTTGAACTCCTCTCATCACCATACACATATGAGTCGCTTCCATGACCACAGCAACCCCTTGAGGTTCTAAAATTTCTTTAATGGCTTCGGCAATTTGACGGGTCAGTCGCTCTTGAACTTGTAAGCGGCGAGAATACATTTCTACAATTCGCGCTAATTTACTCAATCCCACTACTTTTTGATTAGGAATGTAGGCCACGTGCGCTCTACCCATAAAAGGCAACATATGATGCTCACACAGACTGAAGAAATCAATATCTCGTACCAGTACCATCTCATTATGCCCTTCATCAAAGATAGCACCATTGACGATTTCTTCAAGAGACTGATTGTATCCTTGGGTGAGAAACTGCATCGCTTCGGCCACACGCTTAGGCGTTTTTAAAAGTCCCTCTCGATCTGGGTCTTCTCCCACTGCCTCTAAAATCATCCGTACGGCATCGCTCATTTGTGCTTTGCTGTCTACACTAGCTAGATGAATTTGGGCCGGTTGACCGTTGTGAGTATTGCGATCTGGTCGAGTAGAAACCCGATCAACTAAATTGGGATTAAGGATATTGGAATTAGCTGCTGTCACGTTAGAAGAATTAGAAGAATTAGCGCGATTGTATCCGTTAGAAGGAGCTACTGTCATAAATTTTAGTGAATGGTTTTGGTGTATGGTGATTAAAAATGAAAACAAACAGAGGAAAATTAAAGAGCGCCTGCACTAGGCATAATGGTCATTTCGTCAATGACGGCTTCTTTTGGTAGTAAGGCGGCTTGTAAAATCGCTTGGGCTACCGTTTCAGGGTGTAACATGACTGAACGTTCAAAGTCAGCTTGAACCGTCTCTGTATCCCAAAGCGGTGTATTGACTGAACCTGGAGAAATGGTCATCACACGAATGCCATTCGCCCTTTCTTCAGCCGCTAAAACCTTAGAAAAAGCCACAATTCCTGCCTTGCTTACACTGTAAGCTCCCCACAGGGGAAAAGCATTATTCGCCGCACAAGAGGCTACATTAATAATTGTGCCTTGACCCTGCTGACGCATCTGGGGTAAAACTCCCAAGACACATTGAAAGACGCTGGTGAGATTTATATCCATCACCTGTTGCCAATGGGTTAGGGAAGTATCAGATAAAGAATTTGTGTAACCTATGCCAGCATTGTTAACTAAGATATCAATTGAACCAAAATCTTGAACGATTTCTTCTATTTTTTGTTTTACTTCTTCAATTTTGGCTAAATCGACCGGATAAGAACGAGCTTTTACTCCGACAGCTAGGGCCGCATTCACCACTTCTTCTAGTTTATCTTGAGAACGACTCACAAGGGCGACATCAATACCGGCTTTAGCAAATGCTAAGGCAGTTGCTTTACCAATGCCGCTACTAGCTCCTGTAATAATCGCTCGCTGTTGACTAGAATTCAAACTCATGATATGCTATATCGACTCTTAGGATATTTTTGGCCAATTTCGGCGATCAGCCTTGAAAACCTGCTACAAGACCTGACTATCTGTATCAGACAGTCTGATAAATTTTCATGGACTAATGATTTAAACCCAATCAATTTTTCAGTGAGCTAAGTGTTTTGCTATACCAAAAAATGAGCCAAGGAAGGAATAACGTTACAAAAGTATACCTTGGCAATTATAACATGGGCAATGGGGATCAAAGATCACCGAGCTAAGATTTAGATAAATCTCATCAGCTATTGATTGGCCTCAATAGTAAGACTCGGGAAATTTAGGCATAAGCTTCTTCAAAAATGCCAATGTGACGGAATTTTTGATAACGTAACTGGCGACGTTGTTGGGGACTCATTTGAGATAAGTCTTCTAAATGGGCAATTAAAGCTTGTTTGAGAAGACTAGCGGCTTCCAAAGGATCAGCATGGGCGGCTCCGGAGGGTTCAGGGACAATATGATCAATAATGCCCAAATTTTTGAGGTCAGGAGCCGTAATTTTGAGGGCGACGGCGGCTTGTTCCGATTTTTTGGCATCTTTCCAGAGAATAGCGGCGCAAGCTTCTGGAGTGGCCACGGTATAGACTGAATGTTCGAGCATCAAGAGTTGATCGCCAACGCCAATGCCTAAAGCGCCGCCGGACCCTCCTTCACCAATGACCGTAGAAATAATCGGCACATCAAAGCTAAACATTTGACGCAAATTATAGGCGATCGCTTCTCCTTGTCCAAGTTTTTCTGCCTCTACACCAGCCCAAGCCCCAGGAGTATCAATAAAGGTTAAAATCGGCATATTAAACTGGTTTGCGTGTTCCATCAGCCGCAGGGCTTTGCGATAGCCTCCGGGGGCAGCCATCCCAAAATTGCGAGCCACATTATCCTTGGTATCTCGTCCTTTTTGATGTCCTAAAATCACCACTGGACGACCATTTAAGCGGGCTACACCCCCTACTAAAGCGGGATCATCATATCCGCCGCGATCACCATGTAGCTCAAACCATTCATCGGTCATGGCTTGAATATAATCGAGGGTAGAAGGACGACGGGGATGACGAGCTAATTGCAGACGTTGAGAAGGGGTTAAGGAGCTAAAAATCTCTTTGCGGAGTTGTTCGGCTCTAGTTTGTAGCTGAGAGATTTGCTCAGAGACATCGACATCATTTTCTTCAGCGAGTTGCCGAATTTGGTTAATTCGTGCTTGTAGCTCATATAAAGGTTTTTCAAAGTCCAGAAGAAAAATGCGACGTTCGGTTTTTGACATAATTTTTTTTATACTTACTCATGACTCAGTTTATCAGAAATGTCGAGGGGAAGACCCCACCTATAAATTCTACAAAAATACCCACATTGAACGGTGGGGCTTGTCCTGACCCTGAGCAATGCGAAGGGGAAGGAATGAAACCTCAACCAATAAATAACAGCGTAGCACATCTTGACATTTTGCGCTCTGACTACTAGCATAAAAACATATTTGTTTGAGGTCGGTAAACAATGATTGTTTTAGAAATGAAAGCAGTGGTCAAGCCTAATCAAGTCTTAGCTATTGACGATGCTATCAGGACAGTGCAATTCATCAGAAATAAAGCATTAAGGCTTTGGATGGATGCTAGTCGAGAGGATAAAATTGACAAATATGCTCTCAATAAATATTGTCGTATTTTAGCCAAAGAGTATAAATTTGCTGATGAATTAAACTCAACAGCAAGACAGGCATCATCAGAAAGGGCTTGGGCTGCTATTTCTCGTTTCTATGACAATTGCAAAAAGAATATTAAGGGTAAAAAAGGTTTTCCTAAGTTTCAAAAGAATAATCGTTCCGTTGAATATAAACAGTCAGGTTGGAAATTATCTGATAATAGAAAGAAGATAACTTTTACCGACAAAAAAGGAATTGGGACACTCTCTTTAAAAGGAACTAGGGATTTAAACTTTTACCCAATCGACTCCTTTAAACGAGTTAGATTAGTACGTCGTGCCAATGGTTACTATGTCCAGTTTTGTATCAGCGTTGATATAAGAAGCTACTCTAAACCATTAGAACCTACTAAACATTGTGTAGGAATTGATGTTGGATTAAAAGTTTTCTATGCAGATAGTGATGGCAAAACTGTAGAAATCCCTCAATACTATCGTCAAGCTGAAAAACTTTTAAACCGGCTTAATCAACGTAAATCTAAGAAGTTTAAGAAGGGACAAAAGCCATCAAACAACTATAAAAGAGCTAGACAAAAATACGCCCGTAAGCATCTAAGGGTAAGTAGGCAGCGTAAAGGTTTTGTCCAACGAGAGGCATTGCGCGTAATCCAATCTAACGATTTGGTAGCCTATGAAGACTTAAATGTTAAAGGTCTAGCTAAATCCAAGTTAGCTAAAAGTGTTAATGACGCTGCTTGGTCAACTTTTCGTCAATGGTTAGAATATTTTGCTTTTAAATATGGAAAAGCAACTGTAGCTGTTCCACCTCATAATACATCTCAAAATTGCTCTAACTGTGGTGAAAAAGTCAAAAAATCTCTATCAACTAGAACTCATAAATGTCCGCATTGTCTATATGAAGAAGATAGAGATATTAACGCAGCAATTAACATTTTGAAATTAGGATTAAGTACGCTAGGGCATAGCGGATCTAAAGCTTTTGAAAGTGAAATTCTTTCAACGTTAGCTATAGCTAATGGGGGAGAAGATGCCTCTACTTTGGTTGGAGCAATCCTGTCAGAGCAAGCATCTTCTGTGAACCAAGAATCCCCATCTATATTACCAAACAAAGTGTAGTAATTAGATGGGGAGTGTCAATATCTCACTTGACCGAATCGGTAGTTATTCCATGCTGTCTGGGAGACTATTTGAAGGGCATTTTAGACTAAAACTACTTCTTTTGCCGCTTGTTTTTCTTCTTGAAGCTTCTTGAGGGCATTTTTGAGAACTGCTGTCAGTTGTCGTGTATTTTCTTTGAGGTTGGTTCCCTGATATTGAGCCACATCAATAGGCTGACCAATCTTGATCTCTACATCAGTTCCCCAACGAGGGTACAGATGAGAATAGTTAAGATTAACCGGTAAAATTTTAATCCCACTGCCGGGTTGATGGGTTTCCACATCAATAGCCATTCGTGCGACACCGGGTTTGAGGCGTTGAACTTCAGTAGAGCGGAAAATCCCCCCTTCAGGAAAAATCACCACCATTTCGCCTTCACTTAATAGTTTCACTGTATGCAGGACACTTTTCGCTCCCGGACGCTCAGTATTAACGGGAAACCCACCCAATTGACGAATCAACCAACCTTGTAACCCTTGCATTTCCTCCACCATAACCATAAAACGTAAATCTCGGCGGCTGACAAACCGTCCAACAGCATAGGGAATCAGCAAAGCATCCCAACGAGAACGATGAGTTGGGGCGACAATCACAGGCCCTGTAGTGGGAATATTTTCTTGTCCTGTTATTTTGATGCGACCAAAATATAAGGGAATGACTAAATAACATCCCAGAGGATAAACAAGACGTATTAATAAAGGATTAATATGAGAGCTTACGGTGATAGCTTTTTTAGCGCTTGATTCATCAATCGAATGTATTTGCTGACTCATGACTGACAGATGATGCTGTTCGTTTCTCTTGCTTCTAGCTCTAGCTTAAGTTCAAACGATGGCAAGTGTCTTCTGGCCTAGGGACAGTTATTTAGGTGTCATTCGATTTTCAATTTCTAATGGTTATGGATAAATTTGTCGAGGGATATGATCTGAAAATTTATCAGGCAATATATTGTCTGTTGTAAAGGGCAACCATCATCTAGCAATTGCTACGCTTGTTGTTAGGCCGATGCCTCAGCTTGAAAGTCTGACGACTTTATTGGTTCGTTGTCGGTTGTACCAGGCTTTTAGAAGACCCTAATTTTTCAAGTTGTTGAGCAAGTTTTTCTCGTTGATTAATGAGGTAAATGCTGACTAAAGTTAAACAAACGCCGAGCCATTGCAAAGGGCTGAGAACTTCAGCTAAAAAGAGATTTCCAAAGGTTAGCGCAAATACAGGCGTTAAAAAGGTGAGAGAGCTTAAACTGGTCAGATTACTCTTAGAGGCCAGATAAAAGAAAATTCCGTAAGCGATAGCACTGCCAAAAACGGTAGCATAAGTCAAGCTTAACCAACCTTCGAGATGGATTTGAGTCCATTGGTTAGATTCCCACAGCGCAGAACCGAGAAATAGCGGTAAGCCGCCTAATACCATGTGCCAGCCGGTAGCGACGATTGGATCGGCGTGTCGACTGACCATACGGATAGTTACTGTTCCCACTGCCATAGACAGGGAAGCGAGGAACATTAACCATTCTCCACTATCAAACAAACCTAACCAGCTAAAGGAAAAAGAAATGGTCTGTCCCTGAAATAGATGAATGAACCACTCATCCGGCAAACCAATCAAACTAATACCGATCATTCCGAGTCCTAAACCTAACCACCCCCATAAACCAATCACTTCCCCAAACAGCCAACTACTCATCAGTGCCACTGCCAGAGGTTGAGAGTCAATAATGACAGAACCTAAACCCGCCCCTGTTCTGACTAATCCCTCAGCTAAGAAGCCTTGAAACATGGTCCCGTCTAGTAAGGCAAAAATTCCAATCCACAGCCAGGCCCGCCAACTATTGGGTTGAGGACGGCCTAACCCAATAGCGATCAGTAATACTAATAGTCCGGCGGGTAAAAGGCGAACGCCAGCCATAAATAGAGGAGTGGTGTTGGGAATAACTCCTTTCATCGCTACCATTGCCGTTCCCCAAAGAAAAAAGGGAGCGATAGCAAAGATTGAAGACCAGGCTATATAAGACTTTCTCAGATTTAATTCCATGAGTCGAGTCGAAAGGGGAGGGTAATATGAATTAATTTTAAGTTTAGTTATTCTATTCTAACTAATTGTATATTTTTGTTAACTCAAACCCAAAAATAAATTTTTCCACGAACTCGGCTAGGCTCAGGCAAGATAAGGCAAACTAGAAGATAGATAATTCACTGACATTTGTGCTTAATCTCTTTAATCACTCAATAAAGAAAATGGTTTTATGATTTGGCCGTTTAAACCCAGAACTAGCAAACAGATAGCTCGCATAGAAATTACAGGGGTAATTGCCTCTCAAACTCGTAAACAGGTGCTTAAAGCCTTAAAAAAGGTAGAAGAAAAGAAATATCCCGCCCTGCTATTACGAATAGATTCTCCCGGAGGAACAGTGGGAGACTCTCAAGAAATCTACCAAGCGCTGAGGCGTTTGCAGGATAAAGTCAAAATCGTCGCTAGTTTCGGCAATATTTCGGCTTCGGGTGGCGTTTATATCGGGATGGGGGCGCAACACATCATGGCTAACCCAGGTACAATTACAGGGAGTATTGGGGTCATTATCCGAGGGAATAATCTAGAAAGGTTACTCGATAAAATCGGCGTATCCTTCAAAGTCATTAAATCAGGGCCTTACAAAGATATTCTCTCGTTTGATCGAGATTTGAGTGCCGCAGAACAAGATATTCTCCAAGAAATGATTGATATTAGTTATCAGCAATTTGTTCAGACTGTGGCTGACTCTCGTAATCTAGAGGTAGAGACAGTTAAAACCTTTGCCGATGGACGTATTTTTACCGGAGAGCAAGCCTTAAATTTGGGCGTTGTGGATCGTTTGGGAAGCGAAGAGGATGCCCGTCGTTGGTTAGCAGAATTAGTCGGACTTGATCCGCTCAAAACTGAGTGTCAAACCATCGAGCAACCCAAATCTCTAGTCAATCGGATTTTAGGGAGTACAAGAATTGCGACAAAATCTAGGTTAGGGGGGGCCCTAGATTGGGTAGAATTTGAACTAGCGACTAATAATCTGCCCTTATGGCTATATAGGCCCTAAAAGTCAGGTTAGGTTTTAGAGTTGACTGAACTCTAAAATCTACAACTATTCGTTAAACATAGGAGGATAATCACAGTGGATTGGAAAGTGCGGGCAATTCGAGGAGCAACAACAGCCGACTCAAATACGATAGAGGCAATTCGAGAAGTCGTGAGTGAATTGCTAGATGAAATTGAAACCCGCAATCAACTTGATCCGAGTGATATTGTGAGTGTGATTTTTACGGCTACTGAAGACCTAGATGCGGTTTTTCCGGCTGCCATTGCTCGGGAACGTCCTAATTGGCAAAATGTGCCCTTATTGGATGTGCAACAAATGCAGGTTAAGGGGAGTTTAAAATACTGTATTCGAGTGCTGATTCATGTGAATACCTGTAAACCACAAGTTGAAATTTATCATTCTTATTTACGTCAGGCGAAAAATCTTAGACCTGATTGGAGTCTAACAGGAGTTAATATTTAAATTCACTTAAAAGTTTAACTGAAAATTTTCTCCGTTTAAAAACTGGTGAAATTTCTGAGCATAAATCTTTACAAAAATTTTTCGATAAAAGCTAATTTTTAAAGCTCATTTGGGTATTTTAACAACAGATAAGCATTAGTCTCCAGCAACCAGTCTGATTAAACCTAAAAACTGGGCGTTAACAGATGGAATAAATAACCAAAGGATTTGACTCAACAGACATTGCTCTTGATGAGTTAGCTCTGATTGGGCTGTGTTTTATATTAAGTAGTTATTTTTTAACTCGAACTAACTTAAAGCAATAGCATTAACTAAATTTCCAACTGACATCACGGTAATGATCAGAGAAAGAGAGCATTTTGACTGTCGCCTGAAATAACCAAACAGGATTAACTGAATAATAAAAGAGGATAGGGGAAAATGGTTAAACTTAATACATCTAAAAAAATTAAACAAATAGTTTTTCTTGATGCAAAAGTAGAAAATTATCAAAGCTTATTAACGGCGACCCGGTCAAATGTAGCGGCTTATGTGATCGCCTCAGACAGAGATGGAGTAGAACAAATAATAGAGATTTTACGGAGTGGTGACGAGATTAATGATATTCATATTGTTTCTCATGGTTCGCCAGGCTGTTTATATTTAGGCAATACTCAATTAAGTTTAGATACTTTAAATAATTATATTGATCTATTAAGATTATACTTTTCAGGGCAGTCTCGAGAAAATATTCCCAACTTGTATTTATATGGCTGTAATGTAGCCGCAGGTGATGGGGGAGAAGAATTTTTGACTAAGTTATCTCAAATAACAGGGGGAAGTATTTTTGCTTCAGCTAGGCGGACGGGAAATGCTGACTTAGGAGGAGATTGGCTATTAGAAGTTAGAGTGTCTCAAGGAAAGATAAGGGAACCACACACTGAAAGTCGGCTGCCATTCCAACGAGAAAGTTTATTATCTTATCCATCAGTATTAAGTGTTCAGGGCAATTATAACAGCATCACTCAAGTAGACAAATATATTTATGCTGTTTATAGTACAGGAACCGAGACAGGACTAGAAATCTACGGCCCAAAAGCATCTGATCCTGACGCTCTTGAAGTTAAAGGCTCCTACAAAGACTTGGACCCTAACAGCACATATACAAAAGTAACAGTAGTAGGCAACTCCGCTTACGTCTTGTCGACGAGCCGCCTATTGGTCATTGACATCACCGATAAAACGAAGCCAACGCCTATTGCCACCCAGCCAAAGCAGGATATAGGTATAGACATATCAGACATGGCCATTAATGCTAATGGCGATGTAGCCTATGGCACTCCTAATGATGGAAGCCAGCAACTCGAAATTATCGACCTCACTTCGAATAATAAATCGGCGGCTTTTCTAAAAATTGGTGGAGCGCCACAGGGAATTACGGTGGATGGGAACTATCTTTATGTGGCTGAAGTTAATGACACCTCATCCAAAGTAGAAATTTTTCAGATTGATTCGGTCAATCATTCTAAACTTACCCTGGATCAAACTAAAACTATCTCTTTAGGTACCGATCAGTATGCTTCTAATGTAGCCATATCTGGGGGATACGTTTTCGTTGTTTATAATACTCCAACAACTATTAACAACGTTGACGCTTTACAGTCATCGGTAAACATTTACTCTCTTGACACGCTTCAACTCAAAGGAACTTATACATTAGATCTTGCTAATGCTGATAAGTTTTTTGATCCAGCTAAGTCTGTTGAACAATTGTACTCTAACTTTCGGGGTGATATCACAGTAGACGGCAACTACGCTTATTTTGCTTATAGCCTTATTGGTCAGCATCTAGATCCTAATATAGACGATTATGTGACAACAGTAGCTGAGTCAGGGCTAAAACGCATCAACCTTACCAGTTATACTGGCGATAATGTGCCTATCAAGACTACTGACAATCTTGACTTTGTTGTTAATGATGTAGCCCGCATCGGTGGATACACTTATTTTGCAGATAGTAATGGCTTCCACACGCCCCCAACAGATGTTAACTTGAGTGGCACTAAAGTTGCTCCTGACAATGACAACGCTGAGATTGGTACTTTAACCACCACTGATCTTGAAGATACTCTAGCCACCAGCTTTAAGTATGAGTTACTGACCAATACAACTAATTTTAAGATCGACGGCGATAAACTATACACGGCGCAGAAATTGAATAAAGGGACTCAGGCTATTCAGATTAAAAGCACCGATCCCGAAGGGTTATTTCATATCGAAGATTTCACCATTAGTGTAGGGCTAGATAACAGTGCCCCAACCGGCATTAGTCTTAGTAAAACTCAAGTCAACTACGACCCTAAGACAGGTAATGTAGTGGGCACATTAAAAACTACTGATCCTGATGATCTCACCGGCTTTACCTACACCTTACTCAGCAATACAGACAATTTTGAGATCGTCGGCGATGAACTAAGAAGTAAAACTTTATTCGCCGTCAAAGATGACCCTCAGACTGTTGATATTAAAAGCACCGATAAAAACGGAACCGGATTATTTAAGATAGAAAAATTTAACATTGATATAAATTTTACTCCAACGGATATTACTCTCAGTCAAAATACATTCAACGCTCCTTTAAAGGGTCCGGTCGCCAATTTATCTACAAGTGATCCGGATGGTGACAAAGTATTTAAGTACACCTTACTCAGCAATACAGACAATTTTAAGATTGACGGAAATCAACTGCTAACGACAAAGCCGCTCGACACTTTTGTCGATCAAACTGTTAAGATTCAAAGCACTGATGAGGGCGGGTTATCCTATACCAAAGATTTGACTATTTATTTAAATGCTGCGCCCAATAATATTAAACTCGATAAAAGTAAATTCAATGCCCCTTTAAATGGTTCTGTGGGCTATTTATCCACGACTGATCCGGATGGTGACAAAGTATTTAAGTATACCTTACTCAGCAATACAGACAATTTTAAGATTCTAGGAAATGAACTGCTAACGACAAAGTCGCTAAATGGTTATCAGAATCAAACTGTTAAAATTCAAAGCACTGATGAGGGCGGTTTATCCTATTCCCAAGATTTGATCATTAATATCAATGTTGCTCCCACAGATATTACTCTGACCGGAAATAAAGTCAGTCTTACTTCATCTATTGGTACCCCAGTCGGAGATTTATCAACCAGCGATGATGATACGAAAGAAGCTGAGGGAGACAGTTTTACTTACACATTACTTAGCAATACAAAGTATTTTAAAATTGAAGGCAATCAACTAAAAACGAACGATCTATTTAGCAACACTCAGCCTCAGACTGTTGACATTCAAACCACTGATTCAAACAAGTTATCTTATAACAAATCTTTCACCATTAATATTATTAATACAACCAACCACGCCCCAACCAATATTAATCTCAGTGGGACTCAAGTTAATACTTATCAACCCAGTAATACTTTAATCGGGAATTTATCCACCACTGACCCAGATGGCGATACCAATTTTACCTACCAATTACTGGATGGAAATAGCGAATTTTTTATTCAAGGAAATCAACTCTTTACTAGCAAACAATTTACCTCGGGCGGCACTAGAACAATTAGCATTCAAACCACCGATGCAGGGAAGTTATCTTATAACAAATATTTTAGTATTACTATTAATAAAATTAACCGCGCCCCCACCGATCTTACTCTCAGTGGCAATCAAGTTAATACTTATCAACCCAGTAATACTTTAATCGGGAATTTATCCACCACTGATCCAGATGGCGATACCAATTTTACCTACCAATTACTGGATGGAAATAACGACTTTTTTATTCAAGGAAATGAACTTTTTACTAACAAAGAATTTACCACTGCCGACCAGAAGACAGTTGCCATTAAAACCACCGATGGAGGTGGGTTATCTTATAACAAATTTTTCAGCATTAATATTAATAAAATAAACCGTGCCCCAAGCGATATTAGTCTCAGTGGTAATCAAGTTAAGACCTATCAACCCAGTAAAACTTTAATCGGGAATTTATCCACCACTGATCCGGATGGGGATAGCAATTTTACCTACCAATTATTGGATGGAAATAGCGACTTTGTTATTGAAGGCAATCAACTTTTTACTAACAAGGAATTTACCACTGCTAGTCCTAAGACAATTAACATTAAAACCACCGATGCAGGTGGGTTATCTTATAGCAAATCTTTCACCATTGCTATTAATTCCAATAATTCTAACAATCATGCCCCAACAAAGATTAATCTGAGTGCAAATACAGTCAAGCTGAATCAACCGATTGGAACTTTAGTGGGGAATTTATCCACAGTCGATCCTGATGGAGATACAAGTTTTACTTACCAACTCCTGAGCAATAATAACAATTTTTTGATTCAAGGAAATCAACTCAAAACAAATAGTATATTTACCAAAACAGGGCCTCAGACTGTTAGTATTAAAACCACCGACGCGGGAGGGTTATCTTATCAGCAAGACTTGACCATCACCACCGCTTCTATTACTCAACTACAAAGCCCTGTTATGCGATATAGGGATAGCCTGACAGGAATGCATTTTTACACGGCTAATTTAATGGAACAAAGTTTCATTGCCCAATCCTTGCCATCCTTCCAACTAGAAGGCCCAGCCTTTATTGCTTCTCTAAATCCTCAAAACAATTTACTGCCTATCTATCGTTTTTTCAATCCCACAACCGGAGATCACTTTTTTACCGCTAATCAAGCGGAACGAGATTCTGTTATCAATAACATTAAAGTTTATCAATATGAAGGCATTGGCTTTTATAGTTATGGGGCAGATGCTAAAGAGGGCACGAATGTTTTGCGTTTCTTCAACCCAACAAGCGGAGAGCATTTTTATACCATGAGTCAAGCTGAACAAGCGGCGGTTCAGACTTTCGGCTTTATGTATGAGGGAGTCGCCTTTAAAGCTTTATAATTCTATCCCTGGGGCAAAAAGTAAAAAGGGTAAGGGGCAGGGTAGGCGGCTGAAACCCCTTAACTTCTGTTGTCTGGGGACTTAATTTAAATGGGTGACAGCTTAGAGCCAAAATTATTTGTGAGTAAAATCACAACTAATCCGTGATGTAAGTAGTGGCAAAATCAATTTTGATTGGGGAAAATAAACATATAGAAATTATTTTTTTTCTATTTTTACTACCCATAAGCAACAGGAAAAGCATTAACTATAGCGGTCAATATTGAAGCTCAGTGTTTTCATCAACTCAAGGCATTAATCAAAAAAAAACAATGGTAGAAAAACTGAAAGCCATCTATCGTGACGGAATATTTATTCCTGATAAAATCTGTAATTTCCCGCAAAATACTATCGTAGAATTAACGATTAAACCCTCTCGTAATGTTAAAACAGAAGTAATTGATCCCGAAGCAAGACAACAAATTCTCAAAACTTTACTCGAGCGGATGCGTCAAACAGTCGCTTCAAAATGTTCTGAGAGCGAGTAGGGAGTAAAAAAGAGGGTGTTGAACGCCCGATTAAAATTGTTTAGGATTGATAGCTTCTTGATAAAGGCTAACGATTTTAGCGGTAACATCTTCAATGGTCAAGCCATCAGTAATAATTTCAATGGCATCTGCTGCTTTTTGAAGAGGAGCAATTTGGCGATGACTATCCCGATAATCTCTCAGTTGAATATCTTGTTCAAGTTGAGTAATTGTGATTTGTTTTTCTCCGGCGTGGATCAGGTCTTGTAGCCGCCGTTTAGCTCTTTCTTGTACTGATGCTGTGAGAAAAATTTTTAATTCAGCATGGGGAAAAACATGAGTTCCAATGTCTCTTCCTTCGGCCACTACACCACCTTTTTGTCCGTAACCTTGTTGTTGTTTGACTAACTCGCGCCGCACGGCCCCTTGAGCAGAAATTGCAGAAACTGAGGCGGTTACTTGGAGGGTACGGATAGCTTCTGTAACATCTTGTCCATTAATTTTGATCTGTTGGGGAGTCAATTCTAGACTCACTTGAGAAACTAACTCAGCAATAGCCGCTTCATCATCTAGATTGATGTTTGAGTTAAGGACTAACCAAGTGATCGCCCGATACATTGCCCCGGTATCAAGATACATTAAGCCTAATTGTTGGGCCACTCGACGGGTAACGGTAGATTTTCCGGCACCGGCAGGGCCATCAATGGCAATAATCGGTTTACGATTACGAAGGATAATATTATCGATCAGACGAGTGGCCCCAAGATAACAGGCGATCGCCAACAAACCGGACTCATCAATGCTCAAGAGCGGCGTTAAGGAGTTAGGATGAACTAACTCAACATACTGAATTTTTATCTCGGGGACAGAGGCTAATTCTTGCTTAACAATTTGAATTAGGGGTTCTGTTGCTATTTCTCCCTGAATAAAAGCCTGTTTTGCCCATTGTAAACTCCTATATAAAACGGCGGCTTGTTCTTTTTGCTCAGATGTCAGATATTGATTGCGGGAACTACAGGCTAAACCGGAGGGTTCTCGAATGATAGGACAACCTCGAATTTCCACAGGGATATTTAAATCTTCGACGATACGCCGAATAATGGCCAATTGTTGTGCGTCTTTTTCGCCAAAATAGGCCTGATCAGGATTGACGATGTTAAATAGCTTAGTTACTATGGTGGCCACTCCTTGAAAATGGCCTTGACGAAACTGTCCACATAAACCTGATGTCAGGGTTGCTGGAGGAATGACTGTGGTGGTTTGGCTAGAGGAAGAGGTATTGCTGTTTTCTCCCATACCCATGACTTCTGGGGAAGGAGCAAAAATCACATCTACCCCCAATTTTTCGCATAATTCGCTGTCTTGTTGCAACTGGCGGGGATATTTTTGCAGGTCTTCAGTGGGCGTAAATTGTAGCGGGTTAACAAAGATACTGACTACCACTATTTCCGTTTCCACCCTAGCACGTTCGATCAAGCTTTGATGACCGATGTGCAAAGCGCCCATAGTCGGAACTAAGCCAACTGTTTTGTTGTCTCGTTGACTTTTCAGATAGGACCGCAAACCAGCAACCGTTGTAAACAGACGCACCGTAACTACCTCGATGAGATCATGTGAGTATGAAGGACTTGCCAAAAACTAAGCCTTTCATACTGTAACATTCAGAATTAACTGTCAGGGCTTTGGAGCCGTTGGCCTCTATTTAATATCGTCAACAATTTCTAGTGAGACAGGGGCTACACCACTGCCAAATAATCCCAGAACATTAGCCGCACCGGCAGAGAGGTCTATGATACGCCCTCTCACAAAAGGTCCACGGTCATTTATACGGACAGTGACAGAACGATTATTATTAAGATTTGTTACTCTGACAAGAGTGCCAAAAGGTAGATAACGATGGGCGGCTGTTAAGTCGCGTTGATTAAATCGTTCTCCGTTAGCGGTACGTCGTCCATGAAAACCGGGTCCGTACCAAGAGGCCATCCCTCGTTTATAAGGATTATATTTCGCCCTTTCGGTTTCGGGCAGCTTATTTACCGCCGTTTTTTGGTCGATAGCGCTTAAGGGGGGTGCATCTCCCATCAACCTTCTCAGCCGGTTGGTAGCTTGTAAAGCGTCTAGGTCTTTTTTATGGGTAGTATCTGGCAAAATGGTTGATTGATCAAGGCTCACTAAAACCTCCTCTTCAGCTTTAATCTCATAGGCTTTAGTTTGAGCATTCCAACTCACCGTAATTTCATTGGCATCAAGTTGTTCTTGGTAGAGTTCATTGAGACGAGAAGCAATATTTTCTGCTCGTTTAACCGTCTCGTTTTCAGATAAAGAATCGTCTGTAACTTGTTGATTGGATTGAGAATTGTCGCTTTGCTTTTTGGGCGATTTTGTATTTTCAACAAAGGTAAGAACTGGGATATCACGAACCCGAAGCGTTACCGCTAATTTGCCTTTCCATCTATGAGGATAGATAGTAGCAATAGGGTTTTGTGTTGAATTGTTCAGAACTGATTGAGATTGAGAGGGTGAGATAGTGGGAGTTGTAGATGACTGAGTTTCAACAGTATTTTCAGGATTTAAGTTAGAAGCAATCGTCTTGCTTAAACAAACAACAAGCGAACTGGTTGTTCCTATTACTGTTGCTAATGCAGCCGTAGTAATTCCACTTAAGATTTTTTGATTCATAGGCTCCTTGGTTTTCGGAAGTGCTGGCAAACTTTTCAGATGGTTTCTGATGTCATTTGCCAACATTCACTCCTCACAACAAAGGTTGACAATGTATATTTTTTAAACTTTTACAGACTAGCATGATTTTTTTCCCTGAACCGGCTGTACTTCTAATAGGTTAACTTGATTTACATTAAAAATTTAAATAATTATTGATTTATACTCTTATTTTTAATATAATGAAGGGTTGGCAGATTTTTTTTAATTTCATCAAATTTTGACTTTCATCATTTCTTAATTTTTTTTCTTTCTTAAGAAAGAGGTAAAGCTATAAACTAGGCTCTGCAATAACTCTGAGATATACTCCTCGGTATAAAAATAATAATACCTATTCCTTTAGATAGACCCTTGAAAAAAATTTCATCAGTGAAAATACGGAAAAAGTTAAAGAAAAATTAAATCATTCAGGGCACTTTAAATATAAATATTTAATAAAAATTGCTTGCCTGGAACAAAGATAAAAGCCAGCTATTTAATCAATATAACTGAACACAATCATAAGTAAATCTAATCAATAGACGGATTTCGAGAGAGTGAGTTCTTGGTGGAGGGGGAAATCAAGACCTATAATCAAATTTGATTAGGTTTTCAATAGCGGTTGTTATGGACTATAAAGATGCCGGGGTTGATATTGAAGCAGGACGAGCTTTTGTAGAAAAGATTCGCGCCAATGTAGAAAGTACCCATCGTTCCGAAGTATTGGGGGGCTTAGGCGGCTTTGGGGGTTATTTTCAAATTCCCTCTGGATATAAACAACCTGTATTAGTATCAGGTACAGATGGAGTAGGAACGAAGTTAAAGTTAGCGCATAGTCTCAACCGTCATGACACCGTTGGCATTGATTTAGTGGCTATGTGTGTAAATGATGTTCTCACTTCTGGGGCACAACCTTTATTTTTCTTAGATTATTTAGCCACAGGGCAATTAAATCCTCAACAATTAGCGGAAGTAGTAGAGGGAATTGTTGAAGGCTGTCATTTAAGTAATTGTGCCCTTTTAGGGGGAGAAACGGCGGAAATGCCGGGTTTTTATGCAGTAGGTGAATATGATTTAGCGGGTTTTTGTGTGGGAATTGTGGAAAAAAGCTTGCTGTTAGATGGCTCTCAGGTGCAAGTGGGAGATGTGGCCATTGGGTTAGCGAGTAGCGGCGTTCACAGTAATGGGTTTAGTTTGGTGAGAAAAATTCTTGAGACACAGGGGTTGTCTTGGGATTATTGTCCGGAAATATTAGGGGGCAAATCGTTAGCAGAAACTTTATTGACACCCACCCAAATATATGTTAAGCCCATTTTAGAATTGCTGGCTTCTGACATTAAAATTCATGGGATGGCCCATATTACCGGGGGAGGACTACCGGAAAATTTACCCCGTTGTCTTAATAAAAATCAGTCCATACAAATTAATCCTAATAGTTGGGAAATTTTGCCGATTTTTAAATGGTTAGCTGAAGCCGGACAGGTAAATAAAGCCGCTATGTTTGATACTTTTAATATGGGTATTGGGTTTGTGGTTGTGGTGAGTGCGGCACAAGTTCACGCGGCGTTAAATTGGTTTAAAAATAAGGGGATAGCGGCTTATCGTATTGGTGAGGTTGTTGAAGGAAAAGGCGAGTTAGTTGGGTTGGATTTTTAAAACTCTCCCAGGCTTCAGCCCTGGGGCTATACGAACAGATAAACGCCTACGCCGGCTAAATTATTGAGAGGGTAGGCAAACTAGATTTAGGATTTTATTTACTGGTGAGTAATTATGTCAGATACAATCTTAAAAAGAATAAAGATTGAGGGTTTTAAGTCAATTCGGAGTTTAGATTTGACTCTGAATCAATTAAATATATTAATTGGTGCTAATGGTTCGGGAAAATCTAATTTTATAGCGGCTTTCAAATTTCTTAATCAAATCGTCAATCAAAATTTACAGTATTTTGTCGCAAAATCTGGCGGGGTTGATAGGTTTTTACACTTTGGGCAAAAAAACAGGCTCTCCCGCACTTGTGGTGATAAGAAAAATTTATAATTCGTAGGGTGGGTTAGGCGTGGTAATGATTTTGATGAAAAAAGGATAACTTTTGAGCCGCGCCGTAACCCACCAGAGACAAGTTTGTATCTCTATGAACATTTTTCCCCACGAGTCCGAAAGAACCGAGGATTATAGTTTAGGTGAGTTGTGGGAGAAAAACGTGATAGGTGGACGACCAACTTTATGAAAAAAGTTCTTATTTTAGTAGAAGGCCCAACAGAAGAAGCCTTTACTATTAATGTGCTACAACCTCTAAAGATTACTAGGTTGATATTTGTTGCTTAATCTTCTCGCAAAATTTAATAAAACTCCGAAAAGTTTGTAAATGTTCAGGTTCGTCTCGTATTCTGTTTAATAATTGCTTGAAATAATGCTCTTTTTGCGCCTCGCATGGAAACTTTTTAGTATAACTGATATTTTTATTTTTACATCTAAAGATTTGTTGTAAATATTTAAAATGAAATGTAGCATGATTTACGATGTTATATTTACCCATTAATTCTGGATCATTCCGACAAACATCATAATAATTTACATAGTCTAATAATGGTTTTTCTAAAGGTTGTCTTGAATTAAAAATTCTTCGGTTGCCTAACAACCATGTTTCAATACATCGATTTTGAATAATTACCTCTATTTGAGTATTGTCTAATTTTATTTTTTCAGATTCAATAAAATCAAAAACATCTTGCTTTCGTTGCGTAACAGTATCTTCATCTGCATCAATACAAATGACAAAATAGTTATATTTTCCTACTTTTTTAATTTTTTGTACAGCATTCGGAATTCCATCATAAAGAATACTAGGATATCCTTTGCCGCTAATTATAAAATAGTTATTTTTATCTACTTGATCATAAAATTCAACCTGTTTTAGTTCAGGTATAAAATACTTAAGCCAAGCTGGATAAATTTTTTTTTCTGTGCTTTTTCCCTCGACTAAAAAATAAATATTCATTCTTCCTCAATATCGTTAGACTCGTTTTCGAGAATATTAATTAAATCAATGAATGCTTTTTGCTGAGTATGTGAAATATGATAGTCTTCTGCTGTTTTGACAGAAATTGTACTGCCTCGACGAGTGACAATTTTCCAATAGGCAGGATTAATATTATTGATAATATAAGGATGATGACTGGTAATGATAAATTGTAAGTTGTTATTTTCTAAAATTAAATCGGTAACACTATCTATACAATTAACACCTAAACTATTTTCAAATTCATCAATCAGTATTACACTCTCATCAGGCGATAAATAAAGTTCACTGATATACATAAGGGTTTTGAACATACCTAAAGAAATATAGTTTTGTTTTATCCAAGTATCTACTCCTTTTTCTTTAATATTTACAAGCGTTGTTTCTCTTAATAAATTAGCCAATGGCATGGGGAAATCATCAGTATTAAAAGGTTCTATTTTAATATCTTCTACATGATTAAATATATCAATAAATATTTTTTTTATTTGATTAAAAGCTTCTGTTTGATATCTATATGCTAGTGATAATTTAACAGAAATAGGTAAATCACTCTCTTTGATTTCAGCCAAGGAACAATTTTCATATTTTTTCAATACGGACATAGGAATTCTCCACATTCCTTCATAAACTTGTTCAGGTTCAGTCAAAATAATTTTTTCAAACTCTTTTTTAACCGGATTAATATCTTCTTCTTCACTCAGGAGTTCAACGACACTTTTAAAGGGCGATAATTTAGGAGTTTTCTCCTGGTTAAAAATTATTCCATTCTCTGTACGTTCAACAATTTTTAGTCCATCTTTTTCTAAAGATTCATATAAAATTTTAAAATCATAGTCCTCGTCTAATTCAACATCTTTTTTAGGGACTAATTTATTGGTTTTTACAGTTTCAAATTTTCCTGTCCAATGATACATAATTTGAGCCGTAGTGGTAAATGCGATGTCCCATTCTACTCCATTTAAAGATGCACCATTTGCGATTTTTTGAAAACCTTTAATTGAGCGAAGTATTTGAGTTTTTCCCGCCCCTGATATGCCTACCAGTAAATTTAAATTAGGGGAAAATTCTACAGTATCAAGTTTCCAGTTGTATTCTTGATCTCGATAGGTTAACTTTTGAATTTTCATAATTTTTAAGCCTCTAAACCGCCCTTTTAATAAAAAACCCTAAGATTCACCAACCAAATTTTGCCAGGCCAACCTAGCCGCGCCAACCATTCCCGCATTATTGCCCAATTGCGCCTCCAACAACTGTAAACCCTCTCGACAAATGGGTAAAACTCTGCTCTCAATTTCGCTTAAAATAGCCGGAAAGAAAAACCGAGAAGAAGCGCTTATCCCGCCGCCAATAATCACCGCTTCAGGGGTTAAAACATAAAGAAAATTAGCGATTCCCACTCCTAAAATCCGCCCATATTGCCGCCAAAAAGCCAAAGCATCCGGATCGCCTTCTTGTGCCAACTTTCCTAACTCAATAGGTTCTTTCCCCGTCTGTCGTCGAATCGCCCCTATACAGGCATATTGTTCTAAAGAACCCTGATTTCCACTATTACAAGGAGGTCCATCAGGATTTAAACTAATTAACCCCAATTCTGCGGCTGCCCCTCCAGAACCAGTAAATAACTTACCATCCAGGATAATCGCGCCGCCTACCCCCGTACCTAACGTTAACAAAATCAAATTTTTAAAGGGTCTACCAGCGCCTAACCAAGCTTCTCCTAAACCCGCACAATTAGCATCATTAGCCAGAATAGTAGGTAAATTCGTTTCCTTTTCTAACCAGTCTGCCAGGGGAACATCTCGCCAACCGGATAAATTAATGGCTACTTTAGCAATTCTACCGGCAGCATCCGCAGGCCCCGGCGTTCCTAACCCGATGGCAAGACAATTATTGTCTCTATTGAGTTGCTTAACCGCAGTCACAATACTTTCTAAAACAGCTTGAGGGGTAGCAGGTTGAGGAGTCGGAATAGTGATAGATTCAGTTGCAGTTCCATCAGGGAGGAAAGTACCTAATTTAATGGCAGTTCCCCCTAAATCAATACCGATAACAGCTTGGTTAGTCATTAGTTATTAGTTATTAGTTATTAGTTATTAGTCAATGATTATTGGTGATGGGGCCATTAGTCAATCTTTTTAGAATTTAGCCCGCGCAGGCGGATTTCGTTAGTATTGCTTCACCATCTGCGGCTATAGAACTAATGACTATTGACTAATGACTATTGACTATTGACTATTGACTAATAATTTTTTGATACTCTTGTTCAGTATAGAGATCGCGGGTACTTTCAAGACGGTCCACAAAAACCATACCATCGAGATGATCTAACTCATGCTGAAAAATGCGGGCGACAAAATCGGTGAACTCCTGACGTTGTAAATTTCCCTGACGGTCTAAATACTCAACAGTAATCGCTTGATATCTGGGAACTAACCCCCGAACCCCAGGAACACTCAGACAACCTTCCCAACCTTTTACCCTTTCAGCAGAATAAGCAATAATTTTTGGATTAATCATCGCCGTCGGTACCATCTCTGGGGCGTTAGGATAACGAGGACTAGGACGAGAAGCGACAATAAAAACACGGTAAGATTGAGAGACTTGGGGCGCGGCAATTCCCACCCCATTAGCTGAGGCGGCAGTAGCAATCAAAGAATCGATAAGCTGTTGAATTGCCGTGTCGGTGATATCTTCGACAGGTTGAGCATTTTGTCGTAGGATAGGATTACCTAACTGGGCGATTTCGAGTTGTTCAGCCATAATCTGTAAATGTCCGGTTACTCTCACTCTTCATGATCGATAATAATATTCTCACCTATTTCGTTAAA